>NZ_CM147703.1:0-20000 GCF_055791265.1 Rickettsia sp. 109562A South Dakota
GTGAGTACTAATCAAATAATTTTAACGGATCAAGGGGATAATTATGTAAATATCTGGAGTCATGTAGCTCAAGATCTTTACAATCATTACGGTGAAACCCTATATAATAGCTGGTTTAGTAAAGTCAATTTTATAGAATCTTCATTAAATACCGTTATTCTTTGTGCCCCTACTAACTTTGTTAGAGATTGGATAAAATCCAAGTACTCTATGGTCATATTGCAACTATTTCAACATTATAACAATACCATTAAGTCGGTTGAAATAATTACTAAAGAGTTACCTGGAACAACCCAAACAGTTATAGAATTACCTACTAAGACTTTTGCCGATATCGGCAGCAGTGAGCTTAATTCGAAAAATATCTTTTCAACTCTTGACGTACGTTTTACTTTCGATAATTTTGTGGTTGGAGCACCAAATGAGCTAGCTTATGCTGCTGCAAGAGCGGTCGCAGAATCAACGGGTGCCGTTTCTGAATCTAATCCGCTTTTTCTATATGGCGGCGTAGGGCTTGGCAAAACGCATTTAATGCATGCAATCGGTTGGTATATAAAGCAGAATAACCCAAACCGCAAAGTGATATATATGTCGGCAGAGAAATTTATGTATCAGTTTGTTAAAGCTCTGCGTAACAAAGAAGTAATCTCGTTTAAAGAGAAATTTCGTTCGGTTGATGTGTTAATGATTGATGATATTCAATTTATTTGCGGCAAAGATAGTACTCAAGAAGAGTTTTTCCATACTTTTAATACGCTGATTGATAATAACCGTCAAATGGTTATTTCTTGTGATAGGTCGCCTTCAGATTTAGATAATATTGAAGATCGGATAAAATCCCGCCTTGGATGGGGCTTAGTTGCCGACGTTCATAGTACCACTTATGAGCTGCGTTTAGGTATTCTAGAATCTAAGATTGAGCTAATGAATGTTAAAATACCAAAAAACGTAATTGATTTTTTAGCATCTAAAATCGTTTCAAACGTTAGAGAACTTGAAGGGGCTTTAAATAAGGTGATTGCTCATTCTAATTTTACTTTAAAAGAAATTACACTCGAAAATACACAAAATATTTTAAGAGATTTATTACGTTCTAATGAAAGAATAATTACCGTTGAAGATATTCAGAAAAAAGTAGCTAGTCGTTATAATATTAAATTATCCGATATGTCTTCGTCGCGGAGATTACGAGAAGTTGCAAGACCGCGTCAAATAGCTATGTATCTTAGTAAAGCATTAACGCCGAAAAGCCTTGCTGATATCGGTAAAAAATTCGGTAAAAAAGACCATACGACGGTTATGCATGCTATTAAAAAAGTAGAAGAATTACTGGAAAATGATATAGAACTTCGTGAAGAGATTAATTTACTGATGAAAATATTACAGAATTAATAAAATCTAGTTGTCATTCAGCGACGTATTAATGTCATTCCTGCGAAAGCAGGAATCCAGAGAAAATAACCTTAATATTGATACAAAAATTATATATGTTTTACTGGATTCCCGCTTCCGCGGGAATGACATAGGTTATACCAAATGCCTTCAAAAAACTATTTAGCAAAAGAACTCTTTTCAAGATTATCCGGAAAATACCGGATTAAAAGAATTATAGATAATCATGGTTACGGTGATGGGGTAGCGTATTTTCTACCTGAAAGTTTAAATGAATTAATATATAAAGAGGAGTTGAAAATTCATTATAACGACTACGATCATCAAATCCCCGCTAATAAAGAATATAGATATGTTTTTAAGAATAGTAATATTACAAAATATTTTATTGCTCCTGAAAATAGCGTATTTTATCGTTTAGATTTTATAGATAATGCAAAAGCTATAGGTAGCCATTTATGCGACAAAGATCAATATGATGCTACCTATATATTTTTAAATCCTGATTCTTTTACTCTTAGCTACCAAGTTCTAGGACCTCAAAAAGACCATAATATTAATACTGTTTTTAATCGTATATAATATTAGTATCTTCTCCCATTAGTTAAAATATTCTTTTATACTATCGTCTATATCAGTTGTTTCCAAAGTTTGATTACTATCATCATCATTTTCATTATATATATCTCTTTTTTTAGAAAGGGAAAGTTTTAATCTCTTTCTAGACGAGGTAGGAGAAGTAGTTTGGTTAAATTTTGCGGTAAGATACATCCTTGGTATATTCAGGGACATCAATGTCATACCATTCTTTTATTTTAGCACATAAAATTTGTAGAATTTCGGGTAGGATTTTTTTTATCTCTTTCTTGAGAACTGCTTGTTTTTGAGCTGAAAATCCTTCAATCCTTTTTAAGCTTTCAGTAAATTCCAAGTAGATTATTTCAACTAAATCCTTTAACTCTTGAGAAAAATCATTTTCAAGAAACTGAGTTTTTATAAGCTTTAAATTGCGTTTATTATTTACTTTAAACATTAAAGCAGTTAAATTTTGATCTAATGAATTTAGTAAATTTGTAGGACAATCTTCTAATTTGTTAGCTTGTTCTAAAAAATGTTTGATGTCATTAATTTTTATATTATCAATAAATTACCGTTTTGTACATTTGTAGTATCATAATCTAGAGAATAAGAATTTGGTAACACATATTTATAGTTTTTAATTATGCCTCTTATTTGAGCAACGGCATGCTCTGCAGACATAGGAAAAAGCTCCTTATCTGATAAAAATATTCCATCTTTGCTAATAAGTTCTAAAAACATAGGAGCCGTAAATAAGGTCGCATTATTTCTATGTATTTCAACTATAAATAATAAATGTGTTAACTTTTCTGCAAAGTGATTCAGTTTTCGCGGTACCTCTTCTATATTTTGTGTAGATTCTTCAGCATGTATAACTTCAAATATACGTTTTATAATAGCATGCTTATATATTTCGGTACTTGGTTATTAAATTCAGATAAGATTTTGTCATATGTTCCAAAACTATGTATATCTGTTTGTACATTACCGGTTTTATAATGTACTATATGATTAGTCGTAAATGTCTCTTCTTTAGTATTTGAGATCTTACAAATAGTAGATAAATCATTGGTTGTTTCTTCTAAAATCCGGTGCTTTAGTTGATTTATATTATTCCTGCTAATTATTTTAGTAAATGCTAAAAATTCTTGAGAATTATTTATGGTAAAATTTAATGGGTTCTTACTTATGCTTTTTAAGTTGATATTACTGTTTTGTAATTCTTTTAATAATAATTTCTGGACATGATTAGCAGTAACATTTTTTTTAAAAGTAAATATCTTAGGAATAGACCAATTTGGATTAAATACAAAATGCAATAGCTTTCTATAATCAGTATCATTTATATTTTCTTTGTTATCATCTTTAAATAATCTATCAAAATGCTTATTAAAAACGTTTTTTATGATACTGAAATTTTTTTTGTAATAATCATCATCTAAGATAAATATTTCAGATTTAATTTTTTTATAAGTATCTCTAATAGTAGAATATTTAAAAAATCTATCAGCTAAATTATGTAATATTAAACCTAGTTTAAGTTTAAAATCTTCAGAGTTATATATATAATTAACGTCTAGTATATTGTTTAATAAAAAATTAAGGTGTTGAGGTAAAGTATAATTTTCTTTTAACTCTTCATCAGAAGAGCTATCCAAGGTCTCGTATTTTATTTATTTAGTAGGATTAATTTTAAATTATTCAGGAAAAAATATTCCTATGAGGGGAGTTAAAGTATCTAGTGTTTCCGTAAGAGTACTGAAGTCATCTCTATATGATAAATTATTTATAGTACTTAATTCTTTAATATTTAAAGTTTCTCCAGTATTCCCCTCGAAGCAATCTATAAATGCTAAGGCTTTCATAATCTCCTTATCTTTAACAAATTTAAGTAATTGTTCTTTTCCATAAGTTATCGTATCTTTAACCTCAGCTAAATCTTTCTTTACTAAGGGCATCATCGTATTTATTTCTCGAGCTAATAACTTAGGATCTATATTACTGGGATTAACAACTAACATATCTCATACCATTATAGTTATAATATTAGCTATATACTAAAATATTAATCAAGTGTCTTTTACTAATAATTACAATTTTATTTCACAAGTTAAATCTTAATTAAGATTTCTAGATGGTTTTATTGACAATAATTAACTTTTATTATATATTGCCGCACAATCTAAATCTTTACGGTATTGTGATGGCAGAAAAAATTGCTAATGTAAAAACTAATAGAGTACTTGCACTTTCCGGCGGTGGAATTAAAGGTATATCCGAGTTAATGGTGCTTATAGCAATCGAGGAAAAAACAGGAAAATCTATTTCTGAGCTATTTCCTATTATTTCCGGTACTAGTGTCGGCGGTCTTATAGCTGCCTTATTAACAATTCCAAAAGAACCAGGTTCAAAAGAAGCAAAATATAGTGCTAGAGAGGCATTGGAGATATTTAAAACAAGTGCAAACGATATATTTCCTGATAGCTTTTTAGGTTCGGTTAAACAAATATTTACTCACAAATATAGTCAAAAACCTTTAAAAGAATTATTAGAAAAATATTTAGGCGATAATAGAATGGATAATACTACTTCTCGCCTTGTTATTCCGGTAAATGCTTTGACTACTAACGGTGGAGAATTAGAAATTTTTGATAGTTTTCACGGTTATAGTCCTCATGTTAGAGTAAAAGATGTATTACTTGCAACAACAGCGGCACCTACTTATTTTAAACCTATTATGGATAAAGCGGCCATACAGGGATATAATTATGCTTCGGGCACTCCTTATGCATATGCAGATGGGGGACTCGATGCTAACAGACCGGCAAACGAAGTTTTAAAGTTGCTTAAAAAAGGTTATATACATAAAGAGCAAAATCATATACGCGAAGAGAAAAACCTCACACGTGAAGAGCAAAAAGAGATATTAGACAATACTATGGTTTGTGCACTCAATTTCAGTAATGACATCGAACCTACGAGTTCCATACCTAAAATCGGCTTTGACGGAGTAATAGGTTGGCTTGTGAAAGGAAAATTAGTAAGCAGGCTTATGAACAATATGGAAAATTCTTCCACTATTGAGGTTAAAAATGATTTATCCGGAGAAGATGAGTTTTTTGAAATAGGATTACCTATTACGAAAGAAACTGAAAGCTTAGATGATGCAAGTCCTAAAAATATTGAAAGATTAGAAGAAATAGGACATAAATATGTGCAGGAGAATAACGAATTAATTCAAAAATTATGTGATAACTTACTTGATAATTTAAATAAAGAACAAGCGGCTAATCAAACTGTAGATTTGATAGATGAAGGTTTTGAAGAAGAAGAGAATATAGAAAACAATAAAGAGGCAATTAATAAACCGATAGCTCAAGCTCTAGAGTCTGACGATGAAGGCTTTGAAGAAGATACAGAATATGAAAAAGAAGAATTATTAACCGGTATTACGAAATTTTTAAATGCATTTAGTGAACAGAATCCGACATTAAAAAACGATATAGATAACTTTTTACAGAAAGCAGAAAATTATACATTAAAAGAAATTAAAGGATGTATTGTCAGTTTTGAACAAGCTAGTTTAAAATGGCAAGCCGAGCAAAATAACCTTGATGTATTCAGTAGCTGTAGTATGGAAGCCTTAAAGGAAGAAATTGACCTTGAAGGGATAGACGATGAGGTCTCAAATCATGAGATTTTGGCATAAAGAATGAGTAAATATGAACTCAGAAAGCAGCCTTGAAAGAGAGAAACGTGCAATAAAAGATGAAGAATTAATAAATAATCAGCTAGAAGCCCATAAAAACAACTAAGAAAAGATTTTAAAAAAGAACCTCAAAAAAACTATAGAAAGTATTAGAGTGAGTACGGCATTTTCTATGGATGCTCCAAACTATATATACAAAGGCACGAAAGGAGTTGCTCATTTTTTTCAAAATTTACGCGAAACAACAAACACAGATTTAGATTTTGTTGGAAATTACCTTGCTGATAATGCAGATGTATTAAAACTATTTACTCAAGTAAACTTAGAAATATCTACTAGAATAATAAATAAAGAGCGTAAACAAGAAGACAAATTAGATAAGAAACCTTTATTGACACGATACCTAGATAATTATTTAAAGACTTTTAATTTTCCGCACGATGTTGAAAAAATAACTAAATTAGTTGAAGCTTTTAGTAATAATTATTACAAATACCAAAATCCTAAAGGTAAGAAACAAACTTTAGAAGAAATTTATCAAAAAACGTTTGACGTAATATCAGAAAATAAGTCTTTGCAGGTAGCAGATGCCGTAATTGGTTATGAGATAGTCGATAAGACATTAACAGATAAAGCACTAAGTGACGTAAGTTTACTAAATGAAGTTACTTCCGAAAAGTTTTCTAAGGATGATACACTAGAAGCTTCTAATCAGAACGGAAACAAAGTTAGAATTCAATTTAATAAACCAAATTTTGCCTCACGATTATTGGGCAAAGCAACTACAGTAAAAATACAGTCGGTATGTGAAGAAGGAGTCCCACCGACCACAGAACACTTAAAATTTGTAGAACAAATAGCCGATAGTTTTAAATTACCCAAAAATCCTATTAAAAAAGACTATAAAGATGCAGAAAAATTGATAAAGCAGGCTTATGAAAAAGCTCAAGCTAATTCCTTTTCTCTATCTCCAAAGGAACCGGAAGTAGTAAACGATGCTTGTTTCGTCCCTCTCTCTTCTAATAAGGTGCAGGAGGAAGTTAAAGAAAGTATAATTGAGCTTGTCAGAACAGAGATTTTAAAACAACAAAGAGACATATTGCAACAATATTTAGCAGAACATTTTCCGGATAGGCTTAATGAATTTGATAATGATAAAAAATTACAAGTATTTTTAGAAAATCCTGCTAATAAAGCTTTAATAGAATAAGCTACGCAAACAACAAAAGCAGATTTAGAAAAGATCGAGATATCGGGCTATAAAAAGATTCATGAAAAATGTAGAGACCGGTTACAACCATTAAAATGGGAGGGTTCAGAGAATATTAAAGAAAATATTATTAGAAATGATACCGGTGAAGAAATTTGTACATTAACTGAAATAACCCATAAAATACAGCCTTTTACCGTAACTAAGCAAGATGGGACTGAAGCCACGGTTAATTCTTATAGAACTATTGATTTTCCTATAAAGCCTGATAAAGCTGTAGGTTCAATGGATTTATCTATTGTTGCATTGGATGAGAACGGCAATAAACCAGCGGCTAGTAAAGCTGTATATTTTACTGCTCACTATGAAGAAGGATCTGACGGTAAACCTTTACTTAAAGAAATAAGCTCGCCTATACCTCTAAAGTTTACAAGTGAGAGTAAAGATGCGTTATGTTATGTAGAGCATGACGGTAAAATCTATACACTACCTCTAACTCGCAGTAAGTATGAAGAGATGAAGATTGAGGTTACAAAAAATAACAATCGCTATGTTAATTTTTCTAAAGAAGAAGAGAGATCGAGTGATAAGGTAGTAACGCATGCAACTCGAATACAAGAAAGTTTGACAAAAAATTCACAGGTTAATACTACTACCCCAGTGCCTCCTACCCCTATGCCGAGAGGTAATAAAAAAGGTGTGAGTGCAATAAGATAGTCTGACTAAGAGTTATATATAACTTTTCTATATTGCTTTTTTCTTATATAAACGCCAAATATAGTAAAATGCAGCAGCAGAGCTAATACTTAAAGCTACGCATAATAAAGCAAAATTGCTTATTGTTTCGGCATGTATTTGAGACACTATATAGGTTATAACTGCAATTAGTACATAATATATTGCACCGAATATTGAGCCGGCAGTACCTGTTACTTTAGCATAATCCTCCAGTGCATAACGAAGCGTCATAGGAATAAGTAAATTATGCCCTAGCATATGAATCATCATAGGCACAAATATCATAATAATTGTAAGACTGAAAAATACAAAAACATAATGCCAGCTTGAATATTCTATAATATAGCCACCTATAGATGAACCTAAAGAAGGAATAAATAAAAGCCACGGGGATAAGCTAGCATAAACATATGATAATTCCGAACCTTGATAGGAGTCTCTAGCCATAGCCTGACCGATAACCGACCCCACACTTACACCGAAAGCTTGAGTAAAACGAGCTATCATCAACATTTCTATATTAACTGCAAAAATGCTAATAATTGAAGATATAAATAAATAAAAAGTCCTAATAAAACTATAGGTCTTCTGCCGTAAATATCCGATAATCTCCCAAGTGATAATATACCAAGAGCAAATTCTAAAAATATAATGTAGAGGTAATTTGAGTGTACCATCGTCAATGCCGAAATATTTGGTTAAACTCGGCAATCCTGAAGTGTAAATTGTTTCTGTAGTCGGGGATAAAATAAATAAGCATAGAAGCATCCATGCCGGAATTTTCGCAATAATTTTTATAAATGATTTTTTTATTTCGGTTCATCGAGTTTTATCGAGTTTTATCGATTAATTCGCTCCAAACAAATTTTCTCGGTTATCATTTTTAATTTTTCTACTCTCTCAATCAGGTAAAGTAACTGCTCTTTACTAATTTTATAATTTTTTATCATATCTTGCCTTAACATACGCCTCTTCAAGTAATTTAAAGCATTCTTCTTGCTCAGGAGACGATTGCGGAAATACTTTCAGTAGTTCAGTGTTATAATTTGCACAATATCCACCTAGCTTTCTTATATCGTGTAGTTTTGGTTTGTAACGAGAGAAAACTAATAAAATTGCACTATAAAAACTTTCGGTGGCCTGATGGAGCAAAAAAGCCGCTATAGCATACTCATTTATTTCTATGTATGTATGCGTACCAACAAGAAAGCCTTTACCTCTACGAAACCACTGCCCATAATCTTCTTTCGCAAGCTCTCTTACTTCCTCCCAAGGTAAATCTTTAGCTTCCGCACGTTGAAATTCACCGCTATCATATAAAAGAATACCTTCCTTCTTAATATCGGTATAAAAATAACGCCCTTTTTCAAGCTTGTCATTTACCTCACTTATAGATTCGCATATTATAGATATCCAAGGTTCTAGCGAAAAAACCTTGGCTTTTCTTAAGCCTGTTTGTTCTAACCTTTTTTCTATCTTAGATTCTACCCTTAAAGTAGCATGTCCTTAAATTTACCTTTTTTTAATACTACTAAAAAGTCAAAATCACTTATATAACTATAAGTAATATGATCTTCCGTATACATATCTTTAACCCAATCACCTTAGCATACGAGCCATACAAGATAATCATGGCAATTTTATCCTTAGCAACAGTCAAAATTTGCTGCACTATATAATCAAGCCTATCTTGAACTTCAAGCGACCGTTTTGGTAAAATTGTTTTCATAGTTGATTATTATTTAAACGTTAAACCTAAAATGTACTATATCCCCATCTTGCATTTTATATTCTTTACCCTCTAAACGCATTTTTCCTACTTCCTTGGCTTTTGCTTCACTACCAAGACTTATGTAATCTTCATAGCCGATAACTTCTGCTCTAATAAAACCTTTTTCAAAATCGGTATGAATAATACCGGCAGCGGCAGGTGCAAGCGTGCCGTCTTTAAAAGTCCAACTATGGGCTTCTTTAGGACCTATGGTAAAAAAGCTCTTTAAGTTTAATAAATTATATCCTTCTTTAATTACTTTACTAAGCCCTGTTTCGTCTAAGCCGATATCTTTTAAAAACTCTTCTTTTTCTTCCATACTTTCAAGTAAAGCAATATCGGCTTCTATTTTTGAAGAAATTACAACGCTTTTAGCATTTTCTTTCTTTGCTCTTTCCGCTACTAATTTTGTAAATTCATTGCCGCCTGCGGCATCTTGTTCAAGAACGTTACATACATATAAAACGGGCTTAGAAGTAATTAACTGCAATTGCTTTAAATTACCAACTCCTAAAGTTTCATTTAACACTCTTGCAGGTTTACCGTCTGCCAACAATTTATAAACCTCTTTTAATAGTTCTATCTGCTCCGCCATTGTTTTATCGCCTGACTTTAAGCGTTTTTCACTTGTAGCTAAACGCTTCTCGACCGATTCTATATCGGCAAGTATTAATTCCGTTTCAATAATCTCTAGGTCATGAAGTGGATCGACTTTATTATGTACATGCGTTATATCTTCATCTTCAAAGCAACGCAGTACGTGCAGTATTGCATCGACTTCCCTGATATGAGATAAGAACTTATTACCTAGTCCCTCCCCTTTACTTGCTCCTTTAACAAGCCCTGCAATATCAACAAACTCAATATAAGACGGAATAATTTTTCCGCTTCCAGCTAAACTTGCTAGTTTATGCAAACGCTCATCCGGTACTGAAACTTTACTACTATTAGGCTCAATAGTACAAAACGGGTAATTAGCGACATCCGCAGCCTGACTTGCCGTTAAAGCATTAAATAACGTTGACTTACCGACATTCGGCAACCCCACAATTCCTAATTTTAGTGTCATAAATCTTTCCGTAAATAATACATTATAGAATCTTTATCGTAATCGTGCATAACAAATTCAATTTTATAACCTAGCTTCTCATAAAACGGTTTTGCTTGAAAATCCATAGTAACAAGATGAATAAAATTACAGCCTCGTTCACGTGCTAAATCCTCAGCCTTTTGAATTAGTACAGTACCATAATTTTGGTTTCTTATATTTTCATTAACAAAGAGTGAATCAATATAAAATCCACCCCAAGAACTCATACCACTAATTCCTGCAACAAAATTTTTATCCTGATCGAAACAGGAAAATGAAAAAGATTCAATATCTCCTACTCACCCTTTTTTTCTCTAGCATCTTTATTTAAATCCTCAATAATTATAGATTTATGAGTTTTATCCATTTCATCGGCATAAACAATTTCAAAGTCTTGCTTCATAAATCTTTCTTTTAATTAAAATTTTGTTGCATGGATCATAAAAGCACCCTCGGTGTCATGCCGTGGCTTGACCACGGCATCCAAAAATACAGCTTAGAATACTAATAATTTAGTATTTTTACTGGATCCCGCGATCAAGTCGCGGGATGACAACAAAAAACTGACCCACACAACAACGCCTTCGCCGGAATGACATTACACATTATCCAATCTGATTCTTAAATTCTTCTAATTTATTTTCTAATATTAAATCAAAGTTATTAGTAATTTTATCTATAGCTTGAATTGCTATTTCATATTCCGATTTAGGGAAATTATTAAGTACGTAATCTGCTACATCCTGATTATTTTGAGGTCTACCGACTCCAATTCTAATACGGTTATAGTTATTGCCTATAACCCCGTCAATTGATTTTAAACCGTTATGCCCACCGTTACCGCCACCGGTTTTAAACTTTATTCTACCTGTGTCTAAATCAATATCATCATGAATAACAAAAATTTTTTCGGGGCGAATATTATAATATGTTTTCACCGATATCACTGATTTACCGGATAAATTCATGTAAGTAGTAGGTTTTATAAAAATTAGCTTTTGCTTTTCTATGCTACTTTCAGCAATTTCGCAATTGAATTTTTTCTTTGTACTAAATGATAAATTATATTGGTTTGCTATTTTCTCTATAGCAATAAAACCGATATTATGCCTCGTATATTGATACTCTTTTCCTGGATTACCAAGACCAATAACAAGAATCATAATAATTTACCTAAAATAAATGTAATGGAAAATTTTTGAAGAAATGTTGATTTGGAAGAAGTGTAAAACAATGTCATTCCCGCGAAAATAGAATTCAGAAACAGATGTCACCCCGTGATCAAGTCACGGGGTCTAAAAATTTTTAGTATTTTTACTGGATACCGTGGTCAAACCACGAGTAGACAGCCAAAGCTGTATAACTACTTCCCTGCTTCAGCGGCTTGTTGTTCCCCCTTCAGCTTCAGTTTTTGCTCCTCTACGTCCTATAATAGTTGCAAGGACAAATTCTTTTTTTGTAGCAAAACTACATCCTTTCGGTAATTCTATTTTTGAAGACTTTAGCGAAGTAGCAATAGGCATATTAGTAACGTCGATAGTTACGTTTCTTGGGATATTATTAACATCACATAACAGCGTAACTCTTCTTTTTACTATATTAAAGTATCCACCTCTTTTAACGCCTAAAGCTCTTTCTTTCCCTTCATATACTACAGGTACTTCCATTTTTTGGGTTTTTTCTTCTAAAAAGACAAAATCAACATGGCGTACTATATCCGTAACAGGATGTAACTCCACGGCTTTCGGTAATACTTTATATTGTTTCTTATCAATTGTTAAATTAATTAACTGAGAGCTAAAAGCCGGCTTTCTATAATATTTAGTTATTTCCTTTTCTTCTAAAGAAATACTAACAGGTGTTTTACCCGCTCCGTAAATAATAGCCGGAACACGTCCTGCTCTTCTTAACGCTCTTGCTGCTCCCGTACCGAATTCTGTGCGGGATTTCGCTTCAAGTTCTAATATTTCACTCATTTCTCTAAATACTCTAGCTTAAAAATAGATTATAATAGTTGTAAGTAATAAAAAATTCAAGACATATTTGCAATATACTTTACTCAATCCCTAAAAATTTGTGAGTTTGCAAAGATAACCTCGCCCCGCTTTCTAGTGCTAATTTTACTGCTAACTCATTATTTTCGTCATTAAGATTTGGATCGTTTTGATCCATAGGTTGCACAAAAACCGGTATATTATAAGCTGTTTGCCCTACTTCCGGTATGAAACTATATTCTAAAATATTTTTAGCAACGATAAATTTCACTGCACTAATTTGAGGCAATAAATCTTCTCTTATTTTACTATAACCGGTTTTACGTGCTTTCGGCGAACAAATTATAGACACTTCATGTGGCAAAGAGCGATATAACGTACCGTTAGTCTCTATTTGGACTTTAAAATCCCGGTCTAGTAACTTCTGACATAATAATTCTATAGGTTGACGCATCGGCTCACCACCGGTTATTACTACTAAATTAATCGATTTTTCATTTTTAGAATTTAATGCCAAACTTTCTACTTTATTCAAAATCTCGGTTATATCTACTAAATCAAAATCTTCAAACTCCGTATCACAAAAATTACAAGCAAGATTACAGCCCCCAAGCCTTACAAATATAGCAGGACTACCTACAAAAATTCCCTCACCTTGTATAGTCTTAAAAATAGACTTTACCTCTAGCTTAGTACCGTCATCGTTTAATATACTTCTTTTAGGATTTTGTCCGAACATTTTGAAATTTGCTTTTAATTAGGCTCTGTGTACTTTTGATTAATAATTGTCATCCTAGCTAACTTGATCGCGGGATCCAGTCTTTATTAATTTTTTTCTGGATACCGCAGGTACAAGCCACGGTATGATATTTTTTCTATAATTTGCAGCTAAAAAGAACTAAAATACATTATAATACATTTTTATAAAAAAATCTTGCAATCACTAATAAAAAAAACTATTATCTAGTTTTCATCGGTAACGTGGCTTTGGTATGCCTAAATATTACCGGCAAATCTAGAAATACCAATTTATAAGGAATATTATGCCTAAATTAAAAACAAAATCTGCCGTAAAAAAACGTTTTAAACTTACTGCTAGCGGCAAGGTTATCGCATCTCAAGCAGGGAAAAAACATTTTATGCGTCGTCGCACTAAAGCTCAAATTCGTAACCTTCGCGGGACTACAATCCTTTGCGATCAAGACGGATATAATATTAAAAAATATTTTCTACCGTACGGTACCAATTAATTAATTAATTAGGAGCTAAAGCAATGACACGTGCAAAATCAGGAAAAATTTCCAAAAATCGACATAAAAAAATTCTCAAATTAGCCAAAGGCTATAGAGGTAGAGCTAATAGCTGTTTTAGAGTAGCTATTGGAAAAGTAGAAAAGGCTCTCCGATATGCTTATAGAGATCGCAGAAACCGTAAACGTGATTTTAGAGGCTTATGGATTCAAAGAATAAATGCAGCAGTAAGAGAGCATGGGCTTGTTTACTCTCAGTTTATGGGAGCTCTTAAAAAAGCAGAAATTGATATAGATCGTAAAGTACTTGCAGAACTTGCCGTAAATAACAGTGACGGATTCGCAAGTATCGTAGAAAAAGCAAAAGCACATATTTCAGGTCACGTCATTGCGAGGAAAAACTGTAAGTTTTGACGAAGCAATCCAGTAATAATTATATGTATAATTGATAAAATCTCTATATATTTTATTATAAATAATTAATTTTTATTTTCGTTCGGTATAAATATTATGAAACGTACATTTCAACCTAGCAATTTAGTTAGAAAAAGAAGACATGGTTTTAGAACTAGAATGGCTACTCCATCCGGAAGAACAATCTTAAGAAGACGCCGTGCTAAAGGTAGACATAAATTATCTGCTTAAAATAATCTGACTTATCAAATTGTCTATTACCTCTTTAAAAAATCAAAAAGAATTTGAGCTTATAAATAAGCTTGGAAAGAAGTTCCATGAGAGGTATTTTATTTTGGTAATAGCAAAAAATCTTCCAAAGATCTTCCTTGAATCAAAATATAACGTCTTTTTAGGAATCAAAGTTAGCAAAAAGTTAAATAAAAAGGCCGTAGTTCGCAATAAAATTAAAAGGCGTATAAGACATCTAATTAGAATTATCGTTAGTGATTCTAAGCTTAAGGCTATAAAGCTTGCCATGATTATTATTCCAAGAAAAGGATTTGAAGAGATAAACTGCTCACACTTGAATTATGAATTAAGTAAAATAATCTTAAAAAATATTTAAAATATTATATAGCTCACTTATAAGCATTGTTGCAGAATCCAGTCTTTGTTTTATTTTTTATTACTTACACCGATTCTTCTGACAGCTCTCCTAATGCCGGTACTTCTTCTACTACAGTAAGTATTGTATCTATAGTAGTTTCTTCAGACGTAATAGTATTTATAGTAGAATTATAATATTTTTTTACTAATTCAATAACTTCCAAATCATGCGTCTCTTCTGCCGTATAAATATTATAGCTATTTACCTCTATAGTAGGATGCTTAAGTACAATATCTAGAATTTCTAGATTGCCTTTTTCTATCGCTGTATTAAGAGTATTGCACTTTACATTAGTATTATCATAATTAAGTAAATAAATTAATAATTCAAAATTCCCTTTCGCTATAGCTTGATCTATACTAAAGTCAGTATTTAATCCTTTCTGATTTAACATAGTCTCGATCTTGCTTAGAGAAGATTTATTGAAATTAGATGTTTCTAAGGCTATAACTTCACTAAATACTCTGATTAACCCAGCTTGCGTTAGTTCTTTCGGCTCTATTTCTATATTTAAGTTAAATATTTCAGGATATGATTCATGATATTTTGAATGAATATTTTTATCAAATTTTACAAAAGCTTCATATTCTTTATGTAGAAAAGCCGGTAACTCCTCGATGCTTTTCATGTTTTTAATTTTATTAGCACTTAAAGAAAAATTATAAATTTGATCGTCTAATTTATAGCTTATACTAAAATCTGATACTGCTAATAAATGAAAATTATCTCTTATATATTCCGATCAGTGAAGAGTCATGTTTTATTCTAGCATCGTAATTATTTTGAGCTAATAGTGTAATATTTACATCACTGGCTTTATTATAAGTGCATAACACAATATTGCCCTGTATATAATTTAAATGATGTTGAGCGGTCCCTGAATGACAAGAGTATATATGAACAATATTATATTGATCTGCAGGGATGCTATTTTGTATTTTATTAAGCAGCGTAATATCTAAAATGCTAGTTTCACTTTCATCTTCAGCAGAAAAGTTATCTAGGGATAAGAAAGAAGAGTCTGTCTTAAAATATGATTTAATTTTTCCCCATAAACCTAAATTAGTAGGTTTATAGAAAAACTCTGATCCATGTGCATTTATAAAATATTCATGACCTGTATCTGAAGGTAATTCAGCTAAGGTTTTTATTTCCTTGATATCAGGATTTTCATTTTTTATACTTACATTCGGACCTTGAAGCAATATCTTTTGCATATTTATATCCTTATACAATTAATTTAATTTCCATAAAATATGGAAATTACCGCATAATATGGTAATCTTTAAAAAGAGTCAAGGAAAAGTTGATATCTCTATTAATAACTGCTAGGTTTTTAAAAAAGAAAAATTATATAAAACTATATATTATCAACAAAAATTTATAATTACTTCTTTTTCTTAAAATATTTATAGATAATAGCATTAAAAATAAGGCTATAAAGTAACCGGCGAGAAAGGATAAGGTTAAAAAAAATCTTATCCTTAGTTGAGGATAAAAACAGAGTTTAGAAAGAACTTGCAATATTGTTTAATTACTCTCTGTATCAGTATTTCCCAATATTGTTGTATCTGAATTACTATCTGTATTTTCTCCCGTAAAATTTAAATTGAGTGCAATAGTGTTATTTAAAGGAATTTCAGAAGTTATTCCTTTATAATTTATATTTTCTATTATACCTTTTGAAACAATGTTTGACCCTAGAGTTAGCGTGCCCTCGCCAGAGATATTTAAAGTGCTTCCTGATCCTATAGTTAGTAGACCAGCGATATATTCAAAGACCTTCCTGCTTCTATAATTAAGGTAGCATCAGAAAACCATTTTATTAACTTCCAATTTTCAAAAAAGAATTTTTTATCATTTTCTTCTGTTAGTGTTCTATAGAATTTTATACGCTCATCATTTACCGTAAAATTATCGGCTAATTTTTTGAGAGTTTCTTCTAACCTACCTAATATTGCTAAATCAAAAAAATCATTACTGTTATGTAGTAGGTCATTATTAAGAGTAAGGATTGTACTATTTCCTGCTATTAACTCACATAACTTCTCTAACTCATTACCAACTACGTAATCAATATCTTTAAAACTAATTTGCTTTTGTTTAAGTAATTTTTGAATATTTTCATTAAGAAGATAAGTTGCTTTTGTATAGTTTATTGCTCCAAGTTTATTTATGCCTTTTTGCTTATCATCTTCATAATAATTACGGGCAATTTCAAATAATCTTCTTACTATAATTCTAGCTTCAATAATTCTATCTTCAGTTATACTATTTTCCATAGAATAACTACTAGCTAATATCTCTAACAAGGGATAGTTTGAAATAATAGATTCCATTTCTTCTGCACTTAACATTCCATCTTTAACTAATAAATGATCCTCTTTCCCGTCTATTAATGATTTATCTTTTAATTCTTGTACTTTTACTTTTGCACTTAATTGTTTATCACTATCTATACTTTCCTTAGCTTGTTTTTTCTTATAAGCATTTTCTATTTCTTTTTGCTTTAATTCGTTACTCTTACTCCAGTTATAAGCCTCTTTTTCTTCTTCATTTTCAGGTTGACCATTTTTAATACGCTCTATTTTTGTATCTATTTCTACAATTTTTTCTTTTATAAATTTAGAAGATTCTATATATAGATATATATATATTACTTTCAAAAATTCCTTATCTATATTTTTATTTCTATCTTTAATATATTTCCTAAATTCTGATTTTAATCTGAAAAACTCTTTCATAACTTCAGCATTCTCAATAGGCATCGATAGTTCAAGGTACTTTAAATTATTGTAAATATACTGAAAATTTTCTTTTTGCTTTTCATAGTCAAATAAAAATTCTGCTTTTATATACTCTTCAATAATATCAATAACACTTACTACAAAACTCGTCTTTTCTACTTCAAAATCTAATTCGCTCATATTCAAATCCTAATTATTATTAAATTGAAATTTAAGAAATTTTAACTTTTGGTAAAATAATAATTAATTGAGGTAGTGTCAATGTCATAAAATACAGTCATTGATTTTTATGCAAAATTCTATCGGACTATTCTCAATAAAAACTTACAACCACTTCCGTTTCTTAAAATATTTATAGGTAATAATTGTAGATAATAGCATTAAAAATAAGGCTATAGGGTAACCATACGGTGATTTAAGTTCAGGCATTACGGCAAAATTCATGCCGTAAATACTGGCTATTAAAGTGGGTGGTAGAAAGAATATAGTAACCAACGAGAAAATTTTAATAATATTATTTTGTTCAATTGCAATCATACCGAGTGCTGCGTCTAGATTTCTTGCTATCTCGCTAGATATAAACTGCGAAAAATTTATGATTGAATCTACGTCTCGGAGTAACGTATCTAATAGCTCCTTAGATGCTTTATTGTGAGTTATTTGTGGAGATTTTAAAATATATTGAATAGCCATAGTTAAAGAAAATAAACATTCACGGCTTTTAGATAGTAGATCGCCCTTGCGACCTATTTTCTTTAATACATTGGTCTGATCTATACGCAAATCATTTATATTATTATCAAGTATTAAACGTCCATAATCATCTATATCTATACTAATCGATTGCACAATATTCGACAACCTTGTTACCATATTACGAAGTAACATAAATAAAATATTTTCTGCATTATGTTTGTTATTAAGCTGCTTAGCAAATTTATTAATACAATCATTAAAGGGTATTAATTCAACATAACGAACTGTTATGAGATAATGCTTATGTAGAATGAGTACTATAGAATGTGTTTCAGGAAATTCTTGCTCTTTATTAACGAGTTCAGTAATAGTGAGATATAATGCTTCGTTTTCAACATATAACCTCTCGGAAATCTCAATTTGCGATATGTCCTTTAAAGTCGGTATTTCTATATTTAATGTATTTTTTACTATTACTTTTTCTTCATCGGTTATATTGAATAAATCAATCCATAATGTGGATTCATTAATAATATATTCTTCACTTTTTACTATAGAATTATTTTCCTTTAAATATGTAGTAATCATATAATCTCAAATATGTTTTTGTAGAGATTAACAAAATTCATCACTTAAAGCAAACTATAGCTGTCATTATTTTCTCCTATATGTTCTACTTTTGTTTTTGTTCAAAAACTTCATATTTTTTTATTAATTCCTCTGCTAATTCTTTAGTAATTTTATTATTTATCTTCTTATATATCTTTTTCACATCAAGGCTATTTTTATTAATCAAAGTAATAAGTCTATTAATAAAGAGATTTTGCCCTTCATTATTATCCAATAACCTAAGCGTTTGTTCTTCTAATTTACTTTCATCTATTATTTGATCAACTATTTTAGCTATACTTAACAATTCTGCAATTTTATCATAATGCTTTTTAAGATCAGCTTGTTTTACTCGCATTTCATTCTGAAGCAAAATTGCTGAAGTTATATTTTCGTTATTTTTAATATTTATATCCGCACCGTTTTCTAATAAAATTCTTATGACTGATGAATAACCTGAAGCAACTGAGTATAATCAAGCCGTATTACCTAAAGAATTTTGATGATTAATATTAATTCCATTTTTTATTAGAAAGGTAATAAGTTCAGTATCATTTTCAGAACTATCTAAAATTGCAAAATATAGAGCATTATTTCCTCCTTTTTTATCTACGGCATTAATGTCTGACTCAAGCAATGCAGCAATAATTCTTCCCAGCCTTCTTGATCTTTAAGTTTTTCTAATAATAATTTAATATTTATCATAGATATTAAATAAAAAAGTGATTTATAATTAAAAAAAACCCTAAGATGAATATGTAAAGTAAAAAGAACTAGATTCTGTAGTTAAAATTTGGTATTGCCAAGAAAGTTGATAACGAAGAGATAAGCAAGTATCAAGGTATATGGGACTATTAACAAAATTATTTTAATTGATAATTAGAGAGATTTTTTAGCGAAAATTAATAAGATTTTTCAAAAAAGTTATAATAATGAGTAATATACAGCATAATTCAGAAAGCAGAAGATTTGATGAATCTAAAGGTGAGCCTGCACAGCGTATAAAAATACGTAAGCACAGGCAAATCCTACAAAATTTGCTTGTATCAAGCTTTCTGAATTATGCTGTACTCAAATGATTTGGAGAATTGGAATGTAAAACAAGAGACGAGCACGCACAGCCACTTAATAGGTGAGCATGTGAGTTCCTCGA
>NZ_CM147703.1:22500-1285581 GCF_055791265.1 Rickettsia sp. 109562A South Dakota
GACGGATAATCATTTTTAAATAATTTTCAAATTCCGTTCTTCCTTTTATTTCAGGACTAAATTTCTTAAGCAACCTTTCAGAAGCAAGTAAAATAGGAGTGAGAGGGTTTTTAATCTCATGTGCTACTTTCTTAGCAACATCCGACCAAACCATAGCCCTTTGTGCTATAACTAAGTCACGTTGCTGACGGGAAAGCTGCTTAATCATTCTATTAAATGCCGCATAAAGCGTTCCTATTTCGTCTTTATCTACTTCACTTTCAGGCACTTGTACCGTTAAATCACCGTCTTTAACTTTGTCGGTTGCAGTAACTAATTTTTTAATAGGGTTTACTATTTTAGCAGTAAATATAACCCCGAAACTTATAGCTACAAAAAGAAGTAATAAGGCAATAAAGATAAACATTATAGAGAACTTGATTTGTATATTATCTATTTCATTTTTAAGACTATTATACTCGGCAGCCGCTCCATTAGTTGCATCTATATGATCGATAATTTTATTATCTACTAATCTACCGACCAATAAATATACATCATTATATTCTTTTAATTTAATAAGCATTCTTATTTTGGTCGGATCGGATTTTACTTCCACCGGTTCACCTAAATCCGCTTTTTTAATTAAATGTGCAGGGATAGTTGCAAACGACAAAGAAAAACTTAAATAACTATTAGCTACTATAGTATTGGTAGATTTGTTTAAAACTATTGCTTCATCAAGCGAACGCATCTCTGCTTCGGTATTAAGCGTTTTAGTAAACAAAGCAGGATTATGAATTAAATCGTAATACATATCACCTAAATCTTCAGCAACAGCTAAAGCCGTTTCTTTTAGCTGTAATTTATGCTCGGCAATATAAGATTCGGCAACTATTACGGATTGATCAAGAACCGTAGAAATCTTCTTATCAAACCATACTTGAACACTAAGATTAAAAAAATAAACAGAAAATACCGAAACAATTATGGTTGGAATAGCAGAAACTAAACTAAAGGCAATTACAATACGATTTTGTAATTTAGAAGTATCATTATTATTGTTTTTAGCCAAGAATTTTTGAGTTAATAAAATACCTAAAATTAAAAAAATTGCTAAATCAACTAATAAAAACCCAATAATCGTACTAAAATTCTTCGATTCTAAAGATATCACATAAAAAGTAGCACAGGCAAAAATAACGGCAGCTGCCATTAAAATAAAAATCAGCATTCTACTAGAAAAATAAGAACGTAGATTTTGTTTAAGATAACTAAGCATAGATACTGTTTATATGACTATAACAGTTCTTTATAACATAAAAAAAGTTAATTGGAAACATTTCAAGTTTTATAGTGAAATGGCATTGCTAAATAATTATTGAGGGCTTGAAAATTCTACGTCATTGCGAGGAAAATTATGAAGTAATTGACGAAGCAATCCAGTAAAAAAATGCTAATTTATAGCATTTTTTTAATTTTTTTCTGGATTGCCACGCTCCTTACAGTCGCTCGCAATGACGATATCAATCTTTATCTTGCAATGCCGGTAAAATTCTTAATCTATCGGGTTGACTAATCAAATAATTATTCTATTCTAAACATGTACTAAATATTAACAAATTAAGGATTATTTTATGATTAATGAAAAACCAAATTCAATAAATGAGGAATTTATAGAAGCCGTACAAGACGGTAATATAAAGAAAGTTATAGAGCTTTTAGAGAACGGAACTGATATTAATTTTCAAGAGTGTACAGGAAATACAGCCGTTCATTATTCCACTATGAACAACAATTTCCCAATGACTCAATTATTACTAGATAAAGGGCTGATCCTAATATTACTAATAATAGATTATGCGAAACCGCTTATATGTGTATCCTAAGGTTTGATGATCCAAATAAGCAAATGAGAGAATTTCTTGAAAAGAATAGTGAAAAATATAACATTCAAGTAATGGATATAGAACCAAATATTTTTTTCACTGCAGTTGAAGAAGGAAATATAGAAAAAGTAACAAGTCTTTTAAAAGAACATAAAATTATTTTAGATATTAGACGCAGCAATTTTGACACTCCTTTGTATATAGCGGTTCAAAAAAATAATAAGGAGATGGTAAAACTACTTGTTGAATACGGTGCATCAGTTAATATAAAAATAAAAGACTATGGTGAACATATTCCTTTAAATATAACAAACGATCCCGATATAATTAAATTTCTTATAGAACACGGCTCAAAATTAACTAAAAATATAGCACATAAAGTAGCTAGCAGCGGTAATACAGATTTAATGAAATATCTTATAGAAATAAAAGCTTCTATAAATCTTACAAATAAAAATAATCAAACTCCTTTAGATATAGCATATATTAAGGGGCATACAGATATGATAAACTTATTAAGTAGTGAAGTTGGTATATTTAATAGTATAAAATCATCTTGTAAAAACACATGGGATAGTATAAAGCTCTCTATACTTAACAATACTACACCAAATAAGGAAGTATTGGATCGGGAAGAGATAGAATCGCTAGACGATGTAAACCTTTGGGATTCCTTAAAGCTCACATGCTCTGTGGTTTTAGAGCAAAAATTCGGTATTAGTTTAGGCGGCGAACATACTACTACACACGAACAAGAGTAGACGCTGTTGCACGGATTGATAAAACTGCTCTATGTCATTCCCGCGAAAGCGGGAATCCAGAAAAAAAACTTAATATAATTACATATTTGATAAAAACAAGTTTTTATATGTTTTACTAGATTCCCGCCTCCGCGGGAATAACATCTAATGCTTTTTAAAAGTTATGCAATAACACTTTCGCAGAAATGATATTGGGGTAACTTTCGTACTAGAGTAATCTACATAACAAAAAAGCTAGAAATATTAATATTTCTAGCTTTAATTTAGTATTAAAATAGTTTGACATTTTATTCATCAAACATTTTTTTACGAGCAAATTTTCTTTGTCTTCTCGCTGCGTCTTGTGCTTTACGGACACGCTTTGCTGAAGGCGTTTCATAATAACGCTGTTCTTTCATCTTACGAAAATAAAGCTCTCTTTGTAGCTTTTTCTTAAAATTCTTAAGCGTATTGTCACAATTACCGGCGTGAACATTCACTAGTATCACTAAAATTACTCTCCTTAAAAGATATTTGTGGTTTGAACTATATTGAACTATAACCTATAATTAAGTTATATGTCAAGGTTAAAAATATGAGCATCCAGGAAGAACACTATATCAAAAAATTAAGCTTCGTGCAATCTTTATTAGAATTATTACCGTTTAATGAATGGAATAATACGCTACTTGAAGCAGCAGAAGAAAAGTGTGGCTTTGCCAAAGGCTATAGCTTAATGCTTTTTCCAGAAGGGTTATCTGAAATAGTAGAATTCTTTGAGAGCTATTTAGATAAAATTTTACTAGAAAGCTTAAGCATAATAGAAGAACCGGCAAAAATAAGAGAGAAAATATCTTTAGCCGTAAAGATCAGAATCAAATCGGTACTCCCTATTATTCATAGTAAGAATGCTGCTTATTTTGCATTAAACCCAATACAAGGTACTCAGGTTGCATTCCGTAGCTGTGATGCTATGTGGCGTTATGCCGGCGATAAATCTCTTGATTTTAATTACTACACTAAAAGAAGCTTATTACTCTCAGTTTATGTCTCGTCTATTCTTTTTTATATTCAAGACGAATCGGAAAATTATATTGATACTGATAAATTTATTGAGAATTCCGTAGAAAATATAGTCAAAACTTTCTCACAGATGAAAAAACTACTCGACCCTTCAAATATTCCCATAGTTAGAATGTTTACGTAAATATATTTATGGGTAAAATTAATTATCCGGTAGGTTTTAAATAAGCGTATGATTATTGACATAATATAGATAATATTCTATTTTAGAATTTATTAAGTTGTATAATCATGAAAGCTTTACATAGTAGCATTGATAAAAACGATAGATTATTAATTCCATATCACATTAGAAATGCTATGAAACTTAAAGCCGGCGATTCTTTCATTATAAATAAAGTTAATAATGAACTACATTTAGTAACTCTTCACAAAGCAGTAAAAGAAGCTCAAGCATTGTTCAACAATACGGCTCCAAATCAGAATCATTTGTTGATGAATTGTTAAAGCAGAAATATCAAGAAGCAAATAAAGAAAATTCTAAGTTTTAATTTGTGGTAAAATAATGTCTTCTCATCAGGATAAATCTGCGGTTCTCAATTCTTCTTCCTTGATAGCTTTACTTGCTGAAGAAAAAGGACAAGAAAAAATTATAGACGTGCTACCTTACGCTATAATGAGTACTGTAAATATTGCAGAAGTAGTAAAATTCTTAATAGATCGAAAAGGTTTAACAAAGGAGCAAATACATAAGCTAATACAAAATCTTATTCCAACAATTTTACCGTTTGATGAGGAGCAGGCTTTTTTAAACGGAGAACTAATAATTAAAACTAAACAACTAGGATTATCACTTGGTGATAGAGCCTACCTTGCTCTTGCACTATCAAAAAATTATCCGGTATATACAGCAGACAAAGCTTGGGCTAGCTTGCAATTAAGTTGTAATATTGTTTTGATTCGCTAATTTTTATCAAAAAATATTTTTAAAGGGCTTAAATACTTCATTTAAGAAACTTTTCTGATTCTTTTGCTGATAACCACTGCGGTTGTTGTTCGATATTTGTTGATGCTTTCGCCCAATAATTATCTTCAAGATTTTCTCTCCAAGCTTTATCTCTTATTTCTTCAAAAGAAAGCCCGTTATTTTTCTTATATTTTGAAAATATTCCTCCTACATCCGGCATAGGAGATAACACAGCTTGGTTATCATTATTAATTTTCTTGTTAATAATATTAGTGTTAGGAAGTTCCTTGGTTTTCATTTGTCTCCTAAAATTAAATAGTTTAGTACAAATTATGTATTTATCTCTTTATCATTATCTATTATTATAAACCAAACTATTATAATGATTTCTAAAATAATGACAAATACTAAATATTATCCTGCAGTTAGTTCAAATGCTGATTTTGCAGCTATAGAACGAGAAATACTAAAATTTTGGCAAGACAATAATATATTCCAAAAATCTATTGATAATAGAACTAAAGATGCCGAGTTTACCTTTTATGACGGTCCGCCTTTTGCAAACGGTTTGCCGCATTACGGTCACTTGCTTACCGGCTTTATTAAAGACGTATATGCTAGATACCAAACCGTAAAAGGTAAGAAAGTCGAGCGTCGTTTTGGCTGGGACTGTCACGGTCTTCCTGCAGAAATGCAATCAGAGAAAGAACTTGGCATTTCAGGGCGTCTTGCAATAACTAACTTCGGTATAGAGAAGTTTAATAGTCATTGCAGAGCTTCGGTAATGAAATATGCCGGTGAGTGGGAGCAATATGTAACTCGTCAAGCAAGATGGGTGGATTTTAAAAATTCTTATAAAACGATGGATAAGAATTTTATGGAATCCGTCCTTTGGGCATTTAAGGAGCTATATAATAAGGGGTTATTGTACGAATCTATGCGGGTAATGCCTTATTCTTGGGCATGCGAAACGCCGCTTTCTAATTTTGAAACAAGGCTTGATAATTCTTATCGTGAGAGAGCCGATAAAGCAGTAACGGTGAGTTTCGTGTTAAGAGACAAACTACCGCACGGTGAATATAAAGAATATCGTATATTTGCTTGGACGACAACACCTTGGACGCTTCCTTCAAATCTAGCCCTTGCAGTCGGTAGTGATATAGATTATGCATTAGCCCCTAAAAATGATATTTGTTATATTATAGCTGCTTCATCAGTTTCTAAATATGCTAAAGAATTAGAATTAAAAGGTGATGAGAAATTTACTATTATTAAAGGCTCAGAGCTTCAAGGATTAAGCTACAAGCCTTTATTCGACTATTTCGAGAATCATCCAAATAGCTTTAAGATATTTGCCGGCGATTTTGTCGTTGAGGGTGACGGCACGGGTGTTGTTCATATGGCTCCGGGCTTTGGTGAAGATGACCAAATACTTTGTGAATCAAAAGGCATCGAGCTAGTTTGTCCTGTTGATAATAGCGGTAAGTTCACTAAAGAAATTCCTGATTTAGAGGGTTTGCAAGTATTTGATGCAAATGACAAAATAATAATCAAACTTAAAGAGCAAGGAAATTGGCTAAAAACCGAGCAGTATATTCATAATTATCCTCATTGCTGGCGTACCGATACACCTCTTATATATAAGGCCGTTCCATCATGGTACGTAAAAGTGACAAACTTTAAAGATAGAATGGTAGAGTTAAATCAGCAAATTAACTGGATACCTTTCCACGTTAAAGATAATTTGTTTGGTAAGTGGCTTGAAAATGCCCGTGATTGGTCGATAAGTCGTAATAGATTTTGGGGAACCCCCTTGCCTGTATGGAAGTCCGATGATCCAAAATATCCACGCATAGATGTTTACGGCTCTATAGAGGAATTAGAGAAAGATTTTGGCGTTAAAGTTACTGATTTACATCGTCCGTTTATCGATGAACTTACTCGGGCCAATCCTGATGATCCAACCGATAAATCAACAATGCGTAGAATAGAAGACGTGTTTGATTGCTGGTTTGAAAGCGGCTCAATGCCTTATTCGCAAGCCCACTACCCTTTTGAAAATAAAAAGTGGTTTGAGGATCATTTTCCGGCTGATTTTATAGTTGAGTATTCGGCACAAACACGTGGATGGTTCTATACTTTAATGGTGCTATCTACCGCTTTATTTGATCGTCCGCCGTTTTTAAATTGTATATGCCACGGCGTGATTTTAGACGCTACCGGTCAAAAACTTTCAAAGCGTCTTAATAACTACGCCGATCCGCTGGAGCTATTTGATAAATACGGCTCTGACGCTTTAAGAGTTACGATGCTATCTTCAAACGTTGTTAAAGGTCAGGAGCTGTTAATCGATAAAGATGGTAAGATGGTATTCGATACGCTGCGTTTATTCATCAAACCTATTTGGAATGCCTACCATTTCTTTACGATGTATGCTAATGCCGATTCACTTAAAGGCGAGCTTGATTTTGCTTCTGAAAACGTGCTTGATGTTTATATATTATCTAAGCTTAAAATAGCCGTACAAAAAATTGAAGAAAGTTTAGATAATTTCGATACGCAAACGGCTTATCATGAAGTATCAGGATTTTTTGAAGTTTTAAACAATTGGTATATAAGACGAAGCCGAGCAAGATTTTGGAAAAGTGAAAAAGATGCAGATAAACAAAATGCTTATAATACTCTATATTCATGTTTAGAGACCATGGCTATTGCGATGTCGGTACTAGTGCCTATGATTTCCGAAGCAATATATTTGGGGTTACGCAATACTGTCATCCCGTGGCTTGACCACGGGATCTCAGGAGATAAACCTGGGGCACAAGATCCCGCGATCAAGTCGCGGGATGACATAAGAGGATGCGGGAATGACAACTTATCCGTCCACCTATGCAACTATCCCGATCTCTCAAACTTTGAGGTAAATCACGAGCTAGTGGCTACTATGGATACTGTGCTTGATATTTGCAGTAATAGTCTGTTTATTAGAAGTAATGAAAATGTACGAGTAAGACAACCGCTTGCTAGTATAACTATCATCAGTAAACATAATGATAAACTTAAAGATTTTGAAGATTTAATTAAAGACGAAATTAATGTTAAGGCGATAATTTATCGTGATGATCTAGAGAATTATGCAGCTAAAAAATTATCGATTAATTTCCCTATGCTCGGTCAACGTTTGCCTTATAAAATGAAAGAGATTATAGCCGCTTCTAAAAAAGGCGAGTGGGAAGCTACTGCAAGTGATTTAGCTATATGCGGCGAAACCTTAAATAATGAAGAATATAAGCTAGTTTTAGAGCCTTACTCACACATTAAAGGAGCAGCAAGTTTTGCGGATAATAGCAGTTTGTTAATACTTGATTTAGAGCTAACACCTGAATTAATAGAAGAAGGAATAGCTAGAGATATTGTACGCTTCATACAACAAGCTCGTAAAGATGCCGATTTCTCTATAACTGACAGGATTTTAATTGAGATAATAAGCGAGTCTGATTTATCTAAAATAATCAATATTTATGGAGATTATATTAAAGAACAAACTTTAAGCGAGTTTGCTAAAGACTTTACCCCCGATTATGTCAATGAAATAGAATTAAAGAACCATAAAATACAACTTAAGATTAAAAGATAGTAAATTATTTTACTATCAATTAAGATATTGATAATTTACTTAGGTTAATATATAGTATGCACGCTATAAATTAATTTAGGTAAATTATGTCGAAAAACTCCTCCGTAACTCCGAGGGAAAAAGGTTCTGGGATTAAAACTAATGAGCCGGAAACTACTAAAACAGAATCAGAAGCCACGAATGTAATAACTAAAGAATATTTAGATAAATACATTGATGAAATCCATCCTGAAGAAGATAATTGCATTTAATATATTATTTAGTTCAAATGACCCTAATAAATATGATGTTATAGTTTACCTTTTACATAGAAAGGTAGATAAATACAAAGCATTAGAATTTGCAATTCAGAAAAAAATTATCAGCAAACTGATGATTTAATTGAACATCTTAACATTAATGTAATACAAGCAATACAAAACCAAAGTTTAACTTTAGTAAAGTATTTTATTGATGAAAAAGAAAGGGATGTTAATACTAGTTATTTCGGTTCTAATCTACTAAGTCTCGCTACTGGTTTGGAAGAACCTCATAAAACAGATATTATATGTTATCTTTTAATAAAAGGAGCAATTCCTTTTAATACAACCTCAGAAGAAACAGAACAAAATAGTCAAAATATAAACGATCTTCATAAGCAAACCTTTTTTAAAGCAATAAACGAAAAAAAAACTTGAAGTAATTAAAAAATTTGTTGAAATATATGGTTTTGATGTTAATACTGAATATCGTCTTAACACACCATTAAGTACCGCAATTAATTTAAAAAACAGCAAAAATGTTGCAAAATATCTTTTATCTAAAAATGCTAATTTAGATGTAGCTATGGAAGTAACAATAATATACGGTAATCTGACAGGGGTAAAAACATTATTAAATGCAGGGGCAAAAATTAACGGTAATAAAGATGCATCACCCTTAATGCTTGTATCAGAACATGGGCATGCCACGGTAGTACTCGAACAAGGGGCTAACTATAATGTTAGAGGATGGGGAAAAGAGAATTTACATAGCGATGTATTGTTTCAACTAACTCAGCTAACTGAGATTTCTACATTATGTAAAAAATCTAACAATACTAATTTTGAAAATATATTAGATGCAATATCAATAACTAGTTTATCGTCACATTATACTAAATATAATAATCTAGTACCAGAAAAAATAAAACAAAAAACCTCTTGCACATTTATTAGATACATATATATTACCATGAAACATGGTTATCACATTTCATGGTAATATATACTTTTTTATAAAAAAATCTAATTAAAATATAGAGGGAATATGTCTAATCCACATCTTACGGAAGGAAATAATCATTTTAAGAACGGTAGATATAAAGAAAGCTAGAGAAGCTTATAGCAGAATAGATAAAAGTAGTACATCTTATCCTTATGCTCTGTTTAATATAGGAGAGTGTTACTTTCAACAAGAAAAATTTATAGAAGCTATAGAGGCATATAATAAGGTAAACAAAAATCATTATCTATTTGAAAAAGCCAACTCAAATATTTCATATATTGAGAAAAATTTTAACTTAATGGAATATATCCTCGAAGAAGAAACTAACTCAAATATTTTATGTATTGGAGAAAATTTTGACTTAATTAATATGGATATATTCTGAAAAAATGAATAGTAGATAGACGAAGTTTAACTTGAAAACGAACAAGACACTTTGAAGCTTATAACCGCAGCGTATATATAATATAGTAGCGGATTATAAGCGAAAAACAATATGCAGCATATTTCAGAAAGTTCCAAACAAGATGAATTTAAAGGTGAGCCTGCGGAACGTAGATAAACTACGTGAGCAAAGGCGAATCCTGCAAAATTCGCTTGTATCGAGCTTTCTAAAATATGCTGCAACAATTTTTCAAATTAAACGAGTATATCAAGCAAATTCCAACAATATCTGTCCTCTTACAACATTATCCTTTTCATTGACATAAATTTTAGCTATTTTCCCGTCTCTTTCGACAAGAATCAGGTTTTCCATTTTCATAGCAGTTAAAACCATAATTTCTTGCCCTGCTATTACTTGCTGCCCTTCCGTAACTTTTATTGATGCAATCTGACCGCTTAGAGGAGCCTGTAATTCAGTACTTTCTTCTACTACTACTTTTGAGACCATCAACGCTTCAAGTTCCGATATACGAGGAGAGCGAACAAATGCTTTTACACTAATACCGGCATGTGATAATAAATAACCGGTTCTGATATTCTCAATTTTCACATTTGTCTTTTTACCGTTAATTATAGCCGTAAAAAGTTCATTACCTAAATTCCAGTTACTACGAATATATATTCGGTCGCTTTCGTGACGTATATTATAGCCGTTTTCAACAGGGGTAATTAATACGGGGAATAGTTTATCATCGATAGTTACCACCCATCTAGTACCTATTTTATTAGCTTGATTATTAATATTGCCGGAAATTAAAGAAGCACGCCTTTGTTCCGATATATAAATGAAAATAGCCGTTGCTAGAAATACGGTTGTTACTTCTGAGGTTAGACTAGCTCCTGAAAAACCGTCAGGATATTCTTCTTGAATAAAGGCAGTAGAAATATCACCGCTAACAAAACGCGGATGTAGCATTACTGCTTCTAAGAAACTGATATTATGAGCAATACCGTTAATTATATAAGAACTCAAAGCAGAACGCATTACCTCAATTGCTTGCTCTCTTGTTTCACCGTAAGTACATAATTTTGCAATCATCGAATCATAAAACATACTTACTTCACCGCCAAGCCCGATCCCTGTATCTATACGGATATTAGGACTCTTTGCAGGTTCGGAATAAGCTATAATTCTACCGCTAGAAGGTAAGAAACCTCGGCTTGGATTTTCAGCACAAATTCGGGATTCAAATGCCCAACCTTTTAATTTTACGTCATCTTGCGTAAAAGATAATTTTTCACCGGCAGCAATTTTTATCATTTCTTCAACGATATCTATACCGGTAATTAGCTCAGTAACAGGATGCTCCACTTGCAACCTAGTATTCATTTCTAAAAAATAGAAATTTTTATTGCTATCTACTATGAACTCAACAGTACCTGCCGAATAATATCCAACTTTTTGAGATAAAGATATTACCTGCCTATACATTTCTTGTCTTACATCTTCGGTAATAAAAGAGCTTGGTGCTTCTTCGATTACTTTTTGATGGTGACGCTGTATTGAACATTCACGCTCTCCAAGGCATACACTATTACCGTATTGATCGGCAAGTAACTGAATTTCGATATGACGGGGAGTTTGAATTAACTTCTCAATAAATAATCTATCATCACTAAAACTATTGGCTGCTTCAAGTTTTGCCGACTCAAAAGCATTTGCCATTTCAGCAGGATTATTCACCACTCTCATACCACGCCCGCCTCCACCGGCAGCCGCTTTTACTATTACCGGAAAACCTATTTCTTTGGCAATATCTACTGCCTGTTTAACATCTTTTATAGTCCCCATATAACCGGGAACGGTACTAACGCTCGCCTCTATCGCAATTTTCTTTGCTTCGATTTTATCGCCCATTTTCTTAATGGTTGTAGCACTAGGACCTATTAAAACTACTCCTTCTCTTTTAAGAATATTGGCAAAATTCGGATTTTCCGATAAAAAACCGTAACCTGGATGTACTGCACTTGCCCCACTTTCACGAATCGCCGAAATAATATTTTTAATAGATAAATAACTTTCCGTTGCAGGAGAATCGCCTATATAATAAGCCTCGTCCGCATGCTGCACATACATTGAGTTTGTATCTGCTTCAGAATATACTGCAACCGACTTTATACCCATCTTTTTTAAGGTACGTATTATCCTAACGGCGATCTCGCTACGATTAGCAATTAAAATTTTATCAAATAATGGTTTATTCATAGTTTTTTATTATAAAATAAGCTTTATTCTTAACTTAGTAAGAATCTAAATAATTAAACAACTCGGTTATTAGTGCAATACATTCCATATTATTACTATTTTCTTCAGGTATAGCATATATATTGCTTTCTTCTAACGGCGTTGCATATACATCTTGAACTTTCACAGGTACAAGCGGTGGAGCTTCTGCTGGTGCTGAGTTTTTAATAGGTCTAATAAGTGTATGCTTCGGATGATATAGATAATAATTTTTACTTTCCAAATGATAAAATTTGTTATCTAAAGTTGGCGTATGCGGAGTAACAGGAGTTACCGGAGTCATAGAAACTGTAGATGTATCCTTAATTTCTTTAATATCTCTAATAATTCTAGTAACTGCATATGCAGTCACTAATTTATTACCATTTTGATCTTTAGGAGTAGGAGGTTTCATATATATTTGTTCCGGTATTTTTGTGAGATCTAAAGGAGGAGGAGTTTTTGTTTTCATATTAACTATCCAATATTTATATTCAAATTTTTTAATTACTGTCATACTGCATATCAAGCCGGCTTTGTTGCGTGGTGCTCGATTTCATTCCCGCATAGATCGACTTTTTTTGTCATTGCGAGGAAATTACATAGTAATTGACGAAGCAATCCAGTTAAAAATGCTAATTTTGAGCATTTTTTTATTACTTTTTTTGGATTCCCGCTTTCGCGGGAATGACATTTATAGCGGCAAATTATCATGCTTTTTCCAAGGTAATTCTACTTTTTTAGTACGTAAGAAATTTAATGCCTTACATATTCGCCATCTAGTATTTTGCGGTCTTATAATATCATCTAAATATCCCCTAGATGCCGCAACAAAAGGTGAAGTTACTACTTTTCTATATTCATCGATTTTTTGTTTTTTAGCTTCAGGGGCTTTACATTCTTCCTTAAATATTATCTCGGCTGCTCCCTCTGCACCCATAACGGCGATTTCAGAATTAAACCAAGCATAGTTTATATCGCCTCTAAGATGCTTAGAGTTCATAACTATATAAGCACCTCCGTAGGCTTTACGGGTAATTACGGTAATCTTCGGCACTGTAGCTTCCGCATAAGCATATAACAGTTTAGCACCGTGTTTAATAATGCCGTCATGCTCTTGAGATGTACCGGGTAAAAATCCAGGCACATCCACAAGGCTCACTATAGGAATATTGAAAGCATCACAAAATCTAATAAATCTTGCTGCTTTTCTTGAAGCATTTATATCTAAACATCCGGCTAAATGTAATGGTTGATTAGCAACAAAACCTACCGGATAACCTTCCATATAACCAAAGCCAATAATGATATTCTTAGCAAAATCAGGTTGTAGTTCAAAAAATTCTCCCTCATCAACGATACGCTCAACAAGCTCTTTCATATCATAAGGCTTATTAGGAGTATTAGGTATTAACGTGCTAAGAGACATATCGACTCTATCGGCAGGATCAACAGTCGAACGAACAGGAAGAGGACTACGATTGGATGACGGCAGGAAATTAAAGAACTTACGAATTTCGAGCAATGCTTCTATATCATTGTTAAATGCAAGATCGGCAACGCCGCTTTTAGTGGTATGCATCCTAGCACCGCCGAGCTTTTCTTGGCTCACTTCTTCACCCGTAACAGTTTTTACTACATCAGGACCGGTTACGAACATATAAGAACTATTCTTAACCATAAATATAAAATCGGTTAAGGCAGGAGAATATACCGCACCGCCGGCACAAGGTCCCATAATTAAGGTAATTTGCGGAATAACACCCGAAGCTAAAACATTACGCTGAAATAATTCACCGTATCCGGCAAGAGCGTCTACACCTTCTTGAATTCTTGCTCCTCCTGAGTCGTTAATACCGATTACGGGAGCACCGGTTGCTATAGCTTGATCGATAATATCGCAGATTTTCTTAGCATGATATTCGCCGAGTGAGCCGCCGAGTACGGTAAAATCTTGGCTATAAATAAATACCAACCTACCGTTTATCGTACCGTGTCCCGTTACAACACCGTCACCTAAAAACTTTTTATCCTGCATTCCGAAATTATCGCATCTATGTGCTACAAACATACCTGTTTCGGTAAAGCTATTTGGATCTAATAATACTTCTATCCGCTCACGTGCAGTTAACTTACCTTTTTGATGTTGTGCTTTGATTCTAGCTTCACCGCCCCCTTGCCTTGCAATATTTTTTCTCTCATCCAGTAACTCAGGAGATATTATATTACTTTGATTCATAGATATTTATAGTTTTATTTTCCAAAATATCGATAGTATAATATAATAATGTTACCCTGAAAAGATAATTATTTATGTCATCTACCGAAGATACTAAAGAAAAAGCGAAAAGAGCCAAATCAACTGCTAAATTTAATAACTTATCAACTGCCTTAAAGAAGAATTTACAAAGGAGGAAAAAAGTACAAAAGGAAAAGAATAATATTGGCAATAAACCCGATTTGACATATTAATATAAATTGCATAGTATTTGGATATTATGGACACAAACAAATTATATCTTTTCAAAGATAGACGATTTTCACCGAATTTTATAATACAATTATGTGGTTGTCTTAATGATAATATATTAAAAAATGCTCTTGTAATTCTTATTACTTACGGTATTTCAGGAGCTTTAAGTAAATATAATAATCTACTTGTTTTAATTGCTAATGCTACTTTTGTACTACCCTTTATAATATTCGCAAGCATAGCAGGACAAATTGCCGATAAATACGAACGTGCTAATCTTATTAAAATAATTAAGATTTGTGAAATCGGTATAATTGCCTTTGCAATTTATGGATTTCATCATAATAATCTGCTAATTCTGTTTTGTTCTATTTGCTTAATGGGTATACACTCTACTTTTTTCGGTCCAATCAAATATAGCGTATTACCCGATCACCTAAATAAAGACGAATTACTTGGAGCTAACGGCTTTGTTGAAGCCGGAACTTTTATCGGTATTTTTATCGGTACTATAATCGGTAGCTATTATACAATCAGCAATAATTTTATAATTTATTCCTTAATTACCATCGCCTTTCTCGGCTTCATTACAAGCCTTTTTGCACCAAAATCGGGTAACGCAAATCGTGATATTAAAATAAATTTTAATATTATAGATGAAAGCATAAACATGATTAAATATGCTAAAGCAAAAAAACAGATATATCTAGCTATACTCGGCATTTCATGGTTTTGGTTTATCGGAGCTGCTATAATTTCTCAAATACCTTTACTTGCTAAGATAACTTTTAAAGCCGATGAGAATGTTGCTAACTTATTTTTAGCGGTTTTCTCGCTTGGTGTTGGGGTCGGTTCGTTTTTATGTAGCAAAATATTTGAAGATGAAATTACCGTTAAATATCTATTTATTTCAGCACTAGGTATCAGTATTTTCGGTATTGATTTATTCTTTGCAAGTAGAATTAGTTCAGTTAACTACGAACCTACTCAACTAAAAAGTATTTTAGTATTTTTATCGAAAAGACATAATTGGCGAATAGTTATCGATTTATTTTTCTTAGCAGCAATAGGCGGTTTATATATCGTTCCACTTTTTGCGATATTACAGCATTACGCAAACCCTGCTCATCGTAGCCGAATTATTGCCGTTAACAATCTTATCAATTCCATTTTCATGGTGGGATCAACAATTATTTTATCTTTATTATTTTACCTAAATTTCACTATACCCTGGATTATATTATTTATTAGCCTAGCTAATATAATCGTTACTATACATATTTACCGATTAATACCTGAAGTTAAAATTATTCCGTATAAACTATTGCGGAGAATATTCCAAATCTGTTTTGATCTTATGTATAAGGTTGAAGTTAAAGGATTTGAAAATTTTCAAAAAGCAGGTAAAAAAGTAGTAGTAGTTGCTAATCATATTTCATATCTTGATCCGCCGCTAATTGCTACTTACTTACGAGAAGAAATGACTTTTGCAATTAGTCCCGATATACAAAAAATATGGTGGATTAAACCATTTTTACGTATGGCAAAAACTTTGCCGGTTGATCCAAGTAATCCAATGGCAATAAAGACCTTAGTAAAAGAAGTACAAAAAGATCAGAAAGTAGCTATCTTTCCGGAAGGTAGAATAAGCGTTACCGGCTCTTTAATGAAAATTTATGAAGGTCCGGGCATGATTGCCGATAAAGCCGGTGCTACCGTTTTACCGGTTAGAATAGACGGAACTCAATTTACTCACTTATCAAAATTAAAAAACATATTAAAAAGAAAAATATTCCCTAAAATTACTATAACGGTTTTACCGCCGGTAAAATTTGCTAATATGGATGCTGCAAGTAATCAAGAACGACGCAGTTATATAGCCAGGACTCTTTATGATATCATGGCTGACATGATGTTTGAGAGTTCAGACTATAAAAATACTTTATTTTCGTCTCTTATAGAAGCTGCTAAAATTCATGGATTTAAGAAAAAAATAGTTGATGATTTTGAAAATAATGCGGTTACTTATCGAGATTTAATATTAAAATCTTTTATCCTCGGTGATTTAATCAAAACGAACAACATCTTTGGCAGAAATTTAGGCTTAATATTACCTAATACCACGAATACGTTAATCGTTTTTTATGCTATGCAATCTAGCGATTATGTTCCTGCTATAATTAATTGGAGCAGCGGCATAAGTACTATTATTAACTCCTGTAAACTTGCACAAATCAAAGTAGTTTACACTTCAAAACAATTTATCGAGAAAGCAAATTTACATGAATTGATAACTAACTTATTAGATTTCGGTATTAAAATAATATATTTAGAAGATTTTAAAAATCAGATTAGTATAGCTCTAAAACTAAAAGCCAAAATAGGAAGTTATTTTGCACACACTTATTACAATTATTTTTGTCGTAATCGTGATGACGAAAAACCGGCAGTGATAATTTTTACTTCAGGTACTGAAGGAGAACCTAAAGCCGTATTACTATCTCACAGAAATTTACAAACTAATAGATATCAAATAACTGCTAAAGTACCTTTTAGCCCTGAAGATATAGTATTTAACTCATTACCTTTATTTCATTGTTTCGGTCTTGGAGGTGCAATTATTACAACTTTAAACGGTATTAAGCTATTTTTATATCCTTCTCCGCTAAATTATCGTATTATTCCTGAAGTTATATACGATGTCGGAGCAACTATATTAATTTCTACCGATACTTTTTTAAACGGTTATGCTAATTACGCTCACCCATATGATTTTTACTCATTACGCTATATATTTGCCGGTAGCGAAAAATTAAAAGAACCTACAAGACAATTTTGGCTTAATAAATACGGCATACGTATTTTTGAAGGATATGGGATTACAGAAGCCGCACCTATTATAGCTTGTAATACTCCTATGCACAATAAAGCAGGCACAGTCGGAAGATTATTACCAAAAATTGATTATAAACTTGAAAAAGTAGAAGGCATAAATGAAGGGGGACGTTTATTCATCAGGGGACCTAATATAATGCTTGGTTACTTAGACTTAGAAAATAACCATACTTATAGAGAATGGCACGACACCGGCGATATAGTCAAAATAGATTCTGAAGGATATATAACAATTTTAGGGCGTGTTAAGCACTTTGCTAAAATAGCAGGGGAAATGATATCTCTTACAAAAATTGAAGAACTTGCAAGTGAGATTGATCCTGACTCTCTGCATGCCGCTATTTCTGTCCCCGACAAAACACACGGAGAAAAGATTATTTTATTTACTACCGGTTCCGGTATAAATAGAGAAAACTTTACAGATGCCGTATCTAACGCTCAAATTTCTTTACTACATTTACCGAAAGTAATTATTACCGATTCAGAAATACCTCTGCTTGCAAACGGTAAGATTGACTATCTTGAAATGATGAAAAACGTGGATAGGTATATACAATGAATTTTAACAAAAGGAAAATATATGTCAGTACATGATAGAATATTTGTAGTAACTAGAGAATATCTAATAAATTTACTACGAGCTTGGCAGCAAGATAAGATAACTACTGCAGAATTTTATGAAACCATAGAAATACTTTTTGGTGGTAATACAAAATTTTTGGATTGGGAAAATGGAGAAGATGACTCTGTAACACGCGACATTATAGCATATTGATATTGTGAAATGCTAATTTAGATTTTATAACACAAGAAGATATTGATCCTGCTATTGCATTTCTCAATACACCAATAGGAAAAATTGAAGAAGGCATGAAAAAATGGGAACAATATAAACCTAAGACAAGCCTTGAAGAACGTATAAAAAAACTTAACGGACAATATCCTTACATACAAGTAAAGTAATATTATTATCATAGCACTATTGGGTAGTTTTTAAAGTAGGAATTGTTTGTGAATTAGCTTTTCCAGCGTCATCCCTCGACTTGATCGGCGTTGTTACATGGCTCGAAAAATACGTTCGATGTCATTCCCGCCTACGCGGGAATGACATCCTGAACGTTCGTACACTACTACGTGTTATCCCACGAATAATTGCTTTAAATACAGCAAACCATAAATAAACACACCTATTATGATGAATATTGGAGTTAAAGGTAGGTCAAAATAGAAAGAGCTCAGTGCGGCACAAAAATTAATAAATAAAGAGATAAGAATTGATATTATAATCATCTGAGAGGGACTATATGCCACAAACCGTGCGATCATAGCAGGAATAAGTAAAATAGCAGTCACCATAAGTATCCCAACAATCTTTATAGCAAAAAATACCGATAATGAGAGAAGAAGTAAAAATATTAGCTCAATAATATTAACCTTTAAGCCTTTTATGACTGCAATATCTCTATTGATAATTATAAGAAGAATTTGATTATAAAAATATATTATAAAGCCTATAATAGTTATTAGCACTATTGCAAGTATAATCAAATCATTAAAAGATACAGATAAAATATCCCCAAACAACAAATTTACTATATTATTCTGCAAAGAAGTAAAATAATTAATAACTAAAGCTATAGCTAACATAAAGCTAGAAATTAAGTTAATAACTGCATTTTTTTCAGAATTATTTTTAAAAATGAACACAAAAAACGAAAAAAGAATCGCAACTATTATGCCTGAATATATTAATGGAAAATGTGCTATAATACTTATGCTAGCTGCTAAAAAACTGCTATGAGCAAGCCCGTCGCTGAAATAAATATATCTCTTCCATAAGGCAATGCAGCCAAGGGGGGCAAATATGCAGCTAATGAAAATTAAGGCTAGTATTATTAAAGTCATCTAAGTATATTATATATGTTTGTTGCACAGTGGGATAATATTCATGTCATTCCCGCGAAAGCGAGAATCCAGGAAAAATACTAAAATTGTTAGTACTATAAAGTTGTTTCTGGATCCCGTGGTCAAGCCACGGGATGACATTGGAAAGAATCATATAATATACCTATATCATAGACTATGTCTTCAATTGATAAAAAAGAATTAGAAAAATTTGAGACAATTTCTCATAATTGGTGGAATAAGGACGGAGAGTTCGGTATCTTACACCGCATCAACCCTATTCGTCTTGAGTATATAATAGAGAAAATAACCTCACATTACAACGATATTTCTAAATTAGAAATATTAGACGTCGGTTGCGGGGGAGGATTAATTGCAACGCCTCTAGCGGTTCAAGATTTTAACGTTACGGCCATTGATGCACTGCAAAGTAACATTGAAACGGCAACTGCTTATGCTAAGGAAAACGGTGTAAAGATAAATTATTTACAATCTACTATAGAAGAATTAAAGAGCGACAAGCTATATGATGTGGTAATTTGTCTTGAGGTTATTGAGCATGTAGAAAACGTACAGCAATTTATACTAAATTTGGTGAAGCATATTAAGCCAAACGGTATGGCAATAATTTCTACGATTAACCGCACTAAAAAAGCTTATGTACTTGGAATAATAGTTGCTGAATATATTTTAGGCTGGGTGCCGAAAAACACTCATAATTATAGTAAATTTTTAAAACCCTCGGAAATTTATGAAATGCTTACGGATACCGGCGTTGAAATTAAGGAGCTGAAAGGTTTGGTATATGATATGGCTAAAAATGAATGGAAATTAAGCGACAATATAGAAGTAAATTATTTTATGTGTTTGGAAAGAAAAACGCATTAGGTGTCATACCGTGGCTTGACCACGGTATCCAGAAAAAAATTAAAAAAGACTGGATCCCGCGATCAAGTCGCGGGATAACAAGGAGGATATAATAAATGACTAACGTAATTACTAGATTTGCTCCGTCACCGACGGGGTTTTTACATATAGGTTCGGCAAGAACCGCTTTGTTTAACTATTTATGTGCAAGGCATCATAACGGTAAGTTTTTGCTTCGCATTGAAGACACCGATAAAGCAAGATCAACAAACGAAGCTGTAGAAGCTATATTCTCAGGTCTAAAATGGCTAGGGCTTGATTGGGACGGTGAAGTTATATTTCAGTCAAAACGTAATGATCTTTACAAAGAAGCTGCACTAAAATTACTGCAAGCAGGTAAAGCATATTATTGTTTTACTAGCCAAGAAGAAATAGAAAAACAGCGACATAAAGCTTTAGAAAATAAGCAGCGTTTTATTTTTAATAGCGAGTGGCGTGACAAAGATCCGGCTGCCTACCCTACTGATATTAAGCCGGTAATACGTCTAAAAACCCCACGAGAAGGTAGTATAGCAATTCGTGATACTTTGCAAGGCGATGTAGTAATAGAAAATTCTCATATTGACGATATGGTGTTATTGCGTAGCGATGGCACTGCTACTTACATGCTAGCCGTTGTAGTAGACGATCACGATATGGGTATAACTCATATTATTAGAGGTGATGATCATTTAACCAATGCAGCCAGGCAAATCGCTATTTATCAGGCTTGCGGCTATGAAGTGCCAAGTATGACTCATATACCGCTAATTCATGGAGCAGATGGGGCAAAATTATCCAAAAGGCATGGGGCCTTAGGCGTTGAAGCTTATAAAGATATGGGATATTTACCGGAAAGTTTGTGTAATTATTTATTGCGTCTTGGCTGGAGCCACGGCGATGATGAAATTATTTCAATGGATCAGGCTATAAAATGGTTTAATCTTGATTCGCTCGGTAAATCACCGGCTAAGCTTGATTTTGCTAAAATGAATAGCCTTAACGCCCATTATTTACGACTACTTGATAATGATAGTTTAACTTCAAAGACTGTAGAGATATTGAGACAAAATTATAATATTAGCAAGCAGGAAGTAATCTATATAAATCAAGCAATACAGAGTTTGTTAGTCAGAAGTGAAACGTTGCTAGATCTAGCACGGCTTGCTCAAATTTATCTCGTAGATTCTCCTATCATCTACAAGCAAGATGCAAAAGAAATTATAGAAAATTGCGATAAGGGTTTAATCAAGCAAGTTATAGAAAATTTAAACAAGCTTGAGCAGTGTGATAAGGAATCCGTGCAGAATAAATTTAAAGAAATAGCAACTCATAATGGCTTAAAACTAAATGAGCTTATGAAACCGGTTAGAGCTTTAATAACCGGCATGACGGCTTCACCTAGTGTGTTTGAGATCGCAGAAATTTTAGGAAAAGAAAATATTTTAAAGAGGTTAAAAATGATATGAAAGATTATGTAAAGAAAATTGCTTTTGTTTTTAGCGGGTTATTTATAATAACCCGCACTTTTGTTTTGTATAGCATAGAAAACGTCGATGCATCAACGACACCAAAAAAGTACGGAGCTTGGACTTTAAACTGTACTCTTAATAATGAGAAAAAACAACTTTGCTTCTTATCACAACAAATTAATAATCTAGAGAAAGATAAAGAAAAGGAAATATTAGCCATTTATCATATAGGCTACTTTAATCAGGAACAAGAAGAACAGGAACTAAAGATAATCGAAATAGTCCCGTCAAATGTTCAAATTCCGGCAGGTACAGTTATTAATAGCGGTGATAAACGAATAGCAGCCGGAAAATATGTAAATTGTACGGTAAATGGCTGTCAGGCTCTAGCTACTATTACACAAAATGACCTAGACATGATTTTATCAAACAACAATTATGTAGAACTAATCACCGCAGACGGTAAACAAGCTAAAATTTCATTTATAAAAGACGGCTTAAAGGAAGGACTAAAAGCTTTGAGTAGATAATAACGTGGTAATTTAAGCATTGTTGCGTGGACTGTTTTTCATCGTCATTGCAAGAAGAAACTGTAAGTTTCGACGACGCAATCCAGTCAAAAAATACTAATCTTCAGCATTTTTATTTTTTTATGGATTGCCTCACAGCCTACGGCTGCTCGCAATGACGACTTGGGTATCCACACAACAAAGCCTTGAGTCGCTTAACTCATGACGATTCGCTATTAAGTTGCTTTAAAGCTTAATTAAGCATCGTGATGATGGTGTCCATGTCCAGGTCTTCACCGCCTAAACTTGCTTCATATTCAAGAACCCATGATTGATGAAATGCCATGCCGGTATCAGCTACTATCCATCTTTCTAAAAGAACATGAAATCCTGCCTCTCTCTGGAAGAATTATTGAGTGATCTGTAGAAGCAGGTAATGGATGGCTCCCAAATGGTTTATCGTGGCTTATATTTTGGTAAAATGTCTTAAGCTCGTTAAAAGTTAGTCTTTGAGAAAAATCAGTAGGATGATCAGTGATCGCATATGAATAACCACGTGATTTATGTGCCATAGTATAATCCCAATGTATATCAAATTTGTCACCGGATTTTACTTTATGAACATGATGATACTTGCTTCCATCTCTCCAATCAAATGCTTTGTCAGATGAAAATTGTTTCATTTCTGCATTGGTATAATTAACGCAATCTCTAGCATCTTCTTTTCCGCCACTAAGAAGATATCCCTCTTTAATTGCCGGTGCACTTACAGCATCATCAGGAAAATCAACATCACCAGGAAAGGATTTTTGTCCTCCTTCCATCTCATTATTCTGCCAACGTCCTATTTAACCCTAGATCTTCACAAACCATTGCCATTGTCTTAGGTGAGATTGCTGCACCATGTTTGACTTCAATAGGTGCTCTATCATAATCTGCCTGACTGTTAATAGTAACTGAAGGATGCGAAAATTTTTTATAGTACTCTGATTTATTAGGAGCTATTTTGTTATCAACTAATTTTCTAGTCATAATTTACCTATATTTAATATATAAAAATAGATTGAATAATAATCTACCTTTACAATTAACAATGCTTACTAAATTTTTGATATATTGCAAGAAGTTATAAATCATTAAATTGAAAAAATATTTGAAAATAAATAAAAAATCGTTCTTCTTTTTATTACTATTTTTATATTTTTACTTAAACTAATAGTTATTATTATAGGGATATATTCGATTTATTATGTTAACAAAAATTAATATTAATGTGATATGACTGTGCAAAAAAATCACAAAAATATAACCCTATTTAAAAATCAAGATATAGTTTAACTTGTGCTTAACCATTGATTATCGATAAGTTTTAAAAAAATAAATATCATCTCTTTCTAAAATCTTATTAATTTTCTTATAAAAATATTTTATACTAATTGTATGTATACTCTGAGTAAATGAAGAATCTGTAGACGAAGTTTAATTTAGAAAAGAGTAAGGAGTCTGCAAAACGAGTAGCGGAGCGTAGATAAGCTACGTGAGTACCGAAGTATTTGCTAGACGACGTAGCCAATTTTTTAAATTAAACAAGTATACATGTTTATAAAAAATTAGTAGGTTTATGGAAGATATTGATACTTGGCAGAAAAAATTTGAGATTTGTGATTATAGTAAAAAATTAATTGATCGAATTAAATATTTGAATACTATAGTAGACCTACCTATAGATATAACAGAAATTGAAAAAGGTCTTTATTATACCCGTAAATATCACGCTTCTCAAATGCGTCAATCAGGGGAGCCTTATTATTCTCACCCTATAGAAGTTGCAATCATGCTTGCAGATTTTACGGCTCTTGAAGCTCCTAAACTTTATAAATCATATATGATAAATGTTGCCCTTCTTCATGATACTATAGAGGATACAATACTTACACATGCTGATATCAGCAAAATTTTTGATAAGAATATTGCCGATAGCGTAGAACGTTTAACAAGAATTAAGCCGTACGGTAAAATTAGCTCAGGTGAAATGTTAAATTTATTAATTCAAGAACAAAGATATGATATCGCACTTATTAAAGTATTTGATCGCCATAATTTACAAACTATAAATGCTAATCCGGAAAAGGCTTTAGAAACAGTAAAAGAGACTATAGAAAGCTTCTTGCTTATAGCAGCTTATTTAGAAATACGAACCGTAGAACAACAACTATTAAATGTTTGCACTAATTTTATCAAGCAACATTTCCCTTCAGAACAAAAAGAGATATTTCAAAAAGTCGGTTTACGAAATGTCTTTTTAAAACTTCAAAATAATACAAAATAAAAATTCAGCTTTTATGTATATTAGCCTAAAAAACTATTTTTATATTTCCCGTGTGCAGCTTCACCGCTCTCTGCATGATAATGCATCTTATGATCACGTATTTGTATCTCTATTTTATAATTATCCTCAGTTGTAATAATAGTATGCAAAGATTGATAGCCGTTTGGTTTAGGATTAAGAATATAATTTTTGAATTTATCCTTTTCATACTCATAAAGATTATGAACTACTTTTAAAGCTTTATAACATTTCTCTTCATCTATTACCACTATTCTTATCGCAAAAATATCTGTTAATTCTTCTAACTTTATACCCTTACGATATAATTTATATAAAATTGATATTGGATGTTTGATCCTACCTGTTATTTGAGCAGTAATATCATGTTTAGATAAATTATGATTTAAATGTTTAATAACCCTTTGGAGCAAAACTACCTCCTTAATTTATACTCATTCAGTTAATAGTTATACTTTACGAATAACTCCAATTAAAGCAATAAATTTATTAAGTTCTGTTAACATTTCTAATTGATTTGCTATTTTTAGAAATATTAATAAAACTTAGCTTTAGTTGATATTCATAGGAAAAATTAAGCTTGTGGCGAGCTTCGCACTACCCTACCCTATTATTTTATCTTTTATCCTAAATTCGCATTATTTAGACTTCTTTTAGAACTCTAATTTTTTTAAGTTCTACATATAAAATTTAAATTATCTTATTTTAGTCTTTCTTAACTGTATAAATTATAAGATTTTTTAAAATAAGAATAGTAATTTTTCTAAAATCTTATTAATTTTAGTTAGCATAGTTTAACCGACCAAAAGCTAGAAACTTTTATTACTAATTTTTTAAATTAAACGAATATATACATTATAGATTAACCTTGCTTATAGCTTCAATAAAGAAATCTCTTCTTATAATTAAGGCGTAAAACCGCTTTAAACCTTTTGATCATCCTATATGGCACTGTTAACAAAGGTTGAGCTATTATAATTAATTAAAAAATATTTGCAATCATTTATTGAAATAATTACAAGAAATTCCATATATTTTATTTTTTGTGGAAGAGTTTTATCAAAGAATTTATTTGCAAATCAAGCGAAAAATCGCTTTAAAACCCATTTGTACAACTTTTATGCTTGTTGCATAAATCAGTTTTTTCAGTGTCATACCGCGACTTGACCACGGTATGACCTAGAGTGCGTTTTTCAATACACGCATTCGAGAGGATGACATCAATCCATGCAACAAGACCAGCTTATTAGACTTATCGCATAACTTATCTTATGGAGATATAGACTTAGAAGTCCATACCGCCCATGCCTCCCATACCGCCACGCATTGGCATTGGCTCTTCCTTATCAGAAGGTTCGTCAACAATCAAAGTTTCCGTGGTAATAATTAACGACGCAACGGAAGCCGCATCTTGTAGAGCAGTACGTACTACTTTAGCAGGATCAATAATTCCTGCTTTAATCATATCGACATATTGCATATCTTGAGCATTAAAGCCGAAATTTTTATCCTTATGTTCTAGTAATTTACCAACTACTACGCCACCGTTTTCACCGGCATTTTCAACAATCTGTTTTAGCGGATCCTTTAAAGCTTCTATTACTATTTCAATACCTGCTTGTTGATCCTTATTCTCTACTTTAAGCTTTGTTAAAGTTTGTGATGCATGAAGTAATGTTACACCGCCGCCGGCAACAACACCTTCCTCAACTGCAGCTCTTGTAGCAGCAAGTGCATCTTCAACACGGTCTTTACGCTCTTTCACTTCAACTTCCGTAGCACCGCCGACCTTTAATACGGCAACACCGCCGGAAAGTTTAGCTAAACGCTCTTGTAGTTTTTCTTTATCATAATCAGAAGTAGTTTCAGCTATTTGAGATTTAATTTGCAGCACTCTATCTTCAATATTTTTCTTATCACCGCTACCGTCAACAATTACGGTATTTTCTTTGGAAATGGTTACTCTTTTTGCAGTCCCTAGACTCTTAATGCTAACATTTTCAAGCTTCATACCTAAATCTTCAGTAATAAGCTCACCTTTAGTTAAGATAGCGATGTCTTCCATCATTGCTTTTCTTCTATCACCAAAACCGGGAGCTTTTACTGCCGCAACTTTTAAACCACCACGTAATCTATTGACTACAAGCGTTGCAAGAGCTTCGCCCTCAACATCCTCAGCAATAATTAATAGTGGACGCTGCGATTGCACTACAGCCTCAAGTATAGGTAACATCGGTTGTAAATTTGATAATTTTTTCTCAAATAATAAGATGAAAGGGTTTTCAAGCTCAGCAACCATCTTCTCGGAATTTGTTACAAAATACGGTGATAGATAACCTCTATCAAACATCATACCTTTAACTACTTCAACATCGAAGCTAAAATTCTTTGCTTCTTCAACGGTTATCACACCTTCTTTACCGACTTCCTCCATTGCCTTAGCAATTTTCTCGCCGATTTCCTTATCGCCGTTTGAAGATATAGTACCGACCTGTGCGATTTCCTCTTGACTATTAATCTTTTTACTAGATTTTTTAATTTCTTCTACTACTGCGTTTACCGCTAAATCCATACCACGCTTTAAGTCCATAGGATTATAACTGGCAGCTACTAGCTTATTACCCTCACGAGCCAAAGCTCTAGCAAGTACCGTAGCTGTAGTAGTACCGTCACCTGCTACTTCCGCAGCTTTAGTGGCGGCTGATTTTAATAGCTGAGCTCCTGCATTTCTAATTTTATCTTTTAACTCAATCGATTTTGCAACCGTAACACCGTCTTTAGTAATTTTCGGTGCACCGAATGATTGCTCGATAAGTACGTTTCTTCCTTTTGGACCTAAAGTAACTTTTACTGCATTTGCAAGTATATCAACACCTTTTAGCATTTCTTCACGGCCTTCTGAACCGTGTTTAATAAGTTTTGTTGCCATATTTAATTTCTCCTTTTACAAATAAACAATTAATTAATTATACCAAGAACATCGTTTTCTTTCATAACGATCAGTTTTTCGCCTTTAATTTCAATTTCGGTACCTGCCCACTTACCGTATAAAACTTTGTCACCGACTTTTAACTCTAAAGAATGAACTTCACCTTTTTCATTACGAGTACCTGTGCCTACAGCGGTGACGATACCTTGCATAGGCTTTTCTTTAGCAGTATCAGGAATAATAATTCCACCTTTAGTTTTTTCTTCGTGTTCGATAGGCTTTATTGCAATTCTATCATGTAATGGTTTAAAAGACATTTTAACCTCCAATTATTATAGATGTACATACTATATATATTTTATTTTTGTTAATTCAAGGGGAAAGAGCAAAAATTTTTTAATAGACCTCTTGTATAACCTATCTTATAAAGAAGAATTTGAAGGAGGTTAGGCAAGAGGTCTATTCTTTATCAAAATCCTCTAAACTAACTCCATGTTTAGTTTTACTCCATTTGAAGGGACAAAAAATTATTTCAAATACTGCTTTATATGAAGCTACAGTATGTAATATAAAATAACTAGCCCATAAGATCAAAGCTACTATATCTTGAAATTTTACTTTTCTACTTTTCAAAGAATTCTTTAATATGAGCGGTACCATACAAATATAAAAGCGAAAAAACACTATTAACAAGCCATAAATAATTAATTATGGAATTTTTATTTATAACAATAGAAAATATTATAAAGGGTAAACTCCAAAAAATTATAAGTAGATAAGCCGATGAAAATATAAATTGTTATTATTTGTAATAAAGTAAACTTTCGGTATTTATCTTTTTGTGCTTTAAATACAAAAAATGTTTGTAAAAAGCCTTTAATCCATCGTGATCTTTGATTTAGCCAATTCCCTAAACTATTCGGTGCTTCTTCTAGAGTATAGGAATCAAGAATAGCTACTTTATAATTCCGGGAGTAGATTCTTATACCAAGCTCGGCATCTTCCGTTACGTTATAAGCATCCACCCGCCAAGCTTATGTAATATATCCGTTTTAAAATGATTACTAGTACCACCAAGAGGTGTAGGAAGTTTTAGCAAACTTAATCCTTTCAAGATATATTCAAACCATAAACTATATTCTATATTAAACATTTTGGTTAAAATATTCTCATTTTTATTATAAAAATTAAGCTTAGCTTGAAGACAAGCATATTCGGATGGCAAGTTTCTAAACATTGCTAGAACCTTAAGCAACTGATCAGCTTTAGGTTTATCTTCAGCATCATAAACCACTAAATACTCACCCCGTGAATATTCTAGAGCATAATTAAGTGCTTTCGGTTTAGTTCTAGGTAAACTTTTTGGAGCAAATACCACATGAAAGTAAGACGGTAAATTATATAAAGCTATTTCTTTAATCATTAAGTGATCATCATCTTCGATAATTATTTTGACATCTAGCTTATCTTTCGGATAATTAATTAATGAAATATTTTTGATTATTGACTTTAGCTTACTTAATTCTTTATATAACGGCACTAAAATTGTATAAATCGGCAAAGCTTTTTCCTCATTTTGAGAAATTTTTGGTTTCATCTGATAATCTTGGATACTACTCACTCTGTCATCCACGCAATGATTATAATGTGTTGAAGACGATAGGAAATCACGTCTCATGTTATTCCTGCACTCCTCTATGTCATTCGTACAACGCAGGGTCAAGCCACGGTATGGCATCGAGGACTTCTTTAGAGCCATATATTAAGACCCAAGCAGTACCTGATTTTGTAGTTTAAACAATTCCGCTGCACCACCTTTAGCAAGTTTTAACATTGCGAAAAATTGCTCTTCGGAAAAAGGATTTTTCTCTGCCGTGCCTTGTACTTCGATTAAATTACCGTTACCTGCAAACACAAAATTACTATCCACTTCGGCATCACTATCTTCTAAATAATCCAAATCTAGTATCGCCTCCCCTTTATATATACCGCAAGAAATAGCTGCAATTTGGCTAATTAACGGGTTTACTTTTAAAATTCTCTTTTTCATCAATGATCTAATAGCTAGGTGCAATGCTACGTGGCTCCCTGTTATTGCTGCCGTTCTAGTACCGCCGTCAGCATTAATAACGTCACAATCTATAATAATTTGTCTTTCACCAAGTTTTTTTAGGTCAATTACACATCGCATCGCCCTACCTATCAAACGCTGTATCTCTTGCGTTCTTCCGCCTTGTTTTCCGAGTGCCGCTTCTCTTTTAATACGCTGTGATGTAGAGCTTGGAAGCATACCGTACTCAGCAGTAACCCAGCCTTGATTCTGCCCACGTAAAAACGGCGGCACGGTAGTTTCGCAAGTAACACTACACATGACATGCGTATTACCTATTTTAATAAGACATGAACCTTCTGCATTAACAAGCGGTGATAATTCTAATGAAATAGGACGTAATTGGTTGCTTTTTCTTCCTGACTGTCTCATAATACTATAATATTATATTGAAAATTTTAGATTTTTTATTATATCTTATTAATCTAAAAATAAAAAGTAGATAATATGACGGATAATAATATAGAAAATAACGAAGAAGAAATAAAAGAAGTACTAAGTGCTGACAATAACGAGGAAATAACAGAGTTAAAAGCACAAATTGAAGAGCTAAAAGATAAGCTAATAAGAACTACTGCCGAAATAGACAATACAAGAAAGCGTTTAGAAAAAGCACATGACGAAGCAAAAGATTATGCGATTGCTGCATTTGCTAAAGAGCTACTAAATGTTAGTGATAATCTTTCAAGAGCATTAGCACATAAACCGGCAAATCTTGATGTAGAAGTCACAAATATTATTGCAGGCGTTCAGATGACTAAAGATGAGCTGGACAAAATCTTTCATAAACATCATATTGAAGAAATAAAGCCGGAAATAGGATCAATGTTTGACTATAATCTACATAATGCAATTTCACAAATAGATAATACGGAGTATGCACCGAATAGCGTTATTACTTTAATGCAATCAGGATATAAAATTAAAGATAGGCTACTTCGCCCTGCTACTGTGCAGGTTACTAAAAAACCTAAACAAGAAGAATAATATGAGTAAAACCGCTATATTTTGGCTAGTTCTTTTAGGGCTTTTTATAAGCGGCTTTATGCTAATTTCAGATGCAGTAAAACCATTTTTTATTGCGTTTATAATATCTTACTTACTACAACCTGCTAGCGATTTTATCGCATCAAAATTTAAAATATCAAATAAATTTGCATCGAGCATAATTTATCTAATATTTTTGAGCATATTTTTCTTAAGCTTAACTATTTTAGTACCGATAATTTATGGGCAAATTTTTACTTTTATAAATAATATTCCGAAATATAAAAATTATTTTCAAGGAGAAATATTGCCGCCTATAATGGCAAAAATTTATTCGATAGCACCGGATATTGCCGATAACATCAAGAATTCTTTAAGCAATTTTATAAATAGTATATTTACTATACTTGGTAGTATTGCTAATAATTTTTGGCGTTATACTATTATCACTATTAACATATTTGTTTTATTTTTACTTATACCTATAATATTATTGTATTTCCTACGTGACTGGACTAATATTATTGAAAATATGAAATCATTATTACCTATAAAAAGCAGAAAAAAAATCCTTGAAATATTATCGGCAATTAATAATCTGTTATCTGCTTACATAAGAGGACAGCTAAATATTTGCTTATTATTATCTACTTATTATAGTATTGCATTTACCGTAATAGGTATTGATCTTGCTCTTTTACTTGGCATTTTAACAGGGTTTTTAGTTATTATTCCTTTTATCGGTACTTTTATATCGTTTCTCTTGACTCTAATTATCGGTTATTTAACTTTCGGCATGACTGCAAAATTATTATATATAATGATGATTTATTTAGTCGGGAATATTTGTGAATCTTATATTTTAACCCCTAAAATTATCGGTGATAAAATAGGTTTGCATCCGCTTTGGATTATATTCTCAATTTTTGCTTGCGGTAGTTTATTTGGAATTATTGGAATATTTTTTGCCATACCGATTGCCGGCATTACTAAAATTTTACTCTTGAATCTAATTAAATTTTATAAATCCAGTAAGTTCTATCGATTAGAGGGATAAGTATAGTATTGTTGTATGATTTTTAAAAAGCGATCAATGTTATTCCCACGAAAGCGGGAATCCAGTAAAACCTATAAAAAACTTGTTTTTTAGGTTTATTTTGTCAATTAATGTGTAATTCTTGTACCGGTATTAAGGTTATTTTTCTGGATTCCCGCTTTCGCGGGAATGACACCCTCAACCTAGAACAACGCTGCTAAGGATTAATAAATGCAGCAATATATATTTCGTTTTACTACTCCTAATAAATATCATCCTGATGAATTTATTGTTTCTAGTTCTAACGATCAAGCTTATAATATTATACAAAATTGGCAGCACGGCTTTGGCGTTAATCCTTATAAATTTACTTTATTAATTAAAGGCCCTTCTTCTTCAGGCAAAACTTATTTAACCAAAATATGGCAAAATTTAAGCAATGCCTATATTATTAAAGATATCATTTTTAATGAAGAAATTTTAGAAAAATATAATGCTTTTATTATTGAAGATATTGAAAACTGGCAAGAGCCGGCATTACTGCATATATTTAATATTATTAACGAAAAACAAAAATATCTTTTACTTACCTCATTTGATAAAAGCAGAAATTTTGCTTTACCCGATTTATCTTCACGTATTAAATCAGTGCTTAGTATAGTATTAAATTCCCCTGATGATGAATTAATCAAAGTTCTAATATTTAAGCATTTTTCTATTTCTTCAGTAATAATATCCAGGCAAATAATAGATTTTCTTTTAGTAAATTTACCTAGGGAATATTCTAAAATCATAGAAATATTAGAGAATATCAATCAATTTGCTCTAACTTCCAAAAGAAAAATAACCACTTCATTAGTCAAAAAAGTTTTAAATAAGTATAGTCATAAAATATTGTAACTTTTTCTTTGACTTTAAATCTTCCCAATATAATCTTTCTATAATTTAATTTTTTAGAAAAAATTGTGCTGGGATACGAAAAAGAACAAAAAAGTTTAAATAGAGAACAAAAACGGGCTATAGGCTTATTATCTATAGGTACTTTTTTAGAGTATTTTGATCTTATGCTATATGTTCATATGGCAGTACTACTTAATGAGCTTTTCTTTCCGCAATACGATACTCACGTTAATCGACTTCTTGCAGCTTTTTCTTTTTGCTCTACTTTTATTTTTAGACCCTTGGGAGCTCTATTATTTGGCTGGATAGGAGATAATTATAGATCGGAAATCCACAGAGTCATTATTACCACTATTTTAATGTCGGTTGCTTGCGTAGTCATGGCTAATCTTCCTACTTATGCCCAAGTAGGTGCTAGTGCTGCTTGGATAGTAACTATATGTCGATATCATCCATGGGAGAAAGAATAGGAGCAGAATTATATTTAACGGAATCTGTGTCGGAGTTCCTCAACGCTTTCCTGCCGTAGCATTTGTAGGGGTGTGTGCTAGCTTAGGATTAACGACAGCCCTCGGTGTAGCAACCTTAGTTACATCCTATGGCTTTAATTGGCGTATCGCATTTTGGGTAGGTGCAGGCATTGCATTAATAGGTAGTGCTGCTCGGACTACTTTACGTGAAACACCGGATTTTGTTGATGCTAAGCGTAGAATACAAGAAACTATAAAAGAGTAATATAATTGATGTAGCAAAGATAAAAAATAATCCTGTATGGCAGGAAAAAGTTAATAAGAAAACTGCAATCTATTATTTTTTAATACAACTAGCACAACCTGTATGGTTTTATTTTGCTTATATTCATTGTAGTAATTTAAAGATTCACTGCACTATACCGCTGAAGCAGTAATACATCAAAATTTCATTATTTCTATAGTAGAATTTTTTGTAGCACTAGCACTTATGTCTATGCTATAAATTTCATCCACTAAAAATTTTAAAAACACAATTAGTAATATTTTTATATTTAGTCCATTAATATTGGATAATATAACCCAAAGCTGGCAAATTCTCTTAATTCAACTAATTGTAGTTACTTTGTCTCTAAGTGAATTTCCGGCAATTCTAATATTTTATAAAAGTTTTCCGGTTTTTAAACGATTGACCTATGCTAGCTTTATATATGCTTCTTCAAGAGCCGCTATGTATGTAATTAGTTCTTTTGGGCTTGTTTATTTAATAGAACGTTTTAATAATTTAGGATTGTTGATGATAGTAATTCCTATTATTATAGGGTATAGCCTCGGTATATCACATTTTAAAAAGTTAGAAGTTGAAGCCAGAAATTATTACTGAATGCGAATAGCGAATTATTGCATCATCCGCTATTCGGTACAAAATATTGAATATAAAAGGCGAAAGTCGCCTTTCGCCTTTTATATAAATTAAATTAGTTATATACTTTATCTTCTTCAGAGAGTTCGGTTTTAATTATTTCAAGCAGAGAAAAAACCTTACAATATTCTTCTAGCTGTTCGTTTATTTTTTGCAGTTCATTTAAAGCACTACTAAAATCTTCTTGTATTAAATAGGTTTCTACAGTTTTATTCTGCTCTAATGTTTTAAGCATGATATCTTGTAACAATTTATTATAGTGATTGTCTAACTTAGATGTATTTGACATAATGATAAATAAACAACTTTGTATTTTAATTAATATATGAATTTTTTAATAATACAATAACTTTTAGTTAGTTTATGTTATTATTTATCTCTCTTTACTCTATTAACACTAATTTATGATAAAGATTTACCCTAAATTTGCATTTTAAGTAATTTAATTATAAATAACTATTAACAAATTTTAATAATTATCTATAATGCACCATAAAACAGATTAAAGACATACAAACAGAGCGAATAGAATGGCAAGACCTGTAGAAGAAGAAAATAAATATGCACAATCATTAGAAAAAGATTTAGATATTGTAATTCCTAAGGAGCAGAGAAAAAAGGTATCATCTAATAATATAGACACAGTACCTAAAAAGCAGCCTCCAATATTTAGAAGTATGGATGATATGGAGGTTATACAAAAGCGTAACTTGGAGCGTATAATTTCTCAAGAAACAGTAAAAAGTAAAGATGATTTATATATATAATAGAGCAAGAAAGGTTACACAAATTAATGAATAGAGGCACAAACGCCTTAAAAAACCATGAACAATACCCAAACACTATGTATAAAGCACAAACTAGCTCAAGAACATCCAATATTATAAATAGTATTAAGACCTCAAAGACATGGGATAATATAAAGAAAATAAGCAACGTAGCAGGAAAGATTCTTTTTAATAAAACCACGGCTAGTGTATTAGGATTAATAGCAAGTAGTATTATGCTGGCAACTATAGCACCCGCAACAGCTCCATTTATGTTTGTATCAGCTACTGCTATGGCAACATCTATAGTAGGTAAAGCAATAATAGATGTAGTACATACTCGAAAGATACGTCTTCTTACGTAAGAAAATAAATTATTAGTAAAACATCGTGATGATTTGAGTAAACAACAAGCCCTTTTAAAAATTGATCCAAAGTTAAAAGATATTTTAACAGATGATTTATATATACATAATAATCAACCTCAAACGAAAGACAAAAGTAATAGAGGTACCAAGTCATTATTTATAGCATCGGTTATAACAAATGGAATAAGTAATATAGTAAACGTGGCGGGGATATCTGCAGCTATAGTCGGTAATAATATAGCACAAATAATTTCATCAATAAATATAGGATTACAATCATTAAAAGGTTCTAAAGATTCAGTAAATCAGATTCAGGATAGGATAAAGTTAATTAAGGAGCTAAACCATAATATTAATCAAGAAAAACAAAAAACAGATATAGGTAATTATAAAAATATACACGCATTAGCAGAGATAGGGTATAAACAAACTATTCAAACCGAAGCATTAACCGCTTTACTACAAGATAAGAATTACTTTAGATTTACCGATCAAGAAAAACAACAGAGATTTAATCAGCTTAATAAAGAAATAACATTAAGGACAGCATTAGAATATGCTGATACAAAAAAAATAACATCACAAAATATAATAGTAGATGTACTGAAAGACATAGGTAGAGCACATAGTCCTTTTTATAAACAACCGGAACAAATAACTACTAATAAAAGCGTGTTAACAAAAGCAGTTGAAAGTGCAAATACTAAAGATCACAAGGAATACCAAACAATACCGTTAGAAAAGAAATTAGAGCTAAGCGGCACAGAAAATATAGCGAATAGAATTAGGAAACAACTAATTAATAACAATACTATTTCTAAAAATTCAGGTACGCCAAGTAATTATATAAAAAGAATTGCAAAAAAGGATTTAGGGTTAATAAGGTAAAATAGGAAATCATTAATGTGAATTTAGGGTAAGGAATTATACTATAGTGCACTCAGCCCCATTTTGTGACAGCCACGAGGAGCGAAGACTATATATTAATAGGCGAGACGATAAGCAACGTGCTACAGCATTCAAATCAGTTTGCTATATACTCGGTAAAAAGTAGCATAATCAAGTCTTAGAGCCGTTCTACGCCTCGATTATAAAAATAAATTGTTCTAGGTAATTATTTACCGAATAAGATTACATTATTTTAGCCAAGTGAATAAAAGTATTTAAACTTTCTTCTTCATCTTGGGTCATTATATAAGAAACTTTAACATATATAAGCATTTGATATGTTTTGTCTCTCTAAAAACGCATATAATTTAAATGCTATATTCATCTCTAATACTAAATGCTTGATTTGTAGTAATTGATTTATTAGATTTTGACATAAAATTACCTATGGAATAGTTTAGAGAATCTTTAAATAATTCGCTTAATTGTTTATTATGCTCAAGTTCTTCCCATAATAACGACTCAGCATTTTCTAACTTAACATACGATTTAATCATCTCAAGGGCAGAATATCTATCGCAGTTATTATTAAGCATTTTGTATAAAAACGTTTTATCTAAATAGGCCGGTATTATTTTTAAGTCCTTATTAATAATTTGTTGAAATATATTTGATGCATAAAAACGATAATCGTAGCTGTAAGCCCTGCAACTAAAATAGAGCATAAATTTAGTGATTGAAAAAACATATTTTTACTATATTTAATTATAGCTATCGACAGTAGTGTAATATTTTTGCTCTTCAATCCAAAAATGAACTTTGTTCTCTATATACTTATTTTTCTCTCAATTAGTTTATTTATCATACTATTAACCTCATTAATGAATAGGCAATAATAAGCTAATGATAAGTTGCACTTCGTTTCCTTATTTATCGTGTAAAGCGAAATTTCTTATTGACTTTTATATAAAACAGTATAGTTTCTTTACAATTTAACTTTTGTAAAGAAACTATGCTCGGCTATGAGAATGAACAAAGAAGTTTGACACGTAAGCAAAAAGAAGCAATAGGGTTAAATGGCATTGTTACGTGGATATCGAATCGTCATTGCAAGCATTTGCTCGGAACGTGGCAATCTAGAAAAAGTAATAAAAAATGCTAAAATTTAGTATTTTTTTACTGGATTGCTTCGTTAATTACTTCGTAATTTTCTCGCAGTGACATTAAATTATTAACTAATCTATACTTAGTTAGGAATGCTATTTCTTAAAAGTATCGTTTTTCTTGATAGGTTTAACTATTGTAACATTTAAGACTGAAAGGCTTGAGTTTAAGCTTCATTTATTGTTTGATGCATTTCATTAAAATGCTAAAAACTTTTGATTGGTGGGCGATGAGAGATTCGAACTCCCGACACTCTCGGTGTAAACGAGATACTCTACCAGCTGAGCTAATCGCCCATATTTTTTATTAATTAGTAAAATAACATTATTCTAATTAATAAGAAGTATGTATAAATAATTTAGCAAAATTTTATTAGTTTTTGCTTTTAAATTATCTATAAAGTGTTATTTACTTTCATCCATACTTTTTATTTGTCTTGATAATCTGCTGATTTTTCTTGAGGCGGTATTTAATTTAATTATATTTTTTTTCACACCTTGCATTATCTTAGATTGAGCAACAGATAAAGCTAAGTTAGCATTTTCTTTATTACCAAGACTAATTTCATGTACAACTTTTTTTATAAAAGTTTTTATTGCACTAGATCTTTTTTTATTGATTAGAGTTCTTTTTACTGTTTGTCTAGCAGCTTTTTTTGCTGAAGAATGATTAGCCATTACCGAGTCCCTTATATTTAATTTTTAATATCTTCATTAACATCTTGCTTTATATTTCCTTTAGCATTAACATCTCTATCTACAAATTCAATATATGCTATCGGTGCTAAATCACCATAACGAAATCCGGCTTTTATTATTCTAGTATAACCACCAGGTCTATCTTTATATCTAGTACCTAAAATATTTATAAGCTTTTCTACTGCTTTTTTATCTTTTATTTTTGATAAAACGCTTCTTCTTACCGCTAAATCAGCTTTTTTAGCTTTAGTGATTAGAGTCTCAATGTAAGGTCTTAATTCCTTAGCTTTTGGTAGAGTAGTTTTAATTTGTTCATGGGTTACAAGTGCTACAGCCATATTAGCAAGCATTGCTTGCCTATGACTACTTGTTACATTTAACTTCCTACCTTTAATTTTATGTCGCATTTTTATTAGTCCTTAATTATAAGAATCTTCATAACGTTTAGATAATTCCTGAATATTTTCCGGTGGCCAATCCGGTACATCCATACCAAACCTTAAATTAAATTTTGCCAATATTTCTTTAATCTCATTTAAAGATTTTCTACCGAAATTTGGAGTTCTCAGCATATCGGATTCCGTTCTTTTTACTAGATCCCCTATATATATTATATTATCATTTTTCAAACAATTTGCTGATCTAACCGATAATTCCAATTCATCAACTCTCTTAAGTAAATAAGGTGAAAACGGTAAAGAATCAGTTTTAACCTGCTTATCTTCTTCCTGTTCTTCAAAAGAAATAAATAATTGTAATTGCTCTTGTAAGATACGTGCAGCTAACCCTACAGCCATTTCAGGTAATAAATCACCGTTAGTTTCTACAAACATAATTAATTTATCATAGTCGGTAACCTGACCTACCCTAGTATTTTCTACCTTATAAGTAACACTCTTTACCGGATTAAATAAAGCATCTATAGCTATTTCACCAATAGGTAAATTATCCTCATAACTATTTGTGCTAAGTACGTATCCTTTACCAACCTTACAAGTTAATTCCATTTCAAGCTGCTTGTTCTTAGCTAGATTACAAATTACATGATCCGGATTCAGTATTTCTACATCATGCCCTGTTTCAATCATACCGGCCGTTACAACACAAGGTCCTGTTGCTTTTAACTTCATGATACGTTTTTCCGCAACATGCATTTTTACTTCAATACCTTTAATGTTTAAAATCACTTCCGATACATCTTCTTTTACACCAGGTATAGAAGAAAATTCATGTTCTATAGCAGGGATTTTTATAGAAGTGATAGCCGCTCCTTGTAAAGAAGAAAGTAATACTCTTCTCATAGCATTACCTAAAGTTAAACCAAAACCTCTTTCTAAAGGTTCAACTACAATTTTAGCTTTATTATTGGTTTCCGAAAAATTTTCATAAGCGACTTTATTCGGCTTTATTAAAGTATTCCAATTTTTACTTAACGATAACATTTAATACCTATGATTCTCTTATACTCTTCTTCTTTTTGGCGGTCTTACTCCATTATGAGCAATTGACGATACATCTAAAATTGATGTAACCACAAAATTTTGTCCGAATAAAGCTCTCATTGCCGATTCACGCTGAGCTCCAGGTCCTCCAATCCTAATAGAAATAATTTTTAGACCATATTCTTTTGCTTTTTCTGATGCTCTATCAATTGTTACTTGAGCTGCATAAGGTGTTGCTTTTCTTGCCCCTTTAAACCCATTACCTCCTGCTGATGCAGAAGAGATAGTATTACCTTGAATATCAGTAAATGTTACTATAGTATTATTAAATGATGCTCGGATATGCACAACACCAAGAGTGATAGTTTTTTTCTTTTTCTTAACTTTAACCGTCTGATTCATTATTTATACTCTATACTTAAACTATTATTTTACAGCTTTTTTCTTTCCGACTATCGCAATAGCTTTACCTTTTCTAGTTCGAGCATTAGAATGCGTGTTCTGTCCTCTCACCGGCAATTTACGTATATGTCTAAGGCCTTGATAACATCTTATATCTTTCTTCTTCTTAATATTAAGCGTAACTTCTCGTCTTAAATCCCCTTCAACTTTATATTCACTTTCAATAATATTACGTAAGCTTATTAACTCTTGATCCGTAAGTTCTTTAACTTTTTTATCTTTCGATATTTTTGCTTTACTACAAATCTCTGCTGCCATAGTAGGCCCAAGACCGTAAATGTAAGTTAAACTCACAACTAAACGTTTATTATCGGGAATATTAACACTTGCAATTCTTGCCACAAATAATCTCCAAATTTTACTAGTAACTAGAAAATAATATAAAAATCTTTAATAAAGTCAATTTATTTTTAGTATTTTCTGTATATCAATTTCTATTTCTTGTTCATTTTTACTTCCATTAACTATATAAAAATTACCACTATTTTTATAATAATCTATTAACGGATATGTTTCTGTTTTATATACTTCAATTCTTTTTTTTATTACTTCTTCAGTATCGTCTTTTCTATAATCAAATGTACTTGAACCGCAAACATCACATACATTGTCAGTTTTAGGCTGCAAGAAGTAACTATTATATATTTTACCGCAATTTTTACAACTATATCTCCCCAAAACTCTTTTAATTAATAATTCATCTGAAACATCAAAATATATTATTTTAATTTTTTCTGTAATAAATGACTCAAAGAATTTCGCTTGCTCTAAATTACGCGGATATCCATCTAATATATAACCGTTTTTATATTCAGAGGATAATAAAAAATTTTTGATTACTTGATTAACTATTTCATTAGGTATAAGCTCTCCTTGCCTAACATAATTATTAATTAATTCTGCTTCACTAGTTGATGTTTTTATAATTGTTCTAAATATATCACCGATTGCTATATGTGGTAAATCAATTTTTTTAGCTATCTTTTTTCCTTGTGTTCCCTTTCCGGCTCCTGGAGGACCTAAAAAAATTACTATCACTACTTAAGCTCATTTTTAATTTTTTAATTTTACTTTCTTCATTAAACCTTCATACTTACTACTAAATAAGTAAGTTTGAATCTGAGTCATAGTATCAAGTACCACGTTCACTACAATTAAAAAACTCGTACCTCCTAAAGAAAGAGAGATTACATACTTATTCATTAATAGCTCCGGAATTACACATATTACACTTAAATATATCCCCCCTATAACCGTAAGCCTTGTAAGTATATAATCAAAATAATCAGACGTATTTTTCCCTGGTCTTTTACCGGGAATATAAGCACCGTATTTTCTTAAATTATTAGCAGTTTCTTCAGAATTAAATACTATTGCAGTATAAAAAAAACTAAAAAACATAATTAATGCTACATACAATAAAATATATACGGGTTTGCCATGCCCTAAATAATAAGTAAGCCTGCCCATAGTTTCTGAATTACTATTAGAAAAATTAGCAAGCGTAGCAGGGAATAGTAAAATTGAACTAGCAAATATTGGAGGTATTACACCCGAAGTATTTAATTTAAGAGGCATATGCGTTGCTTCTCCCCCATAAATTTTATTTCCTATTTGTCTTTTAGGGTACTGAACCAATAATTTTCTTTGGGCTTTTTCAAAAAATATAATTATAGCTATTAATACAACTACTCCAATACAAACAGCGATCGCTATTAAAGGCGATAATGCTCCTTTTCTTGATAATTCAAACATACTAATAATAGCACTAGGTACTCCCGAAATTATACCTATAAATATAATTAAAGATGTGCCGTTACCTATTCCACGTTGCGTAATTTGTTCTCCTAACCACATTAATAGCATGGTGCCTACAACCAAAGTAATTACGGTTGTAACTCTAAAGAAAAAACCCGCTAAAATTACTACGGGACCGGTATTTGTTACAATTGACTCTAAACTTATAGCAACTCCGTAGGCCTGAAAAGAAGCAAGCAGAACTGTTAAATATCTCGATAACTGATTTACTTTCCTTTTACCAACTTCCCCTTCTTTTTTTAAATTTTCCAAAGGTTTATATGCAACTGACATTAATTGGATAATAATTGAGGCGGTAATATACGGCATAATTGCTAAAGCAAAAATAGACATTCTACCTAGCGATCCTCCGGATAGCATATTGAACATTCCGAGTATTCCGGATTGATTCTTTTCAGCCACACTACTTAAAGCAATTGAATCTATACCGGGTATAGGTATAAAAGACCCAAATCTACATACTATAAGAATGAGAATAGTAAAAACAATGCGACTAACTAAATCATTACCGGACTTTTTAGAAAAATTTTGACCCATATACTATAACAACTTTCCACCTGCTTTCTCGATTAAATCCTTAGCTTTAGAAGAATATGCATCTAATTTTAATGATAGAGGAGAAGCAAAATCATCACTACAAAGAGATAATAATTTCACTAATTTCTTATTGTTTTTATTATTAACTACTCCGGCTTCTATCAATTTTTCCTTAGTAATGGTATCAGCAACACTTAAACGCCCATCGGCTAATGCTGCTTCAATATTGTAAATATTTATTATATTGTATTTTTTAGTTGCAATACAATTAAATCCTCTTTTAGGTAGTCTTTTTATCATAGGTGTTTGACCACCTTCAAAACCTTTTATTGCAACTCCGGATCTAGATTTTTGACCTTTAATTCCTCTACCGCCGGTTTTTCCTTTACCGCTACCAATACCGCGTGCTATTCTTTTCTTATTTTTTTTAGCACCTATATTATTATATAATTCATTTAATTTCATTTAAAAACTCTAATTACATATTTTCTATTTTTAACAAATGCTTTACTTTTTCAACCATTCCTTTGATTGAATTAGTATTTTCAAGAATAACAGTCTTATTAATTTTGTTTAAACCAAGCCCAACTAATGTCAATCTTTGATCATACTTACGACCTATAGCACTTTTAACTTGGGTAATTTTTATATTATTGATCTTATTATTCATAACTTCACCTTACTTCACAATATTATTCATTAACTTGAATATCAGAAGATTTTACAGATATTTCATTTACTTTTTTATCTCTTCTCATAGCAATAGATTTTGGTGATGCAAGTTTATTTAATGCATCAAATGTTGCAGAAATCATTGCGTAAACATTCGTTGAACCTATTGATTTAGCAACAATATCATGAACACCTAAAGAATCAAAAATTGCTCTCATAGACCCTCCGGCTATAACGCCTGTACCTGCTTTAGCTCTTCTTAAAATCACTTTAGCAGCTCCACTTTTACCGACAACATCATGGTGAATAGTCCTATTTTGATATAGAGGCACTTTCATCATCCTCTTTTTAGCCGCTTGTTTTGCCTTTCCTCGAGCTTCGTTTACTTCTTTAGCTTTTCCGTGTCCCGCTCCAACTCTGCCGGCTTTATCACCGACAACTACATAAGCAGCAAAAGCAAATCTTCTACCGCCTTTTACTACTTTTGTAACTCTATTTACATCAACTAAAACTTCGCTTAAAGTCTCTTCATTTTTTTTAACTTTAGACATTACTACAACCTTATAACCTAAAATTTTATTTTCTCTCTAGCTGCATCAGCTAGAGCTTTTACAACACCGTGATACTTATATCCGCCTCTATCAAATACTACTTCTTTTATTCCCGCAGAATCAGCTTTTTTTGCTATTTCTTCACCTACTTTGATAGCATTTTCAATATTACAATGAGATTTTTTTAATTTTTTAATTTTTTCATCTAAAGTTGAAGCGGAGGCAATCGTTATAGACTTAGAATCATCTATAATTTGTGCATATATATGTCTACCTGACTTAAATATCGATAATCTAACTCTATTAGATGTTTTAGATATTTTATGTCTTATTCTACTTCTTCTTTTTTCAAATTTTAGCTTAGCACTACGCATATTTAACTCTTAAATTTAATTTTTCTTACCTTCTTTACGCGGTATAAATTGATTTTCAAATTTAATTCCTTTTCCTTTATAAGGCTCAGGTGGTCTCTGTTTTATAATAATTGAAGCAAATTGTCCTAACTTTTCTTTATCTGTTCCCTCAAGAATAATAATATTTTGCTTAGGCACATCTATTTTAATATCTAAAGGTATTTCAATTTTTGTATTATGGCTTTTAGCAAGCATTAAATTTAAATATTTACCTTTTACCATTGCCCTATAACCGACTCCGTTAATTTCGAGTGTAAGTTTAAACCCTTCTTTAACGCCGGTAACCATATTCGATATTATGCTTCTTGCAGTACCCCACATAGCACGTGCATTTTTACTTGCGGCTAAAGGTTTTACTAAAAGCTTATTTTCTGCCAATGAAATTGCTATATTACCTTTAAAAGTTTTTGATAATTCACCTTTAGGTCCGGATATTTTTACTTCTAAATCATTTAAACCAACTTTTACACCTTCAGGTATAGTAATCGGCAATTTTCCAACACGTGACATTTTTTTACCTTAAAATACTTTACAAATTACTTCGCCGCCGACATTTTTAATATGAGCTTCTCTATCAGACATAACACCGTAAGGAGTAGAAAGAATATATATACCCATATTATTATAATATCCTTTCAAATCTTTAATAGCAGAATATACTCTTTTTCCGGGCTTTGATACTCTATGAATTTCACATATAGAAGCATCACCGTTAACAGAGTATTTTAAAGCTACCTCAGTATAACTAATATTATTTTTTTGAGTAATTATATAATCCTTTATATAACCTTCTTTTTTCAAAACATCTAAAATTGAAGTTTTAATTTTAGAACTAGGAAAAGAAACATTTATCAATTTACTTTTATAAGCATTTCTAATTCTAGTTAACATATCTGCTACATTATCCGTCATTGACATATTATTTACCTATCGACTTTTACCAACTTGACTTAACTACACCGGGAACTAAGCCTCTACCTATTAATTCCCTAAGCTTATTCCTCGATATACCAAATTTTCTTGTAACACCTCTTGGTCTACCTGTAAGCTCACATCTATTTCTTATTCTAGTAGGTGATGAATTTCTAGGTAATTGTGCAAGCGACATTACCAAAGAAAAACGCTCTTCTAATAAAATATTTTTATCATAAATTTTACTTTTTAGTGCTAAACGTTTATTATGCAAACTCTGTGATTTTTTTTTCCTACTTTCGTTTTTTTTTATCAAACTTACTTTTGCCATTATATATATCCTAAAAATTAATTATAAAAAGGTAAATTAAACCCTGATAACAAAAATTTACTTTCTTTATCCGTTTTAGCAGATGTAACGATTGTAATATCCATACCCCTTATTGTATCGATTTTATCGTAATTAATTTCAGGAAAGACTATCTGCTCTTTTAATCCAAAAGTAAAATTTCCTTTACCGTCAAAACTTTTATAAGAAAAACCACGAAATTCTTTAACACGAGGTAATGCAACAATTACTAGCCTTTCTAAAAAATCATACATTCTATCTTTACGTAATGTAACCTTACAGCCTATTTTCATATTTTCACGTAACTTAAAGGTTGCAATAGATTTTCTTGCTAACGTTACAACCGGCTTCTGACCGGAAATCAAGGTAAGATCATTTACTGCATTATTAATTACTTTGGAATCGGCTATTGCTTCCCCTACTCCCATATTTATAACAATTTTCTTAATTTGCGGTATTTCGTGTTTATTTTTATAAGAAAATTCTTTTTGTAAGTTTTCAATAATTTTTTGCTGATATAATTCTTTAAATCTTAACATTATTTACCTTCCTTACCGATAATTTCCCCTGATTTCTTTGCTACTCTAACCTTAGAACCGTCTTCTAAGAATTTAAAAGCTACTTTGGTAGGTCTACCGGTTTTGGGATCGATGTGTGCAATATTTGAGATATGTATAGGTAATTCTTTAGTTATTATCCCGCCTTCACTCATTTGATTAGGCTTAGTATGCTTTTTTACTAAATTTACTCCAGAAACAATTACTTTACTGTCTTCAGGAAAAACTTTTAATATTTTACCTTTTTTTCCTTTGTGCTTTCCGGTAATAATAACAACTTCATCACCTTTCTTTACTTTTAATTTAATCATTTATAACACTTCCTCTGCAAGCGACATTATTCTAACATATTTTTTCGCTCTAAGTTCTCTTGTAACAGGACCAAAAACTCTAGTACCGATAGGTTCGTCTTGTTTATTCAAAAGCACTAATGCGTTTTTATCAAATTTTATTGTACTACCGTCAGGTCTTACTACTCCGGTCTTTGTACGAACGATCACACCTTTATAAACATCACCCTTTTTAACCTTACCGCCGGGTATAGCTTCTTTAACAGATACAACTATAACATCGCCTAGCTTTGCTACCATATGGTGAGAGCCACCTAAAACTTTAATACACATAACTTTTTTAGCACCGGAATTATCTGCAACTTCCAAGATGCTCTGCATTTGAATCATAAACTACTTCCAATTTTTTATACACGAGAGATAAAATAAACAATCTACCTTATAAAGTCAAAGATTAAAAAACTTTATTCTCCATTTACCACTATCCATGTTTTGGTTTTTGAGATAGGACGAATTTCAATTATACTAACTTTATCTCCTTCTTGATATCTATTTTCTGAATCATGAGCAGCATATTTTTTAGATACTTTCACGAATTTTTTATACATAGGATGCTTAAATTTTCTTTCTACTTTTACTGTAACCGTCTTATCAGCTTTTGAACTTATAACCACGCCTTGTAACACTCTTTTCGGCATTTTAATATTCCTCACTATTAGATCTTTTTGTTAATTCAGTTTTAATACGTGCTATAGACTTTTTGACTAACGAAAACCTACTAGTATTTTTTAACTCACCTAAAGCTTGCTGAAATCTTAAATTAAACAATTCTTTCTTTAAAAGATTAAGGTTTTTATAAAGCTCTTCTATTGTTTCAGTAGATAACTTACTTCTTAATAATTTCAAATCATTCATAACGTCTCACTATCCTTGTTCTAACAGGTAATTTTGCACTTGCGAGTTCCAAAGCTCTAAGTGCAATATTTTCTTCTACCCCTTCAATTTCAAACATAATTCTTCCAGGCGAAACTCTAACTGCAAAAAATTCAGGAGAACCTTTACCTTTACCCATTCTTACTTCGGCAGGCTTTTTAGAAACGGGAACATCCGGAAAAATGCGAATCCATAATCTTCCTTGCCTTTTCATACATCTAGTAGCGACTTTTCTTCCTGCTTCTATTTGTCTTGCAGTAACACGCCAACCGTCTATAGATTTTAGACCAAATGATCCAAAAGCAAGCGTCGTACCTGCTTTTGCTTTTGAAGCAACTCTACCCTTATGAGCTTTTCTAAATTTTTGTTTTTTCGGAGCTAACATTTTAATACTTAAAATTAATTATATCTTTTATTTTCTGTATATTCACCTTTATAAATCCACACTTTAACCCCTATAACTCCATAAGTAGTTATAGCCTCAGCTGTCGAATAATCAATATCAGCTCTTAAAGTATGTAACGGCATTCTTCCTTCTATATACCACTCAGTTCTAGCAATTTCAGCACCTCCAAGCCGTCCTGAACAACTAACTCTTATACCTTGTCCACCTTGTTTAAATGAAGCCTGAATTGCTGTTTTCATGGCTTTTCTAAAAGAAACTCTTTTTTCAAGCTGTAATGCTATAGTTTGAGCTACTATAGCAGCATCTATATTAAACTTTCTAACTTCATGAATATTTATATAAACTTCTTTTAAAGAAGTCATTTTCTCGGTAGCTTTTTTTAGCTTATCAATTTCACTACCGTTTCTACCAATAATTATATTTGGTTTTTTGGCATTAATATTAATTATAATACTTTTGTTAGAAGGACGTTCGATTAAAACTCTGCTAATCTGAGCTTGATTAAAACCCTTATTTATTAAATCTCTAATTTTTAAATCTTGTATAAAAAGAGTTTTATAATGTTTTTCTGCATATAATACGGAATCCCAACCTTTAATTAAAGTCGGTCCAACTCTAAAACCATGTGCACAAACTTTCTGTCCCATTTTAATTATCCTCTTTTTCTGTAACAGTGATATAAAGATTACTAAAAAACTTATTTATTCTAGTTGCTCTCCCTTTTGCTCTCGGCATAACTTTTTTCATTACTAAAGCCTTACCTACCGTCGCTTTAGTAATAACCAACCTATCTATATCTAGACCTAAGTTATTTTCGGCATTTGCAATAGCAGATTGTAAGCAAGTTTTTACAACTTTTGAAATTCTTTTAGGAGAGAAAGTCAACTGCACTAATGCTTCAGATACTTTCATATTTCTAATAAAAGCCGCAACTAAATTTAACTTTCTTGGGCTTACTCTAATAGATTTAGCTTTTGCCGTAGCAAAATTTTTGTTTTCCTGTACCATATAAATTTTTATTTTCTTTTGACTTTTTTGTCTGCTCCATGACCATAAAATGTTCTAGTAGGAGCAAATTCACCTAATTTTCTTCCAACCATTTCCTCATTTACAGAAACCGGAATAAATTTATTTCCATTATGAACAGAAAAGGTAAACCCTACAAAAATAGGTAAAATCGTTGATCTTCTAGACCAAGTTTTAATCATTTCAGATTTACCTGATTCCATTAATTTTTGAACTTTCTTTATTAAATAACCGTCTACAAAAGGCCCTTTCCATATTGAACGTGCCATACTAATACCTAATTAATTTAAAATCTATTTTCTTTTCTTTACGATAAATTTTGAAGTACGTTTATTTTTACGTGTCTTCTTACCCTTTGTCGGGAATCCCCAAGGAGTAACAGGATGGCGTCCTCCTGAAGTTTTACCTTCACCACCACCATGAGGGTGATCTACAGGATTCATCGCTACACCTCTAACATGCGGTCTCCAACCGAGCCATCTATTTCTACCTGCTTTGCCTAAATTAATATTTTTTTGATCCGGGTTAGATATACTACCTATAGTAGCTTTACAATCTAAAGGTACCAACCTAAATTCACCTGATCTTAATTTAATCTGAGCATATCCTGAATCTTTACCTACTAAATCTACTGAAGTACCTGCAGACCTTGCAATTTGACCGCCTTTACCGACTTTCATTTCAACATTATGTAAAGTAGTACCGATAGGAATAAACTTTAAAGGTAAACAATTTCCTATTTTTATATCAGCATCTTGACTTGATATTACTTTATCACCTACAGATAATTTTTGCGGTGCTAAAATATAAGAATATTCCCCGTCTTCATATTTTATTAAAGCAATAAAAGCAGTTCTATTAGGATCATACTCTATTCTTTCGACAACGGCAGAAATATCTATTTTATTTCTTTTAAAATCAATAATACGATATAATTTTTTGTGTCCTCCCCCTCTATGCCAAGAAGTAATTCTGCCCTGATTATTTCGTCCACCGGTTTTAGATATACCTTGGGTCAAAGATTTTAAAGGTCTGCCTTTCCATAAACTAGTTTTATCAACTTGAACTAGCTCTCTAAGAGAAGGAGTAATTGGATTAAAGTTTTTTAAAGCCATTTATTTAATTCCTCCGGCAAAATCGATATTATGGTCTTTTTCTAATGTAACAATAGCTTTCTTTCTATTGATTTGAGTCCCTATAATTCCTTTAAATCTTTTCTTCTTACCTTTAACGTTTAAAATATTTACTTTTTTTACTTTTACTTTAAATATTTCTTCTATAGCCTTTTTAACAGTAAGTTTTTCAGCAAATTTATCTACATAAAAAGCGTATTTATTTTGTTCTGAAAGAGTCGTAGTTTTTTCTGTAATAATAGGTTTTCTAATTAAATCGTAATATTTATAAGAACTCATCTTAACCTCTCTTCTAAAACGCTTACTGCTTCTTGTGATAATAGGACATATTCATGTCGTATTATATCATAAACATTTGCTCCTATTTGTGGAACAATCACGGTATTATAAATATTTTTTGCAGCTAAAGAAAAATTAATATCTACTTCGTTTCCGTCTATTACAAAGAAACTTTTCCCTTGAAATTTGTTTAATATATTTACAAGAACAGAAGTTTTAGGCTTATCTAGCTTTAAAGAAGCTATTACTAATAATTTTCCTTCAGCGAATTTCTCGGATAAAGCATGAATTAAACCGAGTTTTCGTACTTTTTTAGGTAATTTTGTTGCATGACTACGTACTCTAGGTCCGTGAGCTACACCACCACCACGCATTTGTACCGATCTAAGTGAACCTTGTCGTGCATTACCTGTACCTTTTTGCTTAAAAGGCTTTTTTGTGGTTCCTGATACTTCTGATACTGTTTTAGTTTTGTGGTTATCGGACATTGCTTTAGCTCTCTGCCAATCAATAACCTGCTTTATTATATCATCTCTGATAAATTCAACAGCAAATATATCTTCATTTAAGCTAATCTCACCAACTTCTTCATTAGCAAGACTTAATATTTTAGTTTTCATCTTTATTTAACCTTATACAGTCTTATATAAAACTTGTATATAAATAAATTATTGCATGGCGTTTTGTTAACTTGATAATCTTTAACCTCAACAAACATGTCTAAATATCTATTATACAGTTATTGCAATCTTTTTTATTGCATCTTTTATTGAAAGATACGAATTTTTGTGACCGGGTATACTACCCTGAATCATAATAAGCTTACGCTCTTTATCAACAGCAAATATTTTCAAATTTTGAATAGTAACTTGGTTACATCCCATATGACCGGCCATTTTTTTGCCTTTGAAAACCTTTCCGGGATCTTGTCTTTGTCCTGTAGAACCGTGCGAACGATGGGATATCGAAACACCGTGAGAAGCCTCAAGACCTCTAAAATTATGTCTTTTCATACTACCGGCAAATCCTTTACCTATAGTAGTTGCCGTTATATCCACAAACTGTCCTGCCGTAAAATGATCTACTTCTAGACTTGCTGCTATATCAATAAAATTCTCTTCAGAAATTCTAAATTCTTTTAATTTAGTTTTAGGAGATATTTTAGCATTAGCAAAAACCTGTTTCATAGGTTTGGTTACTCTAGATATTTTTTTATCTTTTACACCGATAACCAAAGCATTATATCCATGTTTTTCTAGAGTTTTATGCCCTACTACTTGGCAATCATCAACTTTTACTAATGTTAAAGAAATTCTTTCTCCTTTATCATTAAAAACACTAGTCATCCCAATTTTTTGAGCAATTATACCGGTTCTCATTTATTCCCCACTCTCTAATTCAATCACTACATCAACACCTGCTGCTAAATCAACTTTACTTAAAGCATCAACAACCGCCGAATTCGGATCATCTATAACTAATAATCTTTTATGCTTTCTAATTTCAAATTGCTCTCTTGACTTCTTATGTACATGAGGAGACCTATTTATGGTAAATCTTTCAATTTTTCTAGGTAAAGGAATAGGACCATTAATGTTAGCAAACGTTCTTTTAACAGCACTAACTATCTCTTTTGTAGCTCGATCAAGACTACGATGATCAAATGATTTTAAACGAATTTTAATTTTATTTTTATTTTTCATTTAGCAAACCTATGTTTTAAACAGCAAGATGTTTTAATAGACATCTTAAAATATAAATACCTATTATTAAAAAATAATAGGTATTTATAAAATCAATTAATTATTTATTTTAGTTACTACGCCGGCACCCACTGTTCTACCACCTTCACGTATAGAGAATTTTAACCCTTCCTGCATAGCAATCGGTTTAATTAATTCCACTGTAAAAGTAGCATTATCTCCAGGCATAACCATCTGCTTATCAGCAGGCAATTTTATTGTACCGGTAACGTCTGTTGTTCTAAAATAGAACTGCGGACGATAGTCATTAGTAAATGGGGTATGACGTCCACCTTCTTCTTTACTAAGCACATATACTTCAGCTTCAAACTTATCATGTGGTTTTATGCTACCCGGTTTTGCAAGAACTTGCCCTCTTTCCACTTCTTCTCTTTTTGTACCGCGTAGTAATATACCGACATTATCTCCAGCTTGCCCTTCATCAAGCAATTTTCTGAACATTTCTACACCGGTACAGGTAGTTTTTTGCGTATCTTTTAGACCGACTATTTCAATTTCCTCACCTACCTTAATTATTCCTGACTCTACTCTACCGGTTACAACAGTACCTCTTCCTGAAATAGAGAACACATCTTCTATCGGCATTAAGAAAGGCTTATCCGTAGCTCTTACAGGCTGCGGTATATAGCTATCTACTGCATCCATTAACTCATTAATAGCTTTTTCACCTTCAGGCTTTCCTTCTAAAGCTTGAAGTGCAGAACCTTTAATAATAGGTATTTCATCACCCGGGAAACCATATTTTGATAATAATTCCCTTACTTCCATCTCTACTAGTTCTAATAAATCAGGATCATCCACCATATCTACTTTATTTAAGAATACTACCATAGCAGGTACACCTACCTGTTTTGCTAGTAATATATGTTCTCTTGTTTGAGGCATAGGACCATCAGCAGCAGAAACTACTAATATTGCACCGTCCATTTGAGCAGCACCTGTGATCATGTTCTTTACATAGTCAGCGTGTCCCGGACAGTCTACGTGTGCATAGTGTCTATTTTTAGTCTCATATTCTACGTGTGCAGTAGAAATAGTTATACCTCTTTCTTTTTCTTCAGGAGCAGCATCAATTTGATCATACGCTGTAGCTTTTGCTCCACCTGTCTTAGCAAGTACTATAGTTATTGCTGCCGTTAAGGAAGTTTTACCATGGTCTACGTGACCGATCGTACCTATATTAACGTGCGGTTTAGTTCGTTCAAATTTTGCTTTTGCCATATTATTACTCTCTACAATTTTTTAGGTTTAATACAAGTTAATTTTTTATAAGTGCATTTTTTTGTTAAATTTATTTGTTACCACTATCTCTGGAGCGGGTGATGGGAATCGAACCCACACAGCCAGCTTGGAAGGCTGGAACTCTACCAATTGAGCTACACCCGCATTGTGGCACTGTTAATAAAATAATTTCAAAGCTATTTTGTGAACAGTGCTATATCAACTTTATTCAGATTTATAAATATACACAATGATGTTTTATTTTTAAATAAAATTAAACATATATACATGAAATTTTTTAAAACAAAATGATATACTTCCCTGAACCATTTAAGTGGTGGAGGGAGAAGGATTCGAACCTTCGAACGCTTACGCGGGCAGATTTACAGTCTGCTGCCATTGACCACTCGGCCACCCCTCCTAAAGAACTTTACTGTATTAAATAGACTAACTCACTGTAAAATACAATATATAATTAGTATTAGGACTTAATAAAACTTCTTGCCGAATCATCAAGTAAACAAATAGCAGCTTGCACATTTATTTAGTTGTAACTTTCTATAATAAATAGTAGTTTCTGTCAAGAACAAATTACTAACGGTTTTCAATAAGATGCAAAATAAAAAACTTGATTCTAAAAATTGTTATTATATGTATGGGAAACATCCTGTATTTTCTGCTCTAAATAATCCAAAACGTCAAATTGAAAATATTTTATGCACTAGGGAAATTTTTGATGAAAACAAAAAATTAATAGGTACTAGATCTTATGAAATTGTTAATAACGATATTTTATCTAAATTACTGGAAAATCAAACACATCAAGGCATAGCTGCAAAAGTTAAGCCAATTTTTTCTTACAATCTAGAGGACATAGATATAAAAAACCCAAAATGTAAAATTGCGATTCTTGATCAAATAACAGACACACAAAATATTGGAGCAATTATTCGCAGTGCCGCTGCTTTTGATATAAATGCTATACTATTACCTCAAGATAATTCTCCGAATGAAAGCGGCGGCATTGCTAAAGCGGCTTGCGGTACTTTAGAATTAATACCTATCATTAAAGTTACTAACTTACGCTCATGTATGAATTATCTTAAAAAACACGGCTTTTGGATTATAGGTCTAACAGGTTCTGCAAATGACTACTTTACCGATAAATTAATTTCCGACAAAATAGCATTAGTATTTGGTTCGGAAGATAAAGGCATGCGAAGATTAGTCGAAGAAACCTGCGATTATTTAGCCAAAATCCCTATTTCTAAGAGAGTAGAAAGTCTTAACGTATCAAATGCCGCTTCTATAATTTTTCACTTATTATATTAGACATTACATCTGAAAATTTTTTTAATAAATCAAATATTGTTTTTTGTTTACTTCGATATAAATATTTAGTCTACTTAAGTAACTAAGTTCTGTGGAAAAAATTAATAAGATTTTTTCTGGAATAGTTATGCCTATTTCACAAAAATCTTATAATTTGCAGCCAAAAAGAACAAAAATAGATTAATTTAATTTTCCACACGCAAGAACCTAAATTTTAAATCATACTTAGTTATATCAATTAATTTGAGAGAAAAGTCATGAAAAGGGGACCAAATGAACAAATTATCGAGAGTTTTGCAAAACAATTAGACATATGTATAAACGAATTTGCAGAAGAAGAGATAACAAAGGCTATATTAAACAATTTTTTTGATAAAGTAATCAATAATCTCAAAAATGAAAGATTAATTAATAATACTATATTTGATATATATCAAGGTAAAGCAGTAATTACTAAACCTATATATTCCGATTATATCGAATCTTCCGAACCTAAATATAACGAACATTGGCAAAAATTTTATAGTTTTAATCGTAATCTTATGATAGAAAGCACATTAGTATTTATTGCCAAGAATCTAAAAAAAGCTTCTTTAAAAGATAAATTATATTATAGCTTTGCTAATTAGCCAAGCAATTAGATTTAAATGCAGTAAGTGATCATTTTATGAAAAAAATAGATAATTATATAACATTTAACAATTTATGAAAAATTACAGAACCGAAAGCGATTCTTTTGGAGCAATTCAAATAGAAGAAAAATTTTATTGGGGGGCTCAAACTCAAAGATCTTTAGAAAATTTTAAAATAGGCAGGCAAAAAATGCCTGAAATTTTAATTCGTGCTCTTGCTATTTTAAAAAAATGTGCAGCACAGGTTAATCATGAGTTTGGTGATTTAGAAGCTAAAATAGCTACAAGTATCGATAAAGCCACGACTAGAATTCTAAGCGGTGAATTTAATGATAATTTTCCTTTAGTAGTTTGGCAAACAGGTTCAGGTACACAAACAAACATGAATATGAACGAGGTTATTGCCTCTATTGCCAACGAAGAATTAACAGGCAAAAAAGGCGGCAAATCTCCGGTACATCCTAACGATCATGTTAATAAAGGACAATCATCCAACGACTCTTTTCCCACCGGTATGCATATAGCAACCGTACTTGCAACTAAGCAGCAACTGATACCGGCTTTGAATAATTTACTTACCTCTTTGCAAGACAAGTCAAAAGATTGGGATAAAATTATAAAAATAGGACGTACCCACTTGCAGGATGCGACTCCTTTAACTCTTAAACACGAATTCTCCGGGTATATTACACAAATAGAGTATGCTTTAGAACGCATAGAAGATGCATTAAAAAAAGTTTATCTACTTGCTCAAGGAGGAACGGCAGTCGGTACAGGTATTAACTCAAGGATAGGATTCGATATAAAATTTGCTGAGAAAGTAGCAGAGTTTACCAAACAACCTTTTAAGACAGCTCCTAATAAATTTGAAAGCCTAGCTGCCCACGACGCACTAGTAGAATTTTCGGGAACTCTTAATACTATAGCAGTTAGCTTAATGAAAATAGCAAATGATATAAGGCTGCTTGGTTCCGGTCCAAGATGTGGTCTTGGTGAGCTGCATTTACCTGAGAATGAGCCGGGTTCTTCAATCATGCCAGGTAAAGTAAACCCTACGCAAGTCGAAGCTTTAACAATGGTGTGCAGTCAGGTGATGGGGAATCATGTTACGGTTACTATTGCCGGCTCAAACGGGCATCTTGAACTTAACGTATTTAAACCCGTAATAATATATAATATCCTACAATCTATTGAGCTACTATCCGATAGCGTAAATGGCTTTGTGACTCACTGTATTAAAGGTTTAGAACCTAACATAGCACGTATTAATGATTTACGTGATCAATCTCTAATGCTTGTTACAGCTCTTAATCCGCATATCGGCTATGATAATGCCGCAAAAATAGCTAAAGAAGCACATAAACACGGAATAACTTTAAAAGAAGCTGCTAAAAAACTCAATTTTTTATCGGAAGAAGAATTTGACAAAATAGTAGTTCCTGAAAAAATGGTTGGGCAATACTAAATTCTCTTTACATTATATTATAAATAGACTAGTATTAAACTAGTCTATTTTGTGTATGCTCCTGTGAAATGAAGAGTTGGGATACGAAGTGCAACTTGGAAAAGAGCAAGGAGTCTGTAAGCCGAAGAGTGCAGCGTATACTAAATACGTGAGCATCTGAGGACTTACAAAGACGACATAGCCAATTTTTCAAGTTCAACGAGTATATTATCTATATGAAACAACATCTACCTAACCAAATCAATTTATTTGAAGCAAAAACCCATTTCTCAAACCTTATACAACGTGTACAAGATGGCGAACAAATTACTATCTGTAAGCATAATACGCCGGTTGCCAAGCTGATACCTATAACAGAAAGACCTAAAATAGAAAATATTGTGGAAAAATTTGCTGAATTTAGTAAAGGCAAGACATTAGCTCCTTATACTATTAAAGAGCTTAGAGATGAGGGTAGAAGATGAATAACCCTTCTTTTATATTAGACTGCTCTATAGCTATAACATGGTGTTTTGAAGATGAAAATAACGAATATTCAAAATTTGTATTAAATTATTGTATGAAGCATGGAGCTACAGTACCATATCTTTGGAAACTTGAAATAACTAATATACTATTAGTATCAGAAAAACGTAATAGATTATATATAGCCGATACCGTTAAATTTATAGATTTATATAATTCTCTACCTCTTAACATATCAAATTTTAATTTTTCCATACATGAAATTACACAAGCTGCAAGAAGCAACAATCTTACTACATATGATACAACTTATTTATTAACTGCCATGCATGAAGGATTTCCTATAGCTACTAACGATAAAGCATTAATCAAAGCCTGTCATAATAACGGCGTTCCGCTATTAAAAGAAAATAATCCGCATTTTTCATAAAAGACTATGGAAATTTTAAAATCTTTTATTATACTTAAACATAAATTATATAAATAAAAAATTATCATGGTTTTAAATATAAAAGCTCCTGAAAATATAGTATTAAAGCCGACTATTACGGTTTTCGGCGTTGGAGGTGCAGGTAGTAATGCGGTAAATAATATGATTAGTGCTAATCTGCAAGGTGCTAATTTTGTAGTAGCTAATACCGATGCACAATCGCTTGAGCATTCTTTATGCACCAACAAAATACAACTTGGTGTTTCTACGACTAGAGGTCTTGGGGCAGGAGCTTCTCCTGAGGTCGGAGCACTCGCTGCACAAGAATCAGAAAACGCAATCCTTAGTTACCTAGAAAATAGCAATATGGTATTTATTACAGCAGGTATGGGAGGCGGTACAGGTACCGGTTCTGCACCGGTTATTGCACGCATTGCTAAAGAACTAGGCATCCTTACGGTCGGAGTAGTAACTAAACCTTTCCACTTTGAAGGTGGTCATCGTATGAAAACTGCCGATAAAGGGCTTATTGAATTACAGCAATTTGTTGATACTTTAATTGTAATACCGAACCAAAATCTATTTCGTATTGCCAACGAACAAACGACGTTTGCCGATGCGTTTAAAATGGCAGATGACGTATTACATGCAGGCGTTAGAGGCGTAACGGATTTAATGATTATGCCCGGACTTATTAATCTTGATTTTGCTGATATTAAAGCAGTAATGAGTGAAATGGGTAAAGCAATGATGGGTACGGGTGAAGCTAGCGGCGAAGATAGGGCAATTAAAGCAGCAGAATCTGCAATTTCAAATCCTTTACTGGATCATAGCTCAATGTGCGGTGCAAGAGGAGTATTAATTAATATTACCGGCGGTTCCGATATGACCTTATTTGAAGTTGACAATGCCGCTAATAGAATTAGAGAAGAAGTCAACAATCCTGATGCTAATATTATTTTCGGTTCAACATTTAACCCGGAACTAAAAGGGATTATCAGAGTATCGGTAGTTGCTACCGGCATTGATGCCGATAAAGTACCGACATATAAACCCGCAATAGCTGAAACTACCAATGCAGTTCCTGAAGAAGCCTATAACGAAGCTATAGCACAACCTACTCAAATAGAAGCAATTCCTGATTTTAACAGCTACAGTACCGAAAATATTGAAATTACCGATTCTCCAATAAATCAAAATTTTATCGGAAATGAAGATGAACTAGGATTACATGTAAACACTTTCAACAAATCTGAAGAGGAGTCACCAAAACCATCATTTTTAGGCAAAATATGGGATTCTCTGCGTGCTTCAAATAATCAAACTTTAGAACGCAAAAACGTTGTTGTTAGTACGCTAGATCAAGATAATAAAGAGTCTGATATTCATGACATACCGGCTTTTTTAAGAAAGAAACGGGATTAGATTAGAATATGAATACAATTTCAGAGCAGCATAAAAAAGAATTATTAGAAATAACTGAAAATTCTCCCGCAGATATTGCATCACTAATAAATTATATAGATAAAACATTTAAATGTCATATTCATGATTTATCTTTATCGGATCAAAAAGATTTAAAGTTTTTTATAGCAAAAAGCTTTACAAATCAAATTGATGCTTGTAAAATTAAAGAACATGCTCAAAATTTTTTACAAGAACTGCAAGAACTATGGGAAGATTTATTTGAAGAAACATTGGAAGATAAGCCTGTATATATTTTAGACATTGACGGAGCAACATATTATGCCGAATTAGATTTCACCGAATTAAATCAAAATAATATGCTGAATACAGGACTCAGTGAAAGCTCTCTTGATCTTCATTTAATAGAAACTACTGCCTAACTTTTTTGATATTAGTGACGAACAAAAATATAAGGCTGAACTAGCCTTTATAGGATTAAAACAAAATAATTTTGCAAATATATATTTGGAAAATCCACCATATAGCTCTCAAAGTATTCTTATTTCAAATATACAAAATAATCACAATAATTACATATTATTTCCTAAAAGTATAAACCTTGAAGAACAAGTGACTATAAATGTATTAAATGATTTATGATTATTAGGTGCTTATAATAAACGTAATTTTTTGAATCTAATAAAGGATCAGAAGTATATTTTAGATTACCTAATAATGAAAGACTGGCTATGAAAGTTTTTAGTTTAAATAATCAGCCTATATTAAAAGAAAATAAATTTGAAAATGCTCTATTATTTTTAAGTAAAAAAATAAACGAAAATGGTGATGTTGACTATAGTGGAGGCTTTAGTGCTGATATAGCTGATGGCAAAATAAATTCTTCTTATATAACTCCTTTAGGTGAGATAATGGATTTTAATTAAACAAATAACCATATGCCAAGTAAAATTATATTATTTCTTATATTATGTTTTTTAAATACTCATTTACTAGCTAATACCGATAAGACATTAAAAGATATTGCTCCCTATCCTCTACCGGCAGATGATCAAAAGCGATATGTAATTCATTTACCTACCGAGTCCAATGAAGAAAAGCTAAAAGTAGAATTGCAAGCAACAAAAAAACGCAATGAAAGATTGTAACAATGTTTGGTTCGGTGGTAAGCTGGAAACAAAAACCTTAGAAGGATGGGGATATAATTATTATGTAATCGATCCGGTGAGCGATCAGCCTGCTAGTACAATGATGGCATGCCCAAACGTAAAGGCAACAATGCAACCGGTGAGTGTATTTTTAGGCGATGAAACATTTTTAAGATATAATAGCAAACTACCAATTGTAGTATATGCTCCAAAAGATGTTGAACTGTATTACGTTATTTGGAATCGAGATAAAACAATTAATTCTGCAAAGGAAGAATAGTACTTTATACTATTCTTCAAAAAAAATTTAATCTCCTATATGGCATTGCTCACTAAGTACAGATATCGTCATGAGCTAAGCGACTGAAAGGAGCGTGGCAATCCAGAAAAAATAATAAAAAATTCTGTAAATCAGAATTTTTACTGGATTGCTTCGTCAAAACTTACAGTTTTTCCTCGCAATGACGTTAAATTCTTATAGTTAGCAATGCCAACTTACTAGAAATCTTCCTCTACAGCTTCAACTTCTTGCACTTCCGGCACAAAATGTTTAAGCATGGACTCAACGCCGTTTTTTAAGGTAATCGTAGAGCTTGGACATCCAAGGCATGCACCGCGAAGAGCTAATTTAACTACACCGTTTTCCAAACCTTTATATATTATGTCACCACCGTCTTGAGCAACAGAAGGACGCACCCTAGTTTCAATAATTTCTATGATTTGTTTCTCTATTTCTGAAAGCCCATCAAGGTTATGCTTTACATTATCTGCTTTTGTGCTTTCTTCAAATACCGGCAATCCTGAAACAAAATGATCCATAATAACCATTAAAATTTCAGGCTTTATAACTTGCCAATTACTTTCAGCTTGTTTAGTTACTGTTATAAAATCACTACCGAAAAACACTGATTTTACATTATTAATATGAAATAGTGATTCTGCAAGTTTGCTTTTTCCTTTTACTTCAGCAAGCTCACTAAAAAATATAGGCCCTTCGCTACTTATTTCCTGTCCAGGGAAAAATTTTATTGCATCGGGATTTGGAGTATCTTCAGTTTGAATAAACATAATTAAAGCACATTAATAAATTTTTTAACTATTATAGAATAATCTACGATTTAGGTAAATATCTAATTAATATATAAGCCGGTATAAAACAAAACCCTGCTACAACAAAAAAATAAGTCCAACCTAAATAAGTAGCTACATAACCCGAAATACTACCAAGCAGTATAGTACTAATATAAGCAATAGAGGTAATTAAAGCAATTTGGGTTATACAATATTTAGAGCTACAACATCTTAATTGATAGGCAAAAAATGGCGACATAGTCAACCCTTTAGTAAACTCTTGGAAAAATACCGACAAGTAAAGACTTATAATATTTTGACTATAAAAATAGAGAAATAAAAAAGATAGGCTAGATAAAGCATGATAAATTAGTACCCTTTTAAATATATAGGAATAGTCATATTTTCGACATAAAAATCCACCTATAAAGCCTCCAACTATAGCAGCACACATACCGAAAGCTTTATATCCAAGAGCTAAATCCTTTTTAGTATAGCCGATATCTAGATAAAACATATTCGGCATAATTGAAAGAAAATTATCTTGAAGACGATATAGAAGCATGAAACTAACAATTATTAGCCATTTAGGTTTCTTGATAAAGTCATAAAAAGCATGCCAAAATCTATCAAAATTATTAACAATTATCTTATCTTTAAATTTAAGCGGATAGATTATAATTAATAGTAATGACGGTATACATAAAATTGCCATAGCACGATAAACATCTTGCCAAGATATGATAGTTGATAAATATAACGCTCCTGAACCTGCTATAAATATACCTATTCTAAAACCTGTAGTACAAGCTGCCTCACTTATGCCCCAATTTTTATTTGTAATCAGTAACATCTGCGATGATTGAAGTAACATATCATAAATGGAAGAAAAAAATGCCACAGCTACTAAGCATAAAGCAAATGGTATAAAATGAGTGTTAGGGTTAAAATTTGTTAAAACATATACACAAAAAATGCAACTAACCAAAGCAAGAATTAAACAATATTTATATCCTCGCTTACTTAAAGGAGCAAAACTTACTTTTTCAAGTAAAGGTCCCCATAAAAATTTAAATATATGAATAAAATTAACTAAACTAAAAAGCCCTATAGTGATTTTATCAAAACCGGATTCTCGAAGCCAAAAAGAAAGAGTTGAACCGGTAAGTAAATAAATTAAACCTCCGGGAAAAGAAATTATTAATATAAAGAAAATATTAGATATATATTGAAATCGTGAAAAATTAAAATTTATGAATTTGTCCTCCTTATATAAAATGATTTGATGTCATCCTTGTAAAATCTATGTCATTCCTGCGAAAGCAGAAATCCAGAAAAAATACCCTTAATATTGCTACAAAAATTACATATTTAGTAAAATAAACATATAAAAAAAAACAAGTTTTTTATATGTTTTACTGGATTCCTGCTTTCGCGGGAATGACATCAGAGCCATACAATACGTCCTACAAACTACGACACTTTCTTTCTTTTATTACCATAACTGTTACCGTCAAAAGTTTTTGTACGGTTATTATCAAATGAATTAAACTTTTTGCTATCACCGCCGGCCCTTTTACCAAATGATCTTTTACGATTATTTTTACCATTTCTAAACTCACTGCGTGGCGTAGATTCTCCTTTATTCACTAGACGATCAATTGCACGCCATCTAATAACATCCTCAGGAGAAATAAAAGATAACGCATGTCCGGTAGCCCCTGCTCTACCCGTCCTACCTATTCTATGTAAATAATCTTCAGGACACATAGGTAAATCATAATTAATAACATGCTGTGTATGAGGAATATCAAGCCCTCTAGCAGCTACATCAGTCGCTACCATTATTCTATGGTTCGACTTACGAAACGATAAAATTACTCTTTCACGTTGACGCTGACTTAAATCACCGTGTATAGCTTCCGCTTTATGATTTTCATATTTTAACATTTTAGCTAATTGATCGGCAGAGCGTTTAGTCTTCACAAAAATAATTACCGATCCTTCCCTATTATCAAGTTGTTTAGTTAATTCACTAAATTTTTCTTTATCAGAAATATGTATTGATTCCTGTTTTATTTCTGCAGCTGCTTTATTAGTAGCACCTACCGTAATACGTACCGGATTATTTAGATATTTTTGAGAAAGAGCAATAATATGTTTTGGCATAGTAGCGGAAAACATTACAACTTGTCTTTTTTCCGGTAAAAATTTATTGATTTCTTCTAACTGTTCTTTCATCCCCATATCAAGCATTCTATCCATTTCGTCAAGTACGGTTATGCCTATGCGATCAATTTTTAGACTTCCCCTATTTAAGTGATCGATAATACGCCCCGGGGTACCGATAATCACTTTCGGATTCTTTTTTAATTGCATAAATTGTTTAGGCATTGGTTCACCGCCTATCAAAACTGCACTATTAATTTTATAGGATGTAGTTACTTTGTTTAAAGTACTGTATATTTGCGTTGCTAATTCTCTAGTCGGAACAAGAATTAAAGCAGTAGTTTTATTTTTAATAAATGAATCAATTACCGGCAATAAATAAGCCAGGGTTTTCCCTGAGCCTGTCTGACTAGAAGCAAGTATATCCGAACCTATCATCGCAATCGGAATCGATTGCTTTTGTATTTCAGTCGGCTCAGTTATATTCATTGTCTCAAGAGCAATAATTAATTCTTCAGATAAATTAAAGTTTTTCATTATATAATCCAATATAGTTTTAAATCAAAATATGCACATTATTTATTAGACCTCTTACATAACCCATTTCTAAAGATAATTAAGACATCAACTCTGCCCTCTCATCCTCACGCACTTAACTATGTACACTGCGTAGAGTAAAAGTGTCTTATTCCCTTTATAAATGGGTTATGCAAGAGGTCTATTGTATAAAAAAAGTTATAGTAAATTAAAATAACGACTTATATAATTATCCTGAATCAAAAAATATGCTTAACTAGATTACAAAACACCAACTAAATATATAAAACGATAATGAATAATGAAACTATTTTAGAATCTTATTCAAGCCAGAATAATATTATTAGATTGAGGGCATTTTCATGCCCTCTAGTAAAAATAATTTATTATACTTAAAATTATATAGGTTATTATAAGACAAAAACAAAATATTTACTATTTTGATAAAGATGACTAGGCTACCCTAAATGATAAAATAAATTATAAAAAATTTTGGATAGCTGCTTTTGGTATTATAAATATATTTATTTAATTCTGAGGTTAACAGCATAGCCTTTTCCTTGCTTTTCTTCAAGATCAAAAATTACATCTTGTCCTTCCTCAAGGCTATGTAAACCTGCTGCATCTACGGCTGATTTGTGTACAAACACATCTTTGCCGCCGTTTTCCTGTTCAATAAATCCAAAATTCTTCGTAGAATTATACCACTTAACTTTACCTACTATATTTGTAGCCATAAAAACCTTTATTAGATAGAAATTACTTATTTGAACTTAACTCGCACTTATAATAACTAAAACTTAAATTTTACTTTAAGCCTTACTTAATATAAGAGCCGATAAAAATTCATTATGCAAAACTACCTTACCTTGCGGCATTTGTCAATAAACATATCAATAACATGCAAGAGAAAGTATTACTTTCTGAAACTAATCTATCATATTATTACTATTTTGTCACTATTTAAGTTAATTATCTAACAAATAATAGTAAAAATGAGCTTATTCTTTAACTTGTGCATATTATATTAGTGCTATCTCATAATTTATTTAGTGCTATATAATCTAGACTCTGTGGAGATTTCTAAAAAGATTTAATTTTGGCTCTTTTTTGCTGTAAATTATAAGATTTTTTCGAAATAGGAATAGCTATTCCTACAAAAATCTTATTAATTTTCGCTAAAAATAATTTAAAATATAAATAATTTACATTTCCTGTGCAGAACCTAATAAAAACACTTGCTTTTTTTCATTTTTTTTATTAATCTGTCCACTTAGCAAATGCAACCTTAATATCCACAGCTGCCCGCGTGATGGAATGGTAGACATAACGGACTTAAAATCCGTGGAGCGTAAGCTCTTGCCGGTTCAAGTCCGGCCGCGGGTACCATTAAAATTAAAACGCACAAGTCTCTACTTTCAACTGTAATCCTAAAGCATTTAATAAAGAACCAATATTATCAAAACTTGGATTTCCTTTGCTAGACAACATTTTATATATATGTTGTCTGTTTATATGGGCTTCTTTAGATATTGTGGCTACCCCTCCTCTTGCTATAACAGCTTCCTTTAAAGTAGCAAGGCATAACTTCTTGTTATGATCTAACGAATATTGCTCTAAAGCTTCGTTAATATAAGCTACTAATATATTTAAAGTTAAAAAATTATTTGTTATTGCCATTTTTTAATTTTTACTTTAAATATAATCAACTATTATTAACAAAAATAAGAAATAACTTTTATGGAATATATAAGCTCTTGGAAAGAAAAATTTGAAATTTGCGTTTACGCTAAAAAGCTACTCGATAAACTCGAATATTTAAACACTCAAGTAAAAAATCCTGTTGATATAGAGGAAATCACAAAAGGTATCTATTACGCACGCAAGTATCATGGTTCACAAATGCGTCAGTCAGGCGACCCTTATTATTCACATCCAATTGAGGTGGCAATTATGCTTGCTTGAATTTGTAGCAGATGAAGCCCTAAGCTTTACACTGCTATTATGCTGCAAGCTGCTCTACTTCATAACACCATAGAAGATACAGAACTTACTGAAGAAATGATCACCAAAATTTTTGAAATAGAAGTAGCAAGACATGTAGAGGGTTTAACTAGGGTAAAACCTTATGGAAAAATCAGTGCAGAAGAAAGCTTAAACACTTTCATATACTGGGCTAAGATAATGTAGGCTTTCCGAAAATAAAATCAGAAGATCAAGAAAGAAGAATAACTAATCTTAAAACCTATAAAGAATTTATAAATAATATCTTAATTAAAAATTTTGAATTTCAAAACTGTCTATTAGAAAATTATTTTAAAAAGCACAGGTCATTTATATTAAATCACAACTAATGATTAAAAATTGTTGACTTATTTTAAGTATCTTAATATCATAATTTACTTAAATAATATTTATATAATTAATTTTTAATAAACTTAAGATATGGTAACGCATGGAAAATAAAGAAGAAGAATCAAATATATTACCTGAGTTTATAATTGATGCAGAGGAAGAAAAGCGACTAAAAGCTGAAAACTCTAAAAAAGAACTTAAGTTAATATTAATAACGTTTGCAATCATTTTAACTAGCTTTTTAACTTTTTGTTATTTCTTTTTTAACTATATAGAAGAAAAAGCAGCAGAGTATAAATTACCACAAGAAGCAGAAGCAAAAAAGTAGATAAAGCTGAATTAAAATAAGATGTGAGCTTATAAATACGCATTTAGGATAATTACTGATCCTAAATTCGTATTTATAACATTTCACAAGCAGCAATCCTCAAATAATCTTGAGGAGTAAGATTTTCAGCACGATAATTATCATTGATTTTCAGCTGAGTTAGTACTTCATTTATAGCAGGTACCAAATTCTTCAATGATGATTTGATCATTTTACGTCGCCCTGCAAAAGCAAGTTTTGTTATTTGCTCAACTTTATTTATCAGAGCAATAGACGGCAGATTTTCTAAAGGTGTTAGTTTAACTATCGCAGAATATACTTTAGGAGGTGGATAGAAAGCAGTCGGTGCTACGTCAAAGCATTTTTCCACTTTAGCTATTAACTGACATATTACCGATAACCTGCCATATGCTTTAGTTGAAGGCATAGCACAAATACGTTCTACTACTTCCTTTTGTAACATTAGTGTCATACTAGTAATTAGCCGTACTTCTTTCAGCCATCTAATTACTAATTCCGTACCTATATGATACGGTAAATTAGAAATTATAGTTACTTTATCATAGCCTAAATCAGTTAAATTTATTTTAAGAGCATCCTGCTTAATAATATTTAGATTAGGATAATATTCTTTAATCTCATTGAGTAATGGAATACATTTCTCATCTGTTTCTATAACAGTTAAGGATTCAGGATTTTTCTGTAATATCGCTCTAGTTAACCCTCCGCTGCCGGGACCTATTTCTAATACTCGGCTATTTTCTTCAAGGTTACTCGCACGTACGATTTTATCACATAAACTACTGTCAAAAATAAAATTTTGTCCGTGCTTTTTAAGAGGATTAATTTGATGTGAGGCTGCATGTTTTGCAATTGAAGGGAGCATAGAGTAATGTTGTTCTAAAAAGTAGAGTTTTGTTGCATTGATCAGAAAATGCTATTGGTGTCATTCCTGCGAAAGCAGGAATCCAGTAAAACATATAAAAACTTGTTTTTTTATATGTTTATTTTATCAAATATGTACCGATATTAAGGTTATTTTTCTGGATTCCCGCTTTCGCGGGAATGACATTGACCATACAACAATTAAGACGGCAACATTATTTTTATAGATGCCTTTTTACGCATATTTTCAAACATTTTTTGTGCTTTTTGTGAAATCTTTTTATTGGTTAGGAAGTTTACTACATAATTATTTTCATCTTCATTAACATTTAAGATTTTTTTGCTGCACACTAATATTATTTCAAATTTGTTATTTACTTCAAAAACATTACTTGCTTTATCAGGGGTTAAGTCCTTTACAATAGTTTGTTTTACATCTTCTATTTTACTAAGCTTATCGGTAATAATTTGCATAGTAGCAAAATTATCATAAAGCGATTTTTTGACGTCGGTGCATTTTTTTAATCGATTTTTTAAATTATTCATCTGCGTAAACGCTTTATTGCCGCTATCTTTAGATGTAAATACTTGCATTGAAATTTCTACATCTTTTTGATCGCTAGATAAAATTGCGACATCTATTTCTTTATTACTTACTTGCACCGACCTTGATAAGCTTGACAAAATATTCATTTTAATCAACTCAGATTTAATTTGAGAAATAAAACTATCAGGATTGACCGATCTGCTTTTTAGATACTGAAGAAGAGAGCCGTGAGGCATTTTATTACGATCTTCAATAGATTTAATAGCATTATCTATTTCTTCTTGCGGGATTTCTCTATCTCCGGCATATTGAAAAAGCAAAGATTCGTCAATTAAGCTCTTGATTGCTAAGTCACTTAGCTGCTTATCTTGAGCAGGCGTTAGACTCTCAACATTATTTAGTGCCATAATCATTTTTTTTCTAGCACGGAACTCATTAAGAGTAATAGGTTCATCATTTACGGATGCTACTATATTCGGTAGCGAAGCTTGTGCTACATTAAAAGTAAAAATGATACCAATTATAAGTAATAATTTTTTCATATTTTTTCAGACTCACATAACGCAATAGTTAGAACAATTTTTATCCTGACTATCGATAAAAGGTTAAATAATCAAGGGCTTTGTTGTATGGATCGATGTCATACCGTGGCTTGACCACGGTATCTAGAAAAAAATAAAATTAAAGACTGGCTCCCGTAATCAAGTCACGGGGTGACACCTTTCTCTAGATTCCCGCCTACGCGGGAATGACATATGGCACTTTTTCTAGCCATTTGAAACTTACATGTTTAATACTTTTAAACCGATAGAAATAGTAGGTGAAGAAGTAGTTTTTTTGATTCCTCTACTTCCGTCGGCTAAATAATCGGAATAAATCTTTGCAGTAATTCTAACACAATCTTTAGCATATGTCACCCTAATAGTTCGAGTAAGTAAATTTGGGGATCGTTTAGAGAGATCAATACGTGCACCAAAGCCTACAATCCAATGTTCCGCTAGCTGATAATTTATGTCTCCATAAAATTGCCGCACTCTATTATTTGAAACCTTTATACTTTCTACGGAATAATATTTTTTAAGATTTATAAGCTGAATAAAACTACCTAGAAAGTTAATTTTATTATAGTTAAAATTTCCTCCCACTTCATCTCTGATAGGTCTGAAATATTTATCTTTCCGGAAACCATAAAACAATTCTAAATTATTAGAAATATTACCTAAGATTTGACCGACATTTTCCGTATCATCAGCGGGTAAATCTATACTATATCTTGTATTACGCGCCTGTCCTAAAAATAATTTTAAATAATTTTCTTCTTTAACAATACTAGTATTTAAGCCGTAACTTAATCTATTACCGAAATCATGGCAATCAATACCGCTATAACGCTTGGATAAAAAGATATTTTTTTCGGATAATTCATATTTAGCAGGATCAATTATAACAAATTTTTTGTCTTTCTTAGATAATTTACGTCCCATAGTAAAAGAAACTACCGGCTCAATAAGTAAATTTATCGTTCTTGTTATATTACCTACGAACGGATAATGCCACAAAGTTTGTAATTCCGGTATATTTCTTTGGAATGATTTAGTGTCGCTCGTTTTATCTAAATAGACTCGTCTTGCAAGGTAAAAATCACCTCTATCCTTAGCGGCAAAATCAAAAATTTGTCCTGAGGAAGTTATAAAATTATGAAGAATAGAGAATTGCAAAGAAGTTCTAGCAAGTTGTTTTCCTATTCTTTCTTTGTACATTAACGTATTATTTTCAACAACAATAAAACTATTATCACTATCATTTAAATTTATCACGTTTTTTGTATTGATTTTCGGTAATACTAGCGGATCAGTATACTGACTATCATTACTACCTAAGCCTTGAAAACTTAATCCTTCCGCCGAAAAATAATCAGCCTCATGAATTTTATTTAAGAATATTTTAGAAGTTAGATATGAAGCGTAGTTATTATAATAATTTTTTAAATAAGCTTTATCCGATGTACGTTCTATCCTAAAACCGTAATCATAAACTTTATCGGTACTAATAAAATTGCCGCTTGCTATATAATGATAAGAAGAAACTTTTTTATTTTTTACTATACTTCCGTCTTTTTCTAGAAAATAGGGTAATTTACCGTAACTACCTTGAAAATTCATATTATCGGTATCATTCGGGCGATAACGTGCTTCTAGCTCAAAAGTTTGATATTTACTAAAAATTCTTGGAGTGAGAGTAAAATCCATATTAGGTTTTGCACGTAGATATAGAGGTATACCAAACCCTTTGTTTTTTACGTCTGGTACTAATAATCCAGAAGTTGCAGGAGCCGTAGGAGTCGGATGGAAAAAATACGGTAAGAAAAAAATCGGTACTCCATATACTTCAAAAAACACGTTTTTATAAACTACTCTATACTCTTCGGAGTGGATATAAGTATCCTTAGCAGCAATTTGCCAAATAGGGTTTCTATTACAAGTAACAACGCAAGGGGTAAATTCGGCATGGTGCAGCTTAAGATTATTTTCATCTATTCTTTCAGCAAGTTTAGCAATTAAAAGATTATTATCACCCGAAAGCAAAATGAATTCTGATATGATACCCTTTTTAAATTCATCTTTTAAAACTGCTGTCTCACCCTCTATTATTCTATTTTGTTTATCCTTAATTCGGATATTACCTTCTGCCCATAAAATATCGTTTTTTATATCATAAAGTAAATTATCTGCCGTTAATAAATACTCATCCGTGATAATTTTTATATTACCTTTAGCATATATCAAATCCTGACTTTCGTTATACTCTACGAAGTCGGCTATCATATTGCTTATCTTAATATTTTGGCCATTCTTAAAATTATCAGCAAAACTTATCAGAGGAGATATTATAATAATAAACAAGCATATTATTCGCAGTAGCATTTATATTAATAACTATATTTTAATAGTAAAAAATAATAGCAAGCTATTAGTAATATATCAAATAATAAAAATTTTTGCTTGCTCTTTTGCAGTGCAAGGTTATTCTATGGAGAGATGTATGTTATATAATTTTGTTGATGTCATTCCTGCATGACTTTGGTACACCACCGTGTCATACCGTGGTCAAGTCGCGGTATGACAGTAATAAAACTAATCTATGCGGAAATGACACAAGAGTCATGATAAAATGCTAGACAATTTCATTGCGAATCAAGCAACTAAAGAGTTTTCAGTTAGTGAGATTTCTAATAAAATTAAAGAATTATTAGAAAATAATTTTGGCTATATTAAGGTAAAAGGAGAAATTTCAGGTTTAAAAATAGCAAGCTCAGGGCATGCTTATTTTAACTTAAAAGAAAATACTGCTATTTTAGCCTGTACTTGCTGGCGTCCTATTCTTGCTAAAATCAAATTTCCTTTAAATGATGGCATGGAAGTAGTGATTAGCGGTAAACTCTCAAGTTATGCAGGTAATTCACGCTATCAATTATCGGTAGATAATTTGCAACCCGCAGGACTTGGGGCTATGCTGCAAATTCTAAACGAGCGTAAAGCACGGTTAGAGCAAGAGGGGCTATTTAATAAGAGACGTATTCCTATACCTTTCTTGCCTACTAGAATAGGAGTTATCACCTCAATAACCGGTGCTGTTATTAAAGATATTATTCATCGTATTCGTGAACGTTTTCCGACTCATATAATAATATGGCCGGTTAGCGTACAAGGAGAAAATTCCGGTAATGAAATTGCCGAAGCAATTGAAGGATTTAACAAATTAGAAGAGGCAAATAAACCAAGTGTTATAATTGTTGCTAGAGGCGGCGGCTCTATAGAAGATCTTTGGTCATTTAACGATGAGATATTAGTACGTGCCGCTTATAACTCAAAAATTCCTATTATTTCTGCAGTAGGTCATGAAGTGGATTATACTTTAATAGATTTAGCAGCCGACAAAAGAGCTCCAACCCCTACTGCTGCCGCAGAATTTGCCGTACCGGTACGATCTATTTTAAATAATATCCTACAATCTTATGAAAAAGTATTATTAAATAATACTAGACAGTTAATTAAGTATCACGAACAAAATATAGTAAATTATGATAAAATACACAGATATCTCGCTCACTATATAAATAATAGACAGCAATTACTGGACGAGACCGGTTTTAATTTACTAGATGCTTTACCGTGCTTTATTGCACTACAAGAAACAAAGCTTAAATCTTTTTCTAAAGAAAGAATTAACCCTGCTAAAATAATCAATTACAAAACATTAGAATTAACACATCAAACAGCTTATCTATCAAAATCGGCAAATAATACTTTGAAAAACTTTGAGTATAAATTAGACTTAAATAGCACGTTACTTGCAAGCCTTGATTATCATAACGTATTAAAACGAGGTTTTGCTATAGTTAAAGGAGAAACGGGTAATTTTTTATCTTCTAAAATTACTGCTGCGGATGAAAAAATTTTTAATATTAAATTTTGTGACGGCGAAATTAAAGTAGTTCGTAACTAAAAATGTCATTCCGTGGTCAAGCCACGGGATGACATTTTAATTTTAAAAAATACAAATTATGAAAATTTAAAAGCTTTTTATTTTTATACTTCTCATTTCTAAAAATTTTTATGCTTAAAGCATAGGTGCAAACGAACAACAAGCAACTTTAGAATGCGAGGGGACAGCCGATAAAAAAACTTTGATAAATGCATGGTATGTAAATGAGCCTTACCAATACTTAATTGCTACTTCAAACGGTCGTACTACCGTTTCCGGTATGGATATAGAATTAATTAACGCTATTGCCACAAAAATAGGTATCAACATTGAGTACAATCAAGATAGCTAGTATCAAAATCAATTAGATATCCAAAGCGACAATGCCGATATGGCTGCAGGAGCTACTTATACTGCTGAGAGAAGTAACTACGCTCATTTTTCAAAACCTTATCGTCTCGAAGAACTATCATTATTTATTATTGAACCGCTTGCAAAAAAGTTAAATTTTCAAAATGTTAATGAACTAATAGCACAAATACGTTTATTTAATCTTCAGTTAGGAATAGTGAAAGGTACCGTATACGGATACGGAGACCCCAAATTTACGGATGTTTTATATAATGAGAAAAATCGGGATATAATTGAAGTATATCAAAATGATATAGAATTAGCAAATGAAATAATAAAGAAAGAAATTGACGGTTTTATTAGTGATAGAATAGTTGGTTCCGTTAATATATATTAGGAAGAGCGATAGACAGGAACATAGTAGAAATTCCTTTAAATATTAAAACTCCTATACATTTGATGTTTAGCAAAAAAACCGTATCTTTAAATATAGTTGAGCAATTTAATTGTGCGATAGATGATTTTCTTGCAAGTAACGAGTACAAAAAAATCAATATGATATATATATATATATGTCATATTCTATTACCTAAATCTATAGATTCTCGTTGGTGTCATATTATAGCCTTGCTTTTGCTTTTTCAGGAATTATTTTGAGTAGCAGAAAAAATAGTACTTTATTCGGTACATTTTTATTTGCGGTATTACCGTCCATTAGTAGCTGTATACGACTTAATAGTAAACCATGATACCGGACATTTAAACTTCTATTTTACTCCTTCTTATTTCTATTATATATTTGTAGTAGTTTTGCTTGGTTTTACTATTATTAAATTATTCAGCTATTATAATAAACAGATTGCTGAAGATAATTATTTAGAACAATCATTAAATAATATAGTAGCAATTTGCGATTCATTCGGACACGCAACTTTTATAATTATAGGAGTTGCGATGGTTATTATTCACAAAATTGAGCCTCTAAGTTTTTGGGGACCATTTTTTGCTTTTATTACAGCTAATTGCGGTGCGATATTACGAGATTTTATTATGAAAGAAAATTCAATCAAGAGGATACCAAGAGGAGTGAGTATTGCAATAACTATATTATGGGGCATAGCCTTTAGCGTATTATTAGATATGTACGGCAGTAATCCAAATTACAATACAATAAAATATTCAATGATTATAGTAATTTCCGGAGCATTCATTACTAATCTTTTAGTTTATCATTTTGGTTTTCTTGAGTGGAGATTCCGTAATGAAAACACAAGCTTAGAAAAACAAACATGAAGATAGCTACTTGGAATATTAATTCCATAAAAACAAGACTTAATTTATTGCATAATTTTTTGTCTAAAGAAAATCTCGATATTTTATTATTGCAAGAAATAAAGTGCGAAACCGAAAAATTCCCGTTTGATGAATTATCCGATTTACCTTATAATTTTTACGTTCACGGACAAAAATCATATAACGGTGTTGCTATAATCTCAAAATTTCCTGCCGATGAAATAATTAAGGATTTTCCGAATAATTACTGCAGTGATCAAGCGAGGTTCTTAGAAATAAAATTATCACTACCTATAGGGTTTTGTAATATAATCTCGCTCTATGCTCCTAACGGTTCATTTGTCGGTAGCGATAAATTTGTAGCAAAACTAGCATTTTATGAAGCTCTCATCAATTATCTATCAACTAAAAAATCTTTTGATGAAAAAACTATCATTGGCGGTGATTTCAACATTGCACCGTTTGATATAGACGTATATTCACCTAAAGCATTAGCTGAAACTACTTGTTTTACTGAGGTTGAACAAAAAAAATTACGAACTATTCTAAATTCCGGATTTGAGGATTTATACAGATTGATGCATCCGAGTAAACAAGAATTTTCATGGTGGGATTATAGAGCCGGATGTTTTGAACAAAATAAAGGTATGAGGATTGATATGATCCTTGGTTGTAATAATACTATTGACTATTTAGAAAATTGCTATATGGATTATAATTTAAGGACTCAAGAAAAACCTTCAGATCATATACCGGTAATTGCTAGTTTTAAGGGATAATATGTCTTCAAAATTTATAAAATTTTATAAAAAATACATGACAATTGTCGGTACAATCGGCAATTTTATGTTTTACGTACAAGCTCATAAGATTTTCACCTGCAAATCTTCGGCTTCTGTTTCTATGCCTGCTTTTACTATAAGTGCTATTGCTCTTTGTAGCTGGCTTATATATGGTATTTTAATAAAAAACACACCTATTATAATAGCAAATATAGTAGGTTTTATCGGGGCATTACTAGTTTTAATAACTATCCTAATGTATTAAATATAATGACTAAACAAATCATTGCTTTGGTGGGAAGGCCTAATGTCGGCAAATCAACGCTTTTTAATAGATTAAGCATACGTAAAAAAGCTATTGTTCATGATCTACCCGGCGTCACTAGAGATAGAAAATATACAGACGGCAAAATCGGCTCTTTTGAATTTTTGCTAATTGACACTCCAGGACTTGAAGAGAATCCTGATAGTATGAGTGTACGACTAATGGAGCAGACTACTAAAGCAATTTTAGAGGCAGATTTAATTTGCTTTATGGTTGACGGTAGAAGCGGAATATTGCCTGATGATAAGTTACTTAGTAGTTTTATTAGAAAATATAATAAACCTGCAATACTGGTAGTTAATAAATGCGAAAAAGCTTTTGATTTTGATAAAGAATACTACCAATTAGGCTTTGATAGTATGGTGGCTATTTCTGCCGAGCATGGCACAGGCTTAATTGATTTATATGACGAGATTATTGCCAAGTTACCTGAAGAAGAATCAATCGAGACAAATATAGCCGATCCAATTAAAGGAGATTGTTTGCAAATAGTAATTAGCGGCAGACCTAATGCAGGAAAATCTACTTTTATAAACGCTCTTATTAACGATGAAAGGTTATTAACCGGTCCTGAAGCAGGTATTACTCGCGAATCGATTGAAATTGATTGGCAATATAAAAATAATCATATTAAATTGATCGATACGGCAGGACTCCGCAAGAAATCTACTATTACAGAGTCTTTAGAAAAATTATCGGCATCAGATGCTATTAACAGTATTAAATTTGCTAATACCGTAATTCTAATGATCGATGCTTTATCTCCTTTAAAACAGCAAGATTTAAATATTGCAAGCCATGTAGCAAATGAGGGCAGAAGTATCGTTATAGTAGTGAATAAATGGGATTTAGTTAAAGAATCTGAAAAAGAAGCATTTCAGGAAGAATTTTATTATCAGATAAATACTCATTTACCTCAGGTTAAAGGCGTCTCTGTGCTATTCATTTCAGCGATAAATAAACAAAATATTGAACAAGTTTTAGATGCTTGTCTTAAAATTTATAAAATTTGGAATAAGAAAATAACCACTAGCAAATTAAATGAATGGCTTAATTTTACTACGGAAGCACATCCACTGCCTCTACAAAAAGGCGGCAAAAGAGTACGTATAAAATATATGACTCAAACAAAAACTCGCCCCCCTACTTTCAAATTATTCTCCAATAATCCAGAAAAAATTACCGATAGTTATACTAGATATTTAGTAAATAATATGCGTGAAGCTTTCGACATGCCGGGCATTCCTATCAGATTCACTTACGTCAAAACCAAAAACCCGTATGTGTAGTTTAAAATTAACTAATTTACAAAATTTAATTTTACGTATATACTTGTTTATACAATAATCAAGTATATTATTATGCAAAGTCAAATTAAAAAATGGGGAAATAGTTTAGGCATTAGAATACCTAAGCACTTAGCCGGGAAATTACATGTTAGTGAAGGTACATTAGTTAATTTAAAATTAATTAATAATAGTTTAATTATTAGTACAGAAAAATCTGCATTGGATATATTACTAGATAATATTACTGACTCTAATCGTCATCATGAATTATTAAGTAATGATAAGACTAAAGGTAATGAAACATGGTAACTTATATACCTGAAAAAGGTGATGTAATTTGGCTTGATTTTGAACCGCAAAAAGGTAAAGAAATTCAAAAGATACGTCCGGCAGTTAGTTGTCCTTAGCCCTTATAAATATAATCTAAAAAGCGGTCTTGCTTTATTTGTTCCTATTACTAGTCAAATAAAAAATTATCCATTTGAAGTGGTAATAGATTTTCAGCAAATAAAGGGAGCGGTATTATGTGATCAAGTTAGATCAATGGACTTCAAAGCACGTAAAGCAAATAAAATTTTAACATTAAATAAAATACTTATAAATGAAATCATATATAAATTAAAATTACTTTTATAAAATAAAACATTCATTCTATAGTCAATATAAACTTTTTTTCTTTAGATAGATTTAATTTTAATTGTCTATTTAGCATAATGATACATAATAGTATTACTATTTTGTAGTATATTACCAATTAGTATAAAAAGCAATAATATCAGAGAACTTGTTAGTTACTTATCAAGCTGTAAATTAGATAAGTTCTCTATTCCTACTACACTTATTTTTTCCGTTTTTTTATATGTATTATTACCGGCAGTAACAATATATAAATGCTCTAACTGCAAATCGACAAGAACAGTATGAATTGATTTAGTAATACTAGGAGCATCAGCATTTTTTACTTCAAAACCATATTTTTTACCGTTCTTAATAACTAATAAATCTAATTCTGCTCCTGTTTGCGTTCGCCAAAAAAAATATTCTGCATCCGTTTTAAATTTACGTATTAACTCCTCTATTACAAACCCTTCAAATGAAAGACCGCGTTTTGGATGAACATACCAATCATGTTCGTGAACCCCTAATAATGCATGTAGTATTCCACTATCTCGTATATAGACTTTCGGTGCTTTCACTTGACGTTTTGAGATATTTTCATACCAAGGTTTTAATAACCGAATCATGAAAGTTTGCGCTAATATCTCAGTATAACGTCTGATAGTCATATCTGTTAAACCAAGCGACCTTCCAAGTTCACTGTAATTTAATAATTGTCCATGGTTATGAGCAAGCATCATCCATAATTGCCTCATCACATGTGCATTAAGAGATATTCCTAAACTAGGTAAATCACGCTCGATAAAACTAGTAATATAACTATTACGCCATCTAAGACTTTGAGCATAATTTTTTGCTAAACATGATTTAGGGAACCCTCCTCTTAACCATAATTCCCTAAAATCATTTATCTCTGTTAAATTGAATGGGGTAAGCTCCGTATATTCAATACGACCGGCTAATGATTCTGAAGATTGACGTAGTAATGCTCCTGAAGCACTACCTAAAATTAAAAATTTTTTGCTTGAATAATCAGCAAGAACCCTTAAATAAGGAAAAATTTCAGGTTGTCTTTGAATTTCATCAATCACTATTAAACCGTTTAAAGGTTCAAGAGTTGTTTTAAGATTCTTAAATTGATCTAAGTGAGCCGGATCTTCAAGGTCAAAAAAGTAACTCTTTTCACTTTCTTTAAGCTGTTTAATATAAGAGTGAGCTAAAGTAGTTTTACCGCATTGCCTTGGACCGAGAATGGCACAAATAGGGAATATCTCAAAAGAACCTTTGATATGTGCTAAATAATAATTTCTTTCTATCATCCTTGTAATTTCATAATGATACTTTGAATTTACAATATAATTTTAATCAAAAAATCACAAGATTTTTTTACTTTAATTGTGCTATAATTTGCGGGCTTCCTACACCCCTCTACCGGTTTGTTTATTTCCTATCTCTCTTTGTCTTTCATTTAACACCTTGCTTGTATGCGGTCCTATCGGTTTTCTATCTTTACTAAATTTACTTTTTCCTAAATTAACTATAGTTTCTGCTACTACTCCTAGGATTTCCGGATCTGACAATAGTTTTAACGCCGGTACTATAAATTTTGCCGTACTCATGTTTGCTAAATTTATCGGCTATTTTAATTAATTCAGGTGCATGTTTGCCGGCTATCTTTACTAATTTTTCACCGTCTAATTTTAATTGTTGCTCTATAGGCGTTTTGCTTAAAAACTCGTCTACTACCGGTCCTAAACTACTTGCACGCTTTGTTAATAGTTCAGGAAGGTCTTTTTCAATTATTTTGTTTATTTCCGGATTATTATCTTTAATTTGTATCAAAGTGCTAAGCAATGCTTTCACCTCTTTTGATTTTTCTTCTTTTGGAAGTGACGTAATTAACTGAGTTTTTTGTATTATATCTGTGACTTTATCACTATTGGAAAGAGCGTGGCTAGCAAGTTTAGTAATTGACGGCAGAGCATCTTTTAAAAAAGGCATAGATGCATCTAGTGCATTATGTATAAACTCCGGACCTTGCCCTGCTGATTTTATTTTTTCCGTTACTTTAGGGTGTTTTAAAACATCTAATATACTCTGTTTATTATTATCTAAATATTGCGGTAATTCTTTTACGAAAACAGGAGATAAATTATCCATAATTTTTTTAGCGTTTTCAACTAACTCTACTACTTGAGGCTTTTTTCCTTTCAATAGTTCTTTTTTAATTTCAGTATCTAACCCTTCCATAGTTAGGTTAATGCTAACCCAACGCTGCTTTTCTTTAAATTGATTATAAGCTTCTATAACTAAAGGGGCGTTTCCAATTAATCTTTCGCTAGAATTTACAATTAATTCTACCGTATTTGCAATTAATTCAGGTTTAGCGAATTTTTGTGCTTTATTATTTAGTATATTTTCTGCAACTTGAACTAATGCTTTGTGATTATCGGGATTTTTTAAAAATTGTACTAAATCGTGATTAAGAAGCGGCTTTACTTTGTCTGAAGTAATAAGGTCATGTATATTTTGTAATATAGCAGCTTGGGATAATTCATTTTTTTGTTTAATATTCTTATATATTTCTTGTACTTTTGGGTTTAAATCGCCTTCTAGTGCCTTAGATATTAGATCTACCCCTAACGTAGATAATTCTCTGATAAATTTAGGGCTTATTCCATCTAATACATTTATTTTTCTGTTTCGGAAACCTGAAAATTCTTTGTTATTTTATTAAACCTCTTGTTTAAAATAGGGGTAAGAATTAACGGTAGATTGCAAGATAGCTTCTTTTGAACTAGCTGAGATAGTTTCAGAATGTAAAACAGAAGCACATTTTTTTTATAAGCGGTTCTGCATCTGCTATCATTTTGCAACCGGCTTCAATAGAACCTGCACTACCGGCAGCACTTTTAGCATTTCTTAAGTTATTAAGTTCCCCTGCAAGATCAGGTAACACTTGAGCCGCTTCCCATGTAAATTGCAATGCACTAGCACCATCCCCGACTGCTTGGATAACTCTTTGCACTATACCTAAATTATCTTTATTAAGATTTAGATATTGTTTATTTAACTCATCATATTTTTTGTTACCGGTTTCAATGCCAATAGCTGCCCATCCTGCTTCAAGATAAGAAAGGTTTTTATATTCTTCATCAAGTTGTTGCCTTATATTATCAATGGATTCCTGCTCTTGACTTGTAGACATTTTAAATACCTTTATATAATTTAATATTATTGTACTATAATTATTTAAAGGTTAATAAAATTTTACTTTTTAATTTTTGTTAATTTTAAAAGTCATGGTTATCTTACAATGGTTTTTTACTATAATTCTTCCATTTCATTCACAGAGCCTAGATCCATACTAACCTCTCCACACAATGAAACAATATTCTCCATTACCTTAGGATCTATATTTGGATTGTTACACTCTGTATTTTCCTTAAGCCAGTTGTAGCAGCAAGGCTCCGGCCATAACTCCATGATTTTCGGTAGAGGCTCTATTTTTCTAACACCGCTCCGATACTCAAGCATTAAAGCTTTAGCCGGCGTCCACCCTACATCACCGATAAAATATATTTCTGAGTAATGCCAAATCAATTTAATATTATTATTTGTATCTATAAAGATTTTATAATATTCACGTTTTGCATCATTAAGAAATTCTGCTACTATAAGTGATATATCGGGGCGCTTTTCTATACTTACTAAAGCTATATTTTCTAAGTTTTCAGGACAGTGAACAATTCTATCTAAAGCTGTTAATTTTTCACACTCTTCCTCTCCTATTGTTTCTTTTAGGTCACTTTTATATTTTTGTTCTTTATGCAAAGGAAATACTAATTTATCATTTTTACAATCAACTAGGAAAGGAGTTTGAAATTTAATAAATAAATCTTTTAGTTTCATATTAATAAGCTTTTTATATATGAGGTTATAATATTAAAAGTTTTCTATATGGTCGGGTAGAAACCATAACATTTACTCCATATTTTAATTAAATTAGTTCCATGCTATGGTAACCCCCCACAGAACCGTGCTTGCGATTTTCCCGCACACGGCTCCTCAATGAAACATTTACTATAAAGCTAGAATTAATACATTGCATTACATATCCTCGGTGTTGGTAGTGGATTCCACTGTAGATAATTTTGATACTCTTTGACATTCATACTCTTTTTCTGACTGCGACGATTTATCCACTTGAATACTATCCAAAAGATCGACTTATAAAATTTATAGAGACAGCGATAATTACCACTCACTCCAAAATAATTATAATGGCCCGTTAATTTAGATTTAAGTACTGGCCACCATGCTTTAAGACACAATTTATTACGTATATTCTTTAACCATTCCTTAGTTTCCTTAAGCTTCTGACAAAGATTCTCCTTACTCGTCTTATGACCCATAACGAAATACCCTTGTCTACTCTTACCGCAATAATGCGTAAACCCAAGAAAGGTAAAAGTTTCTACTTTTTCTTTACTTCCCTGAGCATGTTTCCAAACTTTTCGTCCAAATTTAAGAACTCTAGTCTTATCTTCTGATACCTGTAGACCAAACTTTTCTAACCTTACATGTAGCAGATCTAGAAAATTCTTTGCATCTTTCTCACTTTCACAACATACTACAAAGTCATCACAGTAGCGTATTAGCTCCATGTGTCCTTTTGCTTGTGATTTAACTTTCTTAAACCATAAGTCTAGTACATAATGAAGATAGATGTTTGCAAGTAATGGACTAATCACTCCTCCTTGAGGAGTGCCTACCTCCGTTACTAACTGCTTTCCATCCTCAACTACTCCAGCTTTTAAGAATTTTCTTACTAACCACAATAAATTACGATCAACAATTTTCTCCTCTAAGCAACGTTGTAGCCAATAGTGATTAACATTATCAAAGAACCCTTTAATATCTACTTCCACAATGTAATTAATTGGCTTAGTCATAACCGTTTTGTGTAATGCTCTTATTGCATCGTGACAGCTTAACTTAGGTCTGAATCCATAAGACATATCCAAAAACTCAGCTTCATAAATCTGTTCTAAGATTTGCTTTAGCATAATTTGAACTAACTTATCTTCAACTGATGGTATACCAAGGCCACGCTTCTCATTCTTACCAGCTTTTGGGATATATACCCTCTTTACTGGTTTAGGACGATATTGCTTCAACTTTATCGATTCCACTAATTGATTAAGCCTATCTTCTAGATTAATACCGTATGCTTCCACTGTCTCACCATCAATCCCACAAGCTTTATTACGCTTGAGCACTTGATAGCATTCTGCAAGATTAGCCTCATTAACATGATGTATTAATGATGTGAATTTTAGCCTTTTATCTTGCTTCGCTCTTTTAGCTATTTGATTGAGTTTAACCTGCATCACTATAATAACCTCAGCGTGTTATCTTGAACGGTACTCAACCAAGCTTTCCATTGCTGACCGCTTCCCCATGTACATAGCTTTCCTATACTCCGAGTACTATCAGTCAGTCCGACTTCTTCTGTATCATTTGTCAGTTCTTGCCTATTTTGACTTGTCCCAACATACTCTTTCGAGAATACAGAAGATCTCCCAAGTTTACGTAAACTCCATCTCATACCATGCCACCGGACTCCGACCCCGATAGAGTGAGTTGTGACTTACCATTACGTCACCCTTCATGCTGCCTTCCGCACTATGAAAAACGTCGGCCTCTATAATGTTGGATATTTCGGGGCTCAACACCTTCACTTGCGTTGCAGCCTGGTATGTCGCTTCTACTGGCTTCATCACATTTGTCGCCTCCTGTAATGCAATAGTTGCTTCTATGCTGTTGGTTAGACTTTGCATAGGTGGGATTTTCACCAACTGATTTTTACGCACTTTCCTTGGCGCACTCAAATAATATCCTCTAAGGTAGTTATATAATGCTTAATTAATCGCAACAACTTTGCTTCAGGGCTTAAATTTTTCACTGCCCATTTTTTAATCCAAGGTTCGGCTAGTTGCCACATATTAACATTACTATCTAACTGTCTACCTATCCCTTCAACCATTATCAAAGTCTTTTGTAATAACAACAATTCCGGTTGTACTTCCATGCCAAAATCTTCAGTAATTTTAAATAAATGTGCAAGCAACTTACCTATGGCAATATTTTTTGTGGGGGTACCTACTATAGGCTCGGTAACTGCTCTACAACTTTGAGCGAACAAATCTAAATCGGTATTTGAAGGGATATAACCTGCTTTTAAATGTACTTTAGCCACTAATTTATAATCACGCTTTAAAAAACCGAATAAGCTTTCAGCAACGGCTAAGCGGTCTTTTTCCTTAAGTCTGCCCATAATACCGAAATCAAGCAGGATTATCTTACCTTGCGTGTTTACTAAAATATTTCCTGCGTGTAAATCAGCATGAAAAAATCCGTCTCTATAGGCTTGATTAAAAAACATTACGGCAAAATCCTGAGCTATTTTTTTTGGTTCTAAGCCCATTTCTTTTAGCAGCGAAGTATCATATATAGAAGTTCCTTCTAGCCACTCGGTAGTTAGTATATTTTCCGATGTTAAATCCCAATATATTTTAGGAATTATTACGTTAATATCATTTCGCATATTATCCATAAGCTCGGAAACAGCAGCCGCTTCTAGCCTTAAATCAAGCTCAAATTTCATAGTTTCATGAAATTTATCGACTACTTTAATCGGTTTTAGCCTTTTTGCTTTAGAAAATTTTGAGACGATTCTTGCTAGAAAATATAGCAGCTTAATATCTCGGTTATATTTTTTATGAATATCGGGACGCAATATTTTTACCGCAACATACTCACCGGTTGCTAGCCGTGCTTTATGTACTTGCGAGATTGAAGCGGCAGCGACCGGGTTGTCATCGAAGTGTGATATTGTCATACCGCGACTCGATCGCGGTATCCAGTTGCTGTTATGGATTCCGTGGTCAAGCCACGGAATGACATCATACTCACCAAACTCCCTCTCTATAATTTCTCTAGCCACCCCACTATCAAACGGAGGTAGCTTATCTTGTAATAATCTTAAATACTCTGCTATTTCTGCTCCTACTAAATCAGCTCTTGTAGAAAGCGTTTGTCCGAATTTTATATAAATAGGTCCAAGGTTGCTTAAACAATCTATTAAGCGTTTGCCGTAATCTTCACGTGATTTTTTTATTAATGATATCGGAGCAAAAAATAAAGCTAATATATAACCGATAAACCTAAAATATTTAGGAACTCTAGAATCAATTAGGATTTGTTTTTTACTGATGATACGAAAAATACGTATTAAATTTAAAAAATTACTTATCATATCTTATATGCACTATGTACCGCTACTATACCGTTACTTAAATTTTTATAATTAACCTCTGCAAAACCGGCTTCTTTAATCATTATTCTAAACTCATCCTGTGAGGGGAATAAATCTATACTTTCGACCAAATATTCATATGCCTCTTTATTACCTGCTATCATTTGACCAATTTTAGGTATAATATTAAATGAGTAAAATTTATAAAAATCTTTTAAGCCTCCCTCTTTTACTTTTGAAAACTCAAGACATATAAACTTACCCATCGGTTTTAGAACTCGATAAGCTTCTTTTAAAGCCTTATTAATGTCAGGTACGTTTCTAATGCCGAATGCTATAGTATAATAATCAAAACTATTATCCGAAAAAGGCAATTCTTCGGCACTTGCTACAATAAATTTAAGGTTTTGAAATAAATTAAGATCTGTTGCTTTCTTTTTAGCATGTCTCAGCATTTCTTCATTTATGTCACTTAAAGTTAAAGAGACATTATTTCCTCTATCTCTTGCTTTTTTAGCAAGCTTTAAAGCAATATCACCGCTACCGCTAGCAACGTCTAATATATGAGAGTTAAGATTTGGAATTTGCCTAATAAACTCATCTTTCCACAAGCGATGCAATCCAAAGCTCATAAGATCGTTCATTAAATCATACTTATCCGCGACGTTAGAAAAAACGTTATTTACTAACCCTTGTTTTTTAGTGTAGTCTACTTTTTTAAAGCCAAAATTTGTTTGGTTCATAGTTTTTTATTATAATATAGTATCAAATGCCGGAACTTCCTGAAGTAGAAACTCTTAAAAACTCTCTGAAAGATAAGCTAATCGGGCTTATTATAGAAAATGTAGAGTTAAAAAGAGATAATTTACGTTATAAATTATCTCCGCTTTTAGCTACCGAAATCTCAAATACTAATATACTGAATGTTAGGCGTCGTGCAAAATATTTAATTATCGATTTTGGTAATTATTATTCTTTAGTTATCCATCTAGGTATGAGCGGTAGGTTTACCGTGCAACCTGCTAATTATAAAATTCAAAAACACGATCACGTGATTTTTGATTTAAATAACTGCGAAAAGTTAATTTTCAACGATACTAGACGCTTCGGAATGGTTTATAGCTTTAAAACTAATTTCTTAGAAGAGGAATTTTTTCATAATCTAGGAATAGAGCCACTTTCTGATTTATTAACACTCGGATATTTAAAAAGCAAATTAATTACTCGCAAAATACCGATAAAAAACTTGATTATGGATAATAGAGTTATAGTCGGAGTCGGTAATATTTATGCTTCCGAAAGTCTTCATTTAGCTAGAATTCATCCGAATAAACTAGGTAGCGATTTAAAGGATGATGAAATAGAAAATTTAATTAAATCGATTAGAGAAGTGTTAACTAAAGCCATAACTGCCGGCGGCACTACTCTTAAAGATTTTATAAACGGTGATAGTAAACCTGGTTATTTTACTCAGCAACTTACGGTTTACGGTAGAGAAGGACAAAAATGCCTCAACTGCTCCAGTACTATTCTCAAAACAAAGCACTCAGGAAGAAGTACTTTTTATTGTAAAACTTGCCAATATACTTGACACATCATATAAAGCTCTTTATTACTTATTCAATTAATAGTTATAAAATATATGGAAGTAGACACCTTGCATAACCTATCTTATAAAGAGGAATTTGAAGGAAACACTTCACCTCACACCGCAGCGTACAAAAAAGTACGTGAGGATGTGAGTATCGGATCGACGTACAAATTACCTTTAGAAGGAGGTTATACAAGGGGTCTAATAAAGCCGGTTATTATGGCAGGTGGCAATGGTAAAAGACTATGGCCTTTATCATCTAGGGATCAACCAAAACAATTTAAAAAAATATTGGGTGATCTAACTTTACTACAGCAAACATTAAATCGAAATAAATTCTTAGGACAACCTACTATTATTAATGCCAAAAAGTATGAATCAATCACTAAAGAACAAGCAGTCGAAATAGATATAGAAATAGAATTAATTACCGAGCCTTTACAAAAAAATACCGCCATTTGTGCTATTATTACGGCATTATCGGCTAAAGCACAAGGGTTTGATATCGTAGTGTTACTCCCTTCGGATCATCATATAGTGGACGATATAAATTACCTTAATACTATAAATAAAGCTTTACATTATGTTAATGAATTCGGTATTTGCACTATAGGTATTCCTATAAATTCTATAAATGCCGTAAATACTGAATATGGTTATATAAAAACAGGCTTTCCAATTGCAGAAAATATTTATCAAACAGATCATTTTGTTGAAAAACCTATATTAGAGCAAGCAACAAAATATTTTCAAAATAATGAATATTTTTGGAATTCCGGAATTTTTATATATGACATTAGTTTGTTTCTAAATTTAGCAATGAATCTTCAGCCTGATTTATTTTATATTGCAGAAAAAGCTTTCAATAGTGCTTACAAAATGAAGATACTATAACAATAAATCGTGATGCTTATAATGAAATTGAAGCTATTTCGATAGATAATGCCATAATGGAATATATCTCGGGGGTGATTATGATAAAAGCCGATTTTGCTTGGAACGATCTTGGTACTTGGCATTCCTTATTACAGGCAAAACACCGAAATATAAATGATAATTATTGCGAGGGAAACGTAGTAACAAGCAATACTACAAACTCTTGCATTAGTTCTAATAATAAATTAACCACCGTAATAGGTCTTGACAATGTAATAATTATCGATACTATGAACGGTCTTTTGGTTGCCGATAAATCAAAAATGACTGAAATAAAAGAATTAGTAATGAAAATAGAGTAAAATTAAAATGAATGATCTACAGAAAGCTAAAATCCTATTTACTGCTCTTCTTAATGGGAAATCTGATTCATTACCGCATTATGAAATATATGAAAAAGCTTTTCTAAATAACATTTTATCTTCTGAAGCAATAAAATTAGAAATTATGAAAGGAAATAACGAAGCTTGTTATATTCTTGCTAAAACTTACGAAATAATTAATCGTAACCCACAAGATGAATATAACTCTATGTTATTCACGTTGATTGGAAGTAAATTAGGAAATACAGAATGTACAAAGCTTGTATCCTACAAAATATACAAGCTTTGAACCTACTGTTAACAATTTTATTCAAAACTATATAGGACAGCCTAATATCACTTTTGATGATGCTATATTATCAACTGCTTGCCACGATCCTTTAAATACTTCAATGTTAGGAGACACAAATTATAATAATATGTATAACCTTGCTTGAACATATATTATGATATAATTTACCGCTAATATTCAAGGCTATTGACATAGTGTTATTGCTTATATATCCTATTTTTACCTAAACGAGATGAGGCTTAAACCTCATCATTAAAATATAGCTAATCTTATAAACTTCAAAAATCTGTAAGTTATAGGCACAACTTAGTAATAAAGAGGTGCATTTTAGTATTTTTTCTTTTTATAGTCAAGTGATATAAACTTGGAACGTTGTTGCTCATCGCTCACCTATTATTATAGGCATTGCTCCTCACGCCTAGTCCCAAATTATCTGAATTGACTATAGTTGATAATAAAATTAACTTCTGTGTTACTAAAAACTAATAACATTGTGAGTTACAACATGGAAAATACTACAGAAGAACAAATAATAATATCTGAGTTCACAAATGATGAAGACGCAGATGAAGAAGAGCAAAGATTAAAAGCAGAAGATTCACGAAAGCAACTTAAAAGCAATACTAATAACATTTGGTATTATTGTGACCGGTTTTTTAACTTTTACTTATTTCTTTTTTAATTACATAGAAGAAAAAGCAGCAGAATACAAACAACAGCAACAACAAGAAACTCAAAATAACCAATAAAATTAAATATTATATTACCACGCTTCCTTTAGTTACGGTCTTGTTGCCTAGTTTTAATGTCATTCTAGCTAGAAGCGGGATGTTGTTGCATGGGTCAGGAAACGCATTCAGTCTCATCTAGTTGCTTGACCCATTATTGTACGAACGTTCAAGATGTCAAAACATATAAAAAAACAAGTTTTTATATGTTTTTTCTTACTTCCTGCCTTTAGCTAGGAATGACATAGAGGTCGCACACAATGTACTAATATGAAATGAAGAATAGTATACGAAGATCAACTTCAAAAAGAGCAAGGAATTCACAAGGCGAGGAACGGAGCGTATACTTAATATAGTTCGTACTGCAACTCTTGTAGAATGACATAGCCAATTTTTGAAGTTCATCGAGTATGCCGAAAAAGATTTAATTTTTATATTGCTTTAAGTTTAGAGTGCTTGAAGCCGGTTTTATCAAAATCATAAATAAAATCTTTAATAATAGGTACTATAAACTGCTTAAATTTACTTCCGCTAAATACCCCGTAATGCCCTGCCCCTTTTTGTAAATGGTATCTTTTCATTGATTCAGGTATATTTGAACAAAGTTTTAAAGCAGTTTTTGTTTGTCCCACGGCTGCAATATCATCTAATTCCCCTTCAATACCAAGTAAAGCACATTTAGTAATATTTTTTAAATCAATAGGACGCTTCTCAGAAACTAATTTACCTCTTGCTAACGAAAATTGTTGAAATACTTCATCTATAGTTTGAAGATAGAATTCTGCCGGCATATCTATACCGGCTAAATACTCATCATAAAATTTAATAGTATGGTCGGCTTTTTTATAATCAGAATTTAATAAACTTTGCCATAATTCTAAATGTGAATCTATATGACGGAATAAATTTAAACTCATAAAGCCGGCAAGTTGGAAGAATCCAGGGTATACTTTTCTTCCATGTCCAGGATAGTTTGGCGGTACCTGCATTGTAACCATTTTGCAGAACCATTCTAAACTGTTACTTTGAGCAAATTCATTAACTGCCGTGGGGTTTTTTCTAGCATCTATAGGACCGCCCATCAAAATCATTGAGCTTGGAACATTTGGACTATTACTTTCCGACATTAAACTAATGGCGGCAAGCAGAGGTACGGTAGGTTGGCAAACTGCCATAGTGTGAACATTTGATCCTATAAAATTGATAAACTCCATTACGTAATCAATATAATCATCCATATCAAAATGCCCTGCTTCAAGCGGCACATAACTAGCTTCCGTCCAATCCGTAATATAAATATCGGTATACGGTAACAATTCTTGTACAGTTGATCTAAGTAAAGTAGCGTGATGCCCTGCCATAGGTGCTACTATTAATAATTTAGGTCATTCTTTTTTAAAACCTAATTTTTCAAAATGCCTTAATTCACAAAAAGGCTTTTTTAGTATAACTTTTTCATTAATGTTATAGGTTTTATCATCAATAATTGTTTCAAGAATATTAAATTCGGGTTTTTCATATTTTCTAGTCATGCGTTCACAAAGTGTTAAATAAGCATGCATAATTCTTGCAAAACCGTTATCTTCTAATGACTCATGTTCATATGCTTCTTTTAGAATTTTTATACCTAAATGCATTGGAGCAATTTGTGCTCTAAGCCCCTCAACATATAATATGTATAATTAGTACTTAAATTACAGTTAAGCATAATTTATCCACAAATTTAATTTATACGTTTTATTCTATTTTAAAATCTCGATTCTTCATTTACTCGAGGTATGTGTTTAGTTTAACACTAAAAATTTCTCAGTACATTAATTTTAGGATTTACGACTTAAGTTTTTATAAATGCGTGATAATAATAGTCTACATATAAATATGCTTATTTTTTCTTCTTGTTTTGCTTAGGAATCACATGTTTGTTAATATTATACCATATACTCTCTATCACTGTTTCTGTTGGTTTTTTACAAAATATATCAACCTTATTTAGATAATTTTCAAAATCCTTATTTTCTTCTGCCATCCTATTAGCCATATTCCAATCTATTTCAGATTTTTCTCTAGCAGGGATTAATATTTCACTATCTTCAGGGAATTCCATATTTATTAAAATAAAACCTATTCCGTGCCTAGTGCATAACATTTCGAGTTCATACCTAGTATCAGACCTAGTTTTGTCTAGAATAGGTGCGACTAAATAACCATAATGTGCCCATGATGAATTTGATAAAGCCTGAAAACAAGACTCTCTTACGTTCCTACGGTTTATTTTCTTTTTTACTTCAAAAGACCAAAGTCTTGCTTGTTTTCCTCCATAATATTTAGCACAATCTTTAATTAGTAGACTCCATTTTTTATTAAGAACTGCCATGCCTACCCAATCTGGATGTAACCATATATTACTTCCGGCTCCTTGTTTATTTGAGGCAAAACTATGTTTAATTTGCATATTATAGATACCCAATTCATTAAGATATAATTCAAGTACCTCACATGCTTCTTCTTCAGTTATATCATTTTCTTTGCTTACTTTATTTTTAAGATTTGTTATTTGTTCATTATTAATTTGATAATCGGGATTTTGACTATAGTACAACCTTACATGAGGTTCTGACTCTATTCTAATGTTAGGCTTTGATTTCCACTCATCAAACCTACCTCTACTAATTTCAGCTGCATAAGCCTTTATAACTTCCTTAATTTTTTCTTCTTGAGTTTTTGCTTTTATTATTCTCTTATTTTTACTTGTATTTGCTTTGCGTCTAGCTTCTTCAGGATAATTTTCGACAAGCCATTTAGCTATTTCATAAGGAGTAAATGTCTGATCGTCATGTTCTTTTAAAAAACCAATGATGGCATTTTTGCGATTAAATTCCATATTAAATATACTAATAATTGAAATACTATAAAATATACATGTTATTTTAAAAATTTCAACTTTAAATTATCAATCTTGATGATTTTATAAAGTATTATTTATATATTTTTCAAATTTAGAAAATAACGTGTTGAAGTTATGAGTAGTAACATTTGCTACTTCTTTGGAGGTGATATTTTTGAGTTCGGCAATTTTCTCGGCAACATATCTAACAAACGCCGGTTCGTTTTGTTTGCCACGCATAGGGATTGGTGCTAAATAAGGTGAGTCTGTTTCGATTAATAACCTATCAAGCGGTACATATTTGACTATTTCTTGCAAATCGGTTGCATTCTTGAAAGTAATAATACCGGACATTGAAATATATAAGCCTATGTCTAGCATTTTTGTTGCTAGATTTTTTGAGGAGGTAAAGCAGTGAATCAGCCCAGGAAATTTGCTATTACGCATTTCTGAAGTTAAAATATCAATAGTGTCTTCATCTGCTTCTCTTGTATGAATAATAGCAGGTAGGCTTGCGGCAGATGCCTCATGTATATGTGCTACAAGCGAATCTTTTTGTAATTTTTTATTGTAAGGTTCGTGATAATAATCAAGACCTGTTTCACCGATTCCAATAATTTTCGGATGCTTGGTAAGCTCTATTATTGCTGAATTAGTAATTAGCCGGCTGCTTTCATTTACCTCGCACGGATGTACCCCAACACTCGCAAAAACATTTTCATATTTTTCGGCTATTTCTAAAATACTTGATAAATCTTCAAGTTTAGTGCAGATAGTTTGCATATACTGCACATTATTTTCTAACGCTCTTTGAATGACAGAATCTAAATCTGTATCTTTGGTAAGTAAATTAAGATGACAATGTGAATCTATCAAAATATTATTATTCATATTTCTAGTATTTATGCGTAGGTTAAGCGTATTCTATGTCATTCCTGCGGAGGCGTTGTTGCGTAGACTGAAAAACGCATTCGCTGTCATACCGTGGCTTGACCACGGTATCCAGTTAAAAATAGAAAAATAGTAATATTGTAGGCTGTTTACTGGATGCCGTGGTCAAGCCACGGCATGACACAGTTGATATAATCTCTAAACCTCTTCTACTCTTGGAAATATTATAGTAGGTTCTAAAATAGCAGTTCCTACAGTTAAAGCATAACCACGCACTAAATGCTTAAATAGACGCTCTTTTTTATTTACCCCTAACTGATCAAGCATTTTGTTTGCTGAAGTCGGCACAAAAGGTTGAAGCATTATCGCAATATAGCGTAAAACCTCTAGTAAAGCGTATAACACCTCTAACATCTTATCGTGATCGGTTTTTTTCAAATTCCAAGGAGCTGCACTATCAATATAGATATTTGCCTCTTCGGCCAAATTAATAATATTCTCAAGAACCTTATTAATTTCAATTTTTTCCATCAATAAAATATTCTGCTCAGCAAATTTACTTGCAGCTTTTAAAATCGGTAGCTCATATATTTTATCTATAACGCTTTGCGTAAGTAGCGGCACTTTGCCATCATTATTTTTATAAACAAAAGCCGTAGTACGCTGCAATAAATTACCGATTTTGTTTGATAACTCACTATTGATGCGAGTAATTAAATTACTACGGGCAAAATTACCGTCCGCACCAAAAGTTACTTCACGCATCAAAAAATACCTAACCTGATCAACGCCAAATTCATCAATTAACTTAATCGGATCAATGGTATTACCAAGAGATTTAGAAATTTTTTGTCCCTCATTCGTCCACCAACCGTGAGCCATAATTGTTTTCGGCAGAGGAATTGCAGCAGCCATTAAGAAAGCAGGCCAATAAACGGCATGAAAACGTAAGATATCTTTACCGACTACATGTAAATCAGCTGACCAAAATTTACCGTAATTACTTTGTTCATCAGGATAACCGAGTGCCGAAATATAATTAGCAAGAGCATCAAGCCAAACATAAATTACGTGTTTTTCATTATTTGGGACTTTTATTCCCCAGTTAAAAGTAGTACGTGATACCGATAAATCTTTTAAGCCCGATTTAACAAAGCTAATTACTTCGTTACGCCTTGATATAGGTCTAATAAAATCAGGGTTTAGCTCATAAAGCTCAAGCAATTTATCTTGCCATTTTGAAAGATTAAAGAAGTAGCTAGGCTCTTTAACCCATTCAACCGAAGCTCCAGTCGGTGCTAAGCCGTCACTCGTAAGTTCCGACTCATCATAAAAAGCTTCATCCCGTACTGCATACCACCCTTCATAAAAACCCTCATAAATAGTGCCGTTATCTAGTAATTTCTGCCAAAAAACAGCTACAGCTTCTTTATGCCTATTTTCCGTTGTTCTAATAAAATCATCATTAGAAATATGCATAGAGGTCATGAGATGACGAAAACTCTCGGAGGTCTGATCGGTAAATTGTTGAGGATCGATATTTTTATTAATAGCTGCTTTTTCTACTTTCTGCCCATGCTCGTCGGTACCTGTTAGAAACATTACATCGAAGCCGCAAAGACGCATGAAACGGGCAATTACGTCACTAGCAACGCTGGTATAAGCATGACCGATATGGGGAACATCGTTAACATAATATATAGGGGTCGTGATATAATAAGTATTCTTCATAAATGCTTTTTTATTAACTCATGTACTTCAAGCGGACTGAAATCTGAAGCTTTAATTGTCTTTATTCTCTCGGGAAATCTACTACTTAATTCTTTAAAGCAATCATAGATTTTTTTATAAAAATCTATACCTCTTATGTCAAATTTATTACTCATATTTCGTAAATTTACTCTCTTAATAGCAGTATCCGGCTCTACGTCAATAAAGAAAGTAATATCCGGTATAAGAGGAGGCATTAAAGTTTTGTGCAGATTATATACTAAATCTATGCCGTTTTCTAGCTCTAATCCTTGATAGCATGCCGTTGAGTCAAGAAATCTATCGCATATTACGATATACCCCTTTTGCAGAGCCGGTATAATCTTCCGCACCATATGATCATAACGTGCTGCCATAGCTTGTAATAATTCAGACATTGGCAGTAATTCTTCATGCACTAGAATTTCACGCATTTTTTCGGCTACGATAGTACCGCCGACTTCACGAGTTAAAATAACGGGAGTATTTTGAGATTTTAAATATTCATAGAGCATTTGAGATTGGGTAGATTTACCGATCCCCTCCCCTCCCTCAAACGTAATAAACTTTCCTTGTTTCAAATTATTCATTAATATCAGTCATTTTTAAAACTTAATAAATGATGTGTTATTTCTGCGGAAAGCTTACCCAGCGTGGATTGTAAAAAGCGGTTCAATATTATTCCCGCGTAAGCAGGAATCCAGTAAAATACATATAAATTTATTTTTTTATATGTTTATTTTATCAAATACGTACCAATACTAAGGTTATTTTCTAGATTCCTGCTCTCGCAGGAATGACATAGGGAAATAACTCATCATTTTATAATAATAATATCTCTTAAAAAAATATTTACAAGGAAGATTATATACTTATAATTCATTAAAATTTTAAATTATTAACATATGAACAATTCGTTAAGCAAAAGGGATTTTTCCATCCTAATCGGTAATACAATGGATCATTTCGATACTGCACTTTATGGGTTTCTTGCACCGTTACTTGCCGGTATTTTCTTTCCAAATCATGATAAAGTCGTCGCCTTAATACTTACCTATAGCGTTCTTGCTACCTCTTTATTTACACGTCCGATTGGTTCTTATTTTTTTGGTGTTATTGCTAAAAAATACGGCGGGGTTTTTGCTTTGTCTCATTCTTTGATTGGAGTTACTTTAAGCACTGCTCTAATCGGTCTAATACCTTCTCATGCCCAAATAGGCTGGCTTGCACCACTATTACTAGTTGTGCTTAGAACGTTGCAAGGAGTATATTCCGAGGGTGAATGTGCTATTGCTAAATTATATATTTTAGAAAATAAAGACGAAACAAAAGCATTTAAAGCTTCTTACCTTTATCAAACCTCTACTATGGTCGGTATTATTCTTGCTTCATTTATCAGCACTATAGTGTTAAATGTCGATTATAATGAATATTGGCGTTTATGTTTTATATTCGGTGGGTTTACGGCTCTTGTAGGTTATTTTTTAAGGAAGAGTGATTCTATTAGAGTAAGCCCTTCACTGTCATTCCGCGACTTGATCGCGGAATCCAGTAAAAACCTTAAAAAAACTAATACTATAAGTTATTTTCTGGACCCCGTGATCAAGCCACGGGGTGACAATAAAGGTTTCTGGATTCCCGCTTTCGCGGGAATGACATTTTTACACGATCTCGTTACAATTTGGAACAGTAAACTAAGCATCTTACGGGTTAGTTTTGCCGTAGGCTTCTCATATATGACTTATATAGTGCCTTTTGTATTTATGAATAGTTTTATTCCTCTTATTACCGATATACCACTCGAAACAATGATGAAGTTTAATACCGAGTTTCTAATTTTCGATATGGTTATGATTCCGATAATTGGACATCTAACTAAAAAACTACATTATCTTAAAATACTAAGCGGCACTCTTATTTTAATGAGTTTCAGTATAATTCCTTTATGGTTATTCTTGAATAACTCGTCTATATGGTATGTTAATTTTGTACGTATTTGGATTATAGTACTTGGAGTTAGTTTCTTAGCACCTTTAAATTGCTGGCTAAATGATTTGTTTAAAACCGCCGATAAATATATGCTAGTCGGTATCAGCAGTAGTATCGGCTCTTCACTAATCGGACGTCTCGCCCCTTCTACCTACCTAATGCTTTGGCATGTAACAGGTAGCTCTTTGTCAATTGCGGTTTATATAACTGTAATATCTGCAATAACCTTATGGGCTGTGAGAGTGAGAAGTTAATAAAAAGTCACACTCAATAATATACCGACATAATTATTAGCTCTGAACCTTGTCATACAATTAGCAGGGTTTTGAATATCTAGAGTTGCTACTTGTAATATCAATAAAATCAAAGCAGCTAAGATAGGTAGATAGTTGATATTATGATTAGCTATCTTTGTTGCTAGAATAAATAACAATGTAAAACCTATATAACATATATAAAGCCAAAACTTATAATGCTTGTTCTCTAAATATACGCTTAATGATTTCACTCCTATTTTCTTATCGTCTTTTATATCCATAAAGCCATAAATCGTATCATAGCCGGTTGCCCAAGAACAGCATGCTAAATACATAATAATTGCTGCCACATCAAGCTTATCCTGAACTGCCGCATAAGCTATTAACGCTCCTAGCTTAAAGGTAAATCCCATAAATATTTGCGGGAAGTAGGTAATACGTTTCATTAACGGGTATATGCTAATCATTATTACTGCAAAAAACCCCGTATATATAGCTGTTTTACTTAAAAGTAATAAAATAAAAAGCGAGATAATGCTAAGAATAAAGAGTATAAAAATAGCATAAGAAACAGATAAAGCACCGCTTGCTAAAGGTCGATCTTTAGTCCTTGCTACATGCTTATCAAATTTCCGATCAAATATATCGTTAATAATACATCCACTACTTCTAGTCGTTATACTTCCTAAAATAAATAGCGGTAATAAATGAGCTAATTCTGTGTTAGAAGGATTTGCTAGTAATAATCCAAATAAAGCAGGAAAGAAAACTAGCAAATAAGCTACCGGCTTATCTGCCCGCATTAATTTTAAAGTAAGTAGAAGTTTATTTAGCATTACTATATTAAACTTTAAATTTAAATAAATATAGATATTATACATAATTTAAGATAAAATACGCTGCAAAATAAAGCTACTAGATTTTATGGTCAAAAAATTAAAACACGATTCTTTAGTAAAAATAATAATGACCGATCCGGTAGCAGCCAAAGAATTTCTAGAATATTATTTGCATGATGATTTTAAGAACTTAGTAGATTTGTCAAAAATAGTAATAGAGCAAGAAAGCTATATAGAGGAATCTTTAAATAATATAGTATATAATAATTAGTACTAAGCGTAAAGAAGAAGCATTTGTTTATATACTAATTGAAGCTCAATCAACCGTTGATTATTGGACGGCTTTGCGGTTATGGAAATATACGTTATTATTATGTGAAAGACATAAGAAAGGAAGAAATAAATTGCCGCTAGTTGATAATTTAGTTATTTATAACGGTAAAGAAGTTTATAATGCTCCCAAAAATCTATGGAGTTTATTTACTGATAGCACGATGGCAAAAAAATTAATGACAGCAGACTATAAACTAGTTGATTTGCAAGCTATGTCAGATGATGAAATTGTAAAGAAAAAGCATTTAGGTATGCTAGAATACATGATGAAGCATATCCATATGCGGGATATGATAAAACTATGGGAGAAATGTTTAACAGAGTTTAAACATATTATAATATTGGACAAAGAGAAAGGTTATATTTACCTTAGGTCATTTTTATGGTATACTGACGCAAAATTATCAGAACAGAAACAACCGGAATTAGTACAAGTATTTACTAAGCATTTATCATCTAAATATAAGGATAGCATTATGAAAACTATAGCACAAAAATATGCAGAAAAATATATGAGAGAAGGTCTGATACAAGGAGTGCAAGAAGGGATAAAACAAGGAATGCAAGAAGATATTAAGATAGGAGAGGCTAAAGGTGAGCATAATCAAGCAGTAATAATAGCAAAAAAATGCTCTCTCAAGGATTCAAAATTCCTATTATCGCTGATCTTACCGGTCTTAAAGAAACCTTTATTCGTTCAATTGTAAAAAAGTGATTTTTTAAATTGTATAAGTTTAAAAAACCGCAATAATTGTGCAAGCACCTCTTGCACAAATTCTAAATCTCCATATCTTCCAAAAGAAAAGTAACGTTGCTGTTGTCATAATGACGAAAAAAGCAATGCATATATTGTCATAATCACATATAACCTTTATAATAACATTCTTGAATCAACTACAAAATCTATGAAAGAATTTCCGAAAAATTATAATTTTACAGAAAATGAAAAAAAATGGCAGAGAATTTGGCAAGAAAAACAAATTTATGCTTATGATCCAAATATTTCAAAAGAAGAAACTTATATAGTTGACACGCCGCCTCCGACTGTTTCAGGACAACTACATATCGGTCATGTTTACAGCTATACGCAAACTGATTTTATTGTACGATTTCAGCGTATGATAGGCAAAAATATCTTTTATCCTATGGGTTTTGACGATAACGGACTACCGACCGAGAGACTTGTTGAAAAGCAGAAGCAGATCAAAGCTTATAATATGGGAAGAGACGAATTTATAAAAATTTGCGAAGAGGTAGTAGCAAGTGAAGAAGAAAAATTTAGAAGTCTATTTAACCAAATAGCCTTATCGGTTGATTGGAGTTTAGAGTATCAAACTATCAGTCTGTTATCTCGAAAAATATCCCAAATGTCTTTTCTTGATTTAGTTAAGAGAGGCGAAGTATACCGCAATGATCAGCCTATATTATGGGATCCGGTAGACGGTACTGCTCTTGCTCAAGCCGATATTGAGGACACCGAAAAAACCTCGTTCATGAATTATATCACTTTTAAAACCGAGCAAGGAGACCCGCTTACTATAGCAACTACAAGACCTGAGTTATTACCGGCTTGCGTAGCCGTATTTCATCACCCTGACGATGGACGTTATAAGCATCTAGCAGACAAATTTGTTATAACTCCGCTTTTTAAAGATAAAGTTCCACTGCTTGCCGATCCTTTAGTACAACAAGATAAAGGTACAGGTTTAGTTATGTGCTGTACGTTTGGTGATCAAACGGATATTACTTGGTGGAAAACACATAATCTACCTTTAAAAACTATTATCACCACAAAAGGTACGATAGACTTCCCTAATGATATCGGTATAGACGGATTGAAAATTAAAGAAGCTCGAGCAAAAATAATAGATATTTTACAAGAGCAGAATTTACTTATTAAACAAGAAGAAATAACTCATACCGTCAAATGTGCCGAGAGGTCAGGTTCACCGCTTGAAATTTTAACCGTGCCGCAATGGTTCGTTAAAACGATATCACATAAAGAAGCATTACTGAAAAGAGCAAATGAGCTAAATTGGCATCCTAAAAATATGAAGATTCGTTTAGAAAATTGGATTAATGCCATTAGCTGGGATTGGTGTATAAGTAGGCAGCGTTATTTCGGTGTACCGTTTCCTGTTTGGTACTCTAAAAGAGTAGGAGAAGAAGGTAAGATTTTATATGCCGATATTTCGCAGCTACCAGTTGATCCTTTAAGAGATTTACCTATTGGTTATAGTAGAGATGAAGTGGAACCTGATCTAGACGTCATGGATACTTGGGCCACAAGCTCCGTTTCGCCGCAACTTTCAACTCATGGTATCTCTGATGATTTCGCTGTTAATAAAAATAGGCACGATAAATTATTTCCGATGGATTTAAGACCTCAAGCACACGAAATTATCAGGACTTGGGCATTCTATACTATCCTAAAAGCACATCTACATCAAAATACTTTGCCGTGGAAAAATATCATGGTAAGCGGTTGGTGTTTAGCTGAAGATCGAAGTAAAATGTCAAAATCTAAGGGCAATGTTTTAGTTCCTGAAAAGCTGCTAGAGCAGTACGGTTCTGACGTAATACGTTATTGGTCGGCAAATTCAAGGCTAGGTGCCGATACCGCCTACTCGGAAGACGTTATGAAAAACGGCAAACGACTAGTTAATAAGCTGCGGCATGCTGCTAAATTCGTTTCTATTCATTTTGATAAATTAAAAGATGAAGATAAAAAAGCAAAGCTTTTAGAGGTTAAAGAAAAAATCACTAACGAGTTTGATAAATGGATGATTAATAAGTTAGTAGAGCTAGTGAATGCAGCAACAAATGAGTTACAAAACTACGAATATGCAAATACTATGCATCTGACGGAAAAATTCTTTTGGGCGGTATTTTGTGATAATTATTTAGAGATTAGTAAAACACGAGCTTATGATGAAGAAAATAAAAACCTAAGCGGACAATATAGTAGCATATTAACTTTATATCATGTGATGCAAACGTTACTGAAACTATTTGCACCGTTCATGCCGCATATTACCGAAGAATTATACCAAATATTATACAATGATAAAGAATCTATCCATATAAAAGGTACCTTTGCTAACTATGATAATTTACATTACAATATAGATACAAAACAAGCAGAAGGGCTGCTTGAAATCCTAGATATCGTCAGGAAATTTAAAGCCGAGAAGAATTTATCTATAAAAGCTCCGATAAAATTGCTTAAAATTAGTGGCATAGTATTATCTGAAGAATTAGCAGAAGATTTAAAAAACGTCACATCAGCAGAAGAAATAAAATTTGAGATTCAAGGTGATAAAATTAAAATCGATATTATCCTTTAAAAATATTTTAGGCTTAATTCTTATTATTTTTGCCGGTATATTTTTTTATGCTTATATATTAGAGCATGATTGGCGATATGTACTGTTAAGTGATGAACAAGTAAAACAATACAGAATTAGCGAGAAAAGAGCTACTGCTCTTTATCAGCTAATGAAAGACACTCATGAGCTACTTGGTAAGAATAATATTAATTATTGGATAGAAGGCGGAACTCTACTTGGTGCAGTAAGACATAAAGGCATAATTCCTTTTGATGATGATTTAGATATCGGTATTATGCATGAAGACGAAATACGTCTGCAACAAATATTACCGCAATTTGAGCAGCTCGGTTATACTGTTTCCTACGAGAGAGCTTATAATATATGTAAAGCAGGGTGTTTAGATATTTTCATTTCTCATAAGGAGAGAGATAAATTTATATACACTAATTTAGCCGCTCGAAATAAGTATCCAAAGAGTTCGTTTTATGATAATGAATTATACCCATTAAAAAAATATAAATTCGGTAGTATAGAGGTTTATGGTCCAGCTGATCCTATAGGGAACCTAAATAGGCAATATCCGGAATGGGATAAGTATGCAGTGATAGAGCATTCCCATAGCTTACATTTGCCTTTCTTATCGAATATCGAGAAAAAAACCAAATTTATACTCACACCGGAATTGTTAAAACCGGCTCAGCCGCTCGGGCCGCTAGAAGATAAAGTGAATATAGTCAATTCAGCCACATTTAGTGGTATGTGCAAGGATACAGCTTATAATTAAATGTCGAGTTGGTTATGACTATTTCGACATTTACAATAGAATGGTCATATAATTTGCATGTGTAAACAAAGCTCACTATTGTACGAATATTGATAATATCATTTCTACTTCTAGCAGCGTTGTTGCATGGATCCGATGTCATTCTAGCAACGGCGGGAATCTAGAAAAAATAACCTTAATATTGATACAAAAATTATATATTATTGATAAAATAAACGTATAAAAACAAGTTTTTTATACGTTTGACTGGATTCCCGTTTTTACAAAAATTCGCATTAAATAAGTTGAGATAAAAAAGTAATAGCCGGTACTATCCATAAGCCCGGTTTATCAAAGCAAGAATTGGAAATAGCTTGTTTATTTTGAATTACTTGAAAACTAAACTCAGGTTTAAGTAATTCATGAAAATATTTTAAACTCGGAGAAACTACTGAATCACTTACTTTTGCTTCCACCAAAATCCAAGGTTTGTTATCCTTAGTTATTACTAAATCAACTTCACGTTTTTGTTTATCACGAAGATAGTATAAACCAAAATCACCCAGCCCTGTTTCATTCCAAAAATATACGGCTTTTAAAAGTAAGAAGCTACAAGATTTTCAAATTTTGCTCCTATATCTTTTATTTGTGACCAGTCCCAAAGATAATATTTAGGTTCTTTTATTAAGCTCCTTACAACATTTTTAGACCAAGGTTTGATCGCAAAACAATAATAATGTTTGTCTAGCAAAGAGAGCCATCTTCTTATTGTTTGATCTGAAACTCTAACTTTGTTAGCAAGATTTGTATAGCTTATTAATGAGCCTGCTTGCTCGTTTATAATGGTAGCAAGTAATTCTAACGCATAAATATTATTTATATCTTCAGTATTTTTTATATCTTCCCTAAATAATTGCTCAAATCTTTGATTACTCCATATTCTATGAAATGTTGTAGTTGCTTTTAAATATGCTTCGGCAAATCCTCCAAAATTTATTAGAGCTTCAAATTCATCGGTAGTGATATTTTTAGGATTTTTATATAATCAATGTTATTATCAAAATTTTTAGCTATTTCAGATACCGATAACGAATGCACAGTTCAATTTATGTAGCGTCCCATTAGACTATCACCACCTTTTTTATATATATTTAATTTAGCACTGCCGGTTATAATAAATTCAATATTTTCTCCGAATTTATCATAAAATCCTTTTACAAGATTTTTCCAATCTTTATATTTATAAATTTCATCCAGTATTAAGCATGGTTTCTTATCAGATATAGTAGACAGTAGATTTTCAAAAAGTTCTATATGCTTGTTTAAGATTTTATTTCTATCTTCTAGATAATCCCAATTTAGGTAAATTGAATTGGGGTTAGGCTTAATTACTTGTTTTGATATTGTAGTTTTTCCTACTTGTCTTGCTCCGCTTATAAATACAAGCTTATCGTAATTTGTTAGATATTCTTCAACTTGCTTTTTATATAACCTATCCATTATAATAACTCTATAGTTTATAAAAATATTATAAGTAAATGTCGAAATGGTCACATAAAACATATGCCTTACTTGTTACCGGTTATCATAACTACAGCATTTATTTTATTAGCTTTGATAATTTGGTTTTATATAAAAACTAAAACCTTACGGACGCAGCTACAATTCTTATCAGGGCAGAATCGAGAAATTAGCAATAACAACCAATTATTGAACCAAGAAAAAATAGGATATTTACAGAAAATTGAGCAATTAAAGTGTAAAGTAGAATATCAAGAGCAGACTATTAAGGATTCGGAAAAAATAAGAGAAGAGTCGTTTTCATCAGCAAAAGCTGCCTTATTTGATCTTGGGAAAGATTTGTCCAAGCAATTAATAGAGATACATAAAATGGAAAATACGGCAGCAAGAGAGCTAGCCGAGAAAAATATTGCTACTGCTTCCGGAAAATTTAATAGTGAGTTTGAGCGATTAATTACTATGGTAGGAGCATTAAATAAAGATATAGAGCAGTCCAAGGGTACGGTTGATTTGATAAAACAGTCTCTGCTTTCTCCTATAGGTGCGGGATTACTTGCCGAGATTACGCTTGAGAATATCCTAAAGTCTTCGGGATTACGTCCTAATTTAGATTTCATTATGCAATATGGCTTAACTACGACAGATAGCGGGAAGCTAAGACCCGACGCCCTTATTTTTCTTCCTTCCGGTAATTTAATGGTTATTGATTCCAAAGCTTCTAAATTTCTAGTAGACGAGCAAGATAATAGTGGGAACCTTAGTAAAACTATGAATTATCATTTAAAATCTCTAGCTAATAAAGACTATGCCGAAAATATTCTAACTAATCTAAACAAAAAGGATCAGAGTTTTAACAATGTTATTACTTTAATGTTTTTGCCGACTGAACAAGCCGTTGAGAAAATTATTGCAGCCGATCCTGAATTTTTACAAAAAGCTTGGGGTTGTAATATTTTTCCGGTAGGGCCTGCAGGGCTTATGAATATGCTATCATTTGCAAGATTTCAAATTACCGATCATCGCCGCTCGGAAAATTATAAGGTAATCATTGAAGAAGTTAGAAAGTTATTAAGCTCTATAGGTAGTATAGCCGATTATTCTCAAAAGATCGGTAATAACCTACAAAATATGGTTACTAATTACGATAAATTTGCTGCCTCGTTTAATCGTAATTTTATGTCAAGAGTGAAGAATATGCAAAAACTCGGTATTGATTCAGGGAATAAAGCCATACTGGCAAGCCTTGAGCGTTATCAAATCGTTTCCTCTAAATCAGAAATTATTGAAGTAGAAGCAGCAAATCCACCACAAATAGAAGAAAAATTATAAATAAATGTTTATCGTAACAGGTAATTTAAATGTTAAAAAACTTTCCATAGTTTCTCCTGAAAAAAATAAACATATTATAAGAGTAAGCTTTATTAATATGTGGCCAGGCTTTACAATAGACGAGCTACCAATATAAAAGAGATAATTGAAGAAAACGAAAAAACAATTGTTATAGATCATAACAATTATGACCTTATTATTGATAGTGTTTTTGGTCAAAGAAAGATTAGTAATAAAGATAGTATAAAGATATTTTGCACCAGTGAACCCGTTAGCCCAAAGCTAGAAAATTATGATATATTTATAGGTTTTGATTATATAGATCATCCAAATTATATAAGAATACCTTTATATTATATGTATTTTACTAATGAAGTCAGTACTGAATATAAACGATCAAAATGTAATCCGAATAAACCGTATTTTGCTTGTTTCTTAATCTCTAACGGTATAGAAGATCCTAAAAACGATGGTTGCATAGCAAGAAATCGATTTTTCATAGATTGTCGCTATATAAAAAAGTAGTAAGCGGCGGTAAACATTTAAATACTGAATCTACAATTATACCAAAAGAAAAAACTCGTGAATGGTTATCTAAATGTAAATTTGTTATTGCTTTTGAAAAAAAACATATAAGGGGTATGTTACTGAAAAACCTTTTCAAGCTTATCTAGCGGGAGCAGTACCTATATATTATGCAGACAAAAGTTATATTAAAGATGTAAACCCTAATGCAGTAATATTTGCTCAAGATTATTCAGAAGAAGATTTATATAATTATATTATTTCTGTTGATAAAGATGATGAAAAATATTGTAAGAGATATAATAATCAGATTGTACCGACTTCAGAACATAATTACACCGCAGTAAAAGAAAAATTAAGAAAAAAATTATTACCTTTATTAAATAATCTATAATGCGACAAATTAAAAAATATTTTTTTATAATATCAATTATAATTATTTGTTTATTATTGATTTTTATATTTTTAAAAACTTACCAAATAAGCACTGCTCCACTTAAAGAAAAAGATATTAAAATTTTTATAGTAAACCTAGATCGCAGTACTGATAGATATAACAATATTAGTAAACAATTCGACAATAATAATTTAACCTATGAAAGGTTTAGTGCAGTAGACGGTTATAATTTATCTATAACTGATGCAGCTGGAAAAAGATTTACCGGCTTAGATGTAAAAAATAATCCTTCACTTTTATCGTTTGATAATATTTATACCGTACTTTGTCCTTCAGAAAATATAAATTATCGTCCCGATAGCAAAATATTAAATCATACTTTAACGGCCGGAGCACTCGGTTGTTATTGTAGCCATAGAGAAATTTGGCTTAAAATGGTTAAAGAAAATATACCGTATGCCCTAATAATAGAAGATGATGCTATACTAAATGACGATTTCCGTAATAAATTTTTAACAATGCTTAAGCATTTACCTACTGACTGGGATTTAATTTATTTGTCCTTATTACATTTTAAAAACAAAATATTTTATAATATTTACAATAATCCGTATTTAAAGAAGATAGGTCTTAATGGTTACTTTAATACAACTACAGGTTATTTGATACACTTAAAAGCTGCTCAAAAACTTCTTGAATATAGCAAAAGCTTTACTTTAGAGATTGATAATGTAATACATCAAGCTTTTATGCATCACAAAGTGCAAGCTTATGTCACGTCGCTTTTTTAATACATGCAACATTTAATTCTGAAGATTCAATTATCTTTGAAATGGGAAGAGCACATTAAATAACAAATCAATTAGAAATGCTCGCAGGAGCCTAGGCATGGTACTTCTTCTGTAGGATCCAATATTAATAACTGTATCATCGTTTGTGCCTGAGGCAATCTTATTAAGCCAAGTAAGTGTAGTAGCGGTTTGCTCGGCAATATTCTTACCTGCACTACTAATTGCCTTACCGACATTTAAATCTGATATAGCAGTTGTTAAAACATCTATTAAAGTTGCAAGACTTAAGAATTTTAAATCTTTAATAGACTCAAACATTATTAACGGTACTATCGCTACAGTCAGTCTTACCGCATCATTATAGTAAAACTTTTGAAAAAACACATCATTAGTTAATTTTTCGCCGGTGATATTTTCTATAACTTTATTGCCGCAATATGTTGATACTAATAAAGAAGCAAGATGCATTAATTTAATAGATGTTGATGCATAAAACATTGGATCTTCATAGAATTCTAATTCTGAATTACGCAAGTAAAAACAGATATAATCCCAAATCAGTGTGGCTATTGCCGAACACTAGCAGCACTCTTCCATCCATGATAGGTACTAATGTCTGATTCAATATTGTTAAAATCTATATCTTGATTAGTAAGGTTATTATATATTTCTTGAAGTTTTATTTGCGTGTTCTTATCTTTTTCGGAATGTTTATATAGTAACTGAAAATATGGTTTAATTTCTTCAGGTGCAAGTTCCTTATTCTCAATTAAAGCCGGTACAATTTTATCATGCAAAAATTTAATTAATTTATTTTGCATAAAATTTGTAACTTTACTTTGTTCTTCTACTACTCCTGCAGCCGCAGACCATCGTAAAGAATATCATTATTTAATAAATCAATAGGCTGCAACCCTAAATTAGCAGCATATCTAAAACAAATTGCAGTTGTATTTACGGCATCATTAGCAAAATTTGGAGTGTGATCAAATAAAAATTCAATATCTTTAGCATTTTCGGTGTTATTTTCTAATGCTTGAAACATATTATTATTATTAATCTCTTTAGTTTGTCTATTTTATAAGACCGTACCGGGAAAAGATAATAAAATTTGTAGCATCGCAAGACTAGTAGTCGGTAAAGCACATAACTCATACCAAGGATCCTTTTCATCAATTACATATGAACGTAAAGCAATTACACCCGCTATAAGAGAAGCGTAAGTAATTGCTATTTTACCTGAATGATTACTAACTAAATCTGATTTTTCAGTTAACCAAGAAGCAATTTTGTGATCTTCATTATATTTATTAGTAGCTCTTGCTATTCTAGTAAGACTTTACTCTAATGAATTAAGATAATTTGCAAAATTTAAATGAGCTTTTTTGACTATATTAAACTCGGTTTCATAAGAGGAAGATACACTTAAAGTATTTGTAAGTAATATTGCTTTAGCTATATAGCGATATAAAAAATACTCGGCAGTAAGAGGATATGCCATACTGTCGATTTTTTTGGCTGCTTTAATCAATTTTTCAGATTGATCTAAATTATTTTTTAAAAATACTTGGGCTTTAGTAACCAAGGTATTAAATTCTAATGAATTTATATCCCCTATACCATCTAGCATAGAATCAATAATATTCTTGTTTTCTACTCCTACTAACTCCTGTAGCTTTATATATAAACAATGATCGCGATTATTTATCTCTTCAAAACAATTGCTCCATTGAGAATGATCTATATTCTTATCTTGATACTTTCCGGTAGTAGCTAATTTACTTAGCATTGTTTCTAAATATTGAGTATAAATAAAACTTTGATCTAGTGTTGTTAAATCTTTAAAATTTTAATCACAGAACCATATTTTCAATACCTCACCTAAATTAAAACTAACAAGTGCTGTAGTAGTTTTCCATAATCTTACACCTAAATTTGATATATTATTATAATATTTTATTATTACTTCTAGTTTATTACTCATAATTTCAATTAAATAAATATTAAAGTTAAAATAAAAAATATAAAAACCCCTTAATATTTATTAAAATCTTTTATATGTAATTATTTATAATTTTTAATTATTTTATTATGAGATAACATTAAAACCACAAAGTAGGTTAATGGGTTCTATTATGTCATTCCTGCGAAAGCAGGAATCCAGAAAAAATAACCTTAATATTGAAAAAAATAAACATATAAAAAAACGAGTTTTTTATATGTTTTACTGGATTCCCGCTTTTGCGGGAATAACATAGAGAAGAAATAATATTTACGCCGGTATATCTTCAATAACCGGTTGTTTTTTATTTGATTTTGTAGAAATGAGAGAGGTCATTATCGGTTCTACTAATCCGTTAACCACCTCTTTTGTAATGGTAACACGATGTTTTTTTAACTCGGCGACTTTATACATACTATCAAGCAACAGATGCTCAAGTATTGAACGAAGCCCTCTTGCTCCTGTCTTTTTAGCTAAAGCTTTTTCGGCAATAGCTTCTAGAGCGGAATTCTCAATTATAAGCTCAGCATCATCAAGCTCAAATTGTTTCTGATATTGCTTTACTATGGCGTTCTTAGGCTTAGTTAGAATCGTAATTAAAGCTTCTTTGTCTAACTCATCTAAAGTAGTAACGATAGGTAACCTACCGATAAATTCAGGAATTAAACCGAATTTAGTTAAATCTTCAATCTCTAAGGATTTAAGAATCTCACTATTATTTTTCTCGTTATCTATATTTACGTTAGCTGCAAAACCTATAGAACTATGATTAGTTCTTGCGGTTATAATGCTATCAATCCCCATAAAAGCACCGCCGCAAATAAATAAGATATTTGAAGTATCTAACTGTACGAAATCTTGTTGTGGGTGTTTCCTACCGCCTTGAGGAGGCACGGAAGCAACTGTTCCTTCCATAATTTTAAGTAATGCCTGCTGTACTCCTTCACCCGATACATCCCGTGTAATAGAAGGATTTTCCGATTTACGGGCAATTTTATCAACCTCGTCAATATAAATTATACCTTTTTGTGCTTTTGCTATATTAAACTCGGCTGCTATCAATAAGCGTAGCAAAATATTCTCAACATCTTCACCGACATAACCGGCTTCTGTTAAAGAAGTAGCATCCGCCATAGTAAAAGGCACGTCTAAAATTTTAGCAAGCGTTTGAGCAAGTAAAGTTTTTCCTGAACCGGTAGGACCGATCAGTAAGATATTCGACTTATTAAGCTCAACTTCATTATTGCCGGATTGTACATACTCAAGTCTTTTATAATGATTATATACCGCTACTGCTAAAATCTTTTTAGCTTGATCCTGCCCAACTACATAATCGTTTAAAATTGTACATATTTTTTGCGGCGTTGGAATTGAAGAAGTAATCTGCTTTAACGCAACTTTACTTTCTTCTTTCATAATATCCATGCATAAATCTATACATTCATCACAAATAAATACTGCAGGACCTGCTATCAGTTTTTTTACTTCATGCTGTTTTTTACTACAAAACGAACAAATCAATTCTTTTTTATCAGCTTCTACTACCATTAACTTTCTTTTTTTGTATTTAATTTAACAATTCTTCCTATATTACAGCATTGTTGTACGGATCGGAAGGCCTACTCGAAGTCATTCCCGCGCGTAGGCGGGGAATGACATAAAACGAGCCATATAACAATATTTTAGGCTACTCTTGCATACATATAATAATCTTTATGCTCATTTGCAACTATTTCGTATTTTTTAAGGATTCCTTCCTTAGCAAAACCGCATCTCTCAAGCAGATTGATTGAACGAAAATTATCTGTAATGACTGTTGCTTGGACTCTTACAATGCCTATATAATCAGCAAACTTTAAAATATTCTTTATAGATTTTAACATTATACCTTGACCCCAAAAGCTACAATCTAAATCATAGCTTATTTCTGCTCTATGATGTTCTAGATTTATTATATTAAAACCCGCAGTACCTATTAATTTATTATCGTCTTTAAGGGCAATGCCCCAATAAAAGCTTCTATGATTTTTATATAAACTAGACCAATAACGTATTTCTTCTCTAGCTTCTTCTAAGTCTTTAGGTCTATTACTATCAGTTATATAAATAGCCATTTCCGACTTACTCATATAATTAAAATAATCTTGTGCATCATCTTCAACTAACTCGCGTAAAACTATATCGTTTAAATCAAGTACGGGAAAGGGAGCATATAAATATTCTCTACTTATCATACATATTTAATAGGGTCTTGTATATCATTCTTTTTAAAAGCATCAAGCCTTATCATGCAGGCAAGACATGTACCGCAAGATAAATCATCTTCGGTAGGTTCATAACATGATATCGTATTTTTGTAATCTACACCAAGTTCAAGACCGGTTCTAATTATTTGCTCTTTAGTCATATCAATTAAAGGCGTATGAATAGTAATTTTTTTACCTTGTACTCCCATATTGGTTGCTAAATGCGCCATTTCTTCAAAAGATTTAATATATTCAGGACAACAATCAGGATAATTTGCCGAATCGCTTGTATGCACACCTATAAAAATGTCTTTTGCTCCTATTACTTCTGCAAAACCGAGTGCATAGCTTAAAAATATAGTATTACGAGCAGGCACGTAAGTAACCGGCACATCTTCGGGTAGTTCGTTTACGCCGTGATAATGAGGGACACTTATATTATCGTCGGTGATAGCAGAGCCGCCGAAAGCTCGTAAATCTATATCCACAATCTTATGCTGCTTGACGTTATATTCTTTTACTAACTCTTTAACTTTTCGTAGTTCTGCATTGTTACGCTGTCCGTAGTTAAAACTCATAGCATAGATTTCATAACCCATTTTTTGGGCTATTGCAAGAACCGTAGCAGAATCCGCCCCGCCACTAACCAAATTAACTGATTTTTTCATTTACATATACTAATTACTTATATAAGTAATTAGTATATATATATAAATCTTTATGACTAGAAAAATATCTATCCAAAAACAAGTAGCTAGTACTAAAGATAGTGTTTTAATTAAAAAAGAAAAAAATTCCAATCAAAGAGTTATAAAATTAATACAACAATTATCAGGTAAGAGTACATCAAATATGTCTACCGATGAAATAATGAAATTAACACGAGATTTACCATAAAATATACAAAGATTAAATTCATAACAAAGGCGGAAGCCGCCTTTCGTCTTTGTTATTCATTATTTTATAATTTTCTTTAGAAAGGGGTATAACACACCTTTCTCAAGAAATGAAACATAAATATTCTTGACTAAATTCTTATAATAATCTAAGGTTACGCTGTTAGGTTACTAATATGGCGGGTGTAGCTCAGTTGGTTAGAGCATCAGGTTGTGGTTCTGAGGGCCGCGGGTTCGAATCCCGTCACTCGCCCCATTTTTTTCTTCATGTAAAGTAATTCATGGATATCAAACTTTTATATAGACTGGCTAAATATCTAAGGTTCTATAAAAAAGACTTGGTCATCGTTATGATCTCTTTACTTAGCGTATCAGCTTCATTATTACTAATCGGGAATGTTTTTAGAAATTTAGTTGATAAAGGCTTGAGCAAAGACCATATTTTATCGGTTGATAAACCTATATTATATATTTGTTCATTAATTATCATCTTAAGTATTGCCAGTTTTTTCCGTTCATATTTTATCAATAATGTTGCTGAAAAGGCAGTTAATCAAATAAGAAAAGAAGCTTATAGTAATTTAATTAATTATGAAATTGAAGAGTTTGAAGAATTAAAAATTGGCGATATAATTTCACGCCTAACAAATGATATAGATCAAATATCTACGCTCATCGTTAATTTCTTATCTTTTTTTATTCGCAATTCAGTGATGCTAATCGGCGGCATTACATTAATGTTTTTTGAAAGCTTTAAACTCGCTTCTATAGTAATTATTACCATTCCTATCTTATTAATTCCTTTAATTAAATTCGGCAAGCATGTTAAGGCTTTATCTAAAAAAGCTCTAGAATCTAAATCACTTTTAGCCTCAGATATTGATGAAACTTTTAATAATATTAGAGCTATTTATACTTTTAACAATCAAACAAATAAAATTGCCGATTTTGATACTAAACTACAAAACTATTTAGCATACTGTAAAACCCGTTTAAAAATTCGTGCTTTATTCTTTGCGATTTCAATAGCCGTTATATTTCTTGCAATTACTTTAATCGTTTGGATCGGAGCTTCGGATATAGTTAAAGGTCATTTATCGGCAGGACAAATTATATCGTTTATTTATTATGCAATTATTGCCGGAGTTAGTTGTGGCGGTATTTTTGAGCTACTAAGCGAAATACATTTACCTGTTACCGCACTGGAGAGAATAATTACAATTATAGATAAGACGCCTACAACACATAAACATTATTTAGAATTAAATAATTCCGACTCCGTATCAATAGAATTTAAAAATGTAGATTTTACCTATCATTCAAGACCTAATTTAAGAATTATCAATAACATGTCTTTCAAGATAAATGCCGATAAATTTATTGCCAATAAATTTGTTGGTATTGTAGGTAGATCAGGAGCGGGGAAAAGTACTATAATGCAGCTATTACTACATTTTTACCGGCAAGAAAGCGGCACTATCCTTATTAACAATCAAGATATATCTTATTTAGACCCTATCGAAATCCGTAAATTAATTGCTTATGTTCCTCAGGAAGCCGGTATTTTTTCCGGCACCATAAAATCAAATATTATATTCGGTAATACGGAAGCAAGCGACGATGAAATAAACGAGGTAATAAAAATTACGGGAATAGAAGACTTTGCTACTAAACTTCATGACGGTATAAATACTAAAATCGGTGAGAAAGGGGTGAGATTATCAGGAGGGCAGAAACAAAGCATAGCTATTGCTAGAGCATTACTACGCATGCCGCAAATTTTACTTCTTGATGAAGCAATGAGTGCTTTAGATACAATAAGTGAACAGAAATTATTAAATGCTATAAAAAAAATAATGAAAGGGAAAATTATGATATCAATTGCCCATCGAATTAGTAGTATAGAATCAGCTGATCGTATTTTAGTAATAGATAAAGGTGGAGTAGCAGTTAGCGGAACCCATGATAATTTGTTGCAAAATTCAGAAATTTATCGGAATATTTGTAGAGAGAACAGCTAGCTTAAATAGATTTCTTAACATAACGTAGCTAATAAGGAGGAATCCCTCCAGAAACACGGAACGCAGCACCGCAGCGTACAAAAAAATACGTGAGGATGCGAGTATACCGGATTGACGTATAAATTACCCTTAGAAGCAAGTTATGTAAGGAGTCTAATGATATATTTGTTACAATAAAAGTTCCTTAGTATAAAAAAATTTAAATGTTTAATATAATTTAGCTTGAAAGCTACCGTGGCTTTGTTATAATTGTAATTACAAAACAAAAAAGGTTTACAAAATGAAAAATTTATTAAAGATTTTATTAATTCTAGCTTTCTCAGCACCAGTATTTGCTGATATACCGTCCGATCCTACTTCAGTTACAACAACCCAAATACAAGCTATGAGTACTGACGATCAACAAGCTTGGGTTGCTAGCTTAACAGCAGGTCAGTATAATATGTTAAGTCCTGATGTTCAAAAGTGGGTAATGGAGAATACTACCGATGCTCAAAAACAAGCTTTAGGAATTAATCAGTAATATTTTAATTAATTTTTAAAATCAATATATGTTAGGAATCAATTATTCTTAACATATACTCCTGATAAATGAAAAGTAGTCGAAATAAAAAAATAAATTAAATTTGTATTCGAGATGGGAACCGCTTTCCATCTCGAATACTCATTATTTCAAACTTCTTTCAAAAGGAGTATGTAATACTACTTTTGAAAGAAAAAAAGTATATATCACTAAAAGTTTTTGCTTTCGCTCTCCTTTCAGTCCTCCGGTTATCGTGTCATGTATAAATATTCATTTATCCTTTAGTAAAACAATAAACTATAAGAATATAGAAGCTAATCCACCAATGTCATTCCTGCAAAAGCAGGAATGACATAAAAGCTATAACAAAAAAATATTACTTATGCAATTACTTATTACCGTAATCATCATGGAAATACTCGCCGGAGCGGAAATAGATTTATTCATTCCAAGTTTCCCTGAAATACAAGATACATTCAACCTTTCAACTTTTATGACGGAGTTACTACTCGGTATTAATCTAACTGCTTATTGTATTACTTCGCTTATAGTCGGTAATTTAGGAGATAGGTACGGACGCAGACCGATTATTACACTCGGTTTACTGATTTTCAATCTTGGTAGTTTATTTTGCGTATTTGCAAATAATTATGAAGCGATATTATTTGGAAGATTTTTGCAAGGATGCGGGATATCATCGGTTGCAGTACTAGTATATGTCGTGCTTGCCGATATTTATTCGGTACAAGAACAGCAAAAATTAATGGGCATTTTAAACGGCACTATTACGCTTTCTATGGCTTTTGCACCGGTTCTAGGCAGTTACGTCAATTTATTTTGGGGATGGAGAGGTAATTTTGTTTTATTATTCGCACTTGGTTTAATTAGCTTAATTCTAGGTATATTTTATATTCCAAAAAGAGAAGTTAATAAAAAAATACGCATTTCTTTAAAAGAATATATACCGGTTTTTAAATCACCGAAAGCTATATATTATATACTTACAATGATATTTCTTGCACAAGGATATTGGATATTTATCGGCATTGCTCCTATTTTATATATGCAAGATTTAGGCGTAACTTTAGAATATTTTGGATTATATCAAGGATCAATGGCAGCTTTATTCTCAATCATGAGCTTTACAAGCGGTTATTGCTTTAAAAAATTCGGTATTAAAAATTGCTTCTATTTTGGAGTTATATTTATAATACTATTCTTACTAGGAAATAGCATATTAATTGTATATAATATTAATAATCCTTTAACTATAACAATAGTTACTTTATTATTATCTCTTGGCGTGATATATCCGATTAACATATTATGGCCGCTGCTTTTAGAAGCTATTCCGGACGGCAAAGCACGTATGACGGCTATTTTTACTGCGGCTAGATTGATTTTAACGGCATTTGGGCTGCAATTAGTAGGCTTTTTATATAACGGTACTTTTGTCCCACTTGGTATTACTATATGTGTTGTGACGCTATTTGGGTTAGTAACATTACCTAAATTATTTAAATATGATAGAATCTTTGAAATTTCCGGTGAGGTAAAAATAAAAAATGACTAATCAAGCTTTTATCTTCAAAATAGCTTTCAGATATTTTAGAGCTAAGAAAAATGAAAAGTTTGTTTCTATTATTTCTGCCTTTTCTTTAGTGGGCGTAATGATCGGCGTTGCGGCATTAATAGTAGTCATGTCGATTATGAACGGTTTTCACATAGAGCTTACTAAAAATATTATTGGGTTAAATGGGGATATAGTAATAAATCCGCAAGCCGGTAGCATTGATAACTATGAAGAGATTAAAGCTAAACTCCTAAAACAAGATTATATAAAACATGTAACGTTTATTGCTCACGGTCAAGCTTTGGCTCTTGGTAAAAGTAATAATAGCGGTGTACTTGTTAAGGGTATTAATTTAAAGGATCTAAGCTTAAGAAATGAAATTTTTAAAAATGTGAATTTTGGTAGTTTTGATAATTTTCACGGCAAAAACGTAATAGCACTCGGAGGAGAATTAGCAAGTAATTTAGGTGTAACTGTTGGGGATAAGATCAGATTAATTTCACCAAATTCCGTTTCTACCGCCTTTGGCAACATGCCAAGGTCAAAAGAATTTAAAATTATAGCAATTTTCAATAGCGGTATGTACGATTATGATTCGGCAACGATATTAATGCCGCTTACCGCAGCACAAAATTTTTTATCTCTCGGCGACGATATTAATTTAATCGAAATTAATAGTTTAGATCCCGATAAAGCTCCTTCATATTCATATAAATTGCAAATATTATTAGGAGCAATGTTAAGAGTAACTAGTTGGCAAACATTAAACGCACCGTTTTTAAGTGCCCTTGCCGTTGAGCGTACGGCTATGTTTACTATTCTTTCTTTAATTATTACGGTTGCCGCATTTAATATTATTTCAAGCTTATTTATGCTCGTTAAAGATAAAACTTCAGATATCGCAATTCTTAGGACTATAGGAGCGAGTACAAAGCAAATAATGCTTATTTTTATCTATAACGGAATGTTTATAGGATTGCTTGGCACAACACTAGGCGTAATCCTTGGTGTTACCTTCTCTCATAATATTCAAACTATCAAGAATTATTTGGAGCGTATAACCGGTACTAAAATTTTCGAGGCAGCTATTTATTTTCTTTATAGGTTACCTTCAAAAGTAAGAGCTGAGGATATTATTTTAATTACCTCTTTATCTATAATATTGTGTTTTCTTGCGACAATTTATCCTTCTTATAAAGCCTCAAAATTAAATCCCGTGGATGCCCTAAGATATGAATAATAAAGTCCTCATTCTAAAAAATATCTCAAAACATTACAGCCAAGGCAAAACTATTGTTAGAGTATTAGATGATCTTAATTTAACGGTTAGTGAGGGTGAATTAATCGCTATAATAGGTACTTCAGGTAGCGGCAAATCGACTTTACTACATATTGCCGGCTTGCTTGATAAACCTACAAACGGTCAAGTCATCATACCAAATAGCGAGTATACGAAAAATTATCTCATTCGTCTTCATTATTTAGGTTTTATCTATCAACAACATCACTTACTTAAAGATTTTACCGTCCTTGAAAATGTCATTATGCCAAGACTTATTAGCGGTCTTGATCAAAAAGAAGCAATAGAAGATGCAACAAAGATATTAGATGATCTAGGGCTTGGGGGAAAACTCTATAATATGCCTGGAGAATTATCGGGAGGAGAACAACAACGCGTTAGCATAGCTCGGAGCTTAATTAATAAGCCGAAAATTATTTTAGCAGATGAGCCTACGGGTAATTTAGACCCCAAAACCACAAATGAAGTATTTAATTTATTTTTAAAAGTAGCGAGAGAACAAAATATTGCCGTTATTATGGTAACACATAACCATGAGTTAGCACATAAAATGGATAAATTATATAAGCTAAAGCACGGATTATTAAATATAACTTGATTTAAAGCTCAAAAATTCTAATAATTATATTAATATTCTTTAATAAAGGTTAGTAATGGCTGAGCCTATTATATTTACTCTTTTACTTGGCAATAAAGATCAGATATTAGAGAGAATAAACAATCAGGAAGCTCAAAATAAACTGCCTATTATCCCGCTACAAGTTAATAAAGAATCACATATATCCGATAAAGAACGTATTTTTGCGGAGATCTTAGAAAAATCCCGCAAAGAGGGCAAAACACCGATTTTTAACATTCAACTTAATAATAATAATGTAAGACCCATTTTTCAGGTACAAGATTTAATTAATTCACAAAATTTAAATATAAAAACTACTATTACTTTTGATCAATATAATTCATTAACCCAAAATCCTGAACTAGAAGCTTACTGGAAGCAAATTATGGAAAAAGTTGATCATGTTTTTTTTGTCAATGAAGCAGATCAAAATTTAGCTATAAATGAAAATATTATAAATAAAGATAAAACCACTACAATTAAAGATGCAAATATAGATTTAACATCGGTTTTTAATAATCTTATATATAATCGCGAAATTGACCAATTACTCTCTAATACAATACCTGATAAAGCAAAATTAGATAAAATAATAAAAAAAGCTAAAAATCAAGGCGGTAGAGTAATTATAGAAACCTGGCCTATTTCTGCAGACGAAGCAACAAATCTTATCACTGCTAAATTCGGTATTACCTCTGAAGATCAAATTTACGGACTAAAACTCGAAATCAATGAAATCTTGAAAGATCCAAATAATGCTGCCGAAAATTTTAAAAAATATGTATCACAAATATCTCGACAATTTCAAAAAGATTTAGGTAAATCTGAAATAAATCCTATTGATTTTAATATAGAAAAAATTATAAAAAATGGACCTGAGGATATACAAAAAGAACAAGCAACGTCATATGAACCTCCAAAAGAAAATCAACCAGAATCGCAAGGTTTTTTTAGAAGAGTTTTTAACTATTTTAAAGATATAGTAACTAGTTTTCTTGGCAAGAAAGAAGAACCTCAAACTCTAGTAACTCCAACCCCGCAACCAAAACCAACAGTAACACAAGAACCGCAAGCAACTGTTGCACCTTCTATAACTCAACCGGAGCAACAAGCTTCCGTTAGTAATACAAAACCATGGGAAGAATTAGGAATCACACAAAAAGTGTACGAGGAATCTCTGCAAGCAGAAAAGCAATGTTCTACACCGATAGCAGGACAGAAACCACAAATATCTGACAAAAAATCATCACCGGTTATAAATACTGAAGCTCAAATTGGTATTTATAATACAGAAGATATAAAACAACCTAATTATTTATACACTGAAGATGATATAAAAAATATATTAGAAGCAAATATAGATAAGAATAAATTCTCTATATTCCAGCATGCCTCTTTAGAAGAACCGGAACTATTAAAAGATACTCTTCGTGCTGCACTAGAGGATCTAATTGTAGATAATAAAAAGCCAATTATACCGCTCAATACAGGGCATGAGCATTGGCTATTCATGACGGCTAGTAAAGATGATAAAGGTAATATAACCTTTATATATAATGACCCTACCGGTCAGCCATTGGAAGCTCGTCCAAAAGTAGCAGAATATATTAACGAAGTTTATCCCGATGTAAAAATAATAGATCTAAAAACAAAACAACAAGAAAATGCGTACGATTGCGGAGTTTTCGTATGCAATAGTGCGATAAAACTCTCTAAAGGGCAAAAAATTCTAACTACTGAAGAATCTAAAGGACAAGGTATAAATTTAAGGGAGGCTCAAGCTAATACATTATTAATACAACAACAAGCAAAGATAATTGGACAACCATTAAAAACAAATATAGGGCAACAACCAAGTAATAAATTTCAGAAGATGGTTAGTCAAAAAACGAATGATCAATCTAGACGACTCTAATAATAAAAAAACATTAGGCAAAATTTCTAATTACTAATATAATTATTTATAGTTAATTTATACTTTAACAAAGAATGACTACAATACTTGTGATCGTTATTATAATAATGATCGCTTTATCTGCTTTATTTGCTGCTACCGAAACTGCTATTACTGCCTCTTCTCCCGGGAAGATTCATAAGCTTAAAATCGCCGGTAATAAGCGTGCTAAAACAGTTTTAGAGGTTCTTAAGAAAAAAGAAAAAGTCATAGGGACTTTATTAATCGGTAACAGCTTAATCAATACTGTTTGTACCACTATTGCAACTACTCTCTTTATTAGCTTTCTCGGAGATAACGGACCGATAGTTGCTTCCGGCGTTATGGCTTTTATAATTATTGTTTTTGCTGAAGTAGTACCGAAAGCAATAGCCGTTGCTAAACCTGAACAATTAGCATTAAAAATGGCTTCAACTATAGTAATTTTTTTAAAGCTTTTCAAACCTATTAATATTGCTCTTGATTATATTACAAAAATATTTTGCTTTATATTTCGTATTAATTTAAAACCTCAAATCTCAGGCACCGAGGAAGTAAGAGGCGTGATTGAGCATTACCATCAAGAAGGCGGAGTTTATAAATCCGATCGTAATATGCTCGGCGGGATATTAGATATACGTAATATGACGGTATCGGAAATTATGACTCACAGGAGTAGTATTATAGCCCTTAATATCGACCTACCTCATGAAGTAATAATTAAAACTTTATTATCAGGTGCTCATACACGTATACCTTTATGGCAAGATAATAGAGATAATATAATAGGGATTCTTAATTTAAAAAATTTGCTTAAAGCATTATACGAAAATAATAATGATGCAAAAAAAGTTGATATTAATAAACTTCTAACCCCACCTTGGTTTATCCCTGAGAATGCACTTGTAGTAGACCAGTTACATGCATTTAGAGAACGTAATAATCATTTTGCTTGTGTTGTAGATGAGTATGGTACTCTACTAGGTATTATTACTCTTGAAGATGTTATAGAAGAAATCGTAGGACCTATTACCGATGAACATGATAGGCTTAATAATGAAATTATCAAGAAGTCTAATACCGAGTTCATTATAAAAGGAACTACGACTATTAGAGATATTAACCGAGAACTTGATTGGAATTTATCGGATGAGGATGCAAACACTATAGCAGGATTAATAATCCATAAAATTGCTAGGATTCCAAATCAAGGAGAAGTAATTGAAATATTTAATTTAAAGGTAATTATTTTAAAGAAAATTGCCAATAAGATTGATAGCGTAAAAATTACCGTATTACCTACTACTGAGGAAACAATAAGCAGTGAGTGAAATCGGTAATTTTTTACTGCTAGCTACGATGTGCTTAAGCGGTGTGCCGGTATTATCTGTCATACCGTGGCTCGACCACGGTATCCAGAAAAAAATCAAAAAAGATTGGATCCCGCGATCGAGTCGCGGGATGACAACCATACTCCCTTTCTACATAGCTGCCTTATGTACATTATTTGCCTTTTATACCCTAGTCTACGCTTTTATTATCTCTAACTTTTCACTACAAAATGTTTTCTTAAATTCTAGTACCTTAAAGCCGTTAATATATAAAATAGCCGGTAGTTGGTCGAGTCACGAAGGGTCGATGTTATTATGGTTTTCCTTATTACAAATCATTAGCTGTTGTTATATATTTTTACTTGAAGATAACCGGCTTAAATTTTTATCTATTATCATATTATCAGCTCTACAATTATTTTTTAGTAGCTTTATTTATTTTACCTCGAATCCTTTTAACGTTTTTTCATTTAGCCCTAAAGAGGGACTCGGGCTAAACCCAATGCTACAAGATATTGCTCTTAGCATTCATCCACCATTACTTTACCTCGGCTATGTTAGCTACGTAGTACCTTTTACTATTGCTACTGCAATGTTGCTTACTCCTGTCATACCGCGACTTGACCGCGGTATCCAGAAAAAAATTGATAATATGGATACCGTGGTCAAGCCACGGTATGACATAAATTATAGCCCTTTATGTCTTCTCAAAACATTTGCGGGCTTCGGTATCTTATTTACTACTATCGGAATTAGTCTTGGTTCTTGGTGGGCATATAGAGAACTGGGCTGGGGTGGATTTTGGTTTTTCGATCCGGTAGAAAATATTTCGTTATTTCCTTGGTTATCCGGAATTATGCTATATCATTCTATAATTGTAACAGCAAAAACCGGACGTATGCAAAGTTGGATGATAATTTTATCAATCGTTACTTTCTTATTGGTAATATTTAGCACTTTTTTAGTACGTTCCGGTTTTGTTACCTCAATTCACTCTTTTGCATCCTCACCTGAGAGAGGGATATACCTGCTTGGGATATTTTTAATTTTGAGTATTGGAAGTATAGGGTTGTATAGTGTCATCCCGCAACTCGATCGCGGGATCTCAGGAAGTTTACCATCACAGACTGTTTTACAAGATACCGTGGTCAAGCCACGGTATGACATACTCGGCATACTCCTCGGCAATATATTTTTCCTCCTTAGCCTTATTGTGCTAATAGCTGCCACACTTTATCCGCCAATTTACTCTTTATTCGACGATAAACCTATTATTATTAGTGAAACATTTTTTATTAATAATTTTATTATATTCGTTATTCCTATTCTTTGTACCATAGGATTATTTACTACTAGAAGCTCTATTAAAAAACATATTATAATTCTAATATTATCTCTAATAATTACTTATTTAATATCATCAAAAGTAACATTTAGTGCTATATCGATTTTAACTATAATTGCATCTATATTTCTGATGCTTCATAATGTTCATCATCTTTTGATTAAAACTAATTATTTTAGAAATAGACTTAAAGCAAGTAACGCTAGTATGATCCTTGGGCATTTTGGTTTTGCACTGATTAGCTTTAGTATCACTATGAATGCATTATTACAAAGTGAAATGGATTTTACCGGAGAGGTAAGAACAAATAAAACATTTAACGAATTTAAAGTAACATTGCAAAATATTAAATTTGCTCAAGGTAAAAATTATTATAGACAAATCGCTGAATTTTGGCTTGAGGATAATAGCCGTAATATAACTATATTAAAGCCGGAAAATAGGCTTTATATAGTTGAAAAGAGTTTATCGCAAGAAAGCGATATATACTCTTATTTATCATATGATCTTTACGCCGTTTTAAGTAATATAGACGGTGATATAATTCACGCTAAAATATATTACAAGCCAATGATGAGCTTTATTTGGCTTGGAATTATTCTGACCGCTTCCGGCTTTTTTATTGCACTAATCAGAAAAAATTCTAGTTAATGTAAACATCTAATTTGAACCATTATATTTAAGATTTAAAATTTTTATACTATTCGGATGATCAGCTCCGAATTTTTCTATCTGATTATTACGGAATTTTTCATACCAAAATTTCTTAGGTAAAGTACAGCTAGCTTTAGCGGCTGCAATATACATATTACTTATTTCATACACATTCTTCATATTTTCTCTATAGTTATTCCAATATATATTTTCGGCAGTAGCATAAGCATCTACCGCCTCTTTATTTTGATTAAGTAACACTAGTGCATCCCCTTCAGCAACAAACGCTTTTGCCAAATCTATATCCGGTGATATAATAACCTCTTTATTAGGTCTAGTTGGATCGTTAAGAAAAATTGCTTTAGCCTTTTTGGCGTATTCTAAGCTTCGGTAACATCACCTAAACCTAGTTTTGCTCTTGATTTTTGGGTAACAATTCGTCCAAATACTTGATTTTCTTCTTTTTTACTTAGTTTATTCATGTCATATACTTGTTCTAATAAGGAAAGAGCTTCCTGATATTTCTTAAGATTATTTAATACATCTACTTTAATGAGATACGAACCGGTAAGAAATAAATCTTGAGGTTTTATCCCGTTTTCGATACAAACATTTATAGTATCGTCAATTCTTCTTAATGCTTCATAATTTTTACCTTGGATATTAAATAATTTAGCTTTTGCATAATATATAGTTGCTATGTCAGTTTGATCTACTAGATTTTGATTGAACATATCTTCCATAATTTGGATATTTTTTTTCTGCCTCCTCTAGATTTCCCAGTTGAAGATTGGATATAGCTGAGCCGAAAACTACATTACATTTTATGGAATCATATCCTTTCACTTCATCAAATACCTGCTTAGCTTTCGTGTCATATTCAATTGCTTTTTTAGGATCTGACCAAGTTCTATAATACCACCCTATGCGGCCTAAATATGCAGCATAAGCAAATTTTTCTTCATTACTCATTGTCCATAATTTAAATTTACCTTTTTGATCGTTTTTATCAAACCACATTACTAATTTTTTTGAGTTATATAAATCGGAAGAATTAGCATATTGTATTAATAAATTTAATTTTAACTCTAAAATTTTATATATCGATATATCGTATTTTTCTGCATTTTTTGTAATTATCTCAATATTATCCGGTATAGTTTTAGCATTTCTAAAAATACGCCCCTTTACTAAACTTTTAGGTATAGAATTTAGTTTAAATCTTGTACTTGATTTAATATTTGTGCTCCTTGAACTACGAGAATCGGATAACCTCCAAATTCTTGAGTCAAAACATTTATTAATTCCGGATTTTTATTTTCTAATATATTTTTTGCAAGTAATGCAGCTTCCGGCTTAGTGAACGCGTTTGCTTTGATTATGTTAGACAATAATTCATCGTCTTGGGAACAAACTATAATATTACCGTTATACTCCCAATTAATAAAATTCTCTATTTTCTTATTCTCGCCTATTTTTAAATTATCAAACACCGATAACCATTTATCTTTACTTGCTAGATAAGCCATTAAATCTTTCCTCATCACTGCCATATCTTCAATCACCGGTGATTTTACCTCGGTATTAATAGCTTTAGATAATTTGAGTAATTGCTCTCTATATTTAGATTACAATCAATAAACCAAATTATATCATAGTTATCTTTATTTTCATAAGCGTACATCCTAGCAAGCTGCGTTTTACCCATACCGCTTACCCCTCCTACTACACTAGATTGCTTATATTTATTAAGATTTTCTTTTAAGTTTTTCCAATTGCGATACATGATTTATAAAATAGCTAACCGGCACAACTAAATTAGATATTTGACCTTGAGCAAATATACTTCCGCTTATTAGAAGCATAATAATCACTATTATATATATTTTTTCATAATATTTATTAATTTTAAATTAAAAGCTGTAAAAATTGATAACTTTTCGACTAAAAGTCAATAAAATTTTGAGTTAGGTTTGTGGATATTGCATTGATTGAAAAAAGTCCTAGGTGTCATACCGTGGCTTGACCACGGTATCCATAAAAACAACTTAAAGCGTGCAGTTTTTTAACTGAACCCCGTGATCAGATCAAGTCCTCTAATGTACTAACGTTCAGGATGTCATTCCCGCGTAGGCATTGTTGCGTGGATCGAAAAACGTGTTCGGTTGTCATACCGTGGCTTGACCACAGTATCCATACAAAATAACTTATAATACTAACAATTTTAGTATTTTTACCTGGATCCCGCGATCAAGTCGCGGGATGACAGGGGTGGAATCGATCCACGCAAGCAAGCCTTTCGCAGGAATGACATAAAACGAGCCATGCAACAACACTCCTTCGTGGGGATATAAGCCGTCACTAGCAATGCCTACGAGGATAAATGAAAATTGGAATATAGAATAAAAAAAAGCCCCCTTTTTTCAAAGAGGGCTTGTTTCTTGAGAAAGTTATAAACTTAAACTTACAGAAGTAATTAGAAGTTTACACGGACTTTTAGAGTACCTTGATGTGCAGTATATTTACTTGCAATCTGAGCATCATAACCGATTCCGTATTCCATCTTAGTATCAGGTCTTATGCTTGCACTTAAACCTAAATTATAAGATGTTTTAGCGGTTCTATCAGGCTGGCTGATGAACGGAGTAACTTGTCCGTCTAACTGAGACTGAGTTTTAGATAATCTACCGTTTACTTTGTGAACCACAAAAGCATGAGCTTCCGGATATACCGCAAGATCACTAAAGTTCATAGTATTACCCATTACTCTAGCACCTACTATTAAATCGGTTCTATCGCTAAACTTGCTGTTAACTTGCTTGTTTGCAACTGTTGTACCGGTTTCTTTGTAGTTTTCGTCAGAAGACTTTAAGTAGCTAAGTCCTGCCATTGGAGTTACTAACACGCCTTCCATTGCATTGTAATCATAACCGACTGTTAAGTTACCGCCGAATGTCATGTTATCGTAATTACCGGCAGCAATTTGCTTACTCATATTACCGTTAGCATCGAAGAAATAACGCTGACGTTTGTTCTTCACTTGGTTTAAGCTAAATATTGCACTACCTTGAGCAAAGAAGTTTTCAACAAGCTGCTGTGCACCGTATAGAGAGAATGAGAAACCGTTAATATCGGTTTTATCACCTTTCTTATAATCTTGGTGTTTTATATCGGTTTTAGTGATACCGATAGCAGCACCGATCATTAAGTTATCGTTAGCTAGCGTATCTAAACCGATTACGACACCGGTGGTTTTAGCTTTATAACCTGCTAAACCGCCTTTCTTACTTTGATGTGCATCAGTATAGAAAGGTTTTGCCCATATACCGTAAGCTACATTGTCAACAGCTTCGTCACCTGCTGCAACCGGACCTTGCGGTGTAGATACTAACCCGCCTTCAGCTCCTGCCATTTCAGGAGTTTCATAAGTACCAAGATATCTAAGAGCACCTAACCTGTTACCAAGTTGAGCTTGGATATCTTTAGCTACATCTAATTGTGCATTAGTTACAGCCGCACTTGTATCGGTAGTAATAGCTCCGACAAAGTTAGCTGCATCAGTAGTGTTTTTAGCTAAAAGAAGATTATTATATGCTGCGGTATTAGTTGCATTTACAAATGTTGTAACGTTCTGACCTATACCGGCTACACCTGCAAACTGGCTACTTTCGATAGCCTTTGTAACTACATTTGCTGCATCGTGAGTACGTGTTAATACATAATCTTTATTATCGGCACGTATTAATCCATACTTTACGAAAATATTACTTCCGGTTACGTTAAACTTAGGATCACCTAAAGTACCTGCGAAACGAGCCCCGCCTTGGATTAAAGTATAAGTTTGTGTACCGCTGAAATTTGCATTAGCACTATCTTGTACGTTAATGGTTGTGGTTCCTGTAGTTGTTGCATTAACTTGAACTCCTTCTGCGATAACGATATGACCTATATTGCCGTTTGCTACTGTTAGCGTTGTGCTAAGAGAAGTATTGCCTCCCCATGTTGAAGTACCGCTTGCAAATGTTAAGGTGTTTGTAGCAAGATCTATATTACCGTTAATAGCAGTTGTACCGCCGCCTAAAATTACGTTCGATGCTGCAACATTTAAGTTAACATTACCAAAATTGGTTGCCGTAGAATATATATTTCCTTGTAATTTTTCTAATGAACCGGCAGGACCCGTAAATTGTACGGAAGCTACAGGAGTATTAGAGCTACCTATATTACCGACAGATGCACTACCTAAGTAAGTTACGACACCGTTATTAGCTTTAACGGTAGCAACCGTACTTGTAGAAGTAGAGTTTGTACCATCAGCAAAAATTACATTAGAGTTACCGTTAGCACTTCCAAGAGTGATCGTACCATCGAAATCTTTTCCGGCTACACCGCCTGCTTGATATGTTAAACCATCATTAACTATTAAGTTATTAACGAAAGTATTTCCTAAGTTCTTATAGTTTGTAGTAACAGTTACGAGCTTTAATTTTAGAACAGCCTTATCTTCTGGCTTTATCCCTAAACCGTAAATTGTACCAGGGGTATTAGGAACACCGCCGTTAAGCTCTATAGTACCTTGACCGTCATTTACAGTAAACAGACCTGCATATAATGTAGTAGCATCAACAGTGATCGTACCATCACTTGCAAGCCCAAGACCTACGATATTATTCTGATCCCCGATTGCTTGACCTGGGGCGATTGTACTATCAACATCTGAAACAATAACTGTAGGAACATTAAAGTCACCTACCGGACCGTTACCGACTGTACTTGTAATTGTTAAACCGTCAAATGGAATTTTGCTAGGTAAGCATAAACGTGCACCTAAGCTTGCATTTGCAAAAGCAATTTTAGTGGTATTAATACCATGCCCAGCTAAATTACCGGTCTCATTAAATACTACGCCACCGGGACCGGAAACTGTTATTTGTTTTAAAGCATCAACAGCGGCAGCTTGTGTTTGTAATGTTACGGTCATATCATCAGCATTAACGAATTCTACTATACCGGTATTGTCGGCAGATGCGATAAAGCTTGTAGTATAATTGTCTCCGATTTGTAAGGTAGAATTACCAGCAATTGTACTCTTGCCGTTAAAAATAGCACTACCTAAGAACTGAGCAGTAGTACCGTTATCTAATTCTACAGTATTCAACTTATTACCTTGCTGCCCACCGACTATACCGCTAACTATATTTGTTCCACCGGCAGTAAAGCTGAACGAACCTGTGTCAGCAGCAGTAGTAGTAATGTTAGTGGCGTATAAATTAACACCTTTACCAACCGTTAATACAGAATCATTTGGAGCTGTCGGAGCTGCAAAATTAATCTCAGCAAGTGAATTTGCTGCACTACCTAAATTTGTACCCGCAGAAAGAGTAGTAGTAGGGGCAGCAGGATCTCCGGCAACTATTATTTTACCTTGACCTGCAGCATTGGTAGTTTTTGTTATTAAATAAGTATTGTGACCAAGTTGTACTGAACCGTTATTACCTATATCTAACTCATTAATAGCAACATCACCAGCATTTAAAATGGTTTTACTTGAGCCGACTTTTAATTGTCCAAGGATTTTATTAGCACCGGGTGCAATAGTACCGATATTACCGCTAATAGTTAAAGTTTGAGCATTTGTTAGGCTACTCGCATCTAATATACCTTGTTTATCGGTAGTTACGGCTAAATTAGCTTTAATTTGTAAAGCTGCATCTGTAGTATTAGTTAGAGTTAATGTTTCGTTAGCTCCAAAAGTAATAGCATTAGCAGGATTGTTAACTAATAAAACACTGTTTCCGCCGTAAGATAAATTTTTACCGGCTAAATTAATATTTTTTAGGGCATTACCAACATTACCACCGACAGCAGCATTAACACCTATATTACCATTAATAGTTGCATTACCGGTTAAAGCGATTGTACCGTTACCTGCTGCTAGCATATTTATAATATCACCGGTTACGGTTGTGCCTTCTTCTAAGGTAAGGGTATTATCAAATGCATTAGATAAATATATATTTTGCGCATTAATTTTACTACCTTGCTTTAAAGTAAAGTTTGTAGCAGCACCATTATCATCATCTGCTAAAGTAACAATTTTTAAAGCATTATTTCCACCAATATTACCGTTAATGGCGAAATTAGCACCGTGTAACTCTAATATACCTTTATTAGCCGTAGCAGTATTTACATTTTGAACGAAAAGAGCATTTGTAGCATTAGCAGCTGCTTTATGCACTACTAAAGTATTATCTGTTTCAAAATTAATTGTAGCTAAACTATTACCATTAGCACCAATATTACCGGTAACTGTTACATTACCACCATTAACACTGAAACCACCTTGGTTATTAGTCCCACTAGTATTAAGTATATTACCTACTACATTATGATCTTGTGTTGTAAATTTGATTAAGGAATCAGCACTAGTTAAATTAATAGCTTGAGCAGCAAAAGTACCGCCGTTCCCATTGTTTCCACCTTGGAATGTTAATTCTCCGGCAACATTAACCGTAGCTACAGGATTATTAGCCCCTATGTCTGTACTAACCGTAGAATCACCTAAGAAATTTACCGTACCGTTATTAGCACCTGCACCGCCAATATCTATATTATTAGCAGCAGTAATACCGGTTATATTAACTCCATCTGCAACATTTAATACAGCAGCATTACCTAAAGTAATACCATCAGCTCTAACAATACCGTCAAGTTTAGCATTTGCATTTAAAGTAACTTGTGCGTTTGCCCCTAATATGAAACCTTGTATACCATTAGTATTACCGATCGTACCATTAAATATAGCTCTATTCCCGTTATCAATGTTAATTTGACCTTTACCTGCAGCAGTACCGTTGAAAGTAGCAGTATTACCGAAAACAGCTGTTTTAGTACCGTCTGCACCATTAGCTGCAAGGCTAACTTTGAATACAGAATTAGCATCTGCAAAATTAATAGGTCCGAGGTTAGTGTAAGTATTTACAGGACAAGCTACAACTCCAGGAGCACCGTTTAAAGTTAAGGTATTTCCTGCAGCATTATTGACCGTTAATAATTGACCTGCAGTACCGGAAACAGCACCAATCGCTATATCCGCACCGTTAACTGCAAAAACACCACTTTGTAACATGTTAATCGATCCGAAAAGCACAGTAGGGTTACCACCGTTATCATTTCCTCCATCAGCTGTGGCAGTGAAAGGGCCGCCTGCTTGTACAACATAAGTTAAAGAATCACCTGTTACTATTCCAGGAATACCAACAGCATTTAAATTAACGTTTGCATTAATATTGCGGTTAGCAGCACCCATAGCTGAGCCTGCAAAACCGGCTACTATGGTAGCTGTGGAAGCAGTTACCAATCCTGCGGAAATTAATTTTTTTAGAAAATTTGGTTTTTGAGCCATATTTTTTGCCTATATTTAAGTTAAAAATTTAGTACTTAGTATTAAAACAATATAGCCGGCTACAGGCAAGATTACCCGCACCGAACAAGGAAATAACCTAATATTTTGCTTTAATAGTCTCTAAACTACGGGCTGAGTATACTATACATTATATATAATTACAAGCCACACGGTAGTTTTTTTATAAAGTTTTAATAAATGTTATATTTTTATCACAACTAAGTCATTCCGTGGCTACGACCACGGAATCTATAATAATAATTTAAAAATACTAAATAATTTTAGTATTTTTAACTGGATCCCGCGATCAAGTTAGCTAGGATGACTTAATATTTTCCTGGATTCCCGCGGAAGCGGGAATGACACCGAGGACTGGATCCCGTGGTCAAGCCACGGTATGACATATTATCCCCTACGCTTCATTAAATATTAGCATTTCAGCCGTATTTTCCCATTTTAGCATTTCGTCGTATTTGGTATGCCAAATACGCATAATTTCTTTTTCATATTCTACAATTTGCGCTTCTAATCCTTCAAATTGCTTCACCATTTGACGTGCTTTAGAAAGTATCGTGTCGTTAGTAACGTCAAAAACTTTTTTCAAATGACGGTCTTGTTCTTCTTTGTAATTTAAATGAGCCGCTCTACCAAGCTCGGCATCTTTATGCATCTCCTCGCTTCTTATTTGTATTTCAAAATTACGTTTAGAGTATAAAAGCTGCATTATATTATGAAGAGACTGATAGCCGTTGCTTTTTGGTCTATTGATATAATCTTTGGTATATAGCCAAGCTAAATGCGAAGAATTCTTAACTACGTCTAAAGCATTGTAGCATAGACCTTTAGATTTCACTATAATCCTACATGCAATTAAGTCTTTCAATGCATCAAGTGGCACTTCTTTCCTTTTCATCTTTTTTAAAACAGAGTAAGGTTCTTTAAGACGCATATATATCTCATTTTCTATCTCTGCTTTATTTAAATCTTCTTTAAGCAGATTAATAATATCACAAATCACATCCCCTCCTGCTACCTAAAATTCTATATATCTCTATTTTTAGTAAAAATGACCTATAGCTTTTAGAACTTAAATCCACAAGACTGTTCATAATACTATTTAAGTAATTAATAAAATTAATTCTTTAACTAAAAATTAAAAAATAGATTAATAGTAAAAATAAATTTTTTCAATATAATTGTTTAATTAATTTTAACTTAGATTAATTGAATAGTTTCTTAATAGCAATTTTACATGTCATACCGTGGCTTGACCCTGTGTTGTACGAACGTTCAGTATGTCATTCCCGCGAAGGCAGGAACCCAGCAAAACATATAAAAAAACTTATTTTTTATATGTTTATTTTACCAAATATATTTTGTACCAATATTAAGGTTATTTTTTCTGGATTCCCGCTTTCGCGGGAATAACATAAAGTTAAACAATAAATAAGTCGGGAAATTTATCCATAGATACCTCAGAAACACTACTGAGAACTTCAGACATTTTGTCCCATTCTCCGGTACATTCAAGCACTATATCTACGCCTGCATCTAAAACTCCTTTGGTAATATCTTTCATATTACCGTTTAAAGCTTTCATATCTATTGCATCAGAAATAATAAGCCCTTTAAAACCAATATTACTTTTAATATAATCAATAACTTTTTTTGATAGGGTTGCAGGGTTGCTTGGATCAAGAGCTTTGTAAATTATATGTGCCGTCATAGCGAGCTTAATATTATTTTGCTTCGCTAGCTCCTTAAATACTTTAAAGTCTGTGCTTTCTAATTCTTTTAAGCTAGTATCAATAATAGGTAACCCTATATGGCTATCTACTTTAGCTCTACCATGCCCTGGAATATGTTTAATGCAAGCTTGGACTTTCTCTTCTTGTAATCCGTTTACAGCAGCTAAACATAAAGGTACCACTACTTCCGGCTCTGAGCCGAAACTTCTATCTCCGACTATATTGTGTGCTCCTTCGTGGATCAAATCCGCTACCGGTGCAAAGTCTAAATTAATCCCTACTTCTCTTAGCTCTTTGGCGATATTACTATAATTTTGTTTGCACCCCTGCACATCAACGCAAGTTTGAGCAGCCGGAGCATCATAAAAAGTTGGTGCAATAAGCCTTTTTACCCTCCCCCCTTCTTGATCTATAGAGATGATAGTATTTTCCCCTAGTACTCCTTTTATATCGTCAATAAGGGTTTTAAGTGCTTCTTTATCCTGCTCACCATTATCATGCTTTTTAATATTACGACGAAATAAAATTACACCTAAAGGATTATGCTCTTCAAATAATTCTCTTTCGGCATCGGTTAATTCAGGACCGGATATACCGATAATTACCGGCTTTACCGTTTGTCTTATTGTCATAATATGCTCTCTTTAAAACATGATATGACAAGTACTATACGCAAGTCATCGAGTAATCGGCAAGATTTTGTTTATTTGAAGAGATAAATTATGGAATTTAGTAAGTAATATATCGATTCTATCGGTAGGAAGAGATATAGCATCTTTATTTAAAGATTTTTGAAGTAGATCGATATCATTAACGGTATAATATTTTCTATTATTTATTTTATAACTAGATAAATCAGGGATTTTTGTCTCTAAATATCTTAATTGATGTAAAGCAATATTTAAATGCTTAATCACCTCACTAGCAGAATAATATTTTTTTGTTAGTTTATTGTTTGTCATATACTCCGAATAAATGAAAAGTACTATATACGAAGATCAACTTCAAAAAGAGCAAGGAATCCACAAGGCAAGGAGCGAAGCGTATACTTAATACGTGAGCACCGCAGCTCTTGTAGGATGACGTAGCCAATTTTTGAAGTTGATCAAGTAGATTCATTAATTAAAGCTTTTAATTTGGAAGAAGGGACAAAACGTAAATTCTTTTTTGATTCTATAATTACCAGTGATTGAGTATGAAAATTTATTCCGGGACGTGGATTTTTTTGTTTAACCTCAAAGCTACCGAAATTCTTTAAAGTTAATTTTTGTTTCTTGGCGACTTCTAAAATGTTAGAAAAAACCGTATTAACTATTTCTTCACATAAATTATTTGAAAAACCTAATTTGGAGCTTAACATAGCTGCAATTTTTCTTTAGTAATAGTCATAAATAATACCGATTTTTTAAGGGTATATTGTCATCCCACAACTCGATCGGCTTTGTTGCATGGATCGAAAAAAGCCCTGGGTGTCATACACTCAAAATTACGAATTTGCTTTTTCTTTATTATATTCATTAATATTTTTATTTAGCTCTTCTAATTTATCAACAAGGTGCTGACGTATTTTTTCTTGCTTTTTGCTTCCCGCTTTTTTATAAGCTTCTATCTTTACTTTTATATCATCTATAGATTTTTGCAGTTCTGCACTTTTTTTTATCTTCCTGATCTTTCATATTTTCGTTCATCTCTGCAACGCTTTGTGCTATCTGATCATAAGTATTGCTTAAGGTCTGATTAAATTTATCGGCACCCGTTTGTGCTAGGTTTGTTAAATTGTCTTTTAATTCCTGTAAGTTTTCGGTAATTGTTTTTGTACTGCTTGTAGCTACTTCTTCAGTTTGCACTTCATTTGCTTGTGTTTCGTCCTTAGGAGGCGAATCCGCAAAAATGTTAGGCGTTAATAATAAGGCAGCGGCAGCCCCTAATGTTATTAAGATTTTTTCATTATATTCTCCAATTATTTATGTTTATTGTTCAATTTTCTTACTTAAATCATCCAGTTTTTTTACAAGATTTTGTCTATATTCTTCCACTTTATCATCCTTGATTTTTTGATAATCCTGAAACTCTTTCGTTAAATTTTTATATTGCTCTTTTATAATTTCTAAAGAATGATCTTTACTATCTTTAGCATATTTCTCCAAATCATTAATTTTGACAGATAATTTATCCGCCACTTCATGACATTTTTTATTAAAGTCAGCAGTAATAATTTTAGCAGAACCTTTAAGGTTGTTATGTAATTCTTCAAGTGCTTCCCCTATAGTTCTCATAACCTCTTTTTGAAAATAGTTAATAAAAATTAAACTTAGGTATTATATACCAGAATCATAAATAATATAATTTTAAAAAGCAATTTCAAAAAATATATATTTAATATATAGTTATTATATAAGATGAATTTGAGGATGTTATGACATTAGAACTAGGAACAAAAGCTCCTGATTTATCTTTACACATAGGTAAAGATAAAATAATTAAACTATCGAATTTAAAAGGAAAATTCGTAGTATTATATTTTTATCCAAAAGACGATACACCCGGATGTACTATTGAAGCACAAGATTTTAACAAGCTAAAACCAGAATTTGATAAACTTAATACGGTAATTATCGGAGTATCTAAAGATAAGCTTGACTCTCATGATAAATTTAAAGAAAAATATAGTTTGGGATTTGAATTAGCCTCTGATGCAAATTCAAATTTATGTGAACAATTAGGGGTATGGATAGAAAAATCAATGTTCGGTAAAAAATATATGGGCCTTGATAGAGCTACGTTTTTACTTGATAAGGAAGGCATCGTTAAACATATTTGGCGATCGGTAAATGCTAAAAATCACGCTCAAGAGGTACTTGAAAAATTAAGTACAATTTCAAAACTATAGCAGATTGCTCCGAAGTAAAATGAAAATGCGGTATACGAAGATCAACTTCAAAAAGAGCAAGGAGTTCACAAGGCAAGGAACGCAGCGTATACTTAATACGTGAGTACCTCAGATCTTGTAGAACGACGTAGCCAATTTTTGAAGTTCATCGAGTATACTTCTTCCATCTATTGTGAAACCAAAACCATTGAGAAGGATTTTGTTTAACCCATTCTCCTAGTATTTGGTTAATATTAAGCATAATATTATAGCAATCGACTTTATTATCACCGCTTTGCTCAAACATCAATTGTGAGTGAACTATTACTTTAAAATAACTGCCTTTAGTTCTAATGATTTGGCAAGGTATAATCGGATATTTATACTGCAATGCAATTTTAGCGATAGCGTTAGCAGTCATAGCAGGATATCCTAAAAAAGGTACCTCAATTCCGTCGTTCATTTTTTGGTCAACAAGCATAACAATAGATTCACCCTCCTTGATAGCCCTAACTAAAGCTCTGCTGCCTTCAGGACCTTTCGGTATAAGTCTTAATTTGTCACCGGCACGACTTTCATTAACCAACTTGTTAACATACGGGTTATTTGCTTTACGATAAATTACGGCAAATTTGGGATAAGATTTATGAAGACGCTTAAGACTGATATCCCAATTCGCAAAGTGACCGCTAAATAATAAAAAGGGTTGTCCTTCAAGTTTTTTAATATTTTCTATGCCGATTATTTCGATTCTACGCTCTAACTCGGCTTCATCCATCTTGTTGACATATGCAAATTCACCGATAAATCTACCGAAATTACCCCAAGTTTGATCTATGATTTTTTCAACATCACACATATCGCCGAATACTGCTTTAATATTTCTTCTAGCAATTTTATTAACGGCAAATAATATACCGATTTTTCTCGCTATAAAACTACAAATATCCGCTGCTTTATCTATACCGAACATTCCTATTACTTTAAGGAATATAACAACGATAAAATACTCAATTAAATATCTGAGCTTTTTTAAAAATTTTTTCATTTAATAAATCAGGGTTGTTTATAGATAATTCTACATCTAAACAGACAATATTATTATTTAAATCATTAAATTTCACATAATCTTTTCTTGTAGTAATTAAGGTAGCGTTATGCTCTTTAGCTAACGAATATAAATTTTCTAAATCTGCTTGTAAATAATTATAATGATCAGGAAAAATTTTGTAACCGACTATATTCAGTCCATAATTCTTTAAAGTCGAAAAGAAACGCTCAGGATTACCGATACCGCTAAAAGCAAAATAATTTTTAGTTTTGTCTATATTATTTAAGGGAACTATTTGAGCATTTATTAACTTATTTACATAAGGAGTTAAAATATTCGACATTTTATCATTGGTGCTACTGACTAAAAAAACCAAATCAGCCACATCAAGAGCTTTATTTGGATACTGTCTTAAAGGACCTGCCGGAATCAAAAATCCGTTACCGAAAAGCCTTTGGCTATCTACTAAAACTATAGTAAAATCTTTATGAAAATGAGGATTTTGTAGAAAATCATCAACTATTATTACATCAGGTTTAAGCTCGTTAATTAACGGCAAAACCTCTTTGATATTTTTAGTAGCAATAACTAGTCCGTATTTTGCAAGTATTACCCCCTCATCTCCTACCTCTAGAACAGTATGTCTTGCATTTACAATAGCTGCGTTTTTAAGCTTGCTACCATAACCCTTAGTAACTATTACAAAACTTACATTTCTAGCTTTTAGTAATTTGGCTAGATATATTACTATTTGTGTCTTACCAGTACCTCCTACGCTACAATTACCGACACAAATAACTTTAGCAGGCAACATAATAGGTTGAGCTAGACTAGCTCGCAAATAACCTAAAAATTGATATATCAAACTTACCGGCAAAAGCAAATAAGCTATAATATTTTGCTTCTGCCAAAATTTAGGATATAAAAGTTTGATCATATTAATATAAATTAGGTTAATATTGGTTTTGTTGTATGGTTCAGCTTTTCCTATTGTCATCCCGCAACTTGTGAGCTAGATCCAGTTAAAAATACTAAAATTATTAGTATTATAAGTTGTATTTATGGGCCACGGTATGACATCAGAGTGTTCTTCAAGAACCACACAACAAGCCTATTTTCAGCATTTACGGCAGTTAAAAATAAAGTCAAACGGATTGATTGCTTTATTGTCTAGTAGAATTTCAAAATGCAAATGTTCACCCGTTGCATTACCGGTTCTGCCTTGTATACCGATAAATTGACCGCGCTTAATTTTGTTTCCTTCTTTAACTTGTATTTCCTTTAAATGAGCATATTTCGTAACAAATTTGCGTCCATGTTTAATCTCGACAAAATTCCCGTAATCAGGTGCTCTAGCGGCTTTTATAACGACCCCGCTTGCCGCTGCATATATCGGGGTTGCTTTTTTAGCTTGTAAATCAATACCGCTATGGAAACATTTCTTTTTTCTTTTCTTTTTATGAGGACTTTTTCTAGTTCCGTAATGACTGGTAATTTTCGGTTCGTATTCCGGTAACATGAGCGGTATTGTAGCAATTATTTTGTCAAGCTTGGTTAGTTCTGAAATATTATTCCTATGAGTTTGTTTTTTTGCAAAATAACTAGCTTCCGGTTTAGAGAGAAACTTATATTTTGAATTTAGTTTTGTTATAAGTGCCTTTATATCGGCTATTTTTATTTCGGCTGCTTTATTAAATTCTGCCGGATTTTTATTATGAAATTTTTGTAAAAAAATCTTATTTTGTTTAGGGTTATTAATTATTAGACCTAAGTTTTTTGCATATATACATTTGCTATTTTTATTTGCTAAATCATATTGTACTACTAAATCCGCATGACTGATTTTATATTTTTGCTTTAATTGAGATGAAGTTGTAGAAAGTAAATTAGTATCGCTAGATTCTTTAATACTGCTACAACCTTGAACAAGAAAAACTATAAACAGTAAAAAGATATATTTCCGAAAAAACATTAAAAGTAAATATAAGTAAATTTTAAATTAAGAGCGGTGTTTAAATATTCTGTTAATTTTTCTAATTCTCCTCTCATATTTGGAGGATTAATTAACATTAACCCACACTTTACCATATTTTTATCACTATATAAAAGCTCATATTCAATAATTATGGTTTCTTTAAATCCGATATTTTTGTAATTGTGGTAAAAATCACGGACTAAAGGTAAACCCTTTATAGGATACCAAATTAAGATGGTATTATTAAGAGATCGTAGCTTAATTTTTTTAAGTGCTTTGAGCAATTTTTGAAACTCGTTTTTGACCTCAAAAGGCGGATCAAGAAAAATTAATCCTCTATTTTCTTTAAACGGTAGAAAAGCTTTTATAGCATTATAAGCATCTATATTATGCGTATTATTCGGTAGTAGTTTTTTTAAACTCAAGTAATCGCTTGGATGAAGCTCGCAAGCAATTAAGCGATCATTTGGTCTTAATAATTGTTTAATTATAAAAGGTGAGCCAGGATAATAATTTTTCCCAGCTAGGTTTACTATATTAAAAAAAACCTTTAAAAGTTCAGGAATATGATCGGTAGCTTGCAGTAATTTATTAATGCCCGTATCGCTTTCTAGAGTTTTACAAGCAGCTTCCGAACTTAAATCGTAAAGACCTAGACCTGCAAAAGCATCTAAAACTGCGAAAGGTTTTTCTTTTTTCTTAAACTGCTCTAAGATCGCAATAAGCACTAGATGTTTCACTATATCGGCAAAATTGCCTGCATGATAAATATGACGATAGTTCAAAATTATAATCCATATTTCTTTTTTAACAATTCTGCTGCTTCTTCTGAAGTAAGAAGTTTATCACTATTATTATTTCTTCTTTCTAAAGCAATTTCTGCATCTTCTTTATCTTTGTTTAATTCACGTAAGTAATTCTTAATTGCCACTCGTATTAATTGAGCTTTACTAACCATAAAACTAATCATTAATTCTTTCTGTATACCCAAGTCAAAACAAAAATAAATTATTTTGTAATAAATATGGAAGCCGTCTTTCACCTTTATTACTCATTATTTTAATTCTTCTTTCAAAAGCAGTATCTCCCATGTTTTAGAGTAATTCTTTATAAGGTTAATTAATTCTTGTCCTGTACTATTTACCAAATTTTGATTTATCAAAGTATTTGTTAAAAGTTCTACTGTTTGTTGTAGATTATTTAATTTCTTTTGAGTGATTTTATCTTGATTAATACTATAACCTTTAATGAGATATGCTCGAAGTAAGTTAGTAGCCCACTTTCTGAAAGCTATACCTCGCTTAGAATTTACTCTATACCCTACTAATATTATTGCATCTAAATTATAATATTCTACTTGTCTCTCAACCCTACGCTCTCCTTCTATTTGAACTGTTGCAAAAAATGCAACAGCTGCTTTTTCTTCCAATTCTCCTTCTTTAAATATGTTCTTTAAATGTCTTGAAATTACTGATTTATCTCGTGCAAATAGTGCTGCTATTTGATTTAAAGATAGCCAAACTGTTGCTTCTACCATCTTAACCTCAACATTAACTTCCCCATTTTCGTCTTGATAAATTACTACCTGATTTTCTCTTGCTTTATTCATTGTTTTAAACATTTTTTACTATGGTAAGCCATTCTTCTTCATCAATAATTTTAATTCCCAGCTCTTTAGCTTTTTTAAGCTTACTACCTGCATCAACGCCGGCTATGACTAAATCCGTATTAGAGGATACGCTAGCCGCAACTTTAGCTCCAAGCTTTTCAGCCATTGCTTTAGCTTCTGCTCTAGATATCGTCGGTAAGCTACCGGTAAATACCACTATTTTACCTGTTACACTACTTTGTTCTCTAGTCTCTTTATAATCTTCAATATTTAATACTTCACCAAGTTTTTTGATAAGCTCAATATTTGCTTTAACATCAAAAAAATCAATAATATCTACTAGAATCTTATCGCCGATTCCTTCTAGATTGTTTAGTTTTTGATAGATATCCGAATCGTTTTTACTAAGTAATTCTATTTGACTTATAAAGTTATTATAGCTTTCAAAGTCTCTAGCAAGCAATTTAGCGTTTTGTTCACCGATATGCCTTATGCCTAATGCATATATAAACCTCGGCAAACTGACATTTTTTGATTTTTCGATATTTTTAAAAAGATTTTCTACTGATTTTCTGCCCCACCCATCCATATTTTCAAGCTTTGTTAAGCTAGCTTCATTTTTTTCTTTTAAGAAGAATATATCTAAAGGATTGCTAATTAATCCCTTATCTATTAAAAACTCAACTTGCTTACGCCCCAGCCCTTCAATATCCATAGCATTTTTCGATACGAAATGGCGTATACGCTCATAATTCTGAGCAGGACAGTTAAGACCGTTATCACAGCGTATAATAATATCTTCAGGAACATAATGCAACTTAGAATTGCACGAAGGGCAAAATAAAGGAGTATTAAATGTTGTTGTATCGGTGGAACGCTTCCCTATATCAACTCCCGTGATTTGAGGAATAACGTCACCGGCACGTTGCAGGAATACATAATCCCTGATCCGCACGTCTTTTCGTATAATTTCTTGGAAATTATGTAGTGTTGCTCTGCTAACGGTTACCCCGCCTATTTCTATGGGTTCAAGCTCGGCTACCGGAGTTAATGTGCCGGTTCTGCCTACTTGCACCGTAATAGAAAGCAGCTTCGTTTGTCCTATTATAGCAGGAAATTTATGAGCAGTAGCAAATCTTGGAGAACGAGCTATAAATCCCATTCTATTTTGCAGTGCAAAATCATTTAGCTTACATACTACACCGTCAATTTCATAAGGTAAATTTTCTCTATTTGTTTTTAGATATTCGTAAAAAGCAAAAATTTCTTCTTCGGAATCTGCAAGTTTAGATATTTCATTAACGCTAAAGCCGAATTCTTTTAATTTTTTAAGTAATTCATTTTGAGAAGAAGCGAGATTTTGTTCAGCTGCTCCTCCTGAATAGACAAAATATTTTAGCGGTCTTTTTGCAGTAACTGAAGAATCTAACTGACGAAGTGATCCGGCAGCAGCATTACGCGGATTTGCAAATTTATCTCTGCCCTGCTCTTCTTGTTCTTTATTTAGGTTTAAAAAATCTTGTTTTCCAATATAAATTTCTCCTCGTACTTCTAAAAACTCCGGAGCATTATTAATTTTATGAGGAAAATTTTTGATTGTTTTAATATTTGCCGTTATATCCTCACCTATATATCCGTCCCCTCTTGTAGCTCCTGTTGTAAGCAGCCCGTTTTTATAAATAGCAGCAAAAGACAAACCGTCTATTTTAGGCTCACAAAAGATAGGAGCAAACTCATCAAGGCGTAAGAAATTTTTTATACGATCTACAAAATCTTTAACATCTTGCTCATCAAAGACATTACTAAGAGAGAGCATCGGTGCTTGATGCGTAACCTTAGCAAATTTATTTGCTATTTTAGCCCCTACTTTTTTGCTAGGACTATTTTCTAAAATTAAATGAGGAAATTTTTGTTCTAACTTGAGATTGGTATTAAATAGCTGATCATATTCGGCATCTGAAACTAAAGGATTATCTTCTATATAATAAGCATGATTATAGCGTTCTATTTTATCAGCTAGTGCTTTTAATAATTTTTTTGCTTCCTCTTCAGATATTAAATCAATATTTTGCATTAATAGTTCATACTTTTATTTAAAACTCAAGTTTGTATCAAACTTCAAATTATTACTTATTTCATTTAATTTACGATCAAGATCGTGCCGTAATTTAGTACATAATTTAACATCTTCATAAATTTCGTCGGCATACTCATTTATCGGAATTGGAATTTTAACATAGTTTTCTAAATATTCTTTAGATAATTCCAGCTGCACTGCCGTAGAAGATAAATAATAAAACTGTTTCTGTACTAATTCGCTCCTTAAGCTTGACCAAAGTAAGTAAGAATTTCTTTCTGATAAATTAGTAAAAACAAAAAAGCCTGTAGAGACAAGGGAATTATTAATATCGTTATGTATTATACATGTTGAATATAAACAACCGATAAGCTTAGGAGTTATAATATCAAATTCTTGAACCGTGATTCTTGCTCTGGTAAGTAAATTTCCTAAATTATTGGATTGACTACTTACTATATCGCCTTTTTTATTACAACTTCCAACTTCAATATAGTTAAATATATTATTAAAATTATTTTGTACATATTTTGCATTGACTGATTTTTGTAAAGTAAATTCATTACTGGTTTTTATAATAAATTTGTTTTTATCTAACGAATTAATCTTTTGATATGTATTTTGCAATTCAGGGCTATAGAAAAAGGCATCAAATCTTTTAGAAGACATTTTGCTATAATCTATACTAAAAATTTGTAAAGAACATGTTAGTAATTCGCTTTTATTCTGGTTTTCAATTATAATATCAGGTAGAGAAGAGTCTTTGTTGAAATCTAACCACTTACTATAAACTATATTTAAATTATTTCTCTCAGGAGTATCCTTGCCAGAATCATCATGCCCTACATTATTACATATTGCCATAAATATTTTGTTTTTGCTAATTGACTTATATTCTTTCTTCTCAAGATATATAATACTTGTTTTTATAGTAGTAGAAGCATTGACAAAAGCATTAAACGGTAAAGAAATAACGGCTTTTATATGAAATCTTTCTAAAATCCATTCTCTAAATAATTCTTGATTTTTAGCGTTTAATAGAGAATCGTCTATAACGGTAATTAATTTTCCTCCGAGTTCTAGTAAATCATAATATCTTTCTATAAATAGGATGTTGGAATTAATACTATTTTTTTTCCCTACTACCGTATAATTTGTTAGAATTCGTGTATCGCTCTTATTAGTATCTTTATCTTTCATTTTATAATTACTTGCAAAAGGAGGATTCATTAGCACTATTTGAAAAGCCCCGTTAATTAAAACTTCTTTTGCGTCTTTATATTGTTGTTGTTCTTCATCTGATAAGGTAGGGTCTATAGTTAAATTTTTGTCTAAAGCGTCTTGTAGCCTAAATATTTTACTGCTGCCGTCTTTGTGAACATACATATTAACTCTTGCAAGTCGTACAACTTTTTCTTCTTTATCTGCTCCAAAAATAAGATTTTCCTTTATATTTTTTACTATTTCTTCGTGTTTAGATTTGGATAAGTTTTTAGGTATATTGTTCATTATGTAAGCAAAAGACTCAATTAAAAATCCACCGCTACCGCAACAAGCATCTAGTATTTTTGTATGCTCGTTCGGTTCAGCAAGTTTTACCATAAATGTTATAACGTCCCTTGGAGTAAAATATTGTCCAAATTCTCGGCCTCTTACTGCTGCGCTTAAAAAAAAACTTCAAACATTCTTCCGTTTAAATCTTCGTCTATATCGCTTAAATAAAATTTTTCTAATCGCTTTACTACATATTTTATAGTATCTAAACTTAAATTTAATTCTTCTCCTTGAGTGAAAAGTCTTTTTTACCTTCTTTGATGATCAATATTTCAAGTTCTTCTCTAAAATTATTGAATATTTTTTTATAGGGTCTTGCGTAGGAAATAAACTTAAATTTTAATCTATATAATTAGTAGAAAAAAATATATCGTCCATTGATATTTCTTGGTTATTCATTAATTTTTTATTGATATTTTTATCATTATCCATTTTTAAGCTGAATAACTTGACAAATTCCCAAAAAGCATCTGTCGGCTTCATCCCTTCTTTTTTCCAAATATAATTATTAATTTCAAAAAATACTTTTGAAATTTCATCTTTTGTAGGTTTTGTAAGCTCTAACTTATTATAAAGAGGATTTTTTAATTTTTGCTCTAATTCTGTAAATAAACTTAAAACTTTTTGTTGTCCTAATATTGATTTTAAATGAGCATAATCTATTTGGCTTATCGCCGTGTCATAAATTGGAGTAGCCTCGTCCCAGCCAAAGATTTTGATATATTTCCCATTTGTTAAAACCGTTATTTGACAAGGGTTCATTTTTGTAAAACTTTGATTTAGTTGTAATGCATATCCTGATACTTGATATATAAAATCCTCAAGAATTGCATTAGGAGTTTTGGCTTCTATTACGATAACCGGTTTATCTTCATGAAATATGATATAATCTATAATGCTCTTTTTTACTACCTTTCGTTATAACAAGTTTTTGAATACTATCTTTCCTTTTTATAGAATCCTGAGGATAACCAAGAAATTTCAATAACGGTTCAACAATTATAGCCTCAACATCTGCCTCATTGTTAATAGTCTCAAGGTTCTGCAAAGAAAAGCTTTCCATAATTTTTTACTCGAAAAAACTTATAATAATATTTGATTATATGAAAATAAAAACACAAGCCTGATTTTGGTTACTAATATTAAGCTCTCAACTCTTGAAACTAAATATTAATTAAGTTATAAAATCAAAATCCTTGCCGGCTTTAATATATTCTCTAATACGGCTCATGAGGTTTTGAAAATATGTTAAATTATGCCATGTCATTAGCATAGAGCCAAGTATTTCACCGATTCTAACTAAGTGATGCAGATAAGCTTTGCTATAGTTTTTACAAGCAGGACATAGACAATCATATTCAAGCGGCTCATCATCATCGGCATATTTGCTATTGCGGATATTTACCGTACCGTATTTGGTAAAAGCCTGACCGTTACGACCTGAACGAGTCGGGATTACGCAGTCGCACATGTCAATACCTCTACTAACAGCGCCAATAATATCCGCAGGTTTACCGACTCCCATTAAATAACGCGGCTTATTTTGCGGCAGAAAATTAGGAGCATAATCAAGTACTTTAAACATAAGTTCTTGCCCTTCGCCTACCGCAAGCCCGCCTATAGCATAACCTTCAAAATCAAGCTTTACTAAATCTTTAGCCGATTGCTCACGTAATTCTTCGTAAACACTACCTTGAATAATGCCGAATTGTGCGTAGCCCTCCCGCTTAACAAAAGCCTTTCGTGATCTATCTGCCCATCTAGTCGTTAATTGCATAGAAGTTTTAGCTTCTTCAAAAGTTGCAGGATAAGGCGTACATTCATCAAAAGCCATAGTGATCGTGCTACCGAGCAAATATTGTATTTCGGTAGAACGTTCAGGCGTTAGCATATATTTATCACCGTTAATATGGGAGCTGAAACTTACTCCCTCTTCGGTTATCTTGCGTAATTTTGATAACGACATTACCTGAAAACCACCGGAATCGGTTAATATAGGTTTATGCCAGTTCATAAATTTATGCAAACCGCCAAGGCGTGCTATACGCTCACTACTAGGTTTCAGCATTAAATGGTAAGTATTACTAAGGAGTATATCGGCACCTGTTTCAGCTACCGATTCAGGCAGCATAGCTTTAACAGTGCCTCGTGTACCGATCGGCATAAAAGCAGGAGTGCGAATTTCGCCGTGTGCGGTTGTGATAACACCGCTTCTAGCTTTTTTATGCCTATGATGAATGTTAAATGAAAATTTTGACACTAAAATAACTGCTTTTTATTTTAAGACAGTATTTTAGCATAAATTAAACCTGATCACCAAGCATATTATAAATTTCCGGCATATATTTATGCTTCAGCCAAATCTCAAGATTACCGATAATATAAAGGTTATTCTTAGCTCTACTAATACCGACGTTTAAGACATTTGGCTTATCGGTCATAACATTTCTTGCTCCCCAATCTTCAGGATGTTGTGCCCCTAGTACCATAATAACCGTGTCCGCCTCTTTACCTTGAAAAGCGTGCATAGTACCGATATTACTATCACAAAAATTACTAACGTTATTTTCCATTCTAAGTTTATGTGCTTCTTGCTTTAACCTAAATTTTATATAAGAACTATAATTTTTATACATGGTTATTATGTAGATGTGATTTAATAATTGAGTAGGATTATCTTGTTCAAAAACTAATGTTAATAGTTTAAACAATTCTTTAAATTCGGCTTCCGATTCATATTGAGATTTTTTAGTATGATCATCTTGAATATCAATCCATCTTGATTTTTTTAGAATTGTTCTAAGATAAGAATCAGATTTAGGTGCAGCAAAAATCATTTTATTATCATAAGCAATCTTATTACATATTTCAAACATTGGGCTTTGATATCTTCTATGCACCAATAAAGGAAAACCTACGGTAATATTACCGTACCTTGTCTGATACAAAGAATTACGATCCGCTAAGTGTTGTACCGAAACTTCAGAAGGCGACCAGGCTGAATAATCTACCTTAAGTTTTTGACAAAGCTTATCTATTAATGCTTGACCTAAAATTGATATAGGAGCTGTTTGCATTGGGTCACCGACTACTATAACATTTTTTGATTTGTAAATAGCACTTGCTGCATATTGCGGAGGTGTTTGCCCTGCTTCATCAATAATAAGCCAAGCAAGATCATTATGGCTAAAATGTTTAAACATTTTATCAAATGAATGAAAAGTTGTTGAGAGACAACCGGTACAATCATAAAAAAGTTTTGCCACACGGCTTTCCATATATCAGGTTCTATATTACCAAATTTTCCATTCATTATTTCAGAAAATAAACTTAAACTATCCCAAAAATTACGAGCATTAGCATTTATAAATATTTCATGTAGTTTAGTTGCTTGAATAAATAATTTGGACCGTAATTTCTCTACTTCTTGATTAAAATAAGGTGTGATTTTATGAAATTCGTCATAATCGGTAGAATAATTTTGCTCAAAATCATTATCATTAAAGATTGTCACAGCAAAATTTTTAGAGGTTAAAAATTCCATACCAACAGATAAGGACTCTTCTATTTTTGTAAGCTTTTCAATATCGAGTTTTAATTGTTTGGATTTATCTTGCAGTTTTTTAATATCGTTTTTAATTTTTTACTTTAACTCTAATTGTTCATTTTTTAAGCGAATTAAACGTAAATTATTTTGAACAAAATTATTATATCTCTTTGTTTTAAAAAAAGTATGTATAGGTTTTAAAAATCCTAATGATACTGAACCAATTTCATAATCAAATTCTTGGATTTTAGAGTCAATATATTTTGAGGTTGATTCTAAATTTTTTATTTCTTCTACATATTCATCTAAAATAGCTAACAAAGCTTTATTTGGGTAATCTTTTAATAAATCACTTTTTTGTTTATTAAGAGCAATAACTTTTTCTATTGTATCGTTAACGTTTAAGATATCTTGATATAATTCATTAAAATATAAACATTCTTTTTGCCATTCTTCTTTAGTATCTACATATGAGTTACAATATTTAGGCATTAAATACTTTAAGCTATGAGCTTCAGATTTACCTTTTAGTAAATTTAAATATTGAAACATTGTTTTACATTTATAGCTTGCCTGTTCTTTAGGAAATTCAGGTTTCCAAAATTTTTCCATAAAAATTTGACGATTAGCACTTCTTCCAAGTACTGCCGTAAATATTCCCCAGTTTGTATTTCTATCTGTATCATTTACTAGCCAATCAAAAAATTTTAACTCTTCATGATAAATTTTATCTATCTTTGCGTATAGTGGTAACTCTTTAGAAATATTTTCAACTGCATTATTGTTAGAAGAAGCTATAACAATCTCATGATTTTGAAGAGAAGGGACAAGAACTTTTATTTTATATTCAAATCCTGCAACTTTAAAGCAATGTTGATCATCACTAAATCCTTCATCGGGAGTTTTTAATTTAACAAGGTTTAATGCTCTTTTGACGTAAATATTTGCTATTATGTCAAATAGTAAAGTAGTTTTACCGGTTCCAGGTGGACCGTTAACTGCAAAAATATGCTCTGTATTTTCTATTTTTTGTAATATCGTATTAATGGCAGCAGTTTGTAAAGCAGCTAAGCAATTTTTTTGTGATGAAGGCCATCTAGCAAACTGCATTTTAGAAGGTTCAAGTAACTCTTTTAATAATAACGACTCACTCAACACATCTTGTATATCAGGTTTATCATCAGCTCCAAGATATTTAGTAATTGGAGAATTTGCAGTAAATTTATTAAAATTATTGCGTACTAAATCAAGAGGTTTGAGAAAAAAACTATTGAACATTTCTAAAGCCGGTGCCGGTGGCCCAATCCAATTCTTCTTTAGTATCTGCTTTTGAATTATTATTTTTTACTTTTTGACTAAGTATCAACATTTTTAGTTTTTTCATTTTTCCTAAGTTTTCTATAAGTGATTTTTCTAACGCATATTTCAGGATTACTGAGCAAAAACTTCCCATCGATCTTTAATTCATTAATTATAAACTTAGCAATATAATTAACTCTTTCTAAATTAAATTTCTTTTGTTGACCGGTTTTATCGAAAGAATCTTTTAATGCATTTACTATTAATGCGGCACCTATTATCTTCAAACTCAATCAAATCTTCAAAATCATCTTCTGAAAATCCTTCTTGTACCACTTTACCGAGAACATAAGCACCGGTAGATATAACCATTGAATTATCTATAAGATGCATATCTTCATCAAGCGTTAGTGCAACGACCGGAGTTAATACAGGTTTTTGCGATTCTTATGGCTATACAAAATTTTAGGTTTTACCCTAAATAATTCATTGATTTTTTCTTCAATAGCAATTTCAGCTTCGGTCCAATTTAAATAACCAAGATATAGGTGCCAATGAACACATATATCATAATCCGGTAATTCTGCTTTTAATTTTGCCTTATTAAATTTTTCACAAGGTGCATCTTGTAACAAAAAAAGAGCTTCTTTTTTATTAATTTCTTTATAAAACCCTCTTTGCTGCGTAGCATGTTTTTGTTCATAAGCGAAGTAACTATTTAAAGTTTCATTTTTAGGAGGAGTAGCAAGTTCAATAATCTTCCATACATCTAGGATAGATTTGATTTGTTCATCAGATTGGTTGTACATAAAAAGAAGTTCATACTTAAAATAGAAATATCCTAAGTATGACACTAGAAAAAGTAAACAACTTTTTTGTTTATTAATTTATATTTAAATTATAGTTAAACCGCTTCAACACACATAGCCATACCCATACCGCCGCCGATACATAAAGTAACTAAGCCTTTTTTGGCTTTGGCTCCTCGCAAGTTGTGTATTAAAGTAATAAGCACACGCCCGCCGCTTGCCCCGATCGGATGCCCGATTGCTATTGCTCCGCCGTTAATATTCACTTTATTCATATCCCATTTCATTGCACGGTTTACATAAATACTTTGGGCAGCAAATGCCTCATTAACCTCGATAACTTCCAAATCATCCACGCTCCAGCCTGCTTTACTTAAAGCTTTTTTCGATGCAGGAACAGGGGCAGTACCCATAATATTTGGATCAACACCGGCTGAAGCATAAGAGACAATACGAGCTAGCGGCGTTAAATTATGCTTTTTCAAAGCTTCTTCGGAAACTACCATAAGGCATGCCGCACCGTCATTGATTGAAGAAGCGTTACCCGCTGTAACTACACCGTTTTTATCGAAAGCAGGGCGTAATTTACTTAGAATTTCAAGGCTGGTATCAGGTCTTACCGTTTCATCATGATCAAACAAACTAGTAGTTTTTTTCATCGTTACTTCAATAGGCAGAATTTCATCTTTAAATATTCCTTCCGCCCCAGCTTTCGCGGCTTTCTTATGAGAACTTAAAGCAAATTCGTCCTGCTCTTGTCTGCTAATATTAAACTGCTTCGAGATATTTTCGGCAGTAATCCCCATAAATACTCCTGAAAATACATCTGTTAACCCGTCATACTGCATTAAATCAACCATTTTAGTATCACCGCATTTAACTCCTGCTCTGATATAGCTGCCATGCATACCGAGCGACATATTCTCCTGCCCGCCTGCTATAACGATTTCGTTATCGCCTGTCATAATTGAGTTTGCAGCAAGTACTACGCTTTTAAGACCTGAGCCACATACTTTATTAATCGTATAGCCTGGCACTTCTTTCGGTATTCCTGCATGAATCAGAGTTTGCCTTGCCGGATTCTGCCCGCTACCGCCTGTTATTACTTGTCCAAGTATTACTTCATTTACTAAAGCAGGGTCGATTTTGCTATTTTGTATCATATCTTTTATTAAATGAGCAGCAAGCATAGGTGCTGAAATGGTACTAAGGCTACCCATAAACGAACCGAAAGCCGTCCTTTTCGCATGGGTTATATAAACGGGTTTTGTCATGGTATATACTCCTTAAATAATTTATTTATTTATATTGAAAGTAGTAATATAGTAAATTTACCATATAATTTAAAAATGTAAACTTTTGAATGATAGATTACATGCATAGCAATAATTAACCTATGCATGAACTTAGTGGCTCACTCTCTGATTATAAGAACAATACAACTCTTTCTTTTCAAGAAATCCGAGAGTAAGCTTGGAAAAAAAATATAAAAAAGTTTAGCAAGCATAAAAAGCTTTTTTGCATGGATCGTTTGTGTCATTCCCGCGAAAGCGGGAATGACATAGAAGCTATTCAACAATGCCATTTGCAACCTTTCAAAACCTAGCAACAAAGTTCAAAAAAAGAAGTATACTCCTTAAATAACTTATCTAATTTATTATTGTTTATCAAATAACTAATATGTCCGCCTTTTACTTCTATAAGCTTAGAATTTTTTAATAATTTTTGCAAAGGTAAAATGGAAGATTTAGGCACTATTTGATCATCTTCCGCTGTACTATATATACAGGACAATCAATTACACTCGGATCAATAATAAAATTATCAATTTTCCATTTAAGATTCATAAACATATTTTCATCTAATATATTTTGTATGATTTGATTATAAACCCCCTTAGATATATTATTACCTGACATAAGCCAATTTTCTATTCTAAATGCTAATTCTTGCTCCTTATCGGAAGTTATAGAGAAAAATTTATTTAATTTAGCATTGAAATAATCAGGAAATAAAAGAAAAAATAAAATTTGAATATGAATTTTAGGAATCATCGGTAAGTTTTCCACATAATAATCTAGTTTTAAATATTTGTGTAGCATCCTTATATAAAAAAAAATGAGAAAAATCCCACGGACAAGTAAGTAAAGTCAGGGTTTCAACTTTTTTAGGCACTATTACGTTTGTAGCTATCGCAAGGTTACCGCCGATGCAATGACCTATTAAATTAATGTCTTTAATTTTCAAATTATCTATTACTTTAATTATCGTATGTACATAGTCGTCTAGTAAATCTTTAGGTTCTTTCAATCTCTAGCCAATCTATTAAATAGACTTCGCCATAATTTCTTAAATTTTCTATGAAGCTTTTATCACGAGCTAGAAAAAATATTTCAGATGAGTTGAAGATAGAAGGGATGATTAGGAATGTTTTATTATGCGTATTGGTAAATCGATTTGTCATCCTGCGACTTGATCGCGGGATCCAGTCTTTTTTAATGTTTTTCTGGATACCGTGGTCAAGCCACGGTATGACATTGGTTGAAGAATAATACAACACCCTATAATGCTCAGTTTGCATTACTATTTTACTGGATTCTAAATATTTATTACCAAGCTTATGTGTCTTTGTATAATTATTATAGAGGTCAAAATATTCCTGTAGTTTATTACTATCTAGCATTGAGAGTATCTTAATCTTATATTAGTAATTCTTGACAAAAGGCTAAATATATTGTATAAGTTCAGCACCTTCAGAATGTAATAACAGTATATAGGCTCTAAATTTTTAGGGGAAATATCTTTTCATAATTGAAGTGCTTAAGTTTTTTTTTTGTCCTTAGGGATTTATAATGCTAAGTACCTCATCACGATCGTTTAAAAGCAAATTCAGAGCGGCATTTTGGCCTGTGCATAATTACGAACTCGGAAAGTTTATTCCGATGAGTGCCTTAATGTTTTGTATTTTATTTAATCAAAATGTTTTGCGAATCTTAAAAGATAGTATTTTAATCTCCGAGATTAGTGCAGAAATAGCAGGTTTTGCCAAAGTTTATTGTGTTACACCTGCCGCTGCTTTATTCGTGATTATTTATGCTAAAATGATTAATCACCTTACTTTTGAAAAGATCTTTTATTATTTAAGTGCATTTTTCATCAGCTTTTTTGTTTTATTTGCTTTCGTTATTTATCCTAATATCCATATTTTTCATGTACATCCCGATAATTTAGCTGACTGGATGGAGCGTTATCCTCATTTTAAGTGGTATATATCACTAGTAGGTAATTGGGGTTATATAGTATATTATAGCCTTGCCGAGCTTTGGCCTAATATTTTTTACGTATTATTATTTTGGCAGTTTGCTAATGAACTTACTACTACCGAAGAAGCAAAAAGATTCTATACTCTTTTTTCGTTATTTGGCAACTCTTCTTTAATATTAGTCGGCTTTTTAATGATGAATCTATCATCGGAAGATACTATTATTAAGAAGTTTATGAGTATTTCGGATAGTAAAATCACTTTAGTTCAAGTATCCACGACAATTGTGGCAATTGTTGCTATTATTTGTTGTTTGCTAGTCAGGTTTATTAATAAAAATGTTTTTACTAACCCATTATTTTACGCTAAAGCAAAAAGCGGCAGATCAACTTCAGAACGTATGGGATTAATCAAAAGCTTTAAGTATATTGCAAAATCAAAATATTTATGGCTACTTTTAATTTGTTCTGCAGCTTTTGGGTTCGCTATTAACTTAGTCGAAGCCGTATGGAAAGCAAAAATTAAGGAGTTATATCCAACCGTAAATACTTACGCTGAATTTAACAGTCTGTATATACTTTGGACAGGCGTTGCAATAATGGTTATGACCATCATCGGTAATAATGTAATGCGTATGCATAATTGGTTTGTAGCGGCAGTAATTTCACCGGTTATAATAATGGTGACCGGCGTTTTGTTCTTTGTACTTATAGTATTTGATCAACAAATTTTATCATTATTTGACGGAGCAATTTTAATGTCGCCTCTTGCTCTTGCCGTTTCGATCGGCGGTATTCAAAATATTTTAGCTAAAGGTACTAAATATTCTATATGGGATACTTCAAGAGAAATGTTATATATCCCGCTTGATGAAGAACTTAAAACTAAAGGCAAAGCTGCTGTTGACGTGATAAGTGCGAAAGTCGGCAAATCCTCTAGCGGTCTCGTACAATCTATTATTTTTACTTTAGTTCCAACCGCTACTTTTACCTCAATCTCACCAATTTTAATGGTAGTATTTACTTTTGTATGCTTAGCGTGGATTTATGCAGTAAGGAACATATATTTTGAATATCAAAAAATAGCATAAAATAAATTACTGTCACCCCGTGACTTGATCACGAGGTCCAGTAGAAATACTAAAATTATTAATATTTTAAGTTACTTTCTAGATACCGTGGTCAAGCCACGGTATAACACATAGAACTTTTCATAAACTTTTCTATCATTCTAGTAACGGAACGTTCTAGCTCAATATCTAATTTTGAATAATCAGAAAAGTTAAACCATTTAAGTTCATTCGATTCATTATTTTTTATAAAATTATCATTATTTACTGTTTTTAGTAAAAATCGTATATCATAGTGATAATGAGCCTGCTCATTATGAGTTTGCGGAATATAATGGGTGTCTATATCAAAAATCTCCTTATTTATCGTTTTGATCTCATTAATTCCAGATTCTTCCATAGCTTCTTTAACTGCTACATTTAATATATTACTATCTCCATCACAATGACCACCTGGCTGAAGCCATTTATCAAGCTTTTTATGGTGCATCAATAAAAATTTAGTTTTATCATTATTAAGTAAGAAAGCCGAAGCAGTGAAATGTCCTATTTGTAAATCTCGGCTAAAAGGGTTTTCATATTCATTTAAAAATTCAAGCATTTTTGTTTTTGTAACAATTTTTTCCGGATATATACTACTGTAATTTTGTAATTTAATATGCAATTCATTCATAACGATAATTTTTTATATATTGAGCTTTGATATTTAACTCAAATTTCTCTACTAAGTCAAATGAAAATAATGCCGTAAAATCCTCTTTAAATTATTATTTTTACCATGTTTCGTGGTAATTATTATTGACAATTGATTAATATTGAGTTATATATTATGCTTCTAAGATTTAATAATGTTTAACCTTTTATTAAAGATATTGAGATTTTAGCGAATTTAATATTAACTAATAAATTTATATTTATGCTTAAAGAAATAATCAATGATATAGTAAACGATAATACAAACCCTTGGTATGGTAAGCTTGCAGTAGTAGGAGCATGTGCTGTTGGAATTTATGTAGTAGTACTTGATCCACCTTTGAAATTTGCTATGGCATGTGCTGCAGGAATAATGGGAACATTGGCTGCAATTAAAGTAGGAGAAGCCTGTTATAATTATTATATGGAAACAAATACCCAAGAAGGACTAATCGGGGAAGTAGAGTATAACACAGAAATATAATAATAAAATATTTTTAATGAATTTAGAGGATAAGTACCTCTAAATTCGTATTTATTTAAAATCAAATTTTATCACTATTCAAACCGTTTTTTAGTCTAATTTTGACTTGTTTTAAAGAACGAGGAGTTGCGTCCGTCACTTCAATTTCAATATTTTCCGAAATATTTATTCTAGTACCGATAGCAGGAACGCTACCGACTCTAGTTAGAACTAATCCACCTATCGTATCAAACTCATCATCATCATTTTTTAGCTTTTCTCCTATTATTTCTTCAAGCACTTCTACTTCAACACGTGCATTTGAAATAATTGTTGAGTTATTAATAACCTTAAAATTATCGCTATCTAATTGCTGATCATGTTCATCATCAATTCGTCCTACTATTTCTTCTATAAGATCTTCAATAGTAACTACACCGTCAGTACCGCCGTACTCATCAACAACTATTGCAATATGCGTTCTCTCACGACGCATTTTTGCTAGCAAATCTAATAATTTCATAGAAGGAGCTGCAATTATATGCTTACGTATAAGCTTTTTTAAACGACCATTTTGCTTTGTAGCCAATGCTTTAAATAAATCCTTAATATGTATGAATCCTACTACATTATCCAAAGTACCGTCATATATAAGAGTTCGTGTATGAGGGACTTCTAACTTAATAGACTCACTTAATTCTTCTAGATTCGTAGTTAATTTTATTGCCGCAATATCAGAACGCGGTACCATTATATCTTCAATAGTCTTATCTTCTAGCTTCAGTAAATTAGCTAAAATATTACGCTCGTCTAAAGTCATTTTTTGGCTATTAATTTTAAGGCGTTTTATGATACCAAAAAAATTATCGGGTGTTTTTGTTTTTCTAAAAAAATTTTTTATCGGAGAGAATAATGTTCGTATAGTAAACATTAACTTATTATTGTGATTTTTTTTACTAGAATCTTCTTTTTTTGAAGATTTTAACATAAATTTTTTTATTTAGTTAATAAGGGGACGAAATACCGAAATATGATAATATTTCAATTTCTAGATTTTCCATAATATTTGCTTCTGTGTCATTTTGATGATCGAACCCAATTAAATGTAAAATACTATGTATTAAAAGATGAATAAAATGATTTCCAAAAGTTTTTTGTTGCTCGTATGACTCATTATATATTACCTCATAACAAAATGCTATATCGCCTAAATGCATATAATCATAGTCGATTAACAATTCAAGTTTAGGGCTAACATTACTAAAACGTAAATCTTGCCAATTTAATTCGTTGCTTGGAAAAGAAAGAACGTTAGTAGCTTTTTCTATATTACGAAATTGTTTGTTTAAGGTCAATATTTCTGCAGTATTTGTTAGTAAAATTGATAATTCAAATTGTTTTATTTTACTAAAATTATCAAATCGCAATAAAACATTTTGAGTTATTTTTTTAATTAATGCTTTATTTATTTGTTTATGCTCACGCCATTTGTCGTCATTTCTTATAATTTCTACATTTATCATTTTCTTATGTTTTAAGCATTTGCACGACTCCTTGTCATTCCCGCGAAAGCGGGAATGATATCAATTGCCTTTATAATCATACACATATCTCAAGATACCAGTTTTTGCCGGTAATTTTCTTTTAATTTTTGAAAATCTTCGTCAGCATGATATGAAGAACGGGTTAACGGGCTTGCGGAAACCATTAAGAATCTTTTCGTTCTTGCTACTCGCTCTAGATATTTAAACTCTTCAGGAGTAACATATTTTGCGACCTCGGCATGATCTTTGGTAGGTTGCAGATACTGCCCGATAGTTAGAAAATCGACCTTTGCTTCTCTTAAATCATCCATAACTTGTATTACTTCGCTTATTTCTTCGCCAAGCCCTACCATCATACCGGATTTTGTAAAAATTTCAGGAGATAATTTTTTGATATTATGCAGTAAGCTTAAAGAGTTATAATATCTAGCTCCCGGTCTAATCGTTTTGTATAAAGACGGTACTGTTTCGACATTATGGTTAAAAACATCAGGCTTTGAATTAGCTATTATTTCAGCTGCTCCTTCTTTTCTTAAAAAATCGGGAGTTAGAATCTCAATAGTAGTATTTGGTGATGATTTTCTAATTTCATTAATACACTCCGCAAAGTGCGAAGCTCCGCCATCCTCAAGATCATCACGATCAACCGAAGTAATTACTACATGCTTCAGATTTAATTTCTGCACTGCTTCAGCAAGTCTTTGAGGTTCGTGCGGATCAAGCAAATCAGGTCTACCTGTTTTGACATTACAAAACCTGCAAGCTCTAGTACAAACCGAACCTAAAATCATCACGGTTGCATGTTTTTTTGACCAGCATGCGCCGATATTAGGGCACGCTGCTTCCTCGCACACAGTATTTAATCTCAGATTCTTTATTAAATCTTTTGTATTATAGTACTCTGCGGAATTAGGAGCTTTTACTTTTATCCAATCAGGTCGTTTATTTAAATTAGCCATAAAAAGGAAATAATTTAATTAATTGTGTCACTTCAGTTAATACTGTCTGCTCAGCCTTACTATTATCTTCATTATTTTTTAAGCCGTCTAAAATATCTGCTATCATATGAGCAACTAATACAAAATCCTTTTCTTGAAACCCTCTAGTAGTGCAGGCGGGAGTACCGAGCCTAATACCTGAAGTGATAAAAGGCGAAGTTTCATCAAACGGAATAGCATTTTTATTGCATGTAATACCTGCTCTATCTAAAGAATTCGCAGCAAGCTTACCCGTGATTCCGTCTTTACGCAAATCCACTAAAACAATATGATTGTCGGTACCGCCTGTTAATATATCATATCCTCTTTCTTGTAAGCTACTTGCTAAAGCTTTAGCGTTACTTATAACTTGCTGAATATAACTTTTATATTCAGGCTGTAATGCTTCTTGGAAAGCTACGGCTTTTGCAGCGATGACATGCATTAACGGTCCACCCTGCAATCCCGGGAATAATGCAGAATTTATCTTTTTTCCGATCTCTTCGTCGTTAGATAAAATTAAACCGCCTCTTGGACCTCGCAATGTTTTATGAGTAGTAGAGGTAACAATATGTGCAAAGGCAAGCGGGCTTTGATACTCACCTGTGGCAACGAGTCCTGCAATATGAGCAATATCTGCCATGAAATACGCTCCAACTTTATCCGCAATTTCTCTAAATTTTGCAAAATCAATATTACGAGGATAAGCAGAAAAACCTGCTATAAGTAATTTTGGCTTATGTAAATCAGCTAACCTCTCAATTTCATTATAATCAATTAAATAAGTCTCTTTATTTAAGCTATAAGAAACGGCATTAAACCATTTACCGGACATATTAGGGGCTGCACCGTGCGTTAGATGTCCGCCGCTATCTAAGGACATACCAAGAATTGTATCCCCAGGCTGTAACAAAGCAAGATACACAGCTTGGTTTGCTTGTGAGCCTGAATGAGGTTGCACATTTGCATATTTGCAATTAAATAATTTCTGTGCTCGCTCTATAGCTAAGTTTTCAGCTTTATCGACTTCCTCACAACCGTTATAGAAACGCTTACTCGGATACCCTTCTGCATATTTATTAGTCAGAATCGACCCTTGAGCTTCAAGAACCGCAGGACTTACAAAATTCTCTGATGCAATAAGCTCGATTACGCTACTTTGACGTACCTTTTCATGCTTTATTATTTCATCAATTTCTTTATCCGTTGCATGTAAATTATTATTAAAAATATTCATTTATCCTCATGTGTTTTTGGTTTTGTTGCAGACTACTGATGTCATTCCCGCGTAGGCGGGAATCCAGAAAAATAACCTTAATACCGGTACAAAAATTGCAAATTAATTGACAAAATAAACCTAAAAAAACAAGTTTTTTATAGGTTTTACTGGATTCCTGCTTTCGCAGAAATGACATAGGAGTCATGTAACAACGCATGTGTTATTTATAAAATTCAGTGCGATTTCAAGCCCCCGCCCGTCTATTGAATGAGCAAGAGAAGTTAATTTATGTCCGCTATGATCTATATGCAGCTTAGATAAATAGTTTGAAGCATTATACATTTCACTAACACTAACCACATCGTCAAGCTCTCCATGAATCAAGCATATAGGAGTAAGCTTATTATTAACTTCAGTCGGTGGAATTAATACCCCTGAAAAACCTATAGTACAGAAAAACGGCTCTTGCTGAATCAGAGTTAAATATAAACCAATCATTGTACCTTGGGAAAAACCGATAATGACAGTATCTTTGTTGGTTAGATTTAGCTCCTCTTGCTTTTGCTTTATTATATCCTCAAGAAGTTTAATATTACTTGCAATCAATCTAGCTATAATATGCGGACTGCGACCTTGTAGGCTAAACCATTGCCTACCATACGGTGCCATATCGTAAGGCTGGCTTCCATGCGGTGAAATAAAATGACAATCAGGTAAATCATTCTTAATATAAGGGACTAACCCTATTAAATCATGCCCGTCCGAGCCGACACCATGCAATAATACTACTAGCTTTTTTGGTGGCTGCTGGGTGCTTGTTACTTCAGGGTATTCTAAATATTTGCTCATGTTTTTTCACAGAATCTAGTTAATAAATATTTTTATGGATCCCGTGGTCAAGCCACGGGATGACAGTGACACCCTCACCCCTTCAATACCTTCTCAAGCTCACCGTTATTGTATAGCTCCGTTGCAATATCACACCCGCCGACTAATTCCCCGTTAATATATAACTGCGGAAATGTCGGCCAATCACTAAACTTCTTTAAATCTTCACGCAATTCCGGATCAGCAAGCACATTAATATCACGAAATTCTACATCTAATTTATTCAAAATAGCCACTACTTTAGCAGAAAAGCCGCACATTGGGGCGTCCTTAGTACCTTTCATGAACAACACTACTTTATTATTTTTTATTTCATTTTCTATAAATTCAAAATTTTTATTTTCTAGCATTTTAAGACTCAATAATTTATCTTCTAGGTGCTGTGAGCATTTCTAATGGATTTACTATTTTAAGATATTTTTTAGCGAAAATTAATAAGATTTTTGCAGGAATAGTATACCTATTTCAAAAAAATCTTATAATTTGCAGCAAAAAATAACCAAAATTAAATCTTTTTAGAAATACTTACAGCACCTAGAATACACTTTCTATAGCAAAATATGCAAGCACAAATAGTTAATAAAATTTTTGAGATTTTAAGCAAGAATAATCCAAATCCAAAAACCGAATTAATATGTAAGAATGATTTTACCTTATTAGTAGCGGTAATATTATCTGCTCAAGCAACCGATATATCGGTAAATTTAGCAACTAAATCTTTATTTGAAATTTACGATACACCGGAAAAAATTTTAGAACTCGGTAAAGAAGGGCTTAAAAAATATATAAAATCTATCGGACTATTTAACAGCAAAGCAAAGAATATTATCGCATTATGTAAAATATTGATAAATGAGTATGATGGTTCAGTACCGAATAGCTTTAAAGAGTTAGTTAAACTGCCCGGTGTCGGCAGAAAAACTGCTAATGTTGTACTAAATTGCTTATTTGGTATGCCGACAATGGCAGTTGATACACATGTTTTTAGAGTAGCTAAAAGGATCGGACTTGCTAAAGGCGGCACTCCTGAAGTAGTAGAAAAAGAGTTGCTGCAAATTATCGATGAGAAATGGCTAACGCATGCCCATCACTGGCTAATCTTACACGGCAGATATATATGCAAAGCTAGGAAACCCGATTGCGATATTTGCCCTATTAAAAAGTATTGTGAGTATTATCTTAATGCATTTTCAAGTTGACAATTTTTTGCTTAATTCATAATATCTAGGCTTAATTTGATAAAGGTACAATTTATGCGTTCAGCACTTATAACTTCTATATTAGTAGCTGTAGCTTTCTTAACAAGTGCTTGTAATACAATGCAAGGTGCAGGTCAAGATATGCAGCTAGCCGGTAAAAAACTTGAAGATTCGGCAGAAAGAAATAAACCTAAAAAAGGTTGCGGTTGCCATTAATATACTTGCCGTACTTTGTTACATGGCTTTAAAAAGCCTTTAATGTCATTCCCGCGGAAGTGGGAATCTAGTAAAACATATAAAAAACTTGTTTTTTTATATGTTTATTTTATCAAATGTGTAATTTTTTTACCAGTATTAAGGTTATTTTTTTGGATTCCCGCTTCCGCGGGAATGACATCGACAGCCTAGCAACAAAGCCTACGGCTGCTCGCAATGACGTAAGTAAGTTACTCTACTGACTCTCATTCACCAATTTATATATCTCTTTCTTACTATAAATATTTTTGAATTTTTCATAAGCAAGTTCGGTAGTGGTTTTGCTACTTAAATTTCTATTTAAACAAAATTCTATAAATTTTTCTAAATCAACTTCTTGTTTTTCTTCTTTTTCTTGTAAATTTCCTGAAATCAATAATACTATCTCACCTTTTAAAATATTATTTTGATAGAACGCTATTATTTCATCTATATCCCCTGTTTTTATTTCTTGATACAGTTTAGTTAACTCACGAGCCACACATATTTCTCGGTTTCCTAGTATTTTTTTAGCTACTGATAAAGTGTTTATCAAACGAGGAGCCGTTTCAAAAAAAATCAAAGTAGCCTTAAGATTTACTAGCTCAGAAAAAATCTTTTTTTTACTTTCTATAGTTTTAGGTAAAAAACCGTGAAATAAAAATCGATCGGTAGGAAGAGCCGATAAAGTTAGGGCAGTAATCGGTGCAGATACCCCGGGTATCACGTCTATATGACAGTTAAGCATACGTAAATCTCTACTTAACTTATACCCTGGATCGGAAATTAAAGGCGTTCCTGCATCGGAAATTAAACTTACTATATTACCTGCTTTTATCAGACTTATAATATGTTCCCTATCTTTCTTGTCACTATGATCATTATAAATTTGTAATTTTGTATGCATGTCATGTTTTGCTAGCAATTTTTGTGATATTCTAGTATCTTCACATAAAATAATATCCGAATTTTTTAAAGTTGATATAGCACGAAGCGTTATATCTTCAAAATTGCCTATCGGTGTTGAAACAATATATAACCCTGGTTTTAAAATCATAATTTTTAAATTTTAAGTAATATTATGGCTAGTATAAAACATACACTAAGAATTATTCTATCATTTTTTTGTTTGATATATTTATCGTCATGTCAAACTCCTAAAGAAGAACCTATAAGTTTCCCTAAAAAAGAACAAAAAGAAATTGAGATTGCAATTTTAATGCCAAATCAGGGTCCTGATAGTATTGCAGGTAAACAATATAAAGATCTGATTAAAATGGGGCTTAACGACGGGATAAAATCTTACATACATGTTACGTCTTATGACGGCTCGGACGAAAAAAACGTTTTAGCCGCTATGGATAAAATAGTAGCACGTAAAACTAAGATTATTTTAGGTCCTCTATATTCTAACTTTACTTCATTGATAGCCGAAAAAGCAAAAACTAATGATATTATCATAATAACTATGTCAAATAATCCGGCTCTTGCAGAAGATAAATTATTTGTATTCGGTCATGCACCTTTAAAACAACTGATACGCATCGTTAATTATTACGCAAGTAACGACCATAAAGATTTTATGGCATTATTACCTAAAGGGAAACATTCCGGGACTATTAGTCAAGTAATGCAAAATATATTGATTCAGAAAAATGCATCATTATCACGCACTGAATTCTATGAGGATAATCCTGAATCTATAGCAAAAGCCGTAAGAAATATTTCAGACAATACCGATATTATAAATGAACGTAGCGATACTACAAAACCGGTTATTTATCTATCGGATGATCCAAAAAATTTAAACCTACTTGCTGATAGTATTCGTAAATATAATTTAGATAAAAAAGCTATTTTAATCGGTGATAATCGTATTGATATCGATTACCCTGAAAATATCGATATTAGCTTTACCGGTTCTTTAAATTTACTCAATAGCAACGTTCCGGATAGGGCAAAAGACTTGGGTATTAACCATATGGGTTTCATGCATCTTCTTGCTTATGATTTAGGTCGTATGACTGCAAACTATATAGGCAACGAATTTGCGTCTGAAAGATTTTTAAATAGAATCAACAGTAGACAGCCTTATATAGGTTTATCGGGTAATATTCATTTCATCGATGGAGTAGCTCAGAGACGGTATGATATTATTAGGAAAGAGAATGGTGTATATTCTACTGTATCAGGAAATTAGGGAGTTATTGCATGGCTCTAAAAAAGCGTTCGATGTCATTCCCGCGAAGGCGGGAATGACATCGGGCTTCATGCAACAAAGCCCCGCCTACGCAGGAATGACAATAAAGATTAATTATTTTTTCTGTCATTATCATTGCCGTCGTCTTTCATGCCGTCTTTAAAAGCTTTAAGACCTTTGGCAAGGTCGGACATGACTTGCGGTAGCTTACCGGCACCGAATAATACAAAAATAATTAATAAAACTATTAATAAATGGCTAAAACTCATGCCCATGATATTTATTATTGTGTGAGTTAAAATCTTATTATAAGATTTTAACTAAATTTAATCTAGTATATTTTATTTAGAAAAATGTTCACTAAAAAATGGTTCTCGGAATTTTTTGTTACTTTTTTTTATATTGGGAAAATTAAATATTGCCCTGGCACGTTTGGTTCGCTTGCCGCTTTCCCTCTAACTTACTTCTTAATATATTTTATTGTTAATAATAAAATAATTATTCCTTGCTCAAATCTAACCCTCGGTGAAGCACAGCTTGTAAGTATATTTATTATAAGTTTTAGTATATGTTTGATGTTGTTAATTCTCGGTACTTATTTTACTAGAATATATTTAAATTATACAAATTCAGAAGACCCTAAAGAAGTAGTAATTGATGAAGTAGTCGGACAAATGCTAACTATCGTTTTAGTATTTTTTTCAGCTTTATTTGCTAATGAATCGCATTTAGTAAAATATTTTAGTCCACTAATAATAAATATTATATTACTTTTCATATTACCTTTTTGTCTATTCCGATTTTTTGATATAGTAAAGCCCTGGCCTATTAATTGGTTTGATAAAAATCTTAAGGGCAGTATCGGCGTTATGCTTGATGATTTGCTAGCCGCAATATTTGCTGCGGTAACTCAATACGCAATTATATTCGTATTAATAGATATAACATAATATTATCATTGACTAATTTCTAATATAATAATATGATACGACAAATATTTATAAATTTTTAAAGAGATATTTTTCATGTTCGCAGTTATAAAAGCAGGTGGAAAACAATATAAAGTAGACAGAAATAGTGTTATTAAAGTCGAAAAAATTGATGGAGAACTTGGCTCTAAAATTCAGTTTGATCAAATTTTAATGATTGGCGAATATTCAAAGCCTTCTTTTATTGGTACTCCAATAGTTAAAGGGGCTGTCGTTACGGCTGAAATTACTAACCAGCTTAAGGATAATAAAATTATAGTTTTCAAGAAAAAGCGTAGAAAAAATTATCGTCGTAAAGCCGGTCATCGTCAAGAATTGACAGAATTAAAAATATTAGATATTACCAAACAATAATAATAACTTAAAAGGAATTATAAAATGGCAACCAAAAAAGCCGGTGGTAGTTCTAGGAACGGCAGAGACTCAGCAGGTCGAAGACTGGGAGTAAAGAAAGTAGACGGGCAATATGTAATACCCGGTAATATTATAGTTAGGCAACGCGGCACAAAAATTCATCCTGGAACAAATGTAGGGCTTGGTAAAGATCATACAATATTTGCTTTGATAGAAGGTAGAGTAGAATTTTTAACTAAGCGAAATCATAAAGTCGTGAACGTTAAAGAAATTGCAAGTGCTTAAAAGAATAATGCTTGGCACTGTATGGTGCTGATATCATTCCTGCGATAGGCCTTGCTTGCGTGAACCATAAGATATGCTCAAAAGATGTGTCATCCCGTAGCTTGACCAGCGTTGTTGCATGGCTTCTATGTCATTCCCGCGTAGGCGGGAATCCAGTAAAACCTATAAAAAACTTGTTTTTTTAGGTTTATTTTGTCAATAATGTGTACCAACATTAAGGTTATTTTCTGGATTCCCGCCTACGCGGGAATGACATTAAGGGCATGTTCCGAGCTATGCAATAAAGCTTACAAGTGAGCTAGATGACAACAAGCGGAAAATTAATTATATAACATAATATTCTATTAGGCTTCCTTTAGTTATGGCCTTAATAATTCAAAAATTCGGCGGCACTTCCGTTGCAAATATTGACAGAATAAAAAAAATCGTTCCTATTATAAAAGCTGAAATAGCTAAAAATAACCAGGTAATCGTAGTAGTTTCGGCTATGGCAGGTGTTACTAATCAACTTGTCACATTGTGCAATGAAGTATCAAGCCTTAACAAAACTTCTCAATTTGCAGAATATGATGTAGCACTTTCTAGCGGTGAAATAGTCACGGCTTCATTACTTGCATTAGCTCTTCAAGAAGAAGATATAAAGGCACGATCATTTCTAGCTTGGCAATTACCGATTCTCACCGATAATAATCATAGTAAAGCTTTAGTGGAATCAATTACTACAGATTTACTAGAAAAATATTTACAGCTCAATACTATCCCTATAATAGCCGGTTTTCAAGGAATTAACAAGTTTAATAGATTATCTACTTTAGGTAGAGGAGGATCCGATACTACTGCCGCCTTAATTGCTGCGGCTATGAAAGCCGATAGATGTGATATTTATACCGATGTAGAGGGAATATTTACTGCTGATCCAAGAATTATTCCAAATGCAAAGAAGATAAAAGAAATAGATTTGTTAGAAATGTTAGAACTAGCATCAAGTGGAGCAAAAGTATTACATCCTAGAGCCGTAGAGTTAGTAATGCGATATAAAATAGATATGCGTGTTCTTTCAACATTTTCACCGAATACAGAAGGTACGTTAATTACTTCAAGAGATAAGAATATGGAAAACGGCGTTATTAGCGGTATTACCTCTAATAAAAATTTATTAAAAATATCTATAAAGAGCGTTTCGTTAAATTTTCTGCAAATTGCAAATATGATTACGCAAAACAATAATCATATTGAGTTTATGCAAGAGATAAAAAATAATGAGGAATATAGTTTTATTACAAATTTAACCGATAAAAATAATTTACAAACTTTACTTACTAATTTAAAAGATGATAAGCAAATACAAGATTTTACTTTTGACACCGAAATTGCTACAATCTCCCTTATTGGTTATGGGATTAAAAATGATTGTAAATTACTTGAAACGATATTATCAAAGTTAACGAAAGATAATATAAATGTTAACATGATGCAATTATCAGAAGTTAAAATTACCTTATTAATAAATGATCAAGATGCAGAGAAAACAATTTTTAATTTATATAATCTTTTTAAAATATCCTAGGTTCTGCATCTGAAATTTAATTTATATCTTAAGTTATTTTATGTTAAAATTATAAGACTTTGAAAAGACACGGCTCCTATTTCAGAAAAATCTTATAATTTGTGACAAAAAAAGTTAAAATAGATTAATTTAAATTTCATATATAGGACCTAAATACTTAATTAAATAGCTTAAATTTATTATTTTCATTATAATTATCTTCTATTGACCATTTATTAGTTTATATTAATAAATAAGTCTTACAAATCATAAATTCTTATCATTTAAAAATAAATTATTTTAACTCTCAATTTTTAGGAGTAAATTTTACAGGAAAAAATAATGAGCGAAGATATAAGGTCAAAAGAAAGATTTAATCGAATTAACGATATATCAGAAACAAATAAAGATGATTTAGATTTAAAAAAAATTAGAGATAATTTAGAAATATTTGTACAAGGTGTGTTAAGAGAAGAAAACATAACCCCATATGAGTTAAGTAGAAGAACCAATACTCATGAAACATTATGGAAAAATGTCGTAGACGGTCGTACACACAAGCCTGACACCGGAGCAATTGTTGCTCTTGCAGATTACAAAAATGTTCCACTAGATGAAGTGATAGGCAGAGATATAAATAAAGAAAAAAAGATAACGATAGAAGTAAAACAAACTCCGGAAATATCGGCATCTATAGCTAAACTACCAAAAGACATACTTCAAGAAGCCATGTTGATAGGAGAAAAAACTAGAGAATTTATGCATACACCAACAACTAAAGAAACAAAATCTTTTACTGAACAAATTAAAAGCTCTAATAAACCAAAAGGAAGGTCTATCTAAATAAAAATATGTTTTTCAATATTGATCCTAATATCAAACCTAAAACTTTACTTGATATTTTGAAATGGAAAATAACTTCAAAAAGACCGAAATGGCCGGCAGCACTACCACTGCCTTTCACCGATATTCCTCCCCAAAAAATAACTAGCAACAAAAATATATACTCCTGTGAAATAAAGAGTTGGGATACGAAGATCAACTTGGAAAAGAGCAAGGAGTCTGTAAGCCGAGGAGGGGAACGTATATTAATACGTGAGCATCCGAGGACTTACAAAGACGACGTGGCCAATTTTTCAAGTTCATCGAGTATACGAATAAGTTATGTAGGGCATGTAACATTTTTAATTCAAATAGAAGGTTTAAATATCCTAACTGATCCGGTATGGTCAGAACGAGTTAGTCCTTTTACTTTTGCAGGACCAAAGAGAGTGGTAAAACCAGGTATTAATTTTACTGATTTACCTAAAATAGATATTATATTAATAAGTCATAATCACTATGACCATTTAGATATTAAAACAATTAAAGATCTATGGGTACGAGATAAGCCTAAGATTATTACACCGCTAATGAATGACGTAATAATCAAAAAACATATTACCGATGCAGAAATTGTTACCTTAGGGTGGGGAGAATCATATAAAGTAAACTCAGCCCCATTTTGTGACAAGCGTGAGGAGCGAAGCCTATATACTCATAGGCGAGACGACGAACAACGAAGCACAACAGTTTGCTATAAAGAACAAAATATTTGTTTAGAACCGGCACAGCATTGGTCAGCTAGAGGAATATTTGATAAAAATAAAGCATTATGGGGAACTTTTATCATTAAAACTAAGATAGGAGATATTTGTTTTATAGGTGATTCGGGTTATAACGATACTCTTTTTAAAGAGATCGGAAAAAAATATAATATTTTAATAAGCCTTATTCCAATAGGGGCTTATGAACCAAGATGGTTTATGAAGCCGGTGCATATGAATCCTGAAGAAGCCGTATTTACTCATTTGGACTTAGGCTCTAAATACTCTATAGCTAGTCATTTTGACGTCTTTCAATTAGCTGATGAAGCCTTTAACGTGGCTCCTTTGGAACTCCGGCAAGCTATGAAAAAGCATAATATTGATGAAAATAAGTTTATTATTCCTGAAATAGGTGAGTTTTTTCTATTTGATAAAAACGGTTTATAATCTATAAAACGCCTGTAGTAATTATAGCAGGTATGTATTTTCTTTCTTCTTCAATTAAATATTCTTGACGTCTTTTAGAAATAAAATCATCTACTATAGAAATATTTTTATCAATTTGATTTTTGGTAAAAATCTTATGCATCTCATCAATTACATTGTCTTCCATTTTATATTATTCTCCGGTATTTTTACTCAACAACATAGTCATAGAATAAGCAAGTACGGCAAACATGCAAAGATATAAAATCGGGAATAGGTTAAAATCAAATGATTTTATTACCTTTGCACAAATATAATTAGCAGTACCGGACATTAACATTGAGCCGATATTATGTCCTAAACTTATAACACGGTAACGTTCTTTAACTACAAAAGACTTAATAACTATACTATGAGCAAGAGCATTAAAAGGGGCGACCGATGCAGCTAACATTAAACTAGCTGCAAGCCCTAAATTAGTCATTTGATATTTTACTGCTATCACAAAAAATACACTTGCTGTAATAGTACATATAAATGCGGTTTTTAATACCGAATTAACTCCTAAGCGGTCAGCAATAAAGCCGGCAATCGGCATGCAAATAGCAAAGCATATTACTATTAAGACTGAAAAAGCACTCATAATAATACCGACTGAAGGCAGTACGATCGGTAAATATTGCTTCATAAAAATGATTGCAATTTGATATGTTGCTCCAAAACCTCCGGCTAAGAATATAAGCGATAAAATATATTTCCATTGCTTTTTAATTATGAAGTTAAGTTTTTCAATAGCATCTTGGCTATCATCTGCTTCTTTAAATTCCGGTGTTTCATCAAATTTCTGACGATAATAAAGAGTTATTAATGCAAGCGGTAAACTTAACAAAAACGGAATACGCCAACCCCACTCCGGAAAAATATGAGAATTAAAGAAATTAGTTGCACCAATCCCGCATAATAAACCCATCACCCCCGTACATCTAGTTATAGCTGAAACAGTAAATCGGTATTTTGCCCCTAAATGTTCAATAACATAAATCGCTGCACCGTCATATTCCCCTCCAATAAAAATACCTTGCATGAAGCGACATAAAACTAAAATTATTGTACTCCAAACTCCTATCGAAGAATAATCAGGCAATAAACCGATTATTAAGGTAGGAATTACAATGCCGATAATCGTAAAACTTAATGCTCTCTTTCGACCGTATATATCCCCTATGCATCCAAAAATATAAGCCCCGATAGGCTTTGATAAATATGCCGCCGCATAAACGGCAAAAACATTTACAAGCTTTGTTAATGGAGCAGTACCGGCTGAAAAGAATTTGTCGGCAATAATTGCCGCTGAGAAACCATATAAACTATAGTCGTAATACTCAATGATAGTGCCTAAAAAAGCACCGAGAACTTTATTGCTTGATTTTGTTTGTTTCATTTTAAAGGTATACTGTGAGTAAACGAAAAGTAGGTAGACGAAGTTTAATTTGGAAAAAAGCAAGATGTCTTGAAGCTGATAACCGCAGCGTACATACTAGTACGTGAGGATTATCAGCAAGAGACAACGTAGCTAATTTTTCAAATTAAACGAGTATACATGACCGCTTTGGCCGTTACTTAAAATCCTTCAAAGACCTTGATGTAAAGGTGGACTTCATATGTCTAAACTTAAATGAGTATTAGACAGGGACGATGTCCTAAAAGTTAGTGGTAGTCCTAGGTTAATATTAAGCTCACGAACCAAGCAGCCAAGTGCTAATATATCACTTTCCCATTTTACGTGCAAGGTTTTCTAGATAACCTGCTATAGTAGTTAAGGTTTCTGCGAATTTTTCTTCATCGGGATGATTTTTTTGAAAACCGTTTTTTTCAAACTTTTCTGTTAGGCTTGCTATTTCAGCTTGAGCATTAAGGGATGCCATAACTAATAATAGCTCAAAAGAGGCTGTAGGATTAACAAGTTTAATGTCAGTTATTTTATCATTCAATTTATTCGCTAAAGATAGTAATTCTTCCTCATCTCCATTATTACAATATAATTGAAAACTCTTGTTATTTAATGTTACTGTAACAATTGACATAATTATTTTTGCTGTTTTTTTATTTCTTCAAGTTCATTAATATAAATGTTAATTTGATCTAGCATTTTTATATAATTATCTTTTAATTCTTTATTTTCGTTTTGTAATTTTTTAATTTCATTTTGATTATTTACAAGCATACTCAATAAATCATCGAGTTTATACTCCACTTCTTCCATTAATTTCTTTAGACCGCTTACATAACTTGCTTCTAAAGGTAATTTGTACGTCGAGCCGGTACTCGCATCCTCACGTACTTTTTTGTACGCTGCGGTGCTGCGTTCCTTGTCTCCTTCAAATTCCTCTTTATGCGCTTCGTTCTGTAAGCAGTCTAATATTTCATTATCCATTTTTGTCTAAGCATTAATTATGAATGGATGACTTACAATAATAATCGATAACATTATAATAGATATAAGTACTAATTGTTTTTTACGTTTATAATTTATTAATGCCGTAGCTCTTTTATTATTTAATAATTTTTCTGTCTCGTTCTGTTTAGTAGCTTCTATCTGCTCTGCATTTCGATCTTTTACATTAAGATAATCTAAGTATAATTTTAAGTAACCTCTTACGTATACTTCTCCCGGTAAAACGTCAAAATCACCCTCTTCTAAAGCTACTAAATATTTTTTTCTAATTTTTAAATCACTAGATACCTGATTTAAAGTTTTACCTGAATCTAACCTAATTTGCTTAAGCATTGACGACATAATTTACTCAAGTTTTTGTAAGAATATTTCAAATTTCTTATTTGCTAAAATAATTATATTTAAGTCTATAGTTTCTTGAGATTTAATTTCTTGAATAAAATCAAGAAAATTTCTAACTAAATTATTATTATTATCAATCCATAAATCTAAATCAAGAGTTGTTTTAGATTTATTAATTATTTTTATTAATAATCTACGTTGTTTGTCATATAAATCATCTTTTAGCGATTGAATTCCAAGACGACGCCAAAATGAATCGTTCAACTGCCTATCGCAAGCTTTACGTAACCAATCAAGACTAAACATATCGCTTATCGCAAAATAGGCTTCTGCTATCTCTTTATTATTTCCTGAAGTCTGTTTTGTTATGTATATAGTGTCAAATACTGAAATTAAATTGTCAAATGTAGCGATAGTAGCAGCAAATGATTCCTCTACTCCGCTAGTTGTATAATAATTTAATTTTTCTTCAAATCTTATTTTAGTTTCTCCGACTAATAAAGTACCTACCATTTTTCTTAAGTTTTGTGCAGGCACTCTAAACTCTTCTATAGTTTCGCTAATATTAATAGGATGTTTTAAATTTTTAATAAACCAAGAAATACCACGACGCATTAATTTTGTTATTTCGGTAAACATATCAATTTTTACATTGTAATCAATATTAGCGGGTAAATTGCTCACTGTTTCCCATATGTCATCAAGATCAAAAATTTCACAAATAATGGTATATGACCTTATTATATCACACAGAGGAGCCCCAATCTCACGCTTTACAATACTAATAAGCGGTCCTCCAAGCTGGTTAATTATTTTATTTATAGTAACGGTTTTAATAATCTCATGTTTAAGAGGATGAGATAAAATTTCATTACGAAACTTTTTTTGCATCATTTCCGGAAAATAATCTATAAGATATGCGTCAAAATATTTATCATGGGAAAAAGTAGAATTAAGTAACTCGTGATAAGCCGACCTTTTACTATATGATAGCAGTACGCAAAGCTCAGGACGAGTTAATACTTCCCCGCTGATAGCTCTTCTATTCAATTCTTCTACACTAGGCAAGAATTCATTTTCCCGTTCTAATACTTTTTCTTCTTCTAAAATGTCTATAAATTGACTAAGTATATTAACGGTTAAAGTAGGAGATAGTTGCATAATCGTTATTGCTTCGGTTTGCTTATAATTATCAAGCAATACTAACTCTTCAACTTGCTTTGTCATATCGTTTAGAAGTTTATTACGTTCTTCTAAAGTAATTTTTCCTGAGGTTACCGCACTACTTAAAGCAATTTTAATATTTACTTCATGATCGGAGCAATCAACACCTGCTGAATTATCAATAAAGTCGGCATTTATGCGTCCGCCTTTTTTAGCATACTCAACTCTACCTCTCTGTGATACACCGACATTACCGCCTTCTGCTATAACCTTTGCTCTAATTTCCTCCCCATTACATCTAAGGTTATCATTTGCTTTATCACCGATTTCTAAATGATTTTCCGTTTTAGCCTTAATATAAGTACCTATTCCGCCATTCCATAACAGATCAACATTTGCTTTTAAAATAGCTTTAATTAACTCTTCCGGTGATATCTCATTATCATTTATATCAAGTAATTTTTTAATTTCCGGCGATAATTTTATTAATTTACTACTGCGTTCAAATACTCCGCCTCCCTTAGAAATAAGCTTAGAATCATAATCAGACCAATTAGAACCTTTGAAATTAAATAAACGCAAACGCTCATTAAAACTTGATAAAGGATCAGGAGTAGGATCAATAAATATATGCTTATGGTTAAAGGCAGCGACTAGTTTAATAACCTCTGACCTTAGCATACCGTTACCGAACACGTCTCCCGACATATCCCCTATACCTACGACGGTAATAGGGTCTTTTTGGACATCTAACCCTAAAGTTTTAAAGTGATTAGTTACGGAAATCCAAGCTCCTTTAGAAGTAATAGCCATTTTTTTATGATCGTAACCTGCAGAACCACCTGAAGCAAACGCATCATCAAGCCAGTAATTATATTCTCTTGCTACACTATTAGCGTAATCCGAAAATGAGGCTGTACCTTTATCGGCAGCAACCACTAAATAAGGATCTTCTTTATCATAAATAATAGTGTCTTTCGGATGTACTACTTTACCCTCAACGATATTATCGGTTATGTCTAATAAACCTCTCAGGAAATTCTTATAGCATTCAATGACTTTTTCCATATATTCATCACGAGTAAGCCCTTCCTCAGTAAAATGAACATAAAAACCTCCTTTAGAGCCGACAGGGACAATAACGGAATTCTTCGTCATTTGTGCTTTCATAAGCCCAAGGACCTCAAACCTATAATCTTCTGCTCTATCTGACCATCTAAGTCCTCCGCGCGATACGGGACCGCCTCTTAAATGAACGGCTTCAAAATTTCTAGAGTAAACAAAGGTTTCGGCGAATGGAATCGGTTTAGGTAAATTCGGTACTTTTGAAGAATCAAACTTAAATGAAAAAATATGTTTATGTAGTTGATAGTAATTTGTTCTAGTAATAGCATTAACTATACCAAGCATATTACGTAGTACTTTATCTTCACTACTCATATCAACGGTTGCTAAGTAATTAGTTAGCTTATCTTTAATTACGTCACAATTATTATCAGAATGTTTAGGATTAAATTTTATGTCAAATAGATTTACCAACATTTTTGTATATTCGGAATGTTTAAGTAGCGTTAACTGTACATAACCTTTGCCGTAACTAAATCCTGTTTGATGTAAATATCTTGTTAAAGCTTTTACTAATTTAACTTGCTTCCAATTAAAACCGGCAAGCACTATCAGTTTACTTAAAGAATCATTAGCAAGCACCCCAAGTGCCATTTTATCTAAAGCTTCTTCAACATTTATTTTTAATTCGGTAATATTATCCTTTACGGGTACAATAGAAGTTAAGAGAAAATTATATATCCAGCTTTCTTTGATTTCGAGGGCTTCCTTAATGACAAAAGTCTGTTCATCAATTGCTTTAAAACCTAAATTTTCGATTGGCGGCAATATGTTAGAAAGTGCAAGTTTTACTTTTGGACTATATATTTTTAAGTAAAATTCCGATTCACTTACAGCGACTAAATTAAACATATATTTTTGCAACTTGCTTGCTTCCGTTAGATATTCAATATCTACCAAAGCTATTTCCGGAGAAAATTTTTGCCTATAGTCTGCCGGAAAAATATTATCAAAACGCTTTAAATTAATACCTGCTTGATATTCGCCGAATTTTTTAGAAAGCTTAAAATAAAAATCTTCACTCCAACGTGTAGAGATACGATCTAAATCTTGCTGTATTATTTCTGCTTCAAAATTTATTTTATGTTCACCTTGTGCTTCAAGAGTTACAAAAAGATAAGAAAAATTACCGGCTACTTCGGTGATATAATTGGATAAAATTTTACTACCGAATTTTTCCGCTAAATAACAATCTATCACATTATGTATTTCAGCCGTTAAACGTTCTCTCGGTAAGAAAATTATGATATTAAGAAAAGAACTCGACCAGTCATATTGAATAAACAATTTAAGCTTTTTACTCATCATACTTGAAAGCATATGAAGACACATACAATATAAATCGCCTTGATCGATTTGTATTAAAGCTTCACGCGGCAATGATTCCATTAAAATTTTTAATTTATCGGCATTGTAACCTGATAGGGCGAATCCTGCTTTCTCTATTACAAAATTAAATTTCTGTCTGAGGATTGGGATAGTACTTATTGAATGATAGTACATATTTGAACTATATATCCCAAATATTATACTTCCTGAAATATACTCACCCAAAGAATTAAAATTCTTTACTAACACGTAATCGATTAAATTGTCCGGATGCATAAGTGAGCCACTGTTTATTTTACCTAGTATTATCAATTGATTTTGATACGGTAGATCTGCTGAACATTTTATAATATCTTCAATTTCGGTATTGATATCTTGCCATATTTCCGTTGCACCGATTTCATTGTTTAATTTTAAAGATTCTACTTTAAAATCAAGGGCACCTAATAAAACAAAATTGTTATTTTGCAGCCAATTTAAAAATTCTTTAGCCTCTTCAAAATTTAATTTATCGTTACTAATTACATTTTTAGATAAATCTTGTAATTTGGTGAGTAAATGCGGCAAACTTCTATAGCTTTGCTCTAGTTCTTCTAATCTTTCATTTATAGCCCCAGTTAAAAATGTAGTAGTTTTATCGTCAAAATTTCCTAATATAGTTAAATGTAATATCGATTCTGATTTTTCATTCGGTGCAGAATTTTCTAATATTTTTTCTAATTCTCCTTTACTATTTCGGATACAGTTTATTACCGGATGGAGTAAAAACTTAGTTTGCAAATTCATGTTTTTAAGCAAACATCTGATAAAATCAACAATATGCGGTTTATTATCAAGTAATATCAAGACATTTATTGCCGGATTATTTTCTATAACCGCCTTTGTTATTGCTATTTTTCTTGCTCTTTCTACCCTTTGCCTAAAAAACTTAAAGGCTTCATCTGCAAAATTTTGGAATAATTTTTCTCTATTCTCAAAATCATAATCGATCGGAATATAATTTAAAAATTTTTGAACAAAATCTATATATATGGAATTTGATTCACGTTCCTTGCTAAGTTCTAGAATTTTAGTTTTATAATTCGGGATTTGACAATTTAAACGACTAAAGTTTAAAGAGGTTGTTTTTGGGGTCATGATTTTCTCAAGTAATAATAATAATATGATTATTTCTTTTGTTATTATATTATATAAAATAACTTGAGCAAGAGGCATAAAAAATAAGTGGAAACGATATTTGCACAAAGCTCTGCATTCGGTAAAGCAGGCGTAGCGGTTTTTAGGATTTCCGGTCCTAAAAGCTTAGAAGTTTTGCAGCTACTTACCGGTAGAAAGGACTTTAAATCGAGATTAATGTATTATCAACAAATTACTTTCCCTAAGAGCGGCGAACTAATTGATAATGCTATGGTCGTTTATTTTAAGTCACCGGGTAGCTTTACAGGCGAAGACGTAGCAGAGATTCATACGCACGGCAGTAAAGCTATTTCTATAATGCTTATTAATGCATTGTTAAATATACCGAATATTCGTTTAGCGGAAGCTGGAGAATTTACCAAAAGAGCTTTTTTAAATAATAAGTTTGATTTAACGGCTGCTGAAGGAATAGCCGATTTAATTAATGCTGAAACTATTATGCAGCATAGGCAAGCAATTAGACAAGCAGGTGGGGCTCTTGAAGAATTATATAATAATTGGCGAGAACAGTTACTTCAAATTATCTCTTTACTTGAGGCTTATATAGATTTTCCTGATGAAGATATACCGGATAGCGTCCTTAACGATGTTAATAACACTCATACAAACCTTATAAATGAAATATCTAATTATCTTAACGACAATAGACGAGGAGAGCTACTAAATAGCGGTCTTAAGCTTGCAATTATCGGACCGCCGAATGCAGGTAAGTCTAGCCTACTAAACTTCTTAATGCAAAGAGATATAGCAATTGTCTCAAATATCGCAGGCACTACTAGAGATATAATTGAGGGTCATTTAGACATTAGCGGCTATCCTATTATTTTGCAAGATACAGCAGGTATAAGAGAAGAAAGTAGCGACATTATAGAGCAAGAAGGTATAAAAAGAGCTATAAATTCAGCTAAAACAGCGGATATTAAAATTATTATGTTTGATGCCGAGAAATTAGATTCATCTATAAATGAAGATATTATCGATTTAATTGATGAAAATACTATCATTATAATTAATAAAATCGATTTAATTGAACCGAGCAAAATATTTTTAATTGAAGATAAATATAAATGCTTAAGAGTTTCGATTAAGAATAATATAGCCTTAAACGATATATTGAAAAATATTGAAAATATTGCCGAAAATATGGCAGGATTTACCGAAACGCCTTACATAACAAATCAGCGTCATCGTCATTATTTAAAACAAGCTCTTACCTATTTAAAAAATTTCACTCTAGATAATGATTTAGTCCTAGCAACTGAAGATATTAGAATGACGGTACGCTGCATCGGTACTATTACAGGCGTTATTAATGTGGAAGAAATACTAGGCGAGATCTTTAAAAATTTCTGCATAGGGAAATGATTTTTCCGTTGTCACCCCGTGACTTGATCACGGGGTCTAGTATCTTTATTGTCATACCGCAGCTTGACCGCGGTATCCAAAAGACAATAAAAAATACTAATAATTTTAGTATTTTTAACTGGATCCCGCGATCAAGTCGCGGGATGACAACGGAAAAATCGATCCACGCAAGCAAGCCTTCCGCAGGAATGACATAAAGGTCCAACCACAATAACCCCTCTCAAATCCTCTTTTTATATATTAATTTATTTTAACTTCTCTTGACAAAAATATTAACATGCTTTAGAAATCACGTTTCATGGTTTTATTAATTTAAATTGAAGGAGTAGTATTATGGCACCTGTATTAAATATAAACTTAAACTGTTTCATGCCTATATTTGCAAATGAAATGGTGAGTAGCTTACCTGGAAATACAAAGCATATTATTTATAAGTTAGGCCATACTATACTTTCATCAGTATATAATACTGTTGAAGGAAGTTTTACTAATGGTTATTTAGTTGAGAATATAAAATGTAATTGGGCAGGAATCTTTAATCATTTAGCAAAAGTACATAATGATTTATCAGCAGTAACTCAACAATGTACAGGGATTAAAATCCCTATAAAGTCTATTGTTACTTATGGAAACAGTACTAGCGTTATTTTAGAAGAAGGCAAGCACTTACTTCAAAACGATACCCTCGTAGAGTTAAAGGAATGCACTACTACCGAAGGCGAAGCCGTTTTACGAGAGCATAATGCCAAAATGCTTGTTAATAATTTGAGAGATATTTTAAATCATTTGGAAATAACTTTGAACAATGTTCAAGAAGTAGGGGTAAAAATTTTTAATTTATTGAATATACCAGTCAAATTCACTACTGATAATCTTAAGATTATTCTAGAGGCTTTCAACGTAACTTTGGACGATATATCCCCTACAGAAGTAGGTAAAAATATTTTAGATCTACTAAGTAAACCTTTCACTGAGGCAACCACTCCCACTACAGAAAGCCCTAACGATGATACAAATGGCGGTGGATCGTGGGGTTATGTTATTGGAGCAGTAGGATTTATAGCAGCCTCATTGATGGTAGCTAAATATGGATGGGATTGGTATAAGGGAAGAACTAAGAATAAAGAATTCTCACAACTAGAATATGGAAATTTAAAATATCAAATTTTAAATTCTGATAAAGATATATTAGATACCATTTTAAAAATTAAAGACTTAGATGATATAATTAAAATGTTAGATAAATTAGAGAATACTGATGAGTGTACACAAATAAATAATAAAAGTATAATAACATTAACTTCACAAGACTACGATTTAGTAGGTCTAAAAACAATAATGAAAAATTTAAACCAAGAATTTAAAAACTTAAATTCTTTAGATAAAATATTCTCTAATATAAATTCTCTAGGCGAGATACTGAATAATATATATTCTTTTATAAAGCCTAGTGTTAATAACTGTCCTACTAATAATCCTATTCTACCGTATAAAATAACAATAAAAACCTTTGAAGAGATATTGCAAAATATTAGAAATCTAGACAATAATAAAATTAGTATTAAAGCGCAATTTCCTCTTTATGAAGATAGTTTTCAGCAACTATTCAGTATGTTACCAATTGAGAATACCTACGCTGATTATGCACATGAAGATACTTTTTTAATAGGGGAATCAAGCTCAGGTGTAAGCTCAGATTCAGTATAATTAAGACCTTATTGCATGGATTTAAAGTATGTCATTCCCGCAAAAGCGGGAATCCAAAAAAAACCTTGAGAATATAAGGTTAAAGAGTTTTGATAATTATTCTTAAAAAATTTATGTGAAATACTCTATTTCCATATTATTTCTTGGATTCCCGGCTTACGCGGGAATGACATAAAAAGAGCCACAAACCATCATTGACTTTTTGAAAGTTATATATAAAATGATACTCGAAAATAGCAAAACGCTATTTCGGGGCGTCGAAGCCTCTACAAAAAGTGAGAACATCGCTCACAAAACCGATGTAATCCTCGACTTCACGGTCGGGGAGATGTTAGGCATGTCCAGAGCTTAAAGTATTACTTTGAGCTTAAAATCTAGCGTGGCTGACTTTTTGCAGTTTTCGACCTCCCCGACCACCAAGAGTTTATTTCTCTTCGGTGGTTAAAACTTGAGCAATTTAAGTTTAATTAATCGGGAGCAAATGCATGTCCAATGAAAATAAAAAAAATCTAAGAGCTGATATAGCAGATTTGCTAGAAAGACCTATAAACAAGAGGGATATAGACGTGATAGAGCATCACTTAGCAAAATTAGAGAAAATATTTAGTAATGATTTATAGACTTGAAAATATCATCATCTCATTTTATTAACTACCTACTACAAAAATAAGCACTAAAATAATTATAGTAACCATTATGGTAAATAGTTCAAAAATAGCAAAAGGCGGTAAGGTTTCTATACCCGCTTCATCATGTAACAAAGCCATTAATGTAGAGGAGTTGATGCTTTAAAAGGAGGAAGAACATACATAATCACACCCGCCAATTAGCATGATTATTCCTAGAATAATACCTACTATATTGAATGCATTTATAAAAGCAATATTAACCTCCTTAATTAATTCGTGAGCAAATGAAGGTGGTAGTTGCTGAGCAATAATTATTCCTTCGCCAATTGAGTCACGAGCTATTTCTGCCATTGATACAGAAACACCGTGAGGGATTACTATATTGTTACTATATATAAAAGACGTAATACTCACAATAACAGCTATACCTAATACATTACCTAATTCATATACTGTTTCTTGTAGTGCTGCTGCACCTCCGGATCTCTACTGCATTCATCATAACTGTTACGGTGGTAGAGAGGCATAGACTACTTCCTATACCAAGCAGTCCAAGATATATAGTATTCGATAGTAAATCTCTATAGTCTAATATACTAGGTAAAATCAATGATACAGTAGTAAAGATAAGCCCACTAAACATTATTACACGTGCGGTAAATCGTGTGAGTAAATATGGCATAACTAAAGATGCAATTAAAGCAAAAACTGCTGCAGGCAACATATAAAGACCTGCATGCAAAGGACTTAACCCTTTGATAAACTGTAACCATAAGGACATGAGATACATTATGGATCCTAAGACACAAGTAATCAGCAAATAAACTATTACTCCTATACTAAAATTGCTAATTAAGAATAGACGCATATCCACTAATGGATCATCACTTTTAAGTTGACGTAAGGTAAATATTATCAGTAATACAATGCCAATTAAGAGCATTCCACCGGATGCTAGATTCATAATACCGTATTTAGCCGACATCTTAATGCCTTGAACTAAAGCTGTCATCCCAAAAAATGACTGCAATACTCCTATCCAATCCCATGGCTCATTACTAGGATTAGATGATTCAGAAATCCAAACTATGCCAAAAGCAATAATTACTAATGCAATAGGAGCGTTCACAAAAAATGCAAATTGCCAACTTAAAAGCTCAACCAATACTCCACTAGTACAGGTCCTATAGCTGCCCCTACGGTTGCCATTATTCCCCACACAGATATTGCGATCATACGTTCATGCATATTAGTAAAAATGTTACGCAATATAGATAAAGTGGAAGGCATAATCATTGATCCTCCTAACCCGAGTAAAGCACGGCATAATACTAATCCCCATGGGTTATCAAATACATAAACTAATATTGAAGCGATGGAAAAAACTAAAAGCCCCCAAAGTAATAATCTTTTACGACCAAATCTATCTCCTAGTGCACCTACGGTAATTAGAAGATCTGATAATACTAATGCATATGCATTGATTATCCATAATTGTTGTAAATTAGATGGTTTTAAATCAAGAATTATAGTAGGCATAACAGCATGCAAGATTGTAGCATCCATCGATACCAAAAGTAAGCAAATGCTTAAAATAATTAAAATATGCCATCTAAATTTATAAGACGAAGATGATGAATTATCTATTTTTTTAGCGATATATTCAGTTTGTGGGAATTGTGATACCATATGTGATAAGTTATTTAATAAGGATTATACTAACTCTATCTTTTTCAGGAACTATAGTCAATTCAGTTGGATTTGCATACAAGGAGCAAGGCCTATAACTAATAGGAGAGCGACGAGTGACATAGTAGGCGCGAGCCCAAATCAATTGACTATAACACAAGTAAATTTAACATCTAAGCATCACCTGGTATGGAAGTCAAGCCGGACTGTTGAAAAAGTCATCAAGGTTGCAAATATTTTTTATTTTTAGTAGCAATAGATAAAAAACCAAAAAATAATTTTAAGTATCCGTTTGAAATTTTGCACTATTGCAATCATGAAGACTTGAATCTGTGTTTTTTGTATACTTCTAAATTGTGCTCTTCGTAAGCCATGATTATCTTTAGCTTCAGCAAAGATGCCTTCTATTTTCCATTTGCTCTCAATTAGTTTTTGCTTAAAATCAATGCTGTTCTGTCTTGCTTTTACTTCATCTATTTCATCCTGATAAGGATTACGGTATATAAATCTTGCTCTATTACTATAATTATCAGAAATACAACGTTGTCTTAATAGACAATTTTTACAATGTCCACCCGTAATACGATAACGCTTTATTCGTTTTTATCTAATTTTGTATAAGGATAAAGGTAATGTCCTTCAGGACATTTATACCTATCGTTCTTTCTGTCATATTTAAATTCACCTCTACTTATTTTTCCTTCACCAAGATTGTCTACGTGTAAAGGTATATAAGTAGTAATTCCTAGCAACTGAAAGTATCTATAAGTTGGACCTCTACCGTAACCTTTATTTGCTATCCATTCTTTTATTTTAAAAGAAAAATTATTTAATATATAACAAACCCTATTTGGCAGTATAACACACTCATGTTGTGATCCTGTACTTACATAACAATCTACTATAATACGCGTACCGCTATCAATCGAGTAATGTGTTTTATAACATAGCTTTTTATAGCCACTAGTTCTTGATACAAGACTACAATTAGGATCTGTTTTGCTTACATGAGGTTGGTTAGATATTTTTCTTACTTTTTTCCCTTCTCTAAAATCATGATAACGACGTTCATATATTTTTAATTCTCGTTTTTGTGTATCATCTTTATCATTTCTTAATATCATACTATCTATAGATGCATACGCTTCAACTAAAGATGCATCTGAAATAATGGTTTCTCCTTTTAAAATACCTAATTTATACCATCGCTTAATTAAGCTTTCAAATATCTGTTGAAATAGCTCTACTCCATATCTATCTCTTATTCTACTTAATGATGAATGATCGGGTACCTTATCATCCAAACCTAAATCACAAAACCATCTATATGCTACATTCAGATGAATTTCTTTACATAATCTTCTATTTGACCTTATACCATATAAGTAAGATATTATTTTCATCCTGAAAAATAATACAGGATCAATTAATGGACGTCCGTTGTTAGCACAATAATATTTTTTGGTTATTCCATAGATAAAAGAAAAATCTAATGCTTTATTTTCATGAATCCTTACTAATAAATGATCATTGGGTATCATTTGCCTTAAGCTAATACTACCACTCATTACATCTTGATCAGCTTTATAACCATGCATCTTTATACCTTTATTTAAGCATAAAAATACATCTTATTTCTTAACTTAACTGCATTCCGCTCCTTCTTATCACTTTTTCAACAGTCCGTATATTTAATCTTACAAGCACAATAAAATAAATAAAATTTGATTTTTTTTCTCAAGCTTATATTTTAATTGATAAGTTTATAATAGGAAATTTATGTCAAATACAGATAAAGAAAGAGCCATTGCCGCAGCACTCGCACAAATCGAAAAAAGCTACGGTAAAGGTTCGGTAATGAAACTAGGGCAGCGTCCGAATGTTGATATAGAAGCCGTATCGACCGGCTCACTTGGGCTAGATATAGCTCTTGGGATCGGCGGCGTTCCCAAAGGTAGAATCATCGAGATTTTTGGTCCTGAAAGCTCAGGTAAAACTACTCTAACATTGCATTTAATTGCCGAAGCACAGAAAAAAGGCGGCACATGTGCTTTTATTGACGCCGAGCATGCTCTTGATCCTGCTTATGCTAAAAAATTAGGCGTAAATATTGACGAGCTTATTATTTCGCAGCCCGATACAGGTGAACAAGCCTTAGAAATTACCGATACTTTAATCCGTTCAGGCGGTATTGACATGATAATAATAGATAGTGTCGCCGCTTTAGTACCTAAATCAGAAATTGAGGGAGAAATGGGCGATGCACAAATGGCATCTCAAGCAAGATTAATGAGCCAGGCTTTGCGTAAGCTTACCGCTTCAATTTCCCGTACTAACTGTATTGCCATTTTCATCAACCAAATCAGAATGAAAATAGGAGTAATGTTCGGTAGCCCTGAAACTACAACAGGCGGTAATGCCTTAAAATTCTATGCTTCAGTCAGAATAGACATAAGAAGAATCGGTTCTATTAAAGATAAAGAAGAAGTAATAGGTAGTCAAACTAAAGTAAAAGTAGTTAAAAACAAAGTATCACCTCCGTTTAAAACCGCAGATTTTGATATAATGTACGGCTCAGGTATTTCAAAAGAAGGTGAAATAATCGATCTTGGAGTTAAGCTTGATATTGTTGAGAAATCCGGTTCGTGGTTTTCCTATAATAACGTACGCATCGGTCAAGGGCGTGAAAACGTCAAACAATATTTAAAAGAACATCCACAAATTTCCAACGAAATTGAGAAAATAATACGTGAAAGATCATCAAAAATTACTAATATCAATCTTGATCAAACGGAGGAAGAAAATGATTGATTTAACAGGTAAAACTTCCTTAATTACAGGAGCTTCAGGAGGTATAGGCGGAGCTATAGCGAGGTTACTGCACAAACTCGGAAGCCATGTAATTATTAGCGGTAGTAATGAGGAAAAATTAAAATCCCTTGGAAATGTTTTAAAAGATAATTATACGATAGAAATATGCAACCTTGCAAATAAGGAAGAATGCAGCAATTTAATATCTAAAGCATCAAAGCTAGATATTTTAGTATGTAATGCCGGTATTACTAGCGATACGCTAGCAATTAGAATGAAAGATGAAGATTTTGACAAAGTTATTGATATTAATTTAAAAGCAAATTTTATTTTAAATCGTGAAGCAATAAAAAAAATGATGCAAAACAGGTATGGACGCATTATTAACATATCTTCAATAGTAGGGGTTTCAGGCAACCCTGGGCAGGCTAATTATTGTGCTTCTAAAGCAGGTTTAATCGGTATGACCAAATCGCTCTCTTATGAAGTTGCAACCAGAGGTATTACGGTTAATGCAGTAGCTCCAGGATTTATTAAGTCTGATATGACTGATAAACTGAACGAAAAACAAAGAGAAATGATAGTGCAGAAAATTCCGCTAGGCACTTACGGTATGCCGGAAGACGTGGCAAACGCAGTCGCATTTTTAGCAAGCGATCAAGCATCATATATTACCGGTCAAACTATACATGTAAACGGCGGTATGTTAATGGTATAAAAATTAATAAGATTATTTTGTGCTAGCATAAAATAATTTTTTGTGCTAGAAGTTCTTTTAAAGATAAAATGCTATGAATATTTTAAATAAATATTCATACAAGTTAAAATAAAGCCTAATAGCTGAATAACCTCTATTATACGGCATATAAACTTAAATGATTTATGGAGTTCAAAATTATGAGTACAACGGACAAGATCGAACAGAAAGTTATTGCAATGGTTGCTGAAAAGCTAAATAAAGATAAATCGATAATAACTACGGATTCGAGATTTATAGAAGATTTGAAAGCCGATAGCCTTGATACCGTAGAGTTAATGATGGCAATAGAAGTTGAATACGGTATTGATATCCCTGATGATGAAGCAACTAAAATTAAAACTGTATCCGATGTTATAAAATATATCAAAGAACGCCAATCTTAAGCTGCATAAATTAAATCCCTGATAGATCATTAAAAATGTCGAATCAAAGAGTAAATAAAAGAGTAGTTATTACCGGACTTGGACTTGTTACTCCTGTTGGGCTTAATGTTAGCTCATCTTGGAAAAATATTGTAAATGGGGTAAGCGGTATAAAAACTATTACGGAATTTGACACTTCCAAACTTGCGTGTAAAATTGCCGGATTTATAGATAACTCGGAGAAAGATGGATTTAAACTTGAAAATTTCACGCAGGCTGATGACGTTAATAGACTAAGTAAAATGGATAAATTTATCCATTACGGAGTAGCAGCCGCAACCGAAGCAGTTGAAGATAGCGGCTGGTTACCCGAAGATGAAAAATCTCGTGATAGAACCGGCTTGATATTAGGTTCAGGAATCGGCGGACTGAAAATGATCGAAGATACCTCTATCAAACTTTATCAAGAAAATAACGGCAAAGTTAGTCCATTCTTTATTCCGGCTTCATTAATTAATCTTTTAGCGGGTCTTGTTTCTATAAAATACGGTTTTAGTGGCCCGAACCAAGCAGCAGTAACAGCTTGCTCTACAGGGGCACATGCTATAGGCGATGCTATGCGTATGATAAAGCACGGCTATGCAGACGTTATGGTCGCAGGCGGTGCAGAAGCTCCCGTTACACCTGTCGGAGTTGCAGGTTTCGTTGCAGCTAGAGCTCTTTGTACTAAATATAACGATAATCCTGAAAAAGCATCAAGACCTTGGGATAAAGACCGCAGCGGCTTTGTTATGGGTGAAGGAGCAGGCGTTGTAGTTTTAGAAGAATATGAGCATGCCGTAAATCGGGGGGCTAAAATTTACGGTGAAGTTATAGGATACGGCTCGACAGGTGATGCATATCATATGACAGCCCCACATCCTGAAGGTAGAGGGGCTTATAGAGCAATGAGAGACGCAATGCTAGATGCAGCTATCACTCCCGATATGATTGATTATATTAACGCACACGGTACTTCTACTAATCTTGGTGATGCAATTGAATTAAACGCTGTGCAAAAATTATTTTTAGAAGCTAATCCAAAAATTTTAATGTCTTCTACTAAATCATCAATAGGACATTTGCTTGGTGCAGCAGGCAGCGTTGAGTTTATCTTTTCAGCTCTTGCAATTAGAGATCAGATTGCACCGCCAACCTTAAACTTAGAAAACCCTATGGATGAGGTTAAGATAGATTTAGTAAAATTAAAAGCTAGAGAAACTAAAATAGACTATGTACTGTCTAATTCTTTCGGCTTTGGCGGTACTAATGCTAGTTTAGTGATTAAGAAGATTTAGTCTAAATCATTGTCATACCGTGACCCCTCCACAGTATCCATAAAAATAATTTATAATGTGCATTTTTTAATATTTTTACTGGATCCCGCGATCAAGTCGCGGGATGATAATATCCTTCATGACCCCAATTTATTACATTAAAAACGGTAATTTAAGTTTTGCGGATAAAGTAATTTTATCTGATTTAGAGCTTTATTTGTACAAAGGCGATAAGATTTGTCTTATAGGTCGTAACGGCTGCGGCAAATCAAGCTTAATGAAAGTAATATCAGGTGATTATGAACTAGATAATGGCGAGCTATTTCAAGATCCTTTAGTTACAACCGGTTATTTAAGACAAGATATTTCTATAAAAACTAATCTAAATGTTTATGATTTTGTCTTACAACAAACAGATAGTACAAAAGAAATAGATAAATACCAAATCGATATAATCCTAGAAAAATTACAAATCAGCGGAGCGGATAACCTATCCACCTATTCAGGCGGTCAACTTAGAAGAGCAAGCCTTGCTAAAGCTTTAATATTAGAGCCGGAAATATTATTACTTGATGAACCGACCAACCATCTAGATATTGAAACAATCGAGTGGCTAGAAGAATTTGTTAAATCTTATAACGGTGCTATTATTTGCGTTAGTCATGATAGAACATTCCTCTCAAATGTTACTAATAAAATCTGGTGGCTTGATCGTGGGATTTTGCGTAAATCCGATAAAGGATTTAAATTTTTTGATGAATGGCAAACAATTATCATAGAGCAAGAATAAGCAGCTCTTCGAAAATTAAATAAAAAACTATCTCAAGAAAACGAGTGGTTAAATGCCGGTGTTACGGCTAGACGTAAACGAAATCAAAAAAGGCTTGCGGAGTTGAAAGCCTTAAGAGCTATAGCACGAGAGCAGACCGAAAAACTAGCTCGTTCAAAACAAAGAGTTAGGGCGGAGCTTGCCGAAAATATAGCTAAAAGTAAATTCATTATTGAAGCAGATAATATTACTTTTAGTTATAAAAATACTAAAATTATTGATAATTTTAGCTTTCGTGTAAAAAAAGGTGAGAAAATCGGCATAATCGGTGCAAACGGCTCAGGTAAATCTACCTTTATCAAATTACTTACAAAGCAGCTTACGCCTGATTTAGGTAAAATTATATATGGCGGTAATTTAGATATTTCATATTTTGATCAACATAGAGAAAAACTAAACCTTAATCATACATTACAACAAACTTTATGTCCTACAGGCGGTGATCAAGTATTTTTACCAAACGGTAAAACCATGCATTTTGCCGGTTATTTAAAACAATTCATGTTTAATCCTAAACTACTTAATGCAAAAACCGCTATTTTATCAGGCGGTGAAGCTAATAGGTTATTACTGGCAAAAATTTTAATAAATCCAGGTAATTTACTCATATTAGATGAACCGACCAATGACCTCGATATGGATAGTCTAGAAATTTTACTAGATATACTTGCAGATTATTCAGGCACTTTAATCGTAGTTAGCCATGATCGTGACGTCCTAGATAGGTTAGTTACTAGAACTTTAGTTTTCGCTCAAGGTAAAATTCATGACCTAACAGGAGGTTATGAAGATTATAAGCAGTATTTTACTACGTCTTCTATAGCTAAAAAAGCTTCCAAACCACTACCATCAACTTCTCAAAAAGACCCTCCTAATAAAAAATTATCTTACAAATATCAGCGTTTGCTTGAAACATTGCCAAATGATATTGAAAAACTAGAAATATCAATCAAAAGCTTAGAAAAAGAACTTGAGAATGTTAATTTATATTTAGATAATCCTCAAAAATATAATCACATTACTAGCCAATTAATTAATGATAAAAAGAAACTAGACGAGTTATTAAATCAGTGGCTAGAAATACAAAATTAATTTTTGTTAAAATTTTCTTGACTTAATTATTAACTTTTGTTAACGTTTCTTGGTGTTAATATTCAAGATGATTGGCATATATGTCTGATATCACAGCTACATTAAAATATAAATTCGAGAATTTAAAAGAGCATCTTAAAAATTCTTATTCTCGCTCTCAAATAGAAACAATTCTAGGAGAATTAAGTAGTTTGCAAAGCGAGGCAGCTTCATATGGCTTGAATTTTGACATATCCAATCTAAAAGAGAATGCCGAAACTAAGATCCAAAATTTTGAAGTAGAACAAAATATTGATAAAGCTCAAACTCAAGAAGCAGAATTTCTACAATCACAAAGAGCAATAAAACTTGCCGAAGAAGAAAAAGAAATCGCACAAAGAATTGCTGCACTTAATAATTTTCATAATGAATTTATAAAAAATATTACTAAAGATACTAAAAGAATTGAAGAAAGTAATAAACGTTTAGATAAGATAATAAATAAACTGGAAAAAGAAAATATTATTGATCATGAAGAGTTAAATCGTGAAATATTAACTCATGAAGAAATATTTAAACTAAATCAAGAACATAAGGTATTACATGCAAACCATAAAAAAATAACTGAAGAACATAAACAAGCACATACAGAATTAAATGAATTAAATTCAGCAATAACAAATTTAACACAACAATTGCAAGAAAAAGGCTTAGCACCGGAAAAAGTTAAAGAATTAAAAGGAGAATTAGAATTTCACCAAGAAATGCTAAAAATACATAAGCCATATGTAGAACAGATTGAAAATAGTAAAAAAATATTAGATCAAGAAATTATTAAACGTGAAAAAGAACAAAAAATAAATAAAGATAAAATAAAGAAATTAGGAAGTGATATTAAAGAGCGTCATAAAAAAGAACCAGAAAAATATTTAGCAGCATATGAAAAATATGTAGCTCTAAAAAATCAGCATAAAGCAATTGAGACAGACGGCGTTGTAAAGGATACAGAACATCATAATAAAGTAATAAATAAAATTAACGCGGATAAAACTAAATCTTTAGCTAATAAAATAAGAGAGCAAACTCAAGTAAAAGATACTAATATTAGGAGTTTATCTCCTTCTCGTACTCCTAATAATCCTACACATAATCAAACGAGAGGAATTTAACTAAATAATATTATTATTATGTCTAAATTTAAAAATTTAACTCCTGAACAAAGAAAAGCAGCTTTAGAAGCTGCAAAAGTGCAAATTGAACAAAAACAGCAACAACATAACGAAATATTTAAAGAAGCTACACAAGCAAGTGGTCAAATCCACCAATATAATCAAGATTTAGGTCATTGTGTGGATAATGCTTATAAGATGCAAGATACCAAACTTGCCGGTAAAGGTTCTAAAAGCGTGTGTGAAATAATATAACATTCTAAGAACTACGACTATATAGTCGTAGTTCTCGTATTATTTTAAATTCACACAGAACCTAATATATCTAAACCTATTGCCTATATTGTGTCTGACAATTTAAAGCTAATATTTCCCGGGAATACTATATTAATTTGATCAAGTTTTAAATCTTCTAAGGATATTTGCATTGATTTTGTAATACTCGGTGTATTTGTATATTTAATTTCAAACCCCAAACGTTTTCCATTTTTAAAAATTAAAAGATCTATTTCTGCACTATTATGAGATGACCAAAAATAGCACTCCTCTGCTTCAGCTATAATATCTAATAATTTGTTCTAAGGCGAATCCTTCCCATGATGCACCCATTTTAGGATGAGTACTTAAAGCTTCATAATTATTTAAACCTAATAAAGCGTGATATATTCCACTATCTCTAAAAAAAATTTTTGGAGTTTTAACTTGTCTTTTTTTAAGGTTTTCATACCAGGGCTGCAAAACACGGATCATAAAAGTTCCCTCTAAAATATCAAGGTAATATTTTGCGGTATGATGTGATATAGATAAAGAATTTCCAAGTTCAGAAGCATTAAATATACCGTGATAATGACAAAGCATTAACCAAAACCTACGTAACTGCATAGACGGAATTGTAAAACCCAAATTTGGTATATCTCTTTCTAAAAATGTTTTAATGTAATTCTGACGCCATAAAGTACTTAACTCTTCATCATCTGCAAGATATGACAAAGGCAATCCACCACGTATCCATAATTTCTGAGTGCCTGACACTTCAGATAAGGTAAATGGTGTCATTTCAATATAACCTATTCTACCTGCTAGTGTTTCAGGACCTTGTTTCATTAAGTCTCTTGATGCACTACCCAGTACCAAAATTTAATATCAGCCGTATCAACAAGAACTCTTAAAATAGGGAATAGATTTGGTTTATACTGGATTTCATCAATAATAACAAATCCTTTTAGATAAGACAAAGCAAGCATCGGTTCATTTAATCTTGCTAAATCTAAAGGATTTTCAAGATCAAAAATATTGATTTGAGGAATATTATGAGCTTCTATAAATTGTTTAGAAAGAGTAGTTTTTCCGCACTGCCTTGGTACCTAACAAAGCACAAACTTTATGAGTTTTAAAATGCTTTGTAATTAAAGAAAGAAATTCTGTTCTAATCATTTGAGTTAATTATCTATGACATTTGGAAGCTTACCTTCCAAATTTCAGTATAATAGCATAAACGCTAGGGTCAAGTTATTATTTACTTTTTCCTCGCTCTGCAACTATAATCGCATGTATTTTTTTAAGCGTATGGTCGAAATCATCGTTAGTAACTACATAATCATACTCATTAGCGTGTGATATTTCGTTTTGTGCTGACTGCATACGTAATTTTATTGCTTCTTCATTATCGGTTGCTCTATTTCTTAAGCGTTGTTCCAGTACTTCAATACTAGGAGGCAATACAAATATAGCAACAACATTAGTAACATTTTTCTTAATACTCCTTGCTCCTTGCCAGTCAATATCAAACAAAACATCCAAACCTTGATTTAATAACATTTCGACATATTCTTTAGGCGTACCGTAATAATTATCGTATATTTTAGCATATTCAAGGAATTTATTTTGCTTAACTAATTCTTCAAACTCTAGACCGGTCTTAAAGTAATAGTTTATGCCCTCTACTTCTCCTAAACGTGGTTTTCTTGTAGTTGCCGAAATAGATAAACGCAAATTATTATCTATTTTCAATAATTCTTTAGCTAAACTTGACTTACCTGTACCTGAAGGAGAAGACAAAATTATAATCAGTCCTTTATTTTTTGTTGTCATATTTTATGTTTTATTTTGTAGGTACTTTTCTTTTTATTACCTCATCCATAGTACAATTAAAATATCTTGCTATTTTTAAAATAGTATCTATTTCAGGATTAAATTCACGATTAACTTCTGCTCTCATAATTCTGCTAACGGTCGTGTAAGGGATATCAGTAACTTGAGCAAGATATTTACGATCTATCTTTTCTTGTTTTAATTTTTCTTCTAAAAATTCTTTTACTTTAGTAGCAAGTGCCATATTATATACCTCTGATAAATAAAGAATAGTATACGAAGTTCAATCGAGTATTACCAAACATTTTTTATAATTATAGGTAATTTATAAGTGTTTATAATTACCAAATCAAACATGATATTATAATTTCTATATTTAGAATCGCTACTTAAAAACATTTCAGCAGCCCTAGTAATTCTTTTTTGCTGATTGAAAGATACAAATCTATCATCAATTTTAGAGCTTCTTGCTTTGACTTCAATAAAAACAACTTCTTTATTACGTAATGCAATAATATCTATTTCGCCGACATAATAACGTTTTCTATGATGAAGGATTTGATAAAATTTTAATTTATAGATTATTATACAAATATATTCGGCAATAATGCCGAAATAATCCTTTTTCATACTAGGTAAAATAAATTTAAAGATGGGCATTGTTGCATGGATCTATGTCATTCCCGCTTCCGCGGGAATGACATTGAGTGCAACTTTGAAAGAACAGAAATTACTCTTTAGGCAATAATATCTGTACAAATTCCGTTTTAGATAGATCAGCTGCTATATCCACTATAACGTCATGTTCCGTAACTTTAGACACATAGCCTACTAAAATACCTGCAGGATAAATATTACCGTGTCCGGAGGTTACTATCTCCTCGTCTTTCTGTACTAAATGATTGTTAGGCAAGTATAAAATTTTACTATTATTATTATTACCTGCTAAAATACCTTGTTCTCTTGAAGAATTAGCTTTAATAGGTATTCTAGAATTAACATCGCTAATTAACATCACTTTAGCATAATTATTACTCACTTCTATTACTTTTCCTACTAATTTTCCTGAATTAACAACGATTTGATCAGGTTCAATGCCTTGCTTTTTACCTGCAGAAATCAAAGCAGTTCTAGAAAAAGGATTAAAGGAAACACTCAGTAATTTAGTAGTAACATATTCAAATTCTTCTTCCTCGGCAATCGTTAACAAATCTTTTAATGCAATGTTTTCGGCTCTTACCGATTCTACTTCACTTTGCAAATGTTGTAATCTTGCTATCTCAAGTTTAAGCTCTACATTTTTTCGTTCTAAATCTTGAAAATAAACAAATTTTTGTGTTATTGAATTTATATATTCAAATATATCTTCATAAACTGCTAAACCGGTTGATAATATACTACCGGTTACCTCAAGAGATATACTAGATATTTTTTTAGGCGTAGTAAAAAATAAATATATAGACAATCCAAACCCAAATATAACAAAAAAACGCTTAAGAGTATTTGATATTATTCTTATTAATTCTAACGAATTTGAAGAATTTTTTACTCTATTTGCAAGTATTGCCATTTTTAATCCTGTTTAAATAGTACATGTTTTAGCTTTGTAAAATCTTCAAGTACTTTTCCTGTTCCAAGTGCTACACAAGAGAGGGCATCATCTGCAACTATCACCGGCAATTTAGTGGCTTCACTAAGAACAAAATCAAGGTTTCGTAATAATGAACCGCCGCCTGTTAAAACAATTCCCTTATCGACTATATCTGAAGATAACTCAGGAGGCGTTGCCTCTAGTGCTACTTTTACCGCTTCAACAATTTGACTTACCGGTTCAATTAGACTATCAGCAATTTGTCTTTCATTCAATATCATTTCTTTAGGAATACCGTAAATTAAATCACGTCCTTTAAGTTCCATCTTTCTCGGCTCAGCATTTTCATCTACATAAGCCGTACCTATTTCTTGCTTTATCTTTTCGGCAGTAGCCTCACCGATCAATAGGTTATAGTGCCTTCTTATATATGCGATAATAGCTTCATCCATCTTATCACCGCCGACTCTTACCGACCTTGCATATACTATGCCCCCTAGTGACAAAACTGCAACTTCCGTAGTACCACCGCCGATATCCACAATCATCGAACCGGTCGCTTCCGTTACGGGTAGCCCTGCTCCGATCGCCGCCGCCATAGGCTCTTCAATTAAATAGACATCCCTACCACCTGCACTTTCTGCTGCTTCTTGGATAGCACGACGCTCAACCGGCGTAGAACCGGAAGGTACACAAATAACAATTGTCGGACCAAAAAAAGAGCGACGATTATGCACCATTCTAATAAAATACTTTATCATTTCTTCTGCACCCTTAAAATCGGCTATAACACCGTCTTTTAAAGGTCTTTTTGCTTCAATATCCGTAGGAGTACGCCCAAGCATCATTTTTGCTTCATGACCATAAGCATAAGGCACAAAAGCACCATCTTTTTTTATTAAAGCAATAACAGAAGGTTCCCTTAGAACAATTCCACGACTTTTTTGATAGACAATAGTATTTGCCGTACCAAGGTCTATGGCCATACCGGAAGAAAACCCTTCCAAAAATTTCATTATCATTTTATTTTTTCTCTCTAAATGCTAAAAACACTTCTACAGTAAACAAAAATTTAATATAGACAAAGTTTAATTTGGAAAAGAGCAAGGAGCCTCGGAATTTTTGACCGCAGCGATACTACGTGAGGATCAAAAATGAGAAGCGACGATGCCAATTTTTCAAATTAAACGAGTATATCTTAAATTTCTTTATAATGTAAAATAATAAAGTGACTAATACAAAATATTAGCATACTAGGTAATAAAATAGCAGCCATTAAAGACAAATTATTATAAGTAAGTATTTTTAATAATATTTCTGATAACGAATATGCTATAAAACCTGAAAATAAACCTAATATCAGTATTTTTTCTTGGGAATTATCACGTTGTTTAAGACTAATAAAACAACTTGCTAAAATTACGGTTGCCATCATCATTATAGGCTGAAATAATTGCTTGTAATAATAAATTTGATAATTAATAGCCGGTAAACCTGAATTTAATAATTCATTAATTAATTTAGGTAAAGCCCAAATAGAAACCATTTCAGGACGAATAAATTTATTTACTAAACTATTAATTGATAAATTTGTCTGTATAGTTAAATTGTTGTAAGCCTTAGTTTCCTCTTTTGTGCAAACCTTAACTCTATTTAAATGTAACATTTTATTTTCAATAATACCGTATAATGCATCAATTCTCTTTAAAAAAGAATTATTACTATCAACAAATAAAATTGTAATATTATTTAATTTTTTCTCGGCAACATTAATAAATTGTGTTTGAATAATTTGATTTGCATCATTTAAAGATTCAAAAAATAATAAACCTGATTTAGATATTATACCCTCACTCAAGGCTTTTTTAGTCAGTTTTGCCTCTAATAACTCATATTTTTGTAAACCTATAGTACCGATAGGATTCAATATGGTCGTAAAAACTATACCTAAAATTAAAGTTACGATACATGGAATAACAAGCACTTGCCAAATATGAATACCGCTAGATAATATAGCCGTTAGTTCATTATTTTTTGTTAGATTTCTAAGAAAAAATAACATAGCGGTAAAACTAATTAACGAAGATACTTGACCTAGTAAATAAGGAATCTTATATAAGATAAGTCTCCAAAAAAAACTAAAAGGAACATAAATATTTTTGAATTTTTGCAAAAGATCAAAAATATTTGAGATAATTAACAGCCCGATTAAAAGAAATAATATAATAAAGAAACACTTAGAATATAATTTAGTCAGATACCAAGAAAGTGTTTTTAGATTAATCATTATAAATTCAGGTCTAATGCGAATTTAAATAAGAATTTGTGTGGTGGGGCTGGTAGGACTTGAACCTACGACCACACCGTTATGAGCGGCGTGCTCTAACCAACTGAGCTACAGCCCCTTTTCATTTGAAATTTATATAATTATTATGCAGTTAAGTCTAGTAAAATTTTTATCTTTTTGATATATCGCCTAAAAAAGAGGGCAATGTAGATCAAGAAACCTACTCTATGTTATTCCCGCAAAGGCTTGCTTGTGTGGATCGATTTTCTGCTTGTCATCCCGGCGACTTGATCGCGGGATCCAGTTAAAAATACTAAAATTATTAGTATTTTAAGTTATTTTTATGGCCCCCGTGGTCAAGCGAACTAGGTGACACAGCGGATTTTATCATTCCACGCAATAACACTTCCACAGGAATGACATCAAGTTATAAATAAAAAAAGGCCGAGTAGTAAACTCGACCTTTTAAGATACTATAATTAGTAAATAATTTTAGTGGTGTACAACTGTTACAGCTCTACGATTATAAGCGAAAGCTTCTTCAGTATTACCCATCATAGCAGGTCTATCTTTACCGTAAGAGATTGTATTTAATCTGTTATGATCGATTCCTTTATGAGCTAAGAATTTTTTCGCTGCTGCTGCTCTTCTTTCACCTAAACCTAAGTTATATTCTCTAGTACCTCTTTCATCGCAATGTCCTTCAACGGTAGCTTTTACTTCAGGATGCTTTGATAACCAGCAAGCTTGTCTCTCTAGTTCTTCTTTAGCCTTTGGTGATAAAGCAGAACTATCAAAAGCAAACCATACTGCATTCCCTGCATGCTTCTCGAAATCTTTCATTAATGATGTTTCTTCTCCTTGATTCATCCCACCGTCAAATTGTGGTGCTCTTTTTGTTGTATTACACCCTGCAAGCACAAATAATGCAAGAAAAGCTAATGTAATTTTTGTTTTCATAATTAAACTCCTTGAGATTATAATTTATTAATATTGAATTCATTTTAGTTAGTTATAAACTCAAACTAACCAAAAGCTATGTGAGTTAGTATATATTATTATTTTATTAGTTTAAAGGCTAAAATATTATAAAATGCAATTACTTATGTATAAATGTGGTAAAAATATCATTTTGATAATGCTAGTAGATACTTTGGATAAATAAAAGTAGATAGACGAAGTTTTATTTGGAAAAGAGCAAGGAGTATATAAGTCGAGGAGCGGAGCGTATATATATATATATATATATATATATATATATATATATTATAGTGAGCACCGCAGACCTTCAAATAAAACGAGTATATTCACCATCTTATTAATGCACTGCCCCAAGTTAAACCGGCACCGATAGCTGAAAATAGTAGAATATCGCCCTTTTTTATTTTACCTAATGCTTTGAGAGTACTTAAAGCAAGAGGAATGGAAGCCGCTGAACAATTAGCGTGTTTCTCTACGGTCTTTATTATCTTATGTTCTTCTATATTTAACAACTCAGCGAGTTTATTGATAATACGGACATTTGCTTGATGAGGTATAAAATAATCAATATCGCTTACGCTGAATTGATTAGCACGCAATAACTCTTCTATAGATTGTTGCATTTTTTCTATTGCATGACGGAATAATTTTTGACCCTGCATAATGATTTTACCGCTAGTACCATTCATACTTACACCACCGTTTGTATATAGTATTTCATAATCGATACCGCTTGAAAAAATATTACTATCTATTAAACCGGAATCATCGCTACTACGCTGCAATATCACACTCCCTGCTCCATCACCGAATAAAACACAGGTAGACCTATCATTCCAGTCTAATAGCGATGTCATTTTCTCGGCACCTATAAGCAAAACAGTTTTATATTTACCGGACGCAATAAGAGAATTTGCTACTTGCAACCCATACACAAAACCGGCACATACTGCTTGTAAATCAAAAGACGGTATATTAGTTAAACCAAGATAGCCTTGAAGTTTAGTGGCAACCGAAGGGAAGCTATTATCCGGAGTAGTAGTACATGTAATTATTAAATCGATATCATTTGCCGATATCCCTGCATCTTCTATAGCTTTTTCAGCTGATTTTAAAGCAAAATGGGAAGTATATTCTGTATCGCCTGCTATATGACGCTGCGTAATACCTGTTCTTGTTCTAATCCACTCATCGTTAGTATCTACGAATTTTGTAAGCTCGTCATTACTAACTATTTTTGAAGGAAGATATCCGCCGCAACCAATAATTTTACAGGTCATAAATCTTAAGCTTTAGGCTACTTCTTCTTCAGTTTCAATTTTTTTTGTTATTACTTGACGATTATTATAAGTCCCGTCAACTAAAGAAACGTGATGCGGAAGTTTATATTCACCGGTTTGTGAGTCAACTATTACGTTAACTTTACCGAGTGCTAAGTGCGAACGTCTCATATTACGTCTTGATTTTGATGTTTTCTTCTTTGGAACTGCCATTATTATCCTCTCTAAATATAAATTAAAAAGTATTTGTCAAATTAGTGAAGCAGTATATTATAATCTTGTAATAAAATCTAGATAAAATTAAACTTATGAAAATTTTTATAACATACATTTTTAGTATATTAGCTTTTTTTTCCTTAAGCGGCTGCAAAACTATCGAAAATAGAGGACAATCCATAGATGATGCGGCACTTGTAAAATTAGAGTCTAAAAAACTAAATAAAGCAGAAGTCGTAGAATTAATCGGTACGCCTACTATGGTACCGGAATATTCCCAAAATACTTGGTATTATGTTGAAAGGGTTATGTCTCAAAGAGCTTGGCTTAATCCAAAAATTGAAAAGCAAAAAATAGTCAAAATTACCTTTGATGCTAATAATTTTATGCAGGAAGTAGTAATAATAGATGATTCTCATAGACAAGATATAGAAATAGTCCGTGAATATACTAGGACATATGGAACGGAACTTAACGGACTACAAAAATTTGTTAAAAATTTAGGTAGATTCAATAAAACTACCGACGGGAATAAAAATAAAAGCAAGAATAAGAAGAAGAGATAAGTACCTTAATCGTCATTGCGAGCGAACGTAGAGAGCGTGGCAATCCATTTACTGGATTGCTGCGTCAATTACTTCGTAATTTTCCTCGCAATGATGAAAAACCGATCCACGCAGGAATGACACCAACACCCATAACAAAAACTATCTAATATGATTTCGATATTTAGTAAATTAAAACAAAGTTTATCTAAAACTTCTAATAAAATATCAGAAGGTATCGACAAAATATTTTACAAGAAAAAATTAGACGAAGAAACTCTAGAAGAGCTAGAAGAGCTACTTATCTCAAGCGATATGAGCGTTTCGGTAGTAACTAATATTATTGAAGAGTTTAAAAAGGTAAAATTTGACAAAGAAATAGATAGTAGTACAATAAAGGAAGCCCTGGCTAAATTGATAGAAGAGCAGCTGTTAAAATCAGAAATTCCTTTTACTCTAGCTGCAAATAAATTAAATGTAGTATTAGTTTGCGGTGTTAACGGTGCAGGAAAAACTACGACTATAGGTAAGCTTGCTGCAATGTACTCAGCACAAGGAAAAAAAGTAGCGGTTGCTGCCTGCGATACTTTTAGAGCAGCTGCCGTAAATCAGCTAAGTACTTGGGTAGATAGAGCAAATGCACTACTTATTACCGGTGAAGAATCGGCTGATCCTGCAAGTGTTGCTTACCGCGGGATGGAAGAATCGATAAAACAAAATATCGATATACTTTTTATTGACACGGCAGGTAGACTTCATAATAAAAAAAACTTAATGGATGAACTCGCCAAGATCGTAAAAGTTATAAAAAAATTAGATGAGGGCACACCTACTCATAGCATTTTAGTAATTGATGCTATTACAGGACAAAATACTTATAACCAAGCCGAGCATTTTAATGATGCTACTAACTTAACAGGACTTATCGTGACTAAACTAGATGGAAGTGCTAAAGCAGGCGTAATTGTCGGAGTAGTACAAAAATTTAATTTACCGGTGTATTTTATCGGCATAGGCGAGAAGATAGAGGATTTAAAAATATTCGATCGACATGATTTTGCTAAAAGTTTAGTAGGGCTGTGAGATTTTGTTTATAAAAATTACTATTGTCATACCGTGACTTGATCGCGGTATCTTAAGAAACAACTTACAGAGATGAATAACTTATCTTCTTATTTTTACTAGATACCGTGGTCAAGCCACGGTATGACACAGAGAATAAAAAACACTTAAATCATAAAATGACCCAAAAAAATACCTTATTACTAATAGATGGATACGGATTTGTTTTTAGAGCCTATTATGCACAACAGCCTTTAACTTCGCCGAAAGGCGAGCCTGTCGGTGCTCTTTACGGTTTTACTTCAATGCTGCTAAAATTACTGAGCGACTTTAAGCCTAAACATGTCGCTGTAGTATTGGATAGCGGCGGGAAAAATTTTCGCCATCATATTTATCCTGAATATAAAGCTAATCGCCCCCCTCCCCCTGAAGATTTAATAATGCAATTACCATTAGTTCGTGATGTTGCAAGTAACTTAAATTTTCCTATTCTAGAGAAAAACGGCTATGAAGCCGATGACATTATCGCAACCTTTGCTACTAAAACGGCTGCACTCGGCGAAGATGTAGTCATTATCTCTTCCGATAAAGATTTATTGCAGTTAATGAATGAAAACATCAAAATATATGATCCACTAAAAGGGAAATATATTACAGAGGATGATGTTGTTAAAAAATTCGGCACTACTTCTAATAAATTACGTGAAGTAATGGCTTTAATCGGCGATAGATCGGATAATATTCCAGGCGTACCCTCTATTGGACCAAAAACGGCAAGTAGTCTTATAACGCAATTTGGTTCGATAGAAAATATATTTAACTCTTTAGACCAAATCTCAAGCGTAAAACAACGTGAAACTTTACACAATTCAAGAGAAGCAGCTTTAATTTCATGGCAGTTAATAGGGCTTGATTCTAATGTTAATTTGGATTTTCAGCTGAATAATTTAGAATGGTCACCTCCAAATAGCGATAAATTAACAGGATTTTTACAGGAATACGGTTTTAGATCTTTATATAGAAGAGCAGAAAATTTATTTGATATTAAAATTAATGACCACAAAGAGATAGTAGATAATAAAGTAGCGGAAATAAAAGAAATTAGTAATAAAATTGAACTTGAAAATGTTGCTAAAGAAGCTGAAACAGTAGGAATATTCGGAATATATTTACTACAGTATAAAGGAGATAATCTTGCTTTTATTTTATCACTACAAAATAAAAGTTATATTATTAAAATTTCAAATACGACCAATGACCTTTTTTCCTATAATACTAAAACTAATAACAGCTGGTTTTCGGATATTATTTTTAATTTACTAACCGATAAATCCATAAAAAAAATTACTTACTCTCTTAAACCTTTACTTAAGTTTTATGCAAACCAATCTCATGAGATTACGGCGATTGAAGATTTAGAGCTAATACAATATGCATTATCGGCAGGTTTATCACAGAAAAATTTATTTGAAGAAGCTCAAAAAGAAACTGTAATAGAAAATATAATCAATGAATCGGCAAAAATAGTAATAAATTTTATCTCACTTTATAAGCAAAATATATTGGAGCTTAAAGATAATAAAGCCTTTAGACTTTACAGCGACATTGATTTACCTATTTGTTTTATTTTAGATAAAATGGAGAAAGTCGGTATTAAAGTAGATGCTAATTACTTAAAACAATTATCCGCTGAATTTGGAACAGAAATAGCTAGACTTGAAGAAGAAATTTTTGCTCTTAGCGGAACTAAATTTAATATTGGTTCGCCAAAACAATTAGGCGAAATCTTGTTTGAAAAAATGCAATTACCTTTCGGTAAAGCTTCGGCTAAAGCAAGCTCTTACTCCACAGGGGCAGAAATACTAGAAAAACTTAGCGAGCATGGATATAATATTGCCGATTTGTTACTAAGGTGGCGGCAACTTACAAAATTAAAAAATACTTACACTGATAGTTTACCAAAACAAATAGATAATATAACTAGGCGAGTACATACGACATTTTTACAAACTTCTACCACTACAGGAAGGCTTAGCTCACAAGAACCTAATTTGCAAAATGTACCTATTCGCTCTAGTGAGGGGAATAAAATCAGACAAGCTTTTATTGCTGAAGAAGGTTATAAATTAATATCTGCCGATTATTCTCAAATTGAGCTTAGAATATTAAGCCATATTGCAAATATAGATGCACTAAAACAAGCATTTACCAATAAAGACGATATACATACTCAAACTGCTTGTCAGATCTTTAATTTGCAAAAAGATGAACTAACTAGTGAACATAGACGTAAAGCAAAAGCTATAAATTTTGGTATTATTTACGGTATTAGTGCTTTTGGGCTTGCTAAACAATTAAACGTTACTAATAGCGAAGCTGCCGAATATATTAAGAAATATTTTGCCGAATATAAAGGAGTACAAGAATATATGGAGCAAACAAAAGCTTTTGCAAATAGCAACGGCTATGTTACAAATTTCTTTGGCAGGAAATGTTTTGTACCTTTAATTCATGATAAAAAGCTTAAACAATTTGCAGAGCGTGCGGCTATTAACGCACCTATTCAAGGAACTAATGCCGATATAATTAAAATTGCCATGATCAATCTAGATCAAGAAATAGAAAAACTTAAGCTTAAAACAAGACTAGTGCTGCAAATTCATGATGAATTACTGTTTGAAGCACCGCCTGATGAAGTAGAACTCGTAATACCTATTATCAAAAAAATCATGGAAAACTCTACTAATATGGTCGTACCGATTATTACTGAAATGAGGGCTGGTAATAACTGGATGGAGATTCATTAGGTAATATAATAAATATGTTATGGCTTGCTTGCGTGGATAAGCTTTCCGTTGTCATCCTAGCTAACTTGATCGACCTTGTTGCATGGATCGAAAAACACGCTCGGTGTCATACCGCGGCTCGACCACGGTATCTAGAAAAAAATAAAAATGGATCCCGCGATCAAGTCGCGGGATGACAAATTGAATGTTTTTCAAAATCTAGCAGTAACATTAAATTAAAAAGAGAGTAATGTATGAAAAATTTTATATTCACGTCTGAGTCAGTTTCTGAAGGGCATCCGGACAAAATTGCCGATCAAATTTCAGATACGGTACTTGATAAAATTCTAAAACAAGACCCTGGCGGTCGAGTCGCCTGCGAAACTTTTGTAACAACCGGTCTAGTTCTTGTGGGTGGCGAAATTACTACTAGTACCTATGTAGATATTGAACAAATAGTACGCAGTAAAGTACAAGAAATCGGCTATAACAACCCAAGTTACGGTTTTGACGGTAATTGTTGTGCCGTAATTTCGTCTATAATTAAACAATCACCCGATATAGCTATGGGGGTTGATAATAACAATGAAGATGAAATAGGTGCAGGAGACCAAGGCATGGTTTGCGGTTATGCCTGTAATGAAACGGATAGTTTTAATGCCGGCACCAATTTACTACGCTCATCTTTTAATGAAAAGACAGGCATATTCACGTAAACAAAATATACTTCCTTGGCTTAGACCCGATGCAAAATCACAAGTCACGTTACGATATGAAAATAACAAACCAGTTGCCATTGATGCAGTAGTTTTATCAACTCAGCATCATCCAGAAATATAGCAAAAAGACCTTATTGAAGCAGTAATGGAAGAAATCATTAAACAGGCATTACCAAGCAATTTGCTTCATAAAGACACTAAATACCTAATTAACCCGACAGGTAGGTTTGTTATAGGCGGTCCTGTTGCAGATTGCGGTTTAACCGGTAGGAAAATTATCGTGGACAGCTATGGAGGAATGGCAAGACACGGCGGGGGTTGTTTTTCAGGAAAAGACCCAACTAAAATAGATAGGTCGGCTGCTTACATGGCACGTTATATTGCTAAGAATATAGTGGGAGCAGGGCTTGCCGATCGATGTGAAATACAAATATCTTATGCAATAGGCGTGGCTGCTCCCGTATCTGTTTACGCTGAAACTTTCGGTATTAGCAAATGAAAGCAACGAACAAATTACTAAGCTAATAACACAGCATTTTGATATGCGTCCAGGCAGAATTATTAAACATCTTAAACTTCGTACTCCATGTATCAAAAAACGGCTGCTTACGGTCATTTTGGTCGAGAAGACGAAAATTTTACATGGGAACAATTAGATAAAGTAGATATATTGAGTGAGATATCCTAAGTAAAGAAAGAGTAGAGATACTTCGCCACAACTTTAAAAAAAGCAAGGAACCTAAAGCCCTCGGAGCAGAACGTATAATAACCGCAGAACTTATAAGACTTTGCGCCAATTTTTGAAGTTCTATCTGAGTATAATTATTGACATTTATTTATTCATAATACATGATTATTTTTATCTTTGTTTAACTAATTAGTTAAACATATGACTGAGAATATAAATAATGATATAAAGTTCGGCAACTCGGAAAACTATGAAAATGAGCTTATAAATACTGCCCTAAAAGAGCATAACCAAAATAAGCTGAAAGAGCATTATGAAAATATCACTCAGGCCTTAAATAACATACGGGAATATGAAGCGAAGGCAACTCAGTACCGCGAAATGCTTGACGATGCCCGCACCTATGATAAATCCACAAAAAATTATGATTTAGGCTCAGCTCATTTTATAACGACTAGCGGTTATAAAGCCTTGCTGGGAGCTTATAAAGCTTTACATCCCGATGAAAATACAGAAAAAATTAGAAAATTTTATGGATGGCTTAGATGAAATTTATAAGCAATCAGTTTTAGTTCGTAATTTAACCGACTCAACTAAATCACTACCCACAGAACAACTAAAAAATTTTTTAAAAGAAACTACAGACAAAATATATGATAAACTGCAAAAAACCGGAGAGGCATATTTGTCATATACTAATGCTCCTAATAATGCAGGCTTACACGGAAATGTCATAAAATATTCTAAAGAAGATGGAAAAATTTATCGCACTTTTTATAATGCCGGAGGGGGAGCAGTTTCAGATAATTTAAAACTAGATACACGATTGAAAGCTCAGTTACCAATGTATAAAGAAGAAGATGTACGAAATATTCCAATATTTAGTACAATTAAATATGAATTTAAGGATCAATCAGATAAAGGAGTAAAAAATGTAATATCTAGGGAAATAGAAAATGATTTATTTTCCACGTTATTTAGTAAAAATAAAGATAATATTACTTCTCTTAACGATAAAATTAATAAAGCAAATTTAGAAGAGTTTACTAACCCTAAAGTTAATGTTGATAGAACAGTTACCGGACAAACTTTAGGGAATTGTATTAGCAGGTCAATAAGGGAGGCTTTAAGAGATAATGTACCGGATTCAGAATTTCGCGAAATATATGATTTCATTACACAAAATCAAGTATCACAAATAATATTAAACCTAGAACAAGAACAAAAACACCTAGCAAATACACTAAATATACCTTTAATAAAAGAACCTGAAGTTAAAGAGGAGATTTTATCAAATAAAACTGATTTGTTTATCAATAAATTTCAAGAAGCAATAAATAAAAGCCTTGGCTTATCTACAACGATTGAAAAAGATAAATTACCAGCTTACGATAAAATTTTAAGGTACGAACAGACAGCACAAATAGAATTTGCCAAAATTAATGCCAAACATTTCTTAGCTACCGGTTTAGCAAAAAAAGATAAAATTCAGCAAAATACTCCTATTATTTCAGCTATCAATTATTTTGATACTTCTTTTTATAATGAAGGACATACGCAAGGCACAAAGGAAAGATTATTTAATAAAATTGCCTATAAAGAAGCCGCGGTAGAGTAGTAGATCTCTTATCTACAGTGTTTCCTTATAAAGATAATGATTTACCTATTACTGAAGATCTTTTAAATCCTACCATAAAGCATATTAAGACTTGTTTTGAAGATCACGGGATCACTTCTAATAAAACATTTTCAGAAAACTGTAATTTATATAAGTCTAATAAAGAACAAATTATTAAGGAGCTATCGGAAAAATGCTTAAATGATAAAGATGTAAATATACTTATTAAAGGCAAGCAAAAATAGAAAATCGCCCTGCTATAGATGTTTTCCGGCAAATGAAACAAAGTAATACTAACCCTAAACCGCTAGAGCTATCAGAAGAACATCAGAAATTGGATGACGTCATAAAAGATATGGCACAAAAATACAAAATGACTATACCGGAAGCAAAAGCATCCGAAGAAATTACTCAGGTGGTTAAAGATTATAGTGGAAATAAATTTAATGAAGAAATAACACCTATAAAAGCTCAAAAATGAGTAGATGAATTTACGCAGCAAACTCTAGATATTTTTGGAGAGAATAAATTAACAGACTCACCTATAATTGAAACAAAAAACGAGCATATTAATATACCGCTCCCAAACGTAGAAAAACAAGAACCTACTAACCTTAACTTAGATATAGTTTTCCTAAAGAAGAAAAACAAAATTTAGTAAATGAACTAATAACTGAAGTTAATAAAAATCTACCTAATAATACGGGAGTATTAGAAGACAAAAAACAGGAAGTTAAAACTGATAATATATTCAATAAAAACTCAGAGCCTAAAAAACAAACTATCAAAAATAAATTTTATAAGTACTTAAGTAAATTAACGGAAAAATTGGAACTAAAATCCATAAGTAATTATTTTAAAGAATTAATTAAAGATCTGCATCTTGAGCAAAATATCAATTTAGAAAAAGAAGCAAGGTTAATAGCAGAAAAACATCGACTAACAAAATATATGGAGCTTAGCGATAATAAAAATAATAATGCAGTATTTAGCGGTAAAAAAACATCAAAGAATATTTCTATTAAATTGTGAGAACTACATTAGGGGTCTTGCTTAGGTATTGTTTGGCTTCGATGTCATTCCCGCGAAAGCGGGGATCCAGAAAAATAACTTTAATATTGATATAATTTAATAAAATAAACATATAAAAAATAAGTTTTTTATATGTTTTACTGGATTCCCGCCTCCGCGGGAATGACATAAAGCGAGCCATGCAACAACACCACTATTTACTATATCCTTTTAAAATCTCAAAATCTTGTGCTTGGAGAAAGAATTTTGCCGGTAATGTAATTTTTGCTACAAAATTCTTTACCTCTTCACTTTGTAAATATATCGTAGCTTTAGCATTACTTTCATTATTATTAGTGCAAGATGCAAGTATCGTTACTATCTGCTGTAATTCTTCATAATTTTGTGGGTAAAGCTGTAGTTCAAATTGTTTATTATTAATTGCATCCTCAATTGACGAAAAGCTTTTTGCCGTTAGTTTTATTCCTCCTGCATCTTTAACTATGTCACAATTAACGACTACCAAACTTTTAACATCAAGTAAATGTACATAAGCTTTTAGAACTTCCTCACTAAAAATACTAAGTTCAAAGATATTCTCAGGATCGGAAAGCACGAGCGTCACGAACCTACCTCTTGCCGACATACGAGAATCCTTTTTTTGTATTACACCGGCAAGGTTTACTCGGTTAGTACCGTCGGGCAAGTTATTATGCAAATCCGCAGTATTTAAAATATTTAAACGGCTAAATATTTCTTGATACTGCATAAGAGGATGATTAGAAATAAATAAACCCATAGCCTCAAATTCATAAAAAGCTAAAGTATTTTTATCTGCATAATCACTAGCTATTAAAATAGTTGGCCTTAAACTAGAAACTTTAATTAAGCTAAATTGATTAGATTCCTGCTCTTCGTGATATGAAGTTGAATAAGAAAGTAATTTTGGAATGCTTGAAAATAATTGCAATCGATTATCATGTAACGCATCAAAACAGCCGGATTTAATTAAATTTTCCAGTAATTTACTGTTAATAGATTTTGGCGGTAATCGTTCAATAAAATCGATAATTGATTTAAACGTTCCTCTTGCTTTTCGCTCGTCTGTTACTAACTTACCGAAATTCGGCGTAACTCCTTTAATAGCACCTAAAGCAAATATTATTGCACTTTCTTCTTTGTCATACTCACAACTTTTTATTTCATTCTCAGTACCTTCTTTGTCATTCCCGCGAAAGCGGGAATCCATTTTCATTTCACTAATTTTTTCTGGATTCCCGCCTTCGCGGGAATGACAAGTCGCAGCTCGTGGTATGACAGACTTTACACTAAAATACCCTTCAGAAATATTAATATTAGGAGCAATAATTTTTATTCCGCTGTCTTTTGCTTCTTGTAAAAATAAATTAATTTTATCGTGATTATTTAATTCAAGATTTAAGCAGGCAACCAAAAATTCTGCAGGATAATTAGCTTTAAGATATGCAGTTTGATATGAAATAACGCCATAAGCCGCAGCATGTGCCTTATTAAAACCGTATCCGGCAAATTTAGCCACGGTCGCAAAAATGGATTTAGCTTGAGATTCCGAAATATTATTAGCAACTGCCCCTTTAACAAAAATTTCTTCCTGCTCCTCCATTTCTTTTTTAATTTTCTTACCCATTGCTCTACGAAGCAAATCGGCAGCACCTAGTGTATAACCGGCAAGAACTTGTGCTATTCTTTGTACTTGTTCCTGATATATCACCACTCCGTAAGTTTCTTCTAAAATCGGCTTTAATAGCTCATGTAAATAATCAGGCTGCTGTAATTTATGCTTACAAGCTATATAGGTAGGGATATTTTCCATAGGACCCGGGCGATATAAAGCACCAAGAGCTATTAAATCATGTATAGAATCAGGCTTAAGGCGTCTAAGTGCATCTTTCATCCCGACACTTTCAAATTGGAAAACTCCGACTCCCTTACCTTTACATAACATTTGATAGGTCTTATTATCATCAAACGTCATATTGTTAAAATCTACTTCTATCCCTCGCTCTTTAAGCAGTTTCTTACAATCGGTAATAACCGTTAGGGTTTGTAGACCTAAAAAATCAAATTTAATTAAACCGACAATCTCGGAATATTTCATAGAATAACCGACTATCAGCATATCGGAATTAGCATCTTTATATACCGGTACTATATCGACTAAATCAGTGCCTGCTATTACGATTCCTGCAGCATGAGTCGAGGAATGCCTATGTAGCCCCTCAAGAATTAACGAAGTATCAAGCACCAGCTTAATTAACTCCGCTTCACCCTCTAAATTATACAGTCCATTACCTTTAGCAGCATTTGCAAGCTCCGGAACTTCATGCATCGCCTGTTCAAGCGTAACGGGATTAACTGCACTAAAAGGTACAAGTTCTGTTAGATAATCAGCGAATTTATAAGGTAAGCTAAGCACACGAGCAACATCCTTAATTACAGCCTTTGCCTGCATCTTACCAAAAGTTATAATCTGCCCTACTCTATTATTGCCGTATTTAGAACGTACATAATTAATTACTTCCTCACGCCTTTCTTGACAAAAATCAATATCGAAATCAGGCATTGAAATACGTTCAGGATTTAAAAATCTTTCAAATAATAAGCCAAATTTAATCGGATCGAGATCAGTAATAAGCAAGCTCCAAGCAACAACCGAGCCTGCTCCCGAACCTCTACCCGGTCCAACTAAAATCCCCTCTTGTTTACTCCATTTAATAAAATCTGATACAATCAAAAAATAACCGGCAAAATTCATATTACAGATAATATCCAGCTCATAATTAAGACGAGAAAAATATTCTGTTTTCAATTCTTCTTGATTCTCTAACGAAATATTTTCGGATTTAAACTTTGTAGCAAGCCTTGCAAGTAGCCCTTCTTTTGCTTCTTTTCTAATTAAATCCGTTTCACTAATATCTTTGGTGGCAAAATTAGGCAGCATCGGCGGGTTTGCATGTGCTGCAAAATAACAACGTTCTCTTAAATTCACGGTATTTTCAATAGCAGCGGGTAAGTCGGAAAAAAGCTCTATCATCTCACGTGGTGATTTAAAATAACAATTCTCGCTAACTGTTTTACGGTCAGGATATTCTTTAGTAACGCCGGCTGATATACATAACAATACATCATGTGCATCATGCATGCTTTTCTCACTAAACAAAACTTTATTAGTAGCAACAAGCGGAATAGCAAGCTCGGCAGCAATTCTAATATAACTATCCTCAATAAACTGTTCTTCCGGTAAATCATGCCTCATAATTTCAAAATAAAATCGATCTCCTAAAATTTCCCGTAATTTACGTGCAAACAGCATCGCTTGCTCTTCATTACGAGCCAGTAAACATTTTCCGACAATACCGTCGGTATAACAGCATAATGCTATTAACCCTTCTTGATATTTTACTAAATCTTCACAATTAATGTGATCGCAGATCTTACGATCATTTTTAGTGAAAGTAAGGCTTGATAGTTTGAGTAAATTTTTATAGCCGACTTCATCTTTAGCTATAAGCAAAATTTGAGCAAAAATATTGATATCATATTGTATGTTGAGAATAACCCCGTGTATCGGCTGCAGCCCTTTTTTTACTGCATATAACGCAAATTCTAATGAGCCGAATAAATTCCCCCTATCTGCCAAACAAATAGCAGACATTTTATTTGATGAAGCAAGCTCTACTACTTTGTCGATTGTTAATGCACTTTCTAGAAAAGAATAAGAGCTTTGTGTTCTTAAATGAATAAATTCAGGTTGCATTTTAAATTAATGTTATATGGTTTTTTATGTCATTCCTGCGAAGCATTGTTGCGTGGATCAATTCCACCTCTGTCATCCCGCGACTTGATCGCGGGATCTAGTTAAAAATACTAAAATTATTAGTATAATAAGTTGTTTTTTGGATACCGTGGTCAAGCCACGGTATGACAGCGAATGCGTTTTTCAGTCCACGCAACAACGCCTACGCGGGAATGACATCGAGTTTACTTCCGACTGCATAATATCTAAAACCGATTTTTTTCACTGCTTCACTATCTAGTATATTTCTAAGATCAATTATTATCGGAGATTTTACTAAATCATAAATTTCTTGAAAATTAAGTTCTTTAAATTCTAACCACTCAGTTGCAATAACTATAATATCTGCTGATTTACAGGCTTCAACTGCTAAGTCTAAATATAGCAAATTTTTATTTTCAAAATTCTTTTTAGCATTTTCACGACCAATTGGATCAAATGCTTTAACATATGCACCTTTATTTAATAAAATCTTTATAATTTCGATAGCAGGGCTTGCTCTAACATCATCTGTCCCTGCTTTATATGTTAAGCCTAAAATTGCTATATTCTTACCTTTTAAATCTCTGTCTAACAAAGTAGCTATCTTATCTACCATGTTACTTGGTCGCTGCTTGTTGCTTGTAATTACTGCCTGAAGAATCTTACAATCGATATGATGGTTTTCTACAAGATTATTTAATGCTAGAATATCTTTCGGAAAACACGAACCACCAAAACCAGGTCCTGCATTTAAAAAATTTTGACCGATTCTTTGATCAAGCCCTATACCTTTAGATAAATCTTTAATATTACCGCCAATTTTTTCGCATAAATCAGCCATTTCATTAATAAAAGCAATTTTGGTAGCTAAAAAACTATTTGAAGCATATTTAATAAGCTCGCTTGTCACTAAATCAGTAACCACAAACTTTGCTCCTTGTTCTATTAAAGGTGCATAAATTTTTCTTAAGATCTCCTCTGATTTTTCATTATTTACACCGACAACTATACGATCAGGATATAAAAAATCTTCTACCGCACTGCCTTCCCTTAAAAACTCAGGATTGGAAGCAACATTAAATGAAAAACCTTTTGATTTTAAATAGGCTATAATATTACTGCAGCTATCAGGCGGAACAGTGGATTTGATGACTATTAAACAATCCTTATTTATATGCACTGATACCTTATCAATAGCATCATAAACATATTTTAAATCCGCTGCTCCCGACTCTTTTGAAGGCGTGCCGACCGTAATAAATATTGCTGCGGCATTTTGAAGTTCATTATTATAAATATTTGTAAATTTTAATCTTCTAGCTAGCAGAGCTTTTTGTAAATATTCATCAAGGCTCAACTCATAAATCGGTAATATTTGCTTATTTAACTTGGATATTTTAACCTCATCATTATCAAGACAAGTAACATTATGACCTAAATAGCTCATAATAATACCTGAGACTAATCCCACATATCCGCTACCGATAAATGTAATATTCATAATTTTTGTGATTTTTATATTAAATTTTTAGATTATACGTTATATTAAACTAACGTGACAAGTATACCTCGAGTCAATGAAGGATCAGTATACTTCGACATAACTTCAAAAAGAGCTAAAAGTTCACAAGGCGAGGAGCGGAGCGTATACTTAATACGTGAGTACCGTAGCTCTTGTAGAACGACAACGCCAATTTTTGAAGTTCATCGAGTATACAAAGCTTTTATCATATTTCAATAGATTTACAAGCTCAAATGAATTTTATTAAAAAAACCTTTATTAGTATTTTTATAATTCTTATTTCATTGTTTGTTGCTATAACTCTAACTGTTTATAGTGCAAACAAAGGATACTTAAATGAACCTTTGAAAAAAATAATTGAATTTTATTTAAGTAAAAATGATATAAAGGCTGTACTACATAATTTAGAATTTAAAGAAAACCGATTATCTATAGATAAAATTTCCTTAAGTCTTATAGATAATGCTAGAGGAGAAATTAACGATTTTAATCTTTTCTTTAATTTCAAAAATTTCTTCTCTAATTCGTTAATAGAGGCTAATTTTAATATTGATAAATTTTCCGTAATCTCAAATAACGATGAAGCAATTATAAATGCTTCAACGACCGGTGATTACTCGTTAAATATAATCAAAAAAGATGTTCTAACCGACATACGGTTAACTTCAATAAAAAGTGATATCTTAGCCGATGAGCAAGGAGCAGGCTTACCTCTAGGAAATGCTTTATGTTCGTATAAAACCACCTATTCTACAGATAATCCAAAAAGCGTTAATTGCAAACTTACCTTTGGAGACAAAGCTTTTTTATCACTAAACGGTATAATAACTGATAAAAATATCGACGCAAGTGCAGCTGCCGCAAATATGCCTTTAATAATTTATCAAACAGTCGAAAAAATTATTCCGGATAATCCTATAATCTCATATTTACGAGAACATATAAAACAAGGTTACATCCAAAACGGAGAATTAAATATTAAATTAGATAAAAAATTTTTTAAAAAAAATATTTTAGTAGAAGATAATTTAAAAGCAAATTTACATATCTCGAATTTTGAATATAAATATCATAAAGATTTACCGCCTTTAACTAAAGTTGATACTAATATAATCATTTCAGGACCGGAAATAAAATTTCTAATTAATGAAGCATATAGAGGTAAAAGTGTTATTTCAGATGGTATTATGACTTTCAAATGGGAAGGACCGGATAAATCGCAATTTGTTTTTAATGCTACTGCTAAAGGTGAAATTAACGACTTAATTGCCTTTGTTCCAAGTGATGCATATCAAAATATTGATCTAAAAAAAATAAAAGGGACGGCAAATTCAATAATAGAGTTAATAATCCCTATTAGCCCAAATATCCCTAATAGTTATAATGTTTTATCGACATTAACAAATATTTCTTTTAATACTTTAGACAATAATATTTTATTACAAAACGGCGAAGCCAAAGGTAGCTTTAAAGATAATAAACTAAATATTAGCGGTAAAGGTAAAATTAATAATTATGCAAGTAGCTTTACTTATGATCATGATATATCAGATAAAAATAATGAGTGTTTACTTAAAATAAAAAGCAATATTGCGGCAAATAATCAAAGATTTGGAGTATTTAAATTAATTTCAGGCAGTACCGTTCTAAATTTTGAGTATAAAAAACAGCATAATAATGAGAGTTTTATTACCGTTAATTCTAATCTTGATAATTTAGAATTTTATATAGATAAAGTATCTATTCATAAAAAATTATATAAAAAAGCCAATTTATATTTATATACTAAATTAAATGATAAAAATTTCGATAGAAATATCGAATTTAACCTTTCAGGGCAGGATAATCTAAAAATTAACGGTAATGCCTTAATTAAGAAAAATATTTATAATATTAATCTAGCCTCTGTTAAACATAATCATACGGATTTAAAAGGAAAAATAATCATAGATAACCATAATCTTAATACGGAACTTTATGGAAGCAGATTAGATTTATCAAATGCTAATATGATGCAGTTTTTAGAAAAAGAGGGGGATTCTACACGTAATATTAATTTAAAAACTAATATATCAAAAATCCTTTTAAAGAATAATATAATTCTAAGTAATCTTGATTTAGCAATTAAATGTGATAAAGTACGGTGTTTCTCCGGTTTTCTAAATGCTAATATTGCTAATAAAAAAGTTAAGATGTCGCTTACCGCTAAGGAAGCTTTTGAACAATGGCTAATTGAATCCGATAATGCCGGAGCATTGCTTAAAGGACTCGGACTGTATACCACTATGCAAAACGGTCAGATTAACATCACCTTAAATACAAAAAGATATGAAGTAAAAAAAGGCGAAATAGTGCCGATATTAGACGGCAAATTTTCTATAAAACATTTTACGGTAGTTGATACTCCTTTTTTAACACGGCTTGTTTCCTTTGTTTCTCTACCGGGTTTTCTTAGTTCAATAACTAATAATAAAAATATTTTATTTGAAGATATGACCGGTAAATTTAATTATAGAGGGAATATTATTACAATTTTCGATACAGAAGCACATGGACCGTTTTTTGATTTTACTATGAAAGGTAATATTGATACCAAGCAGCAATTAATTACGGTTAAAGGAAACGTTATTCCTTCCTTTTTCTTAATCAGCACTATTGTAACCAAAATACCGGTAGTCGGTAAAATATTTTCCAAAGTAGCCCCTTACTCACTAAAAATGAAATATTAAGTAACTATTTAAAGCTATTAGATTTCGTGTACAAAATTTTAAATCATTCCTTTATGTCATTCCCGCGAAAGCAGGAATCTAGAAATCAAGAAGCTCAAATAACCACAGCTTCTAAAGTTAGAAAACTTAATTTGTTTTACTTTTTTCTGGATTCCCGCTTTCGCGGGAATAACATACATAGCCATACATATTTAATCGGTATTTTACTTTTAGGCTTAATTTCCGGTCTTACGTTTAATTTAATTTTTTTCACGGTTCCATATCAATTATCCGAAGCAAAATACACCACTGATGTAATAGGTTCGATATCATTAGCTGCTTTTCCGTATTGCTTAAAGGTCATATGGTCACCTTTTATAGATAAATACTCTATACCTTTTTTATGCTCTAACTTCGGTCACAGGCGTGGCTGGGCATTAGTATCGCAAATATGTTTAATCCTAGCAATGACGGGGTTCTTAAACATAAGCCCTTGCAATAACTTATATATTACTGCCGTTATCTTATTTATTATTTCATTCTGCAGTGCTACTCAAGATATTGTACTTGATGCATATAGAATTGAGAGACCTACATCGAAAGAAGAACTTTCAATGGCTTTTACTTTTAGTAGCATAGGGTTTCGTTTAGGTATGTTACTTGGCAGCGTCGGTGCTTTATATTCATCAATTATTTTTGGCTGGAATATTGTATATAAATTTGCTCTATTCATTACTATACTTGGACCTATAGTAATTTTATGTATCAAAGAACCAAAATCAAAAGAAATACGTCATACAACTACTAATTTAATAGGATTACAACAATATTTTGAAGTTATTAAAAAAAGTATTATATCCTTAAAAAATGAACAGCAATATTCCCTGCTAATTATATTGTTTGTATTTTTGTACAAAGCTGCGGATTCTATACCTATGGCTATGAGTTCGCCTTTATTTCTAGATTTAAGTTTTACTACTCATGAAATTGCCGTTATTTACAAAGCTTACGGGTTACTAATCATGATCGTCGGGGGAGCTTTAGGCGGCGTTTTAGCTGCAAAAATAGGTATATTTCATAGTGTCTTAATTGGTGGAGTTATTCAATTATTGTCACCTCTTATGTTTATGATTCTTGCTACTATCGGCTATGATATAAGGACATTTATAATAACCGTTACAGTGCAAAATTTTTGTGCAGGCTTTGCAGGAACTATTATCTCTATCTATTTTGCTAGCCTTTGCAATAGTGCATTTGTTGCCACGCAATATTCCATTATTGCATCTTTTAGCTCTCTTAGCCGTATTCTTCTAGCTAGCCTTGGCGGTATTTGTGCAAAATATCTTACTTGGCCTGTATTCTTTTTAGGTAATACTCTGTTTAGTATGTTATTTATACCAATATTTTATAAAATATATAGAAAGAAACTAGTTATTAAAAAAATATGACAATTCTTAAAAAAGGTTTATAATATATATACTTCTGTGAAATGAAGAGTCGGAATTTTTATGAAATTATATAGTTTTCAAGAACATTTATTAGAATTAAAAATAAGGCTTCTTAGAATATTTACTACTTTTATAATTATATTTGCTATTTGCTATTATTTTAGCGACAATATTTATAGTTTTTTATTAAAACCGCTTGCTAAGCTAAGCGGTGATACGGTGCGCAATATAATTTACACAGGGCTTACGGAAGCATTCTTTACCTATATTAAACTCGCAGCCTTTACTGCTTTTAATATTATTATACCGATAATTGCTTTAGAGTGTTATTTATTTATCAGTCCCGGGCTACACCGCCATGAAAAAAAAATTATCGCTTTTATTCTTTTTATGTCACCTATTTTATTTTGGTGCGGTAGTATGTTTGTTTTTTATTTTGTAATGCCGAAAGCTTGGAATTTTTTTCTTAGTTTTGAAAAACGTGATATGATAGTACCGATAGTTTTGGAAGCAAGAATTAGCGAGTATCTAAGTTTAGTTATTCATTTAATTATTGCTTTTGGAGTTGCTTTTCAACTACCAGTTGCGATAATAATATTAAATATACTAAAAATAGTTAAGGTACAGACACTTAAGCAAAAAAGACGCATTGCCGTGGTAATTAACTTTATTATTGCGGGAATATTAACACCTCCTGACATTTTAAGCCAGTTTGCTCTTGCAATACCGCTACTTTTATTATATGAAACTTCAATAATGATATGTAATTTTATAGAAAAACCGAGGACACTAAATGTTAAATATCAAATGGATTAGAGAAAATCAAGAATTGTTCGATGAAAAGCTTAGCCAAAGATTTATTGAACCTATGTCTAGTAAAATTGCTATGCTCGACAGAGAGAAAAGAAAAATTACGAGTTTAATTCAAGAATTTCAGCATGCACGTAGGGCGAAATCAAAGATTTTAGGTAATATGGCCTCTAAAAGCGGTGAAGAGTTTGAAGGGTTACAAAGAGATGTCAAACATATAAATGAGAAGTTGGAAGAACTTGAACAGGATCTAAATAATAATAACGAATTAAATGAGCTATTAAATATGCTTCCTAATATTCCGGACGAGGAAGTACCTTACGGAATTGATGAAAGTATGAATAAATTAGTTCGTACTTACGGAGAGATAAATCCAAATGCTTTAAATAAGCAGCATTTTGAACTAGGCACAAAATTAAATTTAATGGATTTTGAACAAACTGCTAAAATTTCAGGAGCTAGATTTGTAACGTTAAAAGGCGATTTAGCAAAGCTAGAACGTGCTTTAATTAACTTTATGATTGATGTTCATACTAAAGAGTTTGACTTCTTTGAGATATCACCTCCGGTATTAGTTCGAGATAATGCTATGTATAATGCAGGACAACTACCTAAATTTGCCGAAGAGTCTTTTGCAACAACAAACGGTTACAGACTAATTCCAACCGCAGAAGTATCTTTAGTAAATATAGTCGCCGATACTATTATACCAAGAGAAAAATTACCGATGCGTTACGTTGCTTACACCCCGTGCTTTAGATCAGAAGCAGGTAGTAGCGGTAGAGATACAAGAGGTATGATTAGATTACATCAATTCGGTAAAGTAGAACTTGTATCTATTACTACTCCGGAAGAGTCAAAAAATGAACATGAATATATAACTAATGCATCAGAGACTATTTTACAAAAACTTAATCTACCTTATCGTGTTATGTTACTTTGCACCGGAGATATGGGATTTGCAGCAAAAAAAAACTATGATATAGAAGTATGGCTTCCGGGACAAAAGCAATATCGTGAAATTGCGAGCTGTTCTAATTGTGGAGATTTTCAAGCACGTAGAATGAAAGCAAGATATAAAGAATTCGGCAGTAACGAAACTACCTTAGTTCATACTTTAAACGCTTCAGGATTACCTATCGGAAGAACTATGGTTGCAATATTAGAAAATTATCAGAATGAAGATGGATCAATAACTATACCTGATGTCTTGATAAATTACATGGGAGGGTTACAAAAAATCACTACATATAGTGAATAATTGTTTATTAAATATAAATAATAAGGTAAAGTTTTGTAATAATGCTAGGGTTTATAGTAAGCTAGATCAAGATGGTTATATAGTTTATATGTCATTCCCGCGAAGGTATTGTTGCGTGGACTGGTAAAACCCGCTGTGTCACCCCGTGGCTTGACCACGGGGTCCATAAAAACAACTTAAAATACTAATAATTTTAGTATTTTTAACTGGATCCCACGACTTGATCGCGGGATGACAATCGGAAAATTGATCCACACAACAACGCTTTTGCGGGAATGACATAGAGAAGTTTTCAAGAACTATGAAAACTAATACTAAGCCCTTACAAAATGGCAATTTAAATTCAGGTTATTTGTGTTTAGTGATTTACGAAAGTGTGATAAGGATATATACAATTATAATGCTCCTAATTTTATACCTATAGCATGTCATTATAATGAAAATACTTTACTTACCAAAGACGGTAAATTACTACAAATTATCAAAATACACGGCATTAATTCAGAAAAAATTAGCGATAACTTACAGAATTTACGTGAAATGGTTAGAGTTTCTATAAAAAAGAATATAACCGATTATGATTTTGCTTTTTGGCTACATACAATACGAGAAAAACAAAATTTAGACGATTCCACTCCTTACAAAAAATTATTACCGGCAAATATTCATGCACTATGGCAAAGCAAAAATCATTGGAATGATAAATTCGTTAATACTTTATATGTATCTATAGTACATGATTCCGCTAAAGTTAATATCAACAATTTTAACTCTTTAATAAATTCCTTATCTAATAAATTAATTACTGATTTTGAAAATAACTACTTAGATTCAGCTTTTCAAAAACTAGAAAATATCACTAATAATATTTTAAAAGATTTAAATGAATTCGGTGCTGAAAAACTCGGTATAATATTTGAAAATGATAATGTTTTTTCTAACCCTTTATTTTTATATAATCGAATAGCTAACCTTAATAATAATGATTGTTTGGTACCTATAATAGATTTATCTGATGCACTAGGTAGAAGTACTTATACAATTAGCGGCGATAAAATGGTAGTTACGGATCATGAGAAAAATAACAAATTCGCTTCTTTACTATCTATAAAAGAATATCAAGAAACTCCTTCTAACGCACTTGATAAATTTTTACAGTTACCGATTGAATTAATAATAACTGAAATATTTTACTTTGTTAGCAAAAAACAAGTAACATCCAAATTGCAAGGTCAAGATTATATTCTAAAAATTACCAACGACTCAACTTTACTTAATCACAAAGGGATTAATAAGCTTGATGCAGCTAACTTAGCTTTTCAATTTTGTAATCAGCAAATTTCAATTGCCGTTATAGAAGAAGATGAAAATAAACTCGATGCAGCCGTAGCTAAAGCATCAACCGAACTTTTTAAACTTGGCATTATGCATATAAAAGAAGATCTTAATATTGAACAAATATTTTGGTCGCAATTACCTGCTAACTTTGCCTTTATCCGTAGAATGTCACCATTATCCGTAGAACATATTGCTTCTCTTGCCGCTCTTCATAATACTACACTCGGTAATCAATATAATCCTTGGGGTAGAGCTATCACTTTACTGCGAACTGAAAAAGGTACTCCATATTTCATGAATTTTCATGATAAAACGAATAAAGGTAATACTTGCATCTTTGGTACGGAAAAAACCGGCAAAACCGTATTATTGAACTTTCTAATATCAGAATCGACTAAATATGACCCAACAATAATTTATATCTCTAATAATAATGATGCTAAAATTTTTATTGAAGCAATAGAAGGCAAATGGTTAGAACCGGACAAACAAATTATCAATCCGTTTTTAGTAGATGATACAGAAAAATCACAAGCCTTCATTTTAGAATTTTTAAAATTAATCAGCGGTCATTATATTTCACCTCTTAGTGAAATAGAGATATCTTTCCTAGAGAAGTTAAAAAATAAAATTTTATCAATTGAAAAAGAAAAACGTATTTTTTCCGATATTTTAAAATTAGCAGATTTTAAAGAGGAAGGGGGAATACAAATACTTGATAAATTTAAAGTTTTTACCGAAGGACAATTATATTATGGATTATTTGACGGACCGTCTCTTAACATTCAAGAAGGGGAAGTCATAGGGTTTAATTTATATAAACTTTCTGACGAGCCGTTTTCTAAACAATTTTACCCGACGGAGAGAAAATTTTTAGAACAGTTTAATAATAATTTAAAGAAGCACCAAAGTATTAGTGTAGCAGTAATTTATGCTTTTACTTATCATTTAAGCCTAGTCGGCACAAAACCTAAAATATTTGCTGCCGATAATTTTGATAAACTTTACAAACCTGAAGTTTATTACAATAATATAAATTTAATTTTTAATAATTTATCTCAAAATAACGGTATTTTCGTCAGTAATTTCAATTTTATTTATCTTAAGTCATATCCAAAATATACTATAAAACCTTGGCTTGATTTAATTAATACTAAAATTATTCTACCGTCTGACGTTAAAATAGAAGATTTAGACAAAATTTTAGGTTTAAGCGAACCGGAAATACGAAAATTATCACAGCTAATACTTTCTGCAAGGATGTTCTTAATTAGTAAGGATAATGAATCTATAGCTTCTGAATTAAGTATTGCCGCTTTAATAGGAATTGTCCGTATTTTATCAAGCAGACAAGAGGAAATGGATATTTATAAAAAAATACTTGAACAACACCAAGGTCCTCCGGATAATTGGGTTAATTACTTATATAATGCGTTAAATACAGACTAATGCGAATAGCGAATTATTACATAATTCGCTATTCGGTTTAAAATATAGAATATAAAAGGTGAAAGGTGGATTCCACCTTTTATATAAATTAATTATATATGTTATTGGCGATAATTACAAAGTAACTAATTATAAAAACAACGAGCATAAAGAATACTCAAAGTGTTAAAAAAATATTTACTATTTTTCTTATTTTCATTTTTCTCATTTAATATATATGCATCTATTTGGGGTGATATAGCCGACTGTCTTAGCGACCCATGTAATTGTGGTCAAAGTGAAAGAACGGAAATTTGGAATAAGGGCGGCAACAATGAAGTAAAAAGAGGACCTTTTAAACCCGATACATTGTGTCCTCCTTGGAATAAAAGCGACGGTCGCGGTAATGATACTTGTTTATTAAAATTTGATTACCCAGGTAGATTTATTGGTTTTTTACTCAATAGATGTGCGGAAGAAGCCCCTGATAGTAGTTACTTTACTCCAAAAATTCGTATTAGAGTTCAAAGCTGTAATGCTGCAGCTTGTTGGCACCAAAACTCTACTTTAAATTGGGATGGAGAATGTGTATTATGGCCTACAGGTTATGGTCTACCTCTCACTAGAGTTTGTGCTAGAATTGCCGTACCGGACATGCCTCCGCTTCCCGGAATAAATGCTAACCCTTCTCCTGCAGATCCAGGTTATACCGATGGAGTACATCTCAATAAAGTCGGTTACACAGAAAGTGATAATAAGATAATCGGTGTAGACGGAAAAATAGTTACTTTAAAATCTCCTAAACTTTGTGCTTATAGTGATCCTGGACTTGTTAACCTTGTTTCAGATTCCGGTGCACATCTTGATCCGATGGACTGGAATCCTAATCGTCAACCTCTTCACCAAACTAATGAACTTAGCCCTATTGCAAAAGTATTAAAATTTTTAGTTGAAACGGTAAAAGGAGCAAGTTTACCAAGTTTATTAGGACAGCTTCTTGGTATGATAACTCAAGATTCAGAATTTATAAAAGTACTTCAATCAATACTTAATGCAATAGGAGAGGTTTTTAATTTTTTTCCTAGTTTAATAATAAAAGTTATTGAAGCACTTGGATCATTGAACGGTTCTGTAGATAGCTATTCTTTTGGTTGTGTACAAATACCTTTAGGACCTTTTCCACCACCATATTGTCCAAATTTAGATTATATTAGCATTAATGCTAACGCTAATAATGTATGTAGCATAAAAGATGCCAACGGCCAGTTTGACCAATCTTCTACTAGTCCGGCTTGTGTGGTGTCTAATGTTAGAAACAATATTGTTAATAATACCATACGTGTTAGCTTTAGCAATCTTGTTCCACTTTGCACAGGACCTACCCCTGACCTCAAAACTTGTGTACAACCAAATAATATAGATTTTTCTTCAGCAAAAATTACTCATACTAATACGGCTTTTAGAGATCTTATCAAATCGTGTAAGAACACTTCAGGCGGCACCCCATGTATTAATACAGAAATCCCTACACCATGTAGTGTTACGGCTGACGGTTGTAATGATGGATTTAGAATAGTATATTCGCAGAAAATTGGAACTGTAGAAACACCTAGCGATTATTACATAAGCGATATACCGGACTGTCCAAGTTCTAATTCAACTACCTGCCAAAAAGTGTGGGGAGTTAACATTGGCGAATTTAAAGATGTAAGCGTACAATTTCCTAAAATACAAGGACAAGATCAAGCTGGCTTAAGTAAACCTGAACCGACAAGATTCACTTTAAAAGACAATAACGGTAAAGAGAGAAATCTTTATGTCTCTATTAGTAATACCGAAGACGATAAGCAAAATCCTAATAATATTTGCTTATTTGAGTCTAGTAATTTAATAGATTGCGTACCGCGAGTAAATCATTCTTACAGCTTAACTGCTTATGAATGTGCAAAACAATATGCCGGGATTACCTGTACTAATAACAATTCCAACGATGCTTATTATAAACCGCAATTCATTGCTTCAGTGCAGGTAAGGGACGGCAACAATATTATAGATGAAACAAGCACTCTTGTAACGCCGTTATCATACGCCGGACCTCCACCTCCCACCCCCACTGACACAGAAAGCATAGTAATGCTTGCCGGTTATACTTATAGTTCTTCCGTTGCGTTTATACCTAAAGATCCGCCAAAAAATCCGACGGAAGATAAATATATTGCTATGCCGTTTTCAGGAGAGAATGCTCTAAATCAATTGACCATCCACGGTAAATATAAAGATGATCAGAAACCTTACGATAATAAGGGAAATTCAAACCCAAATGCGGTATATTTAAAATATTTAGAATATATAAACGGTAAATATATCCAAGGCGGAACGCATGCCTGCTTGATGCCGAAAAATTTCCAACATTGTAACCCTCTTCCGATTCCTACCTTACCTGATGGCTCGCCTATTCCCGGTTACAATAATGACTCGATAAATTGCGTACTTGCTAAACTAAATAGCAAAGATACTATAAATTGTAAGGATTTTAAAAATAAATATAACGTTACCTATCCAAATCTTGGATTATGCGGAGATACAAGTAGCTGCACTCTAAAAGAAACAGTATCAGGTCCAGGAAGAGGCATTACTATTTATACTTGCAATATAAATAATATTCCGAGTAACTGCTATACCAATAACGATAACCCTAATACTCCAATATGTGTTTTAAGTAGGGATTATACAGATAGAATCGAGCCAGAACCGAGCATAGGACCAATATTAGATGCTTCAAGATATTATACAGTGACATATACAAAAGGAGATGAAAATACTCCTCCTGAGCCGACATATAAAACTGAAGTTTCAGATGTAAGAGATAAAACTTGGCAAGAGCTAAATCTTTGTGCTCCTATATTAGTACCTACTTGTAAGGCAATTAATACTCCTTCAGATCAACATGGTAATGCATTATGGCCTGAAAGCGATATAGGGGAACTTGCAAAAGGAACATGCCCGATTAATTGGGTAGTTATTGACCCTAGTAAACCTTTAGAACGCTATTGTGTATCATACTTTGATAGAAAGGTTGTCGAGTTCGAACCTTTAGGTCAAAATGTCGGCTGTAGAGAATCAAAAGGATTACCGGTAGATATTATTGAAAATACCTTTCCAACACAATTAGTTAACACTCCTTATGATCAGGCAACTAAAACAGGCGACTTTATTTTAAATGTAGTACCAGAATGGAGTTCACAATGGAAAGTTATAGCATTTCCTAATAATCCGGATACTTTTATAGATGCATCAAATGAACCAGGAGGTACAAAATTATATACTATAACTTTTAAAGTAACTTTAGATGCAATTATGGATGATATAGATTATTTCAAAATACTAGATTTATGGTACGACGATTGTACATTAGTATATGTCAACGGCACAAAACTTCTTAGTGCCCCCATACCTTCTATTGATTCTTTAGACAGTCCAAACCAATGTAATAACGGTAGAGATCAAGGTAAGGCATTACAAGCTAAAGTTAATAACCAACCTATTAGTACAAGCAATCCTATTGACATCAGACCCTATCTACATCAAGGTGAAAATTTCATAAAGTTCCAATTAAGAGTGATGAACGGCGGAGGGCTATATTATCACATGCAATATAAAATGAAGAGATAAATAAATGAGTTGGATTATTTTTTATACGGTCATTGCTGCTTTACTGATTCTCGATTTGGGAATAGTACACAACAAAAACACCGTAATGAGCTTTAAAGAAAGCGTACTTTTTAGTCTTTTCTATTTTATAATAGCTTGTTTATTCGGTATCTATGTTTACTATAATACGGGGGCAGATCATGCTCGTGAATATTATACTTGCTTTCTCATTGAGAAAGCTATGTCACTTGATAATATTTTTGTTATCTCGATTATTTTCCAATTTTTTAGAATTCCCGGGAAATATCAATATCGTGTTTTATTTTTCGGTATAATAGGCGTAATAATATTCAGAGCCATAATGATTTACGGCGGTATTATTCTTATAAATAAATTTGCCTGGTTATTATATATTTTCGCCGTAATACTTATTGCTACCGGTATAAAAACTTTTTATGTATCACATAAAACTTTTGATATACAGAATTCTTATATTTACAAGTCAATAATAAAAAATCTAAATATTACTCCTAATCTTGAAGGGGATAAATTTGTTGTTAAACGTAATAACAAATTATATTTTACTCCCCTTTTTATATCTCTAGTACTGATAGAAGCAATAGATTTAGTCTTTGCTATAGATAGTATACCGGCAATATTTGCAATTACTAATGATGTTTATATAATTTATACTTCAAATATTTTTGCTATTTTAGGGCTTAGAGCGTTATTCTTTTGTTTAGCAGAGATTGTAGAACGTTTCAGTTATATAAAATATTCTTTGGCTTTAATTTTAATATTTATCGGCTTTAAAATATTTATTCATCATTATATAGCGATTCCGGCATATGTTTCCCTCACTGTAACTATTACTTTATTACTATTTGGTATAATTGCTTCCATAATTAGAAAAAATATGATTGACCATTAATAAAGGGGGTATATAATATTCTTTTATTTTTTAAACAATTATAATGACTAAATTACTAACATTATTTTTTATTACCATCATCATTTTTAATAACATTGCTTTTGCAAAAGAAACAGGTTTGTATATAGGAGCAGAAGGCGGAATAGTTGAGCCGGTCGTTAGTAAATTCCGACATAAACACTCAAATACCGAAATAATTTTAAAAAAATCAAGCATGTATAGCGGGAAAATAGGCTATATAATATATCCACAGATAGCTATTGAATTCTCGGCAACTTATCAACCTAAATATCGTCTACATTACGTATTACCTCAGCAAAATTTAAGTAACGGTCTTACTATCCCCCCTACTCCAGGCAACACTAAAGTATTATCAAATATATATATGCTAAATCTTATTTATGATTTGGAAAAAATAAAAACTTTTACACCTTTTGTAATACTTGGAGGCGGAATAGCACAAGTAAAAGTTAAGCCTACCTATTCTAGGTGGAGTGTTATAAATAGTGATTATTTTAAATTAAGAAGAACTCATAAAAATTGTGTTGCTTGGCAAGCAGGGCTTGGGGTTTCACAAGATGTAACTTCAAATTTAAGTATTGATGCAACTGCAAAATTACAAACGGCATATAGAGTAAGGATTAATTATGATACGCTTGATATAAACACGGGACAATTCGTGCCGGCAAATCCTATCAAAAAAACTATAGCCGTTGGAGAATTTGGCGTAGGATTTACTTATAGATTGCCATTTTAAGAATTCTGTGAAATATTTACATGAAAAAAGCCGGAATTCAGTTCTTTCCGTTGTCATCCCGTGGCTTGACCACGGGATCCAGTAAAAAATACTAAAATTATTAGTATTTTAAGTTATATTTTTTGGATCTCGTGGTCAAGCCACGGGATGACACAGAAGACTTTTTCCGCTCCATGCAATAACACAAATATAAACCAACTATATAAGGAAAAAATATGTCCCCAAAAGCTACTAACTCTTCTTCTACCTCTAACGGTCATGATAAGACGGCAAAAAAACCGCATTCCGTACAATCCGTTGTTAACGGTGCGATTTCAGATCATAACACTTATGATGAAGTACCATATGAAAGCTACCCGTATGCCCTTACCAATCCTTATCACTTAAGTACACTTGCAACCCTTTTCGGTGTAAATGCTCCTAAAGTTGAAAATAGCAGAATATTAGAGCTTGGTTGTGCTGCAGGCGGTAATTTAATACCGCACGCTGTTCTTTACCCAAAAGCTCATTTTGTTGGTGTTGATTTGTCTAAGGTACAAATTGACGAAGCAAACAAAAATGTTAAAGGACTAGGATTAAAAAATATAGAGTGCCATCATTGTTCGATAACCGATATTGACGATTCTTTCGGTAAGTTTGATTATATAATTTGCCATGGCGTAATTTCTTGGGTACCAAAAACCGTTAGAGATAAAATTTTTGAAGTTTGTAATAAAAATCTTAGCCCAAACGGAATAGCATATATTAGCTATAATACGCTACCAGGCTGGAATATGGTCCGTACTATTAGAGATATGATGATGTATCATTCTAGCTCCTTTGCAAATGTGCGGGATAGAATAGCTCAATCTAGATTGTTACTAGAATTTGTTAAGGATAGCTTAGAAAACTCCAAAACTCCTTATGCAGAAGTATTAAAAACCGAAGCAGGGCTGCTTGCTAAACAAACCGATCATTACTTACGTCATGATCATCTAGAAGAAGACAATGCTCAATTCTACTTCCATGAATTTATGAATGAGGCAAGAAAGCACAATTTACAATATTTAGCCGATTGTAATCTCTCGACTATGTATCTCGGTAATATGCCGCCAAAAGTAGTAGAGCAGTTAAAAGCGGTGAACGATATAGTTAGAACCGAACAATATATGGATTTTATTACGAATCGTCGTTTTAGAACTACTTTGTTATGTCATAGTAATATCAAAATTAATAGAAATATTAATAATGATGATATAACGAAATTTAATATGATCTTTAATATAGTACCTGAAAAGCCACTTAAAGAAGTGGATCTTAACAATGCTTCTGAAAGCTTAAAATTCTTTTTAAACGGTAATAAAGACTCTAACTTAACAACTAGCTCACCTTATATGAAAGCTATTTTATACACTTTCAGCGAGAATCTAAATAACCCGTTAAGCTTTGAGAAAATAACTGCAGAAGCCAATAAAAAGCTACATAATACTAAATTAAACGAAATCAAAGCTGAGCTTTTAAATAATGCAATGAAGCTAGTATTGCAAGGTTATATTAGTATTACAAATCAGACACATCGAAATAACCCTGAGCTTGATAAACCTAAAACAACAAAAATGGTGATACATCAAGCAAGCCACACACCTTATATGTGGGTAACAAATTTAAAACATGAGCCGATCGGCGTTAATTTCTTTGAGAAGTTTGCGCTTAGATATATGGACGGAAAACATGATAAAAAAGCAATCATTGAGGCTGTACTTGGTCATGTAGAAAAAGGCGAATTAACTTTAAGTAAAGAAGGTCAAAAAGTAGAAAACAAAGAAGAAATACGTAAAGAACTCGAAGTATTATTTACTCCGATGATTGAGAAATTTTCTTCTAACGCTTTGTTGGTGTAATATTATATTTCATCATGAGCTACGCGACTGAAGTCTTTGTTGCATGGATCAATGTCATTCCCGCGAAAGCGGGAATGACATTGATCCATGCAACAACGCCGGTCAAGTCACGGGGTGACACCAAAGCGATACTGAAAAACATAAAAATAACTCATGCCCATATTTTTTTATTTATTTGCAACATTAATAACTATAAGCAGCTTTTGCGTTGTTTTAAGCAAAAATTCCGTATATTCGGTATTATGGTTAATTTTTGTGTTTCTCAACGGCTCAGGTCTTATGATTTTGCTTGGTGCAGAATTTTTAGCTATGATGCTGATAGTGATTTATGTTGGAGCTGTAGCGGTATTATTTCTATTTGTGATAATGATGCTAGATATGCATTTTAATAAGGCAATAACACAGTTAAAAGAAAATCTGGCTTTAAGTATTTTTATAGCTCTAATAATGTTTGCTGATTTAGTAACAATTATTTTACTTGGTACTAAAAATATTAATTTCAGCTCCGATATATCGTTTGCCATAACAAATAATATCTCAAATACTAAAGCAATAGGTAATATACTTTATACTGATTTTATGCTACCGTTTCAAATGGCGGGGCTTATTTTGTTTGTTGCTATGATTAGTTGCATTGTATTAACTCTTAGAAAGCGTGAGGGAGTAAAACGTCAAGATATATCAAAACAATTAAGCCACAATAAAGAAAATGCTGTATTAATGACAAAACCTCTTCTCAATAAAGGAATTGAGGATATTAAATATGAATGAATATATTTCGCTTAATCATTATTTAATCTTAAGCAGCTTAGTTTTTACTATCGGAATGTTTGGATTATTTATGCATCGCAAAAATATTATCAATATATTAATGTCCATTGAGTTAATGCTGCTTGCAGTTAATATAAATTTTGTTGCATTTTCCGTGTATATGCAAGAATTATCGGGACAAATTTTTAGTATCATAATCTTAACCGTAGCAGCAGCCGAAACCTCTATAGGGCTTGCAATATTATTTATATATTTCCGTAATAAAGGCTCAATTGAAATTACTGATATTAATCAGATGAAAGGATAAAGATGTATAAGACCCTTGCCATAATGATCATCATGTTACCGCTTGCCTCTACGATAATAAACGGGTTATTCTCAAGAGTAATAGATAAAAAATTAGCTCAAGTAATTGCAACCGGTTTTTTATCTTTATCTGCTTTATTCTCATTAATAATATTTTGCCATACGGGCTTAGAGGGGAATATTATCCATATAAAATTATTCCCGTGGATTGTCTTAGAGCAATTCAAAGTAGACTTTGCTATTTATGTAGATCAGCTCACTAGCATAATGTTTATAGCCGTAACATGGGTATCAAGCATTGTGCATATTTACTCGCTTGGCTATATGGCAGAAGATAAAGGGATTGTACGTTTCTTATCATTTCTTTCTTTATTCACTTTCTTTATGTTAATGCTAGTATCGGCAGATAATTTCTTACAGTTATTTTTTGGCTGGGAGGGCGTTGGAGTTTGCTCATATTTACTAATCGGATTTTGGTATTCAAAAGAATCAGCCAATAAAGCAGCAATTAAAGCTTTTATAACAAATAGAGCCAGCGATTTTGCTTTTATCTTAGGCGTAATAACAATAATTTTTTACTGTGGTTCGGCAAATTATAAAGATGTATTTTCATCTACAGAGTTATTATCTAATACAAAAATATTGTTACAGTTTTCCATTCTCGATATTATTTGTTTATTATTATTTATCGGCTGCATGGGTAAATCTGCACAGATTGGTTTACATGTATGGCTTCCTGATGCGATGGAAGGACCAACTCCGGTATCTGCACTTATTCACGCAGCAACTATGGTAACGGCAGGAGTATTTTTAGTGGCACGCTGCTCGTATTTGTTTGAATACAGCCCTATAGTTCTACAATTTATTACAATTATCGGCGGAATTACTTGTCTTTTTGCAGCAAGCATTGCTATTATGCAAAGCGATATTAAGAAAATTATTGCCTACTCAACTTGCAGTCAGCTTGGTTATATGTTCATGGCTTGCGGAGTATCTGCCTATAATAGCGGGATATTTCACTTAGTAACTCATGCTTTTTTTAAGGCCTTATTATTTTTATCAGCCGGCAGCGTAATACATGCAGTTCATGAGCAGGATATTTTTAAAATGGGTGCCTTACGGAATAAGATGCCGATCACTTACGGAAACTTCTTAATCGGTTCACTTGCATTAATAGGAATTTATCCGCTTGCAGGATTTTACTCTAAAGACTCGATTTTAGAAGCGGCTTATAGTAGCGGATCGTTTATGTTTATTTTTGGAATAGCGGCAGCAATACTTACTGCTATTTATTCAATGAAGATTATTATGTTGGTATTTCATGGCAAAACTAAGCTAGAAAAAGATGTGTTTGAGCAAGCTCACGAACCGGCTAAAACAATGAATAATCCACTTATATTACTCGTCGCAGGGAGCTTTTTTAGCGGTATGATCGGCTATTATTTACTCTCTATGGATAAACCAAACGGCTATTTCCATGAAAGCCTATTTAATTTACATATTTATAAATTACTAATTAGCCATCCACCTTTATATATAAAATTACTACCTATGGCGGTTGGTATAATAGGGATTATTACGGGGATTTACTTATATAAGTCAAGTACTGTTATGTCATTCCCGCGAAAGCGGGAATCCAGTAAAAATATCAAAAACTGGATACCGCAGTCAAGCCGCGGTATGACATTTTTTAGCAAAATGACACCTTTCAGGTTAATAGGTAATATCCTATATAACAAATATTACTTTGATGAATTATATAATTATTTAATTGTGAAGCCTATTAACTGCCTAGCCTGTTTATTTTATCTTGGTGATCAGAAAATAATCGATCGTTTTGGACCGACCGGTTTTTCACGAGTCGTTAATTGTTTTAGCGTTCTTACCGGCAAAACACAAACAGGATATGTTTTTAATTATGCTTTATATATAGTATCGTTTATTGTTGTAACAATTAGTTATTTTGTTTTTACTTTCTTTCAAAAGTAGTATTTCATACTCCTTTTGAAAGAAGAATTAAGCCATATTGAGTAATAAAGATGAAAGGCGGCTTCCATCTTTATTACAAATTAATTTATTTTTTATTTTCACTATTCTTTATTTATTGGGATATTATATACAAGGATGCTAGAATTACCTGTTATATCTATCAGTATTTTTCTGCCGCTAATAAGCGTGCTATATATTTTGCTGTTTATTAGTCAAAGTAAAAAGGCAGATAAACCAATATATGTAATGTATGTTGCAGTGCTTAGTTCTGTTTTAACATTCATCTCAACTATTTATATTTTAGTAGAGTTTGACTCCTCAAATCCCGCTTATCAATTTGTCGAACATTATGCATGGCTTGATAAGATTGGTCTTGAATTTCATGTAGGTGTTGACGGTATATCGATATTTTTCGTGGTTCTAACTTCTTTTCTTACTCTTATTTGCATAATCGGAAGCTTATTTACCGTTAAAAAATATATTAAGGAATATTTAGTATGTTTCTTATTAATGGAATCTTTTTGTATAGGAGCATTTACCTCAATAAATTTACTATTATTTTATCTGTTTTTTGAAGCAATATTAGTGCCGATGTATATTATTATTGGTGTATGGGGCGGCGACAATAGAATATATGCGGCTCTTAAATTCTTTTTATATACTTTCTGCGGCTCAGTATTTTTCCTACTTTCATTAATTTATATTTATAGCAAAATTCATAGTTTTGATTTAACCTATATTCCTGAGCTTACCGGTAATATTCCATTATTTGCTCAAAAAGTTTTATGGTGGGCAATTTTTATAGCCTTTGCCGTTAAAATCCCCATGATTCCTTGTCATACTTGGCTACCTGATGCACACGTACAAGCTCCAACCAGCGGCTCGGTTATTCTTGCCGGTATTCTATTAAAACTTGGCGGCTACGGTTTTTTAAGAGTACTACTTCCATTACTACCGACTGCTTCACAAGAATTTGTAATTTACGTAATTTGCCTTAGTGTAATTGCTATAATATACGCATCACTCGTAGCCCTCGCTCAAAAAGATATGAAGAAGATGATAGCCTATTCATCAATTGCACATATGGGATATGTTACGATAGGCATTTTTAGTTTTACTGAAGCTGGAATTAGTGGAGCAATATTTCAGATGCTTAGCCACGGCATAATTGCTTCATGTCTATTCTTAATAGTCGGTACTTTATATGAAAGGCTACACACTAAAGAAATAGCTAAATACGGTGGTGTAGCAAATAAAATGCCTGTGCTTGCTACATTTTTTATGATTGCAATGCTTGGCTCTGTCGGACTACCTGGTACTAGCGGATTTATCGGAGAATTTTTAAGTTTGCTTGGAATTTATAAGGTGAATGTAGCAGCAACTTTTGTAGCCGCTCTCGGCATAATCCTTGGGGCGGTTTACATGCTGAAATTATATAAAGAGGTTATGCTGGGCGAAATTACCAATAAAGAAATTATGCATTTCAGAGATTTATATAAATACGAAATAATCTCAATAGCTCCTTTAATATTATTGATTATTTACTTTGGTCTAATGCCGAATTCTATTCTAAATATATTCCGTCTATCGCTAGAAAGTTTGTTAGTTAGGTTTTGATGATTAATGTTATTTCTGCATTCTTTTGTCATTCCAGCAACGGCTGGGTCTTGTTGCATGGATCAAGAAACGCACTTAATGTCATTCCCGCGTAGGCGGGAATCCAGTAAAACCTATAAAAAACTTGTTTTTTTAGGTTTGTTTTATCAATTAATGTGTAATTTTTGTACCAATATTAAGATTATTTTTTTGGATTCCCGCCTACGCGGGAATGACATAGTAATAAAAGCATGCTATCACTTCATCAATTACAATTTAACATAGAACAAAGAAATTTATTTGATCTAAGCCTTACTTTTCTTCCTTCTTCTATTACGTATATAAAAGGAGCTAACGGTTGCGGTAAAAGTTCGATGCTACGCATGATAGCAGGAATTATGCAACCGAGTAGCGGTAATATCTACTATAAAAACTGTAATATTAACAATACACAGCATATTTCAGAAAGCTTCAGACAAGATGAATTTAAAGGTGAGCCTGCGCAGCGTATAAAAATACGTGAGCAAAGGCGAATCCTGCAAAATTCGCTTGTATCAAGCTTTACGAAATATGCTGTAGCTAAACCTTATTGTACTTATGTAGGTCATAATTTAGGTCTAAAGCTTGAAATGACTGTTTTTGAGAATCTAAAATTTTGGTCAGAAATTTATAATTCCGCTGAAACCCTATATGCCGCTATTCATTATTTCAAATTACACGATTTATTGGATGAAAAATGCTATAGTTTATCTAGCGGGATGCAGAAAGTCGTAGCCGTAGCAAGGCTTATTGCTTGCCAATCGGATTTATGGTTACTTGATGAAGTTGAAACTAACTTAAGCCAAGAAAATAGAGATTTGCTAAATAATTTAATTGTCATGAAAGCAAATAGCGGCGGTATTGTTCTCCTCTCCTCTCATCTAGAAAGTTCTATAAAATCTGCACAGATATTACAACTGGATTAATTATTATTGTTTTGTATTTTTATAAATCTTACAATGTAAAATAAAAAATACAAGGCTAACTATAATCCAAATTGAACAATTAATTATTGTACTTACAGCACGTGCTTTAGTAACTTCTATATATTCATTCTTATAACTAATTCTCTTTTCTTCTAGCTCTTTTGGAGGCAAGTTTTTTAATTGTTAATATAAATCCTTATCATATGATTTTAGCTTTAAATATTGCTCATTAGTACTGTACTTTATCAGCTCCTCTTTATTTAGTATATTTCGGTAGAAATAATGTAATGAATGCGTTAAATGTAATAGAAAGTGTTATTAATAGAACGATAGTAGTAACAAAACAAACTACCATACTATAAATTTGCTTTATAAACATAATTTTTTAGTTTTTATAATTGTTTACAACTAACAGAATAGAAGTCAAAAAAAGAAAAGCAATAATTAAATTATAAAGGTTTATGAAATTTCGAATGCAAAGTTCGAATTTTCATGATATAGTCTTTTTAAAAAAATAAGTATTATAATCCGTGAAAGCAATTATTAAGCGTACTCATTATTTAGAAAAGATAACAACGCAATTTTCAAGCCATAAGATTGTAGCTCTTTTAGGACCAAGGCAATGCGGAAAACTACTTTAGCCCGTCAATTTGCCGATAAGCAAAAAGATGTACATTTTTTTGATTTGGAAGATATAAGAGATTTAGCTGCCTTAGAAAACCCTTATATAGCACTTGAGGGTAAAAAAGCTTAATTATTATTGATGAAATTCAAAGATTACCCGATTTATTTCCTACTTTGCGAGTTTTAGCAGACAAAGATGCAGGGCAGAGTTTTTTAATACTAGGTAGTGCTTCAAGAGATTTAATTAGACAATCTTCAGAAACACTTGCAGGCAGAATATCTTATATAGAAGTGCATCCTTTTTCTTTATTAGAAGTAGATAATGTAGAACAATTACATTTTTTTGGTGGATTTCCAAATTGTTATCTCTATCCAAAAACAGGTTTTGACTGGTTAGAGCAATATATTAGGACTTTTTTAGAGCGTGATATTCCAAATCTTGGCTTTCTCAATTCCGCCTGCTACATTACGTCGTTTTTGGACTATACTTGCTCATTATCACGGAAATATTTTTAATGCTTCTGAAATTGGGAAATCCTTAGCAGTAAGCGATCATACTATAAAAAATTATCTAGATATTTTATCGGGTACTTTTATGGTACGTCAATTATATCCTTGGTTTGAAAATATTTCTAAACGTCAGAAAAAACGACCTAAAATATATTGTACTGATTCAGGGATATTGCATCATTTAATTGATATTTATTCACCTGAGCAATTATTAAGACATCCAAAACTAGGAGCAAGTTTTGAAGGATTTGCTCTAGAACAAATAATACGGATTTTTAATAAACGCAGCGAGGATTGCTATTACTGGGGAATACATCAAGAAGGAGAACTTGAGTTATTTATAAGGCATAAAGGTTTAAAATTGGGCTTCGAATTTAAGTTTAGCGATGCTCCTACTCTTACTTCTTCGATGCATAAAGCAGTAGAATATTTAAAATTAGACGAACTATTTGTTATATATTTCGGGCAGAAAAAATACCAATTATCAAGTAATATCACTGTTGTTCCGGTTAAGGATATAGTAACACTTGTGTAATTTACCTATACTCATAATCCTTATGTAATTTACTAGCGAGTGCCTGTTCCCATTTGTCGCCATTTTGCAATAATCTTTCCTTATCGTAAATAAGTGCGGTATGGGTAAGGCTTGCAAACTCGAAATTAGGCCCCTCAACTATTGCATCTACGGGACAAGCTTCTTGGCACAACCCGCAATAAATGCATTTTGTCATATCGATATCATAACGAGTAGTACGCCTACTGCCGTCATCTCGTTCGTCTGCTTCAATCACTATCGCTTGTGCAGGACAAATCGCCTCACAGAGTTTGCAAGCAATGCAACGTTCTTCGCCGTTTTCATAACGACGCAGTGCATGCTCACCCTTAAACCTTAGGCTAACAGGGCTTTTTTCATAAGGATAATTGATTGTAACTTTAGCTTTGAAAAAATATCTTAAAGTCAAAGCCATCCCTCTTACTATCTCATATAGAAAAAACGATTTTAAGTAGTTTATCATTTTTAGATTATATCTATTAAAATTTTAAGTTTGAATCGATAGTATTAAGTAATTCCTTAATAGCAGGAACATAATCTCTTATTCGTTTATAAATTTCATCTGCAAGTTTCTCATCATAAGTATGCGATGTCATATTACGGTCAGCGAGCATATAAATCCATAGATCTTCATCATTTATTATACCAGCAGTAAAAGCCTCTTTTGAGAACTTCTTTAGGATAATTAAGGACTATACCTTGCTCCGCAAAATATTCTTTCAAAAATTTCCATGCAAGTTCAAAAGTAAATTCAAATCTTTGAATTGTTGCATCAATATATGCTCGATCTTCTGTTATCGGTTTTAAATAAATAGCTTCAAGCTTCATAAAAGCTCTACGAAAATTTTCAAGCTTGATGTTTATTTTTGACATATATAACTTTTTTATTCTTCAATATATTTTCATAAAGCTCAGGACTTATTTTTGTAGACTCGAACCTAACATAATCTATCTTTAAAAGAGTATCTGCATTTTCTACAATATCTACAACTTTTAACCATTCTTGATCTGTAATATTGGGACAAATAATTGCAAGATCAATATCAGAAACGCTTTTTATTGTCACCTCGACTGCGAGAACCAAAAAGCCATATTTCCTTTATAAACGGTAAAGATTTCAATTTCTCAATAAAGGAGTATGATTTAATATCTTTACTCATTCACAATTTACTATAGTTAATGTTATTATTCTTAAACACTCGGCAAATTATCGGTATACATAAGCACGCTTGACACTAATACCACCCAAAATAGCGTGAGCGGCAAGAATACTTTCCACCCTAAACGCATTAGCTGATCATAGCGATATCTTGGTAGCGTTGCTCTGATCCATAAAAAGCAGAACAGCAAAAATCCGACTTTAAAAGCAAACCAAAAGAAACCGGGAATACAATCTAACCACGAGATATTAAAAGGCGGTAAATAACCACCTAAAAAGAAAGTAGTAGTCATTGCACTAACAAGTATCATATTAGCATATTCGCCTAGGAAAAATAAAGCAAATCCCATAGAGGAATATTCAACATTATAGCCGGCAACTAACTCTGACTCTGCTTCAGGTAAATCAAAAGGTAATCTATTTGTTTCGGCAAGCACCGAGATAAAAAATACAACACCCATCGGCAATAGCATTAAATCGATCCACCATGGAATTGTTCTTTGTGCTTCAATGATCCCACTTAAATTGAGAGTACCGGTAGTAAGCAACACGGTAATAATAACGAGTCCCATCGATACTTCATAAGAAATCATTTGAGCAGATGAGCGTATAGCACCAAGGAATGCATATTTTGAGTTACTAGCCCAGCCGGCAATAATAATGCCGTAAACGCTTAAGGAAGAAATAGCAAGAATATATAAAACACCGACATTAATGTCTGCAAGAACTACGCCCTTTGCAAAAGGTATAACCGCCCAACCGATTAAACTTAATATAAAAGTTATCATCGGTGCTAAAATAAATAATATTTTATCGGAATTGGTTGGAAGGATCGGCTCTTTGAATAAGAGCTTAACCGCATCGGCAATAGGCTGCAAAAGCCCAAACGGTCCAACAACATTTGGACCTCTTCTAAGTTGCATAAGACCAATTACGCGACGTTCTGCATATGTTAAATACGCAACGCACAATATTAAAGGGATAGTGAGCGCCACCACCTTTAAAGCGATTATAATTAACGGAAAAATATATTCAAAAAAGAGTTCTGTCATATTTTATTGTCATACCGCGACTTGATCGCGGGATCTAAGCAAAATTATTTTATTTTATAATATCTTCATATAAATCATGCCAATTAGGGTTGTTAGCTTCGATTAAATCTAATTTCCATTTTCTTTTATATTCTTTTAAGCGTTTCTCACGACTAATTGCTAGATTAATATCATTAAACTGTTCAAAATAAACTCATTTATCTAAATTATATTTTGTAGTAAATCCTTTTATTATTTTTTGTTTATGCTGCCAAACACGTTTTATAATATCAGGAGTAACACCGATATATAAAGTACCATCGTATTTATTTGAAAGTATATAAACATAGTATTCGTTCATTTTTAAATACTAGATACCGCGATCAAGTCGCGGTATGACACTATATTTTCTCTACTTTGCTTAGCCTCTACGCACTTAGCCATAGTTACCGAATTTTTACTAATTATGTCAGTCATATAATAATTAATAGGTTCTGCAGTTATAGGCTCTTTTAATAATTTATCTTTAGAGCTAAATTTAGTAAATTTATTCTCTATAATTTTACCAATACTAGCAAACACCTTATATTCTTCAGCAAGCTTAGTCCGTACTGCTTGCAAATTATCCATTCCAATATCTATTTTTAAATAACCGGCAAGCTCTTTAATAATTGCTATATCTTCTTTAGCGTCTCCTACAGGCGATACTGCTTTTTCTGCTATTTGTGGTCTACCTTCTAAATTTACGTAAATTCCGCTCTGCTCAGTATAAGCAGCCGCAGGTAAAATTACATCTGCATTAGTAGCACCTGCGTCCCCGTGATGTCCTTGATATACTATAAAAGCCGATTTAAGTTTATTAAATAGGGCTTCATCGCTACCTAGTAAATAAGCTAATTTTATTTCCTTTAATTCATCAACCGAGCTATTAAAACCGATATCAAGACCACCAACTATAGAAGCGTGATTATGCAATATATTAAAGCCCTTCCAATCATCACGCATAATATTATATTCAGCTACTATCTTATGAATAAGCGACAATATAGCATATCCGTCATCTCTTGCATATACACCGTCACCTACTATAATTATCGGATATTTTGCTGCTTTTAAGGCTTTCGTAAATTCGTGAGTACCAATGGCTAGCTCCTCAATAATCTTAATATCACTTCCTAAATCCTGAATTTCATAAGTTTGATTATGCCCTTCTCCTATTCTTGCTACTTTTAATGAACCTGCACGCACCCTTTGCCCTATGCGACTATTTAATATAGGTGCTATTTGTCTTGGATTTGCTCCGATTAGTAAACATAAATCCGCCTTTTCTACGCCGGCAATAGTTGTATTAAATAAATAATTTCCTCTCTCGCTTGTATCTATTTTATAGTTAAACTGATTAACACTATAATTATTACTGCCAAGTTTCTGAAGTAACATTTTTAGCATAAACATTGCTTCAACTGGTGCAAAACAGCCGGCAAAAGCAGCAATTTGTTTAGGATGAATAGATTTAATTTTATCAGCTATCGTATTTAAAGCTTCACTCCAGCTAGCTTCTACTAATTTACCGTTTTTTCTGATATAAGGACGATCTAGACGCTGATATTTCAACCCGTCATAGCTAAAACGATTTTTATCCGAAAGCCATTCTTCATTTATTTCTTCATTAACACGAGGTAATATTCTCATTACCTCATCACCTCTACTATCAATACGAATATTAGAGCCTTCGGCATCATGCACGCCTATAGAATTTGTGTGTCTTAGCTCCCATTTACGGGCTTTAAAGGCATATGGCTTAGAGTTCAAAGCACCAACGGGACAAATATCAATCATATTACCGGAAATTTCTGAATCGAGCGCTTGTTCTAGATAAGATGTTACGTCCATGTGTTCTCCACGATGAATAGCTCCCATTTCTTCTATTCCCGCTATATCATTGGCAAATCTAATACATCTAGTGCATTGTATACATCTAGTCATCGCTGTTTTAATCAGCGGACCCATATATTTATCTTTAATAGACCTTTTATTTTCATGGAATCTATTAGTACCTTTACCGTATCTAAAAGCCTGATCCTGCAAATCACACTCACCGCCCTGATCGCAAATAGGACAATCTAAAGGGTGGTTAATCAGCAGAAACTCCATCACCCCTTCACGTGCTTTCTTAACCATCGGTGTATCGGTATGAATAACCATACCGCTGCTGACTGGCATTGCACAAGAAGCTATAGGCTTTGGAGATTTTTCCATTTCAACCAAGCACATACGGCAATTACCGGCGATTTTTAGACGCCCATGATAACAAAAATGAGGAATTTCTTTGCCTGCTTGTGTACAGGCTTGATAAACGGTGCTACCTTCTGATACTTCTATTTCAGAGCCGTCTATAGTAAGCTTTATCATCTTTTATTTATCTCCAGTAGCAAATTACTTAAGTAATTTGCTACTGCTTTAAAAGTTGTACAAATCAAGCTTGAAGCGGTTCTTCGCTTGATTTGGAAATAAATTTTTAAAAAAATCATTGTTTTTTACAAAAATTTACTAAAATTATTAATTTCAAAAATTGTCGCTGTACCGCTACAAGACAATTTTTGACTACTTTTTCCGAATAGTGGATTATGTAATAATTCGCTATTCGTATTATTTTATCCAATAAGTCATAGGGTTCGGATAAACTTGATCTGCTATCATATACTTAAAACCGATGGCAACACGAAGTATATACCAAACTGCCAATGCAAAGTACAGTACTACTCCAATAATGATAAACGTAAATATGAAACATACAATCCACCCAAGAACTCCGAGACAAAAAGTACGAAATAGAAATACATAATGGCTGATAGCAAGATTATCCCCTTTATCTTTATTGAGATATGCAAAAAATACTCCAATTAATGGCAATATCGGAGCTACTATCCCACATAGATATAATATATATACTACAATTAAATTTTTCTTACCGCTCTCGGTATATTCTTTAAGATGCTTATCCATATGTTTACCTCCTTATGTCATTCCCGCGTAGGCGGGAATCCAAAAAAATCTTTACCTAAATCTTTCCAATCAGGATTGATTTTTTCTATTAATTTTATTTTCCAACTACGATTCCATTTTTTGAATGCTTTTTCTCTAGCAAGTACTTCTTTAATATCAGCAAATTCTTCTGTATAGACAAGCTTTATAACATTATATTTTGCTGTAAATCCCTTGATCACTTTTTGCTTATGTTCATAAGCACGACGCAGCATATTATTAGTAATACCAATATACAAAGTACCATTACGATCAGAACATAATATATGTACCCAATACATTTTTATTATTTTTGCTTTACTGTTTTCTAAATTCCCGCCTACGCGGGAATGACATCATTTCAAACTCTCTACCACAAAATGCATAATACTTCCGTGCTTTATATAATTTATCTCATTATCCGTAAATATTTGCAATATTAAATCTATTGTCTGAGTCTCTCCGTTTTGTTTTTTTATCACGCATTTAACAGGATTATAAGGTCTTATATGCTCATTTAAGCCTATAATATCAATAGATTCCGATCCGTCTAACTTTAAATCTAACCTTGTATTGTTACCGGTAAAAGTTAGCGGTAAAATACCCATACCGACTAAATTTGAACGATGTATTCGCTCAAAGCTCTCGGCAATCACTGCCTTTACGCCAAGCAGTTGCGGCCCTTTTGCTGCCCAGTCTCTTGATGAGCCGCTACCATACTCTTTACCGGCAAAAATCACTACCGGTGTGTTATGTGCTTTATAGTCCATAGCTGCATCATAAATAGTTTGCTGCGTACCACTTAACTGGTTTATAGTAAAACCACCTTCTACACCTTTACACATCTCGTTTTTTATACGGATATTAGCAAATGTGCCACGCATCATTACTTCATGGTTTCCTCTACGTGATCCGTAAGAGTTAAAATCTAGAAGCTCTATATGATGATCCGTTAAATATTTAGCAGCAGGGCTAGTTTTACTAATACTGCCTGCCGGTGAAATATGATCGGTAGTAATAGAATCACCGAAAATTGCTAAAATTCGTGCAGATTTTATGTCTTTTATATTATTCTTGCTGTCTATATCCTCAAAATAAGGCGGATTATTAATATAGGTACTATTCTTATTCCAGTTATAAGTAGAGCTAGTAGTAACCTGTAAATCTTTCCACTCTTTCGTTCCGGTAAATATATCGGAATATTTTTCTATAAACATAGAGGAATTAATTGAATTTGCAATAACGTTATCTATCTCTTCCTTGCTTGGCCAAATATCTTTTAAATAAATATTTTTTTCTATCGGTTGACTATTTAAATCTATATTAAGAGTGCCGCTAAGTGCGTATGCTACGACTAAAATAGGCGAGCCGAGATAACTTGCTTTAGTAAGGGGATTAATTCGTCCTTCAAAATTTCTATTACCCGATAAAACGGAAGCAACAACCAACCCATTTTTGTTAATAGTTTCCTCTATTTCCGGATTTAGAGGTCCGGAATTACCGATGCAAGTAGTGCAGCCGTACCCTACTAGGTGAATCCCCAATTCATCTAAATATTTATCAAGACCGCTAAGCTTCAAATATTCTGTTACAACTTGTGAACCCGGAGCAAGAGAAGTTTTAACCCAAGGCTTTACCTTTAATCCGTGTTCTAGTGCTTTTTTAGCAAGAAGTGCTGCACCGATCATAACGCTAGGATTTGAGGTATTAGTACAGCTAGTAATCGCTGCAATTACTACATCACCGTTACCGATTTCATAACTCTGATTTGCTACGACATATTTTTTATCAATGTCTTTATTTTCTATAGCAAAATTCGGTAATTCTTGTTTAAAATTATTTGCTACATCGTTTAAATTTACCCTATCTTGCGGACGTTTCGGACCGGCTAAAGAACTTTGTACTTGCGATAAATCTAACTCTAAAACCTCGGTATATTCTAGCGTTTCCGAAGAATCATACCAAAGATTTTGCATTTTAGCATACTCTTCTACTAATTTAATTTGTGCTTTTTCTCTTCCTGTTAGTTCTAGATATTTTATTGTTTCATGATCAATCGGAAAAAAGCCGCAAGTTGCACCGTATTCAGGCGACATATTAGAAATAGTTGCACGATCGGCAATCGTTAGATTTTTAAGCCCTTCACCGAAAAACTCAACAAATTTACCTACTACTTTTTTCTTACGTAGCAATTCAGTAACAGTTAGAACTAAATCGGTTGCAGTAGCAATACCGGTTAATTTACCGGTGAGTCTCACTCCAATTACCTCCGGTAGGATCATAGTAAGAGGGTGACCAAGCATTGCAGCTTCCGCCTCTATGCCGCCGACTCCCCAACCAAGTACCGATAACCCGTTTACCATAGTTGTATGGCTATCCGTTCCAACTAAACTATCAGGATAAGCAAGTCCGTCTTTATGCCACACGACTTTTGCTAAATACTCTAAATTTACCTGATGGCAAATACCCGTACCTGGCGGCACTACTTTGAAATTATTAAATGCTTGCTGCCCCCATTTAAGAAATGCATAACGCTCTATATTACGTTTCATTTCCATTTGAACATTTTTATCGAATGAATCCTTAGCTGCGTAAGAATCAACGCTTACGGAATGGTCTATTACCAAATCAACAGGAATAAGCGGGTTAATTTTTAACGGATCGCCTTCTATTTTCTTCATCGCATCACGCATAGCCGCCAAATCTACAATAGCAGGCACGCCGGTAAAATCCTGCATCAAAACTCTTGCCGGCATAAAATCTATTTCCGCATCAGATTTTTTAGTTTTTAACCATTCTTTAAATGCAAGTAAGTTTTGCTTTGAACCATTAGAACGTAATACATTCTCGAATAACACTCTTAAACTATACGGAAGCTTTTTTAAGGGAAAATCGATATCATCTGCAGCTTTATTTATATCGTAAATTTTATATAAAATATTATTGACTGATAATTCCTTAAGATATTCTGAATTATGCACTTTTTGCATGCGTTCCTCATTCTAATATTCGTTATGTGGTACTTAGTGGCATTGCCAGCTATGTCATTCCCGCGTAGGCGTTGTTGCGTGGATCGATTTCCCGTTGTCATCCCGCGACTTGATCGCGGGATCTAATAAAATTTGACTACTACAAGTTGTTTTTATGGATACCGTGGTCGAGCCACGGTATGACACCGAACGCGTTTTTTGATCCATACAACAAAGCCACATTCGCTCGCAATGATGTTAAAATAACCCTATCCTAAAATACATCTTTTTCAAACAACTTAATGCTAATTTGTTTGAAGATCGAAAAGCTTAGTTGCTATTTCCGCTTCACTTAAATTCGTAACGTTGATAGCTGTGTCTGTAGCTATATTAATATAACTTCCTGTTACTTCGGTTACGCCGCCGGAAATAAGATAAGTGTTTTTGGGTTTATGCATATCATCTATATAAACCTGCACTAAACCAGTTTTCAAACTAACAAGCATCGGAGCGTGACTCGGCAACACCCCAAACATACCCTCCTCACCAGGTAACGTTACCATTTTAGCCTGCTTTTCAAATGCAATACTTAAAGGAGTAATTATTTTAACGGTAATTGTTTCGTTCATATTTTGGTTTATCCTTAATGTCATCCCGTGGCTTGACCACGGGATGACACACAAAAGAGCTGGATTCCCGCGTAGGCGGGAATGATATCAACATCATTTTAAAGTCCGAGCTTTCTCAATAGCCTCGTCTATAGTTCCGACCATATAAAAAGCAGCTTCCGGTAAATCATCGTATTTACCTTCCACAAGTCCTTTAAAACCTGCTATAGTATCGGCTAAATCAACAAATTTTCCTTCCGCTCCGGTAAATACTTCGGCTACATGGAAAGGTTGCGATAAGAAACGCTGTATTTTTCTAGCACGTGACACGGTTAATTTATCTTCTTCAGATAACTCATCCATACCTAAAATAGCAATAATATCCTGCAGCGATTTATAAGTTTGCAAAACCTGCTGCACTTGTCTTGCTACGCTATAATGTTCTTCCCCGACAATCATCGGATCAAGTACTTGAGAATTGCTATCTAACGGGTCAACTGCTGGATAAATCCCAAGCTCGGCTATCTGACGGCTAAGTACTGTTGTAGCATCTAAATGTGCGAAAGAAGTAGCAGGCGCAGGATCGGTTAAATCATCCGCCGGTACATATATAGCCTGCACGGAAGTTATTGAGCCGTGCTTAGTAGAGGTGATACGCTCCTGTAGTGCTCCCATATCGGTTGCAAGAGTAGGCTGATACCCTACCGCCGATGGAATTCTACCAAGCAGTGCCGATACTTCAGAGCCTGCTTGAGTAAAACGGAAAATATTATCCACAAAGAATAAAACATCTTGTCCCTCTTTCATATCTCTAAAGCTTTCTGCAATAGTAAGCCCGCTTAACGCAACTCTTGCCCTTGCTCCGGGCGGCTCGTTCATTTGTCCATACACAAGAGCCACTTTTGACTTTTCAGGCTCTTCAAGATTAATAACACCCGAGTCAATCATTTCATGATAAAGATCATTACCCTCTCTAGTTCTCTCGCCGACTCCTGCAAATACCGTATATCCACCGTGAGCCTTAGCTACGTTATTGATAAGCTCCATTATTAACACGGTTTTACCGACTCCTGCACCGCCGAACAATCCTATTTTACCGCCTTTAGTATAAGGAGCAAGTAGATCGACTACTTTAATACCGGTTACTAATATATTACGCTCGGTTGATTGATTGGTAAAGCTAGGTGCTGGTTTATATATAGAAGAAACATTTGAGCTTTTAATTTCTCCCCTGCCGTCAATCGACTCACCTATAACATTCATAATACGCCCTAACGTTTCAGTACCTACAGGAATGCGAATAGGACTGCCTGTATCCACTACTTCTAGCCCCCTTACTAATCCTTCAGTAGAATCCATAGCAATACAACGCACTGTATCATCGCCTATATGTTGTGCTACTTCCAACACTATCCTTTGATTATCGCTATAGCACTCAAGGGCATTTAAAATTTCCGGTAATTTGCCGTTATTCATAAATTTTACATCCACCACCGCTGAAATAATCTGAGTAATGCTCCCGATATTCTTTGTCATTATTTTTTCTTTTGTTAAGGTTTGTCATCCCGTGGCTTGACCACGGGATCCATAAAAAATCAAAAAGACTGGATCTCCCGTGGATCAAGCCACGGGATGACACAGCCTTATATCTAAACAGCCTCAGAGCCGGCTATAATCTCTATCAACTCCGTAGTAATAATAGCCTGTCTTGATCTATTCAGCTTTAAAACTAACTTGCTTATTAAATCATTAGCATTATTTGTTGCATTTTCCATAGCAGTCATTCTTGCCCCTTCCTCGCTTGCTCTATTTTGCAGCAGCGCGTAATTTATTTGGGAATTAACATATAAATTAATCAAGTTAGAAATTAAATTTTCTCCTTCATACTCATAATGATCATTTTTTACTGTAGAATCATCCTGATATTTTTCTACCGGTAAAATCTGTTGTCTAGTCATAATTTGAGTCATTGCGTTTTTAAATTTGTTAAAATATATAACACAATTACTAACTTCCAAATTGTAGGCTGCCGACATAATTTTTTGTTTTACTTGTAGCATCAGATTTTCATCATGAATTTTGGGTAACTCAAAATAACTATCAATATAATTTGCATACTGCCTTTTTAGTGCTGCGTAACCTTTTTTTCCAATAATGATAAGTTTTATTTGTTCACCTTTATTTTCTAACTCTTTAATATCATTCTTAACTTGCTTAATTATGCTGTAATTAAACGTTCCGCATAAACCACGCTGTGATGTCATAACTATCAATAAATTTGCTTTATTCGGTACGGTATTAAAAAATTTTTGTTCTTCTATAGATAGCTCATACATATCAATTGATAATATAGCAGACATCATTTTACTAACAGCCTCAATATAAAAATTTGAATTGGCTATTTGACTCTTTAGTTTTATCATCTTAGAAGCTGATACTAGTTGCATTGCTTTAGTAATCTTTTGTGTAGATTTAACGCTTTTAATTCTAGTTCTTAACTGCTTTAAATTTGACATATACTTTAGTTCTTTTAAATTCTATGTCATTCCTAGCCAAAAGCTAGACTGCTGATGTCATTCCCGCGAAAGCGGGAATCCAGTAATTAAGAAGTATAAACATACTAAATTTTTAAAATTAAAAGCTCAAATAATTTCGCTTTTTTCTAGATTCCCGCTTTCGCGGGAATGACATAGAGTGCAAGAATGACATTACGCTAATTAACCGGCTTTAACAAAATCCTTAACAAAATTTTCTAAAAATGCTTTTAGTTTCTGCTCAGTTTCTTCGGTTATACGTTGCTCGTTTTTTATTGATTCCAAAATATCTTTTTTATTTAACCTTATTTCCGTAAGCATTTTATCTTCAAATTCTTTTACTTTCTGAAGCGGTACATCATTTAAATATTTCTTAGTTCCAACATAAATACTTACTATTTGCTCTTCTACCGGAAAAGGATGATATTGTGCTTGTTTTAATATCTCAACTAATCTCTTACCATGGTCGATTTGTGCTTTAGTTGCAGGGTCTAGATCTGATCCAAATTGCGAGAAAGACTCAAGCTCTCTAAATTGAGCAAGTTCTAGCTTTACCGAACCTGCCACTTGCTTCATAGCTTTTATTTGTGCTGCAGAACCAACTCGGCTTACTGAAATACCAACATTAACAGCCGGTCTTACGCCTTTATAAAATAACTCGCTTTCTAAAAAGATTTGTCCATCGGTAATTGAAATAACATTTGTCGGGATGTATGCGGATACGTCACCTGCTTGCGTCTCGATTATAGGAAGTGCCGTAAGTGAACCGCTACCTTTTTCCTCTGACATTTTAGCGGCTCGCTCAAGCAATCTTGAATGCAAGTAAAATACGTCACCCGGGTAAGCTTCTCGCCCAGGCGGCCTTCTAAGTAATAATGAGATTTGTCTATATGCTACAGCATGCTTACTTAAATCATCATAAATAATAAGTGCATGCATGCCGTTATCACGAAAATATTCACCCATGCTACAGGCAGAATAAGGGGCAATGAATTGAAGAGCAGCAGCTTCTGATGCAGTAGCCGAAACAACAATTGTATAGTCCATTGCTCCGGCATCTTCTAGTTTTCTTACTATCTGTGCAACACTTGATCTTTTCTGCCCAATAGCTACATAAATACAATAAATTTTATCGTGTTCATTAGTAAGTGAATGAGCTTGTTTTTGATTAATAATAGTATCGACAGCTATAGCCGTTTTTCCGGTTTGTCTGTCACCTATTATTAGTTCTCTTTGTCCTCTGCCTATCGGAATTAAAGAATCAATAGCCTTTATACCGGTCTGCACAGATTCACTAACACTCGCTCTTTCTATTATCCCCGGGGCTTTCATTTCGATATGTCTGTACTCTTTACTTGCAATATCGCCTTTGCCGTCCATGGGGTTACCAAGAGCATCAACAACGCGACCAAGTAAAGCTTTTCCTACCGGTACTTCTAAAACTTCTTTAGTTCTTTTGACATTATCGCCTTGCTGTACTTGGTTATCATCCCCCATAATTACAGCACCGACGCTATCATTTTCCAAATTTAAAACAAGACCCTTAACACCGGATTTAAATTCTACTACTTCACCGGATTTTACATTAGCAAGACCGTAAATTTTAGCTATACCGTCACAGACGGTTATTACCTGCCCTACTTCCTCAAGTTCACTTAAGCAATTAATATTAGCTATTTCCTTTTGTAATATTTCAGCTACTTCACTAGGCTTTAGTTTCATGTGGTTTACGTCTCCCTAATATGCACATTGTCATCCCGCGACTTGATCGCGGGATCTAGTAAAATTTGACTACTACAGGTTGTTTTTCTGGATACCGTGGTCAAGCCACGGTATGACAACAATATTCAAGCAGCAATATTAACTTTCTTTAAAGCTTTCGTTATTTTATCTAAACTACCTTTTATTGAGTAATCTTGCAACATACTATCATATTTAATTACAATACCACCAATAATAGTGCTATCTATATCAAATAATATTTCTGTTTTTTGATTTAATTCTTTTTCTATATGAGACTTAATCCACTCTTGCTCTTTAGGTTGTAACTTATTTGCAGAAATAACCTGAACTATCTTTATATTTTTACTTTCATATAGTAACTTATTAAATACACCTACTATATCTGATAAGATAGTCATACGGGAATTTTTTATCAATAATAATAAAAAATTATGTACTATTGTGTTAATTTTGGTATTTTTTGCTAACGAATTGACTGCATTAATTTTATCATTCTTATTTACTATAGGAGAAAATAAGAACTCTCTAATATAAAAATTATCGGTAATTATACTATTTATAGAGGTGATTTCCTCAAATACCTTATCCTGAATATTATCAACCATAGCATTATTAAATAAAGCTATGGCATAATTCCCTATTAAATTATTTTTATTCATATATATACTACTTTTAAAAGAAGTTTTAAATAATGGGTATTTGAGATGAAAAGCGGTTTCCATCTCAAATACAAATTTAATTTATGTTTTTATTTTTCTTACTCTTCATTTACTGGGATTATATATGTATTGCTCTATCATAAGAAGCGAGTACCGACTCATGCATCATTTCCGATAAAGTCGGGTGCGGGAAGATAGTATTAATTAAATCCAGTTCGGTTCCTTCTAAATTTTTTGAAACCACGTATCCTTGTATTAATTCCGTAACTTCCGAGCCTATCATATGAGCTCCGAGTAACTCACCGGTTTTAGCATCAAATATGGTTTTTATTAACCCATCGCTATCACCGCTTACTAAAGCCTTGCCATTAGCCATAAAAGGAAATCTGCCTATTTTAAGCTCATAACCTAAGGCTTTTGCTGCTTCTTCGGTTAAACCGACGCTTGCTATTTGCGGTGCAGAATAAGTACAGCCGGGAATATTATGTTTATTAATAGCATGGGGTTTTAAGCCGGCTATGCTTTCCGCTGCAATAATACCTTCATGGCTTGCTTTATGTGCTAGACAAGGTGTTCCTACTACATCTCCTATAGCATAAATATCTGATTCCGCAGTTTGCATTAATCCGTTAGTAACTATATAGCCGTTTTCTACTTTAACTTTTGTTTTCTCTAGTCCTAAATTTTCCGTATTCGCCGTAATACCTACTGCCATAAGTAAGATTTCAGCTTGTAATTTTTGTGTTTTCCCGCCTAACTCTAACTCCACTTCTATCTTATCTTTTGATTTTGTTTGCTTAATTAACTTAGCATTTGTAATAATTTTTATTCCCTTTTTCTCAAAGCTCTTATGAGCGATTCCGGCAATTTCCGTATCTTCGGCAGGCAATATTCTAGTGTGAGCTTCAATTACGGTAACATCGACGCCGATACTATTATAAAACGAAGCGAATTCTATACCGATTGCCCCCGAACCTACGATAATTATAGATTTCGGCACATGCTGAGGTATCATAGCTTCCTTAGACGTCCAAATTTGTTTACCGTCAGGCTCGAATCCTTTTAATATTCTAGATCTAGCACCGGTAGCTATAATAATATTCTCTGCTTTTATAGATAATTTATTACCTTGTCCATCTATATTTATTATCTTATGTCCTGCAAGGCTTGCTACTCCGTCTATCACGGTAACTTTATTTTTTTTTAATAATAACTTAACGCCGCCTGCAAGCTTACCTGAAATTTCTCTTGAACGCTCAACTATTTTCTTAAGATTGATTTCAGCACCTTTAGCATCAATTCCATAATCTTTAGCATGTCTTATGTACTCAAAAACCTCAGCAGATTTAAGCAGAGATTTAGTCGGTATACATCCCCAATTAAGGCATACCCCGCCCAAATGTTCTTTTTCTATTAATACAACTTTTTTCTTTAATTGTGCTGCTCTAATTGCTGCAACATATCCACCGGGACCACCGCCTATAACGGCTACATCGTATTGTTCCATTTTATTTTTATTTCGTTAATTTGTTTATATTGTCATACCGTGGTTTGACCACGGTATCCAGTTTTTTTTAATTTTTTATGGACCCCGTGGTCAAGCCACGGGGTGACACAACGGATTTTACCGATCCACGCAACAACTCCCCACGGGAATGACATAAGCAACTTTCAAGCAACCATACTGCTTTTTAGCATCCACCTATTCTTCTCATGCACTTTAATCCGTCCAATAATCATATCGGCTGTACCCTCATCGCCTTCTGCTTGTGCTATTTTAAGACCTTTATATAATGTATCTCTAATAATATCTTGATCTTTTGTGAGAACTTTAAGCATTTCATTCGCTGTTGCGTTTGGATTTGCCTCATCTATAGAGGTAAGTTTTATTAAATTTGATAATGCGGGGACTTTAGCACCTAAACTTCTTATTCTTTCGGCAAGTTCATCTAAGCTTTCAGCTAAATCTTCATATTGTCCTTCAAATAATAAATGTAGACTTCTAAACTCTGCTCCTTCTACATTCCAATGATAATTCTGTGTTTTAAAATATAAAGCATAGCTATCTGCTAAAATTTGCTCTAAAGCTTTTACGACTTGCATAACACCCTCAAATTTCTATGAACTTTTTGACTTTATAACATTTCTTTAGATACTTCAAGAGATAACAAAATTTATAATTCATTTCCACGTTTCTTCATGAGAGTAAGTTTTAGCATTTTCTTTATCAAGTTTTTTAGCAATTTTTGATAAAAATAAATATTCTCTCATTTCAAGAGTATTAAGCATTAATTTTTTGGAATTTAAGAGATTTAATTTTTTGATTAATATCGTAATTGTAACAGTTTTACGTCACTCAGACAATACAAGTATAAAAATCGGTAGGAGTTTATTAGAAGTGTGCAAAGCGGCTGCAAAGGATTTATTATCCCGAAGCCGCAAAATTGAGGTTTATTTTAATTCTTTTTTTATCAATTCTTTTAGCTTTTCTTTCGCTGCTTCTTTAGAGCGTCGTCCTGCATAAGATCATAAGTTTTATTATTTCAATGAAATGTACAAAGAAAACTGTTCTGTCATTTTTTTGTAACCAACCTACAAACCATCCGATTTGCCTATCTTGTAACTTTTGAGTTCTATCTTGACTCAGTTTATTACCGCTGCCTGTTTTACCGTAAAGCTTCCAACCATCTACAAAATCTTCAATAAACAAAATATTTTTAGTCATTTCTTGGGCTTTAAGACTTACAGGTAATTTACTCTCTGCTAGTTTTTGAAGAAAAGTGAATTGTTCTTCCGGTGAAATTTCTACAGAACTAGAAAGCCATGCATTGGTTAAGCCGTTATTTTTACCTTTATCACCGGAAATATCCTGATTACCGTAATTAAATTACGTTACATAATCACGGAATTTTTCAATACCTAATTCTTTGGTAATAACCTGAGAATACCAAATACAGCTATTCTTCATCTAGTCTTTAGGTGTTTGAGGTTGCCTCCAAACTTCAAGATAGTCAGCATATCCTTCTTTAAAAGGTAATTTTGGATGAGTTTCATCAATTAAAAACCCATCATCATAACCCATTAAACTTATAGCAATTTTAAATGTTGAGCATGGAGCAGAACGTGAATTGCAATTACCTTCCTGTCTAATAAATTTATCATTTTCTTTAACTAAAAAACAATCCGCTTTAGTTATAAAAGGTATAGTAAGTGATATTAGGGCAGTTAGATGTTAAAATAATTTTTTCATATATTAAGCTCCAAGTAAATGAAAAGTGGATAGACGAAGTTTAATTTGGAAAAGAGCAAGGCACTTTGAAGCTTATAACCGCAGCGTAGGTATACTACGTGAGGATTATAAGCGAAAAGTAACGCCGCCAATTTTTCAAATTAAACAAGTATACAGTTTAATAAATTTCTTGAGACTGATCCTTTATACTCGGCACATAATCAAAAATATCACTGTTATCACGATTATCGATCATGTCTTCATTCTCAAGCATTTGAACGTTATTGATTTTAAATGCTTCTATCACACTACCGTTTGGCGTAATTTTACCGGTCGCCCTATCTACTGCTAATAATTTTATTGAATCAGGGACTTTGAAAGGCAGCACCGGTTCATCCTTATAAGCGTTACTCATAAAATCAATAAAGATCGGTAATACAACGTTTGATCCGGTTGCTCTTTGTCCAAGGGTTCTTGGGGTATCATAGCCAACATAGCTGCCGACTACTATTTTGGGCGTAAAGCCTACAAACCATGTATCTTTACTATCGTTACTAGTGCCGGTTTTTCCACCGATAATTTTCCCTAACTTCTTTGCAGCATAGCCGGTTCCTCTATCTATTGCTCCTGTTAAAAACGAAGTAATTTGATAGTCGCTAGCTTCATCCGTAACTCTATAGATATCTTCTGTGGGTATTTCTAATATTGCGGTATCTAAATTACTATCCGAAACAATGCAAGACGGACAATTTCTATTATCTCTACGATAAATAATACGTCCGTTACGATCTTTAATTAATTCTACAAAATGAGGTTCAACTTTTTTACCGCCGTTAGCAATAATTGCATAAGCATTAGTCATTCGTGCAAGCGTGGTTTCAATTGAACCAAGTACCATAGAATAGACTTTTTTTGGTTCATTATTAATACCGAAACGCTTAATTATATCAACGATTTTTGTAAGTCCAACGGCAGTTGCAACTCTTACGGTTATAAGATTACGAGATTTTTCAAGTCCGGCACGCATAGTGATTTCACCTAAAAACTTACCTTCATAATTTTTAGGACGCCAACTAGGCATACGTGGACCTTGTGAGATCTCAATAGGTCCATCGTTAAAAATCTGATTCGGCTTAACACCGTTTTCAAGAGCTGCTAAATAAACAAAGGTTTTACTCAAAGAACCCGGTTGACGAAGTGCTTGAGTTACTCTATCAAATTTACTGGTAGAAAAATCATAACCGCCGACGCTTGCAAGTACCTGTCCAGTATTTGGGTTCATAACCATAATAGCCCCATTCACCTCAGGGATTTGACGAAGAGCATACCCCTCTTTTATAGCCTCAACTACTATTACATCACCTTTTTTAAGCAAAGCCTTAACTGACTTAAGGTTACTTCTTGCCCATTTCATTTCAGAAATAGGAATTTTAGATTTGCTGCCGTCTATAAGTCCAATCTCTGCATGGTTATCGGTTACATCTAGAACTACAGCTAATTTATACTCTAAAAGGGATTGAGGCGGGGATAATTTTTTTAGCTCTTCTTGCCAGTTTTGGATAGAGATATTAGCTATAGGTTTTCTAAAACCGCGTTTTCTATCAAACTCCCTAAGACCTTTTCTTAAAGAATTTTCGGCTAATTGCTGCATCTTGGCATCTAAAGAAGTAATAATAGTAAGACCTCCGGTATAAAACTCTTCCTTACTATTTAGCATCTTAATTACTTCTTCTCGCACCTGCTCGGCATAATAATCAGCCGCAACAGTTTCTTCTTTAGCTCGTTTACGTAGAACTATCGGACTGTCTATAGCTTCTTTTGCAGCTTCTTTTGTTATATAACCATCTTCAAACATACGTGTTATTACGTAATCACGACGCCCTTTTACCCTAACATAATTTTTCTCTGGATTAAGTTCGGAAGGAGCTTTAGGCAGTGCCGCAATAAAAGCTGATTCTGCAATGGTAAGCTCTTCTACCGATTTATTAAAATAATTTTGTGCAGCTGTTGCAACCCCGTATGCACCACAACCAAAGAATGTTTGATTAAGATATAATTCTAAAATTTGATCCTTAGTAAATACTCTCGAAATCATATAAGAAAGAATCGCTTCTTTAATCTTACGTTCAAGAGAAACCTCGTTAGTTAGTAGAAAATTTTTGACCACTTGCTGAGTAATGGTAGACGCTCCTTCCATACGCCTATGATGTAGATAATTAGATATATTTAAAAATGCTGCTCTAATTATTCCAAGCAAATCGACCCCCGGGTGGTTATAGAAATTCTTATCCTCAGCGGCGATAAAACTTTCTATTAATGAACTCGGCACGCTATTAATCGGTACAAATACTCGGCGTTCAAAAGCGTACTCCTCCATTAATTTACCGTCACAGGAATAAATACGCGTTACTGACGGAGGGTAATAACGTGCAAGCTGTGAGTAATCAGGTAAATCACGTGAATAGTAATATATTATATACCCTACAACAACGCAGCCAATTAAAATAAGTACGGCAAAAATTTTTAAACAAAAAAATAGAGATTTATACATTTATAGATAATATTTTTTTACATTATAATAAAATAGACGAAGATCAACTTCAAAAAGAGTAATCGGCCCACAAGACAAGGAATGAAGCGTATATTAATATAGTTCGTACCACCGTACTTGTAAGGACTTTGTGCCAATTTTTGAAGTTCTATCTAAGTATATATTTCACCGGTTAAGCTATTACTTGCAGCTTTTGTAATTTTTACATCAATAATTTTACAAAGTAAATCTTTATTAGGATTTGTGATATATACGGACTGCATATATGGAGTTTTACCTATTATTTGATCGTCGAATTTACCGCTGCGATCAAATAGAACTTTCATGGTACTACCAATACAACTTTCATTAAAAGCTAATTGTTGGCTTGATAGTTCTTTTTGCAATATAGTTAATCTCTCTGATTTTATATGTTCGAGTATTTGGTCTGTTCGAGTTGCTCCAGGGGTGCCTGGACGAGGACTATATTTAAATGAATAGCACTGACCGTATTTTATCTTGCGTACCAAATCTAAAGTATCTTCAAAATCTTCATCTGTTTCACCGGGAAAACCGACAATAAAATCAGAAGATAACACTATATCGGGTCTTGCTTCTCTTAAGCGATTAATTATATCAAAATAATATTCTCTATCATGTTTGCGGTTCATTGCTTTTAATATTTTATTTGAACCTGATTGCGCCGGTAAATGTAGGAATGGCATTAATTTGGGTTCAGTGCCGTGCAGTTTTATTAGATCATCCGTCATATCTATCGGGTGTGACGTGGTATAACGCAATCTTTCTAAATTTGGAATTTGTGCTAAATGTCTTATTAAATCGGCTAGACTAAATATCTTATCGCCTACGCCCTTACCGTGATATGCATTTACATTTTGTCCAAGTAGCATAATTTCTTTAGTACCGCTGCTAACTACTTTTAACGCTTCTCTATAGACCTGTTCTACGTTCCTTGAAAATTCAGCACCTCTAGTATAAGGCACTACGCAGAAAGTACAAAATTTATCGCACCCCTCTTGTACCGATATAAAGGCACTTGCTCCTTGCGGATATAATTGCTCAGGTAGCTGATCAAACTTTGCTTCTTCAACAAAATCGAGATCGATTAAATGTTTTTCATGTCTAACGACTTTAGAAATCAATTCCGGTAAATTATAGTAAGATTGTGGACCGACAACAATATCCACATAAGGAGTTCTTGTAAAAATTTCCTCCCCCTCTGCCTGAGCAACACAACCGGCTACAACTATTATTGCAGAGCTTAAACCTTGTTTTTTTCGCGTATCTTGCAGTTTCTTAATACGACCAAGTTCAGAATAAGTTTTCTCGGCTGCTTTCTCTCTGATATGACAGGTATTTAGAATAATAACATCTGCTTCTTCAATATTTTCCGTGGACTCATAACCAAAGGGATAAAGCAAATCTTGCATCTTGACAGAATCATAAACATTCATCTGACATCCGTAGGTCTTAATATAAAGCTTCTTACTCATAAAATTTTTAATATTATAAAAAGTTTTATATTATAATATATTTAAATAATTTTATCAAATTTTAAATAAACTGAAAGCAGGCATGTGTCATGCCGTGGTCAAGCCACGGTATGACACCGAATGCGTTTTGCGATCCATACAACAAAGTCTTTACAATCAGCGAATTAGTTTAATATTAGCATCTTTTATTTTTAACTCTGCCCATATTTTATCGGCAGTATATATTGTATATTAAGTTTAACACCTAAAGCTATACAAGCTCTATCTCCAAGAGATAATCCTTTATACTGTGTATATGCCTGCAACTCCGCAGCATATTTTGCTTGCTCTAAATCAAACGGAACAATTATTGCTATAAAATCCGTAATTAAAGTTAATATCTCCGCAGTATCTATATTAGTGCGTTATTAAAGCAGTTAACACCTCGGTAATATTCACCGTCGACATAACCGCATATGACAGTAGAGGCTTTATTATTTTGCTACCTCTTTCATTTTGAATTAAAGCAAGTAAAGCTGAAGTATCTAGTACTATATTATTCATGTTTTGCCTCTGCTCTTCTTATTTTAATCAATTCATCCACTAGAGAAATTTTTTCTCCTGTACCATCCGTGTAATCTTTTACTTTTGCTTGCAGCTTTGCTAAAGCTTGAGTTGGAGTAGTAATATAAATTACATCTTCTTTCATATGTAGCACTATATCATCACCGATTGAGAGATGAAGGCTTTGTCTAAAAGCTGAAGGAATAATAACTCTCCCCCTAACCAAGCTTAGTACGCATAACTTCTTCAAAATTCTCTTTTTTATGAATTTTGTCCTTTATTCGTTTTTTTGCCATGTTAATAATATTTAATGATGAATATTATTTTCATCTTATTTTTTAAATGTTGTCAAATAACGATAAAAATGTCTTTTAATATCTTTTAAGCTCGCGTGCAAGAGAATTAAATTAACATCTTGACGTATTAATTTTATCCATGTAAATTTAACATGAAATATTAAATTTGCATGGATAATGATTGAGCGTTTTTTAGCAAAAGAAATTGAATTTTTTTTAAACGAGTTTTCAGCTGTAGCTATTTTAGGACCAAGACAAGTAGGTAAAACTACTTTAGCAAAAGAAATAGCAGAACGGATATTTCCTACACCTTTATATTTAGACTTAGAGAAGCCTTCAGATTTGGCAAAATTATCCGATCCTGAACTTTACTTTCAAACTCATACTAACCACTTAGTTATTATTGATGAAATTCAAAGAATGCCTCAGCTTTTTCAAGTGTTACGTAGCGTTATTGATGCAAGACGTCAGCAGGGACAAAAAGTTAAACAATTCTTACTTCTTGGTTCTGCTTCTAAAGAATTATTAAAACATTCTTCGGAATCGTTAGCAGGTCGTATAATTTATACTCAGCTTTGTGGTTTTAATGTTCAAGAAATTAGAAAAGCCGGATATATTGATGATAATTTATTATGGCTTAGAGGTAACTTTCCCGACAGCTTTCTCAGTGCTTCGGATAATAGCAGTATGAATTGGCGTCAATCTTTCATAATGACTTATTTAGAACGTGAAATACCGCAACTCGGCTATAATATATCTACAGAAGTTTTACGTAGAACCTGGACTATATTCGCTCATTGCCAAGGTGATTTATTAAATGCTAGCAAAATAGCGGCAAGCCTGGGAATATCAGTACCTACTATAATGAGATATATAGATCTATTTGAAGATTTATTTCTCATAAGATTGCTAAGACCCTGGTCGAGTAATGTAAAGAAACGATTAGTCAAAGCCCCTAAACTATACATTCGTGATAGCGGTATCCTACATGCATTATTAAATATTAAATCTTATGATGAACTACTCGGACATTATATTCTCGGAGGAAGCTTTGAAGGATTTGTAATAGAAAACATTTTATCTATAGTTAAGAATAAAATGAATAGTTGGTTTTATAGAACCGCCGGAGGGGCAGAGGTAGATTTAATACTAGAATCAAGCATAAATAATCTTACGACAATTGAAATTAAAAGGTCTCTTACTCCTTCTATATCAAAAGGTTTCTATAATGCATTACAAGATTTAAAACCAAAGAAAGCTTATATAGTATACCCGGGAAATGATAAATATTACTTAAATTCACAAGTTGAAGTAGTGCCTTTGCATCATCTTCTTGATCTATTAAAAACAGAACTGCAATAGTGTTATAATTTACTGATTTATTCGTGCTGTACAGATTCTTTCGGTTATTTCTTTCAACTTTTCTACTTTATCAATTAAATATAAAAGCTGTTCTTTACTCATTTTATAATTTCTATCATATCTTGCATCAACATATGCTTTTTGAAGCAACTCAAAACATTTTTTTGTTCTTCGGTTAACTGAGGGAATACCGTCCATAATTCATTATCGTAATTTCCTGCCATACTACCTAATTCTTCTATATCATGCGACTTCGGTTTATAATTAAAAAAAACTAATAAAATAGTACTGTAAAGACTTTCCGTAGCTTGATGTAACTCAAAAGCATATTTGTTTAAATTACCTCTTAGTAAAATATTATGAACATCAATAAGACATTCGTTAGCATGTTTAAACCACTCTTCATAATATTTTTTAGCAATTTCTTTCATCTCGCTCCAAGGTAACTCCTTAGCTTCGCTAAGTGTAAATTCACCGCTATCATATAAAAGAATACCTGCTTTTTTGATATCCGTATAAAAATAACGTCCTTTTTCTAACTGCCTATTTATTTCATCTATTGACTCAAGAATTATAGATATTAACGAATCATACGGAATAATTTGCTTAGGGTTTATTACTCCCGTCTTCTCTAATCTTTTATATATTTTATCTTTTAATCTTAAAGTAGCATGCCCTTTATATTTACTTTTTTCAGTATAATCAAAATATCAGTATCACTATGATAGCTGTTAGGTAGATCACGCACCCAATCACCTCTAGCAAAAGAGCCATACAAGATAATCATAGCGATTTTATCTTGTGCAATATCTAGAATTTGCTGCACTATAAAATTAAGTCTAGCACTAATTTTAAGAGAACATTCGGGTAAAGTGGTTTTCATTTAAATTCTAATACCTATCCTTATCATTATACACTCCCCAAATTACTTGCTTTGAAATCCAACCTGTGTAATCCTTACAAGTAATTTGGCAAAATTGTTCTTTACATTTTTTCAAGCCACAACGAACCTTAGGCATTAATTTTGCTATAACTCGGCTTTTAGGATTGACGGATTTGGTAAGCTCTATTTCTTTATCACCCATAATAACTACTGATCTTTTACCTGATAAAACACTTGAATGTATCCAGCCACCTTCGCCGTTAATGTCACGTACTTGTCGCCATTGTTCGTACTCTGCAATTATTTCTACCGGCTCGCCTTTTTTAATAAAAACCCATTCTACGGCAGATTTAGTGGTTGGTCCGCTCCTTGCATTTACTTCATTAGATTTTATTGAAACAAATCTCGGAACAGGCAATTTTTTATTATCGGCATTAATTGTTGTTGATAATATTATCGTAATTAAAATGATAAAAACTTTAATCATTATCTTCCGCTTCAGATAAAGCATCCTCTTTTTTTGCTATTATATAATTACCAAGCCTAAATTGCACTTTTATTCTATTAATTTCCTGCTCACTAATACCTATATGTTTTAAGACTGTTCCACCGATTTGTAATCCCGTCTCATAGCTTTCCGGAATAATAGTTGTGGCCCCTAAATCATAAAACTCTCTAGCATTTTTTAAATTTTTTAACTTAACGACAACAGGTATATCCTGATAATTACCGCTAATTGTTTTAAGCGATTTCTTGATAGTTACTTGATTATTCATAGTAAGTATTATAGCGAATGCTCTTTCCGTACCTAACGCCTTTAGAGTATCGGCTTGCGATACATCACCTTTAAAAACCGGCAAACCGTTTGATAGCTCTTCTTTGACTCTATCATCATCTAAATCAAGTATTACGTAACTTACACCTTCTGCTTCCAAAACTCTTGCTACCATTTTACCGGTATTACCGAGTCCGGCAATAATAATATGGTTTGTTAAATCTCTTGCACCAAGCTCAATCATTTGAGTCGGAGTTTTACTGAATCCTTTATCAACTTTCTCAGCAATCTTTTTCCCTAAAGCTGCAAGTAACGGTGTAAGTGCCATAGTAAAAGTAACTACGAGTAATAATATATCGGCAGTACTTTCTTCTAATATTCCACTATCTTTGCCTAAACTGAATAATATAAAACCAAACTCCCCGCCTTGCGATAATAACAAGCCCGAATAAAAAGCAACTCCTTTATTAAAACCGAATAAAATACAAAAAGCCGTTATAATTAAGGTTTTTATACCTATTAAAGCAATAGATAAAGTAAGGATATGAGATATTTTTTCATACATTTCTAGAGCATCGATATTCATACCGACGGTCATGAAAAACAGTCCTAAAAATAAACTTTTGAAAGGATAAATACTTTCTTCCGCCTGCAATCTAAATTCAGTTTCTGCAACTAATACTCCGGCAACAAACGCTCCAAGAGCTAAAGATAAACCAAATGTTTCGGTAGCCCAAGCAGCAGAAAGTACTATTAACAAAGTCAGCGAAATAGGTAACTCGCTTGCATTATTACTTTCTGATGAAATGAATGAAAATACAGGGCGAAGTAAAACACGACCGACAATAAATATTGTAAGTAAGGCCATTACGGCTTTTAAGAGTGCAATACCCAGGGCAGCTGCAAGCGAGGCTTTATTGTTACCGGCAAGTAACGGAACTATCACAAGCAATGGCACTACGGCTAAATCTTGCAGTAAAAGAATTGCTAAAGAAATTCTTCCTATTTGTGTCGATTGGCTACGATTTTCCTCAATAACCTGCATAACAAGTGCCGTAGATGAGAGAGCAAGACCGCCACCGGTAATAATAGCCGCACTACTATTACCGTCTATAAGTACCATTGCACCGGCAATTACTATAGCAGTCGTTAAAACTTGCAAACTACCGAGACCAAAGACATATCGTCTCATAGCTTTTAATCGCTCAAAAGATAACTCAAGACCTATCGCAAATAATAGGAATACCACACCAAGCTCGCCTAGTAACTTAGTTTGATCGTATGTTACGATTTTTAAACCGTGATCACCTATTGCAGCTCCGGCAATTAGGTAACCAAGTACCGGACTTAGCCTAAAACGCTTAAGTATAGCCACGATAAAAACCGCAGTACCGAGTAAAATTATAACGTTAATAAGAATATGATCGTTCATCTTTTCCAAATTTCTTCTAGCTTAAAATACTCCCGTGCTTCAGGATAAAAAATATTAATTAAAATAGTACCTGCATCTATCAGCACCCATTCTGATTTACCAAGCCCCTCAATATTACTATTTATACCGGCATTATTTTTTAATTCTAAAGCTACATATTCAGCAATTGCTCCAACATTTTTAGTCGAACGACCGCTAGCAAATATAATATAATCGGCTAATTTATGTTTTCCTGTTAAATCAATTACCTCAATATCTTCTGCTTTTTTCTCACGCAAACATTCTAAGATAAATAATTTTAATTCTTCGGCTTCTTTTTTCATAATAATTAATAAATGACATAATTTAATATTAATTATTATATGCATAAGAGTAGCTTTTATCAATGAATGTTTAAAATTCTGTAATAAAAATTCATATAAAGCTTTACTTTAAGCAAAAAAAACTTTAATTAATATTTAAATTAATATTGATAAAATAATGGCAATATCTGAAGAAGAGTTAGAAAAAATACTTAAGGAATCCTTTCCAAACAGTATAATAAAAATTACTGATTTAGTAGGAGATCAAGACCATTATGCATTAGAAATATCAGATGTTCAATTTAATGGACTTTCTTTAATTAATCAACATAAATTAGTAAAAAACGCCCTGTCTGAAATATTAAATAAAAAACTACATGCAATTACCATAAAAACTATCGCAGTTCCTAGTCTCTGTAAAGATTTCTAAAAAATAATTACAGATATAAATATAATAAATCCTGTACAAATTCAACCTATTATTTAATTTTCAAGCTAGCAACTCTTGTAGCCTTGATATTTTTACTCTTCTTTATTATAAATTATTTTGGATAAGGTGATGTTGATATTAGATTTTGATTGTCCTGAGTCTATTGGGATTTTGTGGGGTGCCTCATTATTGTCTTTTGATTATATAAGGAGTAAAATTAAATTTTACTCCTTATTAATTAGACCTCTCGCATAACCTCCTTCTAAAGGTAATTTGTACGTCAATCCGGTACTCACATCTGTGCGATTGTCTATATACGCTGCGGTGCTGCGTTCCGTGTTTCCTTCAAATTCCTCTTTATAAGATAGGTTAGGCAAGAGGTCTATTTACATTTAAAATTTACTCTTCCAGTTGTTTTTCTATCCATTTTTTATGTTTTTGTTCATCTAAAAGACCTTGTTTTAAGGTTTTTGATGCATCATGCCATTTATTATTATACTCATTTAATCTTTCGTAAGCAGTATTAGTATCTTCTTCATTTGTATGCATAGCATATAATATAGCTTTATCATCAACTAAATCAGCAAGTATCACTTTACCTTTTGTTAGCCATTGCTTACTACTCGGTCCCTTTACTATCTTCTCGTTATGTTTTGATAAAAGTTCATTTAACTCTTTTACGTATCTTTCATGGTCTGTTTTAAATGCATCCCGCTGTTTTTTATAATCTTCATTAGTAATTCTATTAATAGCAGTTTTATATGCTTCGATAGCATCATAATCAAGTTCAATAAGTTCTTTTATTGCATCGGCAAAATTATTTTGGGTTCCTACTAAAGTTGTCATGTTAGCCTCCTTAATTTTTGGTTGTAATTATAAGCCTACTCCTTAATTTTTTTTGAGTCAAGGTTTAAAAAACAACAATAAAAATAAATTTTTTATAAATAAACAAAAATTAACTTTATTGTTAAGAATAATAATTTATAATGTTTTATTGTTAATTTAGGTTGACTTACCCTATAAATGTTTCTACCATCATATATGGAACTACTGAAAACGAGATAAAAGTAGTTCTGTATTATTAACTAACCCGAATATTTAGGAGGGAATTATGACTAATAATAACAAAGGCTTTGCTGCCATGAACAAAGAAAAGGTAAGAGCAACAGCTGCTAAAGGAGGGCATGCTTCGCACGGAGGACATCATAGTCATAACGATCATGATCACGGATCAGGAAAACAGGTCTTCGCCTCTATGGATAAAGAAAAAGTGAAAGAAATAGCCGCTAAAGGAGGACATGCTTCTCATAAAGGTAGCCATGAGGATAATAGATAGAAAATATTAAATAGCGAGCTATTCAGGATAAAAACTTATCCTGAATAGTAATTATCACCAATAGCAAATTACTTTTGTAATTTGCTATTGATTTAAAAATTGTAGAAATCGGGGTTTGAAGCGGTTCTTCACCCCGATTTCAAAATTATATATTATTATTTTAAGTAAAAGCTGATAAGTGTTTAATAAAAAACAATATAATTAATTTATATAAAAGGTGAAAGCCGTCTTTCACCTTTTATATTCAGTATTGCTAACCGAATAGCGAATTAAGTAATTAAGGATATCATTAAGCTTCGCCCTTGATTATAAAATAAAAATTTACCGCTCAATTAAGGATAAGAATTTTAGAGTCCTTATCCTTAATTAATGCAGATTTTTAGAAGTTTACTTTAAGTCTTAGCGTACCGGATTGAGCATGGTATTTTTTAGCTAAGTTCAGCCCATAATGTACTCTATACTCCATTCTACCTTTCTTAACTACTACCCCTGCTCCTAAATCATATAGCATTTTAGTAGGTTTAGGTGACGGTACCGGTAGAGGTTCATTAAGACCGTTAAGATCTGCAACGATTGCCGGCGTTTTACCTTTGAAGTCGTAATTAATAAAGGCATGAACTTGCGGTCTAATTATAAATTCATCCTTATAGAAAGTTGTTGTAATTTCACCGCCGAGTATACTCTCAACCTTATTATATTGACGCTTCTGAATAGTTAAGTTTTGGAAAGAAGTACCGTATTCCTGATAACCGGAATCTTTAATCTTAGTAAGTCTTAAACCTGCCATCGGTGCAAATGAAGTTTCTTTCCATAGATAATTATAACCCCCAACTACTGGACCACTATAAGAAGTTGAATGATACTTACCGTGTGCCGTCTCATAACCGCCTATAATATTACGTAGCTCATTGGTTTTAATATCGCTTCGTGAATAGGTAGTTACGCCTTCTACAAACCAGTTATTTATAAAGTTATATAAACCGTATATAGAACCCATGTTAGTTCCGACCTTAGTAGTATTACCGGCTTTGGCATTTTGGTAACGTAACTTCGTATCGACTCTAGTATAAGCAGCTCCAAGAACTATATTATCGTTTATAACGGTATCGACCCCAATTGAGCCACCGGTAGATTTAGCTTTATAACCGCTAAGTCCGTTAAAGGCTTTTTGTACCGCTTTGCCGTAATATGGGCTAGCCCATACGCCGTAAACGGAATTTTCATCAAGTTCACAGTCACCGCCTCCGACAGCTGCACCGCGTCTTCTAGAAGTAGCTTCCTCTGCTGCAGGATTTGTACCGTCATCTGCATCTTTAAGAGTCTTAATCTCTTACCTACTTCTTGAGCACCGGTGTGTTTGTATTATCATGTGCAGCATTAAAGCCGTCATTCGCGTTAGAACGACTTATTCCGCTACCTGGTTTTCCACCGCTACCTGTACCTGTAGAGTTATCTCTGCTAGTACCTATTATAGCAGACATACCGCTTACGGCACTACCTCCTATACCGTTATTATTGATACACCTGTTGTAGCAGGATTGCCGTTATTACCGTATGGGCTGCTTCCACCGTTGGTGATACCGCCGTTAGAGCCTGTACCGCCGTAGCTTGAGCCACCACTACCTACGCCACCAGTTGATGCTGGGCCATTATAGCCTGTGCTACCTGTAGATCCACCCTGACCTACAGAAGGAGTATATCCTCCAACATTATTACGAGTACCGCTTGTTGATGGGCTATATACGTTATTACCACCTGCAGGTGAGTTACCACCCGTACCAATATTAGAACCTGTACCGCTTGGAGTAGTTTCGCTGTTACCTACACCACCGGTTGATGATGGGCTACCATCTATACCAACTGTCGGACTATCTCTTACGCTTGAAGTTGGTATTATACTGACATTAGCAGGACCACTACCCGTAGTGCCTGTAGCTTCGCCTGTACCAACTGCCGGGCTACCCCCTACACTTGAGGTTGGAATAGTTACACCTGTTGGAGTAGTACCGCCGCTACCGATTGATGGGCTACCACCTCCAGTAGCTCCGCCTGTGCCGGGACCGTTAGGACCAAAGCGCCGGTACCCACGACAGGGACAGTGTTATTAGCGGGATTGCTTGGGTCACTTGGGGTAAAATACACCTCCAATTATAGAACCGCCCGTGTCGGGCTACCACCTCCCGTACCAGAACCATTAGGACCAAATCCACCGGTGCCACACCGCCTGTAATCGGAGTAGATGGAGTATTATATCCTGCCGGATTGCTAGGCGTTACGTCGTAACCGCCAGGCACACTAGGAGGAACATATAGATTGTTAACTACATTGCCGGCAGTTGGAGGCGGTTGTACAGGACTGAAACCTCCAACGCTGGGACCGACAGACGGACTCATTGGAGTAATAAGCGGTGTAGTTATTCTATGTATTTCATTTGAAGGTCTTTGAATTATAGGTAATAGGTGTTCAACTACTTCACGTCTTTGTCCTACAGGGGTATTTACTATAACATTACCGTTATTAAAATTTTGATGATATTATCTATTGTTACATCCCCTGTTGGTTCTATAGGTAAAAGTACAAATGAATTACCGGTGATCTGCCATCTGACAAAACCTCCTTCATTAGCTGTAACGTTAAACGGTAGATTTGCCGCATTACCGACTATTATATTACCTCCTGCTGCACTAATAATAGGATAAGCACTACCTTGCCCGATAGCAGAAGGATTATTTTGTGCAGTTAAAAATACTTTGATTGAAGAAACATTTGATAGATCTATAGTACCGCCGCTTGCTAAGACTATATTACCGCTATTAGCATTACCTGTTTGATCGGCATTTGTCGTATCATAGAAGACATTAATAATCTCACTGGTAGGAGTTGCCGATCCCTATAAGTGATCTTATTATTACCAAGGTCAAAAGTTATATTACTTCCTGAGATATTACCCCCAACATTTACGCTAGTGTTATCTCCGGTAAACATCATCGTTGCTTGATCGGCAACTATGGTATTTGCTCCTAAATCTGATTGGATGAAGGCTGTTTTCTTCGGTGCAAAAGTAATAACATTAGTACCGGTTAGCGATTTTTGTAGCCACACGTCATCGTTAAATTTATGACTACCGCCGTTAATCGGCGCTTGTACAAGCGCGGCATTAGTGTATTCGGCTGAAGAGTGGCTACTGCTACCTTTGAAACTATCTGAAACGATTTTTGTTTTATAATTAAATTTCGTTGTTGCTCTCGGCACTTTAACACCGCCGACGGTTGCCGCAGGTATATCTAAGCTTCTACTGTTATTACCGGTAAATACGGCTGATTTACCGGCATCAATAGTAATATCTTTAGCATAGATATCCCCTTTTACCGTGCCTTTATTACTACTGAACTGAACTAGTTTAAGACTTAAATTCTCAGTACCTAAATCATCGGTAAAACCGTTATCGGCATTAAATATTGCCGTACCTTGATCCTTTGTCTTGGTTGTTATACTAGAGTAAAAATCTTCACTGTCGATTGTGATTGTACCGTCACCGTTAAGCTGCACGGTTTTAAGGTGATTTGAGTCTGAACCAAACGGCGAAGTACCTGTTGTTAAATCACTTGTTATTGCAAGAGTATGAATTTTATTGCCGGTAGTCGTAGCCCCACCAACTACACTTGTATTAGCAAAAGTTAATGTAGCAGATTGTGAAGAGGTGAAATTGACATTGTTAATATATACTTGGTTATTAAGTGTTACATCTCCACCGTTTATTTGTATTATCCCTAAAGGACTAGTCGCCGTACCATAACCCTTAGCAAAATTATATGTTTTAGGATCAGCATCATCAAATCTTACCCCACCTTTTATATTAATAGGAGCAGGATTGATAGGACCAAGAGGGGTATAATTGAACACTCCTGTAAATGATATATTACTTGAATCATAATCAATTATTGCATTTGGACCTAGGTAAATGTTACCGCCTTTAATAATACTATCAGGATTGCTATTAGGTACACCAACACTTAAGGTTCCATCTAGAATCGTAATATCACCGGCTATTACCTTATATTACCTCGGACACTACCGCCTTGATTAAATGTTAAGTTAACAGCTGTACCACCGGTTTCGTGGATATTACCGGTTAAATTAGTAGCTTGCGTAAATATTATATCGCCCGTGCCGATTCCTTGAATTTCAGCAATTGACATATTACCGCCGGCGTTAATCGTAACGGTGCTATTGTCAGCCCCGGCAGCATTACAAGGTTTGTAATTGTATTCGTTGAGTTTCCGTTACCGTCAACCGTACCTATAGTACCGTTATCCATAAACACTACAGTACCGTTAGTACCGCCGGTACTTGTTATGTTACCCGTAATAGCTGCCGGTATATTATTTGCTATATCACTAGCAAATACAGCAGTACCGGCATTATTTTGGAAATCCATATCACCGTTAACCTGTACGACCCCAAGCTTAGTAGCACCTGAGAAGAAAGCATCTGCATTGACGATTCCTATAGCAAGCTTCGGCACCGAGACGTCTATACTCTTGGTATTAATCTCAGTTACTTCTATTGTACCGAGTCCCGTAAATTGTATTTTACTCATCGGATTTACTTTTGTTCCGATAGCATACCCATTAGCCGTACCGTCTATTGTTAACTTCGTATTAGCATTTATTTCAACTACCCCGGTATTTGGAGCACCCGGATCTATATCACCTGTTAAGGTTATAGTACTATTCTTGCCGCTAGCTACGGGGTAGTCATTAATCTAAATACCGATGCAGGATTTACAAAAGTTACACCCGGAGCATTTAATGGGAAATCACCGTTTAATGCATCAAGTGCGTAAGTACCGAAGCCCGCATTATACCGATATTGATTTTATTAATCTTAGCCGAAGTAATTGATTGGTCGGCGAATACAGCTCCATTTGCAATATTAAGTACTGCCGTGTTACTTACGTCAAGACTATTAGCACCTCCTACAACTCCGACCTCACTACCTGCGGTAACATTTATAGCAGCAAGTGCAACTCCTCCCTTACCAAGTGTTTCAGCACCGGTAAGACCTTGAAGCTCAAGCACGGCACCACCCGTACTACTTCAATTGACGCTACCGCCTCCATTAGCAACTCCGCCAAAACTATTAGCAAAGGTAACTTATTGATTGTTGTTAGTAGTTAAACCAAATACGGAGTTAGTATTACCGAAAGTGATAGTACTACCCGGTGGCTACAGCAGAGTTAGCAGACCTTTACTAACATCTACCGTAAATGTGTTAGCTGCATTTTTCCCTGCCCAATATTAATTGTTTGTACGCTGCCGATAGATACGTCCGTAGCCGTTAAGTTAGCATAGGCGTTCAATGTTGCATTAGCACCGTTTGTAACAACACTATTAAATGTGTAACCCGCAGGATTTGCTCCCGAAAATTCTAGGATACCGCCAGCACCGAAATCTACATCACCTGATGTAGTGAGTGATCCTTGTAAATTTGCCGTTCCTCCGTTACCAAGTGTTAATTAAGCAGCTGAAACATTTTGCTGGAAAGTGACTATATCACCGCCTACTCCGTTAATCTCTATTGCATTAATATTATTAACAGCACCGGTAACAGTACCTGCTCCATCGAATACTAAATCACCGTTAATGCCGTTACTACTTGTTACGGCCGCTAAATTACCGCCGTCATTAACGTTAACCGTACCTGCATTACCAGCAAAATCCGTTTGTCCACCGATATTCGTAGCATTAATAGTACCGTTCCCGCCAAAAGTTGCCGTACCTGTAATACCTCCGGTATATATACCGGTTCCAACAGTTACGTTACCTGTAGTATCTGTAGTCAATTGACCGGCTCCTACTTGAGCATTACCGGTAAAGCCACCGGCAGCAGTAGCTACTCTACCCCTGCATTATTTATGGTAAGCGTAGTTGCACTAGAAGCTCCATTTATCGTAACATTTCCTGCTCCATTAAGATTTAAAGCCGCAATACCCGTCACAGGTCCGATAATACTTGCTCCTGCTAGGTTAACTGTACCGTTAACACCTCCGGTACTTATTACTGCTGCTAATTGTCCGTTATTAGCAAGGTTTACCGTACCGGCGTTATTTGCAAAATCCGTTTGTCCACCAATATTTGTAGCATTAATGGTACCGGCTCCGCCAAAAGTTGCCGTACCTGTAATACCTCCAGTATATATACCGGTTCCGACAGTTACGTTACCTGTAGTATCTGTAGTCAATTGACCGGCTCCGACTGCAACATTACCGGTAAAACCTGCTGCTGCAGTAGCTACCACACCTGCATCATTTATTGTTAGATTAGTTGTACTAGAAGCTCCATTTAAATCAACAGCTGTACCATTGTTTCCTTGAACATTTAATATATTAACCGGAAAGCTCCCTGTAGTGTTCCCACCAATGCCGTTAAGACCTCCTATATCCCCACTAACCGTACTATTACCGACAAAATTCAATGCATTATTTCCTCCTGCTACAGAATTAATTATATTACCGTCGGTAACCCCTCCGACATTAACTCCGTTATTTAAAGTAATCTGCCCGGCAGTACCGTTAAAATCTATATCAGAAGTTACATTTTGTTGAAATCGTACTAAGGAGTTTCTCGTAAATTTTACTAACCCTCCTACACCTGTATCAATTGCCGTTGCCCAATCTATACCGTAAGCAGGATCCCCTCCAACTAGAGGTGTATACGCACTACCCATCACAATAGTTTGTGCAAAGATAGTTCCTGTAACTGTAGCCGGATCTAAATTCGCAGGACCACCGACCTCATCCCATCGATCGCAAATATGTTAAGCCTTTTTATATTTCCGGTTCCATTACCGCTACCTGCATTCAGTGTAATATTCCGGCTAGCGTTAGAGACGTGTACTATCAATTCACCAACTAAATCATTTGCTGGAACTACAGGTATCGTAGCTGCAAATTCTGCCGGATTTGCAGACTCATTACTCACTATATAGGTAGAATCCTGATCAAGGAAGTTAATATTTTCTACAGGCTGTATATCCATAATTTCAGGAGGCCCCGGAGGATAAAGTGTCGGATCTGAAGTATCAGTGGCAAACTCAAGCACCGCTGCATTTCCAATATTAAACGCTTTTACTTCAGACCAGTGAGGATTTTTATATATGAAGCCGGTAGTAAGCTCTACCGTAAGATTTGCTTGGCCCTGAACATCAGCTACTATACTATTTGCGTTAAAAGGAATTTTATCATCACTACCGGGAAAAATGGATGTAGACTTAAAAATTAAATTACTAGCAGTGTTATTAAAATTAAAGCTGTGAAAATAGTAAGTGTTCCCCGGTGCTTCCCCTGGTCCCGGTACTTGATTTGGTGCAAAAGGAGGAACCGCCGCAGCTGCTTCTGCCTGTGTAACCGGCGTACCTGTTAAAGTGATGTTTGAAGGAGCAGTAACATTTACCTTCAATCCTACAATCGGTTGAAGAGGATCATGATTAAGATTAATAGTTACGATAGGTCCAAGGATTAGGTCATTCTACACAGTCATTACTGCGTTGTCAAAGGTATCTAAATACATAGCAGGAATTGCCGGTACATCCGCGGTAAAATTATTTACTCCGCCAAAAGCACTCCCATCAGATATTAAACCCGGTGTTGTTACGATTCGGTTAGCAGTACCAAGGGCACTCGTGCTTGCAAGCATCACTGCTGCAGTTGATGCGAACATGCTTTTTTTTATTAAATTTTTTAGAGTATTTTTGTGTTGAATTGACATAACATCTCCTAAGTTTGGACTTAATTTCGAAATTAAAATTTTAGGCTAGTATTTCTTAACAAATATAAATATTCTGCATTGCAGGAAGATTTTGTGAAAACTTCTAACAAAATGTAGATTAAGATAAAAAATCTTAATGTTTTCGTTATGTTGCACTTTTAGAAAAAGTTAATAATAAAATTAAATTTTTATTCAGGGCTTTTTTTATTCAGGGCTTTAATTAATATTAATAATAAAAGAGGATAAGAAGAAATGATTAATAATTATTAAAAGAACAAAAATTTTTCTAACTTATAATTTTGTTATATAAATAACACATTACTTTTAGTTGAAAAACATTAATTAAATACTAAATGATCTATAAAAATACTTAAAAAAAAATAAAGAATTTTTACATAAAAAAAGGTAACTATAAGTTACTTTTTTATATTTAAAATAAATTATTTTTTTATAAAAATTTGGTAAATCGTATATACAACTTAAAGAATACGAGGATAAAACCTATATATTTTGGCTCCTCAATGAAAACAGCAAAATTTTATTAATTTTTGTGACTCTTATGTCATTCCTGCGTAAGCAGGAATCTAGAAAAAATAATCTTAATATTGATACAAAAATTACATCTTTAACAAAATAAACTAAGTTTTTGATATGTTTTACTGAATTCCTGCTTGACACAATGACACTTAGATATAAACAAAACCACTTTTTCTAGGCAAAATCTATAAATTTTTAAATAAACAAATTGATTTGCTACGAATAATAGAGTATATAGTATAAACATAAATTAATTCTCGGGGCGTAGCGCAGCCTGGTAGCGCATCTGGTTTGGGACCAGAGGGTCGGGAGTTCGAATCTCTCCGCCCCGACCATAAAAACATAAATTATAATGTCAAAAGACGACCTAATTCAGTTTACGGGTAAGGTACTTGAGCTCTTACCTAATGCTACTTTCAGAGTAAAGCTTGAGAATGATCATCTAATTATTGCTCATACTTCCGGTAGGATGCGTAAAAATCGTATCAGAATATTACTAGGGGATAAAGTTACGGTAGAAATGACTCCTTATGATTTAACTAAGGGGCGTGTGATTCATCGTCACTAATCTTAAAGTATGAAGCGGAACCAAAAAACCTTACCGATTATATTAGCTTCCGGGTCTCCTGCAAGAATTGAGTTATTAAACAGAATAAAAATCATCCCTTCACGAATTATTCCGGCAGATATAGACGAAACACCTAATTTGCGTGAATTACCTGCTCCCTTAGCCGTAAGGCTTGCTTACGAAAAAGCTATAAAAGTTGTATCTCAAATAGAAGAATCAGCTATAATTATAGCTGCTGATACCGTAGCAGCAGTAGGTAGAAGAATATTGCCGAAAGCTACTACTTACGACGAAGTCAAGAATTGTATTAAGATGTTATCAGGGCGTCGTCATCGTGTCTATACCGGTTTATGTATTATCAAAAAAGAGAATGACAGGCTTACAGTTAGACAAAAAATAGTTCAGACTATTGTTAAGTTCAAAAAATTAAGTGATGAAGAGATTAACTTTTATTATTCTTTAGATGAAGGAATAAACAAAGCTGGCGGCTGTAAAATTTCCGGTTATGCAGAAGCTTTTATCTCATTTATTTCCGGTTCATATTCAAATGTTATGGGATTACCTTTATTTGAAACGGTAAATGCTCTAACTTCTCTAGGTTTTAAGGTATATCATTAAGATTTTTATATCGCACAGTGTCACCTAGTTCGCTTGACCACGGGGTCCAGTCTTTCTCGCGGGGGGGATATGGGACAATAAAAAACTAATCCACGCACATAAATTACCTAGCTGCTCAGTTTCCAGGCTCATCAAAATGACTTCTCTCATAATTTTCATGACGCTCTTGAGCTTCAATACATAATGCAGCAATAGGTCGTGCTTCTAATCTTTTTATACCTATTGGGTCACCTGTTTCTTCACAGTAACCGTATTCCCCATTTTTAATACGTAATAATGCCTCTTCTATTTTACTCATTAATTTACAATATCTATTTCTACTACGAAGCTCAAAAGCTCTTTCTGTTTCATGAGTAACACAATCATTAAGATCGGATTCTTTCAAATTTTCTTCCTTTAAATTATTTAAAGTCTCTTGAGACTCTTTTAATAAATCATCTTTCCATCTTAAATCATCTTTCCATCTTAAAAGTTTTTGTCTAAAATATTCTCGTTGATTAGGACACATATATTCTTCATCCTTAGAAGGTTTATATCCCATAGGTAATTTAGGTGTTTCTAGCATATTAATATCTCAATATTAGCTTTAATCTATTATGTTTATAAGGTTTTTAAAATAATATAATATATAACTTAAAATTAACGCAAGAAGATTATGAATATTAATATATTTTATTTTTTAATTGGATATGCGTTAGTGTATACAGATTCTAAATGCTTTATACTTGTCTTAGTATAGTTTTGTGTAGTAGATAGACTTTTATGACCTAATAGCTCTTGAATAGAGCGTAAATCTGCACCATGTTCAAGCAAATGTGAAGCAAAACTATGTCTAAATGAATGAGCAGTTAAATGTTCAGGTAAACCATAAAAACGCTTTAATTTAATTAATTCACGATTAAATACCGGTGGTTGCAATTTCTTACCTTGCTTTCCTCTAAATATCGGTTCATTATCACCTAACTTATATGGCAATATTTCTAAATATTGGGTAATTAAATTTTTAGCAATCGGTAACCATGGAATTATTCTTTCTTTACTACCTTTACCTATTATTCTTATAAATTCTAGATTTTGTAGATGAAGTTTCGTAATTGATAATGCTTCCGATATACGAAGCCCTGCAGCATATATAAGAACAAGTAGAGCTTTATTTCTAAGTTCTACCCACTTAACATTCCCGTATTCTTCGATATACTCAAGTGATATTACTACATCATCTTCCGATAAAGCTTTTGGTAACAATTTAGTTTTTTTAGGAGATTTTATAGAAAAAATTATATGGCTATTTAATTGTGTTGTTTTTTCTAAAAACTTATAAAAATTTTTTACCGCAGATAAACCACGTGAAATTGAAGATGTAGTAAAATTATTACAGTTACGTTTTGCAAGCCAACTTCTGATTAATCTTATATCTGCGGTTTTAATATGATTTATCGTCACAAGGTCTGCATTATAATAATTCATAAACTCCAGGAAATGCTTAAGGTCATTATTATAAGAAATTACTGTATAATTAGAGTAATTTTTTTGCAAAATGAGGTATTTTTGCCACTTATTTATTAATTCCTGAATTGATGTATCTAACATTTATAAAAACTTAACTATTTTTAATATTATTCTTAATGCTAACAATTATTGACTCATAATTTTATAAATGTTAGCATGAATTAAGGGTTTATGTTTACATTACGTGACCTATAAAACACAAAAGCAACACAATTTCTTAAGTAAAAATATTTACAAAATTTAATTTATTTTAGGAGAATGAATAATGTTAAATAATACACAATTTTTAGATTTAATGCAGTCCTATATGAATCCGGAATTTTATATGAGTTCTATGAAAAATATCCCTAGTGTAGACCTTTCATCTATCGCAAGTACAATGCAAAGAGCTATGAATATTCTTTTAACAACTAACCAAATTGCTACGGAAAGCATGCAATCTTTGCTTAAGAAAAATTCCGAGATTATACAAAATAATGTTAATACTATTTTGAATACTACTAAAGAAGCAGCAAATTCTAAAGATTTCAAACAAGCTAGTGAATGTCATCAAAAATGTTTAAAATCTATTTATGAAACATCTATGGATAATGCTAAGGAACTCGCTAATATAGCTTATGAGTCTTCAACCAAAATATTAGAAGCCGCAAATAAGCATATTGCCGAGAATGTTCATCATGCTTCTAATAATGTGCAGAATATGGCAGAACAAGTACAAAAAACTTCAATAAGAAATCTGCTTAAAAAATAACTAAAACTGTCATACCGCAACTTGATCGCGGTATCTTGTAAAGCAGTTAGTATACCTCAAAAGATACCGCGATCAAGTTGCGGTATGACATGGTAGAAATTCCCCTCCATTACTTGCTTTTCTGTTTAACCAATTTTGTAAATAAGACTCTGCTAGTTCCTGATCTTCTATAATAATTACATTTTCGGCATTACGTTTATCAGCGGCAGCTGTGAAATTAAACGAACCGGTTATTACTTTCTTTTTATCGATAATTATAACTTTATTATGAGCGATTCCCGGTACTTTATCTATACCTACATCAATTTTTGCTCGTTGTAATTCGTGTAACTTAGAAAATTTCTGCTTTAAATTACTACGATCAAGCAATATTCTGACTTTTACTCCTCGTGCTTGTGCGTTAATAAGTGCAGTAGTAATCAATGCATCACTCATACCGTATGCCTGCATATAAATAGATTCTTCAGCTCTATCTATCTGATTGGCTATAAACTTAGTACAGCCGGCAGGCGGGGTAAAACATGTACTAACTTTACTTCTTGAAAGCTCTGAAATATTGTAATGCTTTATTTGTGGAGCAGATGAAACTAATAATTTTTGATTTATTAGATTAGTAAAATAATCCGGATTCTGTCCATAAATACCTAAAGCAACTCCCAAGATAAAGACAATACTTATTTCTATAAACTTATTATTTTTTCTCTTCATGACTTATTTATATTTTAGACATTGCCTGTAGACTTGTAAATCGTCATTGCGAGCGACTAAAGGCTTTGTTGCATGGAACCTGATGTCATTCCCGCCTTTGCGGGAATGACATAAAGAGTATTTACCGATCCACGCAACAACGTCTATTTTTTTACATAACTTCCCGAAGCTGCTTCAATAGCCTTTAGATTCTGATAATCTAAAGAATCTACTAGCTTATTATCATTATTTTTTACAAACCAATGATTCCACCATGAGCCTTTATATTCCGTAGCTTTCATAAGCCACTCATAACTACTTAAACTTAAGTCATCATTAAGCCGATAATTATATTTAGCACTAGCCGGAGGATTAACTACGCCTGCTACATGCCCTGAATCCGTGAGACAAAAAATCTTATGTCCGTTTAATAATTTTACTCCATCATATATTGAACGCCACGGAGCTATATGATCTTCTTTTGCTGCTACAAAAAAAGAATTACAATCAACTTTTCCAAGATCTATTTTGTTCCGAGTATCTCTAAATTATTAGACTCTTTTAGCAAGTTATTACAATATGTATTTTGCAAATATTCCTCATACATTTTTGCCGGTAAGTTGGTAGAATCCGCATTCCAATATAGCAAATCAAAAGGCATTGGTTTTTTACCAAGCAAATAATTATTGACAAAAAACGTCCAAATTAAATCATTCGCCCTTAGCAAACTAAAACTATTTGATAAATACTACCCGTCACAATAACCCTTTAGTTTTATATCTTCTTTAATGTAATTAATCGTAGCTTCATTAAAAAATATTCCAAGCTCGCCCGGACTCGCATAATCAAGCAAAGTAGTAAAGAAAGTAGCACTATGGACAGAATCTATTTTTTTGCTTTGAAGTAGGCGATAATTATAGCAAGAAATGTACCGCCCATGCAATATCCGATAAAATCAATTTTTTTAAAACCAAGATTTCTAACATACTCAAAAGGTGCGAAAATACCGTCTTTTAAGTAATCCTCGAAGCCTTTCTCCGATAGAGAGATATCAGGATTAACCCATGAAATAAGAAAAACTTGAAAATTATTTTCTACTAGGAAAGATACTAGAGAATTATGCGGAGATAAATCGAGTATATAATATTTATTTATACATGGCGGAATAATAAATATCGGAATTTTGTGAACTTGCTCTTTCGGTTCATAACATATTAATTGCATTAAATCATTTTGAAATATAACTTTTCCTTTTGTTGCCGCAATATTTTTACCGAGTTTAAAGGCGGATTTATCGGTAGTTTTAATATTTAATATATCACCGGAACTTTTTATATCTCTTAAGAAATTTTCTAGTCCTTGTACTAGATTTTGACCGCCGCTTTCTAATGTCTCACGTAAAACTTTTGGATTACAAAAAGCAAAATTTGAAGGTGAAAACGCATCTATAAAATGTTTAGTTGCAAACTCTAAATGTTGCTTGAGATCATTTGATAGCTCATACTGTTCTATATTCTTCTTAAGCCACTCCGAAGAAAGCAGGTAATATTGTTTAACAAAGTTAAAATAAGCATTATCCTCCCATGAAGAATCTTTAAATCTTTTATCTCGATTATCCGGAGAAAATACAGCTTTTGCCGGACTACCGACAAATTTTGCAAAGCTATTCGCTGTAAGCTCTCTTAATTTATCAATATACTCAACATTAAGCCTACAAAACTTTTCAGGATTTACCCAAAACTGTTCTACCATTAAAGAGGCTATAATTCTGTTTTTATCACTATCAATTAGACGCCTAGGAATCATACTCCCTCTACCTTGCATGAAATGCAAAATAAGCTCTTGATATTTATCGGCAATTTCTTTGAAATTATTAATTATCGTCTCGTGTGGGATATTATACATATTGAGTTCCGGTATTAAAATCAGGTGTGTCATACCGTGGCTTGACCACGGTATCCAAAAAATAATTAAAAAAGACTGGATACCGCGATCAAGTCGCGGGATGACACATAAACAAAGCTTATATCTTTAAACCATCCCACATATTATCAATCTTGTCGATAACTTCCTGACTCATTTCTATTTTTTTACCCCATTTTCTATTTGTTTCAGGGTATATTTTATCTGTTGCATCTATTCCCATTTTACTACCAAGCCCTGACTGCGGTGATGCAAAATCCAAATAATCTATCGGAGAATTATCTATAAAAGTCGTATCACGCCTTGGATCGCTTCTTGTTGCTATTGCCCAAATTACTTCTTGCCAATTACGAACATCAATATCATCATCTACAACAATAATAAACTTACTATACATAAATTGCCGCAGATAAGACCAAATACCAAGCATTATTCTTTTAGCATGACCGGGATAAGATTTTTTAATTGATACTACTGCAATTCTATATGAACATCCTTCAGAGGGAAGCCAAAAATCGACTATTTCAGGGAATTGTTGCTGCAAGATAGGAATAAAAATTTCATTTAATGCTTCACCGAGTATTGACGGCTCATCAGGCGGCTTACCTGTATAAGTACTTAAATATACGGGGTTTTTCTTCATCGTTATTGCCGTTACGATAAATACCGGACATTCCTCAACATCATTATAATATCCGGTATGATCACCAAAAGGACCTTCAGGCAAATATTCCTCTAAACTTACATAGCCTTCCAGCACTATTTCACTATGTGCCGGTACTTTTAAGTCAATGGTTTTGCATTGTACTAACTCTACTTTTTCATTACCGAGTAAACCGGCAAAATTATATTCTGAAATATTTTCAGGTATAGGCGTAACCGCTGCCAAAGTTACTGCCGGATTTGCCCCGATAACGATAGCAGCAGGAAATGGTTCTTTTTTTGCTTCCCTCCAACGTTTATGATGCTCTGCTCCGCCCCGCAATTTAAGCCAACGCATCAATAGCTTATTTTCTGAAATAACCTGCATTCGATATATGCCAAGATTATAATTATCAATAGACCTCTTCCCAAACTCTACTTCTAGAGGTAATTTGGAAAGAGGTCTAATCTTATCTTTAGTTGGACCTTTAGTAACTACTATCCCCCAAGTAATTAAAGGTGAAATATCATCAGGCCAACATTTTTGAATCGGTAATATATTGATATTCGGTTTGTCAATAATGACTTCATGACAAGCTGCTTTTGATATGGTTTTAGGAGACATAGCAAATATACGCTTAGCAAGCGGTAACATTGACAATGTTTCTTTAAAAGATGCCGGAGGTTGCGGCTGTTTAAGAAATGCTAGTAAAACGCCAAGCTCTCTTAATTCCTCGACATTCTGAAGCTTGAGCCCCATGCAAATACGCTTTATGCGAGCATAAAGATTAGTTAGAACAGGTATATCGGACTTAGTGCCATCGGCTTTTATAACATTTTCAAAAAGTAAGGCAGGTCCGCCTTGTGCTAATACTCTCCTGCTAATTTCGGTAATTTCTAAATCAGTTTTAACTTCGGTAGAAATACGCTTTAACTCACCGTTTTTTTCTAAAAATTTTAAAAATTCCAGTAAATCTTTAAAGCTCATAGTTTTATTTTTTTGTTTATAATACGTGGCTTATTGTATGGCTCCTATGTCATTCCCGCGAAAACAGGAATCCAGAAATGAGTGTCATACCGTGGCTTGACCACGGTATCCAGAAAAAAATAAAGACTGAATCCCGCGATCAAGTCGCGGGATGACAATGGAGAAAGCTGGATTCCCGCTTTCGCGGGAATGACATCAGAGACACTTTTCCCTACTTACTAAAATTAGCCTTTACCTGCATATCATTCTGAATAATTGCATAGTTAATTAACTCATCAATTACAGAATTTTTAATATTATATATTATATTTTTTTCTGAATTGACACGAATATTTTTAGCCGTTAATTCATCTATACTTCTAGATTTAATATGTGCAAAATATACTTCATCGCCTACCTGAAATACAGGTGTATTGCTTCCTATTTTAGTATTAAAAATTGATAATAATATCTCAGGAGTTAATGTTAGCTCATTTTCCATTTCGAATCTAATATAATTTTTTTTGCTTATTTTTATTCCGGTAGCTTTAAGCTCTTCTATATTCTCTTGATCTGAATTATATTCCTTTGCTAAATCTTTGATAATTTTTAAGTTTACATCTGCGATATTCTGCTTTATCCAAACTTTATTTACCTGCTCTTTAATACTATCAAATTCAGGTATTTTTGCCGGCTGAATTGATTTTAATTCCACCAATATAAGATAGCTTTTATCTTCTGCTTCTATAGGATAAGATAATTCTCCTTCCGAAAGCTCAAAAATACTATCGGCATTTTCGGCAATTATTTTATCTTCAATAAGCTCTGCATAACTGACATAGTGAACGTTTTGTATCGGTAGCTTATATTTTTCAGCAATTTCAACTAAGCTAGAACCGGCTGCCGTCTCATCTTCCAGCTTTTTAGCAAATTCCATATTAAGTATGTCGATTTTTTGAGCCTTTAATAAATCATGTAATTGTTTTTGTACCGCTTCAAAACTTTGATTTCCGAATTCATCTTCATTTTCATTATAAAATTCTAACAACTCATCTTGAGTAACTGAGACTTTTAGATCCTTACTATTAGCTTTAATATAAGAAAAGCTGCGTTTCTCAGGTACTTCAAACGAGGTTTTATTATCTTGGTAAAAATCCTTTAATTGCTGATCGGTAGGAGTAGGAATTTGTAAATCTTTCGGTTTATTTTGTAAATCTATTTGTACTAATTCTACCTCTCTTTTTTCAGCCATATAATCTACTATATTGTCAGTCATAGCTTTAGGAACATAGAAACTTTCTGCAAAAGTACCGACAAAAATATTTTTTAAAGCTTTTTCTTTGAAATTTAATAAATATTTTTCTTCATCCATATAAGAATTTCTAAAATAAGTTTTAAAAGTTTTTATATCGAAAACACCTTGCTCATTTTTAAAAACCGGTGATTCTTTAACTAAAATTTTAACTGTATCATCACTTAGATCTAAGTCATAATAACTAACTAAATAATCTAAAACATTATCGTAAACAAGCCTTTTTAGGATTCGGTTATCAATATTTAACGGTGCTATTTCTTCATCGGTTAAACTTGTTCCAGTTTGCTTACTTATAGCGTTAATTTCCAAAGATTTTGCTCGCAAAAAATCTTCTTGAGATATATTTTTCGCATGAGAAAAAGTAACAATATCGCCACCTCTTCTTCCGTTTAATACATCTTTAATACCAAAGCCGATAAAAGCAAAAGCGATCATTGCGAATAAAACCCGCATTATAAAACTATCGGCAGTTTTTCTAATATTATCTAACATAATTTTTTATTTAAGACTCACGGCTTGACCACGGGATCCAGTATTATTAGTATTTTAAAGTTATTTTTATGGGCCCCGTGGTCAAGCCACGGGGTGACACTCACGTCTAGATTCCCGCTTTCGCGGGAATGACATTTTAACCATTACATCTCAAGACCATATTATAAAGCAAAAAAACCTATATAGTCAAAAACTATATAGGTTTTTTCTGTAATATAGAATAGTTGATTAGAAGTTTACACGAACTTTTACACTACCTTGCTGTGCGAAATACTTACTTCCGATATTTGTATCGTAGTTAATGCCGTATTCCATCATTTTGTGCTTAGCAGTAACACCAACGCCGACATCAAAGCTTGTTTTGTTCTGCTTGAAGCTGTTAGTCGGGAACGGTTGTGCCATACCTTGTAATCTTGCATCAATAGCCGGAACTTTGTTCTTAAATGCATAATCAACCATTGCGTAAAGCTCAGGTGTTAGAACTACATCACTGACATTGATATTACTTGATACTTTAGCCCCTAATATTCCGTCAAAGCTGTTATAGTTCTTCCCTTTAACGATAAGATTTTGGTAAGTAGCTCCGGTTTCTTTATAGCCTTTATCTTTGATAGCTGAGTATCTAAACCCTGCTACCGGTGTTAGGTTAATGTTCTCAGGCATTACATAGGTATAGCCTGCCATTAACTGACCTGTATAGCTTTCGGATTTATACTTACCGCTTGCAGTTTGATAAGCAATAGTATCCACTGCCGTTGCAATAACACGTCTTGATTTGCTTCTTATTTTATTATCCGAGTAAGATGCTATAGCTTCAACAAAGAAATTTTCATAAGGTAAGTTATATAAACCGTATAAAGAATAGATGTTACTCTGTGCTTTATTCTTATCGCCCTTCTTATTATTTTTCAGTTTGATATCGGTATCAGCCCTTGTATATGCAAGCCCTAACGCTAAATCATCGCTAACTAAGCCGTCAAAACCTATAGTGCCGCCGGTTGTATCAGACGTATAACCACTTATGTTATTACGCATCTTTTGCGTTGCATTACCGACAAATGGGCTGATCCACGCACCAAACTTAGCATCTCTATCCTCATCACCTGCAGCTACGGCAGCCGGCTGTAGTTCATCCATTCTAGCATTTAGATTAATTAAGCTACTTGATATATTACTTGCTATAATTTGATTATTAACAGCAGCTATAGTATCGCTAGGTTTTACAACGTCTTGTATCAGATGACTTACGGCATCTACTACCTGTGAATTTGTCATACATCCAAAGTCATTAAGAGCCTGACGTGCATCTGAACCGTTTTGTGCTTGTGCCATTCTTTCAAACGATGTTTGAGTAACCCCTGTAAACTCTTTTGCTATCACTTCTTCAGATACGTCTTCTGCAAATAAAGTTAAAGACGATGCATCAAAAGTAAAGTCGACAAAACGGTTTTCATTGTTAATAGTTATTTTAACATTATCTGCGGGAGCAGGCTTTAAACCGCCGGCTGTTTCTGCAGATACTACTGTATATTTTGTATTTGGATCTATATTATTAATATCGAAATTAGTAGCAGTAACAACAAGTGCTAAAGTTGAAACCCCTGATAAATCAAGAGTACTACCCGATTTAATTAAGATATTACCGCCTGACTTAGCTGCTCCGTCAAAAGTAGTGTTTAAGGTTAATGTGTCGGTAAAGCTACCTTGTCCTGTATAGGTTACTTGATTTGCTCCTAAGGTAATAGTAGTACCGCTACCTGTTATGGCACTGTTAAACGCTAGGCTATTACCGAAATTCATAGTAGCACCGTCAGCTTTAAAGCTCGTCGCCGTTACGTCTTTAGCAAAATTATAGGTAGAACCTTTGGCTAAAGTCACTGGTCCTGTATTAGTAAACGTATCGGCAAAACTTGTAGTACCGCCAAATGTCGCAGTACCTTTTGCGTTAACACTGCTTGCAAAACTCATTGTGCCTGCGGTGGTAATATCACCCACTGGATTATTTGCATTACCGACAACATCGCTGACACTACCACCAGTGAAGTTCAACTTTAACGCTTGACCTCCGGTTTTATTTATACCGCCTGTTAAGTTAATAGCGGGCATTGTTAACATTCCCATACCGTTACCTTGGATTTCAGTGATGCTAGTATTACCGCCTGTGGTTATAGTTACATTACCCGCACCTACTTTTAACATAGCGAGATTCGTAATAGCTCCTTTAATAGTGCTAGCACCGCTTGCAATTATCGTACCGTTAACTCCGTTGCTGCTTGTAACGCTACCGTTGATATTTTTACCTGCACCGAGTGTTATAACCGCTGCTTGATTATTGAAATCTACATTACCGTTAATATTGCCGTTTTGAGTTAAAGCAGTATTAGCTCCAAATGTTAAATTAGAATTGATATCCTTATTGTAAGTAATTGCCGGTACTGATAATTCTAAATCGTTAGCAAATATATCCGTATCTATTTGGAATGTTCCGTTTCCTTTAAATTCTAATTCTTTTAACCTATTTACTGCAGTACCGTAAGTAGCACCACCGACACTTGCAAGTATTATTTTCCCGCCCGCAGCTCCTGAATCTACAACAAGTTTACCTTTATTCGGAGCAAGAGGGTCAAGTACGGCATTTAATGTTATCGTACCATTACCGGCTGCACTATTTTGTAATACTAATTCAGCATCTTCATGTGCAAAATTAATAGTCTGACCATTGGCTAAAATATTTATTGCATTAGCACCTTCTGTATCAATAGTATAAGAACCTTCACCGGCAGCAACTAGTGCATTTGCAGCTCCTATATTTATTCTATTAATTTGGTTAGTAATACCGCCTACATCAACAAACTTTGTATTACTTAGGATATTAAATTCAATAACATTTGTAGTATCTATATTATTAAATGCTACATTACCAACAATGTTTAATGATCCTAATTCATTTCCTCCCGTACCTATTGCTTTAGCTCCACCGTCACCTTGTAAGGTTATAAGTTTTGTTGTACCAATAAGAGTTAACTTACCGCCGCCGGTTGCAAACGCCGGTAAATCATTTTTAAGAGTTATAACTCTATCATCTGTAGTGCTATCGTTACGTAATAAAAGGCTTGAATTTGCCCCTTTAAAACTAATCACCTGACCGTTTAATAAATTAACATCAGCATTCTTAGCATTTATTCCAAAATTCTTACCATTTTGAATGTCAATTTGTGCAACTTCACCGATACTAGCATCATTTGCGACCACTGTACTGGCAGCATTAATATTAAGTGTACCGTTATTACCGTTTGCTATAACACCGGTTAAGTTATAAGTTGGACCAGCAGGACCGTTAAACTCTAATGTACCACCACCGGCTCCAAAATCTATATTATGCGCAGCTAGGCTTCCTCCAGCTTGTAATGTTGCTCCTGCTCCTACATTCACTGTTGCTAATGCTGCCGTATTACCTATACTACCTGTTATCGTACTTGCACCGTTAAAGGTCACCACACCATTATTAGCATTACCCGTATTATCTATTGCTCCGGTTACTACTACTGGATTCGTAAATGTCAATGCTGATGCATTATCCGTTAAATTTATCGCATTCGCTTTTACTACTCCGCCCTGTACTTGTACTAAGCCGGCTCCTACACTCAATGTTGCTAAGGCGTTTGTATTACCTATATTTCCGGTTACCGTACTTGCACCGTTAAAGGTCACCACACCATTATTAGCATTACCCGTATTATCTATTGCTCCGGTTACTACTACTGGATTTGTAAATGTCAATGCTGATGCATCATCCGTTAAATTTATCGCATTCGCTTTTACTACGCCGCCTTGTAATTGTACTAAGCCGGCTCCTACATTCATTGTTGCGAATGCTGCCGTATTACCTATATTTCCGGTTACCGTACTTGCACCGTTAAAGGTCACCACACCATTATTAGCATTACCCGTGTTATCTATTGCTCCGGTTACTACTACTGGATTCGTAAATGTCAATGCTGATGCATTATCCGTTAAATTTATCGCATTCGCTTTTACTACGCCGCCCTGTACTTGTACTAAGCCGGCTCCTACACTCAATGTTGCTAAGGCGTTTGTATTACCTATATTTCCGGTTACTGTACTTGCACCTGTAAAGGTTACTATACCGTTATTAGCATTACCCGTATTATCTATTGCTCCGGTTACTACTACTGGATTTGTAAATGTCAATGCTGATGTATCATCCGTTAAATTTATCGCATTCGCTTTTACTACGCCGCCCTGTACTTGTACTAAGCCGGCTCCTACACTCAATGTTGCTAAGGCGTTTGTATTACCTATATTTCCGGTTACTGTACTTGCACCTGTAAAAGTTACTATACCGTTATTAGCATTACCCGTATTATCTATTGCTCCGGTTACTACTACTGGATTTGTAAATGTCAATGCTGATGCATCATCCGTTAAATTTATCGCATTCGCTTTTACTACGCCGCCTTGTAATTGTACTAAGCCGGCTCCTACATTCATTGTTGCGAATGCTGCCGTATTACCTATATTTCCGGTTACCGTACTTGCACCGTTAAAGGTCACCACACCATTATTAGCATTACCCGTATTATCTATTGCTCCGGTTACTACTACTGGATTCGTAAATGTCAATGCTGATGCATTATCCGTTAAATTTATCGCATTCGCTTTTACTACTCCGCCCTGTACTTGTACTAAGCCGGCTCCTACACTCAATGTTGCTAAGACGTTTGTATTACCTATATTTCCGGTTACTGTACTTGCACCTGTAAAGGTTACTATACCGTTATTAGCATTACCCGTGTTATCTATTGCTCCGGTTACTACTACTGGATTTGTAAATGTCAATGCTGATGCATCATCCGTTAAATTTATCGCATTCGCTTTTACTACCAATCCTCCAAGAGAAAGTGTAGTTGCCCCAACACTTATTTCAGCTAATGGATTAGCATTACCTATTGTTCCATTAATTGTAGTATCTGTATCGGCAGTTATTATACCTCTTCCATCTATATTTCCTGCAAGCGTTATCAATGCAGGCGTTTTAGAGTGAATGGTTAATCCAGCATTCGCCCCCCCTAAAGTTATATCTCCTAAACCAGTATAAATATTAGCAGCAGCCTTAAAACCATGATGCATGTTAACTGCAGCTGTACCGGTTAAAGTTAAATCTTTGCCGGCAGTAATAGTAACAGGCAACAAGTTACCTTCTGTAACAATAGAACCGACGTTGGTATTTTGAGTGATATTTAGACCTCCGGGATTAGTACCTGCAACATTTATAGCCTGAATAATACGGTCAACTTTATCTGCAGTGATAGTATGATTACCACCGAAAGTAAATGCATCATCGTCTTGAGGTCCGTCAACAAGAATACCATAATCTGCTCCTGCATCCGTTATATCATGCCAATTACCGGTACCAGCATCATCACTAAATGCTGCATTATTAGTAGAAATAACACCACTTGCGGCAATGCCTAATGCCCCGCTACTACTCAGCATTAATGCTGCGGTTGAGGTGGTGAATAAAGCGGTTTTAAGACCTTTTTGAATTACTTTTTGAAATAGTTTTGGAGAAATATTCGCCATATATAAACCTTAATAAAAATTAAATAACTTAGACATTACCCCGATTCTAAAGTAACTTTTTAAATATGTCTATTATAATTAACAATATAGATGATATTTTTACAATATTTGGTATGCATTTGTGGCATTATTTCATAATAGAAGTAGGTAGGCGGGGACAGTGTAGCATTATTAAAGTATATTCGGTGTCATCCCGTGGCTTGACCACGGCATAACATCAGAGCATTTTTCAAGAGCTATGAACAACCGCTCCTAGAATATCCGCAATATCATCATGTCCATAATATTTAGCTAGGCTTAAGGGAGTTTGCCCTAAATAATCCAGAATATAAAAATCAGCATCGGCTGCAAGCAGTAATTTTGTAGCTAGAGTATGATGATTATTTGCTGCCCAATGGAGGAAAGTTGAGCCTGATTTATCACGACAATTAATATCAGTAGTGTGTTCAATTAAAAACTGTATTAATTCTTCACCGCAGTTAGCTTTTATAGCATGATGCAGAGCTAGGCGTCCTAATGGTCTTTGTAGTCAATATTAATACCCTTACTATGTAAAGTTGCTACTAATTCTAAGTCACTCGCATATATTGCTTTTTGTAAAAGCTTTTGTCCTAAAGCTTTATCAAATTCTGCACCGTCTTTAATCAAAATTTTTACTAGTTTTGAGGTATTTATATTCTTGTCATAAATTTGCGTTACTTTTTCTAGAAGAGTTTGTTGTTTAGTGTTTTTACCGACTAGCGTAGATTTACTAGATACCCTATTAATCTCACATCTTCAGAATCAATAGCGAGATCAAAAATCTTATAGCCGAGTTCGCTTTTAATATCAAATTTAGCACCTTTGCTAATTAATGCTTTTACTGATGAGATATTTTTCGATTCTACAGCTAAATCTAAAGGAGTTTTATGATTATCGGTAATAACATTAGGATTATGACCTTTATCAAGGAAAAATTGTACTATTTGTACATTTCCGCTAGCTGCTGCCCAATGTATTAGAGATCAACCATATTTCATCGTATCTTCCAAATTCCGTATTCTCATATAAATACTCTACAATCTCTAAATTTCCGGCTTTAATTGCTATATTAATAGCCGACCAGTTACCTTCATTAGGAGCGATTTTACCTCCAATCTGGACTAAGGATTTTACTGTTCCTAAATCTCCCGCTTTGATAGCTAAATGTAGAGGAGTTTGACCATCAAAATATAAATTATTAATATCTATTCCTTTATCCATTAAAGCTTTTACTAATGTTTGAAGTTTGAACGTTGCTTTTGGACTCCAAGATATTATATCACTATTAGAATTAATTTCCGGTGTAAGTAAGGTTTTTGCCGGCTCTTCTATATAATAATTATTATGTTGAGCAGATTTGAAATATTTTTTTGATAATTTTTTACAGTATGAATAAATGGTTTAAAGGAATTTAGAACAGTCATAGATTATCTCCATTATTTAATATATTTCGGCGGCAATTATTAATAAATATATTAATAATAATGTCAATAATAAATGTTGGTAATATGGGGATTGCTTTGTTTTGTAGAGCATAAAGCATGTTCGATGTCATCCCGCGATCAAGTCGCAGGATGACACAAGCCCTCTATCTCTCAGGCAATAATATTTCTCTCTTACCGGTATGGTTCGGTGGTGAAACTATCCCCTCTTTTTCCATTTTCTCAACTAAATTGGCAGCTTTGTTATAACCGATTCTAAGCGATCTTTGGATATAGCTAATGGATGATTTCCGCTCATCACGCACTATCTGCACAGCTTTTTTGTAAAGTACTTCATCAGATGTACCGTCGCCGATATCAATGCTACTGTCGTCCTCCTCAGGCTGCTCGGTAACGGCAGATATATACTCAGGTGTACCGGTTTCTTTCAAATATTCCGTAATTTTCTCAATTTCGGCTTCATTAACAAATGGTCCGTGTACCCTACTTATCTTTGAAGTGTTCCCCATAAATAGCATGTCACCCATACCGAGTAACTGCTCGGAACCTTGCTCGCCTAAAATCGTTCGGCTATCGATTTTAGAGGTAACTTTAAAGCTAATACGGCTTGGAAAATTGGCTTTAATGACGCCGGTAATAACGTCTACCGAAGGTCTTTGCGTTGCCATAATAATATGGATACCTGCCGCTCTTGCCATTTGAGCAAGCCTTTGAATCAGCATTTCAATATCCTTACCGGCAACTAGCATTAAATCAGCCATCTCATCAACAATTACCACTATGTAAGGTAGTTTTTCCATATTCATCGTAACGGTTTCATAAATAGGTTTGCCGGTTTCAGGATCAAAACCCGTTTGAATCGAACGCTCAATTACTCTATTTTCTTTAACAGCTTCTAAGATTTTTGCATTATAACCTGCGATGTTTTTAACCCCGATATTACTCATCATTCTATAGCGGTTTTCCATTTCCTTAACTGCCCATTTAAGAGCAACTACCGCCTTAGAAGGCTCGGTTACCACGGGCGTTAGCAAATGCGGTATTCCATCATAAGCTGATAACTCAAGCATTTTCGGATCAATCATGATAAAGCGGCATTCTTCAGGAGTATAGCGATATAACAGCGAGACGATCATGGCGTTAATCCCAACCGATTTACCTGAACCGGTGGTTCCTGCAACAAGCAAGTGAGGCATCTTAGCAAGGTCGGCAATCAGCGGCTTACCTGCCAAATCTTTACCCAAGACTAACGGCAATAAAGTTGATTTATCTTGATATTCAGGTGTCTCTATAAGTTCTTTTAAACAGAAGAATTCACGTTGCTTATTAGGAAGTTCAATACCAAGTACATTTTTTCCCGGTATTACTGCTATTCTTGTTGATAAAGCAGATAACGAGCGTGCTATATCGTCTGATAAGCCTACCACTCTTGAAGTTTTAGTACCTGCTGCCGGCTCAAATTCATATTGAGTTACCACCGGTCCTTGGTTTATATTAATAATTTGTCCCTTAACTCCAAAATCATTCAACACTGTTAATAACTCTTCGGCTTTTTGTTTAAGCTCTGAGGAAGAAGCCCCTTTTACATGATGGTTTCCAGGATCACGTAATAACGAAATAGGCGGCAATTCTGCTATTTCACTTTGAGATATTTTAGGAGCAGGGGGTTTGCTAAAGAATTTTATAGGATTTGCAGGTACAGGTTTATTTTCTTCAACGAATTTTACTTTTTTACTCACGGGTTTTTGGTAAGAAGAAGTGATATTTATCTTATCATTATTCTTATTAGGGAATAATCTTACTGAAGACAACCGTGAAAATACATTATGTAAAAAAGATTGTATCCGGTAGGCTAAAAATTTACCTAGCTTAATAATAAAATTACCTAAAGAAGTAAATTTAATTTCAAGTAAAACGACTAATATAATAAAGGTACAAAATATTAATAATAAGTAAAGTTGATTTGTAAATCGTTCAAAGAAATTAAAGGCTATTATTCCAATAGCTCCGCCTGCATTTGCCGGTATGAATTCTAGTTTGAGATTAGATAATAATGTGCTACTGCTTAAGAGAGCAAACAACATTACAAACACACGTATAAATGATGCACGATATCTTCCATACCAACAATTTCTCCCCCAAACAAAGCAGGCAAGCGGTATGATAAAAGCAGCTAACCCAAAAAATTGATATAAAAAATCCGATAAATAAGAGCCAAAAATTCCGACTAAATTACTAGGATACTCTGTTGTGACCGAGTTAAAAGAAGGATCGTCTATATTATATGATGTGAGAACAGTAACAATACCAAGCCCGATTATCCCTAAGATAACAGCTTGTATTTTATTGTTTGCAAGAATTTTGTTTATGTAATATAGCATAGTTTTAAATATTAAGCTAAATTATGAATTTAATATCTTTTTCTATAATACTCTATAGGCTTTTCAATAAAGAAATAATTATTACTGTTATAAAAGTAACTAATGTATTAAGAAATTTCCCATTATCAGCCCAATATGAAATAGCAGGTAATATATTATACAAGACAATTAAATGACAACAATATATTGGGTAAGAGAGTAAAGCAATTAATTTATCTAACTTATTATCTTTGGTTAAGTCAAATATTTTTCCTAAAGATAGAGCAAATAAACAATAAAAAAGTAATTTTTTTAATTGAGGCTCTATTGGGATAAACGGAAAAGTAATAATTATTAATATAATATATAAATAGAGTAATTGACTAAGCCAAGACTTTTCTTCATTTACTTCTTTATTAGTATAAATATAAAATGCTTGACTGCCAATTAAGAAAATTGCAAGTTCAGAAGGAAAGAATCTATAAGACCAAGGATCTCCTATAAATCCATTAAATTGAAGAATAATTCTAGTAATTAAAGATATAAAAATTATGGATAAAATATAGATATTTTTCTTTTTTAGAATCCAAGGTACTATTAAATACAAAGAAATTTCTAACCCAATTGACCAAGCAGAAGGCATCAACAAAAATTGATAAAGAGAAGGTGTAGAGTCAATAAAGTATTTTGTAAAATGTACTGTATTATTATTAATTCCAATAAACATTGTTACATCTTGAAACAACATTGTTAGGTTTGTAAAAATTAAAAAAAACTAGCTGGCAATGGAATAGTATATAATTGCCTTAAAGAAGAAAATTTTTGCTGCAAGAAGAAAGTAGTTAAAATACAGAAGATATAAGTAGGATAAAGCCTTAAATATCTACTTTTCCAAAATTTTATTTTGCTTGTATAATTGCTTTGAATCATAGCCATATAAAAGCCGGAAATCATGAAAAAAGATTGTACTGCGATTTCTCCGCCTACAAATTTAAGAAATGGATGAGAATTTGAATGTGCGGCCACAACAGAAAGAACCAATAATAACCTAACTACACCCATTATGTTAAATAATAATTATATTAGCAATTATATATTATCCAAAACCTAAATCAAGTAACATAGCAGCACTTCTCAATAATAGGATAAGTTATTTACATTAAAAGAACCATTTTGTATTATGAAAAATATATTTTTTTACTTGATTATATAACTCTCAAGTAATTTATAATGAAAGGTAATTAAAATTCATGACCATAAAAATCCACACGGAACAAGATTTTGAAAAGATGCGGGCAGCAGGAAAATTGGCTGCAGAGACGCTCGATTTTATTACTGATCACGTAAAACCGAATGTTACTACCAATAGTTTAAATGACCTTTGTCATAATTTTATCACTTCTCATAATGCTATTCCTGCACCGTTAAATTATAAAGGCTTTCCGAAATCGATTTGTACTTCGATAAATCATGTAGTTTGTCACGGCATTCCAAACGATAAGCCTTTAAGAAACGGTGATATAGTAAATATTGATGTTACGGTAATTTTAGACGGTTGGTACGGCGATACTAGCCGTATGTATTATGTCGGTGACGTAGCAATTAAGCCAAAACGTCTTATTCAGGTAACCTATGATGCAATGATGAAAGGCATTGAAGTAGTGAGACCTGGTGCTAAACTCGGTGATATTGGGCATGCTATTCAAAGCTATGCCGAGAAGCATAATTATTCGGTGGTGAGGGATTATACGGGTCACGGTATCGGAAGAGTTTTTCATGATGAGCCGTCAATATTAAATTACGGTCGCAGCGGCACAGGTCTAACGTTAGAAGAAGGGATGTTTTTCACCGTTGAACCTATGATAAATGCCGGTAATTACGACACAATATTAAGTAAGCTAGATGGATGGACGGTTACCACGCGTGATAAATCATTATCAGCTCAATTTGAGCATACTATAGGCGTGACTCAAGACGGCTTTGAAATATTTACGTTATCGCATAAAAAACTTGATTATCCTCCATATGTTAAATAATAAGCTGATAGAATTCTGCAATAATGAAATAGACGTATACTCCTGTGAAATAAAGAATGGTTATACGAAGCTCAACTTGGAAAAGAGCAAGGAGTCTATAAGCCGAGGAGCGGAGCGTATAATAATACGTGAGCATCCGAGGACTTACAAAGACGACGTCGCCAATTTTTCAAGTTCATCGAGTATACCTCATTATATAGGTCACCGCAAAAGAGTAAAAGAACGCTTCGTTGCCGCCGGAGCAGAACATTTTTCCGATTACGAATTACTTGAAATAATGCTATTTTCGGCTATCCCTCGTAAAGACGTAAAACCTCTTGCTAAAAAGTTACTTGACCATTTTGATATTACGGATTTAATTAATCTTGATAAGGAAAGATTACTTAGTATTAAAGGTACCAATGAAAATTTATATATTAATTTTGCTCTAATACGTGAGTTGATAAATAGAGTATTGAAACAAAAAATAATAAATAAAAATATTATTGCTTCTTGGAGTTCTTTGATTGATTATTTAAAAGTTAATATGGGCAATATGCGTTTAGAGCAATTTCGTATATTATTTTTGAATAAGAAAAATATTTTAATTGCCGATGAGGTTTTAAGCCAAGGAACTATAGACCAAGCTGCGGTATATCCACGCGAGATAATTAAACGAGCTTTATTTAATGAAGCAAGCAGCCTTATACTTGTGCATAATCATCCAAGTGGTAGCCCTGAACCTTCAAAAGCCGATATTCATATGACAAATAAGATAGTAGAGACATGCCAAACCGTAAATATTATAGTACATGATCATGTCATTATAAGTAATAACAAATATTATAGTTTTAAATCTAATATGTTACTATGAATATAAATAGCTATAGCACATTATTTATTTTTTCTTTTATAGCAACCGCTATATTAACATATATATTAACTAAATATCTTCCTGTAATCGGTTTAGTTGATGTACCGAGTAGTCGTCGCTCTCATGATAAGATAACACCGCGCGGCGGCGGTCTTGCTATTGTAATTGTTGTAATGATTGCTTTGAGCGGGTTTGAATATATAACGAGCAATAACCTTGTTAATTCAATAAAAATATTACCACTATTATTGGTAATTTCCGCGGTTTCTTTTTTAGATGACTTAAAAGCCGTACCTATTCTAATTCGCTTAATAGTCCATTTAATTTGTGCAGCTTTTGCTATTTTTCTTTTCTCGCAGGTAAACTACGTGCATATACTAATATATTCTATTTTAGTTATAGCTTTAAGCAGTTTTATTAATATATATAATTTTATGGACGGTATAGACGGTATGAGTTGCATAGAATCTATTCATCTCGCTAGCACTATGCTTATATTATGTTTTTTACAATTTTCGGCTATTGATAACCCGTATTTTATATCTAGTGTAAATGTTATTATTCTTGGTTGTTCTTGTGGTTTTTTAATATTTAATTGGCATCCGGCAAAAATATTTTTAGGAGATGTAGGAAGTATTAGCCTTGGATTCTTAACGGGTCTTTGTTTGCTCTTACTTGCTCTTACAAATACTAATTTATTTATAGCTTGTGTTATTGCTAGCTTATATTACATTACCGATGCCGTGCTAACCATATTAATTCGGCTACTCAATAAAGAAAAAATTTGGCAACCTCATTTAAAGCATTTTTTTCAAAAAGCAGTACAAAAAGGTAAGTCTCATAAACAAGTAGTATCGATTATAGCAGTTTGTAATATATTTTTAATGATCATATCGGTTACATCTTTATATTTTCCCGTAATATCTATAATGCTTGCTTTAGCCGTCATAACTTTAACAGTGCAGAGTTTATTAAAATGAAGCTAATTCAAGAGGATATTGATAAAATAGTTAGACGTATATTTGCCAAACAACATCCGTTGCTGCCTGAAATCATGATTAACTGGAATAAAATAGTCGGGTTTAACTTCAGCACTAAAGCCTTACCTTTAAAAATCACCACATATACTTATAAAAAACGGAAAATTAATACGCTATTTATACAAGCAGAAGATAATGCTATTGCAGCAGAATTACCTTATTATCAAGATATTATACTAGAACGTATTAAAATTTATTTAGGCTTTGAAGCAATACATCAAATGAACGTAACGTTTTATAAGCAAAAGCCTTAGAGGCTGTCTGTAAAGTTATTTTAATTGATAATTAAAGAGATTTTATAGCGAAAATTAATAAGTTTTTTGCTGGAATAGCTGTTCCTATTTCAAAAAAACTTATAATTTATAGCAAAAAAGAATTTAATTAGCTTTAAAATAACTTTACAGACAGCCTCTAAGGCATGACAATTAAATTATGCTCTCTTCTTGTGAATTTCTTGAATTAAAATATCTGCCGGAATATTTAAATTTTTATGTAATTTTCTAATCATAGACAAAGTAAGAGGTCTTCTTTTATTAAGAATTTCAGATACTTTACTTCTCGAACCTATGCTCTTTTCTAAATCTTTTCTAGAAAGACCAAGCTGCTCTATCCTAAAATTAATTGCTTCAATTGGATCAGGTGCTTCTATTTTATAATGTTTATTCTCATAATCTTCTACTAATATTGATAATATTTCTAATTTTTCAGCTTCTGAGGAATTTTCTTTTGCATCTAATAAATTATCTATTTCTTTTAATGCTTCTTCATATTCTTTTTCTGTTTTTATAATATTTATTTCCATACTCAAATCTCCTTAACATTTATCTTATCATATTCTGCATGCGTTCCCACAAATCTTATGACATTGTTGTTGTGTGGTTTTCTTAAAAGCGGTTAATATCATTCCCGCGTATGCGGGAATCCAGAAAAAATAACCTTAATATTGGTACAAAAATTACATATTATTGATAAAATAAACATATAAAAAACTTGTTTTTTATATGTTTTTCTGGATTCCTGCTTTCGCAGGAATGACAAAACAAAGCCAAAGCACACAAACAAAAAAAGGAGTCTTTAATTAAAGACTCCTTTTTCGTGTTAATAGCTTGTAAAAAGATTTGAGAGCTAATTACATATCAAATCTTAATCCTGCCATTAGGTTATTACCTTTATAACGGGTGCCGCCAAATTTATATGTGACTCCATCAATAGTTTTAGTGGTATTTTTTGTTTTACCGTAATCTGTCCAGCTATAAACGAGTTCTGCTTTTACTCCTTGTGCTACTTCAAATGAAGTACCTAAAGATAATTGATAAGCAAAATTGGTTTTATTTTTAGTAGTTAGGCTAGGATCATTAACAGTCAAAGTTATACCATTAGCATTTGTAGTAACGTCTTTTTCTGTGATTTTCTCTTTTACCATTGCAAGACCAACACCAGCACCGGCAAAAACTTTAAACATACTTAAATCAACAAAATCTACATAACCGTTAAGTAACGCACTTACAATAGTAGGCTTATGTTTTACTGACTGAGTAGGAGTAGTACCTCTTGGACTAGTTTCAGTTATTGATTTTTTCAGATGAACATTTGTTACTGTTCCAAGTGTTAAATCGGTTCTTAAATTATCCATGATATAATAACCTACTCCGATATTACCGATAAAACCAGTATTAGATTTTAGTTTAAAATCTGTACCTTTAGGTTTTTTTTTGTTAAAAATCACGCCACCGGCATTAAGTTTTAAATACCATTGATTTTCCATAGATGATGATGATATCGATGAATTAGTAGATGAATCTACAGAGGAATTCATATCGCAATCAGCGAATGAAAGACCGGAAGTTAAAAGTGCTGTACTTGCAGCTGCTATTAAAAGTAATTTTTTCATATTGTTAAATTTTTCCTTTAAATTTTATTTGTTGTTAGTAAAAACGATATTAGATAATATTTTACAATTTTTACCTAAATTCGATAAAAAATAGTTTTAAGTGATATTCCTGACTTGTCATCCCGCGAGCTTGTAGCGGGATCTAACTTAAAATACTAATAATATTAGTATTTTAAGTTGTTTTTTTGGATACTGTGGTCAAGCCACGGTATGACACTAGGTTATTACTTAAAACTATTAATATATTCTTGTGTAATTATATATCAAATCTTATACCTGCTGTTAAGTTATGGCTTTGATAACGCATTCCACCGGTTTGTACGTTTTGCCCTTGGTACACTACGTTTTTACTTTTTGTTCTACCGTCATCTATCCAGCTATAAGCTAATTCTGCTTTGACACCGTCGGCAATTTGTGCAGAAGTACCTAAAGTTAGCTTGTAAGAGATATTAGTTCTGTTTTGAGTTGTAGATGCAAGACCGGTTATCCCGTTATATGTAATTTTCTCTTTAACTAATGAAGGACCAACACCGGCACCAGCAAAAACATCAAACATATCGAAATTAGTTAAATCTACATAACCGTTAATAAGTAAACGTGTAATAGTAGGTTTATGGCTTACTGAAACATTAGTACCGGAAAAAGGTGCATTAGTCGCAGTTCCGGATTTCTTTACCTTTCCACCGATTATAGTACCTAAAGTTAAATCAGCTCTAAAATTTTCGGAAATATAATAACCGATACCTAAATCAACGGGAACAGTCGTATTAGATTTTAATTTAACACCGGTTGCCTTATCTTTTTCTTTATTAAACATTGCTGCACCGGCATCTATTCTTAAATACCACTCATTATCCATGCCATCAGCAAATAATACGGTAGAAGATAAAATTGTTGCACTTGTAGCAGCTATTAAAAGTAACTTTTTCATGATTAGCACCTCAAATTAAATAATTAAACATTATCTTAATGGTATATATAACATATTATATTTTTTAGTTCTATATTTAATCGGCAATTAGATTCATATAAAAAGCTTTTATTAAGTTTTGTGACCAAATAAACACATATATACTCCCCCCACTTGAAAAATTGACTAAGTAATCCTACAAGAACTATGGTACTCACGTATTAATACGCTCCGTTCCTCACTCTGTGGATTCCTGGCTCTTTTTCAAGTTGAACTTCGTATAACTAACTCTTCATTTTACTTCGGAGTATACTTCAGCAAACATGTATTTATTAAACTTATCTTTCTCATCTTTAAATTTATCGGCATCAGGCAAAGCAGGCTTTTTTTTGGTAATATTTTTCCATCCCTTATTCTCTATAAAATCTTTTGCACGTTCTACCCATTCTATTAACGCCGGTGATTCGGGTTTGATGGCATATATAGGACAATCAGGAACGCATACGCCGCAATCTATACATTCATCGGGGTTAATGACTAGCATGAATTCCCCTTCATAGAAGCAGTCTACGGGACATACTTCAACGCAATCGGTATATTTACATTTTACACATTCATCGGTTACAACATAAGTCATTTTATTATCGATTCTTAATTTTATAAATTAATACAGAAGTTCGCATAGTTAGTATTAATAAAAAATATAGCACAAAACTTATAAACATAATAATTAAGGGTTTCAACATTGAAGAATGAATAGTAGGAGAACCAAGTCTTAAAACACTAGCTGGCTGATGCAGGCTATACCAAATATTTACCGAGAATTTTACTATCGGTATGTTAATCAAACCGATAAGAGCAATAATCGAAGCAGGATTTTGTGCCTTTCTTATATTATCCGCACTATTCACTATTATAATATAGCTTAAATATAATAAAAATAATATAAGCATAGAGGTAAGTCTTGCATCCCAAACCCACCATGTTCCCCATATAGGCTTTCCCCATAAAGAGCCTGTTACTAAACTAATCAAAGTAAAAGTAGCTCCAATGTAACTAGAAGCTACAGCTAGCAAATAGCTAATAGTAGTTTTCCATACTAAATAACTAAAGCTGCATGCTGCCATAAAAACATAAATACCAAGGGCCATCCAAGCAGCAGGTACATGAACATACATAATGCGTACAAACTCACCTTGTTGATAATCTACCGGCGAAACTATGAGGGCTAAATAAAGACCTATAACCGTCATTACGAAAGTAGATATAGTTAATATAGGTATTATAACCTTTGATAATTTATTAAAATAATAGGGGGTTAATAGTTTTAACATATTTTATTTTCTTACTCTCGATGTCATTCCTAGTTAAAAGCGATGCTGTTACATGACTATTATGTCATTCCCGCCTACGCAGGAATGACATTTGGGCTATTTTTCGAGCCATGCAACAATGTCCCACTTTCACTGAAATGACATCATTTGAGTTACGTAACAATGCTCTACCATGATTAGGAATAGCAGTTCTTATTTTTTTAAAAAACTCTTTCATTAATAGCCCCGAATCTTCGGCAAGAATTCCGCTATATATTTCCGGTCTATGAAAACAAGCACTACTGTTAAAATATCGCAAATTACTTTCAACAGCCCCATGTTTAGGATCAGATGCTCCATAAAACAAACGTTTCAACCTGCTATGGCTAATCGCTGCCGCACACATAGCACAAGGCTCTAAAGTAACGTAAATATCATAATCATTTAAATTTTTAGAAGATATAATGTTACATGCTTCATTAATAGTAATGATTTCAGCATGATAAAGAGCATTGTTTTTTTCTTCGGCATTATTATGACTACTAGCAATAATTTTCTGATTTAATCTATCTACAATCACTGCTCCAACCGGAACTTCATTTTTATCAAAAGCAATCCTGGCTTGTTTTAAAGCTTGCTGCATGAAAAAGTTATTAAAACTAGTTTCTTTATCTAACAATATATTCACGATAATTTACATGTTCTTCGAGTCCATACGGATCTTGGTGAATAATTATTTCAGCTTCCGGAAATTCCTGCAATATTTCAAAAGCAATTTCATCACTAATTTTATTAGCATTATAAAGCGACATATTGCCGTCCATTTCCAAATGGCACTGGATAAAAGCTTTTTGACCGGCATATCTAGTTTTCATTTCGTGCATACCTTTCACACCTAAATGGTTATTAACTATCGAGATAATTTTTTGCCTATCTTGTTCAGGTAATTCATGATCTACTAAATTTTTAAATGCCTTTTTAAATAAAGAATAAGAAGCGTGAAATATATATAACGAAATAACTACCCCAAATAATGGATCAACAAACCAAAAATGATCGCTTAAATTTACAGAGATAATTACTATAACATTAGTTAGTAAGTCCGTGAAATAATGAAGCTTATCGGCTTTTACTATCTCCGATCCTGTTTTTTTAATTACATAAGTTTGATAAAGTACTAAAATAATTGTTAGGAATATACATACATACATTACAGTAGTACCGTCGCTAATATTCTCCGGTTTTGTTTTTCCAAATAAAGATTTAACCGAAGAAAAACCTACAAAAAAAGCCGAAGCCAAGAAAAATATCGATTGAGAAAAAATTGTTAAATCCTGCATTTTTTCATGCCCGAATCGATGATGATGATCAGGTGGTTGCAGAGCAAACCTTAAAGCTATTAAATTAATAAAGGAGGAAGTTATATCAAGCATCGAGTCAATTAAAGAAGCAAGTATTGATTGCGAATCGGTAACAACCCAAGCATATAATTTTATACTTAAAATAATTAATGCCGTAGTAACAGATAAATAAGATGCCGATTTTATTAACCGATTACGGCTATTAGTATCCATGACAAATCTTTCCAATTTAGTTTTGTTAGTTTAACAAAGAAAATATAAAATTCAATGAGTTTTATACTTTACAAAATTCTAAAAACCATATACTTATTAAATTATATATTAATTTAGAGAGAATTTATATGAAACTATTATCTAAAATTATGATTATAGCTCTTGCAGCTTTTATGTTACAAGCATGTACCGGTCCGGGCGGTATGAATAAGCAAGGTAGCGGTACGCTAATCGGCGGTACGGCAGGTGCGTTACTTGGTTCTCAGTTCGGTAAAGGTAAAGGACAGCTTATTGGAGTAGGTGCCGGAGCGTTACTAGGTGCTATCCTTGGTAATCAAATCGGTGTAGGTATGGATGAGCAGGATAGAAGACTTGCAGAACTCACCTCGCAAAGAGCTTTAGAAGCAACGCCTAGCGGTACTAGCGTAGAATGGCGTAATCCGGATAACGGTAATTACGGTTATGTAACGCCTAGCAAAACTTATAAAAATAGCGCTGGTCAATATTGCCGTGAGTACACTCAAACAGTTGTAATAGGCGGAAAACAGCAAAAAGCATACGGTAATGCATGCCGCCAACCTGACGGACAATGGCAAGTTGTGAATTGATAAGTAGTTCTATGTCATTCCCGCGAAAGCGGGAATCCAGAAAAAACTAAAAAAGACTGGATCCCAACTACAAGCTCGCGGGATGACACCCAAAAAAGCTGGATTCCCGCTTTCGCGGGAATGACATACACAACACTCATAGAAGTAAATAATTATGACTTTTATAATAACAAGTACGGCGTTTAAACATAATGACCGTATTCCTGATAAATTCACTTGTAAAGGACAGAATGTTTCACCGCATTTAGAGTGGAATAATGCTCCTTCAGATACTAAATCTTTTGCACTTATCATGGATGATCCGGATGCACCGGTAGAAATAGCACCGCCGCACGGTATATGGGATCATTGGATAATATATAATATTCCTGCTTCTATTACTGAGCTTTCAGAAGGACAAATAGATAGCAATATTAAAATTTTAAATAATAGCTGGAAAGAAAAAAAATACGGCGGTCCTTGTCCGCCTGCCGGTAAACCTCATCGTTATTTTTTCAAACTATACGCTCTAAATGATTATCTTGAACTTGATGAGAATGCTAGCAAACAAGATTTAGTGTTAGCTTTGCAAAAACTACTTGCCGAGGCAGAACTAATAGGAATTTATTCCATAGATAAATAAATGGAAAAACCTATAATAGAGTTTCGTAACGTATCTAAAAAATTCGGTAATAAATTGCCGATAAATAACGTTAGTTTCACTGTCAGAAAAAATAACATTACTACTTTAATCGGACCTAACGGTGCAGGTAAAACTACCATAGTACGATTAATGCTTGGGCTTGAAAAACCGACAAGCGGCGAGATTATAATTAATCCCAAATTAAAAATCGGATATGTACCGCAGAAGTTCGGGCTAAGCCCTGACTTACCTATCACAGTGAAAAAATTTTTAGATCTATTAGCACCAAGTAACTTCAATAACAATATTAAAGAGATGAACTCGTTTATTGATTTAGAACATATAAAAGATCAAGAAATTTCTAAGCTCTCAGGAGGGCAGTTTCAGAAAGTGGTTCTTGCATGTTCAATAGTTAATAAGCCCGACTTAATTATTTTAGATGAACCGTTGCAGTCTTTAGACGTAACGAGTCAACAAGAATTTTACTGGCTTATTACTCTGCTTCGTAAAAAGCTAAATATTACGGTTTTTATGATCTCGCACGATTTATTTACCGTAATAAAAAACTCCGATCAAGTGATATGCTTAAACGGTCACATATGTTGCAGCGGAATACCAAACGAAATAACTCCTAACTCTGAATTTTCAAATGCACTTTCTTCTCTAGGCTTCTATACTCACCACCACGATCATAGGCATTAGACTTATTTCAAATACTGCTTTAAATATCTACCGGTATGGCTATCGATGCATGCAGCAATGTCGGCAGGAGTACCGCATACAACTATCTTACCGCCTTTGTCACCGCCTTCAGGACCGACGTCAATAATATAATCTGCTGTTTTTATAACATCTAGATTATGCTCGATAACTAAAACGGTATTGCCCATATCAACAAGTTTATGTAACACTTTCAACAATTTATTAATATCGTCGATATGCAATCCCGTAGTCGGTTCATCAAGTATATAAAGCGTTTTACCGGTTGAACGTCTTGATAATTCTTTAGCAAGCTTCACACGCTGTGCCTCACCTCCTGAAAGAGTAGTAGCAGATTGACCGATTTTAATATAGCCAAGCCCGACCTCATTTAAGGTAATTAGTTTTTCGTAGATTAACGGGATTTTCTCAAAAAATTGCATCGCATCTTCTACCGTCATCATTAATATATCGGCAATTGATTTACCTTTATATTTTATTTCAAGAGTTTCTCTATTATATCTGTGACCATTACAAATATCACATTTTACATATACGTCAGGTAAAAAGTGCATCTCTATTTTAATTAGCCCGTCACCTTGGCATGCTTCGCATCTACCGCCTTTAACGTTAAACGAAAATCTGCCTACTTTATACCCTCTAGCTTTTGATTCAGGTAATTCTACAAACCAATCTCTAATATGAGTAAATGCACCTGTATAAGTCGCAGGATTTGAACGAGGAGTTCTACCTATTGGAGATTGATTAATATCGATAATTTTATCAACATATTCAAGTCCTTTTAACTCTCTATATTTTCCGGGAAATACTTTGCTAGTTGGTTCTAAATGCTTTAAAGCCGCTTTATATAGCGTATGAATCATCAAGCTTGATTTACCGCTTCCCGATACTCCTGTTATAGCAGTAAACGTACCAAGCGGAATTTTGATATCAACATTATCTAAATTATTAGAAACCGCTCCCAGTAGTTCGATTGCCCTATTATCATGCCCTACTCGTGTTTCAGAAGGTACTTTAATTGTTTGACGACCGCTTAGATACCTACCTGTAATACTTTCTTCAAAATTCTTTATTTCTTCAGCATTCCCTTCCGCAATAACACGTCCACCGTGAATACCGGCTCCTGGTCCTATATCAATAATATGATCTGCGTTATACATTGTTTCTTCGTCATGCTCGACTACCAAAACGGTATTACCTAGATCTCTAAGCCTTTTTAGTGTCTCAATTAATCTTGTATTATCTCGTTGATGAAGACCGATAGACGGCTCATCAAGTACATATAAAACACCGCTAAGTCCTGCACCTATTTGAGATGCAAGACGAATACGCTGACTTTCCCCTCCCGATAAAGTACCGGCTTCTCGTGATAACGTTAGATAATCAAGCCCGACATTCATAAGAAATTTTAATCTCTCGGTAATTTCTTTAAGTATACGCTCGGCAATAAATAATTGCTTTTTATTTAATTTTTCTTCTAAGTGACTAAACCATTTTTGCAAGGCTGCAATACTCATACCTGCTACTTCGCCTATATGAAGATTTGCTATTTTAACGCATAATGCTTCGTCTTTTAATCTATATCCGTTACAAGCAGTACATTTATGTTTTGACTTAAATTTAGCAAGTTCTGTTTTAATTAAAACCGATTCTATAGTACGATCCTTTTCTTGCAAACTTGGTATTATACCAGCAAAAGGTTGTTTTATTATTTGCGTTTTAGAACCGTCGTAAAACTCAAATTGTATTGCTTCTTCTCCTGAACCTTCAAATAAAATGTCCTTAACATTTTGTGATAAACTTACAAAAGGTACTTCAATAGAAAATTTATAATGATCGGCAAGAGCCTTTAATGTCTCTAGGATAAATTTAGAGGATGTGCTACCCCAAGGCACTATTGCACCGTCTTTAATACATATTCTTTGATCCGGAACAATTAAGTCTCTATCAAAGAACAACTCCTTACCTATTCCTTCACATTTAGGGCATGCTCCAAACGGGCTATTAAAAGAAAAGATTCGAGGTTCTATTTCAGTAAGCTGAAAACCAGATACCGGACAAGAATATTTCTCGGAAAAAGTAATACGCTGATTTTTTTCAAACTCGGTCTTAACTGCCGACGGCAATTCTACAATTTCTAAATAAGTAATCCCCTCGGCAAGGTTTAACGAACTCTCTAAGCTATCTGCAAGCCTATTACCTAAATTTTCGTCTAGAACTATTCTATCAACGATTACTTCTATATTATGCTTCTTATTTTTATCAAGTTTCGGTAAATCATCAATTTCGCAAACTTCCCCGTTAACTATTAATTTCTGAAAGCCTTGCTTTTTCAGATTCATAATTTCACGCTTGAACTCACCCTTATGTCCTCTAACAATAGGAGCGAGTAAATATATTTTCGTACCTTTAGGTAATTCATTAATTATATCTACCATCTCCGAAACTGTTTGGCTATGTATAGGAAGACCGGTTGCCGGAGAGTAAGGAATACCCACCCTTGCATATAATAACCTAAGATAATCGTAAATTTCCGTTATAGTTCCGACCGTAGAACGCGGATTTCTAGAAGTAGTTTTTTGGTCAATTGCAATAGCAGGCGATAATCCGGCAATAGATTCCACATTCGGTTTATTTTGTAAATGTAAGAATTGCCTTGCATATGAAGATAAACTTTCAACATATCGCCTTTGTCCTTCTGCATAAATAGTATCAAACGCTAAAGAAGACTTGCCTGAACCGCTAAGACCGGTGATAACAACAAATTTATTCCTTGGAATATCAACATTTATATTTTTTAGATTATGCTCTTTAGCACCACGTACCTTAATATATTCTTGGTTCATAATCACTGCACTACAAAATTTTTGAGATATTTTTTAAAAAACCTGTAGTATTATAGGCTCTTTTATTTTATTATTGCAATAATAATATTTTAAAATAGGTAGTAATCTATGGCAGGTAGTTTAAATAAAGTAATATTAATAGGTAATGTAGGGCGTGATCCTGAAATTAGAACTACGGGAGAAGGAAAAAAAATCATTAATCTTTCCTTAGCAACAACCGAAACTTGGAAAGATCGCGTCACCGGCGAACGAAAAGAACGAACCGAATGGCATAGAGTAGTGATATTTAGTGAAGGGTTAGTATCTGTTGTAGAACGCTATGTTACAAAAGGTAGTAAATTATATATTGAAGGTTCATTGCAAACCCGTAAGTGGAATGATAATTCAGGTCAAGAAAAATATACCACGGAAGTTGTGTTACAAAACTTTAATTCACAATTAATATTATTAGATAGTAAAAACTCTAATAATCATACTCAAGATTCAGGACATAACGAATATAAACATCCTGAAACTAAAAATCATTCCTTTGATCATAGCGACTTAGACGACGAAATACCGTTTTAATCAAAATTGTTATGAAAAATTTTATTTGGGCAATAATATTTTTAATACCAATATTTCTTTCAGGGTGTTCTACTACTCATGATGTAGCTAGTAGGGTAAAGCATTCGCAAGATATAGCAACTCACAATAACTTTCAGATGCAGCTAGTAAACGGAGGTAATTTTACTCTTACGACTTATCAGCGTATTACCGACCGTAACTTACCTTTTGTATTCTATATTGAAGGGGATGGGCATCTTGCAGATGGATCCGCTAATTCCGATAATCCTACTCCCGTTAATCCGATGCTCTTGAAGCTTGCTACAATCGATAAAAGACCGAATGTCGTTTATATAGCAAGACCTTGTCAATATACGCCTTTAGAAATGAACCCAAAATGCATTAGCGATTATTGGTTAGATAAAAGAATGGGGCAAGAAGTCGTAGATGCAATTAACAATGTCATAAATATTATTAATAACGGACAAAAATTTAGCTTAGTCGGTTTTTCAGGCGGTGGTGGACTTACAATATTAATCGCTAGTCAAAATAGTAATGTGAAAGATATTATAACGATTGCCGGTAATTTAGATACTAAAAAGTTTGATAAATATCATAATTATCGTGGTTACTTAGTTAAATCGTTAAACCCAATAAATTATGCAAAGCAGGTTAATAATATCCCGCAATTACATCTCGCCGGCATGGATGACAAAAGCGTTCCGCCTTTCATAGCAGAACTTTACGTAAAAACAAGCAGCTCACCGTGTGTAAAAAAGCAAACTTTTCCTAATATTTCTCACGCAAAAGGTTGGGATAAAGTTTGGTCTAATATATTAGATATTCCTCTGATTTGTGATAATTAGTATTTGAATTCAGAATAATCACGGCGAAAAGAAACCGATATTGTTGCATGGTTCTAAAAAAGCGTTCTATGTCATTCCTAGCTAAAAGCTGGAATCCATTCGCTAAAAAGTATAAATACGCTGAATCTTTAAAATTAAAAGTTCAAATAATTTCGCCTTTTTCTGGATTCCCGCTTTTAGCTAGGAATGACATAGAAGCACTAGGCTACCCCAAACAATTCTTTTTAGGCAATACCTAATACAAGGCGAAATCTCCTATTGACTTTTATATAAAACAGTATAAGTTTTTTTACAATTTAATTTTTTATACAAAAATTATGCTAGGCTACGAAAAAGAACAAAGAAGCTTAACTAAAGAGCAGAAACAAGCTGTAGGGTTAGATCGGTAGGAACCTTATTGGAATATTTTGATCTTATACTATATGTCCATATGTCTGTACTTCTTAATGAGCTTTTTTTTCCAAAAGCTGATACTTATGCTACTTCGCTTTACTCTATAGCAGCTTTATGTGCTACTTTTATCTTTAGACCTTTAGGGGCACTCGTTTTTGGATATTTAGGCGACACATATGGGCGAAAAACTACAGTAGTTATAACAACTATGATGATGGCTACTTAGTAATGGCATTACTTCCTACTTACAATGAAATTGGTATAACAGCTTCTATTATAATAATATTATGTAGAATTGTTCAAGGTATGTCCTCAATGGGAAAGGTAATAGGAACAGAAGTTTATTTAACCGAGTTTACTCAACTCCAATACAATATCCTATTGTAGCCTTAGCTACGGTTTTCGCTACTGTAGGAACTTTCGCGGCTTTAGGGATTGCTACTATTGTTACTTCTTATGGCTTTAATTGGCGTTATGCATTTGGTATCGGTGCAATTATTGCTGTTGTAGGAACATTAGCGAGAACCGCACATTACGAGAAACGCCTGAATTTGCCAATGCAAAGCTTCAACTACAAAAAATTTTAGAGCAAGTTAAATTAGATAAAAAATTACTTCAAAATAATATAATATGGACAATGAAAACTAACAAAAAAACCATTTTATCTTTATTCTTGATACAATGCATATGGCCTGTATGTTTTTACATAGCTTATATTTTGTGCGGTAACATTTTAAAAACTAACTTTGAATATAGTGCTGCAGATGTTATAAGACAAAATTTTTATGTTTCAATGGTTTATTTACTAGGATTAACATTTTTAACTTATTTAAATTATAAAATATATCCGTTGAAAGTTCTTAAAGTGCAATTATACATGTACTTTATTTTTAGCTTAACCAGCCCATACTTATTGAACCACGCAAGTTCTGTAACTGAGATTTTTATAATCCAAATTCTTACCATGTTACTTAGACCTGATATATCTTCAGCAATACCTATATTTTTTAAACATTTTCCTATATTTAAGCGTTTTAGAGCAACTAGCTATATTTTTGCTATAGTCCATGCTTTAATGCATATAATAAATACGTGTGGTCTTATGTATTTAGTAAAAATTTGTGGTAATTGGGGATTAGTTATCATAACAATTCCAATAGGTGTAGGTTATATATTTGGATTAGATCATTTTATAAAATTAGAAAAAGAGGTTGGAAATTATCCTAAAGAGCCATTTGTAAATTATACCCAAAAGACTGTTGTATAATATGTAAATATTGAAAACAGAGTTGTATGATTTTACTTTGTACAATTGGTATTTCCAAATACATAGCTAAAGTCACAAAATTTGCTAAAGTCTCTTCAATAATCTTTTTCGCTTTCTCAGGTGATTTAGCTCCCAAAGTTTGGATGTTATGTATACGATCAAATAATTTTATGAGTGCAGTATCATATCTTTTTTGTCTAACTAGCAAATTCAGACTTTCCTCACTACTTATTTTTCCGTAAGGTTTGATTCTAGTTAAACCCTCTACGTGCTTTGCAACTTCTAGCCCAAAAATGGTGGTTATTACTTCTTCGGTAAGTTCTGTATCTTCAATAGTATCGTGAAGCAGTGCGGCTTGCAGCATAATAGCGTTATAGAGCTTAGGTACTTCTTCGGCTACAAATTCAGCAAACATATAAGCCACTTCGATCGGGTGAGAATAATAAGGTTCACCCGATTTACGCATTTGAGAGCCGTGATATTTGCGGGCGTAGTAGATACCTTTTTTAATTTCCTCTATATCAACAGGGTTTTTTACTTTAGTGTTTAAATATTCAAGTTTATCAAGTAATTTTTTACCATAAACACAAATTTCAAACTTTTCTTTCCAAGAGCTTAAATCTTCCATAAAAAGTTATTTTATTTATATTAATAATAGTTGATTACAATTAAAAACAAAAATTAAAAAATTGCAATAATAAGTAGCTTTTTAACTTTAGGTATATTAATAACTTTTAGTTATTTTGCATTTTAGCAACTATAATCCTAGTTTATTGGTTTGTAAAAGATTCAGCAGTTAATCAAGGATAATCGATACAGTTCAAAGTGTGATTGGTTTATACACTTACAAATTTATCGAAAAATAAAGAATGGCGCACCCTAAAGGATTCGAACCTCTGACCCACAGATTAGAAATCTGTTGCTCTATCCAGCTGAGCTAAGGGTGCTAAACATTTACGGTAAACTTTATATCAGTTTAAGCAAAATTTTTCAAGGATTCTTTTTTTATTAGAAATAATAAGCAAATGTGATAAAAAATATTCATGGATAAGTTCTACAATTACAATTCTTCTTCATATCAGGCTTTACTTAATCTTAAAGTAAAGCCTAATTCTAAACAGAATCTAATTAGCAATTTTGTAATTATTAACAATATTCCGTATCTAAAATTATCTATAAAAGCTGCAGCTGAGCAAGGTAAAGCTAATGAAGAAATCATAAATTACCTAGCAAAAGAATGGCAATTATCACGCAGTAATATCAAAATTATTAAAGGTCATACTCATAGCTTAAAAACGATATTGATAAAAAATATTGATGAAGACTATTTAAATTCGATTATTAATTCCTATATTAAATAAGAGGATGTTGTTGCTAGGCTGCCGATATCATTCCCGCGTAGGCGGGAATCCAGAAAAACAAAATTAATATTGGTACAAAAATTACATATTTGATAACTGGATTCCCGCCTACGCGGGAATGACATTAAGAGTATTTACCAAGCTATGCAACAAAGCTTAAATTTCCTTAAAATGAGGAACAAATAATTTATAAATTGGTTTAATATGACACAAGAAAAGAAAAAATTTGATGCCGAGGTTGGCAAGATTTTAAATTTAATGATTCATTCTCTTTATAGTAATAAAGAAATTTTTATGAGAGAGTTAATTTCCAATGCTTCAGATGCTTGCGATAAACTACGTTATTTATCTCAAAGTAATAATACATTAGTAGCAGGCGATAGTAACTTTAAAATTACGGTTAAAATTGATAAGAATAACGGACAAATTATTATTCGTGATAACGGTATAGGCATGAATAAAGAGGATTTAATCGAGAACCTTGGTACCATCGCAAGATCAGGGACGGCAAATTTTCTTAAAAACTTATCTGGTGATTCTAAAAAAGATAATATGCTAATCGGTCAATTTGGCGTTGGGTTTTATTCAAGTTTTATGGTAGCCGATAAAGTGACTGTAACTTCAAGAAAAGCAGGGGAAGATAAAGTCCATGTTTGGGAATCAGACGGGCTTGGTGAATATACCGTCTCAAATTCAGATAAAGAATTCACAAGAGGTACGGAAATCGTTTTACATATCAAAAAGGAAGAAGATAATTTCCTTGATCATTTCAGGTTAAAGCATATTGTTAAAAGCTATTCCGATCACATAGCAGTACCGATATATTTCTTTGATGAGAACGGCAACAGCGAAATACAATTAAATTCCGCATCTGCATTATGGACAAGACCGAAATCAGAAATTACGGAAGAACAATATAAAGAATTTTATAAAAGCTTATCTTACGCCATAGACGATCCGTGGATTACTCTGCATAATAAAAACGAGGGTGCTATAGAATTTACTAACCTACTTTTCATTCCCTCAAGCAAAACATTTGATTTATTCCATCCTGATCACAAAAGGCGAGTAAAATTATATATAAAAAGAGTATTTATTTCTGATGAGAATATTGATTTAATTCCGTCATATTTAAGATTTTTACGAGGTGTGGTTGATTCAGAAGATTTACCGCTAAATATTAGCCGTGAATCACTACAGCATAATAGCGTACTTGAGAAAATCAAAAATGCTATTACAAAAAGAGTGCTTGGTGAACTTAAGAAAAAGAAAGAAGAATCACCTGAAGAGTATAATAAGTTCTGGGCTAATTTCGGCGGTGCTTTAAAAGAAGGATTATGTGAGGCTACTACCGATCATGAAAAATTATTAGAGGTATGTATATTCAGAAGTGCCTTGCATAATAAAATGATCAGCCTTGACGAATATATAGCGAATTTTAAAGAAGGGCAAAATACTATATATTATTTAAGCGGTGATAATCCCGATAAATTACTTTCAAGCCCGCAAATCGAAGGATTGTTGAGTAAAAATATCGATGTATTACTTTTCACCGATACTGTTGATGATTTTTGGGTAAATGTTAATAGCGAATATAAAGGGCATGCTATTAAATCTGCTACTAGAAGCGATATCGATGTAGAGCAAACTACTTCACCATCTGAGGAAAAAAATACAGATAGTAAAAAATCCGATGATGAATATAAATTGCTAACCGATTATTTTAAAGAGACACTAGGGGATTTAGTTAGTGATGTTAAGATATCCAAAAAACTTACTTCAAGCCCTGCTTGTCTTGCAGTTAGCGAATCTGCTATGGATATTCGTATGGAGAGGTTTTTAATAGAGCAAAAGCAAATAGCTAATGCCTCCGCTAAAAATTTAGAGCTAAATCCTAAAAATAAAATTATAGAGAAAATCTTTCACGACTTAAAAGCAAATAATAAAAATAATAAAGAGCTAGTTAATCTAATATTTGATCAAGCCTGTATTTTAGAGGGCGAACCTGTCGCTGATACCGGTGCGTTTTCAAAGAGATTAAACGATATTGTACAAAAAGCCATATTATAACTTTAAACTTCTTTAATTTTAATGTAGAATGGTTGCAAACGTGAAATCCGTTATCATCCCGCGACTTGATCGCGGGATCTAGTAGAAATAATAATATTTTTTATTGTTTTTATAGATACCGTGGTCAAGCCACGGTATGACACAGTGCGTTTTACAATTCACGTAAAAAATTTCTAACAAACCAATAGTTCTAATGTTTTATTACGATACTATATTTAGCAAACATATAGATAAGATCAAAAGCGAAGGAAGATATCGAGAATTTAAAGCTTTAAAAAGACAAGCAGATAATTTTCCTTTTGCAGAGCATGAAGATAAACAAATAGTTATGTGGTGCATTAATGACTATTTGGGTATGAGTAAACATACAAAAGTAATGCAAGCTTCTATAGATGCTTTACTAAAATACGGTGTTGGATCAGGCGGAACCCGCAATATCGGCGGTAATAATACCGCCATTCTTGAACTTGAGAAAGAGCTTGCAAGTTTACACAATAAAGAAGCAGCTTTAGTTTTTACATCCGGTTTTGTTGCAAATGATACAACGCTTGCAAGCCTTGCTAAAATCATGCCGGATATAGTATTTTTCTCCGATGAGCTAAATCATGCATCAATAATTGCAGGAATTACAAGTTCAAGAGCCGAGAAATATATATATAGACATTTAGACGTTAAGCATCTAGCAGAGCTTCTGCAATCAGTCGATATTAATAGGCCGAAAATTATTGTTTTTGAATCGGCTTACTCTATGGACGGTTTCTTCTCACCTATCAAAGATATAATTAACTTAGCCAAAAAATATAACGCTTTAACCTTTATCGACGAAGTTCATACGGTCGGTTTATACGGTAAGCATGGCGGGGGCATTGCAGAGCTTCTTAATTGTAGCAATCAAATCGATATTATTCAAGGTACGCTTGCCAAAGCATACGGCACTATCGGCGGTTATATCACGAGCGATCATAATTTAGTCGATGCTATAAGACTAACCGCTTCAGGATTTATTTTTACTACTGCGCTTCCGCCGGTAATTTCTACCGCTGCAACGCATAGTATTAGACATCTTAAAGAATCGAATGAAGAACGAATAAAACATCAAGAAGTAGTTGCAAAGCTTAAAAACTCTTTTGAACGTTTTAATATACCTTATTTGAAAAATGAGAGTCATATAGTACCGATAATTATCGGCGATCCGATCAAAGCGGCTAAAGCCTCAAATATGTTACTTAATAAATATGGCATTTACGTTCAACATATAAATTTTCCAACTGTACCGCGGGGTACAGAACGCTTAAGGATCATCCCAACCCCTGCCCATACCGATGAAATGATCAATGATTTATCTGTAGCTTTAGTCAAGATATTTGCCGAGCTTGGCATAGAATTGTCGTCTACAAAAGAACTTAACGAAGAAGTACGTTTGAATCTTATTGCTTAATAAGCTTGTACTCTCTATTCCTGTAAAATAAAAAGTTGTTAAACGAAGATCAACTTGAAAAAGAGTAATCGGTCTGTAAGCCAAGGAGCGGAGCGTATAATAAACGTTCAGCATCCGAAGACTTACAAAGACATTGTCACCAATTTTTCAAGTTCATCGAGTATATAAAAACTATTGCATATTTCGACTCTTTGGTTTATTTTGATTAGCAAACTACATATAGAATTAATGGATTATTAAAATGGGAATTACCGTATTAAAAAACGAAGGATTGGATTTTCATGCAAAAATCTCTACTCCTTTAAGTGAGATAGATGACGATATTCAAAAAGAATTGCTTGATTTAACCAAAAAAGTTAAAATAGCAGGTTTTAGAGCCGGTAAAGTACCGGTTTCAATTGTTAAGAAAAAATACGGTACTTCCGTCAGGAATGATATAATAGAAAGAAGAATTAACCATTCGGTAAATCACGTTATTAAAGAGCATAATCTAAATATAATCGGTAGACCCAAAATTGAAGAATTGCAAAATGAACCCGACAAAGCTTTAGAATTTACCGTAAAAATAGAGCTATTACCTAAAATTACTATTCCGGATTTAAAGAAAATCTCACTAGATCGTCCAAAATTAGAAGTAAACCCTAAAGATGTTGAAGAACAACTAGAAAAGCTTGCTGCATTAACAAAAAGTTATACCAAAGAAAGTAAAGTAAAAATAAAGGACGGAGATCAGGTTACTATTGATGCAATTGGGTATATTAAGGATGAAACTTTTGAAGGCGGTAAATTAAATGATTTTAAGGTAGTAATAGGTAGTAATGCACTTATTCCCGGTTTTGAGAAACAATTAATAGGTTCTAAAACAGGTAGTGAAGTAGATGTTAATGTTACTTTTCCTGAAAATTACCATGCTAAAGATTTAGCAGGTAAGGATGCTCGTTTTGTAGTACAAATTCAAGCAGTACATACTGCAGAACCTACCCTTATTGATGACGAATTTGCTAAAAAATTCCAAAGTAATAGCCTTGAAGAATTGCGTACACATTTTGCTAAACAAATAGAAAATGAGTCGGAAGAAGCTATTAATACTATAATGAAAATGAACTTATTTGATAAGTTAGAAAAATTGTTAGATTTTGATGTACCGGAATCTTTATTAGAGCAAGAAAAAAATATTTTAAAGTCAGAGACCGATAAAAATGAACAAGATGAATCATTATTGAAAGATAAATCCTCTAAAGAAATAACAGAATATTATAACAAATTAGCATTACGCCGTGTGCGAATAGGTTTATTACTTGCTGAATATGCAAAATCTAAAAATTTGCAATTAGAGCCTAATGATTTAAGAAAAGTTATTATGCAACAAGCACGTAATTTTCCCGGGCAGGAAAATATGATTTTTGATTTTTATAAAAATAATCCTAGAGCAATTGAGGGACTTAAAGGCCCTGCTTTAGAAGATAAAGCTGTACAATATATATTTAATAATGAAATAAAGCTTAAAGAAAAGAAATATACTAAGGAAGAACTAGAGAAATATCTAGAAGCAGAAGAGCAACGTATTACTTTGATTTAAAGTTTGCTAATCGTCATTGCGAGCGACTATATGGTTTGTTGCATAGATCGATTTTTTTATTGTCATTCCGTGACTTGATCGACCTTGTTGCATGACTCGATCCCCCCTGTCATCCCGCGAGCTTGTAGCGGGATCCAGTTTAAAATACTAAAATTATTGGTCTTTTTTATTGTTTTTTGGATACCGTGTACGTTTTTCGATCCACGCAACAATACCTCCTCGCTAGGTAATATTACTCCTGATTTTTTATAGCCTCTAAAGCAAGTTTGACTATTTTATTTACTCCGGTATTAGTATAGGTAGAGATAGGAAAAACTGCTTTATTAGTAACTTTCCGCAACTTATTTATTTTTGCCTGTATTTCCTCATCGGTAAGAACATCACATTTATTAAGACATATGATTTCGATTTTGTTTTTTAGATAATCGGAATATGATTCAAGTTCAAGGCGTACCGTATTATAATCTGCAACTACATCATTACTAGAGCCTTCTATTAAATGTATTAATACATTACATCTCTCTATATGTTTTAAGAATTTATCACCAAGACCATGACCTTGATGAGCTCCCTCAATTAAGCCCGGAATATCGGCTATGACAAACTCTTCGTCATCAACATATACCACTCCAAGATTCGGTACTAAAGTAGTAAAGGGATAATCGGCAATTTTAGGCTTAGCGGCAGTTACAACTGATAAAAAAGTAGATTTACCGGCATTTGGAAGACCCACAAGTCCAACATCAGAGAGAAGTTTTAAGCTTAAATGAATCCACATTTCTTCGGCGACCTCTCCTTCTGTACGCTTCCTTGGAGCTTGATTAACCGATGTTTTGAAATGGCTGTTACCAAGACCGCCGCTTCCTCCTTTAATTATTTCAAAGCTTTGATCATCCTCAGTAAAGTCATGCAATAATATATTACCGTCTTCCGAAAAGATTTGCGTACCGATCGGGACATCAAGAACTAACGATTTTCCTGATTTGCCGCTTCTATTTGAACCTTTACCGTTTTCGCCGTTTTCAGCGGTAAAATGCTGTTTATATCGATAATTTACTAGCGTATTAAGATGGTGATTACTTCTAAAAATAACACTACCGCCACGCCCTCCGTCACCGCCGTCCGGTCCGCCTCTGTCAATAAATTTTTCACGATGGAAACTAACGCAACCATTGCCGCCGTTCCCACCTTTTATGTATATTTTAACTTCATCAATAAAATTCATTTTATTTTCTTGTTATTCGTATAAGTTTTTAAAAATTTAATAGTTATTAGTAAGTTTTATTATTATAAATCTGTCCAATATACATTTAGTGTGAAATTACTTACGTCATTGTCATCATCTTCTGAAGGATCAACAGGAGTTAATTCATCTAATGGTATTCTTCCTTTATATTTATCGTTGATAAACTCCAATATAATATCGTCAATAGTTTCGGCTCTATACACAATACAGCCAAGAGGTACTTCTTTGTCTTTTGGTAATTTTTTCCAATCTTTTGGTACAGTTGAAAAGTAAAAATTACCGGACATTGGATCGTACCAAGTATAAAAAATCATCTTTTTATTAATATGATTTTTTTCTAAAAAATTTTTGCGTGCATTAATTATAGCCTGATAAAAAACCTTTAAATCATCAAAAGTACAATATTTTAATTCAACTCCAAAACTCCAACGATTTTCTAATGCTTCATCTAAATCATTAAATTCATCACTTAAAATAATTTTATCTTCTATGATTTCATAAAATTCTAGTTTATTAAAATACGCTTTTACTTTGTGAGATAAGTTTAATTTCTCAATAGTCGGATGAATAGGTTTTAAATTTTTACGAGTCATTTTCTCTCTCGAATACCCTTATACTCTCTATGTACATAACCGGTGTAAAGCTGTCTCGGTCTGCTGATTTTTTGTTCAGGGTCTTCGTGCATTTCTTTCCACTGTGCCATCCAGCCTACGGTTCTTGCTATTGCAAAAAGTACCGTGAACATTTGTGACGGTATACCCATAGCTTTATAGATAATACCCGAATAAAAATCAACATTTGGATATAATTTTCTCTCAATAAAATATTCATCTTTAAGAGCACTAGCTTCAAGTTCTATTGCTATTTGTAAGAGCGGATTGTTTTCTAGCTGCCCGAGTTCCTTTAATACTTCCTTACAAGTTTCTTTAAGTACTGCGGCACGTGGGTCATAGTTTTTATAGACACGATGACCGAAGCCCATTAACCTAAACGGGTCATCTTTATCTTTAGCTTTAGCTATATATTTAGGGATATTCTCAGAACTACCGATTTCTTTAAGCATATTTATTACCGCTTCATTAGCCCCGCCGTGAGCAGGTCCCCAAAGTGAGGCAATACCTGTACTAATACAAGCAAAAGGATTAGCTCCGGATGAGCCGGCAATTCTTACTGTTGAGGTAGAAGCATTCTGCTCGTGGTCGGCATGCAGAATAAATATCTTATTAAGAGCATTTTTTATTACCGGATTTACTTCATATTTCGTACAAGGCGTTGCAAACATCATGTGTAAGAAATTTTCGGTAAAATCTAACGAATTATCAGGGTAAATAAAGGGTTGTCCTATAGAATATTTATAAGACATTGCAGCAATGGTCGGTATCTTAGCAATCATTCTAATAGCGGTAAGTTCGTAGTCTGCTTCCTTAAACTTCAATAAATCAGGATAAAATGCCGAAAGAGAACCGACAGCCGCAAGCATAATAGCCATAGGATGAGAAGAGCTACAAAATGTTTGAAACAGATAATGTAGTCGTTCATTCACTAATGAATGAACAGCGACTTTTTTAGTAAAATTATTATACTGCTCACTACTTGGTAATTCTCCGTAAATCAATAAATATGCTACCTCTAAAAAATCGCTTTTCTCGGCTAAATCCTTAATATCATATCCTCGATGTCGTAGGATTCCTTTATCACCGTCTATGTAGGTTATTGTGGATCTACAAGAAGCAGTAGACATAAAGCCGGGGTCGTAAGTAAAGCAATCAGCTTCCGAAGATACCCTACTTATATCGATTACATCCTCACCGATACTTGCTTTAAGTATAGGTAATTTAAATATTTTTCCTCTGATTTTTAATTCGGCAAATTCTGAATCATTATTATTTTCATTGGTCATATGTGCTATACCTTATTTTTATACATCAGTAAGTATAACCCTACTTTAAGGAAATTAGCAATGAATTATGATCTATGAGGATTTAAAAATTTTCTATATTGCGATTTCAAAAGCGTACAGCTTTATTTGTTAAATCTTCACGTCTACTTCCCATACTTAGATTAACAGCTAATTTATAAAAAGATTGCTCAAAATATTCTATTACCTTTTTTCAGCTGCCCTAACACTATCACTTGCTATATAAAGCCAAATATCTTTGATATCTTGCTCAGCTTGCAAGGTTAATGAAAAACTATAATTAGACATTAGAGTTTACTGCTCTTTGCGAAAATTTTTAATATTTTGTAAAGCTTTCTTTCCGGGAATTAATTTACCTTCAGCAGCTTGGTCTAAACCAACTTGAATTTCTTGATTAAGCCACATTTTATAGTTTTCAAACTGAGCGTTTTGAGAAACATGTTCAGATTTAACCATTAAACGCAAGGCTGCTCTTATAACTTCGCTTGAAGAATGGTAAAAGCCACTTTCTACCTGTTTATTTACATATTTTTCAAGTTCAGGGGTTAAAGAAATATTCATATATTACCTTAAAAAGAACAATAATTAATATTAGCATAACATTATATGTTACTATAAGAAAGTTTAGGCGATCTTTTTATATAATTTATAGCTATTAACTAACACTTGATAAATTCATTTAAAGCTTTTTTAACTATTCCATTTAAGGTATAACCATGTTGCATAGCATATAAGCTTACTTCTTTATGTAATTCAGGCTCGATTCTAACATTAAAACTACCTTTAAACGGTTTATCGGGAGTTTTACCGACTATATTGCAATCTTCTAAGTAACTATCTATAGCTTCATGAAATGACTTTATTAAAGTTTTAGCATCAGATGCTTCGTAAGTTATTAAATCTCTTATAAATTCTACTTTGCCAAAAAATAATTCTTCTGAAGTATTAAAATGCACTGATCCTAAATAACCTTTATAACTCATAAAATCGGTTTTTATCATATTAGTCCCTCTTTTTTTTATTGTCATGCCGTGACTTGATCACGGCATCCAGTTAAAAATGTTTAAACGATGCATACTTTTTAGTTGTATTTTTGGATACCTCAGGTACAAGCCACTGTATGACCTAGAACACGTTTTTCGATCCACCCAACAATGCTTCTAGCTAGGAATGATATTCTGAACGTTTGTACACTACTACTTCTAATTTCAAAATAATATATTTACTAATACAAAGCAACTAAAATTAGTTGCTTAAAACATGAGATTTAAAAATCAATTAAGAATGAGTTTATTATTTACTAAATACTCCTGAATCTTTAGTAAATCATACCATGAGGTACGTTTTTGCATAGGTTGGCGTAGTAGATAGGCAGGGTGGAAGATTGCAGTAGTTTGAATGGGTGAAGATAAATATTTATTGGTATAAAAATAATATTCTTGTCTAATTTTAGTAATACCCGAATTTTTCCCAAGTAAGCTAGTTGCAGCCGTACTACCGACTAAGATAATTAATTTGGGGTTAATGAGAGCAATATGCTTCTCAACAAACGGTCTACAAATATCGACTTCTTCGAGTGTCGGTTGTCTATTAGCAGGAGGACGCCAAAATACCGTATTAGTAATATAAGCGTTATTTTTCCGTGAAATTCCGATGCTATGCAGCATATTATCAAGTAAATTCCCGCTTTCACCGCAAAAAGGTATACCTTTTAAATCTTCAGTACTTCCCGGAGCTTCGCCTATTAACATAATTTGAGCTTTCTGATTACCGTCACCAAAAACGGTATTAGTAGCAAATTTCTTAAGTTCACAGCCATTAAAATTTAGTAGAGATTCTCTTAGTTCTTCTATATTATGAGCTTTGTCGGCAAGAGATCTTGCTAAACTAATATTATTATGCATTTTACCGGTATCTACTTCAAGAATTTTATCAATTGTTTTTCGTGGCATAGGATTAATTTGATTGTTTTCTTGGGGCTTATCAATATTTAATTTTTGTGGCTGCGTAGAGCAGTAATATTCAACACCGATTGCACTTAACCATTTAAGCGTATTATTCATTATCTTAAAATAAAATATGTTAAAACATTCCGTACCGCACGAACTAAACGGCATAAGGCTTGATAAAGCTCTATCATTGCTTCTTGAAAATGTTTCAAGGAATCAAATCCAAAAAACTATTAAAGATTCGCAAGTACTAGTTAATGATGTAATTATTTCTGATCCTGATGTTTTGGTCAAGGAGAATGATGTTATATTATTTTCTTTTAAAGAACCTGAAGAACTAAAAATTGAGGCAGCAAATATAGCACTCGATATAATCTATGAAGATGATGATCTAATTGTAATTAATAAAGCTGCAGGTATGACGGTACACCCAGGGGCGGGTCATCATGATGATACGCTAGCTAATGCTTTATTGCACCATACGAAGAATTTATCGGATATCGGTTCATCAGAAAGACCTGGAATAGTGCATCGTTTAGATAAGGATACTACAGGCTTGATGGTAGTTGCTAAAAATAATAAAGCACATATGCTACTTGCAAATCAGATAGAGCAAAGACAGGTAATACGGAAGTATAAAGCGTTAGTTTGGGGAGTAATTAATCCGCTAGAAGGAGTGATTAAGAATAATATAGGTCGCAGCCGAAGCGATCGACAAAAAATGACCATATTAAAATACGGCGGTAAAGAAGCCGTGACACATTATAAGACTCTAGAATTGTTTTACGGTGGCACTATTAGTATGGTGGAATGCAAGCTTAGCACGGGTAGAACTCATCAAATCAGGGTGCAGCTAAGCCATTTAAAGCATTCGGTAGTCGGTGATCAAACTTATGGCAATAACGACCGAAAAGTTGCTCATTCCCCACCTGAATTAAAAGCAAAATTAATTGATTTTAAACGCCAAGCTCTGCATTCTTGGTATTTAAGTTTTACTCATCCAACTAGTAATGAGATTATGGAATTTTCTTGTGAGCTGCCAAGAGATATGGAAGAGATAATTTCGCTTGATGTCATTCCTGCAAAAGCAGGAACCCATGGACAATAAGTGTCACCCCGTGACTTGATCACGGGGTCTAATGGAATTAGATACTACGATCAAGGGGCTAGAAGATAACAACTCAATAATTTAATATTTTACTATTCATGCAATACTCCATAAAGCAAGCTCTCAGTGACGCAACAGATAAATTAAATAAAATAGGGATCAATTCATCGCAATTAGAAGCACGAATCTTACTACGGCATGTTATAAATAAACCGCTTCAATATTTGCTTATTAATCTTGATGAACAATTAAATCAGTCAGAGATAGAAGCTTTTGAAAAATTGTTAGAGAGAAGATTAAAGCATGAACCGATAGCATATATTATAGGTGTAAAAGAATTTTACTCACGTGAATTTATCATTAATAAACATGTATTAATTCCAAGAGGCGATACTGAATTGTTGGTTGATATTGTAGTAGAATTGGTAAAGAGATGTCATTCCCGCGAAAGCGGGAATCCAGTAAATCACTATATGGATACCCGCCTACGCGGGTATGACACCGAAAGGCTACAGACTAACAATATAAAAATCCTAGAACTCGGTACGGGTAGCGGCTGCATTGCTATCAGCCTATTATGCGAGTTACCGAATGCTAATGTAATTGCAACTGATATAAGTCTTGATGCAATAGAAGTTGCTAGAAACAATGCTCTAAAACATCACGTAACGGATCGCATTCAGATTATTCACAGTAATTGGTTTGAGAATATTGAGAATCAGAAGTTTGATTTTATCGTTAGCAACCCGCCCTATATATCGAACACCGAAAAATCAGAGATGGCAATTGAAACAATAAATTATGAACCGCATCTTGCATTATTTGCCGAAGAAAACGGCTTACAGAGTTATAAAACAATTGCCGAAAATGCAAAAAAATTCTTGAAACAAAACGGTAAGTTGGCATTAGAGATAGGGTTTAAACAGGAAGAAACGGTAACTCAAATTTTCTTAGATCAAGGATATAATATTGAAAGCGTTTATAAGGATCTACAAGGTTACAGTAGGGTAATATTATTTTCTCCTATTAACTTAAATCGTTCATATGCAAGACGTATCGGTAAAAGCCTATCAAGCTTGCAACAAAATTTGTTAGATACGGAACTACCGAAATATTTATTTTCAAAAAAAAAGCTTATTGATGAAAAACATAAAGTATTTATAGAAATCGGCTTTGGTATGGGTGAGCATTTCATTAACCAAGCTAAAATGAATCCTAATGCACTTTTTATTGGGGTAGAGGTATATTTAAACGGCGTTGCAAATGTTTTAAAGCTTGCGGGCGGGCAGAATATCACGAATTTTTTATTATTCCCCAACAATTTAGATTTTATATTAAACGATCTACCTAATAATAGCCTTGACAGCATTTATATTTTATTTCCTGATCCATGGACAAAAAATAAGCAAAAAAAGAAACGCATTTTCAATAAAGAGCGGCTTAAGGTTTTGCAAGATAAGCTAAAAGATAACGGTAATTTAGTATTTGCTTCCGATATTGAAAATTATTTTTATGAAGTAATAGAGTTAATAGAGCAGAACGGTAATTTTGAAATTATGAATAAAGATGATTATTTAAAGCCGCATGATAATTATATAATTACCAAATATCATCAAAAAGCTATTAAGGCGAATAGATACACCGAAATTTATAATTTTGCAGCACGTTTCAATCTGTCGTTAATTGCAGCTCCGATATTTGTAGAAGGCACCGGAGCAACTGCAATATATTCTATATCATGACTAGCAGCATAATCGTCAAGTATTCTTAAATATGCATAAAGATTTGCAGCAGCTTCTATAAGGTCACCTTTGGGGCTTAGATTTAACAAGAATCTTCCCGTAAGGTTGCTATTGCCAAAATTTAATCCAATTTCTTTATCCTCTAAATTTGTAGCATTTAATCTAATTGGTACTTTTGGCGAATAGTGTTTTGCAAGCATTCCAGGAGCTTTTATAGTACTTTTCTCTGAAGCTTTAAGAATTTCTATACCAAGCGTTTTTTCTAGAACTTCAGCCGTTATAAACCCTTCTCTAAGAATAGTAGGAGTAGCGGTTGTAGTATCAATTATCGTTGACTCTAGCCCATATTCAGATTGATAAATTTCAGGGGCTAAAATAAAAATTTCTTCATTATCCTTAAAATGTTTCGTAACATGCTCGGCGTTAGTTGGACTAATATAGTTTGAGGGGTTAGCACTTGGGGCTGCGATAGGCTTACCTGATTGTCTGATAAGTTCTAATGCTAAAGGATAAGACGGCATCCGAATTGCTATTGTATTAAGCCCTGCCGTAACTGACGATGCTATATTAACATTCTTTTTTAAAGGAACAACTATCGATAATGGTCCCGGCCAAAATTTTTCTGCTATTTTTGTAGCTAAATCATTAAACTCACCTATTTCTTTTGCTTGCTCTATGGATGCAACATGCACGATAAGCGGATTAATAGCAGGACGATTTTTAAACTGAAAAATCTTTAAACAAGCCTCATTATTAGTAGCATCCGCTCCGATTCCATAGACTGTTTCGGTTGGAAAAACAACCACTTTACCGGATTTTATAAATTGAACTGCTTTATTAATCATTAATTTAGTTATTTAAGTTTGTTACTTATATGTCCTTCCTGCGAAGCGTTGTTACGTGGATACTAAATCGTCATTGCGAGCGACTGTAAGGAGCGTGGCAATCCAGAAAAAAATTAAAAAAATACTATAAACTAGCATTTTTTACTGGATTGCTTCATCAAAACTTACAGTTTTTCGCAATGACGGAAAAATCGATTCACGCAACAACATCACGCAGGAATGACATCCTGAACGTTCGTACACTAATTGGTCAAGCCACGGTATGACAGATTTCAATCATAAGCAGTTAAACTTAGCTATTTTATGGAATAATTCGCAAGTATTTTGTAATAACGATAAACGATTTTGTGCGATTGTTGGATCAGGGTCATTAACGAGTACGTTGTCAAAAAAGCTAGTAATCGGAGCTAATAGAGATGATAATAAATTTAAAGCTCTCTCGTAATCTTTATCAGTTATACTATCTATAATTTGCGGCGAAAGTTTTTGCATCACTTCAAATAATTCTTTTTCGGGCTGCGTAGTAAAGAGACTCCCATCAACTAAACCGGTAATTTTCTGATCGCCGATTATATTACTTGCTCGTTTATAAGCATTTAATAATTGCTTTCCTGCGTCTTCTGCTAAAAATTTTTGTAAGGCGTTAAGTTTTAGACTTACACTAACCAAATCTTCTGTGCTTAAATCAAGAATTGCATTAATTAATGAAATATCATAATTATTTTTGAAATAGAATTTTATTCTTTCTTCAAAGAAAGATATTATTAAATCCTTATTTTTATCAGATGAATCTTTATATAAGTTTATAGAAAAATTAATTAAATCATTTAAATTTAACTCTAATTTATTTTCAATTATTATTCTTATTATACCAAGAGCTTGACGTCTTAAGGCATATGGATCACCTGAACCTGTCGGAGCTTCTCCTGCTATCATTAAACCGACTAAACTATCTATTTTGTCAGCAGTAGCAAGAAGTGCAGCATTCCCGTTTGGTACATTGTCGCTCAGACCTTGCGGTTTATAATGATCCTTAATTGCTGTAGCTACTTCTTCATCTAACCCCTCATGTTTTGCATAATAATAACCCATAATACCTTGCAGATCAGGAAATTCCCCGACCATTTCCGAAACAAGATCGCTTTTGCAAAGTTTTGCTGCCGTAATTAAATCTTTATTATTTGGAGCTATATAATTACAAATATCGGTTATGCGGTCGACTTTTTCTCTTAAGTTACCAAGCTTTGCATGAAACGTTACAGCTAGCAGTTTAGATAAATTTGATTCTAAAGTTTTAGCTATATCCTGCTTATAAAAATATAAAGCATCAGAAAGACGTGCTGCCAATACTTTTTCGTTACCTTTAATAACGAGTTCAGCATTTGCAAATCTGCCATTACTCACAAACAGAAAATACGGTGCGAAATTTCCCGCTTTATCGAATAGACAGAAATATTTCTGATGCGTACGCATCGAGGAAATTAATACCTCCTTAGGTAACTCTAAGAATTTTTGCGGTATTCTTCCAAGTAGCACAACAGGAAATTCAGTAAGCCCTGCTACTTCTTCGATTAAACGATTATCTTCTTTTATAGTTAAATCATGAGAATTTGCGAGTTCTGATAAACCGGTTTTAATTATTTCTTCTCTCTTTGTTCTTTCTAAAATAACATGATTTTCTGAAAGTTTATTTTTGTAATCCTCAAAATTTTCTACTTCTATTTTTTTGTTATCAGTTAGGCGATGCCCGTACGTAATATTATTAGCGGTTAAATGCCCAAATTGCAGCGGTAATATTTCGCCATCAAATATGCATAAAATGTTACGCAGAGGTCTAACCCACTTTATATTATAATCACCCCAAAACATCGACTTTGCCCAGCTATATTTATTAATAGCCTCTATAATAATTTCCGGTAAAATCTCTTTTATTTCTCTTTCTTCTGTTTTTTTGATGAAGAAATAATATAGCTGATTATTAATTAATTTAGTAGAAAGCTCTAATTTGCTAACATTATGAGCTTTACAAAAGCCATTAATAGCGGCTGCCGAAGCATCTAAGCTAGGTCCTTTAATTTCCGTTTCTTTTGGTAACGTTACTTTCGGCAAGTGGGTAGCATGCAGAGTTATCCTGCGAGGTCCTGCAAACACTTTTACTTTTGCAAATATTTCGTTTTCTTCAAAAATTTTTGTGAATATGTTTAAATAACCCTTTTCAGCATTTTTTTGCATGAATGCAGGTATTTCTTCACTAAATAACTCTAATAATAACTCACTCACTCGTTCATCTCCAACCATTTTGTGCAACAAATTTTTGCTAAATGACGCACTCTTAAAACGTAGGAAGCACGCTCAGTTACACTAATCACCCCAAGTGCATTTAATTGATTAAATGCATGACTTGCCTTAAGGCATTCATCATAAGCAGCTAACGGCACATTTTTCTCTACTAACCACTCACATTGTTCTTCGCTATCTTTAAAATGCCGTACTAACATTTCACTATCTGCAAGCTCTAAATTATATTTTGAAAATTGCCTTTCAGCCTCAAAAGCTACTTCACCGTATTTTAAAGCTTTTTCTCCTACTTGCCCATTCCAGTCAAGTTCTTTTACTTCATCAACACCTTGAATATATAAAGCAAGACGCTCAAGCCCGTAAGTGATTTCACCGGCAACGGGACAGCATTCAATACCCCCGATTTGCTGCATATAAGTAAATTGCGACACTTCCATACCGTTACACCACACTTCCCAGCCAAGCCCAGCAGCACCTAGTGTCGGCGATTCCCAATCATCTTCAACAAAACGAATATCATGCGTTTTTAAATCTATACCTAAACATTCTAAACTTTTAAGATATAGCTCTTGAATATTATCCGACGACGGCTTTAAGATAACTTGAAACTGATAATAATGTTGCATTCTGTTAGGATGCATACCGTACCTGCTATCCCCGGGTCTTCTAGACGGTTGCACGTAAGCGACAGACCAAGGTTTAGTGCCAAGACATCGAAGCACCGTTGCAGGATGAAAAGTACCTGCTCCAACATGTGCATCGTAAGGCTGCAGTATTGCACAGCCGTAATCCTGCCAATAATTTTGTAATGTCAGTATAATTTGCTGAAATGATAGTTTTTTCATAAGAATTATGGTTATTATGTCATTCCCGCGAAGGCGGGAATCCAAAAAAATAAAAGAATTTAAATTATTTACACCTATTAATTACTAGATCCCCGCCTTCGCGAGAATGACACAGGAAAATTCATACAATACCACTACAAGCTCGTGCTATGGACACAGAGGTCTTAATAATACTCCTTACCGATCTCAATCTTAGGACGAGCAACCCGCTACTCGCCAATCGTTAGTGTCACGGAAAGAATAAACACAACCGCAAAATTCTTGCTTATAAAAATGCTCTTCTTTAGCGATTTCATACATCCTACTAGCACCGCCGTCTTTACGCCAATTATAAGTCCAATAAGTTATCCCCTCGTAATGAGATGCGGCTCTAATTCCTGATTCATTAATTTGGTTCATATCTTTCCATCTAGAAATACCAAGAGAACTAGTAATAACCCTAAAGCCATTTTCATAAGCATATAAAGCCGTACGTTCAAAACGCATATCAAAACACATGCTGCAGCGTTTACCTCGTTCAGGCTCAAACTCCATTCCTTTAGCTCTTCTAAACCAATTTTGCGGATCGTAATCCGCGTCGATAAATTCTATATTATGCTTCTCGGCAAAACGTATATTTTCGTTTTTACGCAGCTCATATTCTTTTTTAGGATGTATATTAGGATTATAAAAAAATAGCGTAAACTTAATGCCGTTATCTATCATTTTTTCCATTAAAGGACCGACGCAAGGAGCACAACAACAATGGAGTAAAACCTTGCTTTCACCGTTTGGTATTTCAAAAACTTCACTCATAATTAGTTTACCAAGTTTTTCTTATATGTCTCTTTATAGAATTTCAAAATTATAGAGGATAATAAAGCAAGTGCAATTAAATAATATGCAATAGCATAATTATCGCCGGTAACTTTCGTTAATATCATTGCCACCATCGGTGCGGTGCCGCCAAATATGGCAGCAGCAAGATTATAAGAAAGTGCAACACCGGTAAATCTTATACTAGTTGAAAATATTTCTACTAGAATCGTTGGGACAGGTCCCATATAAATGCTGATAATTCCGGCAAATACTATTTGAGATATTATAGCTAAAGCAAAATTCATTGATCCAAGACATATAAAAATAGGATAGACAGATACAATTAATAATATAATACCCCATATTAGCACAGGACGACGTCCGATTTTATCAGAAATATATGCCGATATCGGTAATACAATCATCATTACGATTAATATTATACTACTAACAATTGTGCTTTGCTGACTGGTATAACCGAGTGTTTGCATAAAATTACCGATAAAAACCGTAGAAGTATAAAAAGGAGCAGTTACGGTAATATAGATTCCAAGTGCTACTATTAATTCTTTCGGATATTTGGTTAATGTTTCACGCAAAGGAAAGCGTGCTAAGCGTCCGCTCTCTTTAGCTTTTTTATAAATAGGACTTTCTGCTAGGTTTTTTCTAATATATAAACCTACGGAGCTAATAAATAAACCGGCAATAAAAGGTATTCTCCAGCCCCATTCAAAAAGCATCTCAGCAGACATAAAATAAGAAAAACCGGCTGCTGTACCAAGTCCAAGGAGCATACCGCCGCACATACTAACAAATGAGCTACTCCCTGCAAGTCCTCGCTCTTCTGTCGAAGCATGTTCTACAATATACGAAATACAACCGCTAAATTCCCCTCCTAAAGAAAAACCTTGTATGAGTCTGATAATAGTTAAAATAATAGGAGCGGCAATTCCAATAGTTTTATAGCTTGGTAAGAGACCTATTCCGGTAGTCGGTATTGCCATAGTTATAATACCCATTACCAAAGCAGTACGTCTGCCGAATTTATCACCTATATTACCAAAAATAATACCGCCAAGCGGTCGTACTACAAAGCCCGCAGCAAATACTGCAAAAGTTAAAGTATCCCGCATTTCTGAATCCGGAAAAAAATGCTGCCCTATAATATAAGCAAATTGAGCATATAATGCATAATCATACCATTCTAAAGCGTTACCGATCATGCCGGATATTACTACTTTTCTCATTGAAGTTATTGTATTGATTAAAAAAAAGATAATAAGAGTAATATTTTATATTCTCAAGTAAAAATAGCTTTATCTATGTTTTTCATTAACCGCTTTCTTAGTTAATTTAGCATTTATTTGAGAAGGAGAAACTTTAATATTTTGTTTGATGTTTTTTGTTTTTGCTTGAGATAGAAGACTTTCTTTATTATTTTGTAATGTTTTCATAAACTTATCTATATTGCTTTGTTCTAGTTTTATTGCATTATCATTATTCAAAATTAATTCTCCAATTTTTTCACCAAGTTCAGGTGCATATCTAACGGCAAAAATTGATGCCGGTACAACTATGATAGAAAAAGCCGCTCCCGCAGTCGCAACACTAATTGCTCCGACTAATAAAGCACAAACAGCACCGGCGATTTTTCCGGTTGCTTGTTTAAATACATTACTTTTTTGTGTAAATGCTAAAGACATCTCTAATATTTTATTAAATTCTTTTTTTATATACGTGGTGGCTTCATCAATATTATTATATTTCTTCATTGCATACATTATGGAAGCCTTAAATAATTTTTTATGAGATTCCGCATAATGTATTATTTTGTCAAAATTCTTCTCTTTTAAAAGAGTTTTAAATATATTTTTAATTTTTTCTTTTTCAGTACTATTTATTTTTTCATCTCCAAAATAAACTTCTACAAGATTTTCTGCTATTATATCTTGTGATTGCTCTAAAATATTATTCTTATTTTGCTCATTTTCGTCTTCAGAAGTAATCATTATTGCAAATAACTCTAGTGCTACGGAAAAATTATCATCGTTAATAACCCGCATACCTAAATAATTTTTGAGTCTAGAAATACATTTGTTAATATATTTTTCGGCTTCCAGTTTAGAATTAAGCCTTAGCGTATAATCTATAGCAAGCATATTTGCAATAGTAGAGCAAGTAGATTTCGTAAGATTATTGACAAAATTATTAACAATATCCTTTTTAAATAAATTAGTATTTACGTTATTAAGTATTATTGCATTATTCATTTTAGTAATTTATTTTGAGGCTAATTCTCTGATATATAATATTAATTTAGCATAAATAAGATTAGGAGCATGATTTACTGAAAGTTTATAGATATTCTTAGGCGTTAATACTTCTTCATTACGCACTCGTACAAAAGATATAAGAGTATTAGGAGGCATATAAGAATAAATTTCAGAGAATATTTTTAGAAAAGTCAAAAAATCTGCACATGCATATTTTATATTTATACTATAATTATTTACATGAATCGATTCACTTTCTCCTTCAATCGCCTGAACATTATTTTTAAAAAATACTGAATTTATAGATACATCTATAGGTTCTACTAAATTATATTTATTGCTTAAGCTTTTTATTTTGGGAATTAGTTCTTGATAATTTAAGCAACTCACACTACTTGGCACGCTTAAATCTACATATTTTTTGTAAGATTCTAATATTTCTTCTTTAGAGTTAATGACAGAATAAAGCTTTAAAACTTCTTCCGTTAGATTTTCTTGTACAACTTGTTTATCAAGAATAGATTTACTGTATTCTTGCTGAAAATTTTTTATTATCCAAATAGTTAAGGAAATAAAGAAAAAATATATGATAAATTGAAAAAATATAAGATTCTTTAGATACATAATATATTTTTCAAACATTATTTTTACCTTGGGTTATTAGTGTTGTTGCATGGTTTATGTCATTCCCGCGAAGGCGGGAATCCAGAAAAATAACTTTAATACTAGTACAAAAATTACACATTAATTGACAAAATAAACCTATAAAAAAATAAGTTTTTTAGATTCCCGCCTTAGCTAGGAATGACATAGAATATTACGTTTTATCGTCAATTATATTAACCGACAAAGGAATTACTACCTTACCGAATATATCAAGTATTTTATCCTTGTATATAACATAATCTATTTGCAAATTAGATAATTTATTTTTTACGTTTTGCATATGATCATCTAGCATCTTTAGAGATTCATCTACCGATAGATTATTAGTATGATATTTAAATATTAATTTGATTATTAAGTGTCTCTTAGAAACTAGCAAAATATTATCTATATTTGTTAATTCCCATTTAATTTCTTCTAATTTAAAAGCTGGATTTAAAGTAATTATTAGTCTTTTAAGTAAATCAAACGGCAGTGGTACCGGTGCTTCTAGTAATTTTTCTATTACATATAAATCAGCTAGACTAGTAGTATTTTTAATATAAGGATATTTATATTTTATATTATCATATTCTTGATTTGTTGCATAATATTTTTCATTAATAGAGTGTATGTCTTTGTAATTCTGTTTTGTATTATATGTGATAACACCGATCACTAATATTAATATTATAAGTAATGTACCATATAATTTAAATGTTAGATCTTTTATAGTAACTAGTTTTTTTATTGATTTTAAATTATTATTATAAGCAGGAAAGCTCTTATATTCTAGAAACAGCCTACTAATATTTGTATCTACAAATCTTTCTTTTTCTAGAGTTTGCTTATTTAGTATATTATCAACCGGTATAAAGATTACAGGGCGATCTTCAAAATTTGTTGATTCTAATAAAGATTTCAACTCTTCATCTACTATAAGAATTATACAGGCTTTTTGATCAAGATTACTTATATAGTTTTTAAATAATATAAAGCAATCATTAATTTCTTGTTCTATAATACCTTGAATATAGCCGACCGTTTTATCAAATGGATACTCAAGATTTCTAATTGTTATTATATTATTTTTATGTTTGATAATAAATTTTATACCGCTAGCTTGTGATGCATATACACAAATTTGAAAATAATCGTTATATTTATCATTTTCTATATTCTGCACTATTTTATTTATAATAACTTTTAGCTCTAATGTTAAAAAATAAATTCCTTTTAAATCAAGCGATCTTTTATCTATAATGCATGAAATTATATCGCTTAAAGGTGTTTCAAATGGACACGACATAATTAAAGTCGACCAAATTTCACTTGGTGTAGTAGTAATTTCGTAAACACAATGTGCTATAATGTCTTCTTTATTAAAATAACCTTCGATAAATTGTTCAATAGGATCAAGTTTTACTATTGACTGTAATATAGGTATTTGATCGTGCCGTGTTTTACATTCGCTGCCGTCAAGTAAAAAATAAATATCGCTTTTTGGAAATTTACTAAAAAAGTTTTTATAAGGGTTTAAGTCTATCTGTTCCTGATTAGGGATAAATAATTTATCTAATAATTTATTATCGAGAAAAGTACTAAGAAACACCCCTTTATTACCTAGTAACACCACAATATTTTTTCTTTTGAAAGAAAATATTTTTAATTTTGTAGCAAATTTAACAAAATGTAATTTGATCGAATCAAAAATATTTTTCATAAATAAATTTATTTTACTCATGATTCAGAGTATACTCCCGATAAATGAAGAATAGTCAAAATAAAACATAAATTAATATTAGAGATAGGAACCGCTTCCCATCTCTAATACTCATTATTTTAAACTTCTTTTAAAAGAAGTATGCAATACTACTTTTAAAAGAAACGAAGTATATAAAGAAACTTTAAATTATTATAACTTATATGACTAAATTTACCACCGAAGAAGTTAGAAGTAAATTTATAACTTACTTTAAAACAAATAATCATACGCATGTACCGGCTAGCTCGTTAATTCCACACAATGACCCTAGCTTAATGTTTGTTAATTCCGGAATGGTGCAATTTAAAAATGTTTTTACAGGACAGGAAAAAAGACCTTATAACAAAGCGGTAACTAGTCAGAAATCTCTTAGAGCCGGCGGCAAGCATAACGACCTTGAGAATGTCGGTTATACTGCAAGACATCACACATTTTTTGAAATGTTAGGTAATTTTTCTTTTGGTGACTACTTTAAAGAACAAGCTATATATTACGCTTGGAATTTATTAACTAAAGAATTTGAACTACCGAAAAACAAGCTTTATGCAACAATTTATCATACCGATAACGAAGCAGCTTCTTACTGGAAAAAAATAGCAGGTTTTGGGGATGATCGCATAATAAGGATCAAAACAAACGATAATTTTTGGTCTATGGGCGATACCGGTCCTTGCGGTCCTTGCTCCGAAATTTTTTACGACCACGGCGAAAATATATATGGTGGACTTCCCGGTACTAAAGATGAAGACAGTGATAGATTTATCGAGATTTGGAATATGGTATTTATGCAATATGAACAAGTCGATAAGGATACTAGAATAGAGTTACCGCAAAAATCTATTGATACCGGTATGGGTCTTGAGCGTATGACTGCGGTATTGCAGCATGTTAACAATAATTATGATATAGATTTATTTCAGGAAATAATTGATTTTACCGAAAATATAGTAAAAGTGAAAGTAGAGGGAGAAGCTAAATTTTCTTATAGGGTTATTGCTGATCACCTAAGAGCAAGTAGCTTTTTAATAGCTGACGGTGTCATCCCTTCAAATGAAGGACGCGGTTACGTACTTCGCCGTATTATGCGAAGATCCATGAGGCATGCTCATATGTTAGGTAGCAAAGAGCCGCTTATGTATAAATTACTGCCAAAGCTTGTTGATTTAATGGGGAATGTTTATCCGGAACTTAAAAGAGCCGAAAGCTTTATAAGTAATATCTTAGAACAGGAAGAGATTAGATTTAAAACTACTTTAGAAAGAGGATTAAAATTACTTTCCGAAGAAACAGCAACGCTAACAAAAGGTAATGAATTATCAGGAGAAATAGCATTTAAATTATACGATACTTACGGATTTCCGCTTGATTTAACCGAAGATATTCTAAAAAACCGTGATATTTCTGTTGATCATAAAGGGTTTGAAGAGCAAATGCTTGCACAAAAAGAACGTGCTAGAAAATCTTGGCTTGGTTCCGGTGAGTCCAAAACCGATCAGCTATGGTTTGATATCAAAGAGCAATATGGTAGCACGGAATTTTTAGGATATACGCTTAATGAAACAGAATGTAAAATAATTGTATTAATCAAAGATAATAATTTAGTTAATAATATTCAGGAAACAGATACGCAATTTTTGTTGATCAGCAACCAAACTCCTTTTTACGGTGAGTCCGGCGGTCAGATGGGTGACATTGGGACGATATTTGCAAAAGATTCTGAAGTAGAAGTAATAGATACTTTGAAATATTTAGGCTCTATTATAGTTCACAAATGTATTTTGAAGAAAGGCAAAATTAATGTAGGAGAAAATGCTAATTTTAGTATAGACATAAAATATAGACAGAATTTAAGAATTCATCATTCGGCAACGCATATATTACATGCAGTACTGCACGAGGTGCTTGGTAAACATGTGACACAAAAAGGCTCGTTAGTCGCTCCGACTTATTTACGTTTTGATGTTAGCCATTCTAAAGCTGTGACTAATGAAGAAATTACTTTGATCGAAGATAAGGTAAATGAGATTATTAGAGCTAATCATGAAGTAAATACTACATTAATGGCAACTGAAGATGCAGTCAAACAAGGAGCTATGGCATTATTCGGAGAAAAATACGACTCTGAGGTAAGAGTAGTTAAGATGGGCGATAACTCTTTAGAATTATGCGGCGGTACGCATGTTAGACGCCTTGGCGATATCGGTTGCTTTAAGATTACAAGCGAAAGTGCTATAGCTGCCGGTGTTCGCAGAATTGAAGCAGTTTGCGGTGAATTCGTAATTAAATTAATGAGAGAAAAAGAGAATTTACTTAAATCGGTAGAAAGCAGTTTAAAAACTAATAAAAATGAGCTTATTACCAAAGTGAACAATATTTTAGAACGGAATAAAGGTCTTGAGAAAGAGCTTGAACAAGTCCATTTAGCCCGTTTAGATTTAAGCATAGAGCAGATTAATAAAGAAGCTGAAGAGATAAAAGGAGTTAAGTTAATTTATCGATATATAGAGAATTTAGACAATAAAGTACTACGTCAGGCTGCAGAAAATTTAACGAAAAAAGTAGAGGATTTAATAGTAGTATATATTGTGGGTAATAGCGATAAATTATCTATTACGGTTGCGGTGAGTAAAGCTATAACAGATAAGTTCAACGCCGGTAATATTGCAAAAGAACTCTCGTTATTCTTAGGCGGCACAGGAGGCGGTGGGCAGGCAAGCCTTGCTCAAGCCGGCGGAAATGATATAGGTAAGCTAACTAAAATACATGAAAAATTATATAGTTTATTAACAGTATTATAGGCTCTGTGAACATTTTTAAAAAAGACCTTATTGTCATTCCCGCGTAGGCATTGTTACGTGGATTGATTTTCCGATTGTCATCCCGCGATCAAGTCGCGGGATCCAGTTAAAAATACTAAAATTATTAGTATTTTAAGTTGTCTTTATGGACCCCGTCCGTGGTCAAGCCACGGGGGTGACACAGCGGGTTTTACCAAGCCATGCAACAATGCCAAGCGAGGATTAAACGTTCAGCATCCGAGGACTTACAAAGACGACGTAGCCAATTTTTCAAGTGGGGCGAATATATATAATAAAGTGTTAATACTCCGTTCTCACAAAATAAAGACCGGATGCGGGAGCAGTAGGACCCGCAGCTTTTCTATCTTTTGCTTCTAAAACCTCTTTAATGTATTCTGCTTGCCAAACATTCTTACCGACAAGTACTAAACTACCGACAATATTACGTACCATATGATGCAAAAATGAGGGTGCTGAAAGATATAATTTTATTTCTTCGTCTTCTTTAATGATATTAAGTTCAGTTAAAGTTTTTATCGGTGATTTTGATTGACATAAGCTAGCCCTAAATGAAGTAAAATCATGTTTACCTAAGAGATAAGTTGCAGCTTTTTGCATAGCTAGAACATCTAAAGGTGAACTAATCCACCAAACACGATCACGATTAATTACCGATGAGTAAGGTCTATTAAGAATCCTATATATGTAGTGACGAGAGATAGCTGAAAATCTTGCATGAAAATTATTTGGAGCCATTTCACAGTTCCATACTATTACTGCATAAGGTCGTGCAAAATAGTTGATAGCTGTAATAATTTTGTGAGGTTCTAAATATTTTGAAAGGTCAAAATGTGCTACTTGACCTATAGCATGCACACCGGCATCTGTTCTTCCTGATCCAAACAATACTACCTGTTCACCGGAAAATTTATAAATTGCTTCTTCTAATATTTGCTGTACCGACATTACTCCTGCTTGCCTTTGCCAACCTGCAAGATCCGTGCCTAAATACTCAATGGTGATCTTATATCGATACATAATTAGCCTGATGTCATACCGCGACTTGATCGCGGTATCCAAAAAGTATTAAAGCATCTAATATTATGAATTATTTCCTGAGATACCGCGATCAAGCCGCGGTATAACAATATAAGTGTTATCACGCCTCTAGCACATCCGATGGATTACTATCACTACGCTTTCCTCCGCTTCTAAAGCTATTAAGCTTTTTAGATCTAATAGGATGCTGTAACTTTCTTAAAGCTTTTGACTCGATTTGTCTTATACGTTCTCTAGTTACTTGAAATTGCTGCCCTACTTCTTCTAATGTATGGTCAGTATTCATACCTATACCGAAACGCATTCTAAGCACTCTTTCTTCACGAGGTGTAAGAGTTGCAAGTACTCTAGTGGTAACTTCTCGTAAATTTGACTGAATTGCCGCATCAATCGGCGCTACTGCATTCTTATCTTCGATAAAATCGCCTAATTGACCGCCGTCACTATCATCACCTACGGGATTCTCAAGACTTATAGGTTCTTTAGCTATTTTCATGACCTTACGCACTTTATCAAGCGGCATTGAAAGACGGTTAGCGATTTCCGTTGCCGTCGGTTCATAGCCGAGTTCATTAAGCATTTGTCTTGAAGTACGCAATATCTTATTAATTGTTTCAATCATATGCACAGGAATACGTATAGTCCTTGCTTGATCGGCAATAGCTCTTGTTATAGCTTGTCTAATCCACCAAGTAGCATAGGTAGAGAATTTATAGCCACGGCGATATTCAAATTTATCCACCGCTTTCATAAGCCCTATATTACCTTCTTGAATTAAATCTAAAAACTGCAATCCTCTATTAGCATATTTTTTAGCAATAGATATAACTAAACGTAAATTCGCTTCTATCATATCTTTTTTTGCTTGCAGTGTTTGTCTCTCGCTTTTTTGTATAGTATTCACTAATTTTTTAAAATCATTAACTAAAAGACCGGTATTAGATTCTATAACCGATAATTCGGTAATCATTTGATCTATATAATCCGATTCTTTAGTAATTAACTCTTTCCAAGCGATTTTTTTATTTTTCAGCATTTTTTCTTTCCATGCTGCATTGATAACCGATCCTATATATTCATCAAGGAAATTTTGGCGAGTTACTCCGTATTTTTCGGCAAGTTTTAAAAAAGCTGTTTCTTTATTAATTAAATCACGATTTATTCCATACATCTTACCTAAAATTTCTTCTGTTCTTTTAGAATTAAAATGTATTTCCGAAACTTCATTTATTAATAATTCCAAGTTATTATTATATTTTTTGCTCTTTTGTAAAACCTTCGGCTCAAAAGATTTCTCATAACATTTTTTAGCTTCAATTAGTAGTTCTTCGCAGATAAAAGAAATCTTTTTCATACGCTCTATAATATTAGGTAATATCTGCGTTTCTACTCTAGACATAGATAAGTGATTATCCTCATGCTCTTCTCCTTCGGTATCACTACTATGTTCTTCATCATTTTCGGGTGTTTCGTCATGTAACATGTTAGCTTCCAAATCTATTAGATCACGTAGTAACATTTTTTCATTAACTAAATCTTCATACCATACTATAAAACAACGCATAGCAATAGGGCTTCTGCATAAGGAAGCAGTCATTGTTTTACGTCCTTCCTCAATTCTTTTTGCTATTTTTACTTCGTTTTCACGAGTTAAAAGATCGACTCCTCCCATATCCTTAAGATATAATCTTACAGGATCATCGGTAGTACCTATATTTTTTTCTTCTACCTCGTCCTCAGGTTCATTATCAACATTGATAGATAGCTTAAATTCTTCATCCATTCCGATATCAAGCTTAATTTCATCATCTTCGTTAGATTCTAAAATATCTACTCCCGCATCGGAAAATTTTAATATAGCTTCCTCTAATTGTCTTATTGAAGGATTTTTATTAAGAGGAAGAGCTTTGTTTATATCATCGTAAGTGACCGGTATCTTTTTAGATTTAGCTTTTTTAAGTAAACTATCTATTTTATCTAGATCATTATCTATATTACTATTGCTCATTAAATACCTATATGCTTTTTTCTTTCAAAAGGAGTATGTAATACTACTTTTGAAAGAAGAATTAAAATAACAGGTATTCGATATGGAAAGCGGTTCCCATCTCGAATACAAATTTAATTTATATTTTTTGTTTTCTTTACTCTTCATTATACTTGAAGTATAGAAGTATTAAATTATAGTGTGGTTAATAAGAGATTCGTTTAAAACTTGAAGTTCATTTGCAATCTTCAGAATTTCTTTTTTATATAGTAAAACTTTTTCAAAATCGTGATTATCAGTACTGTTTATAGTGTACGTGTATTCTTGTTGTAAATTTATTAGATAATATTTTTTATGTAGCCACTGCCATAATAAATCTAGTCTGATATTATTTTTATTAAATGAGATATCTAAAAACAAATTATCCGTTTTTGATAATAATAAAAAAATATCACAAAAGCTAGTTTTTTCCACAATTGCAGTAATTTCACTTGCTTCTACGTTATTATCTATAATCTCGTTTAAATACCAATTACGGAATTCTTCAAGCGATTTATTATTAAAATTTAAATTTAGGATGAAATCTTTAATATCTTTTTCTTCAAGTATTGTAGGAAACTTAACCAACAAAGCACAAAAAGCGTGTTCTAGCATTTCAAGCTCCGAATAGCCGTGACTTGAAACTATAGGAGTCAAATTTGAGCTTTTAGTTATAACTTTCTTCTGTTTTATGACTAAATTCTGCCATATTTGATCTTTAAAAAATCTGTAATAACTTGCTCTTAAATCACTATCCGATATTTTGCTGCAATAATTTTTTAATTTTTTTTCTAAATTAGCTTTTTCTTCTGCAGTTTTAAAACTCTTGCCGCTATATTCTATATGCCAAATCATTTCTGATAGGCTTATTCTTTTATCTATAAGCTTTGCAAAAAAATCAGCACCGTTTTTATTTACTGCATCGTCGGGATCAAATCCGCTTGGTAACCTAATAAAAGAAATTTTCTTTTCACTATTAATAAGCGGTAATGCTAGGTTAATAGTTCTTATGCTAGCTTTTATGCCTGCATTATCTCCGTCAAGGCATAATATAATTTCATCGCCGGCACGCCATAATTTATATAAGTGATTCTCGGTGACGCTAGTACCAAGGCTTGCAACCGCTTCGCTAAAACCTGCTTGATGTAGTGCTATAACGTCAAAATAACCTTCTACTAAAATCGAGTGATTTTTTTTATAGCTACTGCTTATCGCTTTATGCTCACCGTATAGTGTTTCGCTTTTTTGAAATACTGTAGTTTCAGGTGAATTTAAGTATTTAGGCATCCCTTCCCCTAGTACTCTACCGCCAAAGCCTACAATTTTATTGTAAATATTTCTAATTGGAATGGTAATACGGTTAGAAAATAAATTATATATTTCTCCGTTTTCTCGTTTGCCGATTAAACCTGCTTTACCGAGTTTTACAATATCTATATTTTTATCATGAAAAAACTTTTCAAATTTATTATTCTTCGGTGCAAAGCCTATTGAAAACTCTTTTACTGTTTTTTCGGTAATATTTCTTCCGTGTAGATAATGTAATATTTCGGACGTTAATTGCGTCCTGAAAAACTTATTGGCGAGTTCTAGAATATTTAGAATTTCATCGGATTCTTCATAAAATTCTTTCTGTTTCACAGTTAATTTTGGTATCTCTATACCGTAATCGGTTGCAAGCTTTATAGCAGACTCATTATAGGATAAACCGCTAATATTAGAAGTAAATTTTATAACATCACCGGCTGCTTTACAACCAAAACAATAGAAAAATCTCTTACTATCATTAACCGTAAAAGAAGGAGTCTTTTCTTGATGGAAAGGACATAAACCTACATAGTTACCGGATTTTTTAGTTAAAACTACTTTTTGCCGTATTACATCAGATATGTTAATACGGTTTCTTAAGAACTCATAAAATTCAGGCGCAACTCGCATATTTTATATTATATAAAAAAGAATAGCAGTAAAAAGACAATAAGAAAGAGGTATAGATAGATTATCGTTAATTCTTAAATCTTTTGAATAAAATTCAGCTGCCGTAGCCCCTATGCAGCTTATAATGATAATAATAAAACTTGTATTATATCCTAAATAGAAATACACTAATATACTTATAAAAATTGCAGAAGCTAAAAAGGTAATAGAACCTGCTATCGATTTACCACTTAAACTATTGCCTATTTTAACGCCGACAAGAGCCGCTAAACAATCTGAAATAATTAAAATTAGCCACGAACAAATTACTAAATTTTTAGGAAAAAGAAGAGCAGTTAAGAAAAAACCGAGCATCATAAAGCTAATGCCGCTTAGAGCAAAAGAGCCGTTATTTTCTTGGGGCCTTATAACTTTTGAAAAAAATCTAGTTACAAATTCGCTAATTTTTGCATTATTATGACGTGATACATCTAAATATAATGTAATAACCGTTATTATAAATAATAAGAGCGTAATAGCGGTTCTTGGAATAAACAAATAAAGTAGCGGAAATATTATAGCCGATAGGTGGAAAATTTTACGCTTTTTCTCGAAGTCAAAATCTTTAATTTCCATAGAATCATTAATATGTTTTTAGATATGTGAAAAATAATGCCTGCGTCATTGCGAGAAGCATTCGATGTCATTCCCGCGAAAGCGGGGATCCAGAAAAAATAACCTTAATATTGGCACAAAAATTACATATTTGGTAAAATAAACATATAAAAAAACAAGTTTTTTATATGTTTTACTGGATTTCCGCCTACGCGGGAATGACATAACAGAATCCACGCAACAATGCCTGCTCGCAATAACGATATCTATATTTAGTTAGCAATACCAAATAATTAAAAAAGGCTTATTTGACAAATTTAACTATTACAAATATACTTGCTGAGATCTATATTATTGAAAATAGTATACTAAAATTACTAAATCTACACAATATAATTATGAATACAAAATTTCCTATCACTACTAAAGGTTTTGAAAAATTAGAACACGAGCTTAAACATTTAAAACATGTAGAGCGTAAAAAAATTAGTGAAGATATAGCAGAGGCACGAGAACACGGTGATTTATCCGAAAATGCGGAATATGAAGCAGCACGTGAGAAACAAGCATTTATAGAAGGGCGTATTAAAGAGCTTGAAGATATGACGGCAAGAGCGGAAATTATTGATATTGGTAAACTATCGGGAGATAACATAAAATTCGGGGCTACAGTTACTTTAATCGACGACGATACTGAAGAAGAAGTAACATATATTATTGTAGGAGAATATGAAGCCGATATAACTAGAAAAAGAGTTTCAATAGCTTCTCCTATAGCCAGAGCTTTGATTGGGAAATCAGTAGGTGATTTTGTAGAAGTCACAACACCGAAAGGATCAAAATCATATGAAGTAGTTGAGGTTGAATATAAAGAATTAGAACTTTAGCTACATAACTTGCTCCTAAGGGTAATTTGTGCGTCGATTCGGTACTCGCATCCTCACGTACTTTATGTACGCTGCGGTGCTGCGTCCTGCATCTCCTACAAATTCCTCCTTATTAGCTACGTTATGCTTATCTAGGTTTATACTCTAAGTAAATGAAGAGTTAATAGACGAGTCTATTTCTTCTTAAACATTTCTAGCATTCTTTTTGTCACTATAAATCCGCCGAAAATGTTTATAGAAGCGAGTAAAGTGGCAAAATACCCAAGTAGACCGGAAACCCCTAAAGCAGAGCTACTTGCAGCGATCATAGAGCTAAGAACTATAATGCCTGAAATAGCATTAGTAATAGACATAAGCGGGGTATGGAGTGCGGGTGTTACTTTCCACACTACATAATATCCGACAAAAGAAGCTAATACGAAAATTGTTATAGCAAATACTAGCGGGTCTATAGTGCTTGTGTTCGTTTGCCAACTAGCGTCTATTACTAAGTCTTTTAACTTGTCTGATAATTCTTGGGTATTATGGGCAATTTCGGCAGCCTGCTTCGCTATTATCGGTAATTGATTCATATTTCTCTCTTGGTTATTATTGTTCAGTGTTACCTAGTTCACTTGGCTCTCTACCGTACGAACGTTTAGGATGTCATTCCCGCGAAAGCGGGAATGACATTGATTTTCTCATTTACTATTTTGCCGTCTTTAGTAATCAACATATCACGTACTAAATCATCATCCATATTAAATTTACCATCTTGTAAAGCATAACTTAGAAAATTATATAAATTCTTAGCATATAATTTTGAGCTGTCGGTAGCAATTTTAGCAGCAAGATTTGATAAACCTATTATGGTAACTCCGTGTTTAGTAACGATCTTATCCATTTCCGAACCCTCGACATTCCCACCTGTAGAGGTCGCTATATCAACAATTACCGAACCATGATTCATCGATTCCAGCATTTTTTTTGTAACAAGTAACGGTGCTTTTTTTCCCGGAATTTGTGCAGTAGTAATAACTATATCATATCCTTTAATAATTTTTGCTAAAAACTCTTCTTGTTTAACTTTGTAATCTTCCGAACTTTCTGAAGCATAACCTGATTTATCTTGCAAATCTTCTTGTAGCGCCGGTGAAACAAACTTAGCTCCTAAGCTTTCTACCTGCTCTTTGGTAGCAGCTCTTACATCGTATCCTGCAACTATACTACCAAGCCTTTTTGCCGTTGCAATAGCTTGAAGACCCGCAACACCGATACCAAGCACTAAAGTTTTACACGGTGAAATAGCCCCCGCTGCCGTCATCATCATCGGAAAAGCTTTTGTGTAATGATAGCTTGCCTCAATTACCGCTCTATACCCTACTAGATTACTTTGAGAAGATAAAGCATCCATATTTTGAGCTTTAGTAATTCTCGGCACGAACTCCATAGCAAAAGTCGTAAGGTTTTTTTTAGCTGCCGCTTTTATATAATCATGATTTAAATAAGGTGATAGAAGACCGATAATAATTGCACCTGCTTTTGCAAATTCAAGCTTACTATATTTATCCGTAACAGATGAAGGTTGTACCTTTAATATAATATCGGCATCGGAAATAATTTCGAGCGGTACTGAAGATATCTTAGCACCGGCGGCAATATATTCTTCATCAAGAAAACCGGCAGAAAGCCCTATATCTTTTTCTACAGTAACTAAATAGCCTTTTTTGACTAGCAATCCTGCTACTTCAGGCGTTATAGCAGTTCGTGTTTCATGCTTGGCTTTTTCTTTTAAAGCAACGATTTTCATAAATATTATTTGTTTTAACAATATAACTAAGGTATTTTAAACATAATTTAAAATATAAAACAATAAAAATGAAAAAAATATTGTTCTTAGCCGTTATTTGTTTTTTTGCAAATTCTATTACGGTATATGCAAATGATCATACTGTTATTTTAGAGCTAAAAACTTATCTACGTACGATAAAATCAGTTGCGATAGATTTTACTCAAGAAGATTCTAAGGATAATATAGCTAAAGGAAAATTATTAATAAGAAAACCTTATAATTTTAGATGTAATTATTATCCCCCGTTTCCTTTAGTTATAATAGGTACTAAAAATTTCGTATCGATGTATGATTATGATATGGAACAAGTAAGTCGTATTAATAGAAGTGAAAATATATTTAATTTCTTATTAGAAGATAATGAGAATTTTGACAAGGATTTTGTTTTTGAATCAGTAATTAATGAAGGAAATATTTTTAAAATTACTATCTACCATACTCTAACAGAAAAGCGTAGCGAAATTACTTTTAATAAAGCTACTAAACAAATTGAGCTACTCAAAATATTTGAAGATAATAATATAGTTACTATTACTTTTGATAAAATAGCTAAAGTACAAAAATTTGCCGATGATTTGTTTAAATTAAAAAACCCTGAAATATTTGGTCCGCCTGAAAGGTTAACAAAATCAGAAATAGAAAAAAAATATATTGTTTCTTCTAGATAAACAGGTTATGTTAATTATGCTAGTAGTGGGCATTGTGCCTGTTTAGTCGGTCAGGTCTGAAAGGAAGCAGCCGGAGCGGGATTTGGTGGGTCATTACTAGCATTATTCTTAAAAGGATTGGATGTCATACCTATTTTTTATTGTCATCCCGCGACTTGATCGCGGGATCCAGTCTAAAATACTGAGATTATTAGTTATACTTTTGGATACCGTGGTCAAGCCACGGTATGACATCGAGTACTTTTTTCGAATCGTGCAACAACGCCTACAAGTGAGCTAGGATGACATTAAAGGTAACTAGATCTTATAACAATCGTGACCGATATAAATTCATCTAATCAGTATATTCCTTTTGCAAGGAAATATCGTCCTAGTAACTTTGCCGAGCTTCAGGGGCAAGAGGTACTAGTCAAAGTTTTAAGCTATACTATTTTAAACAATAGGCTTGCCGGAGGTTATCTTTTAACAGGTATTAGAGGGGTCGGTAAAACTACCTCGGCCCGCATTATTGCTAAAGCCGTAAACTGTTCTGCTTTAATTACTGAAGACACTGTAGTCAATTCAGTTAAGCTTGAATACAAGGAGCAAGGAGCGAAGCCTATAGATAATAGGAGAGCGACAAGCGACAATGTAGGCAAGTTTAAATCAATTGACTACACTATTAGAACATGTGAAGAATGTACGAATTGCATTAGTTTTAACAATCATAATCATCCTGATATAATCGAAATTGATGCGGCAAGTAAAACTAGCGTAGATGATATACGTAGAATTATAGAATCAGCTGAGTATAAACCTCTACAAGGTAAACATAAAATCTTCATTATTGATGAGGTGCATATGCTTTCTAAAGGAGCTTTTAATGCACTTCTTAAGACTTTGGAAGAACCGCCGCCTCATATAATATTTATTTTTGCAACGACGGAAGTGCAAAAAATACCTGCAACTATTATTTCAAGATGTCAACGTTATGATTTAAGGCGCCTGAGTTTTGAAGAGATTTTTAAATTACTTGAATATATAACTAAGCAAGAAAATTTAAAAGCCGATATAGAAGCACTAAGAATTATATCTTTTAAATCAGAAGGTTCAGCACGTGATGCAGTATCTATTTTAGATCAAGCAGCTAGTATGTCGGCAAAATCCGATAATATAATTAGCCCTCAAGTAATTAATCAAATGCTTGGACTTGTTGATACTTCAGTTATAATAGAATTTTTCGAATATATTATCCGTAGAGAGACGGAAAAAGCTATAAATTTAATAAATAAGCTTTATGGTTTTTCGGTTAATCTTGAGATTTTTATAGAATCGGTAGCAGATTTTATTGCTTATCTTAATAAAGTAAAAATGTTACCTAATTATAGTTTGCCTATATATGAATCCTTTAATGATAGAATTAAAAATATCTTGAGTGAAATTAGTTTGCCGTATCTGTCAATCTTATGGCAAATATATAATAAAGGAGTCGTGGAAATAAAAATTTCCTATAATCAACTGACAGAAACGGAAATGTTAGTTATAAAATCTATATATTCGACGTCGCTACCATTGCTTGCAGATTTTGACGTTAATAATCAAAATTTAAATCAATCAATTAATCCAGCAATAAAAAAAAAATTTGAAATTGTAGATTTTCTTGAATATCTATATAAAAATAATGAAATAGATATATATTACTTCCTGCTCAATCATACGGAACTTAAAAATTTTGGTGATAATAGACTAGAGTTCTTCAGTCTTGAAGTTACAAGCAAGATAAAAAAACAAATAGAAGATTTATTGGTTGCTTTTAGCAAGGAAAAATTTGAGGTTATAATAATAAAAGAGCAGAACAAGCAAACCTTAAAGAATCAGCTCATAGGGAAGATTGAAGCAAGTAACGATTTTGCTTTAATTAAAAAACATTTCCCAAATGCAATGATTTCAGATATTTTACTTAAAAATTAAAGGATAGAATTATGGTAAATTTTAATCAGTTTTTAAAACAAGCCCAATCAATGCAAAAGAAAATGCAAGAAGCCCAAGAGCAAATGGCAAATGCAAGATATACCGGTAAAGCCGGAGGCGGGCTTGTTGAAATTACTATCACCGGTCGTAGTGAAGTAGAAAAGGTTTCGGTTGATGAATCTTTATTAAAAGCAGAAGAAAAAGAGATGCTTGAGGATTTAATTAAAGTTGCCTTTAATGATGCTAAACAAAAATGTGATGAAGATTCCCAAAATTCTTTATCAGGAGCTTTAAACGGCATAAATTTACCACCGGGTTTTAAAATGCCGTTCTAACACGGCTCTTATGTCATTCTAGCTAAAAGCAGGAATCTAGGCTGTTGTCACCCCCCGGGGTCTTGTACCCTAGATTGCGTCCTAAGATACCGCTACAAGCTCGCGGTATGACAATAAAAGGTTTCTGGATTCCCGCTTTTAGCTAGAATGACATCGAACTCTTTTTAAGAGCCATGCAACAAAACCTTCTAAGTTCTGTAAACTTCTTTGGAAAGATGTCTAATAATTCAAGATCAATAAATCCTTATCAATCCTGAAACCTTTAAAACGTTCTAATAGCGACATACCAAGCAGTGAAATATCAAGATCACCAAGACCTACATGACCTTTGATGTTCTTAAATTCCGTACCGATTACTACACTATTTAAGGTTATAGGTGCGGCTTTATTTTCACCGTTAGCTGTTAGGTAAGTTCTAGTATATTTTAATTTAGTTAAGTCAAAGCCTAATTTTTGGGCATCTTCTTTAGTTAAAGCTATATCACTTGCACCGGTATCTACCATAAATTTTATTTTAATGTTATTTACAAAAGCATTGATATAGAAATGCCCGTCTCCGCTACGGGCTATAATAATTTCTCCGACTTCAGTAGACCATTTATATGATGGAATTAAAGCAGACATTACTCTATGATAAGCGTAGTTCAGCTCAAACCTAAAAGCATAACCGGTTATTATAACTAAAAAAATTGCTGCCCACATTGCTAATTGTAAGCAAAATTTGCGCACCTCATTTTGGCTAATAGTACTATAAATTATACTAAATAATATTAATAACGACGCACAAAAACTTCCTATATTTTGTGGTGCTTTAAAAAATTTCGGATAATGTTGATTGATATATTTGTATAATAAACCGCTTACAATTATGGTACTGCAAACGATAAAAACAAATTTTATGAGTTTTTTATTCATATGGTAATATTGTTTATTGATTCGATGTCATTCCTACATAGGCGGTGTTGCGTGGATACCAAATCGTCATTGCGAGCGACTGAAAGGAGCGTGGCAATCCAAAAAAAATTTAAAAAATGCTAATCTTTAGCATTTTTATTCTTCCTGCTTCGTCAATTACTTCGTAATTTTCCTTAGCTCAGACGAAAAAACCGATCCATACAGACAATAAATTAAATTTGTATCCAAAGGTGGAAGCCGCCTTTCACCTTTGATACTCTTTGTTTACTCTTCTCTATGAAAAAATACATTTTTGCATAGAGAAGATTTACATTAAATCACCGATATTTTCCAAAAACAACCTAGCTCGATGCGATGCCGGTTTATTAAAAAAGTCCGGTGCAGCCTGATTTGCTAAAATCTGCCCTTGATCCATAAAAATAACACGATCTGCTATTAATTTTGCAAATTTCAAATGATGAGTGACTACTACCATACTCATTTGGTCTTTTAATAAATTTATATTCTCTATAACATCTTTAATATTTTCGGGATCTAAGGCTGACGTTGGTTCGTCGAATAACAAAATTTCCGGCTTCATCATTAAAGCCCTTGCTATTGCTATACGTTGTTTCTGTCCTCCTGATAGGCTTGCCGGATATGAGTCAAATTTTTGCGTTAGCTTAAATTTTTCAAGTAGTTCCTTTGCCTTAAGAATTGCTTGTTCTCTTGGCAAATTTAAAACATTTATCGGTGTATATATTAGATTTTCTCCTACCGTTAAATGTGGGAAGAGATTAAAATTTTGAAAAACCATACCTACTTTTAAACGAAGCTTTCTTCTATCTTTTGGCAGTAGCTTCTTTCCGTCTACCAAAAAAGTACCGCTACTTGGTTCTTCTAAATTATTCAAAATTCGTAGCAGAGTAGTTTTACCGCTTCCCGAAGGACCTATTATTACAGTAGTTTCCTTAGTAGTAAAACTTAAATCAATATTTTTAATTGCGTAATTTTTGCCGTAACGCTTACAGACTTTTTCTAAAACTATCATACGCTAAACCGTAAATTTATAACCGTCATAAAGCGGCTTAACATTACTTGGGAGCATTTTCGTAATTTCATGATAATCTATCGTGTGTCTCATATTGGTTAATAATATCTCCTCAGGTTTATATTTTTCACGCCATTCTAGAACTTTATCAAGCCCTGCATGATTCGGATTTGATTTGTAATCCATACAATCTAATATCCATATTTTTATATCTTTTAAAAATTTTTCCGATTCAAGCGGAAAATCGATTACATCAGGCGAATAGACCAAATCACCTATACGTAACCCTAAACTATCTATAGAACCGTGATGCTGTCTAAAAAATTGTATTTCTATAGTAGAAATCTTAATTTTATTAAAAAAATCAATAGGTTTAGTAGCTAGCACTTGCCAAGGCATAACTGATGCCGGCTTAAATAAATAATCAAATTTCTTATGTAGCTTTGCTACTGTATTATAATCGGTATAGATTTCTAACGGCTTTTTTGAGGTAAAAGAAAATACCCGCAAATCCTCAATACCGTTAACGTGATCGGAATGATCATGGGTTAATATCGCACAATCAAGCTTACTAATTTTTTCTCTAACTAGCTGATATTTAATATCATAACCGAAATCAACTAATATTTGACTATTTTCATCATTGATATATATTGCTGATCTAGTTCTTTTATTGTACTTTGAAGGCGATGTGCATGTACTGCAATCGCATCCGATCACCGGTACGCCTATAGATGCTCCACACCCAAGTATTGTTACTTGTAACATAAATATTTAAAATAATGTTTGAAGTTTTTTATAATTTTTGCGGCTTAAATCAAGAAATATTCTTATTTTTAAATAAAATTACTAATATAGGTTTTATACCTTATTTTCTGAAAATAATTTCTTTTTGTTTTAATATCGCTAATTTCGCCTTAATATATATTTTATACTGTATATATCTTTATATTCAACTAAAGAAAATCAAAAATGATAATGAGCGACAAAATAAATTTTGGGATAACTATAATAAATTAGTCGAAGTCGGTATAATATACGCAATATTCGGTTTAGTTTTTACGACTCTTAAATTTTCCGTTAATTTACCTCGCCCTTATTGCAGTCTTCCTATAGATAGTTTCATGACCGTAATAAATACTGCAAACGAAAGATGCTTTTCAAGTTTTCCAAGCAGCCATGCGGCTCTTAGCGTTTTGGTAACGTATTTTGCTTGGGATTATATTAAATTACGGTTAAAAATCTTAATGATTTGTGTTATTATACTCGTGTCTTTATCTCGCATAAGCCTTGCTATGCATTACCCAAGTGATATAATCTACGGCATTGCTATTGCATTTATAACAATACTGATAGGTAAATTAATTTATCGAATCTTTGCAAATAATGTAATAAAAAAGGTCGGTCGGTATTGTTGCATGGCTCTCGATGTCATTCCCGTGCAGACGGGAATGACATAAGAGAACAGTAGGAATGATATCAAAAAATCAAACAAACATTATGTTACTATACCGAAAATACTTTATAAAAAATATTTTACCGCTGCTTATAGTCATTACTTTTTCGGTGACTAGTATAGTATGGATAACGCAAGTATTAAAACTTTTGTATTTATTTGATAAAGGTATAAAAGTTATGGACTTCTTCAGTTTAATAGTTTTAGTACTTCCTACTTTATTATTTATTCTATTACCGGTAATAACGGTTATTGCCGTAATCTATATCTATAATAATTTAAAAGTCGAGCGACAACTAATTATATTACAAGCTTCGGGAGTTAACAACGTACAGCTGGCATTGCCTGCTTTGTATGTAGCATTAATAGTTATGCTACTTGCTTATTATATATCTTCTACCATCATGCCTTTATCTCATATAAACTTAAAATCACGTTTAAGCTTTATAAAGAATAATTATATATCAATTATGATTGAAGAGAAAACTTTTAATAAAGTAACTAAAGATATCACTGTTTTTATAGATAAAAAATCAGCAGGAAATATTATGAACGGCGTAATAATATTTGATAATCGCAACGCCGATAACCCATCAGTAGTATTTACGGATTCAGGTACTCTTAATATATATGATAATAGCCCGATTTTTGAACTTAATAAAGGCCTAAGACAAGAATATGACGTAAACGGTAATTTAACACAACTAACTTTCGATTCTTTAATGATAAAGCTACAAAATGATAATCCTTTAGTATCACAAAGAACTAAACATAATAAAGAAGCAAACGAATATTATATAAGCGAATTACTTGCCCCCCCTCATGATTTAGCTATTACTACAAAAATTAAATTAATTGCTGAAGCACATCAAAGAATAATTTGGCCTTTATATAATTTTGTATTACCTTTTTTAGCACTTGCAGTTTTTTTGAGATATCCTTATAGCAAAAAAACAACTTTTATGCCGGTATTATTTTCAGCTTTGACAGTATTGCTTGTTACTTCAATTCATTTTATATTACAAAATTTTGCTTCAAAAAATCTAGATTTTATTTTTGCTTGTTATTCCAATTTGGTTATTGCTTTAACGATCGGATTATATTTATTTGTACGTAAAAAAATATAAGCTTATTTTACTTTATTCCACGAACCCCGCATATCTTGTTTAAAACAATCGATTTTATTTTCCTGCTCGGTAAATTTATTTATTTTAACTGTTAATTCTTTTAAATCTTCCGGTAAATCGGTTATAATAATTATTCTTTTAAAAACTTCTATATAGTCCTTAACTTGTAAAATTTTTCCTATATCTATGGGTGAAATAATGATAAGCACACTAGCATTATTAGGATTTTGTAACTCATCGGTAATATAAATCGGCTGTTTTTCAGGCTGTGGATCAAGCTTACTACCGTGAGGTATAAATTGCTTACGTGAATAAGTCCAAAGATTTTTATTGAGCATTTCCTGCTGTTCTTTATCAGTCGCAAGTATAACGCTTTTAAGATCAGAGTGATAACATTTTTCTATCAGAAGCAATATCGATTTTAGAAGTAATTCATCGCTTGTTTGATAAATACTAAATTGCTGCATAAAAATTTTATATTATTTTTTATGAGAAAATTTAAGTGGTACGGATGAAGGGACTTGAACCCCCACGCCTCGCGGCACAAGAACCTAAATCTTGCATGTCTACCAGTGTTCCATCACATCCGCATATAATGATGCTATTTCCGTAAAAGAATTGTTGTATAGACCGATAAATCGGTTGTCATCCCGCGACTTGATCGCAGGATCCAGTAAAAAATGCTAAAATTACTAGGATTACAAGTTGTTTTTATGGATACCGTGGTCAAGCCACGGTATGACAATAATTTACTTTTCTGATCCACACAACAGCCTATAACAGGAATAACTATTTATTAGTCAGCATTTCCATCAAAAAATTATAATACACATCATATAATTTTTGTAAATCGCTAATTTGGGTGTATTCGTTTATTTTATGTGCCGTTTCGGATAATAAACCGAACTCTACCAAGGAGCAATAATTTTTAACGAATCTTGCATCCGAGGTACCGCCGCTTGTAGAGAATTCGGGCTTTATTTTTAACGTTCTCTCTACTATATCAGCAAAATCTTTTATTTTATCGTTAGGATTCTGAATAAAACTTTCAGCAGCACTACTATATTCTAGCTTATAGTCTACTTTATATTCTTTGCAATATCGTTTAACAATTTGCTCTATTAATTGCCCTAAAGTTTCTGCATTATGTAAATTATTAAAACGTATATTGAAATATGCTTCCGCACTTGCCGGAATTACGTTTGAAGTATTATTGCCAACATCAATATTCGTCACTTCAAGATTTGAACTTTGAAAAAACTCTGTTCCCTCATCAAGTTTTATATTTATAAACTCGTTCAATATTTTTATTAAGCAAGGCAAAGGATTATTAGCTTTATGAGGATAAGCTACATGCCCTGCTAAGCCTTCTATATTTAATTTAAAGTTAACACTTCCTCTTCTGCCGATCTTAATTGTATCGCCTATTTCTTTTTCGCAAGTAGGCTCACCGACAACGGCAAAATCAATCTTATACTCTTGATCATAAATATATTGCAGCATTTCTTTAGTACCGTGTTTTGCTTTTCCCTCTTCATCACTAGTAAGTAAGAAACTAACGGAACCTTTAAAATCAGGGTTATTTTTTATAAGATCTAAAGCTGCAGCTAGAAAACACGCTATAGCTCCTTTCATATCAACTACGCCCCTGCCGTATATCTTTCCGCCTTGTTCATTAGCCTTAAACGGAGCGGAATTATGCCAAAGGTGATAATCACCCGCAGGCACTACATCTACATGCCCAACAAAGCAAATATTAGGTTTGCCGTTACCATACACGGCATAAAGATTAGTGACTTGCTCGCTTTTAGAATCGCCGAATATTTTTATTTCGGTCTTAAAGCCGTGTTTTTTAAGCAAACCATCAATATACTCAATAGTCCCGTTACTCTCAGGAGTTACAGACTTAAAACCGATCAAATCTTTGAAGTAGTTAATGTACATAATATATTATATTTATATATTCTTACACTTATTATACAAGCTTATAGAAGTACAAAAAACAACTTTTATCTCACTAAAAATAAATTATTGCCATAGATTTATATAGATTTTTGACTTTCTTAATGAATTTAAATAACTTATTATTATGAGCTTGTTATAACTAATATTAAAATCATGCGTATAAATAATCAGTTAAGAGAATTAATTAAATCAGGTACTTTTGCCGGTATATTATTAATTGTTGCTTTTACTTTAGCAATAGTCGTCAGCAATAATATTTGCCTAGGAAAATATTATTCTTCTTTTATCTACAGTAAAATCTCTTTAACAATAGGAAACGTAAGTTTACAAACAACTTTTATAGAGTTAGTTAATGACGGTCTCATGACTTTCTTCTTATTATTAATAGGTTTAGAAATGAAATTTCATCTAGTAAAAGGTGAATATAAAAATAAAAAAACTAATATTACCTGCTGCTGTGGCCCTTGGCGGTGTGGTAGTTCCTGCCTTAGTATACATGTTTTTTAATTATGATAAACCCGAATTAATAAAAGGATGGGCTATTCCTATAGCAACCGATACTGCTTTTGTCCTTGGTATTTTATCTTTTTTCAGCCGACATATATCTTTAGAATTACGAGCTTTTATTATAGGTTTCTCATTAATTGATGATGCTTTTGCATTAATTATATTAGCCGTGTTTTATACTAAAACAATCAATACTCCGGCTTTATTAGCTTCTTTTGCAATCATAATTTTCTTATTTATATTGAATTATCGACAAGTTAAACAACTACTTTATTATATAATTATAGGGGCGTTATTATGGGTAAGTATGGTTGAGTCAGGTATTCACGGTACTTTATGTAGAGCCATTATGGCACTTTTTATACCTGTTAATATAAAAGGAGAATTTAACACTTCTTTTAAAAAACTTGAAAACCTAACTCGTCCTTTTGTAAATTACTTTATTTTACCTCTTTTTGTATTTATGAATTCCGTTATTCTTTCAGAATATTTTTTATTTAAAGGCACTTGTTCCAATTCAATATTTGCTTTAATCTACGAAATAATATTTGGTTTATTTATAGGTAAACAGTTAGGCATTATGTTATTTTCATATCCATTTGTAAAATTCAAATTCTGTAATTTACCAAGCGATACTTCATGGTTAAAATTTTATTCTATAACTATACTTGGAGGCATTGGATTTACCTTAAGTTTATTTATAGGTAGTATTACGTTTGAGAGTAGTTGCCCTTCAAACTCTATGAGAGCTGCAGTAATAATAGGCTCTTTAATTTCTGCATTATTCGTCGTAATCGTTCTAAAATATTGTACTAGAAAAGAGTAAAGTGGCAAATTAAGGAATAGGATATATACTCCTGATAAATGAAAAGTAGTCAAAATAAAAAATAAATTAAATTTGTATTCGAGATGGGAACCGCTTTCCATCTCGAATACTCATTATTTTAAACTTCTTTCAAAAGGAGTATATATAGTAACTCAGCCCCATTTTGTGACAGGCGTGAGGAGCGAAACCTATACTAATAGGCGAGTCGACGAACAACGAAGCACAAAGTGGGGATCAGTTTACTATACTCATTAAATAACGATGATAGGATTTAAATAATACATCATATTTTTGTTTGGAAAAAACAGGATATGGTACTATATAGACATTATTAGAAGAAGGAATCGCTTTTTCAAGCTTATTTAGCATAAAAGGCATATTATAATTATGCTCTACTAAAATTATTGAAGTAAGATTGTAAGTCACAATAAAATCAACCGCTTTCTTAATATTATCTTCTTCAGAAATTGTTTTATTCGGAGCAAGTATTACTTGTTGTTCTATTACGCTATGTTCTTTTAGCAAATTTTTTAATTGCCCCGCAGATTCTATACCGGTAATAAATAATATAGGTGCATAGCCTGCCTTAAGCATCGCAATACCGGTTTCAATTTTATGCCCTCCTCCTGCAAATACTATTATTGCATTAGTAGTGTTACTGTTAAGCTTATAAGAATTTATTAAATATACATAATAACCAAAACCACCGATCCAAAGAGCAAAAATTGCTAAAATTGTGAGTAAAAATTTTCTGATCATTTAAATATTTTGTTAAATTCAGTTTGAATAATTTTATCAAATTTAGACATTTCAATATGAACTCCTAATTGATTTAAAGATGTTACTAAAGAATTTTCAAGTCCACAAGGAATAATCCCACAAAACTTACTTAAATCTGTTGAAATATTTATAGCTACACCGTGATATGTAACCCATTTTCTTACTCTAACACCTATTGCAGCAATTTTAGCAAATTCATCTTTCCTTACTTTTATCCAAATACCTACTTTATCTTTAATAATATATGCTTTAATTCCAAAATAATTTAAGCTATTTATAATCCATTCTTCAAGCATTTTTATATATAGCTTTAAATCTTTGCTGCGATTCGGTGAAGCTAAATTAAGAATTGGATAAATAACACGCTGACCCGGTCCATGAAAAGTAAATTTACCGCCACGTCCTGTGTAAATTACCGGAATATCACCGTAATTTAATAATTCTTCTTGTTTATAATTAGTACCGGCAGTGTATACTTCAGAATGTTCGACTAAATAAACAATTTCCGGCTCATTAGCATTAATTACCTTATTAACATAGTTTTCCATTAATTTCAAAGTAACCTGATAATCTGTAAGATTCGGTATAGTTACAAACTGTACCATATTAGCTGCTTAACTCGGATTTATATTTTAATATTAATGCATCTAAAATTGCTACGGTTTCAGCATCCAAATTACCGGAAAAATTACTAGGACGAAAATGCATTTGAAATGAAATTATAACATCTTTCATTTTAGATTCTAAAACTCCGGTAACTTCAAGTTTATAACCGTATGTAATAAATTTTTGCTGAATTGCCATAATATCGGTTATATCGATTTGCGGCAGCAATTCGTTAAAAGTTTGCTCATCATACCATGCTCCTATACTGTTATCATATAATAGCTTCCAAGGAAATAGCGGACCTGGGTCCTGTTTTCTACCTGGAGCAATATCAGAATGCCCAACCACTCTAGTAGGTTTAATATCATATCTAGCAATAATCTGTTTACACAAACTTATAACACTATTAATTTGCCTTTCCGAATAAGGTAACCACATTACATCATTATTTTTTGCATCTACTTTAAAAGCAGGATTCACGATTTCAATGCCGATTGATGTATCATTAATACGCTCATGACCTTGCCAGTAACTTACTCCGGCATGCCATGCTCTATCATGCTCTTCTACTAATTGAAATATATGTTCAGGGTTTTCATCGTTTATTAAATAATGGCTACTTAACTTTTCACCGGTTAGAAAATCTAAAGATTGCTTAAAATCACACTGTGTATAATGTAGCACTAGGAATTTAATACGTTTATCAAACCCCACAGCTCTATAAGATGTTTTATCGATTACTATCATAGGATAAAATTTAATAAAAGATGTTAATCTTATTTAAAAGCGGTGCTGGTTGCACGGCTTCTATGTCATTCCCGCGTAAGCATTGTTGCGTGGCTCGGTAAATCGGTTGTCATCCCGCGACTTGATCGCGGGATCCAGATAAAAATGTCAAAAAACATATACTAAAAGTTATTTTTTGGATACCGTGGTCAAGCCACGGTATGACACCGAACGCGTTTTTTGATCCACGCAACAAAGCCTTCCCGCGTAGGCGGGAATGATATCGAGCAGGCTTTCCGAGCCATGCAACAACGCCGCTTCTAGCTAGGGATCATCTTAAACGTTTGTACAACACATGGTCAAGCCACAGTATGACATCGATATAACGTTCATATAGTAACAATACCATATTAAAGTTTAATAAGTTAGAGATATTTTTTGATGGTGCCGGATATCGGATTTGAACTGATGACCTACCGCTTACAAGGCGGTTGCTCTACCACTGAGCTAATCCGGCATATTAATATGATTATAGAGAAAAGGGAACTATTTAGAAATAAGTATATAGTTCCCTGATTGTAAGAGCTGTTGTTGCATCGATCAATTTTTTCCATTGTCATCCCCCCGCGACTTGATCGTGGGATCCACTTAAAAATGCTAAAACAACGTATTTTCTAAGTTGCTTTACTGGATCCCACGATCAAGTCGCGGGATGACAGGTTACTGGATTTCTGCTTTCGCAGGAATGACAATACAGAAACAAACTAAGCTTCTTTAGCTTCCTTTTTACTTGGTCTAGGTTTGCGATTTTTTGCTTTAACTGCCATTTCTTTTTTGACTTTCTCAGGAAGAATAACGCCCGCTTGCTCAATAAATTTTGCGACTCGCTCGGTTGGTTTAGCACCCGTACTAAGCCAATATTCTATACGATCTTTTTTTAAAACCACACGCTCACTATTATCTGAAGCAAGCATTGGATTATAAGTTCCAACTTTTTCTAAAAAGTCACCGTCACGAGGTGCTGTTGCGTTAGCTACTACTACACGGTAAAAAGGACGCTTTTTAGCACCGCCTCTAGCTAAACGAATTTTTACTGCCATATATTACTTACAATTATTTTATTTTTTCTTCTTTAAAAAGAACATGTTTTCTAACTACTTTATCATACTTACGAAAAGAAAGCTTCTCGGTTTGGGTCTTCGGATTACGTTTTTTTACCCAAAAAACACCTGTGCCAGCAGTACTTACTAGCCTTACCAAAACATTTTTATTTTTCTTTGCCATTAGCTGACACCTTAAATCAAGATATTATTTATTATTCTAAGAAGAGCAGAATAAAACGAAATTGAAAAATAGTCAAGTAAAATGAAATAATTTAACTAGCGACCGAATAAACGTTCTATATCTTTAAGTTTTAATTCAATATAAGTAGGTCTGCCGTGATTACATTGTCCTGAAAACGGCGTATTTTCCATTTGACGCAGTAAAGCATTCATTTCATCCGCCGATAATTTTCGCCCTGCTCTAATAGAGTAATGACAGGCATAAGTCTCGGTTACATGCTCGATTAACTCCGTCAAAGCTATATTTTCGCCAAAGTCCGATAAATGATCGGCGAGATCTTGGATTAACTTTTGTACATTTACATCTCCAAGGATATTTGGAATTTCGGTTACTATAATAGACTTTTCACCGAATTTTTCTAAAGTTAAACCAAGTTTAGATAATTTTTCCCTATGCTCATACAAGCAATCTGCTCTTTTTTCATTTGGCAGCTCTACTATTTCAGGAATAAGTAAACGCTGCTTTATGAGTTCTTCCGTCTTAATATAGTTCTTTATTTTTTCATATCCAAGACGCTCATGTGCTGCATGTTGATCGGTAATTACTATACTATCTTCGGTTTGCGAAATAATATAAGTCGTATGAAGCTGAGCTTTAGCTGCTCCAAGTTTATATTGTTTACGGATTTGCTGCTCGTGTTCTATACGATTTTCTACTTCCTGCTCTATTTTAGCATGTGGCAATGTATCGATTAGTTTTTGACAAATATGATTTTGCGGTATTTTAGGCGTACTAGCTGAACTATAAGACCTATAATCCGCCGATTTACTATTAACATTTACCTCTTTATTTATAGTCGGTTGTTTATTGATCAGAGGGTTTTTAAATAACTCAAGAGTATCAGAGGCGATAGTAGTAGAAGTAACATGGCTTTTATTTGTTAAAGCATTTTTAATCGCTTCTATTAATAAGTTTCGTACATAATTTGGGTCATGAAACCTTACCTCTGCTTTTGCCGGATGTACATTAACATCAACAAGTTGTGGATCAATTTGTAAGAATATAGCACATAGCGGATAACGATCACGGGCCAAATAGTCTTGATATGCTACCCTTAAAGCTACTTTTAGTAATTTATCCTTTACCGGTCTATTATTGATAAATAAAAACTGATCTTCACTTGAAGCTCTATTATATGTCGGGATACTAGTATAGCCGCAAATAGAGAAATCCGGTGTTTTGAAATCTATATAAGCGGCATTTTTTATAAAATCATCACCTATTACATCGATTATACGCTGTTTTAGGTTAGTTTCTGCATCTTTATTTTGTCCCTTTAGTTTTAATAAATTCTTGCCGTCATGTGTTAAACTAAAAGAAATTTCAGGATGTGCTAGAGCGATTTTCTTAACTATATCCACAGTTGCTGCAAGTTCAGTTTTGTCAGCTTTAAGAAATTTTAAACGTGCGGGTGTTGCGAAAAATAAATCTCGTATCTCTATTTTAGTACCTTCATTATGGACAGAAATAGTAACTTGTTTTTCATTGCCGCCAATTAATTTAATTTGAAATGCTTTGTCAGTTCCTCGTTTTTTAGAAGTAATTAGCATTTTGCTAATAGCGGCAATCGAAGATAATGCTTCACCACGAAAACCGAAAGTATGAATGTTTAGAAAATCGCTTTCATCAAGCTTAGAAGTTGTATGACGTTCAACGGCAATTTCTAATTCCTTATCAGTCATACCGATACCGTCATCAGAAATAATGATTAGGTTTTTACCTGCACGTTCTAAAATAATATCTATTTTGGTACTACCGGCATCAACAGCATTTTCCACTAATTCCTTTACTACTGATGCAGGTCTTTCTATAACCTCACCGGCAGCAATTCGGTTAATAGTACTTTCTGAAAGAAACTTGATAGTCATTTTGTTACTAATTTAAATTTCTTACTACAATATGGGCAGATAACTTCCTTTTTTTCTTTATCTATCTCTAAATAAACTTTTGGGTGGTCATATGGAGGTTCTTTGCCGCAACAAGATACAGATGCATCAACGCTATTAACAATTTCCATAGATTTATACATTATTTCTTTAAGTGAAATCTAATATAAGTTACTTTTAAATAAAAGACAAATAATACTTGACTAGTTATTGTGCGGATCAAAGATCGGCATAATGTCATTCCCGCGAAAGCGGGAATCTAGAAAAGTAACATTGATATAAGTACATATTTGATAAAATAAACATAGAAAAAACAAGTTTTTTCTATGTTTTACTGGATTCCTGCTTTCGCAGGAATGACATCGAACACCATACAACAAGACCAGCTTGACCATGGCATAACACAACAGGAGGTATAAATGAAAGACAAAGTAGCAGTTATTACCGGTTCTACTAGCGGTATCGGTCTTGAGATAGCAAAACATTTTGCAAAACTTGAGTCTAAAATAGTTATTAACGGTTTTGCAAAAGAAGATGAAGTAGCCAAAATTTCAGCAGAATTGAAAGAACTTGGTGCAAGTAGCGTATTTTATCAAGGAATAAATTTGGAAAAGCCCAATGAAATTCGTTCTATGTTCGAGAGAATAATAAAAGAATTCGGCAAAATAGATATATTAGTAAATAATGCAGGTATTCAACATGTTGCCCCTATCGATGAATTTCCTAAAGATAAATGGGAGGCAAATTACATATAGATTTAATAGCCTCTTTTTATACTACAAAATACGCAATACCGATTATGAAAAAAAACGGCTTTGGGCGAATCGTTAACATCGCTTCCGCTCATGCATATGTTGCATCACCCTTTAAGTCGGCATATGTAGCAGCAAAGCACGGTATCCTTGGACTTACCAAAACCGTTGCTTTAGAAGTGGCTGAGCATAATATTACAGTTAATGCTATTTGCCCGGGTTACGTTAATACTCCCCTAGTCAAGAATCAAATAGCAGATACTGCTAAAGCTAGACATATCAGTGAAGAATCAGCATTAAAAGATGTAGTCCTAAAATCTCAAGCCACAAAAAAATTTGTTGAAGCTGATGAAATAGCAAACTTAGTAATATTCTTATGTGACGAAAAAGCATCATCAATAACAGGTAGCGGACTCTTGATAGATGGCGGCTGGACGGCACAGTAGTTTTTAATTCTTAATATTTGTTAGTTATTGAGAAATAACTAACAATAAAAACTTCTTGCAAAAATTTGATTTACTCCTTTACACTTGAAATAAACCAAAATTTATCCAAGGAGGAATTTATGTCAGGAAAAAAACATGTAAATTTTCAAACTGAAGAAATTGAATTAAATAGAGTAAAAAATGCCAAATTAATTCATTTTAAAGATGAAAACGGTAATAATATAGATGGACAATTAATTATAGGAGAAATAGAGGAAGTAAAAAAACAAAATTTTGAAAGACCTAAAGAAGTTGAAGTAAAGCGTAACCTTGGCAAATTTAAAAAATTTTTAGCCTATCTTGGTGTTATTAAAAATACAAAAAAATTACTATAACTGAAATATATAGAGAAGATGTAGTCACCAAAAAAAAAGACATTATCGGATTTCATAGTTTAGGTGATTTTACAAAGAGTCAATAAATGACTTTGTACAAGAATTAAAAAAATATAAAGGGGCTAAAGCTTATGACCTTAACGATAATGAAACTGATTATATTAATAATGAAGGAAATTTAGTAAGAAATGAAAATATTAAAATTGATTATAATGAAACTATTCTTCAAAAAGATGGAAAAGTATTTGCTATTGAAAAAAATGGTAAGTTCTTAGATTTAGAAGGTAAAGCTTTACAAAAGCAAAATCAGTTTATACAAAAAGGTAGCGGAGTTTATCATTTAAGCGGTGCTACAGACATAAAATATTTTGATAAAGATGAAGATATTACGAATCTTAACACAAAGCCCGCAAGAAGTGCTCTTAAAGGTAGCAGAGAAGCTGCAAAAATAGGAGAAAAACTACGAAAACAACAAGAAGAAAAGAAGTTTGCGGGAATTAAAAAGCCAAAAGGTGCTAAACTTACAAAAGTAGGAATTCCGGTAGTTCCTACTAGACAGATAACTAGATTATAAGTACTTGACCATTATAACGTGTATATTATAATAGTTATGACCAAATTAATATGCACATTATAATAGTCATAATAAATATATGAAAAGGATTTATGAAGTAGTAATAAAAAATCACTTGCACGAAAACAAGCAAATGATTTTCATAGAAGGAGCCCGTCAAGTTGGTAAAACTACTTTAGCTAAAAAAGTAATAGAAAAAACTACTATTTAAATTGGGATGAAGAAAAGGCTCGTTTGCTAATTCTAAAAGGAACAACAGCGATAGCAGATTTGATTGGTTTACATATTCCGGATCAAAATAATTCCATTATTATTTTTGATGAGTTACATAAATTCTCAAACTGGCAAACTTTTTTAAAAGGGTTTTACGATGTTTACGGAGAACGAACTCACATTATAGTTACAAGGTAGCTCAAAACTAGGAGTTTATAAAAAAAGCGGTGATAGTATGATGAGTAGATATTTTCCATATCGTATGCACCCTTTATCAATTGCTGAAGTAATAGAAAACTTTAGTAATCTAACCAAAGAAATAAATTTGCCAAAAAAAATATCTGAAGAACAATTTGAATCTTTATTTAAGTTTGGTGGTTTTCCTGACCCTTATCTTAAAGGATCTTTCACATTTTGGCACAGATGGAAGAAAACTAAAAGTACTCAACTTTTTAAGGAAGACATTAGAGAGTTAACACAAATCCAAGAGTTATCTCAAATGGAAGTTTTAGGAAGTTTTTTGACTTCCTCTATAGGAGGGCTAGCATCTTATAGCTCTCTTGCAAATAAAATTAAAGTATCAATTCCAACCATTACAAGATGGCTTGAGTCATTTTTTTATAGTTATCGTATTTATCCATGGTCAAATAATATTCCAAGAAGTTTAATAAAAGAGCCGAAAATATATTTATGGGATTGGTCGCTTATAGAGGATATAGGAGCAAAATATGAAAATTTTATTGCAAATCATTTATTAAAGTTCTGTCATTTTTGGAGTGATTTAGGGTTTGGCGAATATGAATTATATTTTGTTAGAGATAAACAAAAGAAAGAAGTAGATTTTTTAGTAACAAAAGATAAAAAACCATGGATGCTAGTTGAAGCAAAAACTTCTTCAAATCAAGAATTAAATCCAAAATTGAAATATTTTCAAGAACTTTTAAATTGCCCTTTTGTATTCCAAGTAGCACTTAATATGGAATATAAAGAAATTGACTGCTTCAGTTATAATTACCCTATAATTGTGCCGGCAAAGACTTTCTTATCCCAATTAGTTTAAAGATCGCCAATATACTACAAGTAAATGCAGAGTAGGAGGTATACGAAGATCAACTTCAAAAAGAGCAAGGAGTCCATAAGACGAGGAGCGGAGCGTATACTTAATACGTGAGTACCGCAGAACTTATAGGACGACGTAGCCAATTTTTGAAGTTCATCGAGTATATTAACACTTTACACTTTATAAATGATGTAACTTGTCTATAATAACTAATTAGTAATTAAGTTATTTAAAGCTCGATGAATAGATCTAAGTTTATTTTTTTATCTGCTATTTCAGGTAATGTACTCGAATATTATGATTTTACGGTATATTCAGTTTTTTCGCTGATTATTGGACAAGTTTTTTTCCCGGGTGAGTCAGAATTTATCCGAACTCTTCTAAGCCTTGGAGTATTTGCGGTCGGTTTTCTGACAAGACCGATAGGGGGTATATTATTTGGTTATATCGGTGATAGATACGGCAGACGTATCGCTTTAATAATCTCGATGCTAGGTATGACTATTCCAACCTTTATTATGGGTCTCATACCCTCATACGCAAGTATTGGGATTTATGCCCCTATAACGCTAGTTATAATGCGGCTTATTCAAGGTTTATGTATTAGCGGTGAAGGAACGGGAGCGGCTATTTTTATTCTAGAACATCGTCAAAATTTAAGACCCGGCTTTACGGCTGGTTTGGTTCACAGTTCAAATATTGCAGGTACTTTAGTTGCAACATTTATCGGTATTATAATCGAGCGTTATTTTTCTCATATAGATTTTGCTTGGCGTTTTGCTTTCTTGCTTGGCGGCTTTATGGGTCTTGCCGGATTTTACTTGCGATTGCGTGTATCGGAAACACCGATTTTTAAAATGCTTGAGAAAAAGAAACAAGTTCTTAAAGCACCTTTTTCCAACGTAATTAAAACTGCTTGGAGATCTATGTTTTTAACTATGTGTATAGGTGCTATTGCTAGCAGCGTTATGTATTTAGTGAAAACTTACATAAATGTTTTCTATCATAATGTTATGCATCTTAGTAATACTATTGCTTTATCATATTTGGCTTATAGCTCGTTTATTGCAATGATAGCGATGCCGCTTGCCGGCTGTACTTCTGATATCATTGGAAAATTTAAAATGGCAATGTTTGTCGGAGTTGCTATCTTGATATTAATTTTACCTACTATGTTACTTATGTCGGCAGAAGAGACGTGGCAACAATTTATAGCACTTACAATTCTTGGTATGCTTGCAGGAAGTATAGCAGGCACGGCTTATATATTCGTTATATCCTTATTTACGGCAGAACAAAGATTTACCGGTGTTGCTTTCAGCTACAATTTTGCAATAGCGATATTCGGCGGAACTTCACCGATTATTTCTAGTTGGCTTGTGGAGCATACGGGAATATTTTATGCTCCGGCTTTTTATATCATGATTATTGCTGCCGCATTTTTAGTGATTATGTATATGATGAGAAATGTAATTAAACGAATATCGGATAGTATACTCGTTTAATTTAAAAAATTGGCAACGTTATTTTTTGCTTATAATCCTCACGTAGATTAAACTACGCTGCGGTTATAAGCTTCAAAATGCCTTGCTCTTTTCTAAATTAAACTTCGTCTATTGACTCCTCATTTATGTAGGTATGTGAATATGGAAAATAGAAAAATAACTAGTAATTGGTTTACTGATTTACGTGATTTATTATGTGCGGAATTTGAAAAAATTGAAGAAGAATATGCAAAAGAAAAAGATATAGAACCTGCTAAATTTGTGCGTTCAAACTGGGAACGTAACGGCGGAGGCGGCGGTGTTATGTCTCTTATGAAAGGAGAAGTATTTGAAAAAGTAGGAGTTAATATTTCTACCGTATTCGGTGAATTCTCTCCCGAATTTCGTACAGAAATTCCAGGAGCAGAGCTAGACGGGAAATTCTTTGCAACCGGTATTTCAGTAGTTGCACATCTTAAATCACCGTTAATTCCTGCTATGCATTTTAATACTCGTTATATAGAAACTTCTAAAAGTTGGTTTGGCGGAGGAGGAGATTTAACGCCGTATTATCCGGAAGAAAACGAAACCACAAAATTTCATGCAGCTTTTAAAAAAGCATGTGATAAATATGATTTTAGCTATTATCCTAAATTCAAAAAGCAATGTGACGAATATTTTTATCTAAAGCACCGAAAGGAACCAAGAGGAGTAGGCGGAATATTTTATGATTACTTAAATAGCGGTAATTTTGAGCAGGATTTTGCTTTCACTAAGGATGTAGGTAAGGTTTTACTATCGGTATATCCTGAAATCGTTAGAAATAAGCTATTTTTGCCTTGGACTGCTGAGCAGAAAGAATACCAGCTTATAAGGCGAGGTAGATATGTAGAATTTAATTTACTATATGATTGCGGTACTAAATTCGGTTTAATGACCGATGGGAATGTTGAAGCAATATTAATGTCACTACCACCCGAAGTAAAATGGTGTTAAATACTTAGTTTGATTGCACAAATTGAAAAACACGCTCAGGTGTCATACCGTGGCTTGACCACGGTATCCAAAAATATAACTTACAATACTAATAATTTTATTATTTTTAACTGGATCCCGCGATCAAGTCGCGGGATGACAACAAAAAAATCGTTCCACGCAACAATACCGGTCAAGCCACAGTATAACATCGAAAAGTTACATTATACTAGTCAAATGGTTTCACTATAACCATTAGTACTGCAATAACCATACAAATAGCAGGAATCTCGTTGACTATACGATAAAATTTTTCTGAATGGACATTCTTACCGTTTGCAAAATCTTTTCTCCATCTTGCAAGTAAACCGTGAAAAATCACTAAAATTAACACTGCAAGCATTTTAACGTGAAACCAAGTGTCAAGAGCAACAAATCCGTAAATATGAGCATTTATTAAACCAAATATAAATGTGCTAATCATTGCCGGATTCATAATGAATCTGAGTAATTTTAGCTCCATTACTTGTAAAGTACTATCTAGCTCACTACCTATTTTAGCTTTGGTATGGTAAACATATATTCTAGGTAAATAAAGAAGTCCTGCCATCCAACATATAGCAGATACCAGATGGATTGACTTAAACCATAGATAGTAACTTGCCATTTTTTCCCTTATTAATTCTTTAATTTACACAAGCATTTAGTAAATTCGTTTGGACATATTCTTGTACTAGAGCTACTCGTAACTAAATTAGTATCAACCTTATTAATAAATTGTAGCAATATATTTGTCAAACTATTAAAAAAAATTTTATTTGTCCCAAGCGTCGGGATTCGAGTATATTGAATTTCATATTTATCTGCGATTAATTTATATTCAATATCAAGCTCTACAAGCGTCTCAACATGCTCGGATACAAAGGATATAGGTACAATAATTATGTCTTTTTTTAACTTTCCCGCTAGCTCTATTTCGTCTTCTGTATTCGGTTTTAACCATTCTATAGGCCCTACTCTGCTTTGATAAGTTATCTTATAATCTAGATCTTTTATATTTAATTCTTTGACTATTGCTTTTACTGTTTCTTTTATCTGAAAACTATAAGGATCGCCTGCTTTTATTATTTTTTCGGGTAGCCCGTGAGCAGAAAATAATATACGAAAATTTTTATCGTATAGTTTTTCTTTTATTAAGGAAACATGAGCCTTTATAAAATCTTCTTCTAGAGGATAACAGCAAACTGTTTTAATTGGAATATCAATATCAAGATTTTGTAAAAAATTTTTAACCGACGATCCCGTCGTAGTACTTGAAAATTGAGGGTATAGAGGCAATAATATTATTTCGCTTGGATTATATTTTTTTATTTGATTTATTGTTTCTTTAGCAAATGGTGCTGAATATCTCATATTTATAAAAACAGCAAAATCTTCTTTTATAAGTTGCTTTAGCTTTTCGGTTAGTACTAACCGCTGCTCTTGCGTTTCCTGAAGTAGGGAAGATTTACCGCCGATTAAAGAATAAATTTTTTGAGATTTTTTCTCTCTAGTAATAGAAATTATTTTGGCGATAATATAACGCAAGGGATTTGGTAGATTAATTATAGCTTTGTCATAGAATAAATTAAATAAAAAAGGTTTTACGGATTCAAGGCTATTTGGACCTCCTAAGTTAAAAAGTACTATTGCTATTCTTTTCTTCATATTATTTCATTCTTTAAAACTTCTAACGTATTCTGTTAAAAATTCTACATTTTCCGGAGGTGTTTCAGGCAAAATACCATGTCCTAAATTAAAGATAAAATTCTTTCCTTCCATTACCTGAAGAATTTCGTACGCTTTTTCTTTAATAATCTCTTTATTAGTAAGTAATACAACCGGATCTAAATTACCTTGTACTATTACTTTATCACTCCACTCTTTCATTTTTTCAAGAGGGATCATTTGATCTACGGCTAAAATATCTATCGGTACTTCTTTTATAAATTTTTCGTACAACAATCCCGCTCCTTTAGGAAAAGCAATAATAGGAGTTTTTGGAAAAACTTCTTTTACTTTTAGTATAATCTTTTTTGTCGGCTCTATTACAAATTCTGTAAATTCTTCTTCTGCAAGTACTCCTGACCATGAATCAAAAAGCTTTAAAATATTTGCTCCTGATTCTACTTGATTTATAAGATGATAAGTTGTTTTATCTATTATAAAATTCAATAATTCTTTAGCTAATGCTTTATTTTCATAGATAAATTTTTTGCTCGTTTTAAAATCCTGTTTTCCTTTCCCTTCTAGCATGTAACTCATCACTGTCCAAGGACTTCCTGCAAATCCTATTAAAGAAGTAGTAGATGGTAATTCTTTTTTGACTTTTTTTATTATTTCATAAACCTTTTCTAATTTATTATTCGGATCGCTTTGCAGATATTTAAAATCTTCTTGCGATCTAAATTGTCTTAATATAGGTCCTATGTTTTCTTTAAAATCCACTTCCCATCCGAGAGCATGAGGTAAAACTAATATATCGGAAAAGATAATAGCTGCATCAAAATGATAACGTCTTATCGGTTGTAATGTTACTTCCGTTGCTTTGTTAACATCATAACAAAAATCTAGAAAATTTTTTGTTGTTTCTCTTATTTTTTTATATTCCGGTAAATATCTACCTGCTTGACGCATAAACCAAACAGGTATTTTATCACTATTTCCTTTTAATGGATTTAAAGGTTGCTTCATACTATTACTAAAAATATTAAATTAATAAATATATTTATTATTTCTTGTTTATGTAAACAGAATTATGTAGATTAAATGTTTTGAACAGAGTTATCAACAAAATTTTCATTAAGATTTTCTCAAAAATATTAGTATTTTTAATTATAATTCACATAAGTTTGTAATGAATTTATACAAGTGGATAATTAAGTGTAAAATTCATTTATAGCTTAGAAAAGACTATTTTTTCAAAGAAAAATGATATTTATTCACAATTTTATCCACAAACTATTTATTTAAAAGAAAATACACTAGATTTACTTGATTTAATAAGGATTTGAGGAAATTTTTAATAGATTTTAATAGGAAAAATAACAAGTTATTAAAAAATTTATCCACAATTACATGTGTAAAGTATGACAAAGCTAATTATTCACTTGGTTTCAGACTCTTCCGTGCAAACTGCAAAATATGCAGCAAATTCTGCTCTTGCACAATTTACTTCCGTAAAACCAAAATTATATCATTGGCCAATGATTAGAAATTTGGAATTGCTAAATGAAGTATTAAGTAAAATAGAATCTAAACATGGGATAGTATTATACACGATTGCCTATCAAGAATTAAGAAAGACATTGACAAAATTTTGTTATGAATTAAAAATCCCGTGTATTTCCGTAATAGGTAAAATTATTAAAGAAATGTCTGTTTTTTCAGGTATTGAAATAGAAAAAGAACAGAATTATAATTATAAATTCGATAAAACTTATTTTGATACGCTTAATGCTATAGATTATGCCATAAGACATGATGACGGACAAATGCTTAATGAGTTACCGGAAGCCGATATAATATTAATAGGCCCTTCTAGGACTTCCAAAACTCCGACTTCCGTATTTTTAGCGTATAACGGTCTAAAAGCTGCCAATATTCCTTATGTTTATAATTGTCCTTTTCCTGATTTTATAGAAAAAGATATAGATCAGTTGGTGGTAGGGCTCGTCATTAATCCAAATAGGTTAATTGAGATAAGAGAAGCTAGGTTAAATTTATTGCAAATTAATGAAAATAAAAGCTATACGGATTTTAATATAGTACAAAAAGAGTGTTTGGAAGTCAGAAAAATTTGTGAGCAAAGAAATTGGCCGGTAATTGACGTATCTACTAGATCAATAGAGGAAACGGCGGCTTTAATAATGCGGATGTATTATAATAGAAAAAATAAATATAATAAATAAAAAGATTTTCATTATTTACAAGTAGAAGCCTGTACTTTATAATTTTATTTATAAATATAGATGTTGTCCACATGGATCAGAAAACAACGCTATGTCATTCCCGCGAAAGCGGGAACCCAGTTAACAATAAGAAAACAGAAAGTTTTATATAAATTTAAAAACTTCAATAGTCCTATATTTTCAAATTTTTTCTGGATTCCCGCCTTTGCGGGAATGACATAGAAGCCATATGGACAATACCACAAAAATATAAAGGACAAATATGGCAAATAACGTAACGGATAGCTCTTTTGAAAAGGAAGTATTAGAATCGGATTTACCGGTACTAGTCGATTTTTGGGCAGAATGGTGTGGACCATGCAAAATGTTAACACCGATAATAGATGAAATCAGTAAAGAATTACAAGGCAAAGTAAAAGTACTTAAAATGAATATTGATGAAAATCCTAACACTCCTTCAGAATACAGTATTCGTAGTATTCCGACAATAATGTTATTTAAAAACGGTGAACAGAAAGATACTAAAATAGGTTTGCAGCAAAAAAGCTCTCTTTTAGATTGGATTAATAAATCTATTTAATATTTATTTTATGTCACTTAGCCATTCAAAAGTATTTATAGAGATAACCAATGGTTATGTAGAAGGCATAGATACTCACAAAAGAGCTCAAGGTTTAAAACATTTTTTTTTGAAAAAAGGAGTTTCTCTTTCTCCAAATATACCCATATTAAATAATATTAATTTTTCTTGTTATGAAGGAGAAAAAATAGCTTTTATAGGAAGTAACGGTTCGGGAAAAAGTTCACTTCTAAAGCTAATCGCCGGAATATATCCGTTAAAATCAGGTACAATAAAAGTTTATGGAGATATTGCAGCAATTATAGATATGGGAGTCGGTTTTGAGCCAGAACAAACCGGTCGTGAAAATATAAAAATGTTAATGCTATATAATAATATGCTGGATAAATATAGCAAAAAAATCGAAAAAGAGATTATAGATTTTTCAGAACTCGGCAGTAAAATTGATTTGCCGATAAAAATTTATAGCTCAGGTATGTTATCACGCCTTGCTTTTTCCGTGTCAATATTTCAAAATCCGCAAATTTTGTTACTTGATGAGGTTTTTGCGGCAGGCGATAGCTATTTTATAGAAAAATCTCTTAGTTTAATGAAGAATAAATTTAAAAATACTCCTATTTCAATAATAGTAAGTCATCAAGAAGAAATTATAAAAGATAATTGCGATAGATGTATTTTATTAAAAGACGGTAATATTATAGGTAATGGAACCCCATCAGAAATGTTTAAAATTTATAATAGACTTCTTGTATAACTTGCTTCTAAGGGTAATTTGTGCGTCGATCCGGTACTCGAATCCTCACGTATGTCTAATACGCTGCGGTTCTGTGTTCTGTGTCTCCTGCAAATTCCTCCTTATTAGCTACGTTATGCAAGAAGTCTAATGGAGAAACTCATAAATGATAAAGTATTTTTTTTCTAAAAAATACTGGCGGGCAATAGCATTATTGGTTAAAGCTTCTATAATTAGACAAAATAAGGATTCTTTTTTAGGTTCTTTATGGAGTTTAATTCAGCCTTTTATTCACATAATGGTAATTTCATATTTTTTCGGTTTTTTATTAAGACAACCAAGAGAATTTATGGTAATGAACTTAGTCGGCGGTATTCCTTTATGGAGTTTTATAGTAAGCAGCCTAACGATTTGTTCAAGTTCTTTAGTTACACGTGATCAAATAATAAAAAAGGTTAGAATTTCTAAGACTTTTTTTCCTGTTGCGGATAGTTTAGGGCAATTATATACTTTAATTTGTTCATTTTCGGCAATGTATTTTGCTTTTATTTTATTATTTCCGGAAAAATTTTCTTGGCAAATAATATTTATGCCGATATTAATTTTGCCCTTAATAATATGCGTGATTAGCGGCTCTATCGCAGTAGCATTTTTAACGCCGTATATTCGAGATATTCCGCAAATATTAAATGTTATTCTTGGAGTTATTTATTGGAGTATACCGATAGTTTATCCCTATTCGCTAATTCCAGAATCTAAAAGGATATATTTTGAGTTTAATCCGTTCTTTTTAGTTATAAGACCTGTACAAGCATTGGTGATTGACGGAACATTACCGGATATGATGTTAATAGTTAAGTCTGTTATAGTCGCATTTATCACTGTTTGTATAAGTTATTTTATTTACAGACAATTTTCTAAAAGAGTTATTTATTATTTATGAAACTTGGTTTTAATCTAGATTTTAATGAATTAGATTTAACCGGACTTAAAAAATTAGATCAAATATTTTTAGATTATCTCTTTAAAGCCGATAGATCTCTGCATAAAGATTTAATATTATTTAGATCAACTCCTTTCTCTATTATTCCACAAGATTATTCTGAGTTTTTGTTAAAAATTTCCCCTTATTTAGATGATTTTTTAGCAGAGTTATTTTGTATTTCAAAAGAAGTAATAATATCAAGGCTGAAACATAAAGATTTTGATATTATTTATGAATGTAAAAGAAAATTTGTTCAGCGTATTGCCGTAAAAAAATATCCACCGGAAAAAATAAAAAATATTGATTTTGAAGAGGTATATTTAAAGCTAACTGATTTTATAGGTACGAATTTTACTTCTAGAGAATTTGCAAAACAAATAATTATATGGCAACAGGAGGAAGAGAGTTTCGTAGAAGAGTTAGACATAGCAGCACAATATGCAGCTTATAGGGTTTATGGTCAATGTCATTCTCTTTACGATCGCTGTCATTCCCGCGTAAGCGGGAATCTAGAAAAATTAAGTCTGGATCCCCGTTTTCACGGGGATAACATAAGAAACGATAGTATATTATTCAATCTCCCACAAAAACTAGATAAAGAAAATCTAATAGACGATAAAAAAATATTAAAATATCAAAGGAATCAACGAATAGATTTTAATTATATCGATATCTTTTCAAATTTAGAGGAAGCTTTAAATGATTCTCATTATTGCATTTATTGTCATAAGCAGGATAAGGATTCATGTTCTAAGGGGATAAGTGTCATCCCGCGACTCGATCGCGGGATGACAACCGGTTGTCCTTTAAAGCAAAAAATTTCCGAAATGAATTATGTTAAGGCACAAGGTTTTAACCTAAGTGCTCTTGCTATTATTGTTATTGATAATCCGATGGTTGCAGCAACGGGTCATAGGATTTGTAATGATTGTGTGAGAGCTTGTATTTATCAAAAGCAAGATCCGGTAAATATTCCTTTAATAGAATCAAATATTTTGGAAGAAACGCTTAAATTACCTTATGGTCTAGAGATATATCTACTCCTTACCCGCTGGAATCCGCTTAATATTTATGCACCGCTTCCGCAAGAATCTACTAATTATAATATTTTAGTTACCGGTCTTGGTCCTGCAGGTTTTAGCCTTAGCTATTATTTATTACGGTCAGGTCACAATGTCACGGCTATTGACGGCTTAAAAATTTCTCTCCTGCCTTTTGATATTAATAAACCTATCAAATTTTGGCATGAATATAAAAGTTTGTTATCGGAAAGAATGACAAGGGGATTTGGAGGGGTAGCAGAATACGGTATAACTGTTCGCTGGGATAAAAATAACCTTGATATATTGCGGCTAATATTAGAGAGAAATGATAACTTTAAATATTATGACGGAGTGACTTTAGGTAGCAATATAACGAAAGAACAAGCTTTTAGTTTAGGCTTTGATCATATAGCTTTTTGCATTGGAGCAGGTCAGCCGAAAGTTTTAGATATAGAAAATTTTGAAGCTAAAGGCGTAAAAACGGCTTCTGATTTTTTAATGACTCTGCAAAGCGGAGGAGCATTTTTAGAAAATTCTAATGCTAATATGCTAATTAGGATACCGATTGCAATCATAGGCGGTGGTCTTACTTCAATTGATGCGGCAACGGAAAGTCTATATTACTATAAAATGCAAGTAGAGAGATTTTTTAAAGATTATGAGCTTGCTGCTCAAAAATACGGCAAAGATTATATAGAAAAAGATTTAACGGAGGAAGATAAAGAAATAGCTGAAGAATTTATTGCTCATGCAAGATTATTTAAAGAAGCTAAGAATAATGAAGAATTAAGAAAGGTTTTTAATAAGCTTGGCGGTAGCACCATCTATTATCGTGGAAAATTGCAAGAATCACCTGCATATAAGTTAAATCACGAAGAGCTAATATATGCTATGGCACTTGGTGTTGATTTTAGAGAAAATATGCAGCCTTTAAGGATTAACACCGATAAATACGGTCATGTAGAGTCTGTGACGTTCAGTGTCATCCCGCGAGCTTGGATCGGGATCCAGGGAAAGTATCAGGACAATATTATGGATCCCGCGATCAAGTCGCGGGATGACACTGAAGTACTTAAAGCCAAAACCGTGATTATGGCAATCGGTATAGAAAATAACCTTGAACTCGATGAGAATAAATATAGTTATTTCGGTGATTGTAACCCTGAATATTCAGGTAGTGTGGTTAAGGCACTTGCAAGTAGCAAGGAAGGATATGAAAATATTAACAAAAGACTTATAAATAATAACCCTAGTTTTAAAGATAGTCACAAAGACTTTATAACGCAGCTTGATTATTTATTGATCAGCAGAATCCATAAAATAAATATTTTAGATGATAAAACTTTTGAGTTGGTGATTCACTCACCTCTTGCTGCTAAAAATTTTAAGTTCGGTCAGTTCTTTCGCTTACAAAATTATTCTGAAGATGCTGCTAAATTAATAGAACCGGTAGCCTTAAGCCCTACAGATATTGATATAGAAAAAGGTTTAATTAGTTTTATAGTTTTTGAAGTAGGTAAGTCTACTAGCTTATGTAAAACATTATCCGAAAATGAGAAAGTGATTTTAATGGGACCGACAGGCATGCCGCTAGAAATACCTCAAAATAAAAAAATAGTTATTGTTGATTCCGAAGTCGGTAATGTAGGCTTATTGAAAGTTTTAAAAGAAAATAATAATGAAGTTATATTTTTTACCTATCCTGATATAAAAACCCGTAAATTAACTTCTGTGGATAGAGTAATAATTAATGCTTCTCCTGAAATAATAGAGGAATTGCAAAGTCTAAAAAATGAAATATTCGGTGAAAATACGGAGCTAATAGTTAGCGTTAATTCATCGATGCAATGTATGATGAAAGGAATTTGTGGACAATGTATACAAAAAGTTAAAGGAGAGCAGAAATATATTTTTGCATGTAGCTGTCAAAATCAAAAAGCAGAAATAGTTGATTTTGAGAGTTTAAAAACTCGTTTATGCCAAAATTCTTTACAAGAAAAAATGAGAAGATTAGTTTGATAGGCAGTCATGCCGTGGCTTGACCACGGTATCTAGAAAAACAACTTATAATATTAGTATTTGTCTAGTTTTTACTGGATTCCGCGATCAAGTCGCGGTATGACAGAACATATAAATCACTTCTCAAAATGGCAAAATGCTCTACTACTATCTTGATTAAGAAAATCAATAATTTGCATTACTATAGAATTATTTTTATACTTCTCTGCAACTTGTTTAATACGCTCAGCAAAATTACCTTCGCTTGAAAAGATTTCTTCGATAGCCTTTAAAGCACTTAAAGACTCTGCTTTATCAAATCCTTTTCTATTCATACCGATTAGGTTTAAACCCTCAAGCACCGCACGTTTACTACTTACAAGTCCGAACGGTATTACATCTGCTCCGACCGGTGATAGCCCGCCGATCATCGAATATTCACCGATTCTAGCATATTGATGTACGGCAGACAGCCCGCCGATTATTGCGTAATCACCTACCTCAATATGACCTGCTAGGCTTACGTAATTAGCAAATACTACATTATTGCCGATTTTACAGTCATGGCCGATATGAACGCCGACCATAAATAAATTATTATTTCCTATTCTTGTTATCATTCCGCCGCCTTGGCTTCCTGCTTGCACCGTAACATATTCTCTAATAGTATTATTAGAGCCGATTATCGTGCTTGATCTCTCATGAGAATATTTTAAGATTTGCGGCGGTTGACCAATTGATGCAAAAGGATAAATAACCGTGTTTTCACCGATTTCGGTAATCCCTTCAATTACCACATGAGATTTTAGCTCTACATTATCATGAAGTACTACTTCAGCACCTATAATACAGTACGGACCGATTTTTACGTTTTTACCGAGCTTTGCACCTTCGGCAATTACAGCTGTAGGATGTATATTAGAATTTGACACTATGTTCCTATGCTTTATCTTTAATCATTGCGGTAAATTTACTTTCTGCGGCTATTTCACCTTCAATTTTAACTGTACTTGAAAATTTCCATACGTTAGCTCTTTGCTGATCAATAACAGCGTGGATATGCATAGTATCCCCGGGCTGAACAATTCTACGAAATTTTGAGTTCTCTATTGCCATTAAAAATACTTCTTTATTCTTAGTAGAACCTAAAGATTTAGCAACTAATATAGCCGCAAGCTGTGCCATAGCCTCAACCATTAGAACGCCAGGCATAACAGGTCTTACCGGAAAATGCCCTGTAAATTGCGGTTCGTTAACGGTAACGTTTTTAATACCTAGTATTGATTTGTTAAGATCAATTTCAAGTACTCTATCTACTAATAAAAATGGATAGCGATGAGGTATCAAATCCATAATTTCCGTAATATCAATCATCATTTATTTAGGTCTCTTTTTTAGTAATTGTTTCATAATAATAGATTGTCTATGCCAGTCCATGATAGGAACTGCAGGGCTGCCGCCGACAATTTTACCTGCCTCTATATTTTGTGCTACGCCGCCTTGTGCCGCTACCTGTACCCCGTCGCCTATATTTAGATGCCCGGCGATTCCTACTTGTCCTCCAAGAGCACAATATTTCCCAATCGTGCTACTACCTGCTATACCTGCTTGTGCTACGATAATAGAGCCTGTACCTATTTTTATGCCATGCCCTATTTGTACTAAATTATCTATACGGCATAAATCTTCTATAATTGTATCTTGAAGTGACCCTCTATCAATAGTAGTGTTCGCACCGATTTCGACATTATTGCCGATTTTAACTATCCTTGCATGAAATATTTTATGATGTACGCCTTTTTCAGTAGAAAATCCAAACCCATCTTGTCCTATTTTTGCACCTGCGAGTATTACAACGTCGTCGCCTATAATTGCATAATTTATTGAAACATGTTGCTCTATTCTAGCGTTTCTGCCTAAGTTTACGCCTCTACCTATAAAACTTCCGGCTTCTATAATACTATTATCACCTATAATAACATCGTCTTCAATAACTACATTGTGACCTATGTAACAGTTTTTGCCTATAATTGCCGAATCTGCAACAATAGCTGATTTCATTATTTTAGCAGGATATGATTTAATAGGAGCATAAAAAAAATCAATCAATTTGCCGTAAGCAAAATACGAGTTCTCAGCATGTATTAAAAGAGTATTTGGATTTACTTCTCCCGCAAAATTTTTTGGCACGATACAGGCAGCAGCTTTAGTAGTTTTTAAAAATTCGGAATATTTTGTGTTACTTAAAAAGCTAATATCATTTGGGGATGCTTCTTGCAGAATTTTAATATCATGAATAGCTATATCTTTATGAATCTTAGGAGGCTCTATAATATCGTGTAAAAAATCTATAATTGCCGTTAGTTTTCGTGGTCCTAGATTTTTATAAAAATTACTACTTGCCATATAAAACTTCAGCAAAAATGGTGGTGGCCACGGTTGGAATCGAACCAACGACACAAGGATTTTCAGTCCTTTGCTCTACCGACTGAGCTACGTGGCCATAATAATTGGATGTCATTCCCGCGGAAGCGGGAATGACATTTTACTCAGAAAGAAATATAACTTAAGCTTATAATAGATTAATCGGCTTTTGTCTATTCTTAATTAGTAATATTAGACAAAAATACCTAATTATGATATTATACGAATTTATTTTATAACGGTTTTTATGATCAAAATCGGTGATATTGTACTTTCTTCAAATATTATACTAGCTCCAATGTCAGGTGTTACGGATTTGGAATTTAGAAGATTAGTAAAAAGATTCGGTGCAGGGCTGGTAGTTTCTGAAATGGTTGCAAGTAGAGCAATGATTGTGGAATCTAGACAATCGCTACAAAAAAGTGCCATTATGCGTGATGACGCAACAAGTGCTTGCGTGCAGCTAGCAGGCTGTGAACCGAATGTAATAGCAGAAGCTGCTAAAATGAATGAGGATATGGGTGCAAAAATTATCGATCTTAATTTTGGCTGTCCAGCGAAAAAGGTAGTAGGAGGTTATTCAGGTTCGGCTCTAATGAGGGATGAGCAGCTTGCAGCTAAGATTTTTGAAGCAACCGTTAAAGCGGTAAAAATTCCGGTAACGGTTAAAATGCGTATGGGCTGGGATGATCAAACGAAAAATGCTCCGACTTTAGCTAAAATTGCCGAAAGCTCAGGTATTCAGATGGTTACCGTTCACGGCAGAACGAGATGTCAATTTTACTCCGGTAATGCCGATTGGGATTTTATACGATCAGTTAAAGAAGTTGTAAAGATTCCGGTTATTGCTAACGGTGATATTACTAATTTTACCAAAGCAAAAGAAGCCCTGCAAAAATCCGGTGCGGACGGTATTATGGTCGGTAGAGGGGCATACGGCAAACCTTGGCTTATTTCACAGATTGATCATTACCTTAAAACAGGTGAAGAAAAACCTGCTCCCTCTATAGCAGAGCAGCTAGATATCGTAACAGAGCATTATGAGGCAATACTTGATTATTACGGCGAATCCGTGGGCGTACCTATTGCTCGTAAACATATTGGTTGGTATAGTAGCGGGCTGCCTAATTCAGCAGAGTTTAGAGGTGCCGTTAATTTAATGAACGATTCTGTGGTGGTAAAAGAGAAAATCAAGGAATTTTATACGAGCGTTATGGATACGAATAAATGAAAAGAATTTTAAGTTTTATTTTTATAATATTGTTTTTTAATTTACGCTATGTAAGTGAAAAAGCAGCAATTATAACTGATTATAAACCGGTATTTTTGCCTGTAATTGCTGAAAATAAAAAAATGAAAATTGCTATTCGTTCTTATTTAAGTAATGAAAATCATATTTCGTTTTAGTAGATCCGAATTCTTTTAAAACTGAGCTAGTCCTACAAGAACGGGTAATTTTAACCTACGAATAAAATAGAAAAACAAAATCTTCTAAAAAAATTAAAACTCCGTATATTAAAGCTTTAAATAAATATAGCTCTGCACCTTATATACAACAAAATTACGGTGCTACGAGTAGCATGCATAAAGTAAAAGGACAATTTCTTACAATTGATATGTGTCCTTCTTCTAAAAATTTTGAAGAAGAGTTTTTTAACACGCTTGTAGAATTATCGATCAAACTAAATAAGCCTATTCCGATTGCTATATGTGTTTCAGGCTTATGGATTAACAGACACACGGAAGAGTTTTTGTGGCTAATAAAGCAACAAGAAAACGGTTATCTACAAATAACATGGGTTAATCATTCATTTAGCCATCCTTACTTTAAAGATAAACCACTTGAAGATAATTTCCTTCTTTCCAATAAAGAGGATTTTGAAAATGAAGTATTAGAAGCAGGAAAAATATTGGTAAGTTATAATATTGCTCTATCGCCTTTCTTTCGTTTTCCGGGATTAGTTTCTGATCAAACATTAATAGAAAAACTAAAAGATCTTGGATTTATTCCGTTCGGTAGTAATGCTTGGCTTGCTAAAGGCGAAAAAGTTCAAGATGGTTTTTTATATTAGTACACGGTAATAGTAACGAAAAAGCCGGAATAGACTTAATTATGCCGATGTTACCAAAACTAAAATTATTTCCTATTGAAAAAGCATTTTTACCATGTACTAATTGATTAGCTAAATATTAATAATTATATAAACTAAATAAATGAATCAAGCAGTAAAATCGCCGGTAATTATAAATAAATACGGTAAACCCACAGTGGTTCTTATATCGCATGAAGAATATGAGAAATTTAATCAGCTTGAAGATATGTATTGGGCAAGGCAAGCAAAAAATGCAAGTAAAAGCGGTTTTTTATCAGAGAAAGAGAGTAAGGATTTTTTAGATAAGATATTAAAGGAATAGATATGACTATAATTCAATTTTTTTAGAAAGGCTTTTATCTCTTTGAATATCAAGCTTTGTACCGAATAGCGGAGAATTTTGTAAAAAATCAATAAGGGAAGATTCTTGTGAATTTTCTTTATAATTTGTTATAATACTACACAAACGTTTGTTTTCGTCTAATACCTCTAGGTTTACCTCAATTAAAGTAGTGGGAAGTAGGTGCTTAATTATTTCAGACCATTCTATTAAAATTAAATTACCGTTTAACGCCTCTTCAAATCCAAGCTCATAGATTTCTTCAGGTGATTTTAGACGATAAAGGTCGTAGTGATAAATAGTGAAGTTAGAGGCTTTGTATGTTTGGAGTAAATTAAAAGTTGGGCTTATAATGCTTGTATTTTCACCGCAAAAATATTTAATAATTTCACGACAAAAAAACGTTTTACCGGAACCAAGATCACCGTTAAGTAAAACTATATCATTTGGTTTTAAGTTTTGTGCAAAGAGTTTTGCAAGATTCTTTGTCTCTTCTTCGTTATTTAAGTTTATAAACATTTTTTAACTTGATCAATTATTTGTAAATATTGATTTTGAAAAGTGTTTGAATTAATATTTTTCACATTCCAGTTTTCGCTATTTAATATTATTATTTTAGTATTTAATTTGTCATATAGTTGTGAAGTTTGTTCATTACTTAAAACACATTTGTTATTAGACCCTTTAATTAAAGCTTCTAAATTACTTATATATTGGAGGCTTTTTTGACTTTCGCTATATAATTTTGCAGTTTTAATATTAGTATTAAGAAAAAAATACTCTGCACTATCGCTTAATAAAATTACGTCTTTTAAAGTAGCAAGCTCATTATTTTTAATTTCTTGTAGCTTGTTTAATTCTTTAAGTGCTGCTGAAAGGTTATTATTAATATCTTCTTGTAGCTCAGGAAACTTCTCGCTAAATATTTGTGCAAATTCTTGTAATAAAATCGCAGCATTATTAAGATCAAGCCAAATATGCCAATTATCTTTTATAGTGGTTAAAGATTTAATATCACTGATTTTTATAATATTTTGGCTATGATTATCAATTAATTTTTTAGCAAAACCGTCAAATTGTTCATTAATATAAATAGCTATATCCGCATTTTTAACTTTTGCTAAATCACTAGGTTTTAAATTATAATGATGAGGACAATCGTTACTAATAGCTAAACTTTCTATATCTGCTTTATCCTTAACAAGCATTGAAACGATACTAGCGATTGGTGTAATGCTTACAACTATCTTAGGCTTAGCATAACTAGCAAAGCTGAAGAATGTAAAGAATATTAATATTATGTATGTCATCCCGCGACTTGATCGGCGTTGTTGCAGGTTGCCGATGTCATTCCCTCGTTCCTTTATGTCATTCCCGCGAAAGCGGGAATCCAGAAAAAAAGTAAAGCAATTTCTATTTTTCATATTTACTCCTTTTGACTACTGGATTCCCGCGGAAGCGGGAATGATATAACACGTAACAATTCTAATTTACTAGGTTTAAAATCCTGCTCTATCCAAAAATTTTTTAGATATTCTAATTTTGCACCTATCTCTTTTTTTTCTATATTCATATTTAACAAATCATTACCGTTTACTTGGAATTTAGGACGTAACACCGCATCATATTTACGTATAAATTCTTTTACTTGTAAATAATCTAGTTTACCTATTATGCTAGCAGCTAATAAATATTCTTTATAATTCTTTTTTTCTAACCAAATTTTCTTCATATTAAATTCAGCGTCATTCAGAAAGTGCGTTATTGATAATATTTGCATTGCCTCATGTTTTGAGAATTTCCAATCTAGAAAAACCTTTAAGTTTAAATCTTTTTGATTATATAATAAGAGTGCATATCGAGTAGCTAATTCTAATTTAAAATCATTTGCCTGCTCAAAAAATTTTATTTTATAATTTTGTATAGAAAATATTAGTTCTAATATTCCTATTTCAAACATAGCTTCTAAAATTTGTGCTGCTCTTTTTGAAACAATAATTTTATCCATTTCGCTTTTTATTCGCTCTCGTGATAAAGTTTTTAAGCCGTCTTTTAAAGCTTTACATGCTTTTAAACCTTCATTATCAAGCTGATTAGCATAATAGCTAGAAAAACGGAAGAAGCGTAGAATTCGTAAATAATCTTCTTTAATTCTATCTAGAGCTTCCCCTAGAAATACAACCTTTTCCTGCTGTAAATCCTTAACCCCGTCAAAATAATCATATATCTCGTTCTTAAAGGGACAATAACTTAAAGCATTAATAGTAAAATCTCGTCTTGCGGCATCTTCGGCAAAATCATTTGTGAATACTACTTTGGCATGTCTGCCGTTGCATTCAATATCTTTTCTGAGAGTTGTAATTTCAAATTTTTCCTTATCTAAAATAGCCGTAATTGTACCGAATTTTAAACCGGTCGGGATAGTTTTTATTTTAGCTCTAGACAAAATATTCATTACTTCACTTGGTATCAAAGTAGTAGCTATATCAATATCGTAGCTATCCTTTTTAAGTAGAGCATCTCGCACGCATCCGCCTATAAGTTTTGATTGTCCTTTTTCATTTAAGAGGCTCAAGATTTTTTTATATCCTTTTGAAGAAATTTTTAATGTTTTTTGTATAATTTGCATCTTTTATAATGAATATATTTTGAGTAAGATAATACAATTTCTTTGAACACATGACTATTTTAATTTTTATTGACAATTAATTATCATATTATATGGTAATTGCATAAAAATTAAGATAAATTATTATGACCGCTAATATTAATAATCAGTTATATTCTAATATAACAAAAACTCTAAATTTTTTAAAACCTGCTTTTTCTGATCTAATTAATCTAGCAAGGATATATAATACTGTAGGTTCAATCCCTACAGCTATTGCCAATGATAGGTGACAAGCTATTAGCTTTTCATGGAGTGAAAAAATATTATATTAGCACCGGAAGCTTTTGGGGGTATATCGTTTATAAAGCTATAAGACAAATTCATGGTACCCAAATAGACAATAAATATAAGCTTTTATTAGATTTGTTTTCTATCGGAAGTGCAGTAGTGATGACCAAACACGATAAAGATATTTTTGCTAATAAATATGATACTGAAAAACTTACTAAATCTATCGGTTTAACTACTGAATTCTTTGACAATAATACAGTAATAGCTGGTTTGATTACTGCTTATAATGAAAGCTATAGCTTATATATTACATAATTATTCATCATTAATTACCAATAAATTCATTTTATATGCCTTAGCTAGCCAAGCAACAGAGGTGGGGAATTTAATACTTACTCAAAAATTTTTACCAGCAAAGGAGATAGGAGAGTTAGCAATATTTTTAGCATTTAAAGACAATAATCCTATGCAACAAATCGGCAAAGTAATACTAACTAACTTTTTTAGTCAATTAATTACTTTAGGAAATAATAAAATTCAAGGAAAATTAATTAGTACTATAAAACAGGAAATTGCTCTTCAAGTAGCTAATTTAGCATTTGATGGTGAAAATCGTGAAAAGATTTTAAAAATTGAGAATATTAATACAATTGCAAATAATTTGTCTTTTATCTCTCAAGATCTATTTACTGATTTTTCTTCTATTACAAGAAGTTTAATGCTGCCTTGCATAACTACTAATAATTTTATAAACCAAATATCAGTAGAGGATATGTTAAATAAATTTCCTTCTTTCATGCTATTAAAGGGTTTGTCTTTTTCAATTTTTAACAGTAACAATATTTGTGCCATAAATAATTATTTACAAGAAATTATTTTTGCTAATAATACCGAGCAAAATAAGCACACTGAATCTATGGTAACTCGATTGCCAGGTTCTAACTGTTCTTTAAAAACAATATCTACTCCCGAAAGTTATGCATATCCTAATATTCAGGAAATTACCAAAATAGGGGCGAATGAATTTATGCTTCATAAATTAATAGATTATATAAGAGATCAATCGGGAGCACATACTGCTTCAACCACAAATGGCTCTTTAATAAGTAGCAGTATAGAATTTCTTAAACAAATAATTGATACTCTTGGGTACATTGGGCAAATATATGCCTTACAAGTTCCTCCTGAAAAAATGCAAGAAATTAAGTATCTGCTTGATTCTTTTTATAATTTACTCGGTATATCTAAATCAGAACCAAATAATTATTATAATGATACAACTCTTTTAGAAACATTGGCTAGAACTCAGGAAATTTTGAATCAGTTAAAAACTCCATTTCCTTTTGAATTAAAGCGTAATATAAGTAATGGCGGTAATTTAATTATCGATGAATATCATTTAAAAAAGTCAAATGAAAATAATGATATGCTTTATATTAATCATTTGGAACTTGAACAAAAAATATATGCAATTACCGGAAAAATCGGTACCGGTAAAACAACTTTTTAAATGATATTGCTAAATGTATGAGTAATAGCTTCACAAGTTTTGGAGAAGTCACTTACCCCTCTTTAAATGGCGAAGCGCATCCACTTATCTTCTGTGGTTTTACTCCTTTTTCTCCTCCTGCCACTACTTTATTTGAAAGGCTTACTTATAGACTACCTAAGGACTATATAGAAAATAATAAAGAAGTTTTAGTAAATAGAATAATGGAATTATTTCAAGAATTTTGTCAAGCAAAATCTTTTGAAGGTAAACTATTTTACATAGGCAAACTCTTTACAAACCAATAATCACAAAAATTAGCGGCAATATAGAATCTATAAAACCGACTATTATAGGAGGACAAGTAGTATTAAATAACATCAAGATCGAAAAAATTAATAGACATCTTTCCAAATTCGCTTATAGAGAGGAATTTGTAGGAGACACGAAACGCAGCACCGCAGCGTACAAAAGTGTACGTGAGAGGATGCGAGTATCGGATCGACGCACAAATTACCTCTAGAAGTAGAGTTTGGAAAGATGTCTATTAATTTTTTCGATCTTGATGTTATTTAATACTACTTGTCCTCCTATAATAGTCGGTTTTATAGATTCTATATTGCCGCTAATTTTTGTGATTATTGGTTTGTAAAGAGTTTGCCTATGTAAATTTGTCACACGATATTTAGAGATAAATATGCCAAAAATAAAAGCAATAATCATCCAATAAGTAAACTGTAAAAATATGTTAGAGTTTCTAGTAAAGGTTAATATTAAGCAAACACAGAAAATGATAAAAATTGTTGTAAATGAAAGCTCAAAATCAAGCAAAAAATAGATGATAATGATCGTAGCATTTTTAATTAAAAGTTAAAAATGCACTATATATCATATCCGTTATATTTTCAATAATGAGAACAAAATTCTCTTATAATTAAAAGTTAAGGTAAATTAACTCATATATTGCTTTTTATTAACTTATTTATTATAACGTCCAACGTTTATGTCTATAAAATATTAATTTAAATTGAGGTATTTGTAATGAGTAAGTTAATAGAACAAAACCCGCTAAAAAAATTAAGATTTTTAAAATATTCTCTGCTGGCCTCTATCTCAGTAGGGGCAATAATCGCAGTACCTTTTGAGGGTATGGCGAGTAGTGAACCTATTAATTTAGATGTTATTGAAAGAGGAGATAATGGTTTATTACAACCTGTTATAAATAATAAATTTGAGCGTGCTAAATCTTTTGGTGCTACTGATAATAAGAGAAAAAGACCTCCTACTAGAAGGAAAACATTAGTAGGTAATGAAACAACAGAACAAAATCAAAATACTTATACTCCTGAACCGACAGAGCAAATGCCTCAAAAACCAGAGATTATAATAACAGCATCTTCACCTACTGTTAGCCCAACTTCAAATAGCTTTGTCACTGCACCTCACACCCCAAATACTACACCAATATTCTCAACTCCACCAACATCACCGGAACATATTTATACTGCACCTAGTATTCCGTATGAGCCTACCCCGCATGCTACTCCAAATAATCAACATGCAGTAGCAGATAATAAACAGTTCAACCCAGCAGTAGCACGAAGATTATCGTTTAGTGAGCCGCAACAGATAGGGCAAGCTACTACACCGATTAAACCCGCAATGCCTCCAAAACCGACCACACTTGAAATTACAGCAGGAATTGTAAATCGCATATCTAAACATAATGAAAACGCAAAAAGCAAGTTAAGTACGATAACGACAGCTATTGAAAAGACATCAGATAAAAAAGCTAAAGAATTAGCACGAAAGATAAAAGCAGCAATAGCCTCTGACCAGAAAAAAATACAAAAAGTAGAATCACAAGCAAAAAATATAGAAAAAGAAATAATAATATTAGTTGAAACAAATACAAGTCTACGAGATGGTAACAACGGGATAAAAAGTGATAATGAGCGAGAAAAAAATAGAATACAAATAGCAAAAAATATAGAAAAAATAAAGCAATGTGAAAAAGAGTTAGCAAGTAAAAAAAATGAAGCAGATAAGTTATCTCAAAAAATAGATATTTCAGTAAATAAAGTAGTTTTAACAAAACCCCAAGAAAAAGCTCCGGTTACGGAGATACCGACAGCTGGACCATTCTTAAATCAGCAACAACAACTAGATGTGCTTACTCAACAGCAGAACGTCAATGCTGCTAGACACGCTGCAGTTGATAAAAAGAAAGCGGAAGCAAATGAAGTAAAAAGAAATAGTGCAGATGCGGAAAAACTCATAACTCAAATGAATCAAGTTCAATTAGAACAAAATCAACGACATATTGTTGCAGAACACCAAAGAAAAGCAGAGACATCAAATAAACGCGAAAAAATAAAGAATGAAAATAAATCAAAAGCAGATAAAGTTAGACAAGAAAAAACCTTTTGGCAGAAAATATACTTAACTAAGACTGAGGAAGAAACGAAAATTGCTGAAGACAAAAAGGCTAGAGCCGCAGCAGAAAAGGCAAGAAAAGAAAAAAATAAACAAGCCGAAAAGGCTGAAGAGACAAGAAATATAAAATTGACCGTTTCAGAGCAACTGACACAAATGTTGGATTATAAGACAAAAGTGCAGGAAGCGGAAAAAATAGAAGCAAAAAATGAAGTATCAAGAATAAAAAAAGAACTAAAAAATATAGAAAAATTAGTAAGTAAGGCAGCAAAAGTAGTAAATGATGCAGAAACAGAAACAAGTAGAACGGCATTACGAGCCATGCAAGATAAAATGAATGGTTATTCTGAACAATTAGATAAGATAGAGGAAAATCTAAAGTTATTAACTCCTGTTGTTTATAGTTCTACCGGTTCTACTTATAAGCAGCCGCCAAAAGCGAAGCCAACCATGCCATTAACTCGTGGAGTTCAGGGAGTTTTAGGCAAACAACTGGAGGAGGAAGAAGGGTACTTATTGCCAAACCAAACTCAGCCGCAAACTTATACAACAGTGTTGCCGAATCAAGAAGTAGCAGACCCTAAAAGTATGGATTCAGGCTTTGTGAGTTTAGGTAAAGAAACAGATGCAGATGTTGGATTTAATCCAAGTTGGGGTAAAGGTACATATTATACACAAGTTGGGAAAGAATTTTCGTTTGAATTGGCTGCTTTGAAAGCTTTGGGGGATCAAGATAATATTAATCAGACATTAGACACAGTTGCTAGAGCAGATAGTATAAAACGTCCTATATTATTTCAGGACCTACTCAAAGATTTAGAAAGAAGAAAGCAAGAAACTAAGGTGGTAGCAGAGCAAGCCATTCTGCATGTAATAAATAATCCAAATGATAATAAAGCAAAAGAGCAAGCAGTATTAGTGGATAAATTATTGGAAAAATATAATACGGATATAAAATTAGTTAAAAAAGCTTTAGAGGATAATAAAGAAAATAATAGAAAAAATAATAATGTACAAAAACCATTAGAACACTTAGATCTAGTACTTGAAGCAAAGCTTGCACCTCTAAGAGAATATGATGCTTTAGATGAGGACTTCCAAAAAGTGATTGCTTCTAAGAGAGCTACGGAAGAACAATACTCTGTATTACGTAACCAACGTGAAGATGATCTAAAACTTGAGAAATTAGCTATAGAACATATGGAGCTACAGAAAAAACAGTCACAGTTAGAACAAGATATAAAAGCCATAGATTCTTTATTTCAAGCTGCTAGATATTCAGACACAGGTGGCTCAGAGCTATCACGTTCATCTTCAGTTGACAGCATAAACAGTGTATCTAGTGGTGTTGATTATATTAATACAAATGATTCAACAACATCAATCGAAAATAAAATAGCTGCTTTACGGACATATCAAATGGCAGTAATGGTTAAAAGGCAAGAACTGGAACAATTGCCAAGTACAAGCTCAGGAGCTGATCAAACTGCTCAGCAGATTAAAGCGCTGAAAGAAGAAGAAGTAACTATGCACGATGCTATAAATGCATGTATAGCAGATCCATCAAAATTAAATAATGTTTCTTTTGAAGAAATAAATGAAGCACTTAAGAAATTGAGTTCAGGGATTTCCGAATCAGTTATTAATGTCCTTGAATCTAAAGCCCAGGAAGATCCTGAAGCTATTTTGGATGGATCAACATTACAGGAAATGTTAAGTTCAAACAATGATACAACTATACATTCTTTGCCATCAGGAGAGGAACAATCATCAGAAGACGAAGAGGTAACAAAAGCAGGTATTCAAGAAGCAGGAGGTAAGCGATTACTTGCACTACCTACATCAAGTAATGAGTATGCATTAGCATTAAGTGACGGTAGAGAAAAGGAATGTTTAGCATTAGGCGATGGTAGCGAAGATGAAGATGACGATAATGACTCAGGCATAGATTCAGAATCTGAAGAAGAAGTAGTAGATCAATTACCTGATTCTAGAGAGGATAATCTTAAAACAACAGAAGTTGATACGGTTATTTCTCTTAAACAGGAAGTAATAGAAGAAGCAAAAAAGAGTATTGCAGCAATTGCTCCTACCCTTAATCAAGGAGTTCAAGTCGTTAAAAATATAAGTAAGTCTATTCTTGGTGCAAGGTTAGATTCTTCTGAAGCTCTTACTGCCGTTGCAGCCGGTGATGAAGAAGAACCTCGTATAAAAAGAGGTTTGTGGATGCGTGGTATGTACGGCACTAATAATCATGGACGTGTTGACAATATGACCGGTTATAGAGGTATTAATAAAGGGGCTACTATCGGGTTTGACGTTGAAATCGACAATAATATTGTAGGTATAGCTTATAGTAATGTTCATTCAGTATTTAAATTTAAAAATAGTAAAAATAATGACAAAGAACTTATTAATAGTCATGTAGTTTCTATTTACGGACAAAAAGAATTACCGAAGAATTTTGTAGCACAAGCTTTAGTATCTGCTGCTAAAAACTTTATTAAAGATAAGACAACTTATTCATACGGTGATACTAAAATTAGAAGTAATGTAAAGCATCGCAATCATAGTTATAATGCGGAAGCATTACTGAATTATAATTATCTTGTTAAAAACAATCTCGTTATTACTCCAAATATCGGCTTAAGATACGGTAAGTCACGAGACGGGGTATATAATGAAACCGGTATTAACGTACAAGAAATAGCTCTTACAATGAAAGAGAATAATATATTGTCCGGAATTGTCGGCACTAAAGTTAAAGTACCTTTGAAAGATGCTTTAAAATTTAATAATTTAGGGCTAACATTTCAAGGAGCTGTAGAACATAATTTTAAAGAGAAAACCCAAAGAATAAATAGAGTTGTTAAAATATTTGATAATACATTCAAGCAGGATTATCTAATACCGAAACAACCGAAAACATCCTATAATTTAGGAGCAGGGGTTATGGGAAGTATAAAAAATACTACTATTTCTTTGGATTATAATTATTATCTAAATAAACATTATCGAAGTCATCAAGGTAGCGTTAAGCTTAAGGTAAACCTATAATTTTTATACTTGCAATATTTGCAAAGGTGTTGTATAAAACTTCTAACTTACTGTCATCCCGTGATTTAATCACGGGATCCATTAAAATATAAAATTTTTTGGATACCGTGGTCGTAGCCACGGTATGACACGATTTTAATACATCTACCTGCCTACTTATAAAATTCAGGCCCCTTCGTCTAGCGGTTAGGACACCACCCTTTCACGGTGGGAACACGGGTTCGAGTCCCGTAGGGGTCACCATTCTCTATTTTTCCATAAATTCATTACCTCAATAATCTAATTTTAGATTCTAATTGTAACTAGAAATTAAAAAAATCATTAATCATAAAATAATAGTTGAAAGCAATAACTTTTAATTTATAATGCTTAAAAAAATTGGTTGAAAACGTAAAGTCCAATTCAATTAGAGCTATACAATACAGCTAATAAAATTTTATGAAGTATATTTATGAAAGCAGGTAGGTTTTTTTCAAAAAATCCAGTTAACTATTCTCAAAATATAAGTGACTATCAAACAATTATAGCGTGTCTAGAAAAGAATGATCCTTCATTTATTCATCTTGATCTTAGCAATATGCATTTGAACCAAGAACAGTTAAGGGAACTCGCAAGCAAAATCCAAAGTAATGATTTTATCGGTAATGTAAGCTGGGGCAAAATGCCTAATGCTTCTAGCGATCTTGTACAAAAAATTGAAAGTAGGATTATTTTAAATAATCAAAATTATAAGCATCACCCTAATGACTTTATGCATGGTTTATTTAGTTTGCATGCTTATATAGATTCTACAGACAATGATGAAAAGGTAAGAATCCGAAATGAACAATTAGAAGATTGGAAAGTATTTAAAATATTTAACGAGCCTAAAATAGGCAGATATTACGCAGCAGCATATATAAATGAAAAGTTAAAACAAATAGTATTTGCTCACCGTGGTACTACATTTGAAAAATTAGATTTGCTCAAAACTAATTCACCGCTTAAAGCTCAGCTTAAAGCTCATTTTAAAAGTGTTTTGGGTGGGCAAATAGTAGCACAGCAAGCCGGCCCCCCGCGCCCCCCCCGCCGGCGCCCGCAGCATATGAAGCTACAAAGGAAATTATCGAATACGCTGAAGAGAATAATTATAATCTATCTTTTACCGGTTATTCTTTAGGTGCTTGGTTTGCAGAGCTTAGTTTATATTTTGCTCATCGAGATTTTAATTACTCAAAAGCAAAAGCAATAACTTTTGATAGTCCGGGTTCTGCAAAAATTATGGATAACTTTAAATCAAATGTTCATAGTCATGAAACTGATTTTGATGTAAGAAATCTAAACATAACAACTTATTTATCTGCACCGAATTTTGTGAATATTTGCAACCTGCATATTCATAAAGCATATAAATTATTTCCTAAAATTACCGCAGCTGAATATAGCAGTAAAATAATAAACACATTAAATAAAGCCATATCTATTAAAAATTACATTCCTCTACTATCATTAACCGGTGACTTACTTGATTCAATGCTAGATAGTTTTGATCCCGAAACAGGTAAACCTATAAAATGTGAGAAAATATTAGATTGGCCTTGCATAGAATATGATCCTAAAGATGACACATTAGGTAAGAAAGCAATAGATAAGGTGCTTGATTTTATACCTGTTAGTAGTACGATTAAAGATTTGGCAAGTAAATTAATACATAGAAATATTACAGCAACAACATTAGGAAGTTTGTTAGAAGTAATAGACCAATTTGTAATAGGTAATATCACCGGTGGACAATTTTTAGAAGTTTATAAGCATTTAGAAAACGATCCTGCACAAGGATACCCGTCAAAAAAAGATATAATATCCGCTAAAGATCAATTTGAACTGTCTTACAAAGGTCATTACCGCTCGCAAGAAGTAAATTTGTCTACTGATATAATAAACACGAATAATAAAGGAAGTAGTGATTGGTATTTAGGGCAACTAGCAGAATTAAACCTTGAAGCAAAGGAAATATCGAGTTTAATTAAACAACAGTTAAAAGCAAAAAAAGAACTATATGAAATAAAACCTCAATATGGCAAATATTATATATTTACAAAATCCCCTAATATTAAAGTAGATGATTTAAGAGAGCAAATTTTAAGGTTAATTGAAGTTAGCCCTGAAGCAAAAGAAATATTGAAAGATCGAAATGCTTACGCTTCCAACTATATAAAAAACATAAACAGTAATTTACCGCCTTTATCAGTTTATAATCTTATTACTCGTGAAAAAGTATTGCAAGAAATAGATAATATTTTAAGTAAAGAGCAATGTGTAATAATTAGTGCTTTCGCCGGAACAGGTAAGAGTACGCTAGCTATAGAATATGGTTGTAAACAAAGAGATGAAGCAAAGAAAATAGTACGTTTTCTTAATGCAGATTCCGCAGACAAAATCCTTGAAGCATATAGACAACTTGCCAAAGAGTTTACTATTTACGTAATAGATGAAAAGGAAGAAGACATAATAAGATTAGTACATGAAAGTATTACCAATTTAAATTCAAATACATTATTTATTTTTGATAACGTAGAAGCATATAAAGACATTGAGCCTTATATTAAAGGTATAATGAATATATCTAAAGATAAAGCACAAGCAATAATTACTACTAAAAATAATAAATTAAGTGACGATATAGAAAATATTACATTAGAGCCTTTTAACCAAGATGAAGCAATAATATATTTAGAGAAATCCTTAGGGAACAGGTTCAGTAATCAAGATATTAATATTTACTAAAAGAACGTGGTGATAAAGAGTCCGTATTACCATTTAAATTATCTAAAGCGGTAGCGTATTTAAAGGAAAATAAATTACTTAACGTAAAAGATTATATCAAGGTAAACATCATGATATTGCTAGCACTCTTCTTAATCTTGGTTTTGCTTATGATGATGGGGAAAAAGCCATAAAATGTTTCGAGAAAGGTCTAAGAACAATTCAAGCATTATATCAAGACGACCGTCCTGATATTGCAAGGTCTATAAAATAATATCAAAGAAGCTTAAGGAAGTGATACAAACAAGGCAATAGAACTTTATAAACAAGCTTATTTAATGTTTATACAAACTTCAGGTTCAGATTATGCTAGTACTAAGGAGTTAAAAAGTTATCTTGAGGATAATGTACCAGAATTTATAAGAAATAATGAAACTGGGGAATTTATATTGCAAAGAGGCGATTTTGAGGAAGTTACATTAGAAATTAAACAAAAATTACAAAAAAGAGTTTTAAATAAAATATTTATTAATGCTGTTAAAGGGAAATGGAGTAGGTTCTCGATTTTAGGAAATTGCGGAGTGAAAGGTTATTTAAGCGATAATTACTTACAAAGCAATTAGGGGCTTTATCTAATGCTAAGAATATAGAAATAGCCAAAATGTTGTGTTTTGAAGCAATCTGCCTAGGAGCGATTAACAGCCCTAATAAAAATTTCACTTGTGTAAAAGAATTTGCTAGAGCTTATCCTGAACTAACAAACAAGATAACAAATGAGCATCCTGAATATTTTATTGACGGTTCAATATTACGGGTATGTGTTAATGATGAAGCAATTTTAAACAAATTGCTAGATAGTGGTTAGTGTGGCTATGTAACTTTATCATCATTATGGGAAAAATCAGATTTATCCATTAAATTTTTAGCAATGTTGCTCTCTGAAAGCTTAACTGATTGAAAATATTCGGAGACAAGTTTTATCACTTCATCACAAAATTCATCTTGTAATTCTTTACTTGCGATTAATTTTTGGTTTTGAATTAATTTCATAGCATCAGATTTTTTATGCTCTAAAAATTCTTCAATTTCTTTAGTTTTTTCTTGCATGATTTTTTTTGTAACTTCATTGCTTTCTTCTATCATTTGAGAGCGTAAAGTTTCTAATTTCTTTATTTGTGCGTTGGTTTGTTCAAAGAGTAAGGTAGCATCTTCTTTTAACTTTTCAGCTTTTAGAACTCTTTCTTGGACTTCTAAAATCTTAGCATCCAAAGAATTTAAAATAGCTTTTTTTGCCGGTCTATAAATTAAATATACAAAAATTACAAAACTAACGGCAAGCCAGAAGCTTTCATCGAGGAAATTCATTATTTTATTTTTTTTAGTAAATCTATATCTGCTTTAGTTCCGGCTACTTTTTCAATAATATTAACTGCAAGTTTTATGATTGCTTCGCTTTTATTAGTTCTAAATTGCTTAGCAACTAAATTTATATCTTCAATATTTTGATTTATAGAATTTTTTAAATCTTGTTCTAGATTCTTTTTTTTAATTAAGAATTCTGATTCTAAAGAGTCTATTTTTTCTTTTTTTAGCCTATCTATTTCGGTATTTGTTTTTTCTACTTCCTCATTATAATATTTATTTAGCTTTTCTGCTTCTAAGGTCAGTGTATCGGCTTGTGTAATATTATCTTGAATATTTGTCTGTCTATTATTAAAAATTTCTTCGGCTTTTGGAGTGATAAATTTATAAACAAAGATATACAATAAGCCGAAAGTAACGATAAGCCAAAAAATTTGCGAATAATAGGTAGCAATATCAAATTGAGGCATCTTATTTAAAAATGAATTTTAAGAAAAAATAAGTAACATAGCAATCACAAAGGAAAAAAGCCCCATTGCTTCAGCAAGACCTGCTCCGATAAGAGCCATTCTTTGTAAGTTTTCTGCAGCTGAAGGGTTTCGTGCTATTGAATTAAGTAGAGAGCTAAATATATTACTAACGCCTAGAGCCGCACCGTACATACCAATAGCCATAAGCCCTATACCAATAAATTTTAAAGAAACTATATCCATAAGAAATTCCAACTTTAATTAAAAATATTTAAGACTTCTTACAAAATTCGCTTATAGAGAGGAATTTGAAGGAGACACGGAACGCAGAACCGCAGCGTACACAAACGTACGTGAGGATCGAGTACCGGATCGACGTACAAATTACCTCTAGAAGTAGAGTTTTGTAAGAAGTCTAGTGTAAATTAATAGCATCATTAAGATACATACAAGACAAAATAGTAAAAATATAAGCTTGAAGTACTGCAACAAAAATTTCAAACCCAATCAATATAACCATAAGAGGGATTGGGAGAAATTTCAAGTAAATCATTAATGCAACGGTAAAACCGGCTATTACTTTTAATAAAACATGCCCCGCCATCATATTAGCAGCAAGTCGCAAAGATAAACTCACCGGTCTTGCTAAATATGTAAACAGTTCAATTACTATTATTAGCGGTGCTAACCATAAAGGAGTACCGTGCGGTAAAAAAAGAGTTAAAAAACGTAAGCCGTGTTTTACAAAACCGACTATAGTTACCGTTAAAAATACTAAAATTGCCAAGGCAAAAGTAACGATAATATGACTAGTAGCAGTAAAGCTATAGGGTGTCATACCAAGTAAATTACAGAATAAAATGAAAATAAATAAACTAAAAACTAAGGGAATAAATTTATGTCCTTTTGTTCCTATATTCTGATTTAACATATCAGTTACAAGATTATAAACTATTTCAGCACTTACTTGTAATCTAGAAGGTATTAACTTCCGGTTATAAAAAGCTAAGTAAAAATAAGTTAAAGCTAAGATGCTAGCAAGTAACATATAGATACTCGAATTAGTAAAGCTGACGTCAAAACCGAAAATTTTGATTTCTATCAATTTTTTGATATCAAATTGTACTAAAGGGCTATGAGTCATTTCCTTACTTTTTATTATTTACTTTTTGCCTTATAATATTAAAACCGGCAATCATTCCTATTATTGTAAATATAATAAGAAATAAAGGCTTAGAATTAAAGAACTTATCCGTGAATATTCCACTCACGACACCTACCATTGTACTTGAAACTAAATCTATAGCGATAGTGAACGGATTAATTTCTTGCTGAACTTTAGAATTAGAAAGTTTAGAAGTTTTTAAGTCTTTAATTCTTGCTTTGATATTGTTTAGTTTTTCCGTATCCACAGCTATACTCGTTTAATTTGAAAAATTGGCTACGTTATCTGTATAAAAGTTCTGCGGTGCTCACTAAATGTACGCTCCGCTCCTCGCCTTATAGACTCCTTGCTCTTTTCCAAATTAAACTTCGTCTAGCAATCATAATATTAAATTATAAATTCATCTCATTTTTTGCTTTTTCTTTTTGCTCATCTAAAGCTTTATCCACTGCCGTAGAAATATTATCTATACTATAATTTCCGGTTTGTACTCCGTTAACGAAGAAAGAAGGAGTGCCTATAAATTTTGGTGCTTTTGCTACAAAATTAGTATTAGCAATTAGTGTTTCAGTAATTTTATCGCTATTTAAGCATTGTTTATATTCTTCCGGAGAAATGCCGCCAAGCTGACCTATATCGGTTAATAATTCTCTGTATTTATTGCTATATGCCCACTTATCTTGTTGTTTTAATATAATATTATGAAACTGTACAAAACTATTTATATCACCCTTGCAACGGGCTAAAATTGCAGCGTCTAAATCTTGTTTTGTAGCAATAAATTCACGAACCACATATGCAATTTTATTAGTATCGATATATTTTTTCTTAAGTTCCGGAAAAATGGTCTGATGATAATAAGCACAATGTGGGCATGTAGGAGAAAAATACTCGACTACTATAACATTTGATTTTTTGTTACCGAGAACCATATCATTATCATCAACTTTAAAAGTGACTTTAATAGGCTTTATTTCAGGATTTTTTTGTTCTTGTGAATCCGGCGTTGATACTTCATTAGTCTGATTATTATCATTAGCAGGTACTATCGATTCAGCTGCATTTTCGGAATTTACGGCTTCTTGATTTATCTCTTGAGAAGTTTCGTTATTTTGTACGGTTTCTTGCTCTATTATTTGTTTCTCCTCGTGGTTCTTATCTTGTGCTTTTTCTTCTGAACAGCTACTCAAAAATAATAAAAATATTAGCACAATAAAAATACTTCGCATATTTATTCTTACCTTATATTAACGTTAACTTTATTTACAATAAGATTGTATCAATTTTATTTCAATAAAAATATCTACTTTATAATAAAAGCAAAATATGCTATGCTATAGAAAATAATAGTCTAACATTAAGTTCTTAGGCACTAAAACCACTACGGAGGAATTAATAATGGCAAATACAACACAATCCGAACATAAAACGGAACAAAAATCCGAGTTTAAAATAGGGCAACGAATTGTCTATCCTGCACATGGAGTGGGTGCAATAACAAATATAGAATATCATACTATAGCAGGTACTGAAATTAAAGTATATGTAATTTCCTTTTCTCAAGATAAAATGACGTTAAAAGTTCCGGTTAATAGGGCTACAATTGTCGGTCTTAGAGCGGTCGCAAGTAGAAAAGATTTAGATGTCATATATTCGATTCTTCAAGGTAAACCAAAACAAGGAAATAGAATGTGGAGCAGAAGAGCACAAGAATATGAAGGCAAAATTAACTCAGGTAACATTGTAGCTATAGCTGAAGTATTACGTGACTTACATAAAAATGTCGATAATGATCGTTCTTACAGTGAAAGAACACTCTATGAATCAGCTTTAAATAGACTTGCAGGCGAACTTGCTATCCTTGAAAACATACATCCAACCGAAGCAATTAATAAGTTAGTTGAAGTATTGCGTGAAAAATTAGTAGCGTAGCTGCACTTTTTGTCATTGCGAGTAGGCATTGTTGCGTGGATCGAAAAACACGCTCTAGGTCATCCCGTAGCTTGACCACGGGATCCAGAAAACAACTTAAAGTACTAATAATTTTAGTATTTTTAACTGGATCCTGCGATCAAGTCGCGGGATGACAACAGAAAGCTTAGCCACACAACAAAGCCCGCTCGCAATGACGACAAAGCCATACTAACTTACCCTACTAAAAGATAGTTCATTCGGAATTTCTCAAGGGACGCAGCAACTATATAGTCAATAAATTCTTTTAACAATTTTGGATCAGTTACTTCCTGTCCTTTATCGTCACGAGCAGTTAAGAGTTTTGAATTAATCTTTTCAAGAATTCCTTTTTTAATATAATCAATATTATGCGTACCGTCTAACATTTCTAAAATATATTTTTCATGTAATGCTATACCTATCATATCATTAAGTCTATTAGTGATGCTAAACACATTAGTTGCATTATTAAAATGTGCTTGTCGTGCTTGGTATCTTGCAAATTCACCGGTTTTAGGTTTTTCGGTGATAGTAGCTATAGTATGTGGTTTGGTCTCAAATATTTTTAGATAACCTTGAAAAATGAATTTGATAAAATGTTGCTCTAGTGCAGCTAGGAAATCTTGTAATCGATATTTACCAAGCTTTTTTAAAGCTTCTTTTGCTACTTGTTCTAAGCTTATCGGATTGCTAATATTTTCAGCATATACATATAAAATAGCTTTTATAATCGGTGAAGTGCTTGAAATAAAAGGGTCAGGTAAATTTTCATAATAGAAGCTGATATTTTCTTGTTCGTTAGTTAAATCAACCTCTTTTTCCAGAGTTACCGGTCTAATATTAAGGCTAGTATAAAACTCTTTTAAATTGTTAAATTCAATTTTTCTGTTTATAGGTATGTTTTTATGACATAACAATGTCGAGCGAAACTTTCTATTAGTAATAAAATCCATATATTGCTCCGTACGAACAATATCATCAATAGCTTGTAGCTTTTCTGCTGCCTTAGCAGGTAAATTACCGATAAACATTGAAGCAAGCGACGTATCTCCTAAGTAATTTAAATGATTTTTTTGAGCTTTTTCTATGAATTGGTGAAAATATGTACCTGTATTAATTTCGCCTAAATATTCATGTAGTACGTATGAATCAGTATATGCAGATAATAATTTTGTTTCGTCACGTAAAAAGCTAGAATAAGGCGTTATAGAACTTTCTAATGAGTCATTGATAAACTTTAAAAGTAATCTAGCTTGCTGTAACTTATCGTGGCTATTATTAAAAAGTTCTGAGTGAAACATCATCATTTCACGTATTGTTCTCTGCATATTCCAACCAGGCAGAGTATTATAACTTACAAAAGCTATACCGTTTGGATTTAGCAGCTTATTACAAACTTCAAGTATTTTATTTTGTACTTCTTCAGGTACCCATGAATATACGCCGTGACAAACTATGTAATCAAACTTACCGTATGACTCGTCAAGGTCCAATATAGATAATGCCTTTAGTTCGGTATTTTTTATTGTCAAATCACTGATAATTTTTTTGCCTAATTCTATTTGTGTTTTGGATAAATCAATACCAAGAGAATTTGATTTAGGATATGTTTCAGCAAAGTTAAGTAGATTAACTCCAACCCCGCAACCGATATCAAGTATTTTAGCAGTTTCAAGAGGCGGTGGATTTAGCCCAAATAGCTTGCCGATAGTTCTTAAATACGGCGGAGAAGTATAACTGAAAGTAAATGGGGAATAAGGTACTTCATCATAGGATATTTTATTGGTTTGTTTTGTCATAGTAGTTACATAAATTAAAAATTAATTTTAAGCAGTTTCAAAAGATTAAGCAATACATTTATTAAATTTAATTTGATGTTTTTATATTTAATGACTATACTTTAAGTACTATATAACCTATATTAGTGGTCATATAGTATTTAAGGTAAATATTAATTATATTCATATTATGAAAAATAGTAATGTTCAAATATCTGCTACCGAGTTTAAAAAGCATTTCTTAAATCTAGTTGATCAAGTTAAAAGTAAACATAATTCTTTTATTATAACCAAAAGAAAACTGCCGGTTGCTAAGATAGTACCTCTAGAGATTGATGCCAAAGAAAATAAAAAAAGTTATTTTGGCTGTTTAAGAGGCACTGTTAAAATTAATGACGATATAGTAAATTTTTCTTGTGAATCTGATTGGGAAGTAAATAATGACTGATATTGAAGCTAGCAACCAAGAGAGTTTAATTTTAGATACTCATATATTAATTTGGTATGTAGAAGGAATTAGATTATCTGAAGCACAAATAAATTTAATAGAAAAAATAAGAGAAGAAAATAAGTTATATATCTCTACTATATCTATATGGGAAATAGTAATGCTTGAAAATAAAGGTAAAATAGCGTTTTCAATTGAGTTAAATGATTGGATTGATAAGTTACTATCTATACCGGGCTTAAATTTAATTGACCTTTCGGTTTCAATTTTAATACAAAGCTGCCTTTTGCCTCATTATGAACATAAAGATCCGGCAGATAGATTTATTATAGCCGCTGCTAGAACGGCTAATGCGTATTTATTTACTTTTGATCAAAAAATTATAGAGTATGCTAATTTAGGTTATTTGAAAATAATACAAACTAAATGATCATAATTATAATTTAATCAATTGTGCTTTACTTGCAAAATTTTCTATACTTTCTAAATCGGTAGCGGTAATCCATAACTGCAAATTTAAATCGGTAAAAAATTCAGTTAAATACTCACGTCTTTTATCGTCTAGATGCACAAAGACTTCATCCAAAAGTAAAACCGGTGCTATTTTAGTTAGCTTTATAGCATAATTCATTTCAGCAAGAATTATCGCAATTAATATGGCTTTTTGCTCACCGGTAGAACAGAGTTTTGCTAAGATATTTTTCTTTTTATGCTTCACTAGAAAGTCGCTTTTATGAACTCCAAAACTAGTGCGACCGATTAATTTATCTTTGCTTCTTGTTTTATAAAGTTCTGCCGTAATAACACTAACAATATTCTCTTCACCGTCTAATATTTTTTGTTCAACAATGCCGTCAATCGATAAATCGGCTTTTGGAAACTCATTTTCAAGATCATCTATTGCTTGCTGCATAAATTCTAAGGTTTTTAAGCGGTTAACGGCAATATGGTTAGAAATATCAGCCATCTTTTCTTCGATGATTTTCAGCCAATTATCATCTTGTATTTCTTCTGCTAGAATTTTATTTCTCTCATGCATATAATATTCATACTTGCCCACTAATTCTGCGTGCTTTGGATCAAAATTATAAACTATTCTATCAAGGAATTTTCTTCTTTCTACGGTTCCGCTTGTAAAGATTCCTTCCATTTGCGGAGTTAACCATGCCATACTAGTGAATTTACTTAACTCGTTATTGGCTATTTTACTTTCGTTATATTCGGTTATTCTTCTATTTGAACTACGCTTGAATTGTGTAGTGAACTCTGCAAGCCCTAATTTACTTTGTAATAAAGCTTTAATAGAGCAATGATCTTCTGAAGTTTTGCATATATCGGCAAGTTTAGCCGACCGGAGTCCTCTTCCTGGATAAAACAGCGATATTGCTTCTAAAATATTAGTTTTACCGCTACCGTTTTCCCCTATAAGAATTATAGGGGAATTATCTGTTTTCAGTTCAAGATTTTTAAAATTACGATAATTCTCGAGAATTAAGGAGTGCAGAAAAATATTTTTCATTTAGTAGAAAGAAGAGAAGAATAGTTAAATTGATATACCGCCGCTTTTTTTAAAGCCGGCATGAGCTTTTTCAAGCTTTTTAATAAGTTTAGGTGAATATGATTTAATGTCTTTTTCCTTGCCACCTTCATATTTTTTAGCGAGTTTCATTCCACCTCTGATCATATTATAGGAAAAGTTCATTAGCTTCGTTTCGCCTGCTATTCTTTTTGGGTTCATAAACATATAAATTTGATAAACGGCAAAGCTTTTTAATAAACGTTTTAAGTCTATTCTAGCTTGTTTGGTTAAACCTTGCAATTTATCTTTTGGGTTTGCAAGGTTTTTATTAGCATCTCTAACTATTTTAGAATGTTGATGCATTAAATAATTACTGACTTCGGCAACATTCTTGTTAATGAGCTTCTCATCCACTTTAAGCATTTTAAGCTTTAAGTTTTTAGTTTTACCTAAATACTTACGGATTAATAAGATAATTCGGCTTTGCAGTTGAGTCAAATCCATAGTTTGTTCGTTTAAGATAGCAAGTATTCGCTCTATCTCATACTCCAATTCTTCATTTTGGCTTAATTCTTCAAAAATTTCCTCTACCTCTTTATTCTCAAGCACAAGATCGTCACTAATACCCATTAATGCATCTTTTATTTGATCGGCGATTTTTTTGGTATCTTCGGAAAATTGATTATTTGTCATAATCTAATTCATAGTTAAATATAGCTTATTTTTATACTAGCAACTCATTTCTACTTGTCTATAAAAATTGTATTAAGAGATATTAATTTGAATATAATATTAGATATTTTTTTCTGCGTCATAATTATAATTGCCTAAAAAATCTACATTTTCTTTAGAAAATGTAGCTATATTCCATGAATGAGCCGTATCTCTATTAGAGTGAAGGAGATTATATTCTGTATTATATAGATCAACAGATGATTCATCTTCTGACTCTTCTTCTATATTACTACTAAACCCTTGGGCTAAATTATCGTATTTTTTAGCTTTTTTATTAAATTTAAGTTTATCATGAAATGATGAAGATAAATCACCTAAACATTTATAAAGATGAACTAACATTTCATAATTGCTATCTTCTCCTATCCTTTCTATTGCCGTTATCACGTCATAAAACGCTCTTTTTGTTGATTCTTGTGCTTTTGTTGCGGATATTGTTTGACCGTGGCACTTAAACTTAGCTTGTTTTAAAGATAATTCAGTTAATTCCGAAGATAATTTAATTGCATCTTGAGTATTGCTTTGTAGTTTGTTTATTATTTTCGATTTTTGCTCATTGATCAAGTTTTTAAAAGCTATTGATGTATTAGTTGTATCATTAGTATTGTGTAAATATTTGATAGCTTCAGAATAATTCTTCTTATCGAGTTCTATATTTGCTTTAACAGAACCAAGTTCGGCAGCTTTTTTATATAACTCTATTGATTGATCTGGCGTCATTGTGGATATTTTGGCTTCTTGGCAGTGAATTTTATCTAATTGACGCTTATAAGATTTCTCTTCCTGCTTATAAGATGCTCCTTTTTTATGTTCTTGAGGTATAGATTCAAAAGCGTTTTTTAATAATTCCTCTAACTTGTTATAAGTATCTATCTCTTGTCGTGGGGATATTTCAGAATTGAGCAGCTTGTTATAGATTACTAAATTAATATCTTCACCTTTGCTAATTTCTGTTATAGAACCAATAATATATTCCCATAGCGATTTAGCATCTTCTTCATTGATGGGATTTATTAAGTTTTGTAAATTAGTAATATTTTTATCTATAGATAAAGTCAGAGATAAATTTATTAAATTTGATTTTAAGTTAGTTTTAATATCCGCTAAGTTTTTTATATTAGCGCTTTTAATTTTTGTTAAAAATCCTCTTAGCTTAAATATATTATTAACTTCTGCGGTATCTAAAGTTTTGTTAGTTTTTATGTTATTATAAAAATTCTGAACAGCTTCATTTAATTTTTTAAGAAACGCATCTTTAGTATTATCTATCGTCGCTATAAAAGCTACTAATAATTCTTCATTTATATTATAGCCTGCTACCTCGCTAAATAAATTATCAAACCACTCTGAAGAATTAATTAAATTTGAATTCTCTTGAAAATTGTTGATATTGGAAAAATATTTCAAATAATTTATAAGAGCATTTAAACTATTTTCCGGTTTTGAAATTTGTAAAATAGGATATAATTCATCACTAACCTTGAGAAAATTTTCTATAGTTTTGTCTTTATTGTCCCTAGTTTGAGAATTTTTTAGGATTTTTATTAGTTGTGCTAATTTTTGATTTTTAGCTGGATCAAATATTGTATTTTTTTCTTTATTCCATACTTTATTTATTTCTGTTTTCAGCGCATCTATATTAGACTTTATTTCTAGATTAATCATCTTTGTAGCACTTAAAATATTTTCTGAATTACGGTCATTTATAGTTATTTTATTACTTTCATTAGGTGTGATTCAATCTTTATTGAAGCTTTAATATTGTTCCGTATTTTGGCTTATTACTAGGCTGAGAGAGAACATATGAATTGAATGCTAGTTTAGCAATAATAGATTTTTGTTTTTCACTGAAGCTTTTTTCTTTAAGAGCTTCATTAAAAATATTAGATATTTGAACTGGTTCTTTGTCATTTATCGTGTCGGTAAAAATTACGGATAGATTATTATCTGTATCTATGGCTTCAAATAAATTAGTAAATTCCCATAATATATTAGCAAGTTCTTTTACCTTATTTTGAGTATTGGGAGATTGATCGTTTTTTATTGCAATAGTCTTTTATTACTAAAATAAATTTAGTTGGCAGAGTATCTAAAATCTTTTGTAAAAAACGTATTAAGAATTGACTGGGCAAATGAATTATTGTTATTTAAATAATTACTGTTATAAACCATTAAATTTGGTTGATTTTCACGTGCAGGAGTAGTTAAGATGTCTATTTTATTCTTCATTAACGCCGTCTAAGCTTAAGATCGGTGCGAAAACTAGTAATATGGATGATGCGCTTAAAATTAAGTTTACTCTTATAGATCAAGAAGGAAAGAAATTTGATAGTACCCATTTGCAAGGTCATTTAAGTTTAATTTATTTTGGTACTACTTATTCCTTGTATGACAATCAAGCACTAAAAAAAGTAGAAGATATTATTAAGATTTTGAAGAAAGAGAATATTTTAGTACAAGTAGTTTTTATTACTCTAGATCCTGAGCATGATACAAGTGAGGTGTTAAAAAAATATTTAGAAAAAATAGATGTTAATTTTATAGGTTTAACAGGAAAAGTACAAGATATTGAACAATTAGCAGATCAATTTAAGGTCTTTTATACATTAAAAATATTCGATATGAAAACAAACAAATATGAATTACAACATTCTAATTTTGTGTATTTAATTAGTAGTCAGGGAAAATTTTTAAAGCATTATTGCTTAGGCTTACCGAAAAATATTGATTAAATAAAAATGTTATTCCTAGCTAAAAGCGGGAATCCAGAAAAAAGTGAGACAGTTTAGCCATATCAGTTTAAAAACCAATGGTACTTGTGCTTTTGACTGTGTGTGGATTCCTGCTTTCGCAGGAATGACATATGAGTCATGCCCAATGACGTTATCTAAGCATTTCCTATTTGTGATGAGAAATGTATTTCATCAATACCTAAGTGCTTTAATGCATTATGCCATTTACTTTCAGGATTATCGGCAAAAATAAATTCTTTATTACAATCCATAACCAGCCATAGATTTTTTTCTAATTCTTCTTCAAGCTGTCCCGATTTCCATGAGGTATAACCGACAATGAATAAGCTATTTTTAGGTCCTTTACCGAAAGCTATATCTTCCGAAATTTCTAAATTAGAGCTTACTGCTAAATCGTTATGGAAATCCAATAACAAATTTTTATTATAATCGCTAGAATGAAGAAAAAACCCTTTTTCATGTTCTACTGGTCCGCCAAGATATATAGGAACCATCACGGGGTTTGTTATTTCGTCATTTTTTATTTTAAAAAATGATTTTAAATCTATATGATTTACTAAACGATTAAAAATTAATCCTATTGCTCCTTCTTCCGTATGTGATAACATATAAATTAAGGACTTATGGTAAATGCCCTTTGTAATTACATGCGGTGTAGCAACGAGTGTTTTACCGGATAAGTTATGAAAAATTTTATCGCTCATAAATAAAACTTTAATTATAATAATTAATATATAAGATTTAAATCAAATTATTCAATAGAAGTTAACAATAATGATCACATTTTTTGATATTACTATTTTTGCTATTATTACTATTTTCTCATTTTTTGGGTTATGTCAAGGCATAATCGGGTTTTCAACTAGAATACTCGGTTTTATTACTTCTATAATGCTAGCATATTTCTTATATCCATATATTTCTGAATTAATCGGGAAATATATGGATAATGAGGTTATAAGAATAATTATTGCCGGTGTTATATCTTATGTTATTTCTTTAATTTTATGTGTTTTTATAGTTTACAAATTTCTTGCTATAATTTCGTTTATGAGAAACGGTTTTATTGACAGATTCTTAGGGCTATTAGCAGGATTTGCCGTAGGCGTTACTATCTCGGTAGTACTATTTTTTATAACAATGATCTTTACTTCTGAAAATTATTTTAAAAGTAAATCTTTAAAAGATTTTATAGTAAGTAGCAAACAGAGCAAATATTCAGGAGTGCTGAAAGTTTCCGTCACCACTGATTATTTAGATGAATTAAGTAAAAATATTATAGTTATAATTCCAAACGAGACTTTAAAATCTATTGAAATATTTGAAAATAGAGACTTAAATAATTTCAAAAACTCTCTTAAGAAATTGAATGATTCTAACGATGATGAGGATGTATTTTCTCAAGAATTACAAGATGAGCTTTCTAATATAGATGATGAATAAAGTGTTATTGCATAAATCGCTCAATCATAAATAGTTAATAAATATTAATCAATAGTAAATTTATTAATTAATTGTTATATGTCGTAAATAAATAGTATATTATATGCAATAAGTTAAGTGGTCAAACTATTAAAAACAACAAGTTATAGGGGGAAATTATGACTATTAAGAAGAAACTTTTTTAAATAAATTTTTACTAGCAACCAGTAGTATTGGACTACTTGCAAGCATGGAAAGCTCGGCAGCGGATATTGCTGCCGTAGGAGGACACGTTTATATGTGGAATCAGGGTTCTTGGCAGCATAATGGAGGTAATTATGCTCCACAAAATGGCGATAATATTATTCTAATAGAAAATAGGCAGAACATAAATTTTGATACAAGTATTAATATAGGTAATATTAATCTTTACGGTTATAGTTCAGATGGATTTGTAATTCATGCGAATAATCCAACTCGTACAGTTAGTATTAATAATATAGTTAATGTTAATAACAACCAAGCCCAAACGGCAGTTCAAAAAGCTTTAGGAGCACCTCTTGCATTTGGAGGTAATAACACAATGCAAAAGTACAGATACGACTTCGAAGCGGTCAGGGTATAGGTTTCTGAATTAATTATTACCGGTGATGATATTAGTGCTGTTGATTCTTTAGAAATGGCAGGAGGGAGTACTAAACTCGTTTTTCAAAATGCCATTACGGTAAATGCTCCAATATATTCTAACGGTATTGCTAGAGGAATAATAGGAATAAAGAACGATGCTGTCTTTGAAAAAGCTATCGGTAAAATGGGTAATAGTATTTATCTAATGGAAGTAGATGATTATGAATCAATAACTTTAAAATCTGATGTTCATTCTAGAGATATTATACTGGAAAAAAATTCCGCACTAATCGTAGATCCTTCTCAACAAAATATAAATGTACAATCTGGGGTTGCTATTGATGAGCTTGGAAGTATGGGGGATGGTTATGGTAAAATTCAAGTGAAAGGACATAACAAAAATACTGTAGATTTTTCTATGGATATAGGTATAAGGGATAAAAGAGTTGCTGAAATAGATATTGAAACCGGGAAGAAAACTACATTTAAAAGCGATGTATATGCAAAGAAAATTAAAGTAGCAGTCAATGATATTATATTTGAAGAAAAACTTGATATGCATGCTGTTGATAATGCAGGCAATGTAAATACCGGTAATTTAGAATTTACAGGCCGTGGTAAAGTCAAATTCAATGAGGATTTCATCGGTGATATTACTACTAAAAATGCTAATCAAGGTGAAGTAACTTATGTAAATACTCCTGATATTTACGGTGTCGGTGCAGTAAATAAAAGAATAGAGAAGCTAATATTTACAGGTAATCATGTCCACAATCTGCATAAAAATATTCATGCGGCTCAAGTTAATTTTGATGCAGGAACTTATAATGTTCACGCTAATCCTGTTACAATCTATGGAAATGCTAATATTAACGGTTCAACATTCAATCTTAGACATAACTTAATTTTTACCGGTGACGTAGTATTTTCTAATAATATTACCTTAAATGCCGTTGCAGGAACCGGTTTAATTTTCCAAAATAATGCACCTGTTGCTGCAGCCGCTACAAATATCACAATTACTGTTGATGGTGCACGTCCGGCAGATGAAGTAGCGGCACTCGCTCTTTTCACGGTTAATGGAGCTGCGTTTGCTCCTGTAGGTCATAATTATGATGCCGGTACAGGAAACTTTAACTTTACCGATCAATGCACAAGCACAGGTTCAGGCTCAACAGCAGAATCAACAAGGCGGTCAGCAGCAGAACCAGCAACAAGGACAGGGGCAGCAAAACCAACAAGGTAATCAACAAGATCAGCAGCAATATGCTCAAGTACAAGCTCAGATAAATCAGCAAGCTCAACAGCCAGAGCCAACAAGTTCAAGTAGCAGTTACACCACCAAAGCCGGAACTAGCAAATGTTATTGCTAATGTTGCTGCTCCTGCTGCATCGTAAGAAGTTAAGGTAGTGGAAGCACACCAAGAAGTGATCAGAGAGAAATTTGCACTTGTTATGCAAAATCCTGAAAAACATGCGGTAGAACTTGCTAAGGAATTAGTAAATAATAAAGCTGAGCTTAAAGAAGTTGCTAAAGTAGCTAGTGATGATACGGTTATAAAGGCTAAAACAAAGCAAGAGCAATCTTTATTATTCGTAGCACACTTAGCTCAAATCGCACCTAATAAAGAAAAAGCAACAGTACAGCATTTAGCAGAACAAGGAACAAGATCGCTTAGTGTAGTACCTGTTACATGAAGCAGTAACTTCTAACATTAATAATCACCTATCAGGCGGTAGTATGATAGCAGTTGCAGCAGGTGATGAAGAAAACCCTATAGTTACTAAAAAAGGATTATGGGTTGCCGGTACTTTCGGTTCAAGTAATCAAGATGCATATAAAGGTAATCCTAGCTATAAAGGCACGGTAGCAGGCGGTACACCCAATCAGCGGTGATCTTTATATCGGGGAAAACAGTCTTGTCGGTATTGCATATAGCCGTATGAACTCTGACTTTAAGTTTAAAGGTTCAAGTATGGGTGATAAATTATCGGCAGAAAGCGATGTTATTTCTCTATATGGTCAGCAACAATTTGGTAGCGGTTTTATATTACAAGAAATATTCTCTGCAAGTAACAGTAACAGTAAAATTAACACAAAGAATTTAAGACAAGTCGGGCCTAATAGCGATAAAACGGCTAGCGGTAAATATACAAGTAAAGCTTACGGCTTTGAGGGTAATGTAATGGTCGGTTATCAATTCTCTGTTGTTGATAGTATAAATTTAATGCCTAATATCGGTATTAGATATAATACATATAAAGATAATGCTTATACCGAAACTGGTACAGGCGTGAATAATATGTATATCGCAGGTAAGTCCGGTAATTTAACTACAGGGATTGCGGGCATAAAAATAACCGCTCCTAAGAGATTATCAAACGAAAATAGTACCGGGGCTGCATGCTTCCGTAGAAAATAGCTTCAACAATAAGCAACCTAAGGTAAAAGCTAAATTTATTTGGGCAGATAATTACTTTGAGAACACTACAAGTAGCAGTACACTGAAAGTCGGCTATAATGTAGGTGCAAGTTTACTTACGGCTCATAAGAATAGTGAGCTACTTGCAACGTATAACTGTAATTTGTGCAGCAAATATACTAGCCATCAAGGTTCATTAAAGTTGAAGATATTGTTCTAAAAATGTGTCACCCCGTGACTTGATCATGTGTTGTACCAACTTTCAGTATGTCATTCCCGCGTAGGCGGGGAATCTAGAAAAAAGTGAAGCAATTTAAATTTGTTAGTTTTAATAACTAATAGCATTTATGCTTTTTGATTACTGGATTCCCGCCTACGCGGGCATGACATAAAGACATACACCAAAGCTCATCGAAGGCAGGAATGACATACTAAAGCAATAGCTCATAATTCCCTAACCGGTTTTAGTACTAATTTCTTGTTACTCAAAATATTAATTTTAGAAAAGAAATTACTTTTCGGCTTTTTAAAATCACGTTTATAATCTTCACCGGTAACGGCATTATAGCTAGTAATTAAAGAAGGTATAACCTCATTATAATATATTTTATAAAGGTCTTGCATAGTTTCTTTGGTAGTTAAATATCCCCATTTTACGGCTTGTTGAGGTACTCTTGCTAAGGCTTCAATGCAGGCTATCGCTTCTGCAATTTCAGGGTTTTTATTTTTATACACGTCAGCTGCCGGTGATAAATTAGCTTGCATATCTTTAAACATAGCATCAATCATTAATGCCATATATTTATCGGTTTTAAATTTTTTCACAAATATTAGATTATGCCTACTGCTATAATTTAAAAGCCGAAATTTATATATAAAAATCATGAATTTTATAGCGTAAACTTTTAAACCGCTAACTTTATTTGCATTATAAAATTTAAGTTTCGTTTCATATTCTAGCTGCTTTTTCATACCTGCTTTAAGGAGCTTATGAAGCAAATTATGACAATGTATTATATCATTGCTTCTAGCAATTCTTACTTTATCCGTAGCTTTAGTACCGGAAAAATTAGCCGAATGGCGAGTAATTTGCTGACCTCTATCATCTCTTTTTATATCGGCAAAATGCCCAAGTTCTTGAGCTGCGATAATCTGGAGTCTTGCTGCCGCAGCAAAGCCGTTGCCGTAAGTCGGATAATCTTTATTGTTTTCAGCAAAAGGATTGCCGCCGCATGAAACAAAAATAGCTACATCCTTGCCGTTAGTACTTTGCATGCCGCTATTAGCTCCTACCTGTTGCCAGTTAACCATATCCATCATATCGCCGATATTATGCGAATAGGTAAGAAATACTTCCGTCTTATTAAGAAGAAGCCATCTTATTACGATCGGATGGGCAGATTGGACAAAAATACGTGCCAACATTTCGGTTACTTCTTTCTTAACCGGCTGTAGCTTTTGTATTTGCTTTTTTAAATTGTCAAAAATTGATTTTATTTTCTGATCTGAAGCGGAATTTCTGTATAAACTTTGAAAAAGCTTGGTAGTTTCAGGGATTAAATGCGGGTTTGTTAGTTCTTCTTTACTAACCATTAAGCTTATATTAAGAGCAGGCTCGGTAAACCTTGCAAAATTGCAGCAATCATCGGTCTCTATTCGTAATTTACCGGACTTAATTAATTGCATTGCCAAATGCTCATACTCTATTTCCATGTCCTGCTTATAAATAGCAGGAACATGGTCAAGAATGTGGTATATGCTGGTCATCTTGTTTATTTAGTAATTCACGCCTGCTATTTCAACATCATCTCTGGAATGCGAACTATTTATATCAAAAGGTAGTGTTACAGCTTCAAATACAAGTTCAGGTTCAGGTGCAGGGTTCGGTTTAGGTTCTTCTTCTAATATAAGTTTTACAAAAACTTTAACAACATCTAAATTAAGGAATACTTTTTCAAAGCAATTTTTAAAAAATTTATCTGACGATTTTAACTGTAATTCAAGTAATGCTTTTTGTTTATCCTCTTCATTTTTAATACATGTGTTAATTGCATCTTTCCTAAAAAATAAATGAGGATAATCCTTTAGAACTTGTGTAATCAGTGCTGGATATTGACTACTAAAATATTTGAGACATTCCTCATTACCATATCTAAATATTTTATATGCTAAGAATAAGAAGAAACAGCCTTGCTCTTCTTGAGTAAGTTTATCTGCATAATATCTTGATTAAGAAAATCTTCAATTCCTCTTCTGACCCCCGTTGAAGAAAGTATTACTTTTTGAAAAATTGGTTTTGAGAGATCAACTGAAATGTAAGGTATATTTATACTTTTCAACTGTCCGTTTTTTGCTTTCTCAGTTATTTTTTGAGATTCAGGTATTTGCTTTTCTATTTGCCATAAATCATACTCTACATTACCGGGAGTACTTTTCATATCATCCCATGATGTGTTTAATCCCTCTTGTAAAGTAGTTAAAATCTGTTTTAAAAACGATTTAAAACTCTTTAGTATATCCTCTGAATGATGATGCATATAACTAATCAAAGAAATAACATCTTGAAACGCTAATTTTTCTATAGGATTACTATTAATTTCTTTGGTATCATAACGAAAAAATTTATTTTGCATCGGCAGTTTAGCCGTAAAAAAATTACTGAAACTACTTTGCGTATCTGCCTTATTAATTTTTGAGATTTCCACACTCCTTAAATTAGAAAAAAATAAAGCTAATTTCTGTAAATCTTGTCCTATAGGTACGGTTATATCAGATTGTTTATTAATCATTTTGCTAAAATTAGTAAGTACACCTACTAGCTTTGTTTCTACCCTAGAGTTAAACATATTATCACCGGCATCATGCAGAACTGCTATTACAGCAGTGACAATAGGATGTAAAAACCGGATACCGCTATATCACCAAGGTAACAAAGCCATTTTATAACAGAAATAGGCTCCAGGCGTTCCAAATGCCCCGCATCAGGAACTACTAAGCCGCTACTTACAGCACTAGCAGCAACAAATACATTGTGTAAAGCCATATTAAAACATTTATAATATTCTTCTAATTTAGGATTAATGCCTTTCAATTCTGTAATTTGATCGTTTATATCTGCAGTAAGAGGGATATTTGCAGATCGTAACAGTTTTTTTATGTCTACAATATTAGCTTTATTTCTGTAATCTCTTGATCATGTTTAGCTACTTTGTCTGCTAGTATTGATACTTTTCTCGCAAGATCTTCATTAGTGTTATATTTATTATTAACCGTAATTAATTGACTATTATATAAATAACTTTCTCTCAATAACGGTGGTGAATTGTTATTATTAAGTTTTTCGTCTATTTGCTTGCGCATTTCCTGAACTGTTGCCTCATTCTCTTGGCAAGGTGTATACTCTTTAAGTACACTCGCAGCTTTCTTTAATTTACCTGCTTTATAAAGAGTGGTTCCTAATAAAAAATAAGTATCTTCAGGCTTAGATTGATATTGAGCTACTTGTCGAAATGAAGTGTCTGCTTTATAATAAAAATCTTGCTTATCTCTTGGATCATGAGTAGCGTCTGCTTGGCAATCATAAATCATACCCTTGCCATAGTAATAGTATTGTTTATATTCAGCTAGTTCTTTAATTTGTTTTAACTTATTAAATGCTTCTTTATAATTACCGGCTTTACAGAGTGCTTTAATATCTTGCAATATTTGTTCTATCATATTCTAATCTATATTAGTTAATTGTTTAAATCATATTATGACCGCCGTTGATGGAAATAGTCTCACCTGTTATAAAACCGGCATTTTTATCAACTAAAAATGCTATGGCTCTAGCTATTTCTTCCGGCGTACCTAGTCTTTTTTTGGGGATACTATTAACGATTTTAGCAAGCACGTCTCCAGGTACTACTCCTACCATTTCTGTTGCGATATATCCCGGAGCTATGCAGTTAACGGTGATATTTTTAGAAGCAGATTCACGTGCTAAGGCTTTAGTAAAACCAATAATGGCAGCCTTAGCGGCACAATAATTAGTTTGCCCAATCTGCCCTGCTTGAGCATTAATTGAACTGATATTTACTATACGACCGTAATCTTGGTTGCGCATCTGCTCTATCACGCTACTAGACATATTGAAACAAGAATTAAGATTAACATTAATCATATCATTCCAATCTTGATGACTCATTTTATGTAGCATTTTATCTTTGGTAATACCGGCATTATTTACAAGAATACTTACCGGTTTTTTAAACTCCTCTTCAATTTCCTTTACTGCTTTTCTACATTCTTCAAAATCTGCTACATTCCAACGTTTAGTTTTTATGCCGTATTTTTCTTCCATTTCTTTAGCAACATCGTAATTACTGAAAAAATTAGCCACTACCGTAAGACCCTTATTTTTTAATTCTAGAGCAGTAGCTTTTCCTATTCCTCTAGTACTGCCTGTTACAATTGCAAGTTCTGACATTATTTCTCCTTATATACTTATATTTTGATCTTTATTAGATTTAACCGGTGGTGTTATCGAAGGTTTAAGTCGTGATACTGATTTAGTTACCGGTTTAACAACTTTCCTATCACTGCGTATTGTGACAGATTCTTGAGGATGGCTTTTCTCATATTCCCTATCAAACTTTTTATCCATCCTTTTTTTATCTTCAATTTTATTTGTTTTAGCCGTTACCTCCATTATAGCATCAAGGTATTTTCTACTTTTTGGAATACCCGCTTTATTTTCGCCTTTTGTGCCATAACAGCCGATAGTTGCACCGCCGGCGTAAATACTACCTGCCTGCTTGGCAGTATGATCGTTTTTAAGCAATTGCTTATCTAGCTCACCTATATTGATATATTTAACTCATTTGCTACCGCCCACGCTGTCTGATCATGCATAGAAAGACCTGTTCTATCCTTACCGCTTGCACACATGGTTAGTATTTCTTCTTTTTGATTAAGCAAAGTACTACTTGTCTTTGCTATTTTCTCTGTTAGAAAATTAAATGTAGTTGATATTTTAAGGTTAATATTTTCTTTATCACCAAATAACCTAAAGGGTATATCAGCTTTTTCAACCTCTTCTCTTAATTTTACGGCATTTCTTAATATCTCTTTATTGCGGAGTTCTAATGATGATTTCTCTATCAATTCCTCTGTATTTCCCATAGGTTTATTAATTCCAAAAAGCCTCTCAAATCTGCCTCTAGGCTTAATATGTGTTTTAAGTTCCTCAGGTGAATTTTCTGCTATTTTTTCAAGAAAAGCTTTAGTACCGGATAAATTATTTGCACCTCCTGCAAGTCTTGCTAAATTAAAAGCCGTGTTAGTGTTTTTACCTCCCACATTTTTCATAGCTTCACGTGTAAGTTTAACAATCTCCGGATCGTTACCTGCACCGATAGGTCCTGAATTTAACGTATTTGTATGGAGTATTTTATCTTCCATCAATTCTTGTGCTTGTTTTGCATTTAAATTAGTAATTTCTTGCCTAGAACCCTTATCATACGAAAGGGAGGCAAGTGTGCCTGCATGTTTTGAATTATGTAATTCTTTAAAATTCTCACCGTCTTTGTCGGCTATTGCAGTAATTTTCTCAAAAGCATTCTTCATACCGACTATTTGCCGTAATTGCGTTGGGATAACATGCTTACCATTTTGAATTACATCAGCATATTTATTGACTAGTTTTCTTTCCCAAACCGGCATTTTGGTAAACCATTTTTTATCGACTCGGTTTTGATATTCTTGTTTTTGCTTGTCCGTTAAACCTTTTAAAGCTACTTCTGCTTCAACTACCGTATGATCTTTTCCTTGCTTATCGGTAACTTTAGAAAGTGTTACTATATTATAATGCTGTGATCGTTAAAATTTTGAAAATCCTTAGCGACATTCAGTTTCTTATGGGCATCTTTAACACCGTTTTCGCTTAGTAATTTTGCTACACCGTCAATTTCTGTTTTTATTTTCTTTGAAAGATTTTCTTGAGATTCTTTCATATTCAAGGCATTAAAACTATTAATAAATTTCACTTCTTCTTTATTTAATTTCAGCACAAGCTCAGGTTTATTTTCACCCTCTGCTATGTCGATCGCTCCTCTGATGGCATTTAAATATTGCATTTCAAAAGCTTCAGTGCCTAAAACCCGTGATTCGTTAGGGTTCTCTCGACCGTCACGTATTAATATAGGAGTACTACCGTCTTTTCTTTCAATTTTGATAAGTTTTATACCGGTTTTGTCTTCACGCAAAATTTTGAGTTTTTGCAATGCCTCAGTAAAATTACCGTTTTTAACTGCCTTATTGACCTCTTCTCTATTAGCTCTTAAAGGTTCACCGAATTTACTACTATCTTTTAAAAATTCTTGAGTTGTATCAATTAAAAATTTTTTATCATTATCAAAATTTTGTTTTAGAGGTGATACGGTCATAAGTTAATATTTTATAATTATTTCATCCCTTGTTATTTTAATTTAATATAATTATATAAACATAATCTATTAAAATATATTATTTACATGAACATTGATAAATTTACTGCACATGCTAAATCAGTGATAGCTAGTAGCCAATCGCTTGCTGCTAAAAACGATCATCAGCAAATATTACCTTTGCATTTATTATCTAGTCTTTTAAGTGAAGAAACAGGCATTATCAGGAGTATTATTAATAATATCGGTGGTGATTTAAATATAATACACACTCAAGTCGAAGCAGAGCTAAATAAAATACCGCAAGTAAAAGTTGCAGGCGGAGGACAAGTTTATTCTTCTGCTGAAGCTCTTAAAGCTTTAGAAAAAGCGAGCAGCCTTGCTAAAGATAGCGGTGATAGTTTTGTAACCATAGAGCGTATACTTGAAGCATTAACTTATGATAATACTATAGCCGGTAAAATTTTAACGAATAACGGAGTTAGTAGTAAAAAAGTAGCAGCTAGCATTTTGCAGCTTCGCAAAGGTAAAAGAGCTGATACCGAATCGGCAGAGAATAGCTATGATGCTCTAAAAAAATACGGCAGAGACGTCACAGAGCTTGCAGAAAGGTGCACGCTTGATCCAATAATCGGGCGTGATGAAGAAATAAGAAGAACCGTGCAGGTACTATCACGACGCATGAAAAATAATCCTGTATTGATTGGTGAGCCTGGAGTTGGTAAAACTGCTATAATTGAAGGTTTAGCTCAAAGAATTTTTAGCAAAGATGTACCTGAATCGCTTATGAACTGCCGTATTATTGAGCTTGATATGGGAGCATTAATAGCAGGAGCTAAATATCGAGGCGAATTTGAGGAGCGTCTTAAAGCAGTACTTAGTGCAATCAAAGAATCAAGCAGTGAGATTATTTTATTTATCGATGAATTGCATCTATTAGTCGGTACCGGTAAAACCGACGGTGCTATGGATGCCGCGAATTTACTAAAGCCGATGCTTGCTCGTGGCGAGCTACACTGCATCGGTGCTACTACTTTAGATGAATATCGTAAATATATCGAGAAAGATGCGGCACTTGCCCGCCGTTTCCAGCCTGTTTACGTGAGTGAGCCGACGGTTGAGGATACTATATCAATACTTAGAGGAATTAAAGAAAAATATGAGCTACATCATGCCGTGCGAATTTCCGACAGTGCAATAGTTGCAGCAGCTACGCTTTCAAATCGTTATATTACCGATCGTTATTTACCTGATAAAGCTATTGATTTGATCGATGAAGCTTGTAGCCGTATGAAAATAGAATTGTCAAGTAAACCTGAAGAGCTTGATGAATTAGATCGTCGTATTATTCAGATAAAGATTGAGCTTGCAGCACTTAAAAAGGAAAATGACGAGCATTCTAAAAAGAAAATTACCCATTTAACAGAAGAACTCGAAAAGTTAGAATCTAAATCATATGATATGAACGCTAAATGGCAGGCGGAAAAGTCTAAACTACAGCAAGCCCAAAAACTCAAAGAAGAGTTAGAACGAGCAAGAATCGATCTAGAGCGTGCCGAGCGTGATGCTAATCTCGCTAAAGCTAGTGAGCTAAAATACGGAATTATACCTGAGATTATGAAAAAGATTCAGGAAGCCGAAAGTATGGATAATAAAGGGTTGTTAAAAGAAATTGTATCGGAAAGTGATATAGCAAGTATTATCTCTCGTATTACCGGAATCCCGATTGATACTATGCTGTCAAGTGAGCGTGAGCGTTTGCTTGTAATGGAGCAGAAATTACGAGAATTGGTTATAGGTCAGGATGAAGCGATTAAAGGCGTTAGTGATGCGGTTAGAAGATCACGTGCAGGTATTCAGGATATTAACCGCCCGCTTGGTTCGTTCTTATTCTTAGGACCGACCGGAGTCGGTAAAACAGAGCTTACCAAAGCCTTAGCCGCTTTTCTTTTTGATGATCGTAATGCAATACTTCGTGTAGATATGTCGGAATATATGGAAAAGCATGCTATTTCTCGTCTGATAGGAGCTCCTCCGGGCTATATCGGATATGATCAGGGCGGGGTACTAACAGAAGCAGTAAGACGCCGTCCTTATCAGGTAATATTATTTGATGAAGTGGAAAAAGCACATCCCGATATTTTTAATATTATGCTGCAAATACTTGATGAGGGAAGATTAACCGATAGTCAAGGTATAACGGTTGATTTTAAAAATACTATTATAGTTTTAACATCTAATTTAGGTGCAGAAATACTTGTTAACCAAAAAGAAGGTGAAGATAGTTATAAAGTTAAGGATGAGGTTATGGAGTATGTTAGAGCAGTATTTAAACCTGAGTTTTTAAATAGGCTAGATGAGATTATATTATTCCATCGCCTAAATCGCAACAATATCCACGACATCGTTAAGATACAACTTGAAAGCTTAAAGAAAATTTTACTAGCACAAAATATTACTCTTGAATTTGATGAATCTGCCTTAAATTATTTAGCCGAAAAAGGCTATGATCCAAGCTTTGGAGCTAGACCCTTAAAACGCCTTATCCAGCGAGAAATACAAAATAATTTAGCCAAGATGATTTTAGCAGGCGAAATAAGTAGCGGTAAAACGGTTAAAATAAGTAGAGAAAAAGAAGAGCTAAGGATAAAGCTTGTGAACTAGGTCCAGTTAAAAATACTAAAATTATTAGTACTTTGAGTTGTTTTGCTAAATACCGTGATCAAGCCCACGGTATGATATTTTGACTATTTTTCGATCCATGCAGGCAATGTCTTTAAAACTTCATCTAGGTTTATATTTATTAAATTTAGGATAAGATTTAAATCTTATCCTAAATTTAGGGTTAATAACTTTCAATTTCAGCTAAATTTATTACTTCTCCTGAAAATTTATAATAATCACTACTAGTAGAGTTAGGAATTTGTAAGTCAAATAATAGTGCTTTTTCTTCTTTATACGGATCAACTAAGTAAGAGTTTGTAATATCTGTAACTATTGGCGATAAGTAGTTTGTTGTTTCAATAAGTTTATTAATAGCATTTTGTCCGTCTTTTAATATTTTATCGACTAGTTTTTTATCATTATAAAAAGTATTTACGGCACCTATTAAGGTTGTTGATATCTCATATATAATAACACCGTTTTTAATTATATTGGTTATATTAGAGTCTAATTTTGCTGTTTTAGAAAAAATTAAAGAAATAACAGTAGGATATTTATTAAATACATTAGGTAATTCTAAAAAATTATTTACAGCTGAATAGGCAGAATTTGTTGCTTCTGAAAAACAATTAAATGCTTTGTATATGTTTTCATAATTGTTATTGCTCATAAACTTACCTCTTTTTTATATAGATAATTACCATGAAACATGGTCATTACATATCATACTACTAAATTAAGAAGTGTCAATATTAAAAATTATATAGTAAACTGATTTGAACGCTGTAGCACGTTGTTCGTCGACTCGCTATTATAGGTTTCGCTCCTCACGTCTGTCACAAAATGGGGCTGAGTTTACTATATTTCTTCCAAGCTCCACCTAGCTTTTGGACAGAAATTCAAAGGAGTAAATAACTTATTATTGTAACGCTCAAGTCCTGCATATGCAATCATTGCGGCATTATCGGTGCATAAGTGGATAGGTGGATAAATAAGCTGATAACCATATGTTTTAGCACAACTACTTAATATTTCTTGTAAATATTTATTAGCAGCAACACCGCCGGCAATTACTATATTTTTCTTATCACAATTATTTATCATTTGTTCATATGCTCTAATAGCATCCTGTACCTTACTACTTAGAATTTCTCCTATTGTGAACTGAAAACTTGCCGCTATATCATTAACTACAGCATCATTAATTTCCTTTAGACTCATTATTAAAGTACGTAAGGCAGTTTTAAGTCCTGAAAAGGACATATTGCAATTACCGCTGTTAATTATAGGTTTTGGAAATTTATATTTATGAGAATTACCAAGTTTTGCTCTTTTCTCAATTTCAGGTCCTCCGGGAAAATCTAAATTTAACATTTTTGCTACCTTGTCAAAAGCTTCGCCTACGGCATCATCTATAGTAGACCCTAGTATTTTATATTTTCCGAGTCCTAAGATTGCTACAAATTGGCAATGCCCACCTGAAGCTAGCAAGAGTAAATAAGGATAAGGGATATTATCGGTTAATCTTGCGGTTAAGGCATGACCTTCTAAATGATTAACTGCAATAAAGGGTTTTTTTAAAGCACTGCTTAGCGATCTTGCAAACATTGAACCCACTATAACACCGCCGATTAAACCGGGACCGGAAGTTGCAGCAATTGCACTAATTTCCGTTAATTTGGTATTGCTTTCTTTTAAAACACTTTTTAATGCTTTATCTAGATTCGATAAATGAGAACGTGCAGCAATCTCAGGTACTACCCCTCCAAAAACTGCATGTTCTGTATTTTGTGAAATGATTATATTAGATAAGATTTCTCGGTTTTCGGTGATTATAGAAACAGCTGTATCATCACAGCTTGATTCTATACCTAAAATTTTTGTCATTCAAATTAAAATTAATGAGATACCTTTAAGGTATTTAATTGATTATACAGCTTATAAATAGATTGTTCAGCATCAATAATTTTTTTATTAACTATTTTTAGTAATTTTTCCGAAGGTTTTTCTGTTATTTGTGTTGCAGAACTTATTTGCTCCGCTAAATTTTTAAGCGATTCTTGTATTTCTACAAAAGATTTTTTAAATTGTTCTTTAATTGTAATAGATGATTCTTCAAGCTCTTTAATTTTTAAGCATAAATTTTCTAGAAGCTGATCTATTTTAGTTTGCATTGAGCTCAATTTTTGCTTTTGCTTTTCACTAAGATAGCTTAAAGTTTCTTGCATTTTTGCCTGTATCCGTACTTTTGTAGTACGTTCGAGTTCTGAAGCTAAACCGACTTTACTCATTAAAAATATTATCCATTTGTGAACGTCAAAATGATACCATTTTGCACCGTTACGATAATCTGAAGGAAAAGCATGATGGTAATTGTGCCAATTTTCACCGAGTAAGAATAATGCCATCCACCAAATATCTCCAGCAGTGCCTTTGTAATATTTTTTACTACCGGCAAAGTGGCATAAAGAATTGACGCAGAATGTTGCTTGCTGTTGCAGGAATCTACCGAGTCCCATAAATAAAAATCCTGCATATGCTGATTGCATAGTACCGCCGACTAAATAACCGATAAATAAAGGTACGACAATATTCATAAAAGCTGCTATTTGCCAATAATATTTTAGCTGCCATTTTAATAAATTGTTCTTCCCGTGCTTAGCCCAAGTAATGCGATCAATAGATTTATAGCTACCGCTTCCGACTAACATCCATCCTATATGAGCCCACATAAAACCTAAAAATTTATTGTCAAATTTTAAAGGAGTATGCGGGTCTTGATCTTTATCTGTAAAAATATGATGTTTATAATGATTCGATGCCCAAGATAAAGCCGGTCCTTGTAATGTTCCGGCAGACAGCATAACTAAAATAAACTCGGCATATTTATTTATTTTATAAGAATTATGAGACCATAGCCTATGTAAACCGATCCCAACGGTAATATTATTAATATAATAGCTAGCAATTATAAAAATAACTTCAGCTAATCCTATTCCATAATCAAACGAATATTTAACTATAAGAGATATAATAAAAATAGGATAAAATATTAAAGCAAATAAAGCAGGCTTATTTAGTTTACTTAACATAAAATTTACGGTTTTTAGTTATAAAATATATAAATCGGCAACACATAAGATTTTATTTAAAATCTTATTATATTATTAGTATACATAAATATAATTAATAGATATTAACATACTTAATGTGTAAATACAAAGAAAATTTTGGCTTATTGAGTTAATTTAAAATTTAGGCGACAAAATTCTAGTTGCTATCCTTATTTAAACAATAACCGATAAACCGAACGGTTTTAATAATTAAATTGTCTTTTTCTAAAGCCTCTCTAATCCTATTTATATGAACATCTATAAGACGTTCATTAAAGGCCTCTTCACTTTCCCATAAATTTTATTATTTCTTGACGCGAAAATACTTCATTTGGAAACTGAAAAAAAGTCGTAAAATTTTAAACTCAGTAGGACCTAGACGAATATTCAGTCCGTCTTTGTATACTTTTTCAGTATTTAAATCAATATTTATAATAATAAATTAATAATGTTATCTTGTAAAACTGATTTAGAACGTCTCAATAAACTCTTTAAAGTACCTACTATCTGCTCCGATAAGAAAGGCTTATAAAAAAAAATAAATAGCACGTTATTGTCTATTTCTATTAAATTTAATTGCTTTTTTGATAATAAAAAGATTATGGGCGTTTTAGAAAATTTATTAATTTTTCTAACGTTATTTATTGTTATTAAAGGATTTTCTTGTAATTCTGCACTAATAATCATGATAGCAAGCGGTTGACTAAAAAAATAAGTTAATGCTTTTTCTAGAGTTGAAGCCCTAATTATATTAAAGCCTGCTCTATATCATTACTTAAAGAAATATTAACACTTTTTGTATTTTTTTCTTCTATAATTAAAACTTCAGGTAATAGCTTATCAAACACTGAATTAATCTCCATTAATATTAGGCAAATAATTAAAAACTTTTGTAATAATTTTCTAATTTATTAGGGTTTATAGCAAACTTTTTACAAAAAGAAACAAAGAAATGATAATTTTTTAAAGATAATACTTGAATTTAATAGTTTTAGTTGCTATAAATAGCTTTATTTTAAAGTTTGTTTGTTGGAGATCCTTATATATCATGAGCTTTTATGAATCAGTTTTTATTGTACGCCAAGACGTATCATTAAACGATATAGATAAAATCGTTGATGATTTTGCTAAAATTATTAAAGATAATAACAGCACTATCATAAAAAAAGAATATTGGGGGTTAAGAACTTTAGCTTACAAAATCGGTAATAACAAAAAAGGACATTATTATTTTTTAGGTCTAGACATTACTCGGAATGTAAAAGAAGAACTAGAAAGAAAAATGAAGCTTAATGAAAATATCATTAGATTTCTTACAATTAAAGCAGATTCAATTAGTAGTGAACCTTCACCGATATTAAAAAATCAGAGTACAGAGAATACTCCGGTAATTGACGTAACGATTAATAATTAAATTTGTAAGAATTAAGGTTAAAGAATGTTAAAAAGTAATAATGCTAGTGAAACAGCTACCCGCAAAGTAGGAGATAAAACTACTAAAAAAGTATTTTTTAGAAGACGTAAAGGATGCCCTCTTTCTGTGCCTAATGCACCTGTTATTGATTATAAAAATCCTGAACTTTTAATAAAGTTTGTCTCTGAAGGCGGTAGAATGCTACCAAGCAGGATCACAAATGTTTGTGCAAAGAAACAAAGAAAGCTAAATAATGCTATTAAAATTGCAAGAATTTTAGCGTTATTACCTTTTGTATTTCAAGCTAAATAAAGGCATAATACATGGAAATTATATTAATAAAACCCGTAAGAAAATTAGGTAAAATTGGCGACATACTCAAAGTAGCAGACGGATTTGGTCGTAATTATCTTTTACCGCAAAAATTAGCTATTAGAGCTACTGAGCCTAATAAAGAGCTAATAGTTAAACAAAAACACGAATTTGAAGCAAAAGATAAGCAAATAAGAGAAGAAGTAGAAAAAATCAATGCTCTTATTAAAGATCAAAAATTAGTTTTTATCCGTCAAACATCAGATGACGGTAAACTTTTCGGTTCGGTTACTAATAAAGAAATAGCCGATAAATTATCTGAAAATGTATCTTATAATATTTCTCATTCAAATATTATTCTTGATAAACAAATTAAATCTACCGGAATTTATACGGTTGAAATAAGACTCCATGCAGAGCTTAATGCTATAGTTACGGTTATTGTTGCAAGATCAGAATCAGAAGCACAAGATTATTTACGTGAACAAAAGACTGAAACTTCAGAAACATTAGCTGAATCAGCATAAATTTTTCTTTATCATCTAGCTGTATGGATACAAAATCGTCATAAGCTAAGCGACTGAAAGGAACGTGGCAATCCAGCAAAATAATTAAAAAATGCTATAAATTAGCATTTTTATTTTTCCTTGCTTCGTCAATTTACTATTGTAAATTTCCTCGCAATGACGAAAAACAAGTCATAACAGCAACGTTCGTACATTACTGCGTTTGACCACGGATAATACTAGATATTTTTCAACCATGCTACAGCTAAATCTCGATCGCTTCAGACAGGATGAATTTAAGAGTAAGTCTGCGAAAGCAGTACAAATAGTACGTGAGCACAGACTTAACTCGAAAAATTCGCCTGTATCAAGCTTTTTGAATGACGCTATATACTCCTGTGAAATGAAGAGTTGGGATACGAAGATCAACTTGGAAAAGAGCAAGGAGTCTGTAAGCCGAGGAGCGGAGCGTATAATACACGTTCGGCATCCGAGGACTTTCAAAGACATTGTCACCAATTTTTCAAGTAAGGCGAGTATATATGAAAAATTTGAGTATAATATCAATAATCTAATAGGTAATTTTGGTTTATCTAAAATAGCGGTTGCAGTCTCCGGTGGAAGTGATTCGGTAGCACTTCTTTATCTTACTAATATTTGGGCAGAAAAAAATAATATAGAATTATTTGTTATATCGGTTGATCATAACTTACGGGAACAGTCGAAGCAAGAGACCCATTATATCCAAAACATCAGTAACAGCCTAAATCGTAAGCATTATAATTTATCTTTTGATCATCAAAATAATTTTTCCAATTTACAAGAAAGAGCAAGAGAAGGACGCTATGATTTAATGACAAATCTATGCCTGGAACTCGATATATTAGCACTTCTAACTGCTCACCATGAGGATGATTACGTAGAAAATTTTTGTTTGAGGTTAGAACGCAATAGCGGTATATTTGGTCTTAGTAGCAGCAATATAAATTGGCATAATAATACACAAATAATTAGACCTCTATATAATATTCCAAAAAGTGAATTAGTAGAATATTTAGTCAGCCATAATATAAAATGGTTTGAAGATGAATCGAATTTATCAGATAAATATAAGCGGAATCTTATTAGACAAAAATTAGCTAAAGAAGAAGATTATATTAAAGCCGATATAATCTTGCAACAGCTTAAAATTAATAATCTACTGGATGATAAATTTAAACCGGAGTTAATATCAGCAATAGCTGAAGCGATCAAGATTTTTGAATATGGTTTTGCTTTTCTTGATTTAGTAAAATTTGATAAGTTTTCAAATGAGGTAAAAGTACAACTAATTAATTTTTTACTGATAATAATTAGCGGACAATCTAGAGTAGCACGTTTTTATTCAGTATCTCCTATTTTGGAGCTAATTACTCAAGACGTAAACTTTAAGAATACACTTCATGGTTGTGTAATTAAGCGTATACAAAACGAGTTACTTATATACAGGGAATTCGGTAGAAAATTACCTGAGAGTAAGATATTACTAGATAAATCCGTTATTTGGGATAATAGATTTTGTATTACAAAAAATCAAGAAACTCCAAATTGTTTTGTAACTCATTTATCGTTAGAAGATTATAAAACGATAAAGAAACAATTAGATTTAGAACCTTTGAAAAATCTATCCTGCAAAAACCACAATGCAATTTTATTTACCTTACCTATCGTTAAAATACTTGAAAAAGTTATAGCAATACCACATATATCATATTATGATAACGATATGAGGAATTTTGGAGTCTCTTTTGCTCCGAATTTTGTATCTCGTTTTACACATTTTTGCTGATATCAGTATTAAGATAAGATTTTAAAATTTAATCTTAATACTGAATTTGCATTTTATACATATTTTGTTAGGTTTTATATCGATGAATAATCAAGGTAGAAGTATTTTAGCTTGGGCAGCACTTTTCGTTTTTGTAATATTACTTTTTAATGTTTTCCAATCTGACGGTTTACTTGGCGGAAGAAATAATATAACTTTCTCGGATTTTTTAACACGAGTTGATGAAAAGACCGTTAATTCGGTAAAAATTCAAGGTAGAGTAATTGAAGGCACTGCAAATGACGGCTCTACTTTTAGCACTTATGCTCCTGATTATCCTGATTTAGTAAATCGTCTTACTAGCAATGACGTTAATATTGAAGTCGTGCCTCTTGAAACAAGAATGAACACCTTTTTAGGTTTCTTAATTTCTTGGTTTCCTATGCTTTTATTGATAGGTGTTTGGGTTTTTTTCATGCGTCAAATGCATGGAGGCGGGAAAGCCATGGGGTTTGGAAAATCTAAAGCTAGATTGTTATCGGATAAAGGACCCAAAATTACCTTTAAAGATGTGGCAGGTATCGATGAAGCAAAAGAAGAATTAACTGAAATAGTAGATTTTTTAAGAGATCCAAGTAAGTTCCAAAAACTTGGCGGTAAAATACCGAAAGGCTGCTTGCTTATCGGTCCTCCGGGAACAGGGAAAACACTTCTTGCTAAAGCAATTGCAGGCGAAGCGAATGTCCCGTTTTTTAGCATATCCGGTTCTGATTTTGTTGAAATGTTTGTAGGTGTTGGTGCAAGCCGTGTGCGTGATATGTTCGAGCAAGGTAAACGCAATGCTCCATGTATTATCTTTATCGATGAGATTGATGCCGTAGGTCGCCATAGAGGTATCGGTATGGGCGGCGGTAATGACGAGCGTGAGCAAACCTTAAACCAAATGTTAGTTGAAATGGACGGATTTGAAGCAAACGAGGGAGTCGTGATCATTGCAGCTACGAACCGCCCTGACGTTCTTGATCGTGCCTTACTACGTCCCGGTAGGTTTGATCGTCAAATTGCCGTTGCAAATCCCGATATAAATGGTCGTGAGCAAATTCTAAAAGTACATTTAAAGAAAATTAAATATAATAGTACGGTACTAGCACGAATTATTGCTCGTGGTACCCCAGGTTTTTCCGGTGCTGAACTTGCTAATTTAGTTAATGAAGCTGCTCTTATTGCTGCAAGGCTTGGTAAGAAAGAAGTAGATATGCACGACATGGAAGAGGCAAAAGATAAGGTGCTGATGGGAGTTGCACGTCGCTCTATTGCAATGTCGGAGAAAGAAAAAAGGTTGACTGCGTATCATGAAGGAGGACATGCATTAGTCGGGCTTTATTGCCCTGCAGCATCGCCTATTCATAAAGCTACGATTATACCGCGCGGTAATGCTCTTGGGATGGTGCAAAGACTTCCTGAAACTGATGAATATTCTCAGAATCGTGAACAAATGGAATCATCTATAGCAGTTTATATGGCAGGAAGAGTAGCGGAAGAAATCATTTTCGGTAGAAATAAAGTTACCTCGGGAGCTTCATCGGATATAAAAGGTGCAACCAATATTGCAAGAGCGATGGTTACAAAAGCAGGTTTAAGTGATTTAATAGGACCGATATTTCATGGTTCAAGCAGTGATGATATGTATGGCAGACAACCTAATAATGAAACGTCGGAAGCTACTGCAGAGTTAATTGATGCCGAAGTTAAAAGCATTATTACGCAAGGATATGAATTTGCAAAAGATATTTTAACAAAGCATATAGATCAGCTTCATACGCTAGCTAATGCTTTAATTGAATATGAGACATTATCCGGTCAGCAAATTAAAAATTTACTTAGCGGTAGAGCTTTAGATTCAGAAGAGGAAAATAAATTTCCTTTTAATGATTCATCTACTATAAAAATAGATAAAGAAAAATCACCTGAAAAAGCAAAAACAACTAAAGCTAAAAAAGAGAGTACTTAAATGGCAGAGTTAAGATTACCGCCAAATTCAGTAGTAAAAAAGGGTAGAGAGCATAAAGAAAACGAGGAAATGCTAAAACCTCGTAAAGTAAAGATTTATAGATATAATCCTGACCTTGATGAGAATCCTACTATCGATAGTTTTAAGATAGATTTAAGTAAAACCGGACCAATGGTTTTAGATGCTTTAATTAAAATCAAAAATGAAATCGATTCGACTCTAACATTTAGACGTTCTTGTCGAGAAGGAATTTGCGGTAGTTGTGCAATGAATATTGACGGCACAAATACTTTAGCATGCATAAAACCAATAGAAGATATATCAGGCGATATCAAAATCTATCCGCTTCCTCATATGAAAGTAGTGAAAGACTTAGTACCTGATATGTCGCATTTTTACGCACAATATGAATCGATAGAACCTTGGCTTAAAACCGATAGCCCTGCTCCTTCAAACTCTGAAAGGTTACAGTCGATTAAGGACCGAGAAAATCTTGACGGTTTATATGAGTGCATATTATGTGCTTGCTGTTCTACTTCCTGTCCTAGCTATTGGTGGAACGGTGATAAATATTTAGGCCCTGCGATTTTATTGCAGGCTTATCGATGGATTGCCGATTCACGGGATGATCATACCGGCGAACGTCTTGAAGCTTTAGAAGACCCGTTCAAGCTTTATCGTTGCCATACGATTATGAACTGCACTAAAACCTGTCCTAAAGGCTTAAACCCTGCTAAAGCTATCGGTAAAATAAAAAGTTTAATTGCAGAACGTCATGGGGTGTGATTCTTAATTAATTATTTCTCAAAATGATAAAATAATGAAAAAAGCAATTATTTTCTGTTGGCTATTTCTTAGTTCTATATCTTGCGTTTTTGCCGTTGATTGTAATAATGCCCTAACACAAGGTGACATGAATTATTGTGCCGGTGAAGAATATAAGAAAGTTGATAAGAAACTAAATCAAATATACCAAGAAATATTAAAACATATTTCAGACGAACAAAAACAAGTTAATTTGCTTAAAAAACCCCAAAACTTATGGATTAAGTACCGAAAAGCTGAGTGTGAATTTCAGAGTTCTGGAGTTTATGGCGGTTCTGTATATCCAATGATACTGCTTACGTGTTTTACAGGAAAAACCGAAGAGCGTATCAAAGAATTTGAAGCCATGCTGAAATGTAAAGAAGGCGACTTAAGTTGTCCATTTATAATCAAGACGCAGAACCTAGATAATTGAGAATAGCAAATTATTTATGTAATTTGCTATTTGCGGTATAAATTATTAAGAACTATTCGTCCCTTTCTTAATATTTTTTGTTATAAGACTCGATTAAATTAATTAATTTTATTATTTCACTAATTTCAAAAAAATCACATATATTATCTAAATTATCATTTATAACATCAATAATAAATTCAATAAAATTCTCCCATTTGTTTTGTGGTATTGGGTTTTCTACTTTGTTTTTCTATTATTTGTGTTTGCTCAGACATAAACTCTATTTCTAGAGGTAATTTGTACGTCTAGAAGATAGTTTGAATCCTCATATAGGTTTGATTACGTTGGGATTGAAGTGTTTCTTCCAAATTTCTCTTTATAAAAAAGGTTATTCAAGAGGTCTATTTTTAACGGTTTGTATAAAGTGATAAAAATACATATTTTTAAAAAAAATTATAACTAACCATAAAATTTTACTATGTGTATAACTATACTTATAGTTATATAAATATATTTATATTTAACTATAAAGTAAAATTATGAAAGATAATACAAATAAGTCAGCTTGGCAAGTTACTGGAATGAATTCTGTTGAGGCAGCAAAGAATTTAGCCAATACTAAAATGGGACAAGAAGTTCCTACCATAGTTAAAAATTCAGAAAACGCTCCTAGGACTACAGCTGAACATATAAGATTAACAGGCACTAGCGAGTTTAACTGATGTGGCTAGCTTACCGGCAACACTTATGGCAAAATACGCATCTATTGCTATTATAAATAGTAATACAAATAGAAAACAAAGAAGCTTTAAAACCCACTTTGCAAAAATTAGAGCCTTTCGTTCAAAACTATAGTAATTCTCAAGATTTTAAAGACAAAGTACAAAAAATAGAACAAGAGTCACATGCAAAAGCTGAAAATCTAGTTTCAAAAGTTACTACCGGTAAAACCGATATAACAACTTTAAGTAAAGAAGAAGAAAATGCAAAAAATTTATTAGGAGAAACGTCTTCAGGAGAAAACACTTCTAACACCCCTACTAATATAGATAAGAACTAAATTATGAGACTTGCTACAGAGAGATTAATATTAATTCATTATTTGTAGGACTTTAAATAATGCTCCCATTTGTTTTGGCGATATTAGTCTTGCTACCTGCTTTTCTATTATTTGTGCTTGCTCATCGTTAAGCTTGTCTTGCAATGTTTTACTGCGTAATAAGATTCCGTTTTCTATTAAAAAATCACGTTGCAATATTGTATCTATTACATTTATTTTGCTATTTTTAGCTACCATTTTTAATGTATAAAAATCCACATGTGCCGATAAATCGGCTTCTCCAAGATTCTCAAGGATGGGACAATATTTATGATTTTTAACTGCTTGTAATGTTGGATTATATTGATATCTAGTTCTGTTACTCGAAGCTATATCATAGCCGTAATCTATTATTAAGCAGCTGCCGCTTAGTTTTTTGAGATGTTTAGCTATAAATTTTATAATTTCTATCGATTTATAAGATTCTTCAAGCACTGCTCCGTCTTTTGCTTCAATATGAGTTCGCAGCAGATATTCTTGTAATTGCTTATTAACGCTTATTTTATCGTATTTAATTCTTCCGTCTACCGGCTGTACCACAAATATTCTTTCATACCATAATTCCTTGACTTTAATATATTGCTTTATCGGCATAGCATCAAAGAATTCATTAGCTACTATTATGGTAGGTTTTTTGGGTATATCTTCTATAAATGATAGGTGTTTAATCGGTAAATTAATATCTTGTAAATTAGACTTTTGATGAGCAATAAAATTTTGATTAATTTCTATTAGTTCAATTGATAAAGCTTTGTAAAATTCCGGTACTAATTTTGCGGTACGTAGTAAATCACGCATTAATAGGCCTCGACCAGGTCCAAGCTCAACTAAACTAAGACTTTTTGGACAACCGATTCTTTGCCACTCTTTGATACACCATAAGCCGATAATTTCGCCAAATAGCTGTGAAACTTCAGGAGCCGTAATAAAGTCACCTTCGCTAGCCAAAGATTTTGTTTGTCTATAATATGAAGCAGGATTTGAATATAATATTTCTTGCATGAGAACATCGCAAGTAATATAACTGTTTTGATCGATTAATTGTCTTATTTTGGAGTCGATCGACATATTAAATAACTTCCTAAGATTAACATCGGTATTGATAAAATCTGTCCCATAGTTAAGCTATCTAAAATAAACCCAATCTGCACGTCGGGTTCTCTAAATATTTCAATAGTTATTCGGAAAAGAGCATAAAATGTTAAAAATAGTCCTGAGTTTAAAGCACGTTTTTCAAGAGTTTTGTGCTTAAATGTTGCATATGCTAAGATATAAAATAATACTAAACCTTCAAAAAAAGCTTCATATAATTGACTAGGGTGACGCGGGCTCAGGTCACCATTTGGAAAAATTATACCAAAAGAAGAATTTGTAGTACGTCCATATAGTTCACCGTTAATAAAATTAGCGATTCTACCTAGAAATAATCCGATAGGTACTACCGGTGCTATTATGTCCGTGAGACTTAAAAAATTAACTTTATATTTTCGACAAAACAAATAAGCCGCAATAATTACTCCTAAAGCTCCGCCATGGAAAGACATCCCGCCTTCATAAGTTTTTAAGATATCTATTGGATTTGAAAAATATCTAGAAGGGTTATATAATAAAACAAACCCTAGTCTACCTCCGATTATTATGCCTATAACTGCATAAGTAATGAAATCTTCTAGATTTTTTTTGGTAATTTGAGGCTTAAATTTTACTATAATTTTGTTTGCATAAAACCAGCCTAGTAAAATTCCTATTACATATGAAAGGGAATACCAAGATATAGTAAACGGACCTATAGAAAAAATAACAGGATTAATATTTGGAAATATCATAGTAAATAAGTTATTTAATTAGATTTTTTGCATAACTTGCTTCTAAGGGTAATTTTTGTACGTCAATCCGGTACTTGCATCCTCACATATGTCTATATATGCTGCGGTGCTGCGTTCCGTGTTTCCTTCAAATTTCTCCTTATTATCTACGTTATACAAAAAATCTATTCTTTTGAGTTAAAATTATTGATAAAAATAAAATTTTTAGTAATAATAAAAAAGATTTATATTTTATAATAATAATGATAGGTAAAATATGCAATATTTAATGGATCTATATCATACCTCAAGTACGGAGTTAGTATTATTGTTTGTTATGTTAGTATCTCTTATACCGGTGATATTTCTAATTAAAAGATTAATTTTTATTCCTGTAAAAAATTATTTAACTAGACATCATTATGATGATTATGAAAGGATACTAAAAAAATATCCTATATTTCGTTATTTATTACACACTTTATTAGCACTGTACTTTGCATGTTGGGGAAATATTGTCCATCCTACTTCTTTTAAAGCACATGTGTTACTTGGAATCAAAGATACTATAGTGATCTTATATACTAGTATATCCGTGACTATGTTATTATTAACGCTTATAGATGCTTTTGCAGATCTGTATCACAATAGGATCAAAGCCGTTACAAAAAATGCACCGCTTAGCTTATATTTTCAAATATTAAAAATCATTGTCATGGTTATTGCAGCCATGATAACTATTTCCTACATATTAAATATTTCACTTAGTACATTCCTAACAAGTTTAGGTGCAGCCGCAGCTCTTTTAACATTTGTTTTCAAAGATACCGTTTTAGGATTACTTGCAAGCGTGCAACTAACTACTCAAGAAATTATTAATATTGGAGACTGGGTACGTATCGGCGAAATTGAAGGAACAGTTGAAAAAATTACTATTTCTGTAGTAACAATTAGGAATTTTGATCAATCTATTTCTACAGTTCCTACTTACAGCATTTTAAATTCTAACGTAACTAATTATAGAGGAATTAGTGAATCAGGAGCAAGAAGGGTAAAGAGAGTATTTAATATTAATATGGCCACTATTAACTTCTGTGATGCTACTATTTTAAAAGAACTAAAAAAATCTCCTTATATATCACAGGATGTAATCAATAAAATCACTCTTGATAAAGAAGAGAAAGATTTAACTAATATTAAACTATTCAAATTATACGTTCAGGAATATCTGAAAAATAATCCGGCAGTTTATACCGAAGGGTTTACTTTTCTAGTAAGACAGCTTGAACCTACGATTAACGGGTTGCCTATAGAAATATATATCTTCGTTACAGAAGTGAATTTAGTAGATTATGAAAATATACAAGACGATATTTCTGAACATTTAATTTCTATACTTCCTGAATTTAAATTAAAAATATTTCAGAATGTAGGAGTGGTATAGTATATCCGAGTAAATGACGAGTAGTAAAAATAGAAAAATAAATTAAATTTGTATCCAAGATGGAAGCCGCCTTTCATCGTGGATATTCATTATTTTCAACTTCTTTCAAAAGTAGTATTATATACTACTTGATTATTTTCTCTAAATGCTTTAAAACTTAAAGCTTTAAAAATATGAAAATTTAAGATCTAGGAATGAATAATAATATAATTAATTTAATAGCCGCTATTGTACTGTCTTTAAGTATAATTTTCGGTTGGCAATATTTTGTTGTAAAACCTGAACAAAAAAAACAGCAACAGCAAATAGCAGTGCAGAAAGCAGAAAATTTAAAGAAACAAAAGTTAAAAGCTTTAGTCGAACCTGCATCTGATATTGTTGTTCAAGAAGAAAATCAAGTACAGCGTATAAAAATAGAATCTGAATCGCTCACCGGTTCTATTTCATTAAAAGGACTTAGATTCGACGATTTAATATTGAAGAAATATAAACAAGATTTATCTAAAAATAGTCCTGAAGTAAGGTTATTTTCATCGGCTAATACAGAGAATGCTTATTTTGCCGAAATTGGCTTAGTTAGTAATTTATCTAGTGTAAAACTCCCTAACAACGATACTATATGGAATAGCGACGGTGAAATATTAAGCCCTGAAAAACCCGTTAATTTGTTTTGGGTTAATGAAGACGGAGTTAAATTTTTAGTTACTATTACTGTCGATGAAAACTATTTATTTACTATAGAGCAAACCATCGTTAATAATAGTGATAAAGAACTTCCTGTGCAATCTTACGGTTTAATAAACCGTAAGTATATTGCCGTAGAGAAAGCGGTGAATATATTACATCAAGGACCTATAGGTTGTATAAACGAAAATCTTAAAGAATATTCGTATGATGATATTAAAGATAAGAAAAGCGAAAAATTTGCAGCAAGTAAAGTTGATTGGATAGGAATTACCGATAAATATTGGTTATCTTCCTTAATTCCGGATAAATCAAGTAATTACAGCTCAAATTTTAATTATGCTCTTAAGCAAGGTGCTGAAAGATATCAGGTAGATTTTATTTCACCGGTACAAATAATAAAGCCCGGCGAAAATTTTTCCATTAAAAGCAGAATTTTTGCCGGAGCAAAAAAAGTAGACTTACTGGATAAATATGAAAAACAATATGATATTAAGTTATTCGATAGAGCTATTGATTTCGGTTGGTTTTATGTAATTACTAAACCGGTCTTCTACGCCATGAATTTTTTCTATGGTTATGTCGGTAATTTCGGGATTAGTATATTAATCGTTACGGTTATAATTAAGCTGCTAATGTTTACTTTAGCGAATAAATCTTATCGTTCGATGAAAAAAATGAAAAATTTACAGCCGGAAATAGATAGGATAAAAAATTTATACGGTGATGATAAAGTACGTTTAAATCAAGAAATTATGGCTTTATATAAAAAAGAAAAAGTAAATCCGGTAGCAGGTTGTTTGCCCATACTTGTTCAAATACCCGTATTTTTCTCTATATATAAAGTATTGTACGTAACTATTGAAATGCGGCAAGCACCGTTTTACGGTTGGATTAAAGACTTATCTGCACCTGACCCTACTACTATTTTTAATTTATTCGGCTTATTACCATTTTCGCCGCCGTCATTTTTAATGATTGGAGCATGGCCTATTTTAATGGCTATTACTATGTTCTTACAGCAAAGAATGAGTCCTGAACCTGCCGATCCCGTGCAGGCACAAGTAATGAAATTTATGCCGTTAATTTTTTTAGTAATGTTTAGTAGTTTTCCTGTGGGGCTTTTAATATATTGGTCTTGGAATAATATTCTATCTATAATCCAACAATATTATATTAATAAATTTAATTAATGAGAATAGATAAAAATTTACCTAATTATCTAACTATTGCTCGAATAATGGTAATTCCGGTTATTATACTGGCATTTTATATAAATAATTCACTTGCACGTAAATTTGGGGCATTATTATTTGTTTTAGCTAGTATTACGGATTTTTTTGACGGTTATATTGCAAGGAAATATAATTTAGTTACAAGTTTTGGCAAGATGTTTGACCCTATAGCAGATAAGCTACTCGTAGGTTGCGTTATTATAATGCTACTAAAAAAAGATAATGTAGATGAGATACCTTGCTTATTAATTTTAGCACGAGAATTTTTAGTTAGCGGTCTTCGGGAGTTTTTAGCTCTAGTAAAGGTTAGTGTGCCTGTATCGAGACTCGCTAAGGTAAAAACGTTTTTACAAATGTTTGCTTTATCGATATTGATACTAGGTTCAAAAGGTTCAGGAATTATTTATTTAGATATAGTAGGGGAAATAATTTTATGGATTGCTGCTTTTTTAACAATCATCACAGGTTATTCTTATTTTAAAGCATGTAAGAAATATTTTTAAAAACGCCAATAGCAAATTACTATAGGTAATTTGCTATTGATTGAAAGGTGGTACAAATCAAGCTTGGTATAAAATTAAAATTTATATCCAAGGAGGAAGCCGCCTTTCTCCTTGGATATTACTTATTTCGTACCGAATAGCTAATTATTGTATAATTAGCTATTCGCATTAAGGAGAATTTTATGATATATGTAAAATATATAATTTTAGGGTTTATTATGGTGTCTAGTTTAAATCTTTACGCTGCTAACAATGATATAATTGCCGATAAGAAAGTCGTGAAGGTAGAAGTAAGTAATGAACATTTAAAAACATTAAATGAAGCTTCTACTCTTTTAATTAGTTGTGTAGATTTTAGACTAATAGATGAAACAGATAAATTAATGAAGCAATTAGGATTGGAAGATAATTTTGATAAAGTATCACTGCCGGGTGCATCGCTTGCCCTTGTTAATGAGAAATATACTCATTGGAGAAAAACAATAGAAGATACTATCGAGATTTTGCAAGAATTACATAACATTAAACAGATTGTTTTTCTTGATCATAGAGAATGCGGAGCTTATAAAATACTTATAGGTCAGGAACAGCTAAATACCAAGGAAAACGAAACGGCAGCACATGCAGAAATTTTAAATAAGGCACGTAACATAATTAAAGAAAAATTCCCCCAATTAAAAGTTTATACCTTTTTAATGGGGCTTGACGGCGTAGTAGAACAAATTTATGAAGATGTCATTCCTGCGAAAGCAGGAATGACATAGAGCAGGTTTTACCTACCCATACCATATACCTACAAGTTCGCAAAATAACAGAATTTATTTTGTATCTTTATCCTTATTATCGTTAGAATTAGCAGCATTATTTTTGGGGTCGTTTTCTGCTGTTAGTTTAGAGAGAGATAGTTTTTGTTTATATTTTTGTTGCTCTGCTAAAAAATTTTGAGCCTCTTTGGAAAGGCTATTATATAATTCACGTTTTTCTTTGTTAATATTAACTATTTCTACTCTATATTTTTGTATTTCCTCACGTACTTCCGGTTTTATAGTACCGGCGTAAGCAGAAAAATCATCTATAATTTTTTGTGTTGTAACATCATTAGTTTTTGCTGCATCTTTTTTGGAGCCGTCGGAAGTTACACTGTTAGCAAAGCTGCTTGTACTAAGTAAAAAAGCTATTCCAAATATGATATTTTTAATTATTTTTCTTGTCATATAAACCTTAATTTACGCGAATAGCGAATTATTACATAATCTGCTATTTGGTTAGAAATATTGAATATAAAAGGTGAAAGACGGCTTCCACCTTTTATATAAATTTTTACTAAAAATAATAACATTTTATTCTGAAATCGGGGTGAAGAACCGCTTCAAACCCCGATTTCTAGAACTTTTTAATCAATAGCAAATTACAAAAGTAATTTGCTATTGGCGATAATTTCATCCCTAACAAGTAGACCATGTTTAAGTCTAATAGTCAATGAAAAGATATATAATAAAATAATAATAATGCTCAAGAGTTTTATGATAGAACGATTAATGCAGATTTATCTGATAACTATAAAGCATTTACTAGCTATTTACCTGAAAAAGCTCATATTTTAGATGCAGGTTTGCGGTGTTGATCGTGATACGAAATATTTTTTAAATCAAAATTATCAAGTAACTGCTCTTGATGCTTCTAAAGAAATGGTCAGATTAGCATCAAAAGAAACCGGAATAAATGTACTGCACTCAACTTTTCAAGATATCGATTTTAAGGAGTTGTTTAATGGTGTTTGGGCTCAAGCAACTCTCCTTCATGTACCTTATAATGAAACAACCAATGTTTATAAAAAATTCACAGTGCATTAAAGCCGGCAGGAATTTTTTATGCTTCTTACGGATATGGTTCAGATATTATACAAAGTGATGATCGCGATTTTTACAATATGAATGAAGATACAATAAAGCCTTATTTTGTCGGGCTAAAATATGGACGGAAAAGAGTAATAGATTCTCTCCAAGTAAAGAGGCATTATGGTTAAATTTTATTGTGAAAAAAAGTAAAACAATATGATCAGATTAGTTTACTTATTTCTCGCTTTAATACTCAGTTTTAAAATATACGCAAAGGAACATAAAGGCTTAACCTATAATCGTTATGAAAAAGATAAGCATGTTATTCATGTATTAACTATTGATCCTAAGAATTTTGGGTTAAAATTAGTTAAAGCACATAACCAAGTTATAGGCAGAGAAACAGTAGACGCTATGGCACTGCGTAATAATGCTATAGCTGCTATTAATGCCGGATTCTTTGAGATCGCCGGTAGCGATGACGGTAGACCAAGCCTTACTTTAATGATTGACGGCAAGCTATTTAGTCTTAGAAAACAATTACAAAGTTTGTTAATCATAGATTAAGGTAATATTCAAATTACTAAAGCTAATGCAAAAATTTCATTAGAAATAGGCGATAAATCTATTATTCCAAATCAAGTTAATTATTTTTCAAATCCAAAAGATATTACTTTCTATAATGATGTTTGGGCATCTACTACATTAACGCCTTATACTAATAAAGAAATTTTGATTGACCGGAATTTTATTGTTACAGAAATAAGTGGGTATGGTGATAATCAAATTCCATTTAAAGGCTTTATATTGTCCTTTCCACAAGAAACAAGTTTGCCGGCAGTAAATATAAATGATTCCGTAAAGCTGAATTTAGAATTTATCGATAAAGAAAATAAACCTATAAATTTAAGTAAAAATGCTTCAGTAGTAACCGGTATTCCCTTGTTGGTTCAAAATGGTAAAAATGTTATAGATAATCCAAAGCAAAATGATCCGGCTCATGCTCGTACTGCTTGAGGAGTGCGTAATGACGGTACTATAGTTATAGTTGTAGCCGAACATATTTATAAGCAACACGTAAAAGACCTTAAGCTTGCACAAGTTAGATCAATTCTACGAAAAGAAAAGGGGGTAACTCTTGAGAAATTAACAATGCCCGAAGCTTTAAAAATTCTAGAAAAACATCTTGTTAATGATACTGTGGTAGGGCTAACTAAAACAGAGCTTGCAGATTATATGCTAAGCCTTGGATGTGAATCGGCAATTAACCTAGATGGCGGTGGCTCTTCCACGTTATTTATGGACGGAAAAATTATAAATAATGTTACAGGCGATGAAGATGAAGCGTTAGGAGAACATATAGTACGCCCCGTATCCGATGCAATAGTTATTCCAATATAGAATAAATTTTATGCGTTTCCTGATTATAATTATAACTTTATTTTTAACAGAAACAGCCATAGCAAGGGATTGTGATTTACCGGCTCAATGGCAGAAGCTTTGTCCTATTTTAGAAGCAAGGGTAGCACAAACTGCTAAGAAAATGAAGCTACAAGCATCAAATGTCAAAAGCTTAGAGCAATTTCTAAATTCTACTGATTATAATTTTGTATATTTATCAGAACTACAAAATTTTCTACCCAAAACTACTTTAGCATTATTAATAGCAATAAATGCAAGAGGGTTAGATAAAAAAGAAGCAGCGTTAATGGCAAAATATTTGCAAGAACTAATAGAATCTTATAATTTCCAAAATGTTGCAGCATTTGATGAAAATACGTCTCATATTATCGGACGTTAGTGGCATGAGATTGATTATTCCGGTGAAAATATGACATGGCAAGGCCAAAAAGCAAAATATGCTCGTTATGATATAACAGATTTCAAATCTGTAGATTGCCTGAAAAAGTTTTTTACAGTAGAATCAAAACTGCCCTATTTTACTAAAATATATAAGCCTCGGTAGATTTTGTTGCGTCTCTCTAATGTCATTCCCGCGAAAGCGGGAATCCAGTAATTTAAAAATGCAAATAATTTAAATTATAGAAACTAAAAGTTCAAGATTATTTGTTGTGCCACTTTTATTTTATTGAGTGATGCAAAAGTCAATTTGTAAAGCTTAGCAAACCTAGAAAATTCTAAGGTTTTATAGTTGTAGTTTTCTGTTGCATAGCTTTTGTACGTTTTTCTAAATATTCTTCTTTACTCAAGATTTTTTCGGGAGCTACATAATCTAAAAATACTTTTCCATTTAGATGATCAATTTCATGCTGGATAACTCTTGCTAAAAATCCTTCTACGATACCTTGAATTTGATTTCCATTTATATCATATGCCTGATAATGAATTTTCTTATATCTTGCTATCGGTCCTGTAGCATTTTCAACAGGAAAGCATCCTTCGTAATCTTCATGTTTGTCAATACCTATCGGTTTATATGAGGGGTTGATCCATATAGTTTGAGGTATTGTATCCGTAAGGTCAGGATGCCATTTTTTTAACTCTTCATTTTCATGTACTGCAAATATTATTATACATTTTGATATGTCTATTTGTGGTGCAGCAAGTCCTGCACAATTTTCTTCTTGATCATATTGCTTTTCTAAAATAGATATATCACGTAAATCTGCTGGAGATAACGGGAAGTTTAAAGTTTTTGCCTTTATTCTGATAGTTTTATCCTCTGAACTATTTAAAGTCTCTATACGGACTGTTGAAAAAGTCATCAAGGTTGCAAATATTTTTTATTTTTAGTAGCAATAGATAAAAAACCAAAAAATAATTTTAAGTATCCGTTTGAAATTTTGCACTATTGCAATCATGAAGACTTGAATCTGTGTTTTTTGTATACTTCTAAATTGTGCTCTTCGTAAGCCATGATTATCTTTAGCTTCAGCAAAGATGCCTTCTATTTTCCATTTGCTCTCAATTAGTTTTTGCTTAAAATCAATGCTGTTCTGTCTTGCTTTTACTTCATCTATTTCATCCTGATAAGGATTACGGTATATAAATCTTGCTCTATTACTATAATTATCAGAAATACAACGTTGTCTTAATAGACAATTTTTACAATGTCCACCCGTAATACGATAACGCTTTATTCGTTTTTATCTAATTTTGTATAAGGATAAAGGTAATGTCCTTCAGGACATTTATACCTATCGTTCTTTCTGTCATATTTAAATTCACCTCTACTTATTTTTCCTTCACCAAGATTGTCTACGTGTAAAGGTATATAAGTAGTAATTCCTAGCAACTGAAAGTATCTATAAGTTGGACCTCTACCGTAACCTTTATTTGCTATCCATTCTTTTATTTTAAAAGAAAAATTATTTAATATATAACAAACCCTATTTGGCAGTATAACACACTCATGTTGTGATCCTGTACTTACATAACAATCTACTATAATACGCGTACCGCTATCAATCGAGTAATGTGTTTTATAACATAGCTTTTTATAGCCACTAGTTCTTGATACAAGACTACAATTAGGATCTGTTTTGCTTACATGAGGTTGGTTAGATATTTTTCTTACTTTTTTCCCTTCTCTAAAATCATGATAACGACGTTCATATATTTTTAATTCTCGTTTTTGTGTATCATCTTTATCATTTCTTAATATCATACTATCTATAGATGCATACGCTTCAACTAAAGATGCATCTGAAATAATGGTTTCTCCTTTTAAAATACCTAATTTATACCATCGCTTAATTAAGCTTTCAAATATCTGTTGAAATAGCTCTACTCCATATCTATCTCTTATTCTACTTAATGATGAATGATCGGGTACCTTATCATCCAAACCTAAATCACAAAACCATCTATATGCTACATTCAGATGAATTTCTTTCCTTACCTTAACATCAATAATTTTATTTAATTTCCTTTGAGTAAAAATCAACAGGTTTGACTTTTCTAACATATTCTAGTATAATATCTATCTTCACAATAAATAGAAAAATTTAATTTATGAGTACTACGAAAAGCGATAATTATATCTCGGAACTGAGAAAAGTAATTTGGCCTATAGAAAGATATGAAAATAAGAAGTTTCTTCCTATGGCGTTTATGATGTTCTGTATTTTATTAAACTACTCAACCCTTCGCTCAATTAAAGACGGGTTTGTAGTAACGGATATAGGGGCAGAAGCAATAAGTTTCTTAAAAACATATATAGTACTACCTGCTGCCGTAATTGCTATGGTAATTTATGTTAAACTTTGCGATATTTTAAAGCAAGAAAACGTGTTTTATGTCATTACTGCATTTTTCTTAGGGTATTTTGCACTATTTGCATTTGTTCTGTACCCTTATCCTGATTTAGTACATCCTGATCCTGAAACGATTGAACATTTGAGTTTAGCTTATCCTAATTTCAAATGGTTTATAAGAATAGTTGGGAAATGGAGTTTTGCATCTTTTTATACTATGGCAGAGCTTTGGGGAACAATGATGCTTAGTTTATTATTTTGGCAATTTGCTAACCAAATTACTAAAACCGACGAAGCTAAACGTTTTTACTCAATGTTCGGTTTACTTGCTAATTTAGCATTGCCTGTAGCATCTGTTATTATTGGATATTTCTTGCATGAAGAAACACAAATAGTTGCAGAACATCTAAAATTTGTTCCGTTATTTATTATTATGATAACAAGCAGCTTTTTAATAATATTAACATATAGATGGATGAATAAAAATGTTTTGACTGACCCGCTTCTTTATGATCCTGCACTTGTAAAAGAAAAGAAATCTAAAGCAAAAATGTCGCTCCTAGATAGCTTTAAAATGATTTTTACGTCTAAATATGTGGGCTATATTGCTCTACTCCTTATTGCTTACGGTGTTTCCGTAAATTTAGTTGAAGGGGTGTGGAAGTCAAAAGTAAAAGAATTATATCCAACAAAAGAAGCTTATACTATGTATATGGGCAGATTCCAATTTTATCAAGGTTGGGTTGCTATCGCTTTTATGATTGTAGGAAGTAATATTCTAAGAAAGGTATCATGGTTGACTGCTGCAATGATTACTCCTTTAATGATGTTACTGACCGGTGCTGCATTTTTTGCATTTATCTTTTTTGATAGCGTTATTGCTATGTATTTAACAGGAATTCTTGCTTCAGGTCCTTCTTTAGCACTTGCGGTTATGATCGGTATGATTCAGAATGTTTTAAGTAAAGGTGTAAAATATTCTTTATTTGATGCGACTAAAAATATGGCATATATTCCGCTTGATAAAGATTTACGTGTAAAAGGACAAGCTGCCGTTGAAGTTATCGGCGGAAGATTCGGTAAATCAGGCGGTGCTATTATTCAATCTACATTCTTTATTTTATTTCCTGTATTCGGTTTTGTAGAGGCGACTCCTTATTTTGCTTCTATATTCTTTGTAATAGTAATATTATGGATATATGCCGTTAAAAGTTTAAATAAAGAGTATCAAGTTTTGGTGAATAAAACCGAAAATAGAATTTGTTAAAATTTAATATTATAAAAAAAGCAAGCTTCTAAGAAACTTGCTTTTTTTATAGTCGGAGAGTTTATAATATGACAAGTACAAAATCCAAAATTAAAACTCCAAGATCGCCATATGTAAAAAAATATAATAGTTGGCGAGTAAGGATTTTGTATTCTATTATTATAGGTTATGCGACTTTTTATTTTTGTCGTCAGAATTTTAACATAGCAACTCCTGCTATAAGAGAATATTTTGGGGTTACTAAAACACAAATTGGTTGGATATTAACAGCTTCTTCTATAATGTATGGAGTTAGTAAAGGTTGTAACGGCTTTATTAGTGATAAAGTTAATGCACGTATATTTATGGTATTAGGGCTTTTACTTGTCGGGATCATTACTATTCTAATAGGCTTTTCAGATTCTTTATGGCTTATAGGAATTTTATGGATAGTCAGTAATTGGTTTCAATCTATGGGCTGGCCTCCTGCAACAAAAATGCTTACTCACTGGTTTGCTCCAAAAGAGCTTGGCACTAAATGGGCTATGGGTGCAACTTCCAACCAAATAGGCGGGGCTTTAGCTATGGTAAGCTGTGGTTATTTAATCGATAAATTCGACTGGAGAGCTGCTTTTTTTGTTCCCGGTGTTGTTGCTTGTATAGTATCGCTTTTCTTATATAATAGGCTTCGTCATTCTCCAAAAGAAGTAGGCTTATCTACCGTGGAAGAATATAAAGAATATCCACCTGAATCCATAGGTGATTATGAAAAGCTATTAACTCCGCAATTACTTAAAATGGTTTTTTGTAACAAGCTAATATGGTATGTTTGTCTAGCTAACATGTTTGTTTATATAATACGTTCCGGTGTAATTTATTGGGCACCGACATTTTTAAGAGATTTACGTAATATAAGTCTTGCAAATGCAGGTTTACAAATCGGTTTATATGAAATGATAGGTATCCCAGGGGCATTAATAGCAGGTGTTTTATCAGATAAACTATTCCAAGGACGTCGAGGTCCTGTTGCTGCCATATGTATGGTATCGCTTAGCTTATTGCTAGTCTTGTTTTGGAAAATACCTATTCAAAGTGAATTATTAAGCATAGTAATTCTTTCTCTAATAGGCTTTTTTGTTTCAGGACCACAGCTCCTTGTAGGTATTGCTGCTGCGGATTTTAGCTCGCGTCAAGCTGTCGGTACTGCTAACGGATTATCAGGATTATTTGGTTATTTAGGAGCAGCCATTGCGGGTGTTGGTGTAGGATGGATTAGCGATAATTACGATTGGAATGGGGTGTTTATCTTTTTTAGTGTTTCTGCTCTTTTAGGGGGCGGTTTATTCGCTTTAACATGGAATCGTTCAGCTAAAAAATAAATTTAATAATTATATAAATAGGTTACAAAATGACAATACAATATACTTTTTCAATGATTAAGCCTGATGCTATTAAAAGGAACAAAATAGGGCAAATCAATACTTATTTAGAAAATGCAGGCTTAAAAATAGTAGCTCAAAAAATGAAGCATTTAACTAAATATGAAGCAGAATGTTTTTATGATGAGCATAGAGCAAGACCGTTTTTTAATAGCTTAGTTGAATATATTACTTCAGGAGCAGTAGTGCTTCAAGTTCTTAAGGGTACAGATGCTATAACTTTAAATCGTAAGATTATGGGAGCAACTAATCCTGATGAAGCTGAAGCCGGAACTATTAGAAAAGATTTCGGTGAATCAATTGAAGCTAATAGTATTCACGGTTCTGATAGTGAAAATAGTGCAAAAAGAGAAATCGAATTTTTCTTTAATAAATCTGAAATTATAGAATAATTAATGCTAAAATATGACGTAATAGTTATAGGCGGTGGGCATGCAGGAGCAGAAGCTGCAGCTGCTTCTGCACGTCTTGGAGTTTCTACTCTATTGATTACGTTAAAACCGGAAAATTTAGGTGAAATGTCTTGCAATCCGGCAATCGGTGGAATTGCAAAAGGCACATTAGTTAAAGAAATCGATGCACTTGATGGGTTAATGGGTTATGTTATAGACCAAGCCGGTATACATTATAAAATGCTTAACGAAACTAGAGGTCCGGCAGTTTGGGGGCCTCGGGCACAAGCTGATAGAAAGCTTTATAAAGAAGCGATGTATCAAATATTAACAAATTACCCAAATTTAGATATATTATACGGAAAAGTGGAAGATATAGAAATTAAATCTTCTAAAGTTGAAGCGGTTGTTTTAAATGATGGTAGTAAAATTCCTGGTCAAAAAATTATATTAACTACAGGTACTTTCCTAACAGGTCTTATTCATATCGGCTCGACAAAAATTCCTGCCGGTAGAGTAGATGAAGAACCTTCTTATGGATTATCTAATACATTAAAAAGAGTAGGATTTAAGATTGCCCGTTTAAAAACAGGTACACCGCCGCGAATTGACGGGCGTACAATTGATTATAGTAAAACAGCTCTACAGCCCGGCGATAAAACTCCTCGTCCTTTTTCGGCATTAACAAATATTGTTGATGTTCCTCAGATAAATTGTTTTATCACAAAAACAACCTCAGAAACTCATGATATTATACGTGAGAATCTTGATAAATCTGCTATGTATTCAGGACAAATAGAAGGGATAGGACCAAGATATTGCCCTTCTATAGAAGATAAAATAGTCAGATTTAGCACAAAATCAGAACATCGTATATTTTTGGAACCTGAAGGGCTAGATGATTATACGATTTATCCAAACGGTATTTCTACTTCTTTGCCTGAAGAAGTACAATGCAAATTAATAAAAACAATCCCTGGTCTAGAAAAAGCAACTATTTTACGTCCTGGTTATGCTATAGAGTATGATTATGTTGATCCACGTGAAATAAGTATTACTCTAGAGACAAAAAAAATAACGGGACTATATTTTGCCGGGCAAATTAATGGTACTACAGGATATGAAGAAGCAGCAGGACAAGGTATAGTTGCAGGCATTAATGCTGCTTTGGCAATAAAAAATCAACCACCTTTTATATTAACAAGAACAAATAGTTATATTGGGGTAATGATAGATGATTTAACAATATTTGGCACTACGGAGCCCTATCGCATGTTTACCTCCCGCTCGGAATACAGGTTATCTTTAAGGGCAGATAATGCGGATTTACGTTTAACGGAATTAGGAATAAATATTGGAGTTGTATCAAAAAAACGTAAAGAAATATTTGAAACAAAATGTTATAATATAGAAAAAACAAGAAATTTATTAAAAACATTATCTTTCACTACTAGTAAGCTTGTTAAAATAGGAGTGCAAGTAGCACAAGACGGTACGTATAAAACAGTTTTAGATTTATTTAAAATACCTAATTTTACTATTGAGCAGGCTATTAAAATTTTTCCTGAGCTTCAAGAAATTAATAGTAATATTTTACAATTGTTATATATTGAAGCTAAATACGCATCATATTTAGCTAAACAGCAAGCAGATATTAATTTGTTTCAAAATGAGGAAATGCAATTAATACCTAAAAATATTGACTATTTTAAAATACCAAGTATATCATTAGAGATACAGGAAAAACTTTCTTACCATAAACCTACTACTATTGGCGTAGCACGTCGAATTCCAGGGATTACACCTGCAGCAATTACGGCTATTATAATTTATTTAAAAACTAAATATAGTGATGGAAGTTCCACATGAAATAATTGAAAAGTTAGAAATTTTTCAAGAATTAATAAAAAAATGGAATAAAGCAATCAATCTTGTATCGGATAATAATATACATAATTTTTGGCAACGTCATATATTAGACCCATTACAATTAATACAATACATTGATGATAAAGAGATACACTTGGTTGATATAGGAAGTGGTTCCGGTTTTCCCGGTATAGTATTATCTATAGCAGGTGTAGCGAAAGTAAGTTTAATAGAAGCGGATTTACGTAAATGTATATTTTTAGAAAAAGCATCAAAGATATCAAATAATAACACATACAAATAATCAATCAAAGAATAGAAAAAGTAGAAATGGATTGTAGTATATTAACTTGTAGGGCTTTTTCTAACTTAAATACAATATGTAATTGTATAAAGAATATTTCAGTACAAGAAAAATTTTTGTTATTAAAAGGAAAAAATTATTTAACTGAAATAGTAGAAGCTAAAGAGAAGTGGTTATTTGATTATTTAATACATCAAAGTATTACTTTTAGAGAAGGGAAAATTCTAGAAGTTAGTAATTTAACAAAAATTATATGAAAGTTATTGCTATTGTTAATCAAAAAGGAGGAGTAGCTAAAACTACAACCACTGTAAATTTAGCTACAGCTTTTGCTGCTGTAAATAAAAAAGTTTTAGTTATAGATCTTGATCCTCAGGGGAATAGTAGTACCGGTTTTGGCATTAGTCAGCAACAACGCAAAAATACTATATATCAAGTATTAACAAATCTAATAGAATTGAAAGATGCAATAATTTCTACAAATATACCAAATTTAGAAATAATTACTTCAAACACTAATCTATCTGCGGCTGAATTAGATTTAACAAAATTAAAGGACCGAGAATATATTTTAATGAAGTTATTGAAAGAAATAAAAATATTATATGATTATATAATTGTTGATTGTCCTCCTTCGTTAAATTTATTAACGGTAAACGCTTTAGTTGCAAGCGATGAAGTGCTGATTCCAATGCAATGCGATTTTTATTCTTTAGAAGGATTAAGCCATTTGCTAAAAACAATTGAAATTGTAGAGAAAAAATTAAATCCTAGGATAAAGATTGCAGGTATATTATTTACAATGTATGATAAGCGTAATCGTTTAACTGAGCAAGTAGAAGATGATGTTAGGAAATGCTTAGGAGAATTAGTATTTAAAACCGTTATTCCAAGAAATATTAAACTATCTGAAGCTCCTTCATATGGAAAACCGGCTATTATATATGATTATAAATGTTCGGGAGCAGTTGCATATATAGAACTTACAAAAGAAATCTTAGAAAGATATGGCGAAAAATAAAGGACTAGGAAGAGGATTATCTTCATTACTTGGAGAAGAAGTTATTTCTATAGAATCAGAAATAATACAAATAATAAATATTGATAAAATAAGACCGAATGAGAATCAGCCTAGAAAAAACTTTGAATATGATAAAATAAAAGAATTAGCAGATTCTATATTGAATAATGGTTTATTACAGCCTATTATTGTTGATAATAATTTCCAAATTATAGCAGGAGAACGACGCTGGCGTGCATGTAAATTAGCAAAAGTTTTAGAGATACCGGTAATTATAAAAAATTTAGATGCTAAAGAGAGTATGGAAATAGCGTTAATTGAGAATATACAAAGAACTGATTTAACAGTTATGGAAGAAGCTCGTGGTTTTAAATATTTAGTGGAAAATTTTAATTATACGGCAGAAAAATTAGCTGAGAGGCTTGGTAAAAGTCGTAGTCATATAGCTAATTTGTTAAGGCTTAATAATTTGCCGCAGTCTATTCAAGATAAAGTAAATGAAAATATACTAAGTATGGGTCAAGCTCGATGTTTAATAAATCATGAACATGCAGAAGTAATAGCCGATCATATTATAAATAATGATTTAAATGTACGTCAAACAGAAGAACTAGTAAGACAATGGTATAAAAATGAGTATACGAAATCTCCTAACAATAATAACAAAGTAGGAAAGCGTTTTTTAAAGGACAGTACTACAGACAATGATCTAGAATTATTAGTAAAAGCTTTATCAGAAAAATTTGGTATAAAAATAACAATAGAAAATTATCCATTAGGCGGAAAATTAATATTTCATTATAAAGATTTGGAAGAATTAGACTTGATATTATTTAAATTAAATTAAAATGCAATATGGAAAAATCATCAATAAGCTTGAACGAAATAAAGTTAGTAGGTATAAAAGTATGTACAAGCAATAATAAAGAGTTTAATCCTCAAGCTGCTAAAATTAAAGCATGTATACAGCATTTTATTTCTTAAGATTTGGCAAATCAAATATCTGAACGAGAAAAACCAATGATAGAAATTATAATATCTGATTTTGAATTATATGATCATAGAGCAATAAATTCATACAATGCGGTAGTAGATATATTTATCGGTGTAAAATAATAATATAAGGAAATAAGTAATTTATGTCATATCAATATGTTTATGAAATGGTTGGTTTAAGCAAAATTATAAATGGTAAACGAATTTTAAAAGAAACAAATTTATCATTTTTACCAAGAGCTAAAATTGGTATAATAGGTCCAAATGGAGCAGGTAAATCGACTTTATTAAAAATAATGGCAGGTATTGATAAAGAGTTTGAAGGTAAAGCAACAGCTAAAATTGGTATAAAAGTAGGATATTTACCTCAAGAACCGTATCTTGATCCTAGTAAAAATGTTTTTGACAATATCATAGAAGGCCTTCATGAAAAGAAAAAACTTATTGAAGAATTTAATGATATAAGTGACAAATTTGCCGGTGAAATCACTGATGAAGAAATGCAAAAGCTTTTTGATAAACAAGCAGAATTGCAAGAAAAAATAGACAATTGTGATGGATGGAATCTAGAACGTGAAATAGAAATCGCAATGCTTGCTTTACGTTGTCCGCCAAAAGAAGCAGATATTACAAAAATTTCCGGTGGAGAAAAAAGAAGAGTAGCTTTATGTAAATTGCTTTTAGAGAAACCTGATATGTTGTTACTTGATGAACCTACAAATCATTTGGATGCAGAATCAGTTTCTTGGCTTGAAGATTATTTAAATCATTATGAAGGCACCGTAATAGTAATTACCCATGATCGTTATTTTTTAGATAATGTTACAGAATGGATATTAGAAATAGATCGTGGAAATTGTATACCGTGGGAATCAAATTATAGTTCTTGGCTTGAGCAGAAACAAAAAAAATTAGCTTTAGAAAGTAAAGAAGACGATGATAGAAAAAAACAATTGAGTCGTGAACTTGAATGGATTCGTCAAACTCCAAAAGCTAGACAATCAAAGAATAAAGCACGTATTACAGCATATCAAGAGTTATTAAATAAACAACAAGAGCAAAAAAATGACCCTACTCAAATAATAATACCTAACGGACCTCGTTTAGGTGATCTTGTTATTGAAGCAGAGCATATAGCTAAAAAATTTAACAATAAAATATTATTATCAGATTTTAGTTTTAAAGTTCCACGTGGAGCTATTGTAGGAATTATTGGACCAAATGGAGCAGGTAAGTCTACTTTGTTTAATATTATTACAGGTAAAATAATACCGGATAGCGGTTCTATTAAAATTGGTCAAACGGTAAAATTAGGATATGTTGATCAATCACGTGATCATTTGGATGATAATAAAACTATATGGGAAGAAATTTCAGAAGGTTTAGACGAATTGCAACTTGGTAATAAAATAGTTAAAAGTAGAGCTTATTGTGCAGCTTTTAATTTTAGAGGCGGTGATCAACAAAAGAAAGTTGGGCAACTTTCAGGTGGAGAACGTAACAGAGTGCATTTAGCAAAATTACTAAAAGAAGGAGCAAATGTTATATTATTAGATGAGCCGTCTAATGATTTAGATATTGATACCTTAAGAGCACTTGAAGATGCTATTTTAGATTTTGCAGGTTGTGTATTAGTGATTAGTCATGATAGGTGGTTTTTAGATAGAATAGCCACTCATATTATATCATATGATAAAGAAAATAATGCTACATGGTTTGAAGGAAATTATCAAGATTATCATGAGTATATGCTAAGTACTAACGGGGAAAGTATTTTAAATCCAAAATATAAACATAAGAAACTAATATAAATATGTCTTTAACGCAAATATTATTAATTTTGTTTGTAGGAATATTGGTAACAAAACCGAGTGATATTTTTATAATTATTAAAGAATTTAAAAAAATAAAAGCGTATTTAATTAATATTAAGTCTTCTATTATAAAAAATATAGATGAACCGTTAGAAACAGAACAATTAAATTTTTATTTAAAAAAAATTATTAACCTAGAAGGTTATTATCATGGTGATTATGATTTAACGACAATAAAAGAAAAATATTATACGTTAGTAATTAACAATGACTTAATAGAAAATGAATCAGCAACTGATATAACAGAGAAATACTAATCCGTGCCTCACTCAATAATTAAATCTAAGAATTATGCAAAAAGTAGTAAAACTTAACAATATCAAAATAGGAAATGATTTGCCGTTTATCCTAATTGCAGGACCATGTCAGATTGAAGGACAAGATCATGCTTTATTTATGGCAGAAAAACTTGTTAAATTAACTAGCAAGCTTGATATTCCGTTTATTTATAAATCTTCATTTGATAAAGCTAATAGAACTTCTATAAATGGGGTTAGAGGGCTTGGTATTGAGAAAGGTTTGGAAGTTTTATCAAAAGTAAAAGCTGAATTTGATTGTCCTATTGTTACTGATGTCCATTCAGAGAGCCAATGTACCGAAACAGCCGAAGTAGCAGATATTTTACAAATTCCGGCATTTTTATGCAGACAAACCGACTTACTTCAAGCCGCAGCGAAAACCGGTAAAATAGTAAAAGTAAAAAAGGGACAGTTTTTAGCTCCTTGGGATATGAAAAATGTACAAGCAAAACTAGAAGCTTTTGGAGCAGCAAATATATTATTTACAGAGCGTGGGGCATGTTTTGGCTATAATAATTTGGTATCTGATATGCGTAGTCTTGCAATAATGGCAGAGCTAAATGTACCTGTAGTTTTTGATGCAACACATTCTGTTCAGCAACCTGGAGGGCTAGGAGGTAGTACCGGAGGGGAAAGAAAATATGTAGAGTTACTTGCAAAGGCAGCAACGGCTGTAGGTATTGCCGGTATGTATATGGAAGTACATCAAGACCCGGATAACGCTCCAAGTGACGGTCCATGTATGATTAAGTTGGATAATCTAGAGTCCATTCTTATCAAACTGAAAAAATATGATAAAATTACAAAAGAAAAATAACCTCAAATTTTACCTTTCAAAATATATATTAAGTAGACCTTCTTCCTTATGGTGATAATAATGAAGTGGATGGGCTTGGTGGTATCTTTCAACCTAATGATCTACATTAGACTATAGTAAATGTTTGTGAATGTTATTACTGCGGGGTTTTGTTGCGTGGATCGATTATGTCATTCCCGCTTTCGCGGGAATGACATTGGAGTTATGATGTTCACTCGTAATATTCGTATCTATACTGCAAAAGAATTACCGCAACCGCATTTTGCCTTAGCTTGAGGGTTGCTAACGTTGAAATATGAGCTGCCGAGTTCTTCTATAAAATCTAAAGTACAATCCAGCATAAATTTTTGAGAGATAGGATCAATAATAATTGTAGCATTATGTTTAGTAATGACATAATCATCCTGTTCTATAGTATTTTTTGAGACTAATTCATAATTGTACATCAGACCTGAGCAACCACCGCTATCAACAGAAACTCGCAATACTAAATTCTTATCTTTTTCTAGCCCTATTAACTCGCGGACTCGCTGAAAAGCTCTATCCGTAATTGTTATCGTCACTTAAAATTACCTTGTAAAAGTCTTATAAATTATATAGTATATTTTGATATTTTTCAAGGTGGCGTTGTTGCATGATTCTGATGTCATTCCCGCGAAGGCGGGAATGACATCAGAATCATGCAACAACGCCTTTCAAAATAAAGGATAACGATGCTAGCTTCATATGCTTCCGATCCTCTTAAAAGTAGGGGGAGATTATATAAAGAGATCCCGACCTCGTATAGAAATGAGTTTGAACATGATCGTGATCGCATCATTCATACTAATGCATTTAGGCGTTTACAGTATAAAACTCAGGTTTTTATTAATCACGAAGGAGATCATTATAGAAATAGGTTAACTCATTCTCTAGAGGTTTCGACTGTTGCACGTTCGGTTGCTAATACTTTAAATTTATCAAGTGACTTAGCCGAAACAATAGCACTTGCTCACGATCTTGGTCACACGCCTTTCGGTCATGCGGGCGAGAGAGCTTTAAACGAATGTATGAGAGAGTATAACGGCTTTTCCCATAATGCTCAATCTTTAAAGATACTAACACTACTTGAAAAAAGATATGCGGCTTATAACGGAGTGAATTTAACATGGGAAGTTTTAGAAGGAATCGTAAAACATAACGGTCCTATAACCGGTGAGATAAATGAATATATAGCAGAGTATAATAAGCAAAATGATTTAGAGCTTGATACATATGCATCTGCAGAGGCTCAAATAGCAGCACTTGCCGATGACATTAGTTATATTTCGCATGATTTGGAAGATAGTATCGGTGCTAAAATTATCGATTTTAATAGTCTTGGTGAACTTAAATATATTGATCAGCATGTTTTTGAACTCAAGTCAAAATTTAAAAATATTAGCTCCTCGTGTCTTATTTATGAGGTAGTACGTAAGCTAATGCATGAATTGATTACCGATTTATTATGGCAAACAAAAGAAAATTTAAATAAAGAAAAAATTACTGATATAGATGAGATACGTAATTTGAATTATCAGCTAGTGGATTTTACGGAAAAAACTAATGAACGTATTAAGGAAACTAAAAAGTTTCTACATGAGCGAGTTTATAAAAGTAATAAAATTACGGCCATCAGCCTTAAATGTACTAAAATCGTACAAGGTTTGTTTAAGGTTTATATGGATGATATTAATTTATTACCGGTTAATTGGAAAATGCTAATAGACTCTAATGAAATATATAGTAAAGCTAGAGTTATTGCCGATTATATAGCAGGTATGACAGATCGTTTTGCTATTCAGGAATATAATCAACTTTGTTAGACTTCCTGCATAACGTGCTTCTAAGGGTAATTTGTACGTCGCTCCAGTGCTCAAATCCTCACGTACTCAGTGTACGCTGCGGTTCGCAGCGAAGTGTCTCCTACAAATTCCTCCTTATTAGCTACGTTATGCAGGAAGTCTATTCTGTACATTTTAATAACATCTAAAATTATGAATATATTTAATCAATTGAAACAAGACATAATTGCAGCAAGCCGGCAATTATATAATAATCAGGAAATAGCGAATATTGCTACTATTGAAACGCCGAAAGATAATTTTAACGGTGATTTATCAAGTAATATTGCAATGATCATTGCTGCTAAAAAAAATATTCCTCCCCGTACGGTGGCACTGAAATTTAAAGAAATACTTATAACATTACCTTATATTGCAAGTATAGAAATAGCAGGACCAGGCTTTATTAATTTTACTATAAAAGCTGAAAGTTGGCAGATAGCAATTAAAAATATTCTACAGCACGAAGAAAAGTTTTTTGAAATTGATATAGATAAGAACAAAAATATTAATATCGAGTATGTGTCGGCCAATCCCACGGGTCCAATGCATATAGGTCATGCTAGAGGAGCAGTATATGGCGATGTGTTAGCAAGAATTTTGCAAAAGGTAGGTTACAATGTTACAAAAGAATATTATGTTAATGATGCAGGATCACAAATAAATGATTTAGTGAGTACAGTATTATTACGTTATAGAGAAGCGTTAGGCGAAAAAATTACTATCCCTGTCGGTTTATATCCGGGAGAGTATTTAATTCCGGTTGGGCAAATTTTAGTGAAAGAATACGGTAATAAATTATTAGCGATGGATGAAGCGGAAAGATTCAAAATAGTCAAAAATTTTGCCGTAGAAAAGATGCTTGATTTAAATAGAAAAGATTTAGAAGAGCTAGGTATTAAACATGATATATTTTTCTCTGAACAGTCATTGCATGATAAAGGTGAAATAGAGGAAACAGTGAAATTACTTACTAATATGGGGCTAATTTATGAAGGTACGCTACCTGCTCCTAAAGGTAAAATTCATGAAGAATGGGATAACAGAGTTCAAAAATTATTTAAATCTACCAAGTATGGTGATAGTCAAGATCGCCCTATAGAAAAAGCTGACGGAAGTTGGTCGTATTTTGCTTCCGATCTTGCATATGCTAAGGATAAAATAGATAGAGGAGCGAATCACTTAATTTATGTACTTGGTGCTGATCATAGCGGATATGTTAAAAGAATTGAGGCAATAGTTAAAGCTCTAGGCAAAGAGCAGGTTAAAGTAGATGTTAAAATCTGTCAATTGGTCAATTTTGTTGAAAACGGTGTGCCGGTTAAAATGTCAAAACGTCTTGGAAGCTTTGCTAGTGTGCAAGATGTAAATCATGAGGTGGGGAAAGATATCATAAGGTTTATGATGTTGACTAGACAAAATGATAAGCCGCTTGATTTTGATTTAGAAAAAGTGAAAGAACAATCAAGAGAAAATCCTATCTTTTATGTACAATATGCACATGTAAGAACAATATCAATTTTATCAAAAGCTATGGAACTAATGCCGGAATCTTATAATAGCTTTGAAGCCGGTATATATGATTTATCATTATTATCATCAGAAGAAGAAATTGAGATCATAAAACTTTTAGCTGCGTGGACAAAAACATTAGAAGCATCTGCAAAATATTTTGAACCGCATCGTATAGCATTTTATTTAATAAATTTAGCTTCAAAATTTCATTCTATATGGAATTTCGGTAAAGAAAATAGTGACTATAGATTTGTAATTGAAAACAATAACGAATTAACTACCGCTCGTCTTGCTCTTGCTAAAGCTATACAAAAAGTTATAGCTAGAGGTCTTGAAGTGATAGGTGTAGAACCAATGAATAAAATGTAATTATTGTAAGACGTTAGTACTAAACTTGCTATGTCATTCCCGCTTTCGCGGGAATGACAGCCAGAGTATTTTATTTATGATCAATAATATTTTTGTTAAAATATGTCTAGGGTGTTTAATATGTATATCCGCTATTTATTTTGCTTATCAATATTATCAGAATAGCAAGCCAGTAATTACTATTTATCCTGATGAGCTGCCTACAAAAATAAAACCGTCTATAATAGAAAATAACCAAATAGCAGCAGTACATAGTACGATATATGAAAATCTTATTGCTAAAGATACAAATATTAAAACCGTAAAATTGCTTCCTGATCCTGAGAAACCTATGAATATAGATTCTCGCAACCAAAGTCAAAGCGATGAATCTTTTGATGAAATATCTAACCTTATTGCATTAATAGAGCCAAGTAATAACTCCAAAAATGAAACGGATTTAAATATAATAAAGCTTGAAAAAGGAAGTAAAGATAAGGCTAGTAATGCTAAAAATTGTAAAAATAATGAAAGTTATAAAGTACAACTTGGTTCGGTAAAATCTGAAGCAGAAGCAATAAAGGAAGGGGCAAGAATAAAAAAGAAATTCCCGAAAATTCTTAAAAATATTGTTATCACAACCAAAAAAGTTAAATATGACGACGGCAAATTTTTCTATTTAATCTTAGCCGGTGATTATGGTAGTCTTAGCCAAGCTAAAGCGGTTTGTAAGAAATTAGCTTATAACAAGCAGAGTTGTGTGTTAAAATGATGCTTTATTGTCATATCGTGGCTTGACCACGGTATCTACAACTTAAAATACTAATAATTTTAGTATTTTTAACTGGATCCCGCGATCAAGTCGCGGGATGACAACAAAAAAATCGAGCCATGCAACAAAGCTTTCGCGGGAATGAAATAGGAGTCAATACAACAAAAACAAATACTAAACATTTTATGAAAGAAGCTAAAATAGAAAATATTGACTTTGGTAATGCATTATCGGAGCGTTATCTTGCTTATGCATTATCAACAATTATGTCACGTTCGCTTCCTGACGTACGTGACGGGCTTAAGCCTGTACATCGTAGGTTATTATACGCAATGCTACAGCTAAGGCTTGAGCCGAATTCCGGCTATAAGAAATGTGCAAGAGTAGTCGGTGACGTGATCGGTAAATATCACCCGCACGGTGATGGTGCGGTATATGATACTTTAGTGCGTCTTGCCCAGCATTTTTCATTACGTTATCCTTTAATTGACGGACAGGGCAATTTCGGCTCTATAGACGGTGATAATGCAGCAGCTATGCGTTATACCGAATCACGTATGACCGAAATATGTATGTTATTAATGGATGATATTGATAAAGATACGGTAGATTTTCGCCCTACTTATGATGATTCCGATTTAGAACCGGTAATAATGCCGGCACGTTTTCCGAACTTACTAGCTAATGGTTCTGAAGGGATAGCAGTCGGTATGGCAACCAATATACCGCCGCATAATTTACATGAGTTATGTGATGCTCTAATACATTTAATCGACCATCCGAAAGCTGAAATTAACGATATAATGAACTTTATCAAAGGTCCTGATTTTCCGACCGGCGGCATAATTATTGATAAAGCTGAAGTTATTAATGCTGCATATAGTACGGGACGTGGTAGTCTTAGAGTGAGAAGCAGATGGGAAAAAGAGGCGCTAAGTTACGGTACATATCAGATAGTTGTAACCGAAATACCTTATCAAGTTCAAAAATCAAAACTCATAGAACAAATAGCGATATTACTAAAGGATAAAAAAATCCCGCTTGTTAGCAATATTAGAGATGAATCAACCGACGTTATCAGGTTGGTTATAGAGCCAAGAGATCGTAGTTGTGATCCGCAGATAGTTATGGAATCTCTATTCAAGCTAACGAATTTAGAAAGCCGAATTCAACTAAATATGAATGTAATAGGCAGTAATAACGTACCGAGAGTAATGAATATTTTAGAGATTTTACAAGAGTTTCTAGATCATAGACAAAATATTGTGACTCGCAGGTCAACTTATCTTTTAAATAAAATCAAGCATCGTTTAGAAATTCTAGAAGGGCTTAGAATAGCTTATCTAAATCTTGATGAAATCATTAAAATTATTCGTGAAGAGGATGAGCCGAAAGCGAGAATGATGGAGCGGTTTAAGCTAACCGAAATACAGGGAGAAGCAATATTAAATACCCGTCTTCGTTCGCTTCGCAGGCTTGAAGAGCAGGAAATTATTAATGAACATAGTAATTTACAAAAACAACAAGCCATATTAGAAGAGATTTTAAATAATCCTAAAGAACTATGGAAAGTAGTTAAAAAAGAAATAAAAACAGTACAAACAAAATTTGGATTCAATACAGTAATAGGAGCAAGGCGGACCTACTTTGAAGAAGTAACGCTTACGAATCAAGTAGTTGATATAACGGCTTTCATTACTAAAGAACCGATTACTATTATCTGCTCAAAAATGGGGTGGGTACGTTCGTTAAAAGGTCATAACACTGATTTATCGAATATTAAATATAAAGAAGGTGACGCAGAAAAATTTATTTTAGAAGCTTATACGACCGATAAAATATTAATAGTTAGTTCAGAAGGGAGGTTTTTTACGTTACTTGCCGATAATATTTCCAAAGGTAAAGGAACGGGGGAATCTATAAAGTTACTTGTGGATATAGGGAATAATGATATTACAAATATTTTAGTCTATAAACCTGATCAGCTTTTATTACTTGCAAGTAGCATAGGTAAGGGATTTTTAGTTAATTCAAACGAAGTAATGGCTCAAACAAAAACAGGAAAGCAAATTATGAACGTACCAAACGGACATATATGCATTATTTGCTTGCCTGCAAATGGAGATAGTGTTGCTTGCATCGGTGAGAGCCGTAAATTGCTGGTGTTTAATATAGATGAAATACCTGAAATGAAAAAAGGACAAGGCGTAACGTTACAAAAATTTAAAAATGCAAAGCTTCTAGATATTAAAATATTTAATAAAGAAGATGGTTTAGGCTGGAATAACAATGGAAAAGTAAAGCTCGAGAAAAATATTATTGCATTTTTAGGGAAAAGAGGTGGTGCAGGTAAATTACCGCCTATGGGTTTCCCTAAAAATAATAGGTTTTCATCATAATTGTAATAAAGATTGAGTGTATACAAGAAACCCAGCATATTTTATATGGTTTGATACAAGCGAATTTTTTACAAATTCGCTTGTACCAGTCTATTATTAAAAGTTTTTGTAAGCTTTTAAATTCATCTTGCCTAGTTCAAATTAATAGATGTTACTATCCCCCACTCCTATAACATCAACTTGATCATCCTGATGACCTTCCTCTAACGGATAATATGCAAAATCTTCATTATTATTACCGAAAAGGTTATAAACACCAGTTAAGAGCTTATTACTATCCTTGAAAAATTGAATTATAGTAGAACAATCCTCTCTAATTGTATCTATCAAAGGTTTTCCGATGGCGGTAGCAGCTGCCATAAGTGCTGGTACCTTTATTGCATCAAATTTGCTTATAACGTGGTTGGGGCTTGAAATTTTTTTTAAGGTAAAACCTATACTCATTAAATGAGGGATTGCTGTAATATATTTATCTATAATATTACTTGTTTCCATCATGTTTTTAAATACATTTAATATAGGAGAAAAAAATTTTCATTGTCCTCTGACGCTGGTTTTTCTATGTTCTGAGTTACATCTATCTTTATCTTTAGAGAATTATCCTGTCTCATATTAAAAAACTTCAACGCTGCCTCAAAATCACCATCTTTTGTATAGACTTTCTGAATATTTAAAGCATGTAATATTGTAAATATTTTTTTTAAGTTGGAACTAGAAACAAAATTATATGCATCTTTAAATAATAATTTAGAAGCGGTTGCATATCTTGTAACTGCTTTTAATCCATTTACAAAGGAATATCCTGAGCTTGTAAGTTGAGCATGATTCATAGTGTTACTCCTGTTTTAAAATAATAAAAATCACATATCACATGATTACCATATATTATGGTTGTGCCACAATATATTGTAATCAAAAAAAGTCAACATCTAACAATAAAAAAAGTAAAATATATAATTTTATTTAATCAAAAGGCAGTACAGCATATTCTCGATCGCGTGATACAAGCGAATTTTTCAGGATTCGCCGGTACTCACGTAATTTACGCTGTGTAGGCTCAACTTTAAATTCATCTTGGCTGTAGCTTTCTGAAATATTTTAAGTAAATGAAGTACAAAGCTAAGCATAATTTGACAAGAATTAGAAAGCTGCAGGCTAATAGAATGGTTCAGAGGTTTAACAGAAGAGTAAACAAGGCTATTGCAACGACGAACTATAATAAAAATTTATTGATAGTTCGATTAAAAAAGTTGAATAATCAAGGCATAAGATTACTCTAAGCCTTGATTATAATAGTGATGGAATTCTTTTATTCTCATGAAGAGCATAACGAGTTTGTTAGTAATTTTGTTAACTCTTACAATAATGCTAATCAGCTATAAAACGATGTCAATTTGTACACAATTAAAACTTAAGTTTTGTACCTATAAGACCAACAGTACCTCGTGTTGTCTTACTAGGTGCTTTAGGGTAATATACAGGCTTACCTTTAGCTTGGAAATGAGAAATTTCAGCATATGGTAATAAACCAGGCATGATCTTATATTCAGTAGCTAAGCTTACAGTATCAACGGTGTTTTTATATCTTGAAGTTTTGAGATATTCAAGGCTTGTTTTTATAGGTCCTTGTCCATAAGCAACTGCTCCATTGTAATAATAGGTATCACGACCAACTTTATAATATTCCTTAGCGGTTAAGCTTTTACCTAAACTACCGTAAGAAGCCCCGCAAGAGAAATTACCGTAAGTAAATACTGCTCCAAGATTATATGCTTTTAAATTAGAAAGCTTATAAGTATTTAGAACTTCTACTACTTTAGTTCCGTCCATTTTAGCATGAATAAGACGACGAGCAGGCTTGCCGTATTCTCCGGTAACAGATAATTTTAAGTCTACATCTTCGCTAATTTCATGTTCATAAGTTAAGCCGGCAGAAAAAGCATCTCTAATATTCTGATTGATAGTCATAGTTTCATTATTTTCTAATTTAACCGTCTTTATTCCGGTTTTAGAAACACTAATCCCGTTTCTTCCTGAGCTTTCAAGCGTTAAATTATTTATATCTCTATTACCGCCCGTATTAGCAGTATCGGGAGTATAAGAGATACCGGCTTGGAAGCCTTTCATTTTAGGCGTAAAAACGTTTACTCTTCTAGCTCTTTCAGCTTTATCATTGATTTGATCAAAATAATTCGAGTATGATGCAAGATAAAAGCTAGCACTAGTGTCAAAATCCGGTTTTAAGCCTTTATACCTCATATACTGACCGTCGAGTAGAGCATATCTAGACCATCCTCCGGTACCTGCAGTTACTTGAGAGCCGGTAATACGCAATTTAGTACTTGCGTCAGCAGGAGAGCCGAGTTCTGCTTTACCGTAACTAGTTTCAATAAAGATATGTGATCCATTATAACTTGTAGAGGTTTTTGCTCTTGTAGTAGGTTGAAGCACTATTTTAGCACCTGCTATTACATCATTGATAGTTTTAGTAATAGTTGCCGCAAACGCTGCTTCCGTGTAAAACCCTAGCTTTTTCCTGTTATCGGTTACATTTTTATCAAATAAAATTAAATGATCCTGTTTAATATAACCACTTTCAAATAAATAAAATCCTTCTAATTTTATTTCGGTATCAGAATTAGAAATAACGGATGTTGGATTTTCTTCGGCAAGACCAGCCGATGCAAAGCAAATAATACTTGCAGCTAATAATAAATTTTTCACTTTATAAAGCCTCCATAAACCTAAATAATAAAATTTACCATACAAAATAAATTTTTAGTATTATAAATATAAATCTAACTACACTAAAATATAATAATACTTTTTCATAATTGACAATAAAAAACTATTTTAATTTGTAATAATTTAATTTTAAATAGATAATGTTGTATTATTATCACTATCATTATTCAAGTGGCCTTAGACTTATAGTTTTAAAGAAAAATTTTGTATTGTAAATAATTATGAGTTATAACCATTAGTTTATTAATTAAATTAAGTTTGGATTATGGCTATAATGTCAGATAAGTGGATAAAAGAAGCTGTTATAAATCAAAGTATGATTAAGCCCTTTGCGGAAAAGCAGGTAAGAGTTCATAATAAAGAAAAGATTATTTCTTACGGCTTATCTTCTTACGGCTATGATGCTAGAGTATCTAATGAATTTAAAATATTTACCAATATTAATTCTACTACGGTTGATCCAAAAAATTTCAGTGAATATAATTTAGTTGATAGAGAAGTAGATGTGTGTATTATTCCACCTAATAGTTTTGCCCTTGGCAGAACTATAGAATATTTTAAAATACCGCGTGATGTATTAGTTATTTGTGTCGGCAAGTCCACTTATGCAAGGTGCGGTATAATAGTAAATGTGACTCCGTTAGAGCCGGAGTGGGAAGGACATGTAACTTTAGAGTTTTCTAATACTACTCCATTACCTGCTAAAATATATGCAAATGAAGGAGCGTGTCAGTTTTTATTTTTAAAAGGTGATCAAATTTGTGATACTTCATATGCCGATCGACAAGGAAAATATATGAAACAAGTAGGCGTAACTTTACCGTTAACATAACTTTTTTATGTAAAAATTTTATTAGTTCTTACTTTAAAAAACAATACTATTAAGTAAGTAATTATAAATATTAAATTTTTAATAAGGATTTTTATGAGTACAATAAATACCAATACGAATGAGGCAATGCCTCATATTTCCGTTAATGCACAATATATAAAAGATTTATCTCTTGAGAACCCTTCTGCCCCATCTTCTCTTGCGGCTTTGGATCAACGCCCTCAAATTGATTTATCTCTAGATATAAATATTACTAATTTATCGGAAGAAAATTTCTATGAAGTAGAGTTAAATATCGAAGCAATTGCAAGAAATGAAAAATATAAATTATTTCAGATAGAATTAAAATATGCCGGAGTATTTAATTTAATTAATATTGATTCTGAACAACATCCGGTTTTATTATCCGTTCATTGTCCGGCAATGATATTTCCATTTGCTAGAAAAATTATAGCTAGTTGTACTCAAGATGCAGGATTCCAGCCTTTAATGATTGATCCTATAGACTTTGGTGCCTTATATCATAAGAAAATGTCGGAGCATCAAAACTAAGAAAATCATCTAATTATTTTATAAACTTCGTTTTAAACGCCATGGTTTTTAAATCACGGATAGAGCTTAATAGTAAAAATTTTATCAATATGATTATATTCTTTACTTATGTGATTAATGAATGTATAAAGCACTAGATAAAAAATTATAATTTAATTAACAATAATTAACTGTAATTAAATTATAGCACAATATAAAAATTGAATTTTATGGAGAAAAACAATGAGAGTTTTGTTAATGGAAGACGAGCCGGAAATGGCTAACTTAATTGAGCTAACTTTAGCTTCAGAGGGTATAGTGTGCGATAAAGCTTCAGTTGGTGTAGAAGGTTTAAGGCTTGGTAAAGTCGGTGGTTATGATCTAGTGATTTTAGATCTTATGTTACCTGATATTAATGGTTTTGAGATATTACTAAGATTGCGTGCTGCAAAAATAAAAACCCCAATCTTAATTCTATCTAGCTTAACGGATACGGATCACAAAATTACTGGTTTCTTTTCCGGAGCCGATGATTATCTAACCAAGCCGTTTGTAAGAGAGGAATTAATTGCTAGAATTAAAGCTATAGTTAGACGTTCTAAAGGGCATGCAGCATCAGTATTTAGATTTGATAAGGTTAGTGTAAACCTAGATACTAGAAGTGTAGAAGTTGACGGCAAGCAAGTACATTTGACGAACAAAGAATATGCTATTTTAGAGCTATTAATACTTAGAAGAGGAACTATTTTAACTAAAGAAATGTTCTTAAATCACTTATATAGTAGTGTTGATGAACCGGAAATGAAAATTATTGACGTATTTATTTGTAAGCTTCGTAAAAAGTTAAGTGATGCTGCCGGAGGTAGAGATTATATCGATACAGTATGGGGACGCGGTTATATGCTAAAAGAATATGATGAATTACAACAAAAAGAAATTGTAGCACAAGGAGCATAATTAATGCCTTTATCTGCTTCTTTACTTGGTAAAAAAAGTACTTATAAAGATAGTTACGATGCAACTTTATTATTTAAAATTCCACGTATAAATAATCGAAACGAACTTGGAATAAATAGTAATAATCTTCCGTTTTACGGTGTAGATGTTTGGAATACATATGAACTATCTTGTCTTAATAAGAACGGTAAGCCATGGGTTGGAGTAGGCACTTTTTATATACCGACGGATTCTGAAAATATAGTAGAATCAAAATCATTTAAATTATATCTAAATTCTTTTAATAACTTTGTTGTTGAATCAATAGAAGAATTAGAAAGAATTATCTTGCAGGACCTAAGTAATGTTACACACGCTAAAGTAACAGGATGGATATTTCCTATAAATACAAAAATAGAATTTGGTGTTCCAAGCGGTAAAAATATCGATGATTTAGATATAGAATGCAATAATTACGGTCCACCCGATAATAGTTTAATTGAGTATGAAGATGTTTTGGTAGAAGAAGAGATTAATTCTAATTTACTAAAATCAAATTGCTTAGTAACCGGTCAGCCGGATTGGGGTACAATCGTTATAAAATATAAAGGAAAAAAGTTAAAACATGATTCTTTCCTAAAATATCTAATATCTTTTAGAAATTGTAATGAATTTGCAGAGCAGTGTGCCGAGCGTATTTTTACAGACATTAAAAACGCTATAAATCCTGATTTTCTTTCTATTTATATAGTATATACTAGGCGTGGAGGGATTGATATTTGTCCATATCGTTCTCTAGATCAAAATTATAATTTACCTAGCGATAAACGACTTATTAGACAGTAATTCACTTTTTTAATCCATAAAAAAATCCGCTTGTGAGGAAGGCTTGCTTACGTGGATAACAAGTCGTCATTGCGAGCATTTGCTGGCCTTGTTGTATGGATCGAAAAACGCGTTCGGTGTCATCCCCCGTGGCTTGACCACGGTATCCAGAAATACAACTTACAATACTAATAATTTTAGTATTTTTAACTGGATCCCGCGATCAAGTCGCGGGGGATGACAATCAGAAAATGATCCACGCAAGCAAGTCTTCCGCAGAATAGAAGTTAGTATAATTTTATGATTCTTTTGTAGGATTTTGTATAGGTTTTAAGACTTCTACTATTTTATTCAGGTCTATTTGACTACAGATTCCCAGTAATACAGGATCACGAGGACGAATAGAATTCATATTCCAATGGCTACGGGTTCTAATAGCATCGATAGTAGTTTTAGTAGTACCTATTAGTTTAATTATTTGATGGTCTTGGATGTTCGGATAATTAGACAATAACCAATATATAGCATCCGGTTTATCTTGACGTCTTGCTATAGGGGTGTATTTAGCACATTGTTTTTTCTGATTTTTCATCAATTCATCAGTCGGACTATATGAAATTTGCAAGCTAGTATTAGGATCTTTACTGCAACGCTCAATTTCCTCTAAAGTTAATTGACCGTTTGCAATTGGACTTAAACCTTTTATAGATTGTGCTACTTCACCGTCAGCCATACCTTTTATTTCAAATTCATGAATACCGCAAAAATCGGCAATTTGTTTAAAAGTTAAAGAAGTATTTTCAATTAACCACATAGCCGTGGCTTTTGGCAGAAGCGGTAATGTTTTTTGCGAATTCATGATAATTGTTTTTTGGCTTAATTTGAAAAATTATAACAAATAGAGTTATTTAAGTCAATCTTCATTTAAAATGATCAATGTCATTCTAGCTAAAAGCAGGAATCTAGTAACCTATAATGTCACCCCGCGAGCTTGTAAGGTTTGTTGCATGGATATCAAATCGTCATTGCGAGCGACTGTAAGGAGCGTGGCAATTCAGAAAAAGTAATAAAAAAATGCTATAAATTAGCATTTTTAACTGGATTGCTTCGTCAATTGCTTCGTAATTTTCCTCGCAATGACGAAAAAATCGATCCATGCAACAAAGCCGAGCTTGTAGCGGAATCCATCCAGTCTTTTTTTATGGATACCGTGGAGGGGTCACGGTATGACACAGAAAAGAGCTGAATTCCCGCCTCTGCGGGAATGATATATTACATTCTAATCTTCATTTAAAAACTTAACGATTTCCTCAACTACTTTCTTAGCATCTCCAAATAGCATAAAAGTATTATCATGATAAAATAGTTCATTTTCTATGCCTGCATATCCTGATGCCATAGAGCGTTTAATAAACAAAATAGTACGGGCTTTTTCAACATCGAGTACCGGCATACCGTAAATTGGACTATTCGGATCATTTTTAGCAGCGGGATTAGTTACGTCATTTGCCCCAATCACAACCACTACGTCAGTGGTAGCGAAATCTCTATTAATCTCTTCAAGCTCAAGTACTTTCTCATAATCTATATTAGCTTCTGCAAGTAAAACATTCATATGCCCGGGCATTCTACCGGCTACTGGATGTACGGCAAAACGTACATTAATATTTGAACGCTCTAATATATCAATCATCTCTTTTATGATATGTTGAGATTGGGCTACTGCCATACCGTAACCCGGGACAATTATCACCGATGATGCATTAAGTAGTAAATGTGCCGCATCTTCAGGGCCGCTTGTTTTTGCTATTTTATCGTCGTCTATATCTTTGTTAATTCCTGCGGGGGTAGGTAAAAATGCTCCAAAAATAACCTTAATTAATGAGCGGTTCATAGCTTTACACATTATATAGCTAAGTATAGCCCCGCTACTGCCTACCAATGCTCCGGTAATAATGAGTAGACTATTACTAAGCGTAAAGCCGATACCTGCTGCCGCAAAACCTGAATATGAATTTAGCATAGATACTATAACCGGCATATCTGCACCGCCTACCGGTATTATCAATAATACTCCGATTAACAGCGATAAAAAGACTATTAGATTAAATAAAAATATACTCTCTGAACGAATAAATGATATTATCAAAAGAACTAATATTATTGCCGTTAATAAGCATATATATTGCTGACCGTAGAATTTTAACGGGCTACTTTTCATTAAGCCTTGTAATTTTAGAAAAGCTATTACCGAACCGCTAAAAGTTAATGCACCTATAGAAACGCCGAGTGATATTTCTATTAATGAATTAATCGGTAAGCTGCCTGCTATTCCTATAGAAAAATTTTCAGGAGCAAGTACCGTAGCGTAAGCTACAAATACCGCAGCAAGACCGACAAAAGAGTGAAAACCTGCGATTAATTGAGGCATTGCCGTCATAGAAATTTTAAGTACAATAATTCCTCCAATTATACCGCCCAATAATATAGTGGTTATAATGGGTAATTTATGAGTAAAATCAGGTAGGAAAAAAGTAGCGCCGACTGCTATCGCCATCCCCAAAATACCTATAGTACTACCTAAACGTGCTTGTTTCTGTGAGGATAAGAATTTGAGGGATAAAATAAAACAAATAGCAGAAGCTAAATATAGTAATTGGATAATCTGCAGAGACATAGGTGAATTACTTATTTTTATGTCATTCCCGCGTAGGCGGGAATCCAGAAAATATTTTAGTTAAATTATATACGTATGTTAAATTTTTACTGGATTCCCGCCTACGCGGGAATGACATGAGAACCATGCACGCATGGGAATAACAGCAAAAATTAACTATCCTTAAAAAGTAAATCCTATACCTATAGAAACTATTAAAGGATTAAGTGTAACTTTAGAGGTCACGGTTTTATTACCTACTAAATTCGGTTTGTATTCAAGTTTAGGATTTAAGAAAAATTGTCTTACGTCTAGATTGATTAAAGTATCATCTTGAGCGTAAAAATCTACACCTATTTGTCCTACAGCACCATGTCCGTTTCTAATTTTAAGACCGGTAGCTTGCGTAAGCATATAAGAACCGTGATAACCTAGACCTATATACGGTCTTATTCCACCGTAAGGAGCTATATGAAACTGTCCGGTAATCGTTGCAGGAATCATATAAATTGGTTTGTTTTTTCCTAGTTTAGCGTCAACACCGTAATTATGAGCAACATTTGCAAGGGATGTATACTTGGTGCGTAAAACATTAAAGCCAAGTGATAATTCAGTAGCTAAATAATTGTTAAAGAATATAGTAGTGGATGCATCACCGCCATAACCGTTTTTTGCAACTTCTCCTACTGAAACGGGTTGAGGAGAGGTAGGAGGAGGTAGTCCTTTTTGCTTAGCACTTGAAACAATACCCCCTAGACGCACCTTGAAAACTAAACTTCCTTCGTTTTCGTAATACGGTGTACTATCATAGTCCGGAGCAGAGTCTATGTCATCGTACATGCTTTTAGCAAAACTACTAATGCTTATGCTGGACACAAACAAAATTATCCCTAATTTTTTCACTATTCTTAACATATAATTATAACCTTTACTTGCTTAAAATTGATTACCGTATTATTATATAAAATTTTTATTTATATATTTATACCATTGTCGTAAAAGATAGAATTCTTTTATGCTAAAAGTCAAGACATTTAAATAAATTTATAGGAATAATCGGGGTATATTAATGAATGATGCATTAAAAACATATTTAACCGGTATAGGTTGGTTTTTACTTAGTTTAGTAAGTAGTAGTGCCAATGATGTAATGTCTAAATATCTTGGGACTCGTTTACATAGCTTTGAGGTAGCTTTTTTCCGTTTCTTTTTCAGTAGTATAGTTTTACTACCTTTTGTTGCTTATTACGGTAAAAATACCTTAAAGACAAGTCGTCCTTTTGTACATATATTAAGAGGATTATTATTATTTTTCGGTATGACTTCATGGACTTACGGTCTTACTATTGCTCCTGTTACTACCGCAACCGTCATAAGTTTTTCTATCCCTTTATTTACTTTAATACTTGCCGTATTTTTTCTTAACGAAAATATTATTTGGCAAAGATGGGTGGTTACCATAGTAGGATTTATAGGGCTTGTTATTACGCTTAAACCGCATGCCGAGGATTTTAATCCCGAAATTTTGTATTTTGTATTAGCGGCTATTTCATTTGCTATACTTGACATTATTAATAAAAAATTCGTAATAAAAGAATCGATGATTAGTATGCTATTTTATTCTGCAATAGTAACTGCTATAGTATCGCTACCTGTAGCATCTCAGTATTGGCTAACTCCAAGTAGTTTTGAATTAGCTTTATTGTTTGTACTTGGTAGTAGTGGAAGCTTAATATTATTCTTCCTGCTTAAAGCCTTTTCTATGGTAGATGCTACCGCTACTGCTCCTTATAGATATTTAGAGCTTGTAATTTCAGCAATAGCAGCATATTTCATATTTAATGAATTTCCTGATAAAAGCACACTCCATGGAGCAGTAATAATAATTCCTGCCACCTTATTTATAATATACTCCGAAAAAAAAGCCATGAGCAGAAAACATGAATCGCAGTAAACTAGTATTTTCAAGCGGTATCGCCAATACTTTTGAATGGTACGATTATGTATTATGCGGTTATTTTGCACCTATAATCGGAGCTAAATTCTTCCCGAATGATGACGCTAATACTTCTTTACTACAAGCTTTTTTAGTTTTTGCGATAGGCTATTTAGCAAGACTGCTTGGAGGAATATTTTTTGGTGTTATAGGTGATAGATTTGGACGAAAAGTAGCCTTAACTAGTGCATTATTTTGCATGTCTGCTCCAACCGTATTAATCGGAATATTACCGACCTATCATACTATCGGCATTACTGCTACCGTATTAATGATTATCGTTAGAATTTTGCAAGGATTATCGATGGGAGGAGCTTTGACCGGCTCTATTTCATTTGTTATTGAGCATACCAGCCTTAAACACCGAGGCTTCACCGGCAGTATTTCAATGTCTAGTATATGCTCCGGTTTACTGCTCGGTTCTTTTGTTTCTTATATCGTCAAGAATATCCTAACAGCTTCGCAATTTGATAATTTTGGCTGGAGAATACCTTTTTTACTTGGTTTTTTTATTCTTTTTGCAGCATTTTATATTAAAAAACATACCCATGAAACACCGAATTTTAAAAATCTAAGAGAGCAGAAAAAGATTTTACAGTCACCGTTAAAAAAAGTTATTACCAATCATTGGTTTGATATATTAATCTCGATTTTTATCAATGCTCCGGGTTCGATAATATTCTACCTAACTACAATTTACTTAGTATCATTCCTAAAAATCAGCCGTAATTTCGCTGAAAATGAGGTAAATAGTCTCGCTAGCGTATGTTACGTGATTATGATAGCCGTAACTTTATTCAGCGGTTATCTATCCGATATTATAGGTCGCAGGAAAATTTTTGTAATTAATCTTGTAATAATTATTGTAACGACACCGTTTTTACTTAATAATTTTGAGAACGGCGACTTCACGAGCGTAATTATCTCACAATTTATATTGGCAGTACTTGCCGCTAGCTATATCGGTCCTGAACCGGCATTGCAAGCAGAATTTTACCCTACAAATATACGTAATACCGCTCTTTCTATTTCATATAACACTGCTACAAGTATTTTTGGCGGTACTACGCCTCTTGTCTTTGAATATTTAGTACAAAAAACAGGTCATGTAATCTCGGCAGTTTATTACATCATATTAAGCTGCATTTTTGCATTGATCGCCTTATCTTTTTACAAAAATAGAAGTTTAGATAAGATGAAAAGCTAACAAGATGAAATAATATAACAAATTCCAAAATTCTTCTTGATTTAATAGCAAATATGTGGCAAAAAGAGTTTGAAATAAAGTTTAGGCTACTATAGCTCAGGGGTAGAGCACTTCATTGGTAATGAAGAGGTCGGGGGTTCAATTCCCCCTAGTAGCACCACTATATATTCAAAGCTTTATAAGTTTTTATCTTTTCTTGAAAAACTCAATTACGCTGATTTTAGTCTAGTTTCTATCAGATACTATTTATAGTATTACGTTTATTTTATAAAGCTAAGTTGCAAATAATATAAAACTAATGTATGATTTACATTTAAAATACGGTAATGATTATTATATGATAGACATACTTCTCTTTGTACATATTACTATTGCAATATTGTTAATTATAGTTATTCTGATGCAGCGTAGCGGATCGGATGGAATTAGTAGTATAAGCGGTGGTAATAATATGGGAGTGGTCAGTACTAAAACAGTCGGTAATTTTCTTACTAAAAGCACTATAATACTTACGATATTATTTTTAATAAATGCAATAGTACTTGCCAACCTTTCCTCAAAAAAGAAATCTGATTTAGTGTCTAAGATTAATGAAATTGAAGAAAATCAAGTAGAAAATAGTTTACCTATAGCTAAATAGTTACAGCTTTATCTTATTAATATCTCTCATACTTGTCATTTACAGTTGCTTATAATATAATTCTATCTTTGTAGTACATTGTTGTTAGCTTGATTGTAACAGCAATTGATGTCATCCCCGTGAAAACGGGGATCCAGTAAAATATATATAAAACTTGTTTTTATATGTTTATTTTGTTAAATATGTAATTTTTATACTAATATTAAGGTTATTTTTTCTAGATTCCCGCCTACGCGGGAAGGACCTCAAAGCATTAGGGCTAACCAAAGCAATTCTTTTTAGGAAATACCCACAAAATAATTTTAAAAATGTCTATAGAATTTAATATAAAAGAAAAGATTTATATCATTTTATGTACGTTTTTTACGGTACTTATTATAGTAGGAAACTTAATATATCAAAAATTTGTTTCCCTTAATATTTTTAATTTTTATATTCTTGAATTATCCGTAGGAGCAATTTTTTATCCGTTAACTTTTTTGTTAACTGACTTGATAGCCGAGTTTTACGGTAAAGAAAGAGCCAATTTTTGTGTAAAGCTTGCTATTATTTTTAATATAATAGTAGTTTTAATAATAAGTCTTATGGATAAATTGGAAGCTACTAATTGGTCTAATGTTGATAACATAACTTTTCATAAAGTTTTTGGTTCATATCATATATCTTTTTTAGCATCAACTTTTGCCTGTTATATAGCTCAACTTGTTGATATTAATATCTATTTATGGATACGTAAAATTACTAAAGGTAAATATTTATGGATAAGAAACAATTTCAGTACGGCAATTTCTTTATTTATTGATACTTTTATTGTAATTGGGATTATGAGCTTGTTTAATATTTTCCCTCTTAAACAATTAGGTTATCTTGTTCTTAATAGCTATTCATTTAAACTATTTTTTACTATATTTAGTACCCCGATATTCTATGCAGGAGTTTGGTTAATAAGCTTATTCATTAAACAAGGATAAGTTTTAACTTATCCTTGTTTAATACGAATAGTGAATTATTACATAATCCGCTATTCGGTTAATATATTAGACATCTTTCCAAACTTCGCTTCTAGAGGTAATTTATACGTCGATCCGGTACTCGAATCCTCACGTATGTCTATATACGCTGCGGTTCGAGGTGAAGTGTCTCCTTTAAATTTCTCTCTATAAGCTGGTTTGGAAAGATGTCTATTGAATATAAAAGGTGAAAGGCGGCTTCCACCTTTTATATAAATAAAGTATATATATATATATATATATATATATATATTATTTTGAAATCAGGGTGAAGAACCGCTTCAAACCCTGATTTCTACAACTTTTAAATCAATAGCAAATTACATAAGTAATTTGCTATTGGTGATTTATAAATTGACTTTTAGTTTAACAAGACCTTGATGGCTTTGATATTTTCTATGCGTATAATAATTATACTCAAGTAGAACATTTATATTTTTTCTACTCATAAGTATATTACTACCGATATTATATCCAAGCTTAGGTTGTTTTGGTAGAATAATTGTTTCTTGTAATGTTTGTCCTTTAAAAGTCGCTTTTGCATTAACTTGTGTATTTTTATTATTGAAGTGATGCTCAATATTACCGTACAAACTTGGTGTTAATACTATATTACTTATGGTCGCTATAGGCTTAAACACTATTTTACCGCCAAGGCTACTTTCAAATGATTGATTTGATTTCTTTTGAATCATTAAATTTTCTATATTTACATTATACTCTTTATAGTTGCTAGCTCTTGAATAATCGTATTTAAAGCCGATATTAGGGATTAAATATAAATCGTATTTTGTACGATATTTATAATTTAACGAGCTTTCAAAATTTACGTTATTGTTTTGATATTTTCCAATTATATTATTGGTACTTATAGATTTGTTTTTAATATAATTATGACCGTAAGATGTTATAGCTTGCAGCGAGAAACCTTTACTTAGTTCTTTTAGACCGTAAATGCTTAAAAGATGACCGTTAACTGCTGTTTTTCCTAGTTTTTTATTATATTTCACTTGGGAGTCCAAACGGCTATAAGCTATTCCTATAACATCATGACTATTGATGAATTCAGCATCGGCCCCTATAGTTACGCCGGTTGTACGACCTTGATATTTTGGAATATTCTTCCAAGCTCCTTGTTTGTTGATCCCGTATAAGCCGCTAATCCATAATCCTCTGTTTATACTAGCCTCTTCATCACCGGCAGCTATAGCAGCAATATTAAGTCTTGTAGTTAAAATACTAGGATGAACATACTTATGAAGAGTTGAAGTTGCCTTAACTAATATTGCTACTTTGTTATTAGTTTCTTTAGATATCTGTTCTTTTAATACAGCCTCATCTTGTCTTGCAATTTCTTCAGTTTCTAATGACATATTGATAGCTTCATCTTCGCTTTCTAAAGGTATATCTTTTTTTAATTCTTCTTCAGTTTCTAATGACATATTGATAGCTTCATCTTCGCTTTCTAAAGGTATATCTTTTTTTAATTCTTCTTCAGTTGTGTTATTGCTTTTTTCTAATTCTTTTGCATCAGTTTCATACCCTTCATCTTCTGCATCACTAGATCTTAATGTTGGAAGTGATTTTTTGTCATCTGATGATTTATCATTTTTGCTATCGTTAGAATTCGATAACCTCGGTGATAAAACGGTTTTTGAATCAGATACCTCTAACTTTTTATTGTTATCTTCATGTTGTGTATCACTTTCTGTTGAGGATTCGTCATTTTTAACTTCGTTTTCTTGTTGGAATCGTTTTTTCATTTTATCTACAAGCGATTCTTTCTTATCTTTATTTTCTGGTTGAACATCACTACCGTATTTTTGTTCTAGTTCAGTAGATTCTGTTAGTAATTGTTCAACAAAAAGTAATAATTCTTTGTCTTTTACCAATTCTGAAGGCTTCTCTCTATAAATATTATATACTTCTTGCCCTATTTCGGTTCTAGGACCTATAAAATCAGAGTTAGCAGTATTAAATGCCTCTCTTACCGCTTCTTCTGTATATTTTTTCACTTGCTGTGTATAAATGTTATGTACTTCTTGCCCTATTTCGGTTCTAGGACCTATAAAATCAGAGTTAGCAGTATTAAATGCCTCTCTTACCGCTTCTTCTGTATATTTTTTCATTTGCTGTGTATAAATGTTATGTATATCCTGTCCTATTTCGGTTCTAGGACCTATAAAATCAGAGTTAGCAGTATTAAATGCCTCTCTTACCGCTTCTGCTGTATATTTTTTCACTTGCTGTGTATAAATGTCATGTATATCCTGTTCTATTGCAGTTCTAGGACCTATAAAATTAGAGCTAGCAGAAGTAAACGCCTTCATTAATTCATCTTTACGTTTTTTGCTAGGTTTAATATTATCTTCAACATATCTAATAAATTCTTTATCTTTTGTTAATTCCAAAAGTTTAGAAGTATAAATATTATGTATTTCTTGTCCTATTTCGGTTCTAGGACCTATAAAGCTAGAGTGCATAGTGCTAACTGCTTCTTGAATGTTTTCAAAATATTGCGTGTCTTCGTCTTGAGATACATTTTTTGAATGCTCAAATACTATTGATTCTACTAGAGCTTGTTTAAACAAATCGGCATCAGAGTATTTTGCTTTATGTCCTGCTGATTTTGGTCCTGATAAAGCCAATGTATTGTATCTTAAAGCTATATCGGACTTAAAGTTATAAACCTTCGGAACTGTTTTTCTAGTAGATGTGTTAGTATTTTCATTTAATTTAGTAATTCTATTTATCCAATCTTCAGTAATCCCTAAACTTGTTAGATAAGTTAGTTGCAAAATTTTTGAACCAGGCGGTGGTGGCGGTGGTGGCGGCATATTGCTGGTATGAGCGTGATTTTTAGCTTTTTCTTTCGCGCATTCTTCAAGAGCTTTTAATATTACAGACATATTTAATTTACTAGCAAGAATTCTTACTTGTTGATCACTCATGCCTGTAAATGAAGGTAACGCTAATCTTAATTGAGCTAAATTATTATTACTTTCTTGTTTGATAATAGTAGCTTTTAAAAACTCTTTTAATAATTCGGGATCTTTTTCTTTTACTATAGCAATAAAATCATTTTGAGATAAATTTGCTGTAGTTAATTCTTCAAATTTTATTGTGCTTAAAATAGCTGTTCTTAAATCATCAAGTTTAGCGTGTGCTTGATCAGAATTAATTACTTTTTTTAATTCGTTATTTTCGTTTGTTAAAAAAGTAATTTGCTCGTTGATGGTTAATATAGCAGGGTTTTTGATTAATTCTGCAAGCTTAGTGTCAAACTTTTGACCAAGAATTGCTGCGTTTTCATAAGCAAATTTTAATTGTTTAAATGGATTTTGTTTACTCTCTAATTCGTTAATCAATTTTGATTTATTGAATTCATGTTCAATAGGCTTCTTTAATTCTTCAGATATTTTACATGACGATAATAAAATACGTTCTACTGCATCATCAGCGTCTTCATTGCAAAGATTTTCAAGTATCGCTTCTGTTATTGCTGTCTTACCATTTACGGTTATATCTTGTATATATGGGTCTTGAACAAGGCTAACAAAAACTTCTTGAGCTTTTGCTTTAACTTTTGGATTTGAATTACCAAATAAAGTTATAAGATCTTTAGTATCGATTTCTTGCTTAGCATATGATGCTGTTAATATTTGGCGGATAACATTTGTAATATCACTTTGTCTCTTTATTAGTTGATCTTGTAAATCATCAGCTTTTTTACCGCCTGTCTCAGCTCTATATTGCTTATATAATTTAGCATATTCTGTCTTTGGCTCACTTCTTTTTGGAGTATCACTTTTAGTTGTATTTTTAGGGGTTTTGTTATTTTTTGATTTATTGTTCTGAATAAATTGATCATATAATGCATATAATTCAGGAGTATTTTTAAGCTTGTCTAAATAAGGATTACCAAACGGAGGAGGAGGTGGTGGTGGTGGTGGCAGCGGCATGTTACCATTACCATGTGTTTTATTTTGAATACTTAATCCAAATAAATTATATATTTGCGTAGTTAATGCTTGCTCAGGAGAGGTCATAATTTTAATACTATCTTCAAATCCTTGAGTGTTAAAAGAATTTGCTAACTTTATTATTTCCGAACTACTCAAATCTTTCGCTGTAGCATTATATTCTCTTAGTACTTCATTAATTGCTTTTATTGTTTCAGGAGGTATACCATTTCCTTGAGCATTATATGAGTGTACATCATTTTTTAACTCTAATTGTAAAGTTACAAGTTCTTGTACTATCGATTTGTCTGTAATTGCTGCCAGTTTCAGCAAATCTGATAATTTATCATGCCGAACTTCTCCTTTAAATACTAAAGGAATTATATTTTCTTTTGCATATTTACTAATATTTTCAATAATTTTATTTCTTTGTTCTTCAGAGCTATTTTTTAATAATTCTTTTAGAATAGGTTTATTTTGAACGTCAATATTTGTATTAAAATTTAATTGCCCCTTATCATTACTAAATAATATTTTTTGAATAGTATCATTATTAAAATCACTTAAGATAGTATTTACTGCTTCTTTTTTATAACTACTATCTACTTCAAGATTTAGTGCTGCTATAGGATCTGTTTTAATAAGATTTTTAAATTCTTCAATATTTTCTTCTTGTTGTATCATTTTATATATATTTTGCTGGGACTGCGTATAATTATTATCCCTTGTATCTTTAAGCAAGCGTTTGAAAGTACTTTTAGGATCAAAAGAATATGGTTGTTTCTCTTTTCTACCTGTGTCAAAAGGAACTTGAGAAAATGTTTTTGCAGTATTTTGGTTATTGTTGGCTTGATTCTTTGCTGCCATTGCAGCTTTTATTTGCTTTAGATAAAGGTTTGCACCTCCTGTATCTATATTAAATTTTTGCATTATTTCTTGAGTGTTAGGAATATAATTAGTATCTATATAATTCTGTTTGTTATTATGCATAATACACGTTCTTATGTCATTAGTATATTGTGTATCATTTGACTCTCTATCTTTACCAAAAAGTTTATTCAGTGTTTTTTGTGTAGGAACCGTACCAATAGCTATAAGTGCTTCTTTTTTATTCTCCATAACTTGATCTCTTATCGCAGTCCTACGAAGTTTTGCTTTGGCTTGATCTATATTAAGTATTTTCATTAATTCTTTTAATTCAGGAACCCTGTCGGTAGTTATGTAGTCCTTTTCTACAAGTGCCATTTTTACTAAATCAACATATCGATCTATTATTGCTTTCTTGTCCTTTTCTGTACGGCGTACTTTTTGATCTTTTTCTATTTTGTCGTTTGTTTTTCTAGCATCATAATCTATTCCAAGGCTTTGTCCTACCTCTTCAGGCGTAGGAATTACTCCTCGATTAATATATTCATTAAATTTTTTATCATAATCTGGTTGTGCTATTTGTGCGATATATAAAGTAATTTCAGCATTTTTTGCTCTTGCTTTGTGTCGGACATGTGTGTTTGAATCGGACAAAAGTTGCGGATCAAAACCATTTTGTACATCAAGTATTGCTTGATTAAGATCAGGTACTAACTTTGCTGCTTTCCAAGCTGCTTGTTTGGTTACTAAACTATATTTATTCCATTCATTTTTTCGCTGTACTTCCGAAAGACCGCTCAAAGCCGGTGTTTTGTTAGCTAATTGTGTAAAACTTGCCGCTCCAGCACTTGTACTTAAAAAGCTACTAGCCAACAAACATGTTGACATAAAAAAAGCTAAGGCATATTTTTTTGCATTGAAACTTTGTGCATTCATTAGAACCTCGATTACATTCATTAGAACCTCGATTAGTTATTATTTTTTTTAAATATAAACGAGGCGAATTATATAATATTTTATTAACTTATGTAAAATATTAATTACTAATTTTCATTAACTAATAAATTTTTTAGCCAAAGTGTGATTAATATATCGTATGCAATGGTACTTCAGTTTTCGGTAAATAAAATATGCAAATTCAATTTCATTTATATAACACGCTTACTCGCACTAAAGAGCTTTTTAGTCCTCAAGATCAGGCTAACGTAAAAATGTATGTATGTGGACCGACTGTTTACGATAATCCTCATATAGGCAATAGTAGATCGGTAGCGGTATATGATTTACTTTATCGTATACTTATAAAAATATTCGGAAGTGCAGCAGTAAAATATGTACGTAACATTACCGATGTTGACGATAAAATTATCGATAGAGCTGAACTACTTGGCATTACTATTAATGAGTTGACTGATAAAGTTACACAAGAGTTTCATATAAATATGGAATATTTAGGTTGCAAGCTACCGAGTATTGAGCCGAAAGCTACAGAGCATATTGATATAATGATTGAAATAATAGAACGCTTAATAGCAAAAAAACATGCATATATTGCTGATAAGCATGTATATTTTAATGTTTTATCGGCTCCGAATTATACAGAATTATCTAACCGAAATTTAGAGGAAATGTTTGCGGGAGTACGTGTAGAAAATAGTAAAACCAAAAAGCATCCACAGGATTTTGTATTATGGAAACCGGCAAAGCCAAATGAATTCGCAAATATGAATTTTGAAAGTCCTTGGGGGCTTGGTCGCCCTGGATGGCATATTGAATGTTCAGCCATGAGCTACAAATATTTAGGTGAGAATTTTGATATTCACGGTGGCGGAGCAGATTTAATCTTTCCGCATCATACTAATGAAATTGCACAAAGTAGATGTGCTTTCCCAAGTTCTACCTATGCTAAATATTGGGTACATAACGGTTTTTTAACGGTTAACGGTGAAAAAATGAGTAAATCCCTCGGTAATTTTATTACCGTAAGGGACTTAATGGACAAAGAAATTTCAGGAGAAGTAATAAGATTATTTTTATTAAGTAGTCACTATAGACGTCCCCTTGATTATAATGATAAAGCTATAGAAGATGCTAAAAAAACTTTAGATTATTGGTATAGAGCTATAGAAAATATTAATTTACAAAAAATAGACATCATACCTAATGATTTTATGCAAAGCTTACTTGATGATATAAATACGCCGCTTGCCGTAAAAATAATTAATGACTACGCTAAAGGGGTATTTACTTCTACAACTGAAGAGGAAAAAAAGTTTAATGCATCTAACCTTATTACTTGTGCTAATTTTATTGGTTTAATGAATAAGACTCCACATGAATGGTTTAATAGCGGTGTGAATGAACTCTATATAAATGAGCTTGTAAATAAACGTTTAGAAGCAAAAAAACAAAAAAATTGGTTATTAGCCGATCAAATTCGCAATCAATTATTAGAACAACAAATAATTCTAGAAGATAAACCTGACGGTACTACTATCTGGCGAAAAGAATAAAAGCTTGTAAATTACGCATTATGCGTATATAACTTGTAGGCTTATGATTTAAGACTTTATTGTGAAGTCTATCTATGTCATTCCCCGCCTACGCGGGAATGACATCCTAGACCTAAATAAGCAAAAATTCACACGTAAGATATATGTTAGTTCATTGGCATGAACATCTTACGGAGGTATAAACTAACAATTAGGAGAATTTAAAAATGTCAAAAATACCATCTGTTAACATTAAAGAATTATTGGATGCGGGCGTGCATTTCGGTCACAAGACCTCACGCTGGAATCCTAAAATGGCGTCTTATATATATGGTGAACGTGATGATGTTCATATAATCGATTTAAGACACAGTGCCGCTTTAATGAGCGTTGCTTTGAATGCAATATATGAAACCGTAAAAAAAGACGGTAAAATATTATTTGTAAGTACTAAAATACAGGCAAGTGATATTATAGCGAAATATGCCGAAAAATGCGGGCAATATTACGTAAATCATAGATGGCTTGGCGGTATGCTAACTAACTGGAAAACTATTGCGGGTTCAATAGAAAAACTAAATAAGTTAGAAAAAACCTTAGAAAATGAAGAAGCACTTATGGGCTATACTAAGAAAGAGATACTTGATATGAGCCGTAAGAAAGATAAATTACTTTTATCTCTTGCCGGTATTAGAAATCTTAATTCGAAACCTGATCTTCTAGTAGTTATTGACACTAATAAAGAGCATATCGCAATTAATGAAGCGGTGAAGCTTAATGTCCCTATAGTTGCAGTAGTCGATACTAATTCCAATCCTGATAATGTGGATTATCCGATTCCGGGTAATGATGATTCTATAAGATCAATAAGACTTTATTGTAGTTTATTGGCGGATGCGGCATTACAAGGACTTGCAGAATCAATGAAAGCTTCAGGAGTTGATATGGGTGCTATGCAGGAACATACAGATAAGGCGTTAACTTCTAAAAATGTTTCTAAATTAAAACAAGCTAAAAAATTCTCTAAAACGCAAAATATTGATGAAGAGACAAATACAGAATTTGAGCAAGCATTAAATGATGCCGATGAAAATAAAAATTCTGAACATGCATAATTAAATGGAGATTAAGTAAATATGAGTGAAGTAAATATAAGTGCTGCAGCGGTTAAAGAATTAAGAGAAAAAACCGGTGCAGGTATGATGGACTGCAAAAAGGCATTAATAGAAACTAGTGGTAATTTTGAAGAAGCTATAGATTTTCTTCGTAAGAAAGGTTTAGCTGCTGCTGCAAAGAAAGCCGGACGTATTGCTTCTGAAGGCTTAACGGCTGCAAAAGTTGAAGGACTCGCCGGAGTAGTAATTGAAGTAAATTCCGAAACGGATTTTGTTGCTAGAAATGAGCAGTTCCAGGATTTAGTTAAGAATATTGCGAACCTTGCAGTAGTTGCAAAAACTATAGACAAGTTAAAAACATCTAAAATGCCGAACGGTAAATCAGTTGAAGAAGATATTATAGAAAATATCGCTACAATCGGTGAAAATTTAACATTACGTCGTATGGATATATTAGAAATATCCGAAGGAGCAATCGGCTCGTACGTACATAATGAAGTTGTACCGAATCTAGGAAAAATTTCCGTATTAGTAGGTCTAGAGTCTAAGGCAAAAGATAAAACGAAACTAGAAGCTTTAGCTAAGCAAATTGCAATTCATGTGGCAGGAAATAACCCGCAAAGTATAGATGATTCAAGTTTGGATCAAGCACTCGTGGAGCGTGAGAGAAAAGTATGCTTTGAGAAATCTAAAGAAGAAGGAAAGCCTGATAATATTATAGAAAAAATGGTAGAAGGTAGAATACGTAAATTCTGCTCGGAAGTTGTATTACTTCAACAAGGTTTCTTGTTTGAGCCTACACTTACCGTTGCGGAAGTAATTAAAAATACTGAAAAAGAACTCGGTGCAGAAATTAAAGTTACCAAATTTATTAGATATGAACTTGGTGAAGGTATAGAACACGAAGAAAAAAACTTTGCCGATGAAGTAGCAGCTATTACACAGGGTTAACATTTGTGTCAAGTCGCCGTCAAGATCAAGAGCTAAGCGACTAAAAGGAGCGTGGCAATCTAGAAAAAAATAATAAAAAATGCTATAATTTTTTACTGGATTGCTTCGTCAAAACTTACAATTTTTCCTCGCAATGACATAAAATTCTCAAGCTATCTTCAGCTTAATAAAATAAGTCGTGATTATTGATCATATATAGCTTCTATATGATACGCAGGGTCAGTATGCCCTATTTCTGTGGTGCTAGTAGTTAATTTATAAGCACTTGTTATCAACTCGCTAGCTGATTTACTTCTTTTTACTCCTTTTCCAATCCATTCTTTTACTTTTTCTCTCTTAGAAAAAGTAGTATTTTCTTGAGGTTCAGTAGGTGCAGGCTCCGGTGCTTTTTCTATAATATTACCATCCTTATCCCTATCTACAATTTCGATATCTCCCTTGTGTAATTTATAAGCATTCGCTGCAGTCTTACCGGCAATTTTACTTCCTTTTATTGCCATTTTTCCGCCTTCTATAGCAGCTTTTCCTAGAAATTTTGCTCCTTCATATGCCGCTATGCCACCGACTACTATTAATGTCCCAACCAATTCTGCATCTCCACTATCAGATGATTTTCCGTATTTTTTAGCTCTTTCTCTTCTTGCGTGTTCCTCTGCTGCCTGTTCATTTATGCGAGCACGTATGACATCCGGGTCTTCCATAGTATCTCCTTAGTTATTGAATAGGATTATTTAATCATATTACAATCAAAAGTCAAATTTTATTTTGAAAATTCTACTTATTATTAACTAACCTTAACTATCAAAGAAACTTTGTAATTACTTTCAAATATTCATATAGGACTTTTTGGTTGTTCTCAACAAATTTTAAAGCATTTTCACGATAAATTTTAAGTTCTAGAGAATTATTAGACCTAAGTAGATATTTTAGTTTAGTTAGTAAATCCTCACCGTTTTTGATTTGGATAGCGGCTTTATGTTGCAGTACGCCTTTAGCGATATCGGTGTTTTTACTCATATCGGGACCGAATATAATACAATTAGAGAAATATGCCGCTTCTAAAATATTATGTCCGCCTTGTTTAAAAGAGCCACCTATAAAAGAAATTGTAGCTACGGAAAAAAACAGCCCCATTTCACCGAATCTATCAACTATATAAAGATCATCGCTTAATACCGGTAAATCATTTTGCGACTTAGCGGTAGCGGATAAATTATGTGACTTACAGTTATCAATAATTGATTTAACTCGCTCAGGATGTCTTGGAATTAAGATAACATAACAATCTAAAAACTGCTCTTTTAAGCTTTTAATTATAGGTAAAATAATTTCTTCGTCTTCCACGTGAGTGCTGGCGAATACCACGACTCGCCTATTGTTTAAATATGAGCTTAATTTTGATAACTCTTCTTGATTGACCGGAAGTTTTTCATTAGCGAATTTAATATTGCCTAGGTTAATTGCATCTGATACTCCAAGTTCGTTGAATTTTTGTAAGTCACGCTCGCTTTGTACGATAATTTTACTGAAATTTTTGAGGATAAGCTGAAAAAAGCTTTTTCTTTTTTGCCAAGCTTTAAACGATTTATCGGAAATACGAGCATTTACTAGTAGTAATTTACACTGTTTAGCTCCCTCATTAATAGTACACGGCCATAATTCTGATTCTATAAAAATACCTAAATTAGGTTGCCAAGTTCTTAAAAATTTTCTAGTAAAAATAATATTATCTATCGGTAAGAATTGATGAGTGGCTATTTTAGGTAACTTAGTACTTAATATTTTAGCGGAAGCTTTTGTCCAAGAAGTTACTAGAAAACGAACATCAGGGTAGCGTTTACTTATATTATGTATTAATGTTAAAGCCGCCATAGATTCACCGACGCTAGCTGCATGAATCCATACCAAGAAAGAGCTATTTTGTCTATGCTTCCCGATAGCAAAACGTTCTTGTATACGTTTTATATCTTCTTTACCTATTAATAAACGAATAAGAATTATGATAAAATAAACAGGTAATAATATAAAGCTTAAAGCGTAATATAATAGCATCATTTCTTTAAGCTCTCTGTTAAGCTTGCTAATTGTTTTTCAAGGTTTATATGGTTTTGTATTTTATCATTTGTGAGTTCTAAAGGTGAGCCAACTATGATTTTAATAGTACCAAACGGTAGGGGTATTATTAATTTATCCCAACTTTTTAGTCTAAAACATTTAGAGGTACTACTTACTATCGGAATAACTTTTTTGTTATATCTATAAGCAATTTCGGTAATTCCGCTATTTACTTTATATACCGGTCCTTTAGGACCGTCCGGTGTGACTATTATATTTGCACCTTGAGATAGCTTACCTATAATATTGCGTAAAGCTTCAATTGGATTTTTATTAGTAGAACCTACTATAACTCTGCAACCGAATTTTCCTACTAGATCGTTTAAAATTTTTCCGTCTAAATGCGGCGATATTAAAGCATAGATATTTCTATGTCCTATAAACATAGCCGGACTCAAAGCAAGCATATTATGCCAAAATGCAAAGATTACACCTTGTTCGTTTAGGAATTTTTCCTTATTGCCGTTATCGTAAAATATAAATTTCTGCCTTGAAGTAAAGTAAACAAAACGCAAGTACCAATATAGTAAAATAGTAATTATACTAAGTACGCATTTATTACGTTTTAAAAATTTTTTAAAAGCTTTCCGCATTATTTTTTTTGTTGGTTTGGCTTTGCTCGATGTCATTCCCGCGAAGGCGGGAATCCAGAAAAAATAACCTTAATATTAGTACAAAAATTATATATTTAACAAAAAAAACCTATAAAAAACTTGTTTTTTATAGGTTTTATTGGATTCCCGCCTTCACGGGAATGACATCGATCGCGCTCTCAATTCTAAGGCAAGCTTCTTCTAGCTCTTCCATAGAAGTAGCATAAGAAATTCTAAAATACCCCTCTAAGCCGAAAGCAATACCGGGTACTACGGCAACTTTTGCTTCTTCAAGTAAATATTCGGCAAAATCATTACTATTTGTAATAATTTTTTCTGACTTAGTTTTATGTCCAAATATTTTATCGCATTTAACAAATAAGTAAAACGCACCTTCCGGCTTATAGCACTCAAAATATTTTACTCTTTTCAAAATTGATAAAGCAAGGTCACGCTTTTGCTGAAAATTTAAAGCATTAGGCCCTATATAATCTTGAGGACCGTTTAATGCTTCAATAGCAGCCATTTGACTTATTGAGCAAGGATTTGAGGTGCTTTGCGACTGGATAATAGTCATTGCTTTAATTAAAGCTTTTGAACCCACGCCGTAGCCTATACGCCATCCCGTCATAGAATAAGCTTTAGATACTCCGTTTACGGTAAATATTCGTTCTTTTAAATCGGGTGCTATTTGAGCTAATGTATAAAATTTAAAATCATCAAAAGTAATATGTTCGTAAATATCATCCGACATTACGTTTACATGGGGATATTTTCTTAAAACTTTAGCAATATTTTCTAATTCTTCAAAATTATAACTCGCACCTGTCGGATTACTTGGAGAGTTAATAATAAGCCACTTAGTTTTATCCGTAATTAAATGTTCTAAAGCTTCCGCACTTAATTTAAAATTATTTTCAATTCCGCAATTTACAAAAACCGGTGTTCCTACGCTAAGTGCAACCATATCAGGATATGAAACCCAATAAGGAGCGGGAATAATTACCTCATCCCCTTTATCTAAAGATGCCATAAACAGATTATATATAACTTGTTTACCGCCGGTACTAACTATTATTTCATCAAGTTCGTAATCTATATTATTTTCACGTTTGAACTTGTCTTTTATTGCTTGCTTTAAAAGCGGCATACCCTCAACGTTAGTATATTTGGTAAAGCCGTCTTTAATAGCTTTAATCGCTGCTTCCTTAATGTTATCAGGCGTATCAAAATCAGGCTCACCGGCACCGAGGGCAATAATATCAACACCTAGCCTTTTAAGCTCAAGAGTTTTTTTAACGACTGCAAGGGTTGGCGACGGCTTTATAGAATTTAGCCTCGTAGAAATAATTGACATAATTTTGAGTCCGTATTAATTAGGCATTTGTTGTTGCACAGTTCGATGTCATTCCCGCGGAGGCGGGAATCCAGTAATTAAAAATTTTAAAATTAATAAGTTATAGTTGTTTCACTTTTTTCTGGATTCCCGCCTCCGCGGGAATGACATACGTAGTTTTGTCTGAGCTACGTAACAAGGCTTGTTTATAAAAGCAATAATACAGTAATTTTGATCACAATAAAATTATTTTATTTAAAAATTTATCAAGATATGTTTATTATAATAAGTAATATTAATTTAGTAATTAAACTATGCTCGGTAAAATCAAAGACAAAATCAAACATTATTGCTTAACTATAATAAATATACCGAATTTTATTAAGAATAAAATTTTAGAATTTAAAAATTATATAAGTGATTGTAAATATAAATTCTCTCATTTAGCTGAAACGAATTATCAGCTTGGACTCGATCATTTATATAGAGGTAATTTAAATGATGCACTGCTTAGGTTTAAACTAGTCGAGAAATTTTTTAATCCTAACGATTCTAAAGTATATTATCAACTTGGATGGGTCTATTTTTTAAAAAATAATTACGGGCAAGTTATAGAATATTTAGAAAAATCTAATGAAAAAAAAACTATATTTATAAATTTTTTGAAAAATTATAAGGATATTACTGAAATACCTCAAGAAATTTGGGGGAAATATCGAGATTTAACTGCAAAATATTATCCTACTATTTTTAATAACGATAAAAATATCCATCTTCCGTATAGGTTTGTTAATGAAGCACTTAAGCAGATATCTGGTTTACCGGATAATTACTCTATTTTGGAACTTGGAAGTAATATAGGGCTGGTAGGTTATGAAATACAAAAACGTTTTCCAGAAAGTTTTACTTTAACCGGCGTAGAAATTTCTACTTTAATGAATGATTTACAAGAAACATATTATCCAAATACTAAAATTTATGATCATATATATAATATTTCTATCAATAAATTTTTAAGCCAAAACTCTAATAAATTTGATATTATTTTTAATTTTTGCGGATTATCGTTTACTAACAATTTAGTAGAATATTTTAATTTAATATACTCATCTCTTAGTAAACAAGGGTATTTTGCCCTTTGTTTACCTACTTCTGCAAAGACACAATTTTCAGTAAAACGCAAAGAATTTATTTTTAACTTAAATGAAATAAATAATATTTTACAAAACAATAATTTTACTATATTAACTTCGGAAGAAATAATACTAGCGGAAAACAATAAATATAGTATTATTGTTTGTTGTAAGAAAACAGCATAAATCAATGAGAATTTTAATGATACTATCTATGATACTATGCTCATTATTTGCAAGAGCTGATCTTGAATATGTTGATAATGACATATATAATTATAATGGTGGAAGAAATGAAAACGGTTGTTTGGAAGTTTATGATCCATACGAAAAATTTAACCGTAAAGTGTTTGCATTTAATTCTGCGTTAGATTATATAATATTACGCCCTTTAGCGGTGGGTTATAAGAATATCACGAATGATTACGTAAAAGCGCGCGTTAATAGTTTCGTCAGTAATGTTGATACACCTCTTACGGCGGTAAATTATGGGCTTCAGTTAAATTACGATAAAACTATGAAAAGCGTTTGGCGGTTTCTCATTAACACGACGCTTGGCATAGGCGGTTTATTTGACGTGGCAGGTAAAGTAGGTTTGCCGTCTGATCGTCAGACCTTTGGTAATACTCTTGCACATTATGGAGTAGCTCCGGGTCCTTATTTAGTGTTACCGATAATCGGTAGTACTAATGCAAGAGATATGACGGATCCGATATTTACTAACTATGCTCTTAATCCCTTAATGTATTACACTCATAATGATTTTGACCTCAGAGTATTGGTAGTTAGTAAAATAAACGATCGGTATGTTGTACTACCGTTTAGTGATTATGTAATGAAGAATTCTACCGACCCTTACGTGGCTATTAGATCGGCATTACATCGTGCTCGTGAAGCATCGGTTCAATATCCTGAGAATTTTAAATGTCCTAAACCTAAAAATTAACTTAAAAGAGGATTATATGCAAAAAATTATTACAGGTTTATTTCTATTAGTTATAACGTTTTCTGCCTATTCTAACGAGAAAGTGCCTGCCGGTTTGAACGATTACGTCACTAATTTAGTAAATGAAGCTTCAATTACACTAAATAATAGCAGGTTATCTCAAGAAGCAAAAATTTCTAAAGCTCGTGAGTTAATGTACAATAACTTAGACTTTAACTGGATGGCTAGATATACTTTAGGACGTAATGGAGTAAAAACTTTATCTAATGAACAAATCGGGGAATTTACAAAAATTTACTCTAAATATGTTACTAAAGCTTATACTGATTTAATAAAAGATTATAAAGGCAAAAAACCTAAAATAGTAGGAGTACGTGCGTTAAATTCTACTGATTTTATGGTTGCTATGAATATTATTAGTAATAAAGGACAAGACCCTATGAAAGTAGAGTATTTAGTACGCGAAATGAAAAAAGACGGGAAAGATATTTTTAAAGTTTCTGATATAATTACAGAAGGCATAAGTCTTATTGGAGCTCAACAAGATGAGTTTACAAATACTTTAAAGAATGAAGGTTTTGATCAATTAATACAAAATTTACAAAGTCGTTCTTAAATTCGGTGTCATCACTAAAACGTCATTGCGAGCATTTGCTCGGAGCGTGGCAATCCAGAAAAATTATAGCATTTTTTTTCTGGATTGCTTCGTCAATTACTCCGTAATTTTCCTCGCAATGACGTTAAACAACATAAACCACTCACATGAAAATCCTAGTAGGCAGTAGTAATAAGCTACTCGCATCTCGTTTAGCTAGAGCATTAAATATTAAATATATTGAGCCGAGAATTACCTATTTCAATGATTCCGAAATAAAAGTAGAAATTCAAGAATCGCTTCATAATGAAGATGTAATCGTAGTACAATCTACTTCAAAACCCGTTAACGATCGAGATTAATTGAGCTGTTCTTGCTAGTAGATGCAGCAAAAAAAGCGGGAGCAAACCGAATAATATTGATAATGCCTTATTTCGGTTATGCAAGGCAAGATAATATAGGTTTTAATCAATCTACGATTCCTGCTAGGTTAATAGCCGATTTTTTAGAGAAGCTCGGAGTAAACCATGTAATTACTATTGATTTACATTCCGATAAAATAGAGAAATTTTTTAATATTCCTGTTTCTAATCTCGAACCTACAAATTTATATATCCCGTTTTTAAAAACTTATAGCAATTTCACCGTCGTTGCACCCGACAAAGGAAGTATTGACCCAAAAAATTAGTAATTTACTGAATATAGATTCAGCTTATATAAACAAAGAAAGGGATATAAATAATAATTGTGAGATGATAGAAATAAGAGATAAAGCCCAGGGGAAAAATTGCATATTAATTGATGATATTATAGATAGCGGCGAAACAATCCGTAAAGCAGCAAGGTTTTTAAAAAACATTCGGCTTTATCGGTTAATGCTTTTATAACTCATGCAGTGCTTTCTGTTGATTCTAAAGATAAAATTGAAAATTCGGTGATAGATAATATTTTTGTTACCGATACTATAGAAGTAGGTGACTTATCTACAAAATTTCATATAATACCCGTGTTGCCTATCATCGTAAAAGAGTTAAGAAATATACTATGAGTTTGTGTACTCTAGAAATAAATCTATCTGCAATAAAAAATAATTACCTTTTATTACAAGATATTTGCAAAACCTCGTTAGTCGGTGCTGCCGTTAAAGCTGACGGTTACGGTCTTGGAGCAGTACAAATTTCTAAAGCTTTAATAGAAGCAAATTGTAGACATTTTTTTGTAGCCTCAAGTGAAGAAGGAGTTAATGTACGCAAAGCTTTAGGAATAGATGTTAATATTTTAGTCTTAAACGGTGTTTTTGAGCATGATGCTTTAGAGCTTATAGAATATAATTTAATACCTGTTCTAAATAACTTAAAGCAAATCGCAATTTGGCAAAAATTCGGTAATTTGAAAAACCGATTATTACCTTGTTATTTACATTTCAATACGGGGATTAATCGTCTCGGCTTAAGCTCTAATGAGATAGAGCAGTTAATTAATAATCGTGATTTGTTAAAAGGGCTAAATTTACAATATATTATAAGCCATCTAGCTATATCCGAGGAAATAGATAATCCTTATAATCTAGAACAATTAAACAAATTTAAAGCTTATTTACGATATTTCCCAAGTACAAAAGCAAGCCTTGCTAATTCCGGCGGCATATTTTTAGGGCAGGATTACCATTTTGATTTAGTAAGACCGGGGGCTGCTTTATACGGTCTTAACCCTTTAATGCAAAATCCCGTAACCTTAAAAGCCCCCATAATTCATTTACAGAATTTGACACTAGATAGCCATATCGGTTATAATATGACTTTTACCACTAAGCGTGATAGTGTTATTGCAACATTACCGCTTGGTTATGCCGACGGATATAGCCGTAATTTTAGTAATCAAGGCGAAGTGTTTATTAACGGTCACAGCGTTCCTATAGTAGGGCGAGTATCGATGGATTTGATAAATATCGATGTTACCGATCTACCACCTTCTGATATTTTTCTAGGTCAGGAAGCGGAAATTATCGGAAATCATTGCACGCCTGATAAAATAGCGAGTATTATAGGTACTATCGGGTATGAGGTATTAACTAGCCTTGGTAATAGATATAGAAGAAAGTATACTCGATCAACTTCAAAAAGAAGCAAGGAGACTACAAGACGAGGAGCGGAGCGTATACTTAATACGTGAGCACCGCAGTATTTGTAGTCTCCTTGCTTCTTTTTGAAGTTGATCGAGTATACCGGCTTATAATACCGGATAATTTTTAAAAATGTTATGTTTTCGTAAGGTGTAAGCAGCCTTATATGTCATTCCTGCGCAAGCGGGAATCCAGTAAAACACTTAAATTATAGAAAAAGATATACACAAATGTTATTAAATATAGCTAATTCAGTCGGTAAACGTACCATAAAGTTTGCTCAAAATATAGGCAGTTTTTCTCTATTTAGCTTTGCTGCCGTTAGCAGTATTATAAGACCACCTTTATATTTTAGTTTAATCATTCGGCAATTATTATTTATCGGGTTTTACTCTTTGCCGGTCGTTGCTATGACAACTTTCTTTTCAGGTGCGGTACTTGCATTACAGAGCTATACCGGCTTTTCCCGTTTCTCAGCTGAAAGTTCTATTGCAACGGTAGTAGTATTATCGCTGACTAGAGAGCTTGGACCTGTCTTAGCTGGACTAATGGTAGCAGGAAGAGTTGGAGCATCGATTGCTGCCGAAATAGCAACAATGAGAGTAACGGAGCAAGTAGATGCTTTATATACTTTATCTACCAATCCTATTAAATATTTAGTGTTCCCAAGAGTGATAGCAGCTATTATTACAATGCCTTGTCTTGTTTTAATCGGGGATGTAATCGGTGTTATGGGTGGTTATTTGGTAGGTGTATATAAACTTGATTTTAATAGTGCAGCTTATTTAACCAGTACTTTTCAGTATTTAGAGCCGATTGACGTAATTTCCGGTCTTGTTAAAGCGGGAGTTTTTGGGTTTATTATTTCTATAATAAGTTGCTATAGCGGCTATTATTCAGGTAAAGGGGCTAAGGGAGTCGGAAGAGCAACTACCTCGGCAGTAGTAAATTCTTCTATTCTTATCTTAATAAGCAATTATTTAATAACCGAATTATTTTTTAAAGTATAGATATGAGTGCAAAAGAAGAATTTAAAATTAAAATTCGGTCATTATATAAATCATTTGCTAATCATAAGGTGTTAGACGGAATAGATTTGGATGTAAAAAAGGGCAGTTCATTAGTTATTTTAGGCGGCTCCGGTAGCGGCAAATCGGTTCTAATTAAAAATATAGTAGGACTGATTAAACCCGATAAAGGTAAAATTTTTATTGATAATGTAGAAATCCAAGATATCTTAAGTAAACAAAAATTTGAGGTTATGGACGGTATAGGCTTTTTATTCCAAGGCGGAGCATTATTTGACTCCTTAAATGTACGTGATAATATTACTTTCGAGACTAAAAAATTGTCTAAGAAAGAAAAAAACGACCTTGCCGGTGCAAAGCTTAAATCCGTCGGTTTATCCCCTGGAATACTCGATCTTTATCCTTCCGAATTATCGGGAGGAATGCAAAAAAGAGTCGCCCTTGCTAGGGCTATTTGTAGTACACCGTCGATTTTATTTCTTGATGAACCGACCACAGGGCTTGATCCTATAATGGCAAATGTTATCAACGAATTAATTATAAAAATACAAGAGGAGCTTGGGGCAACTACGATTACTATAACTCACGATATGGTTAGTGCCGAAAAAATAGCTAAAGAAGTAGCTATGATTTATCAAGGAAAAATTAAATGGTACGGCAGTAAAGCTGAAATGCGTAATAGTGATAATCCTTATTTAAAACAATTTATAAATGGATTAACTACCGGTCCTATAGATTTTAATTAGGATAAGAATTTATCCTAAATTCGCATTATTGAGGTATAAAATGTTAAGAAATTTATTATTTGTAATAATATTTTTAGGTATAAATCTAAATGTTTATGCTGTAAATAATAGTTCTTATACGGCAGATGATATAATAAAAATAGTAATTATTCTTGGAATAGTTATTTTAATTTTTAGTCCTGCAAAATTCCGTATAGTAGTTATCGGTACTATTTTAGGTTTGGCTTTTGCCTATTTCACGTATAAATACATTGTACCTATCTTTATTTCTTCACTCAATGGACCATAATTATCTCTTGACACTAGGGTAGTATTACTTTATATTTTTCATCTATTGTATATTTATAAGTTTTAAGGTATTTAGCTTATGTCTCGTAAGTGCGAACTCACAGGTGTGGGTGTTTTATACGGCAATAATGTATCACATTCTCAGCGTAAAACTAGAAGACGTTTTGAGCCTAATTTAAGGTCAGTTAAGTTTAAAAGTGATATAACAGCTGGAGAATATAGATTATCGGTTAATGCTAGATGTATTAGTTCAGTGGAAAAAGCTGGCGGTTTTGATGCATATATTCTAAAAGCCGATGATAATGTTTTATCTAGTACGGCTAGAGCTATTAAGAAAAAAATAATTCAGACTAAAACGGCAAAATCATTATGAAAAGCGGTATACATCCAGAATATAAAAAGCTTTTGATTAAAGTAGGAAGTGATGTTTTTGAAACAATGTCAACTCATCCTACAGGTGAGATTTTAATGGATGTTGATTTTAGAAAGCATCCGGCATGGAATAAAGATTCCGGAAATGTAGTAAATCAATCGAACAAAAGTGTTAGTGATTTTAATAAAAGATTCTCAGGTCTTTCTTTCGGTAGTAAGAAAGAAGCTAGTTAGGCTTATATTTCTTGGATTCATTATAAGAAAGCTATGCTTTGTTGCGTGGATCAGTTTTTCGTCATTGCGAGGAAATTTACAATAGTAAATTGACGAAGCAATCCAGTTAAAAAATGCTAAAGATTAGCATTTTTTAATTTTTTTTTGATTGCCACGCTCCTTACAGTCGCTTAGCTCATGACGATTAGTTCTTACGCAGGAATGACATCCTGAACGTTCGTATAGCAGTGGATTTAGTCACGATATAACACAGGCATCAAAGTCATTGATTCTCAATTATTGCGGGGTGGAGCAGCTCGGTAGCTCGTCAGGCTCATAACCTGAAGGTCGTTGGTTCAAATCCAGCCCCCGCTACCATATTTTTATATTTTCAGTAAAGTTATTTTTTTAGGTTGTTGAACAACTCGGTAACTCCAAGAAGTTATGATAGTTTCTTGATCGGCCTCGTTGTATAGATCGATGTTATTCTCGCGAAAGTGTTGTTGCGTGGATCGGTAAAATCCGCTGGGTGTCACCCCGTGGCTTGACCCGGGGTCCATAAAAATAATTTAAAATACTAATAATTTTAGTATTTTAAACTGGATACTGCGATCAAGTCGCGGGATGACAATCAGAAAATCGATCCACGCAACAACGCCTTCCCGCGAAAACGATAATCCAAAAAAATAACTTTAATATTGATACCAAAATTACATATTTGATAAAAAAACATATAAAAAAAAACTTTTTTTATATGTTTTGCTGGATTCCCGCTTTTAGCTCGGAATGATATTTTGGCTATTTTCTGAGCTATGCAACAAAACCTAATTTTTTTCGCAATGATGATTTAGAAAGTTTATACAACACCTACAAATTTATCAAATCTAAAAAACTATGACTAATAATGAGAAAGCGATAAATAATACAAAATCGACTGATAGCAGCAAGCTTTTTCGTCATCAAGCTAAATTTGTAGCCGGTGCTATGAATATAAATCAAATCCCCAATTTTTCATTACCGGAAATTGCTTTTGTCGGTAAATCAAATGTTGGCAAATCAAGTCTAATAAACACGATATGTAATAATAAAAATCTTGCTAAAGTTTCTAATACTCCGGGGCGTACTAGGCAAATCAATTTCTTTAACCTTGCAGATAAACTTATTATAGTTGATCTTCCGGGCTATGGTTTTGCTAATGTCCCTATATCGGTCAAAGAACAGTGGGAGGTGTTAATTAGTTATTATTTACGAAATAGCCATAATTTAAGGTTAGTTAACTTATTGATTGACTCAAGAAGAGGCATAAAAGAAAACGATAAAAAAGTAGCTGAGCTATTACTTAAAAATAAACGAAATTTTCAAATTATTTTTACAAAGTCCGATAAAGTTACGGATCGTAAAAACCTTACCGATGAAGCACAGAATTTTCTTGCAACTTTACACTACTCATGTAATGTTATGTATGTAAGTAGTAGGAGTAAAGAAGGTGCAAGAGAACTTAAAGCTAGTTTGGCAAAATGCATCAAACCTCAAAGGTAAAGAGGTAGATAGTATTTCTTCATTAAATAACATTGCTATAATTAAGAATATAATAAAGTGTAGTAGTGAGCTGAAGAATCAAGCAATAGTTCTAAAATTACCTGCTACTATTATTATTGACGATAAATTATTTACGGCTTTTATTGAATCTGTTAGATTGCTTGAGATGTGCGGTGCTAAAATATATATAGTACATGATCATATTGATTTACGAAGTTCATCTTTAATATCACAAATAGATGAAAATTTTAGTCAACAAATTAGTAAAATAAGCGACTATAGTTCTCTAAATAATCCTATGATTATGGAGATTTTATCCAGTTACGTTAACAAGCTTATAGTAACAAAGTTAAGTAGTATAGGTTGTTATGCAGTTGGTATTTCAGGTAAGGATGCTAATTTACTGCAAGCAAAAAAATCAAAATTATCTCACCGAAAAATTGTAAATCATGATGTTATAAATATTGGTTTTTTAAGTGAGCCTATTATGATTAATCCGGAAATTTTATTAAATTTTGAAGATAATAATATTATACCTGTAATAGCACCGTTTGCTAACGATGATCAGGAGAAAACACATTTATTAAATGTTAACTTAACGGTAGCAACAATTGCTTCTGCATTAAGTGCAGAACATTTAATATTGCCATATGAGATATTACAGGTATCCGAGACATTTCCGTATAATATAAAAATACGAGATATTAACTTATTGAAATCAATGTTAGATGATAGTAATAATTTTATCGAAGAAGAATTAATTAAAATAGCAGTTAATGCACTTGAAAATAATAACGATTACGTACATTTTGTAAATAGCGCAGTACCGAATTCAATATTGTCAACTATGTTTGATATAAATTAAATTAATGCAAGTAGCGAATTATTGCATAATCCGCTATTAGTGATAAATTAAGAGAGGTTTTTTATGGCAGGAGCATTAGCATCCGATCTTTTATTTGTAGGGTTAACTAGACCGCCGATGATATTTGGAGTAAGTATTAAGTTTGCTGCATTAAATATGATAATGACGATGATAGTATTTATTTGGAATAACGGTATTATGATTTTATTCATTGCAGCGGTTTTGCATTTGATAGCTTATATTATATGTTTTAAAGAACCAAGGTTCATAGAATTATATTTAAATAAAATGTCAAGAACTAGCCAATGTCCTAATAAATTTTACTACGGAGCAAATTCGTATGGTATTTGAGTCCGATGTCATTCCCGCCTATGCGGGAAAGCATTGTTGCGTGGCTCGGTAAATCGGTTGTCATCCCGCGACTTGTGAGTTAGATCCAGATAAAAATGTCAAAAAACATATACTAAAAGCTATTTTTTGGATACCGTGGTCAAGCCACGGTATGACACCGAACGCGTTTTTTGATCCACGCAACAAAGCCACGCGGGAATGACATTAGTACAACGTTTCAGGAATAACTAATAAAATAACAATAGTTAAAATCAGGTGAGGTAATGAAGTTATTTAGAACTAGAGCAGCTAAAGAATTAAGGTCTAAACAAGAAAGACCCACTTCGCATTTTATCCCTTATAAATGTCATTGGGATAGTAATACCATTTTAACTAAAGATAATTCGTTATTGCAAGTTATTAAAATAAACGGCTTTTCTTTTGAAACTGCAGATGATGAAGATTTGGACATTAAGAAGAATATAAGAAATGCCTTACTTAAAAATATGTCTTCGGGAAATATCGTTATGTATTTCCATACTATTAGAAGACGTAAAGCAGTAATATTTGATGATACTGAATTTACTTATGATCCTACTGTAAAAGTACCTAATGATTTTATTACTTATTTAGGTGCAGAATGGCGTAAAAAACATGCCGGTAGCAAGTCGTTTTTTAATGAATTATATGTTAGCATTTTATATAAGCCTGATACCGGCGGTGCTGCTATAGTTGAGTATTTTCTAAAGAAGCTTAGACAAAAATCTAATAAAACCGCTTGGGAAAATGACATGAAAGAGATGAAAGAAAATCTTCAAGAAATGTCAACTAGAGTGGTTAATACATTCAGAAGTTACGGAGCAAGATTACTTGGAGTTCGTCAAACGCCGTCAGGTAATTATTGTGAAATTTTAGAATTCCTTTCCTCTTTAGTTAATTGCGGTGATTCACCCGGTCCTATAGCATTACCGCGTGGTACTATTGACGAATATTTACCGACACATCGCTTATTTTTTGATTCACGTACTATTGAAGCAAGAAGTCCGCTTGGCAAAAAATATGCAGGAATAATTAGTATACTTGAATATGGTCCTAATACTTCAGCGGGAATTTTTGACGGATTCCTGCAAATGCCTTTTGAATTTATCATGACTCAAAGTTTTGTTTTTGCTAACCGAACTGTAGCAATAGGTAAAATGCAATTACAACAAAACCGAATGATACAAGCAAGTGATAAGGCTACTTCACAAATTGCCGAAATTTCAACGGCACTTGATATGGCCACTAGCGGTGATATCGGTTTTGGTGAGCACCACTTATCCCTTTTATGTTCTGCAAATAATATTAAAGCTTTGGAAGATATATTGTCAATGGCAGCAGTTGAGCTTTCTAATTCAGGAATTCAACCGGTCAGAGAAAAAGTTAATATGGAACCTAGTTATTGGGGGCAGCTACCCGGAAATATGGAATATATAGTACGTAAATCTATTATCAACACCTTGAATATGGCTAGCTTTGCATCGCAGCATAATTACCCGCTTGGTAAAATTAAAGATAATCATTGGGGAGAATATGTCACAGTACTTGATACTACTTCAGGTACGCCGTTTTATTTTAATTTCCATGTAAGGGATGTTGGACATACTCTAATTATCGGTCCAACAGGTGCCGGTAAAACAGTTCTTATGAATTTTTTATGTGCTGAAGCACAAAAATTCAAACCTCGTATGTTCTTTTTTGATAAAGATCGAGGAGCAGAAATATTTATACGTGCTTTAAACGGAGTTTATACAGTAATTGACCCGGGTTTAAAATGCAACTTTAACCCTTTGCAGCTTGAAGATACTAGTGAGAATAGAACGTTTATTTTAGAGTGGCTTCGTGTGCTTGTAACTTCTAACGGTGAAAGTTTAACTGCACAAGATAATAAAATCTTATCTCAAGCGGTAAGCGGTAATTTTAGATTAGAAAGAAAAGACAGAAGGCTTAGTAATGTTATAGCATTTCTTGGTATTGATACACCAAATAGTTTGGCAAGTAGGATTGCAATGTGGGTCGGTAAAGGTTCACACGCTAAGATATTTGACAATGAAATAGATGATATCGATTTACAAAAAGCAAGGGTATTCGGTTTTGATATGACTGAATTACTTAAAGATCCTATAAGTCTTGCACCGGTATTGTTATATATTTTCCATCGTATTAATATCTCTTTAGATGGGCAGAAAACTATGATAGTGCTTGATGAAGCATGGGCTTTAATCGATAATCCGGTATTTGCACCTAAGATCAAAGATTGGTTAAAAGTGTTGAGAAAATTAAATACTTTTGTTATATTTGCTACGCAGAGTGTTGAAGATGCTGCAAAAAGTAGCATTAGTGATACGTTGATTCAACAAACAGCCACGCAGATTTTTTTACCTAATTTGAAAGCTACGGATATTTATCGTAGTGCATTTATGTTAAGTCAGCGAGAATATATTTTAATTAAAACTACCGACCCTACTACACGTTATTTTTTAATAAAACAAGGCATAGATGCCGTAGTTGCCAAAGTTAATTTAGACGGTATGAATAATATAATTAGTGTTTTATCCGGCAGAGTTGAGACTGTAATATTGCTCGATCAAATTAGAGAGAAATACGGCAATGATCCGGATAAGTGGTTACCTATATTTTATGAAGCAGTTAAAACATTATAGATTGGAAGTGAGTCAAAAAGGACTGTCATACCGTGGTTTGACCACGGTATCCATACTCATACTATTCTTGATTGTTTTTATAGATACCGTGGTCAAACCACGGTATGACAGTCTTACGATACACGAGGCAAGTAACTAGTTATGAAATTATTTCCTCGTAGTATACTTATAACATTAGTAATAAGCTTTGCCCTAAATTTAGGGCTAGTCACTACAACTCATGCCAAAGATACTCTTGATAGCATTGTAGATGTTTTAAGCGGCTTAACTTGTGAAACTCAAGGAGTCGGTGATTTATTGCGTAGTGAATTCTCTCATACATGTATTGTTGCCCCGTTCTTTACTTTTGCGGTAATGAATCTTGTTTCTCCCGTTTTATACATGAATACGTTTTTAAAGCTTAAAATAAACGATAACGATTTATTTGGTAAGAATGAGCATGATGATTTTGGGTATTTCCCTGGAGGTCAATGTACTCGTGAAAACAGAATTGATCCTAAAAAGCCGGAATTACGTTTTGCTTTATGTAGTAATGCTAAATTAATTGTAGCTCGAGCAGAGGCCGTAGCAAAATCGGCACTTGCTATTGCTAAAGCTGTATTAACAGGGAGCGATCCTTGGGACGATATAAAAGAAGCATGGAAAAATAATAAAAAGGATTATTATGTTCCATATAGCGGTAAGCCCGGTGATGACGGTTTTGCCTTGGATGTAGGCTTTCCTGTAATATATTGGAAAGTTATTCAAGATAAAGATAGAATATGTGTCTCAACAAAGGGGTTTACAGGAGATGTTCCCGTCGGCTGTAAATATATGAAAGAGCCGTTTCCGAAATCCATGTATAATAGTTTTATGGATGTAGGAGATAAGGATTTTATTGAGGATCCAAATGAAACTCCTACCGATCCTTTAGCCTTAGTTTCATGCAGTAGTGCGGGTGGAGGATGTTATCAAAAAGCTTATAATGCTTCAAAAACTGCAGTAGTCATGACCTCTCCTCTTATAGAATGTATAAGGCAAATGATTGCTAGGTTACTAATTAGTAAAGATGTTTGTAGTTTTGATAATGTAAGTCAAGTGATTAATTTGGCTTCAAGGCAAGATAGTGCATTATTTCAGTTCCAAGTAGGAATGTATAAAATAGTTACGGCTTTCTTAACTTTATATGTTATGTTTTTTGGTTTTAAACTGTTACTTGCAGGTGAAGTGCCGCCAAAAAGTGAGTATATAAATTTTATATTGAAAATGATATTCGTAACTTATTTTTCAATAGGAATTAATATAACCCCTGGTAGCGGCTCTCCGTATGACCGGCTAGACGGTATGATTCAGTGGGCGTTTCCTTTCTTACTTGACGGTATAAACGGTTTAGCAAGTTGGGTTATGAATGCTGCTCCGTCTAATTTATGTAAATTTAACGGTCCTGGTGTTTCCTATGATGGCAGTGTTTCCTATATTGCATTATGGGATGCATTAGATTGTAGGGTAGCTCATTATTTAGGGCTTGATATATTATCTACGTTACTTGTCGAAAATGCTTATCGAAGCCATGATTTTTTAAATTTTGATTTCTTTAGTTTTAGCGCTCCGCCATATATTTATTTGCTAATTCCGGCGATAATCTCCGGTAATATGATGCTAGTGTCACTCGCTCTTTCTTATCCGTTACTTGTGATTTCGGTTGCTGCCTTTATGGTTAATGCAACGATTATGTGTATGATATCTATAGTAATACTCGGTATTTTAGCTCCTCTTTTTGTACCCATGTTTTTATTCACGTATACACGAAATTATTTTGATAGCTGGGTTAAACTAATGATCTCGTTCTTGCTACAGCCTATGGTGGTAGTTACTTTTATGATCACGATGTTTTCGGTATATGATTATGGTTTCTACGGTCAATGTCAATATAAGAGCAAGTTAATTCACAATAGTATAGAAAATCTTGCACAGGGCGGTACTTCAAGTCGTGATGTTTTGATATTTTATATTAATAATGATTGGAATGATAAGTCACAATATCCTACTGATGAGGATGTGGAAAGTTGTCAAAATAGTTTAGGTTACATGTTAAATAACCCTATTACCACGGCATTTAATTTTGCAAAAGATAGTGTAAGTGAAATTGTCGATAGTAAACCGGGCGATACCCCTACCGATAAATTTCTTGCCAAATTTCAATTTTTATCGGGAGTGATTTTAGGTCCAGGGATGTTTTTTATGTCCCCAAAAGTGCTTTTTGAGAAAATTAAAAATATTTTGCTTGCGTTAGTTACGGCATGTTTTACATTGTATTTGATGTATAATTTTAGTAGTCAGCTGGCTGAATTTGCTGCAGATATGACGGAAGGAGTAGCTCTTAATAATGTTGCTATAAAGCCGCAAGCAATATTTAAGGCAGCTATGGCAGCACTTGCTACTGCGGGTGCTGCAACCAAGGGTCTCGATCAGGTAGCAAGTAGGGGAGGAGGTGTAAGTGATTTAGCAGGTGGCTCAGGCGGCGGAGTAAGCGATAATGTTGCTGCAAGCGGAGGTGCGTCGGCACCTATGGTAACGCCGACAACTTCGTCTTCTGTAGCCACTTCTAGTCCAAAAACTGTAAGTAGTGAAGCAAGATCGGATGTTGTTACTCCTCCTCCTGCTCCTCCGGAAGTTGTTTCACCGCCTGCTAGCATTAGAACTGCTATTTCTATACCTGCACCACAAAGTAATATTGAAGCTGCAAGTGCCGGAAAAATCATAAGAGATAATAATCAAGAAAGTAAAAAAGAGATCGATAATACTCCGCCTTCACAAGAAAAAGTTGAAAATGCAACTCCACAAGAAAAAGTTGAAAATGCAAGTAAGGGTTCAGGAGTCATTGATTATAGTTTTAACTTGAAGGAACATGATAATCCGACAGGAGTAAAGCAGATACGGGAAAATGCAGAGATTCGGGATAAACGTGCAGCAGTAGAGAAAGCGTGGAACGAATTAGTAGCAAGTGGAGGAGGAAGAATAAGAGACCAGCAAGGTGAAGAAATATCAGAACGACGTGCAAATGCCGAAAAAGTATGGGATGACTTAGTAAAAAACGGCGTAATAACGGAGATTAGAGAAAGAGATAATAGTGCAACTAATAAATTTGATAAATTAGCTGATGAACTTAATAAATCAGAAAAAGCAAAGGTAGAAGACAATAAAAATATAGAAAACGACAGAAAAGAAGATGATACTACTACGTCACCGCAAGAAAAAGTTGACAGTACAAGTAGGGGTTCAGGAGTAATTGATTATAGTTTTAACTTGAAAGAACATGATAATCCGACAGGAGTAAAGCAAATACGGGAAAATGCAGAGATTCGGGATAAACGTGTAAAAGTAGAAAAAACATGGAATGAACTAGTAGCAAGCGGAGGAGGAAGAGTAAGAGAACAAGAAGGAGGAGAAATATCAGAACGACGTGCAAATGCTGAAAAGGCATGGGATGAGTTAGTAAAAAACGGCGTAGTAACAGAAAAAAAAGATAATAGTTCTAATGAAAACTCTTAAAACCTTAAAGATATTTATTATAGTTTGTATAGCGTCTGTAAGCTTAGCTAGCTTTGCCGGCTTTGGGGAATCATGTTCTAGTTTACCGACTACTTCAGACAAATATTTAGAAACAGATACGGCATATGGCTATATAATTCGTAATATTGATATGAAAGATCCGAGAGGTAATTGTGACTCGGCTGTGCCTGGTATAACGTTTTGTTTTAAAAATATAGAAGGTAGTAGTAGCCCTTGTACTATGTATACTTTAAATGAAGGTGATTCTAAGAAGATTAGCGATTTAAGTACTGATAATAATCCTGATCTTGGAGCAAATCCTGTATTACAGAATATCGTGTTAACGGTTAAAAAATGGGATAATGATTTATGTTTAGTTATGCCCACATCAAGGGGACCGATACCGGTAGCATGTAAATCTTTAAGTGCTACTCCGCCGCCTACTCCGCCTGATGATGAAAATTGTAATATAGGAAAAAGCTGTTATACGGGAGCAAGTTATAGTCAATCGTTAATTAATTTTTCCGGTCTTGCAGTTCAGTGTTTGAGTGAAACGCTTAATAAAATATTTTTTGTCGGAAATAGCTGTAGTTCTCAAGATCAAAATTCTAGAATAACTCATCTTGCCGCTTTTTCTACGTTTCAAGGTTATTTAAAGAGAACTATAGGTGCCGCACTAATTCTTTATACTATGTTTTTTGCCTTTAATATGGCTCTAAATAAAGAATATGCAAGTACTGAAAAAATAGCTCTTTTTATAATAAAATTCTTATTTGTTGCTTATTTTTCCCTCGGTCTTGGACCTTTAGATTTTAGCGGTGGTCAGCCGACAAAAGAAAACGGTATGTTAAAATACGGACTACCTCTTTTGACGGGAGCAGCACCGGACTTTGCACAGATGATCTTTAATGCAGCAGGTTCTAGAGGATTATGTCAGTTTGATAATTCAAAGTATAAGGACGGTTATAAATTTTACGGTTTATGGGACGCTATTGATTGCCGTATAGGTTATTATCTTGGTTTGGATTTACTTTATAATATAGATAAGAATGGAGTTTTAGGGAGTTCGGTCGGCAATGGTCCCAGTGGTAATAATGAGAAGATACCTAACCTTGGTACTCCGGATAAAAATAGTCCGAATGATTTAAGTAAAGCAGGATCACTGAGGTTTTTTACCGTTATGTTTGGATTCTTTATGGCTGGAAACGTCATTATACTTGCAGCAGGTTTAGTATTTTCTGTAATATTTTTATCTATACTTTTATATTTTATTACGCATTATTTAGTTTGCATGATTACTATTTACGTTATGACATATGTTTCTCCTATATTCATTCCTATGGCTCTATTTACTCGTACAAAAGCTTATTTTGACGGGTGGTTAAAAGTATGTATCTCATGTGCATTGCAGCCGGCAGTAATAGCAGGTTTTATAGCTTTATTAATAACTATGTATGATTCCGCAATATTTAAAAATTGTGAATTCCTTAGATATGATTATGAAAAAGGAGATATTAGATTTAGTACTTTTGAGTTAAGGCTCCCTATTGGTGCTGCAGACAAATGCCAGGAAAGTTTTGGATATAAAATGTTACAATATTATGCAGGTGAAGGTTGGGAAGAGCATTTATTGATACTTTTCCCAATAAAATCAATTGTTAGAGATGTTGTATCTATTTTAGCGGAACTTTTGTGCGTATTAGTATTTTCGGTTATTTTTTATTATTTCTCTAAATCTATAGGGCGGTTTGCCGCTGATTTAACTAATGGTCCTAATATGGACGCAGTAACGGCAAGTCCAACTAAAATCGTTGATTTAGTAAAGAAAGGAGCCGCTTTCCTTAAGGATGCTGCTATGGTTTCGCAAGGCAAGCCACCGGTAGGAGATAAGCCGAGTGGAGGAAGTGGACGTAAAGGTGGGGAGCAAAGTGATGATACACTTGGTGCAGCCGGAGGAAGTAGTGATAATGCCAAAGACGCTTTATCGATAAGTGGAGGTAAATGATAGAATATGCAGAGTAACTTGTTAAAAGTTTTAGGAGTACTCGCTATAGTAGCAACGTTAGTTTGCTTTATTTTTGCAGCACTTGGTATGATAGGAGCAGTAAAAGTCGGTAACGGCTGCTACATGAGATATGACGCAAACGGTAAAGGCGGTACGGATTCAATAACCGGTACTATAACCCTTAATGCTAATGCTAATTATGTAAACACTTCTAAGATGCTGCCCGACGGTACAACTCAGCTTATTCCTGATCCTACTCGTTACGGTGAATGGTTAAATACTCAGGTGCTAGTAGAAAATAGCCAACCGGTGAATTTACAAGTGGTTGGTCAGATTAGTTTGTGTTTAGCTTATATACCAAAAGATAATTTCCAACGTACTGGACCTGGATCTAATTTAGACGATAACGGTAAAATGATTCCGATCCCTCGTATCACCGACGCCAATACTCCGCCTGTCTCTCTAATAATGGATGCAAAAAATAGTGAGTGGCGTAATATTGCCGAATTATACGCTAATGATAGGGTTTTAGTTTCCGTATCTCCTAATTTTGCCGGTACGGAGGCGACAGTTAATGATGTCTTTAAAGGTACTGCGGTTACGAAAGATTGTTCACAAGGCAAAACTTCTTATGAGCCGATTTGTGGAAAATATTCTATTTATTCCGGTCAATATGTTAATGCTTGTGAATTGAAACAAAATTATTGGCAAGGTAATAAGCATCGGGAAGAATGTCATTGTATTTTGGGATGTATTCATCAAGAAGTTGTTTCTCAGTGGGTATGTGAGAGCACTAATTTAGTTTCTCATTGTTGCATTGGTTTTATATGTGACTCCTTACCTGTTTGGATAAATCACTATGGAACAATGCCAGAATCTTATAAAGACGATGGTAGTTTTACCTTTAGTTGGTCAGATAATTCGGGTAATTTATTTATTGATTATTCAAATCTTCAATGTTCCAATAATGCTAATATTTTACCGAATGGTCAATGTCCTGATAGTGTTGATAATCGTAGTCCTAAAGATAAAGATTATATTGGAGGTGTAAATTGTACTTCAGGAATATGTAACGACGGAGATTTTCAAAAGAATCGGAGATTTTGGTATACGGCGGACGGTAAAGGAGGCAAAGGACCAACCGGATTAATATATCAAATGAATGATGCGGGTTCTGTAAGTCAAGCTTTGCCTTCTAATCTAGAATTTGCTAAGTTTGTTGCAGATTCAGATCAACCGCCTGAATATAAAGATAAAGACGGTAAATATATATATAAAGTTATATATAATATACCTTTTAACAGCAATATTGAAAAAAGTTATTTACAATATAGACTTTGGTCTCCCACCTCACAAGATGCTAGTAAGAATACGGGCGGATATGTTCTAAATATTAAACAGACTAAATGCTATAGAGAGAACGGTAATAGTTTTAACGATACTTTTGATGATCGGGGACGAGTGCAATACATAATAGTAGCCGGTTCAGAAAACCCGAATACTAGCGGTAAACCTTATTCACCTCAAGGAATTAACGTTGATAGTGACGGTAAAGCTAACGTTAATGTAAATGGAGACGGTTATATATGGATGAGAATTCTAAACGATTCTAATGATTACAAAGATAGTAATGGTAACTATAAAGTACATTTCTCAACATCCTTAAAAGTAGGAAGTTTTACTATTAAAGTAATGAATCCGTTACTTCAGTTATTTAAAACTAAAGTGCAAGGGGCTGCTACTTCTATTTTTAAAAATATGGTATGTTATAAAGCTAGTGATAGCTCGTCCTGTACTAACTTTTTTACCTATATTAAAGCGATTTTAATTCTGTATGTGATGACTTACGGAGCAATGTTCTTGCTCGGCTTTGCTAAGATAAACCAAAAAGAGCTAGTAATTAGAATAGCAAAAATCGGAGTAGTGAGCGGACTTATGAACGGTAATACTTTTGAGTTTTTCAATAACTATCTTTTTGATGCAATTACCGGTTTTTCAGACGCAATTATTGCTAATATGAGTGGGTATAGTTTGTTTACTTCTACTAATACTATTTCTAATCCTTTTATGTTTTTAGATGCAGTAATGAGTAAAATATTTTTTAGTCAAACATTTATCGCTCAATTACTTGCGCTTCTTTCTCTTGGGCTTAGCGGTATTATATATTTTATAATTACTTTTATTGCGCTTGGTATAGTAATTATTACGGCACTTAGAGCTATTGCCGTTTATATTATGGCATTTATGGCAACTTGTATATTAATCGGTATAGCCCCTTTATTTATTAGTTTCTTATTATTTGATTTTACTAGGTATTTATTTGATAATTGGGTGAGGTTTACGATTCGCTATATGATAGAACCGGTAGTTATGATGGCGGGTATTATAGTACTAACACAGCTATTTACCATTTATCTAGATTTTGTTTTAGGTTATAGCGTTTGTTGGAAATGTGCTTTACCGATAAAAATTCCGTTTATCGGTACTATTTTACCTATTGCATTACTGAATGTACCGATCTTCTGTATTAATTGGTTTGCCCCTTGGGGGATGGATTATATGTCAGGTATGATGGGAGTGAATATGCAAAATATCGTAGCTTTAGTTATTATTGCTTACGGTATGTACGGTTACGTCGAATTTTCAGGACGTATGGTAGCAAAATTAACTAGTGCTGCCGGACCTTCGGCTACTGGTATGGGCGAAGCAATGTATAATGCTGCAGAACAGAAAACGTTGAGTCAAGTAGGAATGGATGCCGAGACAAGAAAAGGTATTACCGGTAGAGCGGAAGCACGATTAAAACAACGTAATAAAACGTTAGATCAAGCTGAGAAAAACAGAAAAAATACGCCGCAAGAAGGAGGTGAGAAGACAAATGAAGAACCGCCTAAACCTGAAACACCGAAATAATGTAATATGATGAAAATTCTTAAGAGTTTAGTTTTATTAGTTTTATTTATGACCGCACCAGCTAAAGCTGTTGATGCTTTTTCATGGATGTCAACCGGTTTTGGTGGGTTAAAAAGCTTATTCGGTTGTTTAGAAGTGCCTGAATTTACAAGTTTTCAAGAGGGTAATATAGGAATTAGTTTATCTACAGCCGGAACTTGGCAGTCAACAGGTAATGCTGTTGAGAAAGGTAAATTGTTAAAAATAAATTGGTCTACTTCAGGTATTACTCCTGAACCTAGAAAATATCTAGTATTATATAGAATTGATCCAAGGTTTAGTACGCCGCAAGTTTTCATTAAAACTTATAATTATACTAAATTACAATTTGAAGTTTTAGGATTTCCTCGTTTTGTTACGGAAAATAACGGTGCTATACCGCCTGATAAAGACCTTGATGCACTTTCATTTACTAAAATGTCTGATTCTGTTAAGTATTTTAACTATTCTAACGGTAATTCGAGAATTCAAGTTAATGCCGGCGATGTAGTAAATATTAGTTTAGTTAGTAAAGATAATTTTTTTAGCCCTAATACTCCAAAACTTCCTAATACTGTAGATAATATTTTAACACAGGAACTTGATAGTTCGGTATTCGCTGCTTCTGCACTTTATACTCAAAGTAACCTTGGCAAATTTGATAATAGAATCATTTACTCATCTGCAGAGCAGGTATGTAATATGATAGATGCTTCAAGAACAAGCGTATGTAGCGGCACAGGCACTGCTACAAAATATCAAAATACCGATAACGGAGTAATAGTCGGTAAGCCTATGATAACGGGAGCGGTACAGAATTTTATGGGCTTAATTAATTCTTGTCCTGCTAATGCTGGTATAGATACTAGCCCTGCTTGCTATTACGATCAAGGTAGAGGGATGATAATTAAAGTAGGCGGGCAGGTTATTAAGGGACGAGATCAGCGTTTTGTAAATTCAGGCAGTACTCAAAGTAGTTTTATATATTATCAAGCGACTAGCGGCGGTACTATGGATTTTACTAGTGATTGGTCGTCTACCGGAATGTTTAGTAATTCAGTTTTAATGAGTGATTGGAGCCGAAATTATTCTGGTGATTATAATAGGTTTGTAAATGATATAAATAAGAATGATTGGTCAGCTAATTTTTTATATTTCGGTCGTTATGCGATGATTGTTGAAATAGGTAACGGGACAAATTCAATTAGTCCGGGTGATCAACAAAATATAAAGTTAGAATATTTAATAACACCGGACGGTGCGTTACCGGATTCATCTGTTCGCGGTACGCCGGTAGATTATAACGTTGCGACTGATGCACCGCAAGATGGATATTTATGGTTAAGGGTGGTAAATCCTAATAGTAATATACAAGGGGTAGTTAGTGTAAATTATGCTAATTATACCGGTACAACTTGGTTTTCTGATATAGTATATAACGGTGCTATTAAACCTATTACCGATCAGTTTAGAACTTTTAGTCAAAACTTTTATATTAAGTTAGTTAAAAATTCTGCAGTGCAGAATATAGCTAAAGCTGCATTAACCCTTTATGTTACTATATTTGGACTAATGTTCGTTGCGGGAGCATTAAAATTAACTGCCGTAGAAGTAATAACACGTATATGCAAAATAGCTATAGTAGCTTTTTTAATTAGAGAAGAAAGTTGGGATTTCTTTAATACATATTTCTTTAGTGTATTTACTAACGGTATTGATTTCTTTGTAACTAACGTAGTAGGTGCTACAAGCTCTAGATCTAATATTTTTGGTTTTATTGATCCTATATTTGATAAATATACTAACGGTAGGATTTGGGGACTACTATTTATTGAATTATTGCAAATACATAATGGTTTAGCATTGATCGCTATTATAACCATTTATTCTCTCATCACTTATTTTAGAGCTATTTTAGAAGTTATAATAGGCTATGTTATTGCATTCATAGGGGTAACGGTGCTAATTTCATTAGCACCGTTTTTCATAATATTAATGTTATTTGAAAAAACTAAGAGTTTATTTGATAACTGGATATCGATATTGCTTAGCTATGTAGTGCAGCCGACAATATTATTGATTTTCTTTTTATTGATAGATCAGGTTTTATCTGAACAGCTTTTAAAAGTAGTAGTTAGAGCCTGTTGGGATACTCTTATACCGATAAAAATAGGGCTTGATTTAACAAATCTCGGTATTCCGATCAATTTCTCTTTTACATTGCCGTTCTTACCCGGAATACCTTTCTTTGTACCAGATGTTCCGGAAATTAGTAGCTCGAATATTTTAACGAACAATGCTAATACTTTCTTAGTATTATTTACTACGGCTTTATTATTTTATTCATATTGCCTGATGTCATATGGTTTAGTAACTTTTGTAAATGTAGTAGTCGGAATGCTTACAAATGTTACACCGGCACGAATATCAGGAAATTATCAAGCACGTTCTGATCCTGTGGGAGCCGTTATGCATGATATAGGTTCGGTAACAAAACCGATTAAAAAGGCTGCAATGGCTCCGGCTAGAGTTTTCAAAGACAAGATAATTGATCAAAATTATAAAGCTAGAAAACCGGAAGGAGGCGGTGAGTATACAAATAAATTCCTTGCCGAGCGTAATGATGGAAAGAAAGAGGAAGGAGAGAGAAAGTAAATAAATTGTCATACCGCGACTTGATCGCGGTATCTATCTATAAAAATTAAAAATAACTGTCTTTAAAGATGCCGTGATCAAGTCACGGCATGACACAATAACTTGAAATGAACAAAAATATTTTTATTACATTATTAATATCGCTATTGTTGCTTTCCGGTTGTACCGGCGATACTTGCATTGACCCTGATGATTTCGGTTTTATCAAATTTAATGTCTCTTCTAGATATGATCCGGAAGAAATTACTTCAAAACAGGAGGGAGATCAGGTAGCACCATGGCGTGATAGTGCTTATAAAGTAAACGGTTATCCTTTAACCGTTATGGTAAGACCGTGGAGTTATATACTTGGCGATAAAAATACTTCAGGTCAGTTATCTGCATGGTGTCCATGGTATGGTCAAAAAAATAATACAACTACTTTGGCTGCTTTTTGCGTTAAGTTACAACCGTGTCTTTTTATAGATAATGACATGTGCAGACCTAGTCCTACAAATCAAAATGATGCGGCTATTTATAATGCCCCATGTATAATGACAAACGGTGTAGGGCTTTATTTTCTTATTGCCGCTAAAAATACCGATCCTAATATTTCGCCGGATTCACAGCGTAAACCGCAAGGTATAACTCAGCATTTAGGAGAACCGCCTCCAAATAACGATTATGCATTTTATAGTATTAGTAGTACAGGACAATTCTTGCAAGCCGGCGGTATAAATTATCAATATAAAGGTGAGGATAAGTCAAAATATGCTCAATCTCCTCTTTATTTTAAGATTATAGATAAATTTTATAATGATAATAGCGGGCAATATAGATTAGTGATAAAGTCCGGAGTTAGTGATACTAGACCTGACCCATTACAATTTTTAACGAATTTGATAAAAAAAGTATTATTTGGTACTAGTGATCAAGATCCCGGAATTGTAAGAAAAGTTTATAAACAAATAATTGATACTTCTGGTTATAGAATGAGTGTCTCGGCTATTTTAACTCTATATATAATGTTTACGGGCTTTTCCTTTTTAATAGGTAATATAAACCTTACTCATGTCGAACTTATAATTAGAATATTAAAAGTTAGTATAGTCTCAATATTATTAAGTACGGATAAAGCTTGGACGTTTTTTCATGATTATTTATTTGTATTTTTTATTGATGGAGTTCAGCAAATACTGCAAATAATTAATGAGGCTTCCGCTAACGGGCCAGGTTCTCAAAGCTTGCTTGGGTTACTTATTTCTCCTCAAACTTTATCTAAATTATTTTCTTTACTGTTTGTTGAGTGGCTTGGCTTTATATATATCATTCTATATTTAATAGCTCTGTATTTTATTTTCTTTCTTATATTTAAAGCTACTATTATCTATCTAACCGCTCTTATAACTATCGGTATGATTATCACTATGGGACCGATATTTATTTGCTTCATGTTGTTTAATATCACTCGTTCGTTATTTGAGAATTGGTTAAGGCAATTAATATCATATGCACTACAACCTCTAATCTTATTTGCCGGTATCGCTTTTATTGCAATGATCATCAGAACCGAAATATATTCAACGCTTGGTTTTGCGGTATGTAAACATGATTTTCCTAATTTAGGTCCGATAAATGAAATATTCGGTAGTTTCCTTGAGGATATAGATCCAAGTCTTGGTAATTCGATATTTTATTGGTGGTTCCCCGTACCAATGAAAGGCGGTATAAATAATTTCCACAAAGCAAAGATATTAGTTCCTGAAGATCATATAAAAGATGACGGCACTACTAACGGTAAGCATTGTGCTGCGTATGAGTGTATAGATGAACGCTATATTGAGTTACCGTTTTTAGATTTAGTTAAAGATGCAAAAAGAATTAGTCATTTTATAAATGGGAAATTTGTCCAACTTGACGGGATATTACTGATTTTTGTGTCTATTTATTTACTAAGTAAATTTAACGATACTGCTATATCGACAGCAGAATTTATTGCCGGTACTTCGGGTAATTTAACAGACATACAAAAAGTTAATCAGCAATCTTATGCATCTGCAGCGAAGCAAATGAATAGACCGCTAAATTATGTGGCTAAGACAGTAAGTGCACCTGTAACTACCCGTGTAAGTGCGAAGTTAGAGGAAACTAGTATGTTCTTTGCCGAGAAATTTGAAAATATGATGATGGGAAGACTTGAAAATCAAGCTCTTGGTTCTTCTGCTAACAAAGCCGTACAAAATGAAGTTAAGAGGAAATATGGTATAGATTCTAAAGATGTAAAAATGAATGCTATTACGGATTATGAAAACGGTATTTCAGGATTATTAAAGAATTTACCTAAAGGGAATGAATTAAAAGCAAAAGAACTATCGCAAATGAAATTTACTCAGCTTCGAGATAAAATTGCTGAAAATAAATATGGAGTGAAAGATTATGCCGCTTTAAGTAAAGAACAAAAAACTGAGCTTGATAAGTCATTAAAAGATGCTAACTTACGTGAACTCGCTAGTGATGCGAACTTTACTAGAGATTATCAAAAAGCTTATAAAGATGCTCATCAAGATATGTCAGGGCGAGGAGTAGGTTTATTTGGTAAGAATATAGGAGTACTTAGAAGTTGGCAAGAGATGGAGCATCGGGTTGAATCTAAGAGAGCTTTAAAAGAACAAAAACGTGTAGGTATAGGCGAAAAAATATATGCTGGTTATACAGGAATAAAAAGAGGGGCTTTAACTGCAATAGTTGGTAAAGATTTACGTGATGCTTATGAGGGTAATCTAACTAGTGCCGAATGGCATGATTTTGAATATAACGATCCAAGACTTAGAACTTATAGCGAAAAATTAAAAGATGAAGAAAAAGCACGAGAATTTAAAGAGCTTCAAATGCATATTAATAAGGAAACGCTAGCTGCTCAAGCAGATGTGTTATCACCGGAATATCTAGCAAGACTAGAGAAAACAGGTAGACAGAGTGATGTGGAATATTATCAAGAATTAGCTCAAAGAAAGCTCATTCATGAGGTACGTAGTAGGTTATCCGAGGAAGATGATCCGGTAATGATGGGTGACAGATTTATGCGTGAGAAAGCTACTGATTCTCAGATGCGGGATATGATAGATAACGCTCATAGAAAACATGCACAATTTATAGATGAAGATCGATATACTCGTCGTCAAGAGCATTATGATATTATGCACGAGAAAGCTCAGGCAAATTTAGAACAAACTTATAAAGAGCTTAAAGATCATTTCAAAAGAGATGATATCAAGCTCGAAGAAATGCCGGCATTAATAGCACAAAAGGTCAAAGATACTGACGGGGGAGCTGAAATAGACAAAAAGATTACAGAAGAGATTAATAACTTTAATGCTGATGTTAAAAATTACGAATATAGTACTGAAGTACTAAATAAAATAGAGGATAGAAAGCAAGTTATTACCGATGAAGTAAATGCTCAGATCGATCAGATTAATAAATATAGGGAAAATGCAAAAATGCAAACCTATGTAAAACCTATAGTAAATGAAGGCAGAAAATTAAGAAAATTAGAAGATCATTTGAGAAATATGCAGTAGTAAAAAATATAGAATTTTTGTTTGCTGTAATAATAATATATACTATGAGGTATTATTATGAATAAAGCAAAGATATTTATGAATGGTCAAAGTCAAGCAGTAAGATTACCTAAGGAATTTCGTTGTTCAGCTAAAGAAGTAAGCATAATTCCTTTAGGAAAAGGAATAGTATTACAGCCAATATTAAAAACATGGGAGGAAGTATTTGATGAAATAAAACCTACAGGTGATTTTTTTCCTGAAGGAAGAAAGGATTTGCCACTACAAGAACGAAACTGGGAATTATTTAAATGATTTACATGTTAGATACAAACGTTTGTATTGACGTAATGAATAAAAAACCTATACCTTACTTACAAAAGCTTAAAGTAGTTGAAAAAAATAATTCTGTAGTTATTTCTTCTATAGTATTAGCAGAGCCTCAATATGGAGTGTCTAATTCGAGTAATCAGAATAAAAAACAAAATCAAATTAACTTAGACGCTTTTTTAAATAAAGTTGAAGTAATAAGTTTCTCTGCAAAATGTGCATTTTACTATGACGAATTGAGAAGTATGTTAGAGAAGAAAGGAACAATAATAGGGAGTAATGACTTACTTATTGCAAGTCATATTCTAGCCGAGAATGCAACTTTAGTCACTAATAATATAAAAGAATTTAAGCGTATACCTAATTTAATTTTAGATTGGGATAAATAAAAATATAATAAACGAGACTTTTTTAGATGCGATTCTAGCTAAGAAATTAGGCACTACTTACACTCCTTCAAAAGAAATCAACGATCCTGACTTTGACGGAAGCAGCAAAGCATTTCATCGATCTATTACTTAGAGCCGATGGCTTTAAGCCTGTTAAAACTGCAGTAGTTCATCCGATCGATAAAGAATCATTACTCGGTGCAGTTAGAGCAGCACAATTTAATGTAATAAAACCGGTTTTAATTGTACCTCAACATAAAATAGAAGCAGCAGCAAAAAAAGCCGTAGAGCTTGCAAAGAAAAGAGAAGTGGCGGCTATTATGAAAGGCTCCTTGCATACTGATGAGCTTATGTCTGCGGTAGTTCATAAAGAAAACGGTCTTTGTACCGAACGCCGTATAAGTTATGCTTTCCTAATGGCAGTCGCTACTTTTCCAAAGCCGTTTATTATTACCGATGCTGCTATTAATGCCCTACTCTAGAAGATAAGCGTGATATAGTGCAGAATGCTATTGATTTAATGCATATGCTCAAAGAAGACAAACAAGTTAGAGTGGCGGTATTATCAGCAGTTGAGACGGTGACTTCTGCAATTCCTACAACCCTTGATGCTGCCGCTTTATCAAAAATGGCAGATCGCGGACAGATCACGAATGCTATAGTTGACGGACCGCTTGCGTTTGATAATGCTATATCTTTATTTGCTGCAGAAGCAAAAGGTATTAGCTCTTCAGTTTCAGGAAATGCCGATATATTAGTAGTACCCGATCTTGAGTCAGGCAATATGCTTGCAAAGCAGCTAAAATATTTGGGTCAAGCGGTTATGGCAGGTATTGTACTTGGAGGAGCACGGGTACCGATTATTCTAACAAGCAGAGCCGATCCTATGGATATGTGTGTTATTTCCTGTGTACTTGCTTCGTTTATTTATAATCATACCAAGGCAAAGTTACATATCCAAGCAGGTAAATAATATGAAAGATGTTATTTTAATAGCTAATGCCGGTCCATCTAGTTTAAAAATTTCTATTTTTGAAATTCAGAATAAAAAAGTTAAGGATAAAATTTATAATATTTTTTTAGAAAAAAACGACAATAAAATAGTATTCCACATCAATAAAAATCGTGAGTCTACTGCAGATATTACCGGCGATGCTATTAAAGGAATGATTGATCTTTTTGAAGATTGGTGGGAAAAGCAAGAAAACCTCAATTTAATTGCAACCGGTCACCGTATTGTCAAAATTTTAATAAACCGGTTATTGTTAATGAAAAAGTTAGCGAAGATTTAAGAGCATTCATACCTTTAAGCCCCTTGCATCAACCTTATAATTTGCAGGTACTGGATTTATTGTTTCAGAAATACAAAGAAGTCTCACATATAGCCTGTTTTGATACGTCGTTTCATTCTACCAATCTACCTATTACAAAAGCTTTCGGTTTACCGAAAAAATATTATGATAAAGGGGTAATTCGTTACGGTTTTCATGGGTTATCATATAAATATGTTAGCAGCCATTTTAAAGAAATGACAAAGGAAGATTTACCTGCCAGGACTATTATAGCTCACTTAGGAAGCGGTAGTAGTCTATGTGCTATTAAAAACGGTCTCAGTTTAACAAGTTCCATGGGCTTTAGCGTACTTGACGGTGTTATGATGGGTACAAGAACAGGTAACCTTGATCCTGGAGTAGTGTTATATCTTATTGATCATGAGAAAATGAACACGCAAGAAGTAACCGAGTTATTATATAAGAAATCAGGGTTACTGGGTATGTCCGGTGAAAGCTCCGATATGCGTACTTTACTTGCAAGCAATTCGCCTGATGCTAAATTCGTTATAGATTTATTCGTCTATCGTATCCAACTTGAAATAGGTAAGCTAACTGCTGCACTTGAGGGGCTTGATTGCTTAATTTTTACTGCTGGCGTTGGTCACAATTCTGCCGTAATACGTGACATGATTACTGAAACACTTTCATGGTTAGGCATTAAAATAGATGATGCAAAAAACCAAAAAAACGAGTATATAATAAGTACCAAAGATAGCAGTGTTAAAGTCGTCGCTGTGCCGACAAACGAAGAGCTAATCATCGCTGAGGCAGTGATGAAGTTTTTATAACACAAATTGGTTAATTTTTAATTAACGTATACATCTATTTTTCTTTATTAACTTTTTTTGAAATAAAATATATGCAACTATAAGTATATTTTTAACTTAAATTTTGGAGAAAGTTATGGTAGAAAAATTTGATAAAAAGAAAGCAGAAAAACAAATAAAGGATATAAAAAATAATAGGATAAATCCATATCGTGATGCAATAAAGTCGGGTTCTAAAGTGGATTTTATGAAACAGCAAACTATAATAGAAAAAGCATCTAAAGGTTATGATAAAGCATTAAAGATGGAGGATAAAGCAGCAAAAGCCGGAGTTAACCTAGATAAAGCTGCTATGAGACGTTTGGATAAAATAAAAGACCGTTTTGAAGCAGCTACGCAGAAAAGTGATTTTAAACAATATCAAAGCGATCAAGCTCATAGAACGAATCAACAAACAGCTGAAACATTTAGGAGTGGTGCAACAGCTGCTGCTAGAAAGCAAAGAAAAGAAGATTATAAAGGTAGATAGTTACCTTTATATAAAATTATAATTTTATTGCGTTAATTGGTACTAGGTACTATTTTAAACATATGTCTATACTTCACGCTACAATCTTAACCGTTTTTCCTGAAATGTTTCCCGGGACTTTAGGGCATTCTTTAGCAGGGCAAGCACTGCACAAAAATATTTGGTCATATGACGTTATTAATATTCGGGATTTTGGTTTAACTAAGCATAAAAACGTTGACGACGAAGCTTACGGCGGAGGTGACGGGCTTATAATGCGTCCTGATGTTCTAGGGAATAGCATAGATCATGCTTTATCGTTAAATCCTAATGCTAAAATTTACTATCCTTCACCTCGCGGTAGAGTCTTTACTCAAAGCTTTGCTAAAGAGATGATAAAAACCAAAAACCTCATATTCTTATGCGGACGTTACGAAGGGATTGACGAACGTGTAATTGAAGAGTATAATATCATGGAAATTAGTGTGGGTGACTACATTTTATCCGGCGGAGAAATACCTACCTTTACCATTCTTGATTGCTTAATTAGGCTACTTCCTGGGGTATTGATAAATCAAAATACCTTATCTTCCGAGTCTTTTGAAGAAGACGGGGAATTTAAGGGAGGGCTTGAATGCGGTCTATATACAAGACCTGAAATTTGGCATGGAAGAAAAGTACCTGAGATATTATTATCAGGTAATCATAAACTAATTAATGAATGGAAAAGAGAGCAGTCTCTTATGATTACTAAATTACGCCGTCCGGAGTTACTTAAAGATTTATAGATCGCCAATAGCAAATTACATAAGTAATTTGCTATTGATTGAGAAATTGTAGAAATCGGGCTTTGATGCTAGTCTTCACCCCGGTTTCAAAATAATATATTATTATATTTAGTAAAGAATTATAAGTTTTTACTAAAAAATAACATATATAATTTATTTATATAAAAGGTGGGAGCCGCCTTTCACCTTTTATATTCGCATTATAGAGATTAAGGAGTTAAAAAAATGAATATTATTGATAGTTTTGAACAAGAAAATATTTCAAAACTTACGGCAAATAAAAAGATTCCTGATTTTGAAGCCGGCGATACAGTTAAGGTGACTGTTAAAATTATTGATAGATCAATTGAGAAAGACGGTCAGGAAAAACTAACGGAAAGATTCCAAGCTTATGAAGGTGTAGTTATTGCAAAAAGAAATCGCGGTATTACTGCTTCTTTTTTAGTGCGTAAAATTAGCCACGGAGAAGGTGTTGAAAGACGTTTTATGACTTACTCGCCGATAGTACACTCTATTGACGTAGTAAAGTACGGGGTGGTTCGTCGTGCTAAACTTTATTATTTAAGAAATAGAAGCGGTAAGTCAACTAGAATTAAAGAGAGACATATCCCTATTGCTAAAACTAAGGCAGCAAAAGCATAAGTATTAGCTGTGTCATCCTAGCTAACTTGATTGGTCTTGCGTGGCTTAGTTTTTTCGTCATTGCGAGCGACTACAAAGCATCGTTGCATAGCTCGGAAAAGGCACTCGGTATCTAGAAAAAATGTAAAAACCATATATGTTTTAAGTTATTTTTCTGGATTCCCGCCTAGGCGGGAATGACATCTCAACCGTTCGTACAATACATGGTCAAGCCACGGTATGACAATATAATACTTCAAAAATTCAAATCCCTAAAGTATCTCTATAAAGCTCAAGCATAGCGTCTTGTTCGGCAAGTTTATCTTTATCCAATTTCTTTAGTTTCAATATAGATTTCATAGCTTTAACATCAAATCCATGCGAAGAAGCATCTTGGAAAATATCTTTTATTTCCTCCGATAAATCAGCTTTTTCTTGTTCTAATCTTTCTATTTTGCTTATATATTGCTCTAATTGTTCTTTTACTACTAATTCTGACATAAAAAATCATTTAACCTTTTTGAATTTACTATATAATACAAATATAACTTTTATTCAATACAATATATAATAATGCAAATTTATCCTTTGAGGCTTTTACCGAATAAAATCGATTTGGATTTTATGAACTTTAAAAAAGTCAGTTACACTTTCTCAATTATTTTATCACTTATCAGCTTTATTTGGATCGGTATATATAAATTTAATTTTGGTATTGATTTTGCCGGCGGTATAGTTATTGAAGTAAGGCTTGATCAAACTCCTGATGTGCCAAAAATGCGTCAAGTTCTAGGCGAGCTTGGAATAGGTGAGGTGGTCTTACAAAATTTCGGTAGTGAGCGTGATTTATCGATTAGATTCGGTAGTAGTAGTGAAGAAAATCTCATGAAAAATATTGAGCTAATTAAAGCATCTTTGCAAAATAATTTTCCGTATAAGTTTGAATATCGTAAGGTAGATTTTGTCGGTCCGCAGGTCGGTAGGCAGTTAATAGAAGCAGGGACTATGGCAATGCTATTCTCTTTCTTAGCAATTATGGTTTATATTTGGGTGCGGTTTGAATGGTATTTCGGTCTTGGTATACTTATCGCCTTAGTGCATGACGTAATACTCGCTCTTGGTTTTATGAGTATGACAAAGCTTGATTTTAACTTAAGTACTATTGCCGCAGTGTTAACTATTATAGGTTATTCCGTTAATGATTCGGTAGTAATATATGATAGGATTAGAGAGAATTTACGTAAATACCATAAAAAAAATATCACGGAAATTATAAATTTAAGTATTAACGAGACTTTATCAAGAACTATTTTAACGGTAATTACTACGCTACTTGCCAATTTAGCCCTTATTCTTTTTGGCGGAGAGGCGATTCGTAGTTTTAGTGTACTTGTATTTTTTGGGATAATAGTCGGTACTTATTCATCAATTTTTATCTCTGCTCCGATACTTACAATGTTTGCTAATAAGAAGTTTAATAATAAGAGGTAATGAGTACTTTTCATTGTCATCCCGCGACTTGATCGCGGGGGATCCAGTTTTTTTAATTTTTTCTGGATACCGTGGTCAAGCCACGGTATGACAATAATTAAAACGAGAACTATTTATGCTAAAAGAAGAAGACAAAATTTTTACTAATCTATATGGTCAGCAAAGCCATGATTTGAAATCTAGCAAGAAACGCGGTGATTGGGATAATACTAAAGCTTTGCTTAATAAAGGTAGAGACTTCATTATTGAAGAGGTCAAGAAATCAGGGCTTAGAGGGCGAGGTGGTGCAGGATTTTCTACCGGCATGAAATGGTCTTTTATGCCCAAAAATTCAGAGAAACCGTGCTATTTAGTAGTAAATGCAGATGAGTCTGAGCCTGGCACATGCAAAGATCGGGATATATTAAGGTTTGAGCCGCATAAATTAATAGAAGGTTGTTTGCTTGCAAGTTTTGCTATAGGAGCGAATAATTGTTATATCTATATTAGAGGTGAGTTTTATAATGAAGCTTCTAATATTCAGCGTGCATTAGATGAAGCTTATAAAGACGGGTTAATAGGAAAGAATGCTTGCGGTTCAGGATTCGATTGTAATATTTATTTACACCGCGGGGCGGGGGCTTATATTTGCGGTGAAGAAACGGCACTGCTTGAAAGCTTAGAGGGTAAAAAAGGCATGCCACGGCTGAAGCCGCCTTTTCCTGCCGGCTTTGGGTTATATGGCTGTCCGACTACTATAAATAATGTTGAGTCTATCGCAGTAGTGCCGACCATTTTAAGACGTGGAGCTAATTGGTTTGCTTCCATTGGTAAGCCTAACAATACGGGAACTAAGGTTTTCGGCATATCAGGTCATGTTAACAAGCCTTGCAATGTTGAAGAAGTAATGGGGATTCCGTTAAAAGAATTGATTGAGAAATATGCCGGCGGTGTTCGAGGCGGTTGGGATAATCTTAAAGCCATAATTCCAGGCGGTTCTTCCGTTCCGTTACTTCCTAAATCTATCTGTGAAACTGTTGATATGGATTTTGATAGTTTGAGCACTGCAGGTTCCGGACTCGGTACAGGCGGTATTATAGTTATGGATAAATCTACCGACATTATTTATGCAATAGCTAGGCTTAGTAAATTTTATATGCATGAATCATGTGGGCAATGTACTCCTTGCCGTGAGGGTACGGGCTGGATGTGGCGAGTTATGATGCGGCTAGTTAAAGGTAATGCCAAAAAATCCGAGATAGACGAACTTCTTAGCGTTACAAAAGAAATAGAGGGGCATACTATTTGTGCCTTAGGTGATGCGGCAGCTTGGCCGATTCAAGGACTGATACGTCATTTTAGAGACGAGATTGAAGAGAGGATATGTCATCACGTAGATTGATGGAGCTTGTTGCATAGTTAAGAGCCATGTAACAAACGTTACTTATAAATAATTAAGAGATTATGCAAACAGATACAAAAACAAACACTAATAAAACAACTGCTCAAGAATGGAAATCTCTTGCTTTTGTAGTATGCATCGCTTTACTGATTAGAATACTTATTATGGAGCCGTTTACCGTTCCAACAGGTTCTATGAAAGCAACCATACTTGAGAATGATTATATATTTTCTACTAAATATAGTTATGGTTATAGTAATTATTCTTTATCTTTCTTTGATTTTATGCCTCTTTTTAAAGGGCGAATATTTGCTCGTGAACCGGAGCGTGGCGATATTGTAGTTTTTCGTCCACCTAATGATATGAGTGTTAGATATATAAAACGCTTAATAGGATTACCGGGCGATAAAATTCAATTGATCGATGACGTGATATATATTAACGATAAAAAAATAGAACGCACGAAAGTTGGAACTTATATAAGTGAAGAAGGAAGAAAATATTTGAAATTTAAAGAAACGCTGCCAAACGGTAGAACATATTTTTCTTATAAGCTCGCCCCTATTTTTGGTGTTATATCTGATGATAGATACGGTAATACGGATGTTTTTTATGTGCCGGAGGGAAAATATTTCTTTTTAGGGGATAATAGAGATCAATCAAATGATAGTAGAGTAAATCTTGGATTTGTACCGTTTGAAAATTTTATTGCTAAAGCACAATTTATTTGGTTCTCAACAACAATAACTTGGTGGGATAATGATATAGGAGTTATTAATCTAATATTAAAGTTAAAGCCATGGATTGAGTCTGTTAGATTGAATAGAATTTTTAGAAATCTTTATAATACGGATGCATAATGTCATCATTTAACGAATTAGAAAAATTACTAGGCTATAGTTTCAAAAATAAAGAGCTTTTAATAGAGGCGTTAAGTCACCCGTCTTTAAGACAGCATCACGAGTACAAGGATGATAAAGATTATGAACGCTTAGAGTTTTTAGGTGATGCCGTATTAAATTTAGTAATCACGGAAATTTTATTTAGTAATTTTGTAAGTTATAATGAAGGGAATTTAGCTAAAATTAGATCATATTTGGTTTGCAAAGAAACAATATGTATGGTTGGGGCTAAGCTTGCTTTAAAAGATTATATAATTATGACTCATGGCGAAGAAGTAGCAGGGGGGCGTGATAACCCTCATAATATAGAAAATGCTACGGAAGCTTTGATTGCAGCTATATATCTTGATAGCAATATTGAAACAACTCATAATATTATCGGGAAATTATGGGCAGAATTTATAAAAGTTCAGAATTTAACGGATTATGACCCAAAAACTGCTTTACAAGAATGGGCTCAAGCTAGTGATCATCACCTACCTATATACCGTCTGATAAAAAGAGAAGGAGTCGCTCATTCATCGACTTTTACGGTTCTTGTGAAAGTAAAAGATTATGAACAAATTGGTATAGGTCACTCGATAAAAGAAGCAGAGAAAAACGCAGCAAGAAGCTTATTGCATAGGCTTAAAAATGACTGAACAAATTCAGAAAACGGTTTCGGTTTGTATCATCGGCAGACCAAATAGTGGTAAGTCGACTTTATTAAACAGAATAATCGGTGAGAAGCTTTCTATAGTTACTCCCAAAGTTCAAACAACTAGGTCAATTATTACGGGCATTATTACCTTAAAAGATACGCAGGTAATTTTATATGACACGCCTGGTATATTTGAGCCGAAAGGGACACTTGAGAAAGCGATGGTCAGATGTGCGTGGTCAAGTTTACATAGTGCGGATTTAGTTATGTTGATTATCGATAGTTTAAAACCGTTTGATGATATAACACATAATATTTTAGATAAGCTTCGCTCACTTAATATTGTACCGGTATTTTTATTGAACAAAATAGATATCGAATCAAAATATCTAAATGACATTAAAGCTTTTTTAACGGAAAATCATCCTGATAGTTTGCTTTTTCCCATTTCTGCTTTATCAGGCAAAAATATTGATGGATTGCTTGAATATATAACAAGTAAAGCAAAAATCGCTCCTTGGCTTTATGCGGAAGACGACATAACGGATTTACCGATGCGTTTTATTGCAGCAGAAATTACAAGAGAGCAGTTATTTTTAAATTTGCAGCAAGAACTTCCGTATAAATTAACCGTGCAAACCGAAAAATGGGAAGAGCTTAAAGACAAATCCGTAAAAATTAATCAAGTTATAGTAGTTTCAAGAGAAAGCTATAAAACTATAATCCTCGGTAAAAATGGCTCTAAAATCAAAGCGATCGGAGCAAAATCCCGTATGCAAATGGAGCAGTTTTTCGGCTTCCCCGTTCATTTATTTTTGTTTGTTAAGGTGCGTGAGCTGTGGGAGAATAATCAAGCATTTTATCAGTATATGAAGATATGAAAGTATGTCATTCCCGCGAAAGCGGGAATCTAGTAAAAATGAATTATTGTCACCCCGTGGCTTGACCACGGGGTCCATAAAAAAAAGACTGGATGCCGTGATCAAGTCACGGCATGACACTGGAGAAAACTGGATTCCTGCTTTCGCAGGAATGACAGCGGAATCATGCATAAAAAATAAAATAATAACTATGATAGTACTTGGCATTGATCCAGCACTTGGGAGTCTTGGATGGGCGGTGGTTGCAAGGCAGTCGACAAAATTGAAATATTTAGCCAGCGGCACGATAAAGACAAATAGCAAAGATGAAATTCATCATAGGCTTGCTTTTATCAATAGCACGTTAGAAAAAGTAATATTAGAATATCAGCCAAATATGGCAGCGATTGAAGAAACATTTGTTAATACTAATAGCGTGACTTCTTTAAAACTCGGCTATGCTAGAGGTGCGATAATGTCGCTGATCGGTAGATATAATTTTGGTTTACGAGAGTTTAAGCCAAATACGGTAAAAAAAACCGTAACAGGATATGGTCATGCAGAGAAAGACCAAATTTTGCATATGATTAAACTCTTGCTGCCTGGAACTTCCTTAATTACTAACTCTGATGAAGCTGACGCCGTAGCAATCGCTTATACTTGCCTAGTTTACAAAAAGTTATTAAAATGAATCCAATAATAATATTAGTTGCACCGCAAATGGGTGAAAATATCGGTGCTACTGCAAGAGCAATGAAGAATTTCGGTTTAAATGAGCTTAGAATCGTAGCACCAAGAGACGGATGGCCAAATGAGCAAGCACGCAGTAATGCAGTTGGAGCAGTCAATATTATAGATAATGCAAAAATTTATGATAGCTTAGAGGATAGTATTAAAGACCTCGAATATTTATACGCTACTACTTGCATTAAAAGGGCTATGAATAAAGATTATGTATTTTCACAAAATTTGCCTTTAGATTATCCAAATTCTGCAAAGGTCGGGATAATGTTCGGGCGGGAAAATAACGGGCTTAGTAATGAAGAGATTTCACTTGCCAATAAGATCATCACTATTAACACCACTGAATTTAGTTCGTTAAATATTGCTCAAGCAGTGATTATTATATGTTATGAATTGTTTCGTAATTCTACGTCTCGAGAGGATATACATAATATTCAAAAATTAGCTACTAAAGAAGAAATAGAGCATTTTTTAACAAATTTATTCGGCAAACTCGATAAAGTCGGATTCTTCAAAGTTCCTGACAAAAAGCCTGCTATGCAGCAAAATATCACCAATATATTTACACGTATCACTAACCTCTCTTCCCCTGAAGTTCAAACACTGCAAGGCATCATAAAGTCTTTGTATACTCGATGAACTGCAAAAATTGGCTACGTCGTTCTATAAGAGCTGTGGTGCTCACGTATTAATATACGCTCCGCTCCTCGCCTTATGAACTCCTTGCTCTTTTTGCATTTGATCTTCGTATACTGCTAGGAATATATCATTCTTAATGACAGGTATTTATTTTATCAAAGATTTAATAATTTCAGCTACTCGCTCTGCTTCATTTAAAGGTTTATAATTATATTCTTCTAGAGAAATAACTGACTCAGCAAAAATTCTTGCTGTTTTCTGTTCTACTAATTGCTTTATAAAAATCTTATGTTTTGAGGAATTAAAGTTTGGTGGGCAGAATATATAAAGAGGCTTACCGCTTGAAGCTGCTTCGCTACACATTGAAATCGAGTCGGCTGTAACTATTATGTACTTCGCATTAGCAAGCATAGCGATATAAGGGTTATAGCCTATGTCTTCGTTCGGGTCATAAATAATTGTGGAAGACGGCATGTTATTTTTAATAATGGACTTCACTTCTAGAGGAGTACGTCTACTGAAACTAATGAAAAAAGGTATTTTTTGATTAGTATATATTTTATTTAATAATGAAGAAAATAAAATTGCTTCATCTTCATTAAAATTAAATTTTTTATTATTTCCGCCGATTATCACTGCAATAAATTGTTTAAGATCAGGATAATATGTTTGTAGTTCTAGACTTGCAGCAGCAAACTTATCGGTTACGTTGTTGATAGCTCCGTTGATGGGGATTATGTTTTTGTGTTTGATGTCATTCCCGCGAAAGCGGGAATCCACTTTGTCATACCGTGGCTTGACCACGGTATCTAGAAAATAATTTATAGTACTAATTATTTTAGGATTTTTACTGGATCCTGCGATCAAGTCGCGGGATGACAGGTGACAATCATGATAAGGCAGGATAACGGCATCAAATGTATTATAAGGAAGATTAGGCTGCATTATTTGTATTAACTTGATATCTTTAAATTTCTTTTTTAAGTAAAATGCCAGTACTGCTGTTCTCCTTCCGGCGGTAATTATCATGTCAGGCAGGGATTTATCCAAAATATCTTGCAATAGTTCACTTTTTATATGAATAGGATAATATTTTAGTAAAAAGTTCGGTAGCTTAGCTAAGCAATTATATTGAAGTTTAATTAAAGTGTAATCTGTAGCTAATTTTTCTGCAAGTGCAATAGCCTGATGTGTGTTGCCTGTTCTATCATCTGCCAATACGTATATTTTCATGATAAATATTTCTCTAAAGGTAATGTTAATAAGTTTGTTAGGGGTAGTGATTTATCGCAAGCATCGGCTATTTGCGGTGTGATTGGGATTTGAGCAATTAAAGGTATATTATATTTTTGTGATAGATGGTTGCCACTATTATCTTCAAGCATATAGCTCATATTTTCAATTATTCCAAGTATCGGCAGTCCTAATTTTTGATATAAATCGATAGAGCGTATTACATCTATTTCTGATATTTTGTGCGGAGTAGTTACTATTATTACGCCGTCTAAATGATAATTCTCTAAGATACTTAAATGAATATCACCGGTACCGGGAGGCATATCGATAATTAAATAATCAAGGTTATCCCATTTTGTTACTGATAATAATTGATAAATGGTCTTACTCGCCATAGGACCGCGCCAAATAATTGCTGAATGGTCTTTAACAAAAAAGCCTATAGACATAATTTGAATAATAGACATCTTCCCAAACTCTACTTCTAGAGGTAATTTGTACGTCGATCCGGTACTCGCATCCTCACGTACTTCTTTGTACGCTGCGGTGCTGCGTTCCGTGTTTCCTTCAAATTCCTCTCTATAAGCGAATTTGGGAAGATGTCTATTTTTTGCCGTTATAGGTATTATTCGTCCTTCAATGGTTTTCGGCACTTCGTTAATGCCGAATATGTGAGGAATTGACGGACCGTAAATATCGGCATCTACTATCCCGACTCGGTAATTTTTTAGACTTAACTGCTGAGCAATAAGAGCCGATATTGTAGATTTTCCGACTCCGCCTTTACCTGACGCTACTAAGATAATTTTTTTTACGTTTTCTACAAAATGTTTTGGTTTTTGAGGTTTTTGTTCTGAAGTGTTGTGGCTTGTAAAAACAATTGTTATATTACCTATTCCGGAAATCTCGTTAAGTTTATTAATTGCTTTAAGTCTGATTTCTTCGGCTTCTAACTTTTCTTTACCTGATATATCTATTGAGAAACCTATATTATTACGCTTAATTACAATATCCGATATAACTTGTTTTAAAAAAGTACCGTCTTTAAAAGTAATATTCTGAATCTTATCGATAATTTGTCTTTGGTGTAAATTCGCCATAATTAAATTTCCTTTTTAAATCTATTAAAGCTCGTAACTTGACGTTATATACTATAATATATATAATTATCTAATCTTTAAAATAATATAAAAAAGCAAATGCTTAATAAAAAATATATCTCGATTTTAAAAAAATCCCCATGGAAAGATTTTGATTCTAATAAGGACTATAACATATTCACAAGACCGCGTAAAAATCAATTTAATTTTGATAAATTTCAATTCCAGTTTAATTTTAATGCTAAAACAATAATTTTAGCTGTTGTTGCGGTGGCTGCTTTATGGCTTACTTCGGGTATTTATGAAATAAAAGAAGGTGAAGAAGCAGCAGTGATAAGGTTTGGACGCTTTGTACGTAAGGGCTATCCAGGGCTTAATTATCATTTACCTGCTCCTTTTGAAAAGATAATAGTTGAGAAAGTTAAACAATCACGCCGAATTGAGATTGGTTATCGTACAAATAGCTCGATACGTAGCGGTGGCGATAATACTAAAAATATTGCCGGTGAAAGTATAATGCTCACCGGTGATGAAAATATCGTTGCTTTAAATTGTGACGTAATGTGGCATATTAATAATCTTGAAGATTTTATTTTTAATGTACAAAGACCTGAAGAAACAGTAAAAGCAACAGTAGAAAGTGCCGTTAGGGAAGTAATAGGCAATACTCCTATTTCTTGGGTATTATCCGATCAAAAGCAAGAAATTACTTATAAGATAGAGAAATTAGCACAAAAGATACTGGATAGTTATAATGCCGGTGTTATGATTGAGAAAGTGCAGTTATTGAAAGCCGAACCGCCTGCTGAAGTAATAGACGCTTATAGAGACGTGCAAACTTCAAAGGCCGATAAAGAGAAAGAAATAAATCAAGCTCAAGCCTATAATAATAAAATTTTACCGGAAGCTAGAGGAGCAGCTGCAAAGATTATACAAGAAGCAGAAGGTTATAGAGAAGAAGTAATATCAAAAGCAGAAGGTGATAGCCAAAGATTTAATGCTATTTATAAACAATATACTACAGGTAGGCAGGTAACTAGAGATAGGTTATATTTAGAGGTAGTTGAAGAGATATTAAGCGGTTCAAATAAAACAATTATTAATAATGCACTACTACCGCATATGGCTATTAAACCATAGGGTACTATGTCATTCCCGCTTTGGTGGAAATCCACTTTGTCATACCATGGCTTGACCACGGGATCCATAAAAAAATTAAAAAAGACTGGATCTAGCTCACAAGTCGCGGGATGACAATCGGGAAACTGATCCATGCAACAAAGTCCTTTCGCAAGAATGACATTTAAACAACAAGGAATATTAAATGCAACAAAAGATTTATTATATAATTTTTACAATTGTTTTCGGGCTGATACTGATTTCTAGCTCCTTATTTTCAGTTGACCAACGCTACTCTGCCGTGGTATTCCAGTTTGGTGAGGCAGTTAGAACTATAGAAAATCCAGGGCTGCATATTAAAATCCCGTTTATTCAAAATGTAGAGTTTTTTGATAAACGTCTTTTAGATGTTGAGGTTGAGGCAAAAGAATTAACGGCTGCCGACGGTAAACGAGTTATTGTTGATGCTTACGCCAAATTCCAAATTAATAATCCGGTAATGTTTTATAAAACGGTGCATAATTATCAAGGGGTAAAAATTAGATTGACTCGAAATCTTGAGTCGTCGATGCGTAAGGCGATAGGTAAAATCTCGCTAAGTAGTCTTTTAAGCCAAGAGCGTAGTAACGTAATGTTAAATATCTTAAACCAAATGGACGGAGAAGCTAAAAGTTTTGGTATTGATGTTGTAGATGTTAGAATTTTAAGAGCAGACTTACCAAAAGAAAATAGTGCGGCTATTTATCGCCGTATGCAAACGGCACGTGAAAAAGAAGCAACCCAAATTAGAGCAGAAGGACAAGAAGAAAGCGTGCGTATTCGTTCAAAAGCAGATAAAGAAAGTAAAATAATACTTGCTAAAGCTTATAGAGATGCACAAATTATCAAAGGTGACGGCGATGAGAAAGCAGCAAAAATATATAATTCTGCTTATTCCGTCGATCCGGAATTTTATAAATTTTATAGATCACTTTTTGTATATAAAAATTCTTTAAAGAAAGAAGATACTAATTTTGTAATCTCACCTGAGGCTGAAGTTTTTAAATATTTAAATTTAGCTAAGTAGTAATTATGCACCCCAAAATGTTTAAATATATTTTTGCCGTAATAGTTATAATATTAAACAATGCTGTTTTAGCAAAAGAGAACATTAAAAAACCGGAAATTTTGGAAGAAAATGAGTTTACGGAAATAAATTCTGCTCCTTTAAAAGTAAGTGAAGCTGCTCGTTATAGCTTTGCCGATATAGTTGAGCCGTTAATTCCTGCAGTCGTTAATATTTCAACGATAGAATATGTTAATAGTAAATCAGAAAATGCCGAGAAAGATCCTCTGCAAGAAAACAAACCTTTAGACTTCATTAATGATTTTTTAGAACGTCTTAATATACCGCTGAATTGGGAAGAAGTGGATCAAACTCCTAAAAATGTTCCGCTTGGCTCAGGATTTATTATTAAGCCTAACGGCTTAATAGTGACAAACTATCATGTAATTGCAAATGTTGATAAAATTAATATAAAACTTGCAGATAATACTGAAGTACCGGCTAAATTAATAGGTAGCGATACTAAAACCGATTTAGCTCTCTTAAAAATAGATAGCGAGGAGCCTCTACCTTTTGTTGAGTTTGGAGATTCAAATGATGCAAGAGTAGGTGATTGGATTATTGCAATCGGTAATCCGTTCGGTAATCTAGGGGGTACGGTTACTGCCGGTATTATTTCTTCTAAAGGTCGGGATATCGATATAGATACGGATAATATAGTCGATAATTTTATTCAAACGGATGCTGCAATTAATAACGGTAATTCCGGCGGTCCTATGTTTAATTTGGATCAGAAAGTAATCGGCGTAAATACGGCAATTTTTTCACCGCTCGGTACTAATATAGGTATCGGTTTTGCAATACCGTCAAATACTGCAAAGCCTATAATCGAACGCCTTAAGAAAGACGGTAAAATAAATAGAGGACGTCTTGGAGTAACAATACAAGATTTAACCGAGGAAATTTCTGAAGGGTTAGGGCTTAAAGATACTAGTGGGGTGTTAGTGGCTAAAGTACAAGCAGACGGTCCGGGGGATAAAGCAGGTATTAAAACAGGCGATATAATAATAGAGTTTGCAGATATACCGGTTAAAAATACTAAAAAATTACGTGTAATTATTGCAGATGCTCCTATTGATCAGGAAGTAAAAGTAAAAATACTTCGTGACAAAAAAGAGTTTGAATTACCTATTAAGATTACTGCAGATAATGAAGAAATTAACAAAGATTCAGCAGAACAAGTAAATAAAGAAGAAGTAACAAACAAAGGAGAAAATAATTTATCTATTACTAAAAATAATATTACTTTTAGTAATTTGACTGAAGAATTAAGACAAAAATATACTATCCCTCAGGATAAAACGGGAGTAGTTATAACCAATATTGATGAAGAAGGAAACAGTTTCAAAATTGGTGATCTGATAACCAATGTTAATCAAGAAAACATAGACGATATAAGTAAGCTAGAAGAATTATATGAAAATGCTAAAAAATCGAATAAGCAAAATATTTTGCTCTTGATTGAAAGAGGCGATAGTAATATGTTCGTACCGCTGCAGGTGATGTGATTAAATGTCATACCGTGGTCAAGCCACGGTATGACACCGGAGTGTTTTTCAAGAGCCATGCCATAATAACGTTAAAAATAACATTAAATAATTATGAATGAAAAAATAGCAATTTTAAGTGCATATAGTTTTGTTAATATAGAAGAGCCGGCGAATTTGATCCCAAAGCTTTTGCTTATTGGTAAAAGAAAATATGTTAGAGGTACTATTTTATTATCAAAAGAAGGTTTTAACGGTTCTTTTTCAGGTTCATATGAAAATGTAAATCTTGTACTTGAAGAATTGATAAAGCTAACCGGTACCAAAGATGTTAACGTTAAAATAAATTATAGTGATGTTCATCCTTTTCAGAAATTAAAAGTCAGACTTAAGAAAGAGATTGTAGCGATGAATGTTGATGATTTAAATGTTGATTTATTTAAGGGCGAATATATAGAGCCGAAAGATTGGGATAGTTTTATTACAAAACAAGATGTTATAGTAATAGATACTCGAAATGATTATGAAGTAGAGGTCGGTACATTTAAATCGACAATTAACCCGTATACGGAAACATTTAAGCAGTTTCCGGCTTGGGTTCGCCAGCATGAGAAATTACTTAAAGGCAAGAAGATTGCTATGTTTTGTACCGGTGGTATTAGATGTGAAAAATCTACCAGCTTACTTAAAAGCATAGGCTATGATGAGGTATATCATTTAAAGGGCGGTATATTGCAGTACTTAAAAGATACGCAAAACAAGAATAATTTATGGCAAGGCGAGTGCTTTGTTTTTGATGATAGAAGAGCAGTGGCAGATGATTTATCACCTGCTGAAGGGTATACTCGTCTACCTTCTACCTAATTTTTTATTATGTTAAATAGCTATGACTAAAACAAAACAGGAAATTTATAATAAGCGTCCGACTTCGCCGCATTTAAGCATATATAAACCGCAGATAAGTTCTACGTTGTCGATTTTGCATCGTATGACCGGTGTTGCTTTATTTTTTGCAGTATCAATTTTGGCGTGGTGGTTGATTCTTAGTAAATATGACAATAATTATTTGCATCTTGCTAGTTGCTGCATTATAAAAATATGCTTAGTAGCCGTTAGCTACGCTTGGTTTTATCATTTATGTAATGGTATTCGTCATTTATTTTGGGATATCGGTTATGGCTTTTCTATAAAAGCAGTTAACATCACGGGTTGGTGTGTGGTTATATGTTCTATATTATTAACTATGTTGTTATGGGTTTAAGCTATATGTTGTTGTAGGAATTATGAAAACTACTTTACCCGAACGCTCCCTTAAAATTAGGGCCAGGCTTAATTTTATAGTGCAGCAAATTCTAGATATTGCACAAGATAAAATCACCATGATTATCTTATATGGATCATATGCTAGAGGCGATTGGGTGCGTGATTTAGTTAATGGTTATCATAGCGATCTCGATATTTTAATAATACTAAAAAAAGTAAGTATAAGGGACATGCTGCTTTAAGACTCGAAGATAATATCTATAAAAGATTAGAAAAAACGGGAGTAATAAAAGATCAGATTATCCCTTATGATTCAGAAAATATCTATAATTCTTGAATCAATAGACGAGGTAAATAGGCAGTTAGAAAAAGGGCGTTATTTCTATACAGATATCAAAAAAGAAGGAGTGCTTTTATATGATAGCGGTGAATTTACTTTAAGCGAAGCTAAAGATTTACCTTGGAGCGAGGTAAAAGAAATTGCTAAAGATTATTATGAAGAGTGGTTTAAAAGTGGATGCGGGTTTTTGATTGATTGCAAATATCCATTTGAAAGAGGTGAGTTAAACAAAAGTGCTTTTTATCTTCATCAAGCTACGGAAAGTTTTTATAGTAGCATTTTATTAGTTTTTTCAAATTATAAACCTAAGTTGCATGATATAAAAAAGTTAGATAGTAGAGCAAAAAATTATAATAGTGAGCTATTGCAAGTATTTCCTATAGCAACGCCGGAGCAAAAAGAATGTTTTAAATTACTTCGGAAAGCTTATGTTGATGCAAGATATGATAAAAACTATAAAATTACCAAAGAACAGCTTTTATATTTAATTTCAAGAGTTGAAAAGCTAAAACAAATAACAGAAAAAATGTGTTTAGAGAAAATTAATGGTATATGATTTTAAAGCGGAAATTGTAAAAGCAAAGGCCGGCGGTTCTGCTAAAAGCGGTTCTCATCATTGGTTATTACAAAGGGTTACAGGGATTATATTAGCTTTATGTTCTATATGGTTAATATATTTTACGTTAACTAATAAAAATAGTGATTTAAGTATCATTATGTGGGAGCTTAAAAAACCTTTTAATGTAGTAGCATTATTAATTACAGTAATTATTTCTTTATATCATGCTATGCTCGGTATGCAGGTAGTAATAGAAGATTATATCAGCTGCAATAAATTACGTAATGCATTAATTATAGTAGTAAAATTATTCTGCTTAGTTACTATTGCAGCTTTTGTGACGGCTATGTTTTATAAGGGGTGATTTAGTTATGTTCAGTGTCATCCCGCGACTTGATCGCGGGATCCAGAAAAATCACTAATAATACTAATAGTTTTAGTATTATTAACTGGACCCCGTGGTCACAAGCCACGGGGTGACAATTGAGAAACCTATGCACGTAACAACGCTTTCTCGCAATGACGTTGACACAAACATTTCAAAATACAAGATAAAAAATTAAATTAATGACTAAAGCGTATAATATCATTCATCATAAATTTGACGTCGTTGTCGTAGGGGCAGGCGGAGCGGGTCTTCGTTCTGCTTTCGGTATGGCTAAAGAAGGGCTAAATACCGCTTGTGTAACTAAGCTATTCCCGACTCGTAGTCATACCGTGGCTGCTCAGGGCGGAATTAGTGCAGCTCTTGGAAATATGGGCGAAGATGATTGGCGTTGGCATATGTATGATACTATTAAAGGCTCTGATTGGTTAGGCGACCAAGATGCCATCGAGTATATGTGTAAGAACGCTCCCGATGCGATTTTAGAGCTTGAGCATTACGGCGTACCTTTTTCAAGAACCGAAGAAGGAAAAATTTATCAGCGTCCTTTCGGTGGTATGACAACAGAGTACGGCAAAGGAAAAGCAGCCCAGCGTACATGTGCTGCGGCAGATCGTACGGGGCATGCCATACTCCATACTTTATATCAACAATCATTGAAACATAAAGTACTGTTTTTTGTTGAATATTTTGCTATTGATTTATTGATGGAAGACGGTGAATGTAGAGGCGTAGTTGCATGGAATTTAGATGACGGTAGTCTGCATTGTTTTAGAGCTCATAATGTAGTACTTGCAACGGGTGGATACGGGCGTGCTTATTTTTCGGCGACGTCTGCTCATACTTGTACGGGTGACGGAGGAGGTATGGCGATTCGAGCCGGCCTGCCGCTGCAAGATATGGAGTTTGTGCAGTTCCACCCGACCGGTATATATTCGGCGGGCTGTCTTATCACCGAGGGAGCTAGAGGTGAGGGGGGATATCTTGTCAATGCAAACGGTGAGCGTTTTATGGAGCGTTATGCTCCGGCCGCAAAAGATTTAGCTTCAAGGGATGTAGTTTCAAGAGCAATGACTATCGAGATTCGTGCAGGTCGAGGAGTCGGCGAGCATAAAGATCATGTATTCCTACATTTAAATCATTTATCTCCTGAAATTTTACACAGCCGCTTACCGGGTATTTCCGAAACAGCTAAAATTTTTGCAGGTGTGGATGTTACTAAAGAGCCGATACCGGTACTTCCTACAGTTCATTATAATATGGGCGGAATACCGACTAATTACCACGGTCAAGTCATAATTAAAGACGGCAAAAATCATAACACTATAGTAAAAGGTCTTATGGCAATTGGCGAGGCTGCTTGTGTATCGGTACATGGTGCTAATCGTTTAGGATCAAACTCTTTGCTTGATTTAGTAGTATTTGGTAGAAGCTCTGCATTAAAAGCAGCTGAGCTTATTAAGCCTGCCAGCCCGCATAAGCCTTTAAAAGAAGAAAGCCTTGAAAAAGTTATAAATAGATTTGATAAAGTTCGTCATAGTAACGGTAATATTTTAGTTGCAGATTTAAGGCTTAAAATGCAGAGAACTATGCAAAGCCACGCTTCGGTATTCAGAACTCAAGAGGTACTAGACGAAGGAGCGGAAATGATTAGCGAGATAAGGGCCGGTTATAAAGATATAAAGATTAACGATAAATCTTTAATTTGGAATAGTGATTTAGTCGAAGCCTTAGAGCTAGATAATTTACTTGATCAAGCTTTGGTAACGGTATATTCGGCAGCTGCAAGAAAAGAAAGCAGAGGTGCCCATGCTAGGGAAGATTACCCTGATCGTAATGATGGGGATTGGATGAAGCATACCCTTAGCTCTATCGATGAAGCAGGTAAAGTAGTGCTTGATTATAAACCTGTGACGTTAACCACTTTAACCGATGAAGTAAAAGCAGTCCCGCCGGCAAAGAGAGTGTACTAATGTATACTCGTTTAATTTGAAAAATTGGCGTCGTTGGTTCGTGGATACCAAAATCGTCATTGCGAGCATTTGCTCGGAGCGTGGCAATCCAGTAAAAATAATAAAAATGCTGTAAACTAGCATTTTTATTTCTTCCTTGCTTCGTCAATTACTTTGTAATTTTCCTCGCAATGACGAAAAAATCGATCCACGCAGGAATAAATCTATAAATAATTTATGTTTGAGTATTTAATAAAATTCTATCCAACAATCCTTTTTATTGTAGAGGGGACTTTAGTTACTTTAAAATATAGCGTTATTGCCGTTATATTTGGTTTAGTGATAGGGATGTTACTTGCTATTTGTAAGGTAAATAAAAATCGTGCTTTAAGATTTTTTGCAAATTTCTATACTGCTATTTTTAGAGGGACGCCTCTATTAATTCAGCTAAGTATTATTTATTTTGCATCGCCTTATATAGTAGGTATTAAATTTAGCGTGTTTACGGCAGGGGCTATTTCCTTTTCTCTTAATTCGGGTGCATATGTTTCGGAAGTAATTAGAGCAGGAATTAATGCGGTTGATAAAGGTCAGTTTGAAGCGGCTGAAGCTCTTGCTATTCCAAAGTTTTTAATAATGAAAGATATAATCCTACCGCAAGCAGTTAAAAATATTTTTCCGTCATTAGTAAATGAACTTGTAAATTTGATTAAAGAATCAGCCATTATTTCTATGCTTGGAGAAATGGATTTAATGCGTAGAGCACAAATTGTATCAATTGAAACATATAATTATTTTTTTCCAATGCTTATTGCCGCGTGCTGTTATTATATTTTAGTCATGTTAATCAGCTTTATAGCACAAATAATTGAGAAAAAAATGATTGTTAATTAAAACATACTTGCTTTTATGGAAAAAGTAATTATAATTTAAATTTAGTGTAATTTACAAATTCTTATAATTTGTATTTAGAAATGATTTAAAATTAAAGGGTGGGAGTATTTTTCCACCTTTTAGTTATCGTATATATAAGTTTTTTTGGAGTATTTATTTTAATGCCGACATATAATCAATTAGTACGTTTTGGGAGAAAGTCAAAAACTCGTAAGACCAAATCTCCTGCCTTAGAATCTAATCCTTTTAAAAGCGGTGTTTGCTTAGTCGTAAAAACCGTTACCCCTAAAAAGCCTAACTCTGCACTTCGTAAGATCGCAACGGTGCGTTTAAGTAATAAAAGAACCGTAAATGCATATATTCCAGGTGAAAAGCATAGTGTAAAGGAGCATGATAGGGTGTTAGTAAGAGGCGGTCAGGTTCCTGATCTTCCAGGGGTGAAATATCATATCGTACTCGGTGCTTATGATATTGCCGGAGTTAAAGGACGTAAGCAAGGTCGTTCACGTTACGGTGCTCCTCGTAAACAAGTTGCAGTTACAAAAAAATAAATTATTAGTTAGAGAGAAAAAATAAAATGTCACGTCGTCACGCCGCGGAAAAGCGAGTAATTTTACCTGATATGAAATATAACAGTATTTTGCTGTCAAGATTTATCAATAATATTATGAAAGAAGGAAAGAAAGCTCTTGCAGAGAAAATTGTTTATTCAGCTTTTGATAAAATTGAAAAGAAGCATAGAGTCGATCCATATCAAACCTTTAATAATGCTATGCATAACGTAAAGCCGCATTTAGAAGTAACTTCGGTTAGAGTAGGAGGAGCTAATTATCAAGTTCCGACACATGTTGATGAAAGAAGAGGGTATGCTCTCGCTAGCCGCTGGATTATTAATGCTGCGTCAAAACGTTCTGAAAAAATGATGATTGATAAACTCGCTGAAGAGTTGTTTGAAGCTTCTAATAACAGAGGTGTTGCCATTAAGAAGAAAGACGATACTCATAAAATGGCTGAAGCTAATAAAGCTTTCTCTCATTTTAGTCCTAAAAAAATGAAATAAGGTAAGCTAATTATGAGTAAAATAAACAAACTTGAGTATATTCGTAATATAGGTATATGTGCTCACATCGATGCCGGTAAGACCACAACTACCGAGCGTATTTTATATTATACCGGTAAATCACATAAAATAGGTGAAGTTCATGAGGGCGGTGCTACCATGGACTGGATGGAGCAGGAGCAAGAGCGTGGTATAACCATTACTTCGGCTGCTACTACCTGTAGATGGCAAGATAAGATAATAAATATTATCGATACTCCCGGACACGTTGACTTTACTATTGAGGTAGAACGTTCGCTTCGTGTTCTTGATGGTGCGGTTGCAGTATTTGACGGTGTAGCAGGTGTCGAGCCGCAATCTGAGACGGTATGGAGACAAGCCGATAAATATAATGTTCCTAGAATGTGTTTTGTCAATAAAATGGACAGAATGGGAGCGGATTTTTATAGATGCGTTGAAATGATCAAAGATCGTTTAGGAGCAAAACCGCTTGTTATTCAGTTGCCTGTAGGGATTGAAGAGAATTTTAAAGGTATAATTGATCTTGTTAAAATGAAAGCAGTGATTTGGAAAGATGAATCACTTGGAGCCGAGTATTTTGAAGAAGATATACCTGCCGATATGAAAGACAAAGCTGAAGAATATCGTACTAAATTACTTGATATGGTTGTTGAGTTAGATGATCATGTTATGGAAAAATATTTATCAGGTGAAGAAGTAACGGAAGAAGAGATTAAAAGATTAATCAGAAATGGTACTATCTCAGCAGCTTTTTATACGGTTTTATGCGGTAGTGCTTTTAAAAATAAAGGAGTACAGCCTTTACTTGATGCCGTAGTAGATTTCCTGCCTTCACCTATTGATATAGGTATAGTAAAAGGCATGGAAGTAAGTACCGGTGAAGAAAAAGATTTTCCTATTTCGGTAACTGAGCCTTTTGCAGCTTTAGCATTTAAAATTATGAATGACCCGTTTGTCGGTTCATTAACTTTTATTAGAATATATTCGGGGAAAATTACTTCCGGATCGACTGTTATTAATACCGTAAAGAATAAAAGAGAAAAAATCGGTAGAATGCTATTAATGCATGCTAATAATCGTGAAGACGTAAAAGAAGCATCGGCAGGTGATATAGTAGCTTTAGCAGGTCTTAAAGATACTACCACCGGTGATACGTTATCCGATGTTGATAAGCAAGTAATCTTAGAAAGAATGGAATTTCCGGAGCCGGTAATTGAGCTTGCGGTGGAACCTAAATCAACCGCCGATCAAGAAAAAATGGGCTTAGCACTTTCTCGTTTGGCAGCAGAAGATCCGTCATTTAGAGTTTCAACGGATCATGAAACAGGACAAACGGTGATAAAAGGAATGGGAGAACTCCATTTAGAAATTATCATTGATCGTATGAGAAGAGAGTTTAAGGTTGAAGCAAATATTGGAGCTCCTCAAGTAGCATATCGTGAAACTATAACCAAAGCTTGCGAAATTGATTATACTCATAAAAAACAATCAGGCGGTGCGGGGCAATTTGCACGTGTAAAAATTATCTTTGAACCTTTAAATCCAGGCGAAGGGTTTGTTTTTGAAAGCAAAATTGTCGGCGGTGCTGTGCCTAAAGAATATATACCCGGTGTTGAAAAAGGATTAAATAATATTAGAGAAACCGGTGTTATTGCCGGTTATCCTATGATTGATTTTAAAGCGACTTTAGTTGACGGTGCGTTTCATGATGTAGATTCTAGTGTACTTGCGTTTGAAATTGCAGCAAAGGCAGCATTTAGAGAAGGGATGCCGAAAGGTAATCCTAAATTACTTGAGCCGATTATGAAAGTTGAAGTTATCACTCCTGATGAATATATGGGAGATATTATAGGTGATTTAAATAGCCGTAGAGGACAAATCCAAAGCATGGATCCAAGAGCAAATGCTCAAGTAGTTACCTCTAATGTGCCTTTGGCAGAAATGTTTGGTTATGTTAATACGCTTAGGTCGCTATCTCAAGGTAGAGCTCAGTTTAGTATGATATTTTCTCATTATGATCAAGTGCCGAGTCAGGTAGCTGATATTATTAAAGCTAAAAAATAATCGAGGGGTCTAATTAGATATAATGAATGTCACGTCTTACAAAGATAAATGTTGTTTTGCCGTGACAGCTTATAAATTAGAAGTACCGGTTATTATAGTAATTTTTTAATAATAACAAATATTTTTAATAAATCTTATTGATTTTTTATTAAAAATATGATAGGAGTGTAGCTCAATTGGTAGAGCGCCGGTCTCCAAAACCGGAGGTTGCGGGTTCGATGCCTGTCGCTCCTGCCATTATAGGTTTGAGTTTTTTACTATAAAATATAGACTTCTTACAAAATTCGCTTATAGAGAGGAATTTGAAGGAGACACTTCACCTCGAATCGCATCGTACATACTAGTAGGTGAGAATTCGAGTGCCGAGTCATTGTCTCAATTACCTCTAGAAGTAGAATTTTGTAAGAAGTCTAATAAATTACCTAACAAAAATATGTTTAAGGAATATAAAATTTATAAGTTTTTTGAACAAGTTAAACAAGAAACTTATAAGGTAGTTTGGCCAACTAGAAAAGAGCTTGTTGCTTCAACATTAGTAGTGGTAGTAGCAGTTTTTATTTTTAGCTTAATTTGTTTGGTGCTTGATTATAGTATACATAATATAATGCAGCTTTTGCTTAATATTGGCAAATAGTATAAGGAATAAATTGTGACAGAACAGAGTATAGAGAATATATTGCCTTCTTCTGAAAAAAATGTAAAGCAGTGGTATGTAGTACATACGGCATCAGGAGCAGAGAAACGCATAAAAGAAGATATGCTTAGAAAAATCGCTAAACAGAAAATGACGGATTTTTTTGAAGATATATTAATACCTGTTTTTGGAGTTTCTGAAGTTAAACGCGGTAAAAATGTCAAGGTAGAAAAAAAACTAATGCCGAGTTATGTCTTGATAAAGATGAATATGACTGATAAATCTTGGCATTTGGTGAAAAATATACCTGGAGTAACCGGCTTTTTAGGAAGCAAAACCACGCCAAAAGCTCTTACAGAAAGTGAAATACAAAATATTTTTAATAATTTGGAAGCAGAAGCTAAAGAAGCAAAAAATTCTAAATTGTATGAAGTCGGTGAAATAGTGACTGTTACAGACGGTCCTTTTGAAACTTTTATGGGTACGGTAGAAGAAAGAGATCAAGAAAAAAATAGGTTAAAAGTTTCAGTTTCAATATTTGGTAAAGCAACTCCAATAGAACTAAATTTTAATCAAGTAAAGAAAAATGATTAAAAGTCGGTAGTATATTTAGAATACTCCTAAATAAGATGAAGAGTAGGAAAGATAAAAAATAAATAAATTTTTTAATAAAAGTGGAAACAGCTTTTCATTTTTATTACTCATTATTTAAAACTGCTTCAAAAAAAAGAAGTATATGTCTAATTAGGACTAAAGTGCAATATATAAATTACCTCTACGTAAGAGTGTTATAAAGTAATATTAATTTAAGAGAAAAATAAGGATATTTATAAATGTCTCAGAAAGCAATAAAAGGTTATATTAACTTGATAATTCCGGCTGCCGGAGCCACTCCTGCCCCTCCTATAGGGCCGGCACTTGGACAAAGAAAAGTTAATATTGCAGCATTTTGTAAAGATTTTAATGATGCTACACAAGGTATGGAAAAAGGAATACCTCTGCCAACCGTAATTACCGTTTATGAAGATAGTAGTTTTTCTTTTAAAATAAAAACTCCTCCTGCCTCTTATTTTTTAAAGAAGTATGCTAAAATTACTAAAGGTTCTAGTGCTACTAAAAAAGAAGTCGTAGTAGGTAAAGTTACTATGGATGATTGCCGTGAAATTGCAAAGTTAAAAATACCTGATTTAAATACAAAAAATATTGAAGCAGCAACAAAAATTATTTGTGGTAGTGCTGCATCTATGGGACTTGAAGTGGTAGGGAATTAATTATTATGTCAAATAAGAAAGATGTTACCGTAAAAATTAGCGGCGGTAAAAAAATAAGAGAAGCTAGAGACAAAGTAAAATCAGATATTTTATATAATTTAACAAATGCAGTTGAGCGATTAAAATCAGCATCATATGTTAAATTTGATCCAACCTTAGAAATAGTTATGAAGCTTGGAATTGATCCTAGGCATTCCGATCAAATGGTACGCGGCGTAGTGAATTTACCTGCCGGTACAGGCAAAACCGTAAGAGTTGCCGTTATTTGTAAAGAAGAAAGAGAAGAAGAAGCTAAAAGTGCCGGAGCAGATTTAGTAGGTTCGACAAATATCATTGATGAAATTAAAGCAGGAAAAATTAATTTTGATGTATGTATAGCTACTCCCGATATGATGGCAGCTATAGGTTCAGTTGCAAGAATTTTAGGACCAAAAGGTTTAATGCCTAACCCTAAACTCGGTACCGTAACTTTAGATATTAAAAATGCTATAAAAAATGCTAAAAGCGGTCAGGTAGAATATAGAGCAGAGAAAGCAGGTATAATTCATGCAGGGCTTGGAAAATTATCTTTCTCAGATCAAGATTTATTAAAAAATTTAAATGCGTTTATTGAGGCAGTAATTAAAGCGAAACCTGCCGGATTGAAGGGAAGTTATTTAAAAGCAATGTATCTATCTTCTACTATGGGAGCATCGGTACAAATAGATTTAACTAGTATAGCATAATTTTTATAAACCGTTTCTATTTAAATAACGCAAATAGCGAATTATTACATAAGCCGCTATTTGGATAAAATATTGAATATAAAAGGTGAAAGGCGGCTTCCACCTTTTATATAAAAATATTAGTTTTATGTAAGGATTTATAGGTTAATAATATTTTATTTTTGAAATCAAGCGAAGAACCGCTTCAAGCTTGATTTATACAGCTTTTAAAACAATAGCAAATTACATATGTAATTTGCTATTGGTGATAAATAGATAATCAAATAATGGTTTTAGGATTGTATTAATACAAATATATTTAAAACTGTGTTATAAAAGGAGAATTAAAAGGTGTTAAGATCAGAAAAACCAGTAGTAGTAGAGGATATTGTAAATATTTATAAAGAATCGCCGTCTGTAATTATTACTCATTATCACGGGTTAACCGTTAGTCAAGTGAGTTCGCTTAGAGAATCACTTAAATCTCAAGAAGCAGGTTTTAAAGTAGTTAAAAATACTTTAGCAAAAATAGCTGCGAATCAAACAGGGCTTAATAATATTGCTGAGTTATTTGCGGGTCCTACTGCTATTGCTTATTCTAAAGAATCGGTTGAGATGGCAAAATTAGTAGTTAATTTTGCTAAGGCTAATGATAATCTTAAGATTATTGGCGGAATAGTCGATAATCACGTGTTAGATGAACATTCAATAAAAGAACTTTCTAAACTACCTTCACTTAATGAGCTTAGAGGTAAAATTGTTGGGTTATTACAAGCACCGGCTACTAAGGTTGTAGGTGTTTTACAAGCCCCGTCTTCGAGTATGGCGAGAGTAATACAAGCACATGCTAGTAAAAATTAACTTAATATAAAAAAGTAAAAAGGAAAAAATTATGGCAGATTTAGCTAAAATTGAAGAACAATTATCATCATTAACATTAATGCAAGCAGCTGAGCTTGTGAAAATGCTAGAAGAAAAATGGGGTGTATCCGCAGCTGCTCCTGTTGCTATGGCAGCTGCAGCCGCTCCTGCCGCTGAAGTAGCCGCAGAGAAAACAGATTTTGAAGTAGTTTTAACAGCTGTAGGTGACAAGAAAGTTGAAGTAATTAAAGCTGTAAGAGAAATTACGGGTCTTGGTTTAATTGAAGCTAAGAAATTAGTTGATGAAGCTCCAAAGGCAGTTAAACAGAGTGTAAAGAAAGCAGAAGCAGAAGAAATTAAAAGTAAATTAGAAGCTGCTGGAGCAAAAGTTGAATTAAAATAATTATTTCTGCACTAGGTTCTGTAAAGAAAAGTTAAGTTATTTGTATTTTTAGATATTTTTAAGTGAAAATTAATAAGATCCTTGCCGGAATAGTTGTTTTTATTCCAAAAAAATCTTATAATTTGCAATCAAAAAGCACTAAATATAGATTAATTTTCCTTTACAGAACCTAATGTTTTTTGCATCACAGATGAAATATTTTATAGCTTTAAATTAACTTCTTAAAATCTAAAAAGCCTTATTTTAGTGATTAAATTTGAATAAGGCTTTTTTGTTTAAAAATTATTTTAAAGCTAATTTAAGTTATTTTTTTGAAATAGGATAAAGCTATTACATTAAAAATCTTATTAATTAAAATAATTTTATTAACGTACCATACGTCTAGAAATTTAAATTATTGAAATTTCCTAGGCTCTGTGAACATTTCTAATTGATTTGTTATTTTTAGATATTTTTTAGTGAAAATTAATAAGATTTTTGAAAGAATAGCTGCTCCTATTTTAAAAAAATCTTATAATTTGCAGCAAAAAATAGCCAAAATTAAATCTTTTTAGAAATGTTCACAGAGCCTACACAAGATCTAAATAAGAAGCTTACTAGGTTTCTTTAATTTAGGCTTTATGTAAAAAAATTTAAAACAGTATATTTTTAATTTTTTACTGCAAATTATAAGTATTTTGTTGAAATAGATAGCTATTCCAATAAAAACTTTATTGTTTAAAATATAAATAATTTAAATTTTATATACAGAACCTAGTCACTTCAATACGGGCAGTAATTTTATCAGTCAGGAGATTATATGGTTTCATTAAGGGATAATATAGAAGCACAACCCTTGTCACATAATAGAAGAATAAGAAAAAATTTCGGTCACATAAATTTAGTAGCAGATATACCGAATTTGATTGAAATTCAAAAAAATTCATATGAAAAAAACTTTCTACAGTTAAATATTAAAGATTCTGAAAGAAAAAATAAGGGTTTACAATCTATATTAAACTCAATTTTTCCTATTTCGGATTCTTCTAATATTGCTAACTTAGAATTTGTAAAATATGAATTTGATCCTCCAAAATATGATGTAGAAGAGTGCAGTCAAAGAAGTTTAAATTATGCTGCTCCTCTTAAAGTTACTTTAAGATTAAGTATTTGGGACATAGATGAGGATACCGGTACTAGAGAAATTAAAGGGATTAAAGAGCAAGAAGTATATATGGGTGATATCCCGTTAATGACTAAAAACGGTACTTTTATTATCAATGGTACGGAAAGAGTAGTTGTATCACAAATGCATCGCTCACCAGGTGTATTCTTTTATCATGATGAAGGAAAAGTCCACTCTTCCGGAAAGCTTTTATATTCTGCTCGCGTTATTCCATATAGAGGGTCTTGGCTTGATTTAGAGTTTGACGCTAAGGATGTTATTTATTTTAGAATTGATAGAAAAAGAAAGCTTTATGCTACTACTTTGCTTAGAGCTATAGGCATGAGTACTGAAGAAATTATAAAATTTTATTATAATTCAGTAACTTATAAGCGTGTTAAAAATAAAGGTTGGGCGGTTAAATTTATGCCCGGGCATATTACTGCTCATCGTTTAACAAGTGATTTAGTAGATGCAGATACCGGTAATGTTTTACTGAAAGCAGGACAAAAAATTACCCCTCGTTTAGCTAAAAAATATTTTGGAGAAGGGCTTAATAATATTTTAGTAGCTCATGAAACTTTAATCGGCAAATATCTATCCGAAGATTTAAGAGATCCTGCAAGTGATGAAATATTAGCAAAAATCGGTGAAATGATTACTGCTGATATGCTAAATGTTATTAATGATCTTAAAATTAAAAATGTTAACGTGTTAGTGATCAATCCTCAATCCGGTTCGTATATAAGAAATACCTTATTTGCCGATAAAAACCAGGCTCGTGAGGCAGCATTATGTGACATTTTCAGAGTTTTAAGACCAGGCGAACCTGCTAATATTGAAGCAGCCGAAAGCCTGTTTTATAATTTATTTTTTGATGCGGACAGATATGATCTTTCAGAAGTCGGGCGAATAAAAATGAATTCTAGGTTAGAGCTGAATATTTCTGAAGAAGTTACAGTTTTAACAATTGATGATATTAAAAATATCGTAAGAGTTTTAGTAGAGCTTAAAGACGGTAAAGGTATCATAGACGATATTGATCATTTAGGTAATAGAAGGGTTAGATCGGTAGGTGAATTGATAGAAAATCAATTTAGAATAGGTTTAGTCCGAATGGAAAAATCCGTAATTGAAAGGATGTCGGCAGGTGATGTTGATACCGTAATGCCTCATGATTTAGTAAATTCTAAAATTTTAGTTTCAGTAGTAAAAGAATTTTTTAGTACTTCGCAATTATCACAGTTTATGGATCAAACAAATCCATTATCGGAAATAACTCATAAAAGGAGGTTATCGGCACTCGGTCCTGGAGGTCTTAGTCGAGATCGAGCAGGTTTTGAGGTGCGTGACGTACATCCGACTCATTATGGTCGTATTTGTCCTATTGAAACACCTGAAGGTCAGAATATCGGGTTAATTAACTCTATGGCTACCTATGCTAGAATAAATAAACACGGCTTTATAGAGAGTCCGTATAGAAGAGTTAAAGATGGGCGTGTAACCGATGAAGTGGTATATCTTTCTGCCATTGAAGAAGGTAAATACAAAATTGGACAAGCAAACTCTAAAGTTGATAAAGACGGAGTGCTACAAGGAGAGTTTATTAATTGTCGTGTTGAGGGAGGAAATTTTGTAATGGTAGAACCGCATGAGGTGGATTTCATTGATGTGACTCCTATGCAGGTAGTATCGGTTGCGGCTTCTCTTATACCTTTCCTAGAAAATGATGATGCTAATCGTGCTTTGATGGGTTCAAACATGCAAAGACAAGCCGTTCCTTTAATTAAAACGGATGCACCTTTTGTAGGTACCGGAGTTGAAGGGGTAGTAGCTCAAGATTCCGGAGCATCGGTACTTGCATTACATGACGGTATTGTTGAGCAGGTAGATTCAAATAGAATCGTAATTAGAACTCTAGAACAAAAAGCTGACGGTTCTCCTTCGGTTGATATTTACAATTTACTAAAATTCCAAAAATCTAATCATAATACTTGTATTAATCAAAAGCCTTTAGTTAAAGTCGGTCATTACGTTAAGAAAAACGATATTATAGCTGACGGTCCTAGTACGGATAACGGTGAAATTGCTTTAGGTAGAAACGTACTTGTGGCTTTCTTACCTTGGAACGGTTATAATTTTGAAGATTCAATTTTAATATCTGAACGTATAGTAAAAGAGGATGTGTTTACATCTATTCATATTGAAGAGTTTGAAGTAATAGCCAGAGATACACGTCTTGGTCCTGAAGAAATTACTCGTGATATACCTAATGTAAGTGAAGAAGCATTACGTCATCTTGATGAAGTCGGAATAATTTATGTAGGTGCAGAAGTAAAAGCCGGTGATATTTTAGTCGGAAAAGTAACACCGAAAAGTGAGGCGCCTATTACACCTGAAGAAAAATTATTACGTGCTATTTTCGGGGAAAAAGCCTTTGACGTAAAAGATTCGTCGCTGCACGTACCTTCCGGAGTTAGCGGAACCGTAGTAGAAGTAAGGGTATTCTCTCGTAGAGGCGTGGAAAAAGATCAGCGTGCTATTGCTATTGAAAAACAACAAATTGAAAAATTAGCAAAAGACAGAGATGATGAGTTAGAAGTTATTGAGCATTTTGTATTTAGTTGGCTTGAAAAGCTTTTAGTAGGGCAGGTGATTATTAACGGTCCTAAGCAAGTAACAGCAGGGCAAACTATTACTACTGAAATGCTAAAAGGCTTATCTAAAGGGCAATTTTGGCAGCTTACCGTGGAAGATGCAAATGTAATGAATGAAATAGAGCAGATAAAGACTCATTATGATGAGAAAAAAGAGGCTCTTGATAAAAGATTTGCTACTAAGGTAGAGAAATTGCAAAGCGGTGATGATTTACCTCAGGGAGCTTTGAAAGTAGTCAAAGTATTTATTGCAACTAAGCATAAATTACAACCCGGTGATAAGATGGCAGGAAGACACGGAAATAAAGGTGTTATTTCACGTATCGTACCTGAAGAGGATATGCCGTTTTTAGAAGATGGAACAGTGGTGGATATTGTTCTTAATCCGCTTGGTCTTCCGTCTCGTATGAATATAGGGCAGATTTTAGAGACGCATCTTGGGTGGGCATCAATAAATTTAGCAAAAAAAATATCTACCTTAGTAAAGGAATATCACAATAAAAAGATCGGTATTGAGCAAATTAAGAAATTCTTAATTGAGCTGTACGGAGAAAATATTAATTCTATACTTGAAAGATCAGAAGAAGAGATTATCTCTTTCTGTAAGACAGTAAGTAAAGGCGTACATTTTGCAACTCCTGTATTTGACGGAGCAAAAGTTCAAGATGTTAAAGATATGCTAAAGCTTGCCGGTCAAGATCCTTCAGGACAAGTAAAATTAATTGACGGTAGAACCGGTGAATATTTTGATCGTCTAGTAACTGTCGGACAGAAATATTTGATGAAATTGCATCATTTAGTCGATAATAAAATTCACTCTCGTTCTATAGGACCTTATAGTTTAGTAACGCAGCAACCGCTTGGAGGTAAATCTCATTTTGGCGGACAGCGTTTTGGGGAAATGGAATGCTGGGCTCTACAAGCTTATGGTGCTGCTTATACGTTACAGGAAATGTTAACGGTTAAGTCAGATGACGTAAACGGTAGGATCAAAACTTATGATTCTATAGTACGTGGTGAAAATAATTTTGAATCAGGTATTCCTGAGTCATTTAACGTTATGATAAAAGAGTTTAGATCTTTATGTCTTAACGTAAAGCTTGAAGTGACTTCGAGTTAAATGTGTTATCCCATGGTCAAGCCGGCTTTGATGTGTGGATCGATTCTTTTTATTGTCATTCCGGCGACTTGATCGCGGGATCCAGTTAAAAATACTAAAATTATTAGTATCGTAAGTTGTGTTTTTGGATACCGTGGTCAAGCCACGGTATGACATTTTAGAGAGCAAGTAATTTTTAAGGAAAAGTATTTATGAGCGTAGTAAATTTTTACGGACAATTAAGTAATACTCAACAATTTGATCAGATAAGGATTAATATAGCAAGTCCCGATCAAGTACGTTCGTGGTCTTTCGGTGAAGTAACGAAGCCTGAAACAATTAATTATCGAACTTTTAAACCTGAAAAAGATGGGTTATTTTGTGCAAGAATTTTTGGTCCGGTAAAAGATTACGAATGTCTCTGCGGTAAATATAAGCGGATGAAAAATCGTGGTATTACTTGCGAGAAATGCGGCGTTGAAGTTACGGTTTCTAGAGTAAGACGTGAAAGAATGGGGCATATAGAGCTTGCAGCTCCCGTTGCTCATATTTGGTTTTTAAAGTCGCTACCTTCAAGAATTAGTACGCTTCTTGATATAACAATGCGAGATTTAGAAAAGATTCTTTATTTTGAAAATTATGTAGTAGTTGACCCAGGGTTATCAATTTTACAAAAAGGCGCACTCTTAACAGAGGAAGAATTACAGAAAGCAAAAGATAAGTACGGTGAAGATGCATTTACTGCCTCTATAGGTGCAGAAGTAATACAACAAATGCTTAAAGAGCTTGATTTTTCAAAGTTAAAGCAAGAATTATACGAAGAATTACAAAATACCACTTCAGAAGTAAAAAAGAAAAAATTAGTAAAACGTTTAAAATTAGTAGAGGATTTTTTAGAGTCGGAAAACAAGCCGGAATGGATGATTATGGATGTTTTACCGGTGATTCCTCCTGAAATTAGACCCCTTGTTATGCTTGACGGAGGAAGGTTTGCTACTTCGGATTTAAATGAACTTTATAGAAGAGTAATTAATAGAAATAATCGTTTAAAGAAACTAATAGAGTCAAAAGCTCCTGATATAATAGTCCGGAACGAAAAAAGAATGTTACAAGAAGCGGTGGATGCATTATTTGATAACGGTCGTCGCGGGCGAGCAGCAAAAAATGCTAATAAGCGTCCATTTAAGTCATTAAGTGACATGCTTAAAGGTAAGCAGGGTCGTTTCCGTCAGAACTTGCTCGGTAAGAGGGTTGATTATTCAGGGCGTTCGGTTATCGTGGTAGGACCTGAGCTTAAACTTCATCAATGCGGCTTACCTAAGAAAATGGCTTTAGAGCTATTTAAGCCGTTTATTTATTCTAAGCTTGAGTTGTACGGCATCGCTACAACTATTAAAGCCGCTAAAAGAATGGTGGAAGCTGAAAAATCTGAAGTTTGGGACGTGCTTGAAGAAGTGATAAGAGAGCATCCAGTTTTACTTAATAGAGCTCCGACGTTACATAGGCTTGGTATTCAAGCATTTGAACCTCTATTGATAGAAGGTAAAGCGATTCAGCTTCATCCGCTTGTTTGTGCTGCGTTTAATGCGGATTTTGACGGTGATCAGATGGCGGTACATATCCCGCTATCGATTGAGGCACAGCTTGAAGCTAGGGTATTTATGATGTCTACGAATAATATCTTAAGCCCTGCTAACGGACGTCCTATTATTGTACCGGATAAAGATATAGTACTTGGTTTATATTATCTAACCCTTGCATTTGATAATGAAGTAGGTGAAGGTATGATGTTCTCAGACTTAGCTGAGATGGAACATGCTTTATATAATAAATTTATAACTATTCATACAAAGATAAAATATCGTAGAAATCAGTTAAATGCCGAAGGTAAAATGGTGCCTGTTATCATTGATACTACTTACGGTAGGTTAATGGTCGGTGAGTTATTGCCTTCTCATCCTAATATAGAGTTCAAGTTTATTAATAAACAACTAACTAAAAAAGACATATCATTAGTTATAGATTTAGTTTATCGTCACTGCGGTCAAAAAGCTACGGTAATTTTCGCCGATCAGTTAATGAAACTAGGTTTTAAATATGCTTGTTCTTCAGGTATTTCTTTTGGAATGGATGATATGGTAGTACCGGAATCTAAGAGTACTCATATCAATGAAACGCAACTTGAAATAAAAGAATTTGAACAACAATATTCAAACGGTTTAATTACTTACGGAGAGAAATATAATAAAGTAGTTGATGCTTGGTCAAGATGTACCGATATAGTAGCAAACGACATGATGAAAGAGATTGCTACGCCGCCGATTAATGATGATCCAAATCATCAGAAAATAAATGCTATATATATGATGGCTATTTCCGGAGCAAGAGGTTCTTTCCAGCAAATTAAGCAGCTTGGTGGTATGCGAGGTTTAATGACCAAATCAAACGGTCAAATTATACAAACTCCTATTATTTCTAATTTTAAAGAGGGGTTAACCGAATTTGAGTGTTTTAATTCTGCTAACGGAATGCGTAAAGGGCAAATAGATACGGCTTTAAAAACGGCAAGCTCAGGTTACTTAACAAGAAAATTAGTAGATGTTGCACAGGATTGTATTATTACGGAGAAAGATTGCGGAACCGATAAAGGAATTGAAGTTAAGAGTGTTATTGAAGGCGGAGAAGTTATAGTACCTTTAGCTGAAAAGATTTTAGGTCGTACTGCTGCTATCGATATATTTCATCCGGTAACTAATGATCTAATTCTCAATACAGGCGAGCTTATTAATGAAGCAAAATTAGAACAGATTGAGTCGGCAGGATTAGACAGAATTATGATCAAATCCGTATTAACCTGTGAAAGTACTACCGGTATATGTAGCATATGTTACGGTAGGGATCTTGCTACCGGTACATTAGTATCGGAAGGTGAAGCAATCGGGGTTATTGCTGCTCAATCTATCGGTGAACCGGGTACGCAGCTTACAATGAGAACTTTCCATATCGGAGGAGCGGCAACAAAAGGTGCTGAGATTTCTTCCGTAGAAGCTTCCTATGATGCAAAAGTGAAAATTATAAGCCGTAACGTTGTTATTAATTCCGAAGAACGCAAAATTGTTATGAGCCGAAATTGTGAGTTATTATTGCTTGATAATAACGGTAATGAAAAGGCACGTCATAAAATTCCATACGGTGCTAGATTACTTGTTGATGACGGTGATATGGTTATGAAAACTCAAAAACTAGCGGAGTGGGATCCTTATACTATACCAATTATCACGGAGAAGTCAGGTAAAGTTTTATTTAAAGATATGGTTGAGGGTATTTCTATTCGTGATGTAACTGACGAAGCTACCGGAATACCAAGTAAAGTTATTATTGAATCAAAGCAATATTCACGCGGTGCAGAATTACGTCCGCGTATACAGCTTTTAGATGCTAAAGGTGAAGTTATAACCTTATCAAACGGTTTAGAAGCTAGATATTACTTGCCGGTTGGAGCAGTTTTAAGCGTGGAAGACGGAGTGCAGATATCGGTAGGTGATATTATTGCACGTATACCGAAAGAATCAACCACTACTAAAGATATTACCGGTGGTTTACCGAGAGTTGCCGAACTTGTAGAAGCAAGACGTCCTAAAGATCATGCAGTTATTGCTGAGGTTGACGGTAGAGTAGAATTCGGTAAAGACTATAAATCTAAAAGACGTATTATCATACATCCGATTGATGACACAATGTCTATTGAGTATATGGTACCAAAAGGCAAGCATGTTGTAGTTAACGAAGGTGACTTTGTTAAAAAAGGTGATTTATTGATTGATGGTAATCCGGTACTTCAAGATATTTTAAAAGTAATGGGTGTAGAGGTTCTTGCAAATTATATTGTTAAAGAGGTTCAGGCCGTTTATCGTCTACAAGGTGTAAAGATTGATGATAAGCACATAGAAGTTATTATTCGTCAGATGTTACAAAAAGTAGAGATTACAGATTCAGGTGGGACTACGTTATTAGCAGGTGAAAAAATAGATAGACATGAATTCGATGAGATAAATAACAAAGCTATTAAAAACGGTTTAAAACCTGCTGAAGCACAATTAATATTACAAGGTATTACTAAAGCTTCGTTGCAAACTAGATCGTTTATCTCTGCGGCATCATTCCAAGAGACTACTAGAGTTTTAACTGAAGCAGCTATTGCCGGTAAAGTAGATAAGTTACGAGGACTAAAAGAAAACGTGATAGTTGGACGATTAGTACCTGCCGGAACCGGTTATTTTATGGACAAAATGCGTAAAGCAGCCGTAAAGCTTGATGAAGAGAATGTATAAATGCTGAACAAGGATAAGATCTTTAATCTTATCCTAAACTGATGTTACGAACGTTTAGTATGTCATTCCTGCGGAAGCAGGAATCCATAAAACAACTTTTAATATCAATGATTTTAATATTTTAAGCTGGATCTAGCTCACAAGTCGCAGTACGATAACTGAAAAATTGAGGCATTGCCTAAAAAAGGTGGTTTTGTTTTACACAACTCTTAAAAAGACCTTATTGTCATTCCAGCAACGGCGGGAATCTAGAAAAAATAACCTTAATATTGGTACAAAAATTACATATTTGATAAAATAAACATATCACAAATAAATTTTTTATATGTTTTACTGGATTCCCGCCTACGCGGGAATGACATAGAAGCATTAGGTTATCCCAAGCAATTCTTTTTAGGCAATGCCAAAATTGATTCATGCAACAAAGCCATCGCTAATAGCAAATTTACAAAAGTATTTTTATATTTAAAGCTAATAACAAGGGATCGGTGCTGTTAAATGCTCGTAGTTTTGACCTAAATAAGGGACGGGTTGTGCTGAGATATACGTATTATTGTTATCATAATTATAATTACCGTATAATTGTAATCTTGCTAAATAATCCTCAATATAAGCGTTTTTAAGTATTTCTTGATGATTATGTATCTGGTATTCTGCTAGATAATTTTCAATATAGACTTTTTGTACTTCCTGACAAACTCCATCATGTAAAGCTTTGAGCATTATTAAGTTCATTAATGGGTTAGTATTAACTTCTTCATATTTTTGATCATTAGAAAGAGGTCTGTTACTTACTTCTACCTTATCTATTTGAAGATTTTCTGATTCAGCGTTGACTTTTGCTTCAAAATTTATGTTTGGGAAAAGGGCTTTCACGTCCGTTATTTCAAGTTTTCCTCCTTTTTTACCTACTTCATAAGCTTTGGAAACAATTTGTTTATAAATAACGTCAATTAATGCTCGTTTTGTTTGTATTGCATCAGAATAGTTAATTCCTCCTGCATTCCAAAATTTTACTATTTTAGAAAAAACAGGAATATATTTATCGGCCTTTGCTAAAAATTTTTGTACAAATGTAGGTTCAATAAGAGGTGCTAATGTAGGATTTTCTTCATAGTTTTTAAATACATACTCGACAATTTTAGGTATATTTTGATCTGTTTCTATTTCGTCAGGTAAGCCATGTAATATTTTTTTGGCTATTGCTTGATCCATCTTCTTATACAAAATATTACCCCCGATCCACGTCCATACCGGATTAGCTGTAAAACAAAGCTTTGTTACATAAAATGCTAGTGATATAGGTAGAGATAATAGCTTTAAATAGTTAAGGTAAGTATATCGTATCGGGTGAGGCGTGAGACTATAAACCTCATTCATATCACAGTTTAACTCACATGATGTTTTAATCATTGTATACTTCTGTTTAATTAAGTAAGAAGTGATGTCATGTATTAGCATATGGTTACTTAAATTTAACTAATTCGCCAGCACAATATAAAAAACGTTAACATTTGTCAACTAGTATTTAATGAGATTTTGTTTTAAATCAATTATAATACTTGCAAAGTTTTATCAAGATAAATAGAATTATCGCTCAAGCATACTCTTCTGCTTTCAAGAATTTAATTTTATTTTGAGAGATGAGCACCCGCAGCCTATACTGAATAGGTGAGGATGCGAATCCTTGATAAAATGAAATTAAATTCTTGAAAGCAGAAGAGTATCAATAAGTTAATATAAGGAATAGTTATGCTTAATGTAAATTTTACCAATGAAGAATCGCTTAACAATCAAGGTTTAGTAGTTTTTATTGATGAACAGTTAAAACTTGATAGTAATTTAATAGCACTTGATCAACAACATCATGGATTAATTTCTAAAACTATTGCAGATAAATTACGATTTACCGGTAAATATGGACAGATCAAGGTTATTCCGTCCTTCATTAAATCAGGCGAGATTAAATATTTGATAATAGCAGGGCTTGGGGATGAAGAAAAGTTAACTGAAGCAAAAATCGAAGAGTTAGGCGGCAAAATCTTACAGCATGCAACTAGTGCTAAAATTTCTACTATCGGCTTAAAAATTATAAATAGAATAAGCAGATTTACATCTCAAACATTTGCATCTTTAGTTGTTAGCGGTGCATTTCTTGCTTCTTACAGATTTGATAAATATAGAACTACCTTAAAAGAAGCAGAAAAGTTTGCAGTAGAATCAATTGAAATTTTTACCGATAATAACACTGAAGCAGCAAAATTATTTGAAGTCAAAAAATTAATTGCTGAGGCAGTATTTTTTACAAGAGATATAAGTAATGAACCGTCAAATATTAAAACTCCGCAAGTCTATGCCGAAAGAATAGTTGATATACTTGAACCGCTAGGAGTAGATGTTGATGTTATCGGTGAACGTGAGATGAAAAATCTTGGTATGGGAGCATTACTTGGTGTGGGACAAGGTTCACAACACGAGTCAAAGTTAGTAGTTATGGAATATAAAGGCGGCAGTAAAGATGCTCCTACTATTGCTTTGGTCGGTAAGGGAGTGATTTTTGATACAGGCGGTATTTCCTTAAAACCGTCAAGTAATATGCATTTAATGAGATACGATATGGGAGGTTCTGCAGCAGTTGTGGGTAGCATGATTGCAGTTACCGGTCAAAAATTACCTGTAAATATAGTCGGTGTTGTAGGGCTTGTAGAAAATATGCCGTCCGGTAACGCACAGCGTCCAGGGGACGTGGTCACTACCATGTCAGGGCAAACTGCAGAAGTTTTAAATACCGATGCAGAAGGGCGTTTAGTACTTGCTGATGCTGTTTGGTATGCACAAGAAAAATTTAAGCCTAAATGTGTGATTGACATTGCAACTCTAACAGGAGCAATAACCGTAGCACTTGGTAGTACATATGCCGGTTGTTTTTCCAATAATGATGAGTTAGCGAGTAAATTAATAAAAGCGGGGGAAGAAGTTAATGAAAAACTTTGGAGAATGCCGCTTCATGATGAGTACGATGCAATGATTAGCTCCGACATAGCCGACATGGCAAATATCGGTAACGTACCGGGAGCTGCCGGAAGCTGCACGGCTGCACATTTCATTAAACGTTTCATTAAAGATGGAGTAGATTGGGCTCATTTAGATATAGCAGGCGTTGCAAATAGTAATAAAGCTTCATCGCTTGGTCCTAAGGGAGCAGTGGGGTACGGTGTGAGACTACTTGAAAAATTCATCAAGGAATATACTCGATGAACTTCAAAAATTGGCTACGTCGTTCTACAAGTACTGTGGTACTCACGTATTAAGTATACGCTCCGTTCCTCGTCTTGTGAACTCCTTGCTTTTTTTGAAGTTGATCTTCGTATACTACTTTGCATTTACTAGTAGTATACTTACTCTTCGTTTATTCGGAATATATATTCCTGATAAATGAAGAATAGTTAGAATAAAATATAATTAAATTTGTATTCGAGATGGGAACCGCTTTTCATCTCGAATACCCACTATTTTAAACTTCTTTCAAAAGGGAGTATGCAATACTACTTTTGAAAGAAAAGAAGTATATTATGAACAGTAAACCTTATATTTTTGTTATAGGTAATGAAAAAGGAGGAGCAGGTAAAACTACCTGTTCTATACATCTAATAATAGCTCTGCTTTATCAAAATTCTTCGGTAGTAAGTATAGATACCGATTCACGTCAAAGTTCTTTAACAAATTATTTAAAAAATCGAGATTTATATAATAAACAAAATCCTGATAAACCTGTATTAGTACCGAAACATTTTCATATATCGGAAAGTGAAGTAGAAGAGCAAGCAAAGAGTTTTGAGCAGGTACTCAAAAATAATCAGGATGCCGATTATATAGTGATTGATACCCCAGGCAGCCATACTCCTTTATCAAGGCTTGCTCATTCTTATGCCGATATGATTATTACACCGATTAATGATAGCTTTCTAGATTTAGACGTGATAGCAAAAATCGATAGCAAGGACGAAATTATTAGCCCATCAATCTATAGTCAAATGATTTGGGAACAGAAAATGGAGCGTGCTAGTCGTGATAGAGTCAGTATAGATTGGATAATACTTCGTAATCGTTTAAGTAACCTTGATGCATTAAATAAACGACGTGTAGGAAATGTATTAGCTAAACTTGCTAAAAGAATTAACTTTAAACTCGCAGAGGGATTTAGCGAACGTGTAATATATAGGGAATTATTTTTGCAAGGTTTAACATTACTTGATCTAAAAACTGCAAAATATGATAGAGCATTTAATAGCTCACATGTGCTTGCACGTCAAGAATTACGAAATTTTTTAGACTTTTTAGGTATTAAGACTATGTTTAAAGGTTAATTTCTATTATAAAAAATATATATAATGTGCAAAATTAATATGTTTTAACTTTTTAAGAGAAACAAATGCCAAATATTTCTGAAAATATTTCACCGGAACAACGAAAGGAAGCGGATGAGCTTATTAATAAATATAAGAATTTAACTCCGGAAGAACAAAAAGAAGTGGATAGAACACTTGAATCACATTTTAGAGAAAAAGATCTTGAACGAAATGATCTTCAGTTAAGAATGAATAAGATATTTGGTAATCTATCAAGCGAAAATCAAGAAAAATTACAAGTAAATAATTCCTATAAATAAAATTAAAGAGGAGTTATTACCGTTAATTAAAGGAATAATAAATTTAGTAGAAAATGTTGCGGAGATAATAAAAACCCTAAGAAAGCAATATATTAATGGATTAAAGGTGAGTTAAATCAAGTAAAACCTCAACAACAAAATCATATCCAATCATTGCCAAAACAAAAGAATGTTCCTACATTATCAAGATAAATTTTTAGTTTTTATTTGCGAAAATCCACAATTTTATGTATATAATATAGGGGAAATCGTATAATAAAAAAATAAAAATGCATCAATATAGAACTCATAATTGTAACGAATTACAAATATCCGATGTAGGAAAAGAAGTTAAATTGTCAGGTTGGGTACATAGAAGAAGAGATCACGGTAATCTAGTTTTCATAGATTTACGTGATCATTACGGTATAACTCAAATCGTGTTTACAGATCAAAACCTCCAGCTTATGGAGACGGCTAGTCGTTTGCGTTATGAGTCGGTAATTACGGTTATTGGTAAAGTTGTAGCAAGATCAGGGGATACTATTAATGATACGCTTACGACTGGTCATATTGAAATATTAGCCGGAGAATTTATTGTTGAATCAGCAGCAGCTACTCTACCTTTTGTTATTAATACCGAAAAAGACGCTCCGGAAGATTCGAGGCTTAAACATCGCTTTTTAGATCTTAGACGTGAGAAATTACATAATAATATAATACTCCGCTCGCAAATTATTTCTCATATTCGTCATTTGATGACGGCAAGAGGTTTTACTGAATTTCAAACGCCGATCCTAACGGCAAGCTCACCTGAGGGAGCTAGGGATTTCTTAGTGCCTAGTAGAATGCATCCCGGTAAGTTTTATGCACTACCGCAAGCACCTCAGCAATTCAAGCAGCTTTTCATGGTTTCGGGGTTTGATCGTTATTTCCAAATTGCTCCTTGTTTTCGGGATGAAGATGCAAGAGCCGATAGATCCCCTGGTGAGTTTTATCAGCTAGACGTAGAAATGTCTTTTGTTACACAGGAAGACATATTTAGTACTATTGAGCCTGTGATGCATAATTTATTCACTAAATTTACAGACAAGAAAGTATCAGAGACCCCTTTTATCCGTATCCCATATAATGAATCTATGCTAAAATACGGCTCTGATAAGCCTGATTTGCGTAACCCTGTTATAATTGCTGACGTAACGGAAATATTTAGAGATTCCGATTTTACAATTTTTAGAGAAAATATCAAAAAAGGTAGTGTCGTTCGTGCAATTCCTGCACCTAAAGCAGCAGCACAACCTCGTAGTTTCTTCGATACAATGATAGAGTTTGCGATATCCGAAGGAGCAGGAGGACTTGGCTATATCCAATTTAGTGAAAGCGGTAAAGCAAAAGGACCGGTAGCAAAATTCTTAAGCCCGCAGCAATTAGAGAGCCTAAAGGCTACTGCCAATATAAGTAACGGTGATGCCGTATTTTTTGCTAGCGATAAAAAAGAAAAAGCTGCCAAACTTGCCGGTAAGGTTAGAATAAGACTTAGCGATGAGCTTGATTTACTTGAAAAAGATTGCTTTAAATTCTGCTGGATTACTGATTTTCCATTCTATGAATTAAATGAAGAAACAGGTAAAATTGATTTTAGCCATAATCCGTTTTCTATGCCGCAAGGCGGTTTAGATGCTTTAGAAAATGCTAAAACAACCGAAGAGTTGTTAGAGCTGACCGCATACCAGTATGATATTGTGTGTAACGGTATTGAACTTTCCAGCGGTGCTATTAGAAACCACAAGCCGGAAATTATGTATAAAGCATTTTCCATAGCAGGTTATAGTGAGGAGGAAGTTGATAAGAGATTTGGCGGTATGATTAGAGCGTTTAAGTTTGGTGCTCCACCACATGGCGGAATGGCTCCAGGAATTGACCGAATTGTTATGCTGCTTGCAGAAGCTACAAATATAAGAGAAATAATTGCATTTCCTTTAAACCAACAAGCGGAAGATTTACTTATGAACGCCCCAAGCTATGTAGAAGATAAAGCTCTAAAAGAGCTAAGCATTATGCTCTCACCGTCTGCTAGAAAAAATGCAGAGAAAGAATAAGAATTTATAGTTGTTGCTAGGCTCTTGAAAAACGCTCCGATGTCATACCGTGTGGCCCCTCCCGGTATCCAGTAAAACAAATATTTATATGGATCTCGCTACAAGCTTGGCATTGTTGCATGGCCTCGGTATAGCGATTCGATGTCATTCCCGCGGAAGCGGGAATCCAGAAAAAAGCGAAATTATATAAGCTTTTAATTTTAAAAATTTAGTGTGTTTATACTTTTTAGTGACTGGATTCCCGCTTCCGCGGGAATGACATAAAGAGTGTTTTTTTCGATCCATGCGACAAGAACACTCAAAGCTGCGAATCTAGACATCATCATGGCATCGAAGCATTTAAGCCTATCATACAAAGCAATTCTTTTTAGGCAATGTCCAAAACAGTTTTAAAAAATTATTTGCAATAATTAATAAATAAATATTATTTACTTGGAGCTAGTTCAGAGCAATTTGAGAATGCAATGTCAAATTATGAAAGAGCAAAGCCAGGAGATAATGTGGCTATATGAATGCAGATTATGGACTCTCATGATAAGAGATTTAGCAGTATATATAGATAGATACTACTATACTTAATGCAGAATAGTCACCAAACGCAAATAGCGGATTATGTAATAATTCGCTATTGGTGATCATCGAGGTTAAATTATTTGTCCGTATAGACATAGAAAAGTATAAAGATTTTCTTAATCTCTTCTATTGCCTAAAAATCTCATTAAATATAGGAAAAGGTTGATAAAATCTAAATATAAAGTAAAGGCTGCCATAATAGAAAGCTTTTGTCCTACTTCATCGTTTCCTGCCATGTAATACATAGACTTAATCTTTTGAGTATCCCAAGCAATTAACCCCATAAATACTACTATTCCAATAAGAGAAGTAGCAAAAGAGAGAGCTGAACTTTTGAGAAATAGGTTAACTAGCGAGGCGATTATAAGACCTATAAGACCCATTGCAAAAAATGACCCCATAGATGTCAAATCTCTACTTGTACTATAACCGTATAAGCTCATTGCTCCAAAAACAGAGGAACAAATAAAGAAAGTGCGTGCTATTGATGCACCGGTATAAATAAGAGCTAAATATGCAAGCGACATACCGGTTAAAGCGGCATAAACCCAAAATAATATTTGTGCCGTTTGCAGATTCATGCGTCCGAAGCCCATAAAGAAATATAAAGCAATACCGAGCGGAGCAAACATTATAATAGTGCCGAAGCCGGTTTGAAACATTAAATTATAAATAGGCTCAACTGATATAGTCGTTACGGCTGCTACGCCGGTTAGTAAAAGTGCTAAAGCCATATAATTATATACTTTAAGCATGTATTTTCTTAAGCCTTCATCAAAAGTTTTATTTTTTGAGGTGGCAGTTAAAGTTTTTGTATAATCGATCATAAGTAACCTACTATGTATTTACATAATAAAATATAGTCTTTTAAAGGTGTTTTTGCAAGCTATAATTAATAAATTTTATAAATATCTTGCATTGAATATAAAGCAGAAGGTTTATCTTGTAGCCAAATAGCAGCTTTAATTGCTCCGTCAGCCAAAGAATTGTTATTCAGAGCTTCATGTTTTAAAGTGATTATTTCATTGTCATCTAAAAAAGATATTTCATGTATACCGTGAACATTCCCACCACGCAGTGAGGAAATACCTATTTCCTCTTTTTTTCTTGGTCTGTTACCGCGATTAAATATTATATCTAAACCTTTTTCGCTTGCAATTGTTTCAGCAAGCATAATAGCAGTACCTGAGGGTGCATCTTTTTTATTACGGTGATGTATTTCTAAAATTTCAACATCGTAATCATCTAGTATTTTTGTTGCTGCTTTAGCTAGATAGCTGAGCAAATTAGCCCCTATACTCATATTTGCGGAATATAAAATAGGTAAAGTTTGAGCTGCTTTTTCTAAAAGCTTAAAATGTTTAGGCTGAAGACCTGTCGTTCCGATCACTAATTTTGTATTGTGTTTTAATGCATCATTAACTAATTTTTCTAATATTTCAGGGGTAGAAAAATCGATGATCACATCAGAATTTTTACAAAAATTGTCTAAATCATACAGACTATTAGTACTACTAAATTTTGCCGAAATTTTGCAATTTTCAAATTCGTCTATTCTTTCAGCAATAGTTCTTCCCATTTTACCGGTAGAACCGCTAAGACCGATATTTATCATATTTGCTTTATTGTAAATTTGTATAGGATTTATGAAAATATAATAGAGGTTTTAGATTGTTTTTAATAGCGGTATTTATTACTTCACCGATAAATATAACATGATCACCGGCATCATAAGAAGCATATTTATTACATTCTATATGACAAGTTGCACCATTTATTAAAGGACAATCGGTTTTATTACCAAGCTTATAATCAATTTTTGTAAATTTATTAGGTTGTGATTTAGCAAAATGCTTTAAGATATCAATTTGATTTTTTGCTAAAATACTAACTGCAAACTTATTACTTTTTTGAAAACTGTTTATGCTAAAAGAGTTTTTATTAAGGCAAAATAATATTAACGGCGGTCTTAAAGATACGGAAGTAAAAGCACTAGCAGTAAAGCCAAAAAGTTCGTTGTTGCAATTTGTTGTTATAATAGTCACCCCATGAGGGAAGCGGCTCATAGCATCTTTAAATTGACTTTCTGTTACTGTCCCAGCCATTTTTTCATAATTTTGTTAATGGTTCCGTCTTTTTTTAATGAATCGATTGCCTCATTAATTTCATTAATTAGTCCTGAGTTTTTAGACATACCTATAGCAACATCGGATGAAAATTCTTCTAAAGTACTGCTTTCTAAATTTGAATTATTTTCTTTTAATTTTACGCCCTGAAATTCTTCGGAGATAATAGCATCTATGACTCTGGCTTTTAATTCTTCAACTAACATTAAATGATTTGCTAAAGAATGAACTTTAATATTCATCGTCTGTGATAGATCTTGTGCTTTTTTTTCTAAAACACTGCCAAGTTGTACTCCTACTATTTTATTCTCTAGATCTTTGCTACCTTGTATATTATCGCCTGTTCTATATATTATGGCGAATCTTGCAGTAGCGTAATTATCGGAAAAGCTGATATATTCGGCACGCTCCGGTGTTACGGAAAGCGCCGCCACCGCAACATCAATATTTTCGCTAACCAAAGCTGCAAGTAAACCGTTAAAGTCGAAGTTTTTTATGATAACTTTTTTATTTAGATGTTCGCTTATTGCTTTGATAATATCAATATCAATCCCGACAATCTCTCCGTCTTGGATGAATTCATAAGGAGGATTATCTGCGGCAGTACCGACTATTAAAGTTTTTTCCGTTTCTTTTTTTTCACAAGAAACTAGTAAGAAAGATAGTAAAAATATTTTCAGAAATTTCATAAAAATAATGTTTTAAGTTTGAGCATGTCCTGTGTCATACCGCGATCAAGTCGCGGTATGACATTTGGTATAGAAAATATCAAGAACCCAATTTTTCCTTTAAAAGCTGATTCACAAGTATCGGATTAGCCTTGCCGCCGGTTTTTTTCATTACCTGCCCTACAAAAAAACCGAATAATTTATCCTTACCGCTTCTATAACCCTCTACAGATTCAGGATTTTCAGCTATTACCTCGTCAGTTACCGTGTTTAGCACGTTATTATCCGAAACTTGTACAAGTCCTTTTTCCTCTACTATTTTATCAGGTGCTTTACCGGTTTCAAACATAATTGCAAAAACTGTTTTTGCAATTTTACCGGAAATAGTATCATTTTCTATTAATTTTATTAGTTGTGCAAAGTTACTGGGAGTAATTTTGCATTCACTGATTCCTATCGATGCTTTATTTAATTGTCCGAACAACTCACTGGTTAGCCAATTAGTAAGCATTTTAGGGTTACACTCATTTGCTGCTTTCTCAAAATACTCGGCAACCGATTCATCGGCTACGATTACTTCGGCATCATATTTACTTAAGCCAAATTCTTTCGTATATTTCTCAATCTTTTGATCAGGTAGCTCAGGTAAGTTTGCTTTTAGCTCGTTTATTAACTCATCAGAAATAACAAGCGGTAATAAATCAGGATCAGGAAAATATCTATAATCAAGTGCTTCTTCTTTTAAACGCATAGTTCTTGTTTCGCCGCTATCGGCATTAAATAAACGTGTTTCCTGAATTACGATTCCACCGCTCTCAATTAAATCTACTTGTCTTTTAGCTTCAAATTCTATTGCTTTAATGATGTTACGAATTGAGTTAATATTTTTAATTTCGCATCTTATGCCGAGTGGTTCACCGCTACGTCTTACTGATATATTAGCATCACAACGCATTGATCCTTTTTCCATATCGCCGTCACAGCTACCGATATAACGTAGCAAACTTCTCAGTTTTTTAACAAATTCAGCCGCTTCTTCCGGTGATGATATATCAGGTTCGGTCACAATTTCCATAAGCCCAATGCCGGCACGATTTAAATCGATAAAGCTATAATGCGGAGATTGATCATGCATAGATTTACCTGCATCTTGCTCTAAATGCAAACGGTTAATACGAATAGTTTTAAGATCACCGGTACTAGTCGGTATTTCCATAGTCCCGTTTTGTACTATAGGATAGTAAAATTGCGAAATTTGGTAACCTTGCGGTAGATCGGCATAAAAATAATTTTTACGATCAAATACCAAATATTTATTTATCCGTGCTTTAAGTCCAAGTCCTGTTTTAATTGCTTGGTGTACACAGTGCTTATTTAATACCGGTAACATCCCGGGCATTGCTGCATCAACATAAGAAACCTGCGAATTTGGCATTGCTGCAAATGTAGTACTAGTTCCTGAAAAAAGCTTAGATTTTGAGGAGATTTGAGCATGAATTTCAAGCCCTATTACATATTCCCATTTCCCCGTATTACCTTCAATATATGCCATAATTAAAACCCCTTTGGCTCAAATTTAATATGTTTAACACCTGACTCAATTGTCGATGCTACTTTCAAAACATTATATTCATCTAATTGTTTACCGATAATCTGCATTCCAAGAGGTAAACCTCGTGTCGATAATCCGGCAGGCACCGATACACAAGGTAAACCGGCTAAACTTGCAGGAATAGTAAATAAATCGTTTAAATACATAATAGTCGGATCATTTTGTTTTTCACCGATCTTAAATGCTTCAGACGGGGCCGCCGGTAATAAAATGGCGTCAACTTTTGCGAAAGCATTATTAAAGTCGTTTGCAACTAAACGACGTACTTTTTGAGCTTTTAAATAATATGCATCCATACAACTAGATGAAAGTACATATGTTCCAATCATAATACGACGTTTTACTTCCTCCCCAAATCCGGCTGATCTAGTCATTGCATACATTTCGTCAAGCGTCATATTTTCACGTTCTACCCGAAGACCGTATCTAACGCCGTCATATCTAGATAAATTTGAAGAAGCTTCAGCCGGTGCTATTACGTAATAAACGGCAACGCCGTATTTAGCATGTGGCAAAGTAATATCAACTATTTCAGCACCGGCATTTTTAAGTAGCACTATGGTATCCTGCCACATTTTCATAATATTAGGTTCAATAATACCGCCTTCACCAAGGCTAAGAGGTAAGCCTATCTTCATATTTTTTACCGAACTTCCGATAGCAGATTGTAATTGTGGAACTTCTGCTTTGATCGAAGTAGAATCTTTTTCATCAAATCCCATCATTGCTTCAAGCATAATAGCACTATCTAAAACGCTTCTAGTAAATATTCCTGCTTGATCAAGAGAGCTAGCAAACGATACCATTCCGTATCTTGAGCAACGTCCGTATGTCGGTTTAAACCCGACTAAACCCGTAAAACTTGCCGGTTGACGTACCGAGCCGCCCGTATCGCTACCAAGAGCAGCAGATGCCATAAAACCGCTAACTGACGCAGCCGATCCTCCGGAAGAACCGCCTGGTACTAGATCACTATTGTCGTTATTCGCTTTCCAAGGGCTAATTACATTTCCAAAACAACTAGTAATATTTGCCGAACCCATCGCAAATTCGTCCATATTAGTTTTGCCGAGCATCACACCGCCCTTATCAAAAATATTTTGTGTAACGCTTGATTCATAATTAGGTATAAAATTTTTCAGTATATTAGAACATGCCGTAGTTCTAATTCCTTTCGTACAGAAAAGATCTTTAGCGGCAAACGGGATACCCTCAAGTGTTCTTGCTTTATTTTGAGCATAATTTTGATCGGCAATTTGAGCCCCCTTTAAGGCAAGATCAAAAGTTTCGGTAACATAAGCATTTAGGTTTTTATGCTTCTCTATTTGTTTAATATGTGCATTAACTAATTCTGTACTTGTGAAATCTTTATTTTTTAGACCTTTTATACTATCTGCTACTGTTAATTTGTTTAGTTCCGTCATAATTATTCAACAACCTTTGGAGTGATAAAATATTTTACTTCTTTAGCAAGCTGAGCGCTATTTCCGCTTACATTATCAAATAAATTATTTGATAAATCAGAACTTGTAACTTCATCCTCTCGCATTCTAGCATTCATATTAGAAACCGAAGTTAAGGGCTCTATATCTTTGCAATCTATTTCATTTAAAATATCGATCATATCCATTATAGAGCTAAGCTGAGTAGAAAATTTTTCTACGGTATCTTCTTCAAATTTTAATCTAGCTAATTTTGCTATTTTTTGTGCTTCTTCTTTTGTAATCATAGTTTTATTATTTTGAGTGGTATAGCCTGATGTCATTCCCGTGAGACATTGTTGCGTGGATCGATTCCACTCTTGTCATCCCGCGAGCTTGTAGCGGGATCCAGTTAAAAATACTAAAATTATGGATACCGTGGTCAAGCCACAGTATGACACCGAATATCAAACAGTCATTATTTCTTGTTCTTTTTGTTTTATTGCCGAGTCAACTTTGTTACTATAATCATCGGTTAGTTTTTGTACGTGTTCAGATAAGCTATGATGCTCATCTTTTGCAATAATATTGTCCTTTTCTAGCTTTTTAAGTTCTTCGTTGCCGTCTCTTCTAATATTACGTAATGAAATTTTAGTATCCTCACCGTATTTATGAGCAAGTTTTACAAGTTCTTTACGTCTTTCTTCAGTTAAAGCCGGTATCGGCAGTCTGATTAGTTGACCGTCCGTTGCCGGAGTTAAGCCAAGATTTGCTATCGTAATTCCTTTCTCTATCGATGATACCATAGATTTATCCCAAACCTGCACGTTAATTGTTCGTGCATCAGGGGTGGATAGGGAAGCAACTTGTGAAAGCGGCATTTTACTCCCGTAAGCTTCTACGGTTACACTGTCGAGTAAATTAACCGAAGCCCTACCTGTACGTAGCCCTTTAAGCTCATGATCTAAAACTTTTAGAGCTTTCTCCATCTTTTCTTGTAAATTTTTCTTTAACGTTTCTGTGTCCATATATTATTCCTTAATTGTCGTATATTCGCCTTTATCTTGTATTACTTTGGCAAAATTTCCTTGTTCTTTTATCGAGAATACCCTTATAGGTAATTTATTTTCTTGTGCTACTGCTATAGCTGCCGTGTCCATGACTTGCAGGTTGTTAGTTATAACATCTTTATAGCTAATAGTGAAATATTTTTTAGCATTCGGATTTTTTTTAGGGTCGGAATCATATACGCCGTCAACCTGAGTTGCCTTTAATAAAATATCGCAATTCATTTCGATTGCACGAAGTACTGCGGCACTGTCGGTTGTACAAAACGGATTACCCGTGCCGCCGGCAAAAATTACTACTCGTTTTTTTTCCATATGTCTTTTAGCTTTGCGGCGAATATAAGGCTCGCACACGCTCATCATAGGAATAGCCGATAGAACTCTTGTATAGATATTGAGGCTTTCCATAACGTTTTGTAAAGTTAAGGCATTAATCACCGTTGCAAGCATACCTATATAATCCGCTGAAGCACGATCCATACCAACGAGTGCTGCATTAATTCCGCGGTAGATATTTCCGCCGCCGACTACAATAGCGACTTCTACTCCTAAATCGATAACTTCTTTAATATCGCCGGTAATCTTTTTGATTACGTCATATTCATGCCCAAATTGCTTGTCTCCCATTAAAGCTTCCCCTGAAACTTTAAGCAAAACTTTTTTATACTTTAGAGCGTTTATATCTGATATCATTTTCTATTTCAAGTTGCTTTTAATATCTGCTTAATTTTTTTAATCATTATACCTCTTTGTAGGTTGGCAATCGATGATTTATTGAGTGCATGCACTAATAACATATTATTATTTATATCAAGTGTTACTGTACCAGGTGTTAACGTAATCGAGTTACCATATACTATTTCACCCATTTCTTCTAGTCCTTCTGCATCAATCCATTCAAAAACCGGTTCTATTTTTATTTTTCTTTGCCAAATTATTTTGATAACCGAGAAAGCCGATTTCCATATTTCTAATAATAACCAAGGAAAATATAATATAAATTTAATTTTAGTGGGCATTAACATTTCCGGTTAATTTGATATTTGAAGTAAAAGGTATAAGCAGCATTATAAATACAAATAACAGCCCTATCATATTAAATATATTATTTATTGCAATTACAAAAGCATCATTATTTAATTTGTTTGCTATAACAAATATGATGCTTTTTCAGGATTAAGAACTTTTCCGCTTAATAATTCAGTGTAAGAATCTAGCTGCTCTAATGCCATTATAGAAGTAGACGAGATATTTTCCGATAAATATTGCATAAAGGTTTTAGTATCATTAGTAAGTATAGTGCTGATTATTGCAAGCCCTACTGCTCCTCCTAGATTACGGGTAAGATTATAAAGCCCGCTAGCGTTGCCTACTCTTTCTTTTGGCATATTGCCAAGAGCTATATTATTAGTCGGTATAAAACAAAACATTAAGGAAAGACCTCTAACAAATTGAGGAAGCACAAATGCAGCAAATTTAGAATCAGGCGTTAGAAAACTATTCAAATGACATCCAAGAGCGAACCCTCCAAGCCCTATAATAAGCATCAGGCGTAAATCTACCCCTAGCCCTAGCATCCTGCCGGCTAACCGGTTGCAGATAAAAATTGTGCTCCGCCCGTCTCACCATCATAGTAGCCCCGATTTGTAATGTATCATATCCGGCAATGGTAAAGAGAAATAGCGGTAATATATATACTGCCCCGTACAATCCTATACTCATCACGAACGAATAAAGGCAACCAAAAGTAAAGTCTTTATAAAGAAATGTTTTTAAATCTAAAATTGGATTCATAAAGGTTAGTTCTCTAATGATTAATAAAATAAAGCCTAAAGCTACTGCAATACTTAAAAATAATATTAAATTATCCTCAAGCCAACCTTTTTTATTTCCTGCTTCTAAAACATACTGTAATAAGCCGAGCGTTAAAGCCATTAATAATATACCGAGAAAATCAAAATTTTTGAGTAATTTATAATTTGGTTTATCAAAATCCCCGTATAAAAAAACGACGCTGCAAACAAAAATTCCTAGGATAATATTTAAAAAAACATAAAATGCCATGACAAAATTTCCGTAATATATCCACCGAGCGTAGGTCCTAAAGTAGGTGCAACAGTTACGACAAGTCCAATTAAAATAGTAACGGTAGGACGTTGCGATGCCGGAAAAATTATAAAAACAGTACTAAAGACCGTCGGTATCATCGCACCGCCAAAAAATCCTTGTAATGCTCTAAAGATAATCATTGATTCAATATTTAGTTGCAAGCGAACATAATACGCTCATAACCGTAAATCCTAGAGCTGCAATAAAATAAGAAATTCTAGTAGAAAGTAATCTTGCTAAAAAGCCTGTAATAGGAATAATGATAAATTCAGCTATTAAGTACGATGTTTACACCCAAGAAAGCTCGTCACTTGAAGCAGCAAGAGGCCTGCGCTCTTACAGATAATGAGCTAGCGACAATTTGAATATCAAGTACCCGGACTGTTGAAAAAGTCATCAAGGTTGCAAATATTTTTTATTTTTAGTAGCAATAGATAAAAAACCAAAAAATAATTTTAAGTATCCGTTTGAAATTTTGCACTATTGCAATCATGAAGACTTGAATCTGTGTTTTTTGTATACTTCTAAATTGTGCTCTTCGTAAGCCATGATTATCTTTAGCTTCAGCAAAGATGCCTTCTATTTTCCATTTGCTCTCAATTAGTTTTTGCTTAAAATCAATGCTGTTCTGTCTTGCTTTTACTTCATCTATTTCATCCTGATAAGGATTACGGTATATAAATCTTGCTCTATTACTATAATTATCAGAAATACAACGTTGTCTTAATAGACAATTTTTACAATGTCCACCCGTAATACGATAACGCTTTATTCGTTTTTATCTAATTTTGTATAAGGATAAAGGTAATGTCCTTCAGGACATTTATACCTATCGTTCTTTCTGTCATATTTAAATTCACCTCTACTTATTTTTCCTTCACCAAGATTGTCTACGTGTAAAGGTATATAAGTAGTAATTCCTAGCAACTGAAAGTATCTATAAGTTGGACCTCTACCGTAACCTTTATTTGCTATCCATTCTTTTATTTTAAAAGAAAAATTATTTAATATATAACAAACCCTATTTGGCAGTATAACACACTCATGTTGTGATCCTGTACTTACATAACAATCTACTATAATACGCGTACCGCTATCAATCGAGTAATGTGTTTTATAACATAGCTTTTTATAGCCACTAGTTCTTGATACAAGACTACAATTAGGATCTGTTTTGCTTACATGAGGTTGGTTAGATATTTTTCTTACTTTTTTCCCTTCTCTAAAATCATGATAACGACGTTCATATATTTTTAATTCTCGTTTTTGTGTATCATCTTTATCATTTCTTAATATCATACTATCTATAGATGCATACGCTTCAACTAAAGATGCATCTGAAATAATGGTTTCTCCTTTTAAAATACCTAATTTATACCATCGCTTAATTAAGCTTTCAAATATCTGTTGAAATAGCTCTACTCCATATCTATCTCTTATTCTACTTAATGATGAATGATCGGGTACCTTATCATCCAAACCTAAATCACAAAACCATCTATATGCTACATTCAGATGAATTTCTTTACATAATCTTCTATTTGACCTTATACCATATAAGTAAGATATTATTTTCATCCTGAAAAATAATACAGGATCAATTAATGGACGTCCGTTGTTAGCACAATAATATTTTTTGGTTATTCCATAGATAAAAGAAAAATCTAATGCTTTATTTTCATGAATCCTTACTAATAAATGATCATTGGGTATCATTTGCCTTAAGCTAATACTACCACTCATTACATCTTGATCAGCTTTATAACCATGCATCTTTATACCTTTATTTAAGCATAAAAATACATCTTATTTCTTAACTTAACTGCATTCCGCTCCTTCTTATCACTTTTTCAACAGTCCGTACCGACATAAACATCCCGACAACCATATCGAAGAAAGCAAATAATTGCTTTTTGGATAGAGTAGAAGGAACTTGTAAATTATCGTTTGACATAATTAAATTATACAGTTTAAATTAAATTTTGTATACAGAACCTAACCATATTATAAATTATTGTTGTCATATAAGATTTTTTCAAATGTTTTTTTAAAATAAAGTTAATAAGTGATATAAAAATACGTGTTTAAAATAAAAAATTGTTGTACAACTTTTAATTTTTAATTAAACCATTTATTAGGATATAAGTAGACAAGACCTAATATATGGTAATCATTTTATTTATATTTAGCAAATAATAAATATATAATTGATTTATTAAAAAATATTTACTATAATATTAATATTTATTAACTATAATTGATTTATCAATATGCAAAATCCAGCACAAAAAGTTATATCTTTTTCAGAGCATAAGTCTGATATAGAACGCATAAAGAAATCAATAGAAGAGGGGTGGGCGATAGTAAAGCTAGTACCTAATAAAGACCGTTTTATCGGACTTTTAGAAAAGATTTCACATGCTGAAGATGAAACAATCTATATTCCTCCAAGAAAAAAGATAATAGTTAATTAACACGAATAGCGAATTATTACATAATCTATTATTTGGCTTAAAAAGTTGAATATAAAAGGCGAAAGATGGTTTTCACCTTTTATATAAAGTTAAGTATATATTATTTTTTAGCAAAAACTTATAATTCTTTATACAATATAATGGAATTGCCTAAAAAAGGTGGTTTTGTTTTACACAACTCTTAAAAAGACCTTAATGTCATTCCCGCCTACGCGGGAATGACATTGAAGCATTAGGCTATCCCAAGCAATTCTTTTTAGGCAATGCCAATATAATAACTGTTTCAAATCTCAATTTCTACAGCTTTTTATGGGGTAGTAAATTACACAAGTTTTAGTAGAGCTTGGAAAGAACTCTATTATGGAATGCCAATAATCATTTATCAAAAGTACATAGAATCTAAACCAATCTCAAGCTTAGGTTCTGTGAAAATTTCTAATTGATTTGCTATTTTGAGCTATTTTTTAGCGAAAATTAATAAGATTTTTGTTGGAATAGTGAACCCTATTTCAAAAAAATCTTATAATTTGCAGCAAATAAAGAGTCAAAATTAAATCTTTTTAGAAATCTCCACAGAACTTAGGATATTTTATCCTAAATTCGCATTTAGAAAGTGGTGCCAATGTGGGGATTTGAACCCCAGACCTACGCATTACGAATGCGCCGCTCTACCCGCTGAGCTACATCGGCTGAAATATCATTATATTATGCTGAAGAAATTGTAACTTAATGTTGTATTTCGGTATACGTGGTTAATATGTCATTCTAGCTAAAAGCGGGAATCCAGGCTTTTTTGTTGTCACCCCGTGGTCAAGCCACGGGGTGTCTTGTACCACAGACTGCGTCCTAAGATACCGCGATCAAGTCGCGGTATGACAATAAAAGATTTCTAGATTCCCGCTTTTAGCTAGAATGACATATAGAGGCCATACAACAATGTTTATAATCACGGCATTTTTAAAGATGCGTCGCAAATCTTAAATGGAAATGCTGCGTATCATCATATTTTTTCTTCTTTACCGGAAATCCCCAGTCCATTCTGATCGGAGCAAAACGCGTTACCCACATAAAGCCGAAACCAACGGAAGCTCTAAGCGATTTATCATTATAAAAACCGTTTGGAGTTTCATAGCGCTTTTTGTTTAAACCCACGCCCCATACGCTTCCTAAATCCATAAAGACTGCTCCCGTTAAATTAAACTCTTCAGGAACAGGAGTCGGGAAATTAAGCTCTGTTGAGAATGTATAATATCTCTCACCGCCAAGTCCCTCATTAGTGTTCTTTTCACGAGGTCCGACACCGCCGCTTGCAAAGCCTCTTAAACTATAATCACCTAAATTAAAACGATCTGAAATTCTAACGATTTTTCCTCCAAGCCCTGCAATATCACCGCCGGAAGCAGATACTTTTAAAGTAAGCTTATTATGTATGAAAGATTTATAATATTTACCGTCAACTTCATGTTTTATATATTTGTTATCACCTCCAACGCCGGCAAATTCTTGTGTACCGCTTACTAAATAACCGTTCTTTGGAACAATTTTGTTATCGGTCTGATCATAAGTAATAGTATGTCCTATAGCGGAAGTAATGAATCTTCCCATTTGCTCCTTTAAGAATATTGAGGTTGACGGAGTTGGTGCACTTAAAATATCACGTTTGATTAAATAATCTATTTCGTGACCTAAATCCTCTTTAATTTCATAACCGAGAGAGGTTTTGACTCCTATAGAGTGTAACTTATAGCTTTGATCAGTTGTATTTAATACACTAGCACCGCGTCCGGTATAGTTTCTAAATGCGTTTACACTAAGTGATAAATCGCGATCTAAAAAATGCGGTTCGGTAATACCGCCGTAATAGCTTGTACTGTTTTTACTTACTTGTACACCGGCATTAAGCAGTTTACCGGTACCGACTAAATTACGCTCTAAGAAAGAAAAACGACCAAATAAACCGCCGGCAGTATTATATCCTAAATCAAAACCTATAGAGGAAGTAGATTTTTCATCAACTTCAACATTAACGTCATACTTATCTTTAGCTTTAGTTGGAGCTAAGCTAATTGCTACTTTCTCAAAATAATCTAAATTTCTAAGATTACGCTCACCTTTTTCAATATATGAACGGTTAATTATATCACCTTCCTCTGTTTTAAATTCTCTTCTTATAACATGGTCTTCAGTTTTAAGGTTATTAATAATATTAATTTTATTAATATAAACCTTATCGGCTTTCTCAATAATAAATTTAATATCTGCAGTATGATTAGCATTTTTCATTATATCCGGATAAACATTTACCGCAGGATAACCGGAATCCGTAAAATATTCTCCGATTTTTTCAGCTATATCATCAACCGTTTTCATATTGAAAACCTTGCCTTGCTTAATATTAACAATTTTATTAAGTGGAGTTATATCTATATTAGTTAATTTGTTATCTATTGTAACATTACCGAAACTATATTTCTCTCCTTCTTCAATGGAATATGTAAGGGTGAAATATTCTTTAGTATTATTGAGTTCTGCCGATGCCGAAATTACTCTAAAATCTGCAAAACCGACAGATTGATAAAATTCTCTTAGTAATTCTTTATCATACTCCATCCTATCAGGATCGTAAGTATCGTTACTTTCTAAAAAACGAAACCAACGAGATTCTTTAGTTAAAACAATAGATTTAAGTTCTGAATCACTATAATTTTCATTACCGCTAAAATAAATATATTTAATACCGGTTTTTGGTCCTTCTGCGATATCAAAAATAACCTTAACTCTGTTGTTTTCTAAATTCTCAATTTTAGGTGTTACCGTAGTAGCAAAACGTCCGCTACGTTTATAAATTTCTAATATTTTCTTTACGTCTAATTCGATTTTAGCTTGGCTAAGAGATTCACCCGACATTGTATAAATTTCTTTAGCAAGCATATTAGTTTTGATTTTAGAATTACCGCTAAATACTACGCTACTTATAAAAGGCGTTTCCGTAACGTTAACTATTAAATTACCCTCATTTGTTATATACATATTTATATTTCTAAAAAGTGAGGTGGCATATAAACGTTTTATTGCCTCATCTTCTTTAGAATTATTGTAAGTTTCTCCTACTTTAAGCTTTAAATAGCTCTCAATAGTAGAACGCTCAACCCTGTGGTTACCTTCGATAGTTATTTTACGAATTACAGTGTCGGCTAATGAAATATGATAATAAAAAATCGTTAATAATAAAATTGTTAACTTACTAATTGATCTGATTTTCACTTAAAACCTTCTTTTAAGATTTAATTTAAATTTCTTTACGTTATATATGTATTAATATAGGTAAATTGTTATATTAGTTTGAAAAACATTGTATGTCATTCCCGCGAAAGTGGGAATCTAGTAAAACCATATAAAAAACTTGTTTTTATATGGTTATTTTACCAACTATGTAATTATTTGTACTAATATTAAGGTTATTTTTTTGGATTCCCGCTTTCGCGGGAATGACATAAAGTTCTCCTACACTAATGCATTCAAACATAATTAATGTACTCCACTATAGTGGATAATATTAGTCAGAGCAAGTAAATCTATTATTTAAGAAAATAAATTTTGTATATCGTTGGAAACAGAGATTATAATAAGAAAAATTATTATTGCCGCTCCTAATTGTAACAAAATATTTTTAGTTTTAGGATTCGGTAATCTACCGGTAATTGCTTCATAGAGTATAAATATCAAATGTCCACCGTCAAGAACCGGTATGGGTAGTAAGTTAAGTAACCCTAAATTAACGGAAAGCATTGCTATAAATAATAGATACATTTGGGCTCCTTGAGCTATAGATTTCCCTGACTCTTTAGCAATAGCTACCGGCCCTCCTATCTCATCGAATGAACGTTTTCCTACAATCATTTGTGATATTGCTTTTAGAGTTAAAGCGGACATATCTATAGTAGTATTAATAGCTTCCCAAAATCCTATTAAAATTCCTATTTTAGTATAAATAGGTTCATTTTTAGCTACAATACCGATGCGGAGAGTTTTCTTAACCTTCTTTTCTTCGGGAGGCGATATAATTATTTCTTGGGGCATTATATTAACGGTAAATTCTTCATTTTTTCTTTCTATAGTTAAAGTAGAAGAACTAAAGCCGTTAATTAATATTTCTTTCTGCACGTCCCCGAAATCTTTAACAGGTTTATCGTTAACCTTAACAATTTTATCTCCTTCTCTTAAGTCTGCTCTCTCTGCCGGTGATGAAGCTACTACATCACCTATTATAGGAGGAATCTCTGTTTTTCCAAAGTAACAATAAAAACCTGCAAATATTATTATGGCAAGTAAATAATTAATGAGTGGACCTGCTGCAACTATTAAAAAACGTTCTAAACAAGATTTAGCATAAAAAGCTACTTTTTCATTAACTTCTTTAGCGTTAGCCATAAGAGTACGATCATAGCCGTAAATCTTGACGTAGCCGCCGAGCGGTACAAGGCAAATCTTCCACCTAACTCCTTTTTTATCGGTAATACCTATTAGTTTTTTACCGAAGCCTATCGAGAACTCCTCAACTTTTACATTAAAATATCTAGCAACCGCATAATGTCCAAACTCATGGATAAATACCAAGATACTAATTGTTATAATAAATCCGACTATAGATAACATAAAATTTTTATAAGTTTACTAATACATTATTTTAAGGTATAAATTGCAAGGTTATAGGTATCATTCCGTCATTGCGAGTGATATTGTTGCGTGGATCGAAAAATGCGTTCAGTGTCATACCGTGGCTTGACCACGGTATCCAGAACAAAATCAAAAAAAGACTGGATCCCGCGATCAAGTCGCGGGATGACAAACAATGAGAAACTCAAACCACGCAACAATACTCCTTCGCAATGACGAAAATTAAATTTTAAAATTCTTTTCTCTATGGGTTCAAATAAAATTAATAAAAAGTCGATTGCACGTATTGCAGCAGTGCAGGCTATGTATCAACATATATTACAAGATAATCAAGATATGGAAGATATATTGCAGAACGTACTTTCTTTTTATCAAAATAATAATTCTATAACAGATTTACCGGAGAATTTAAAAATATCATTAAGTATAAGTCATTTTAAAATGCTGGTAAAGTCAGTATTTGAAAATATTAATAAACTAGATGAAATTATCGCCAATCATTTAACAAATGATAAAGATCCTGCACATATGCCGATCTTACTCCGAGCTTTATTTCGTGTTAGTATATGTGAGCTATTATTTTGCCCTACTACGCCTGCTAAAGTAGTAATCAACGAATATACGGACATAGCAAATGATATGTTAAATGAACACGAGATCGGTTTTGTTAATTCCGTATTAGATAAAATAGCAAAAGAAAATAAAAAAATCCCATGACAAATAACTTAAGCGGTTATAGAAATAAATTTGTTAGAGTTAAGACTTCTAAAAAACGTACCGTCTCTTCTAATAACTGGCTTAGACGCCAATTAAATGACCCGTATGTTGCAAAGGCACGTACCCAAGGCTTTAGATCAAGAGCTGCGTATAAACTGCTTGAAATTCATGAAAAATTTAAACTTTTTACTCCTAATATGAAAATTGTTGATTTAGGAGCAGCTCCTGGCGGATGGAGCCAAGTAGCTTCCAAGCTTATTCAAGCTTCGGATAATAGCCTAAATAATAAAATAATCTCTATCGATTTATTAGAAATCGAACCTATTGTCGGAGTTGAGTTTTTTCAAAAAGACTTTTTTGAAGAAGATACGGAAGAATTAATTATTCAGGCTTTAGACGGTAAAGCTGATATAGTAATGAGTGATATGGCATCAAATACCATAGGTCATAAAGCTACCGATCATATCAGAACCTTACTTTTATGTGAGCAAGCTTTTGAATTTGCTTTAAAAGTTCTAAAACCTTCAGGTCATTTTATTGCTAAAATCTTTCGCGGCGGTGCAGAAAACGAGTTATTAAATAAAGTGAAGCGTGAATTTAGGACGGTGAAACATTTTAAACCTTCATCCAGCCGTAGCGAATCCACTGAAATCTATTTAGTTGCTCTAAATAAGAAATAAAAAATTATCCTCAATAATTGAGGGTAATTTAAGCTATAATACTGAAATTATGATTTGGTTACAGAAGATGACGCTTCTCCTAATGAGACTACTACCCAGTTGCCATCAAGTTTCTCTATAATAGTAGGATTATTAACTATATCTTCATTATCTGTTGTTGTACTTAAAATAGTAGAAATCATATTTGTATTAGCTTCTACTATATTTAAAGCAGTATCAGCTGCACCTCTTACAAATCTAGCTATACCAAAAATAATGTTGTCTAACATACAATTTCTATACTATTATATGAGGTTATGTTACCTATTTGTTTAACTTCCATAGCACAATTTTGTTGTAAATCACTATATCCCCAACGATGCATATCTACTCCAACCATACTAGGATACTCATCTTCAACATAAGTATCTAATAAAAATACATCTTTACCATGACCTGAAATAGCTTTAAGCTGTTGAGTATATTCATTATTTTCTAATATTTGCTGTTCCCAATCGGCTATAGGTAAAATAATCTTATCTTCTAAATTAGCAAAATTCTTTAACTTATGATTCTCAAGCCCTTCCATCATTTTATTAATGCCTAGATATGCTGAAGCTTTTTGAACAACAGAACCAACCATATTATATAAATATGATCCCCACCCTTCTGCTTTTGATGATTCTGACTTCTCGATATTATTTACTTTCGGTAGAACTAAGTGTATTTTACCGGAATGATTATTGGTAGTATTAATAATATTAGGTTTTGCATTATATACCTCAGAATGTTTAGCTAACTCTTCTAGAGGGGTTGTTACTTTTCCGGTAAATAAATCCTGATTTATAGCGTATTTAATTACTTCTTGTGAACCTGGGCAGTCAAAAGTTACGGATTTATTAAAATTTAAATTACGAGAATGTAATTCTACTCCGGTTAAATCCGCAACTATTGCTCCAAGTGAATGACCGCTAGTATCAAAAATATATTCTGCAGCTTTCTCAATGCCGCCTATTTTTTCAATTACTTCATCAATAAATTTCTTAACTGTTACTAATTTATTAGGATTATAATGGAAAGTAATACGTGCATCATCCCATATGTCATTCATATCTGCTTTTGTACCGGCACTAGCAATATGAATGGCTTTAGTTTCCTTATTTATAAATGCAACAGCTTTATAACCATATTGAGCTGTATTTGCGTTATTACAAGAAGCGGTGAGTATTTCCCAACCACTACCTACTAAGTGACTACCATCTGTCATTAATGCTTCTGCAAGATATCGATTTGTATCATCTGTCTTATACGCAAGATTTACTCCTAAATGAGCAAATTCCTTATGGTTTATAGCGCGTATAGGAATTTCTGCTATAGTTAAAGATTCAAATTCTTTCATTATGTATTCCCAACATTAGTTTATCTTAATTACCACAAAATATGGAATTTTTTAACAAATGTCAAGCATTAATATTACTTAAGTTATTATTAAATAAAAATTGACATTTGTTTACCTTTGTAATATAGTGCATTTCTGTTATATTCAAAAAACCATGAAATATGGTAGTTTAAATTTAATAAAGAGGAAACAATGTGTTCATGTATTACACATTTATTTGGTAGCGATGCCCCAAAAACTTATTCATCTATTATAAAGGCTAAAGAAATATATCTTGAATATATTAATATAGCTAAAAAAGTAGTAACAGATATAGAAGCAACATTATCAGCTTTAGATTTGAAAGATACAGTTATTAGTTATGCAGAATATGCCCTTGATTTTACAGTAGAAAAAATTTTTGGAAATACTATAGGTAAAATAATCTCTCCTAAAATTAAAGAAGCTATTAAATATATACCGGAATATGTTGATTCTGCTACAAAAAACCTAGAAGCAGATATTAAAACTTTTAATGATTATTTAAATAATGCTGCTCAAATTGAGCTAGATTTTGCTAATGAAGAAGAAGGAAGTATAGTTTTAGTGGGAGTTGATGCTAATTGTTAAGGTTCAAGCTATTAAATCTTTCTAATTACAAATAAAAAAAGGATAAGTTTTTAACTTATCCTTTTTCATCTAATAACATCCTTTGCTCTTTTTTCAAAAGCTACAATCATTTTTTCGGTTGCTTTGGTAAAATAAGTGCCGATTAATTTATCCAGTATTACGGACTTCATTTTAAAATCAATCAAGAATTTTAATTCAGTTCCTGCCGTGCGTGGAACAAATTGCCAAGTACTTTTTAAATATTCAAAAGGTCCTGAAATAGCTACCGTATCAATCAAATATATTCCATCATCTGTTATTGCATTTGTAACTCGTGAATTATATTTTTCTGAAAAACCTTTTAACTGGATCACTAACTCAGCAATGATCTCATAGTTATCTTCTGAAATAATTCTAGAAGCAACGCACCAAGGTAAGAATTTAGGATAAGACTTTACATCCCACACCAAATCAAATAATTCTTGCGGTTTATAAGGTAAAACTTTAATTTGCTCAAATGAGGGCATAGTAGGTATTGTGTAGTAAGTTTAAATTAATCTATTTTAGTTCTTTTTAGCTACAAATTATAAGATTTTTTTGAAATAGGGATAACTATTCCAGCAAAAATCTTATTAATTTTCGCATAAAAATTCCTTAAAATATAAATAATTTAAACTTACTACACAATACCTAAAAATCCGTGACTTTACCTTTATGTTGCCAATCGCCGTATCTTGTCGGTTCTAGACCTTTAACCCCACCAATTTCTTTTTCTTTTGGCAAATTTTCTTCTTCTGATATATTATTATCTTTTTTATCGTCCATAGTACTAAATATATGAAATATAACCGCATATATATTAATAGTCATTTAGCTGAAAATAGCAAGATAGAATTAGCAAACGCTCATATTCATTATATTAAAACGGTGCTACGTCTTAAAGTAAATGATGGCTTGCGTATCTTTAACGGTACGGATGGAGAATTTTTAGCACAAATTACCGATATAGGTAAAAATAACCTATCGGTTAAGCTTAAAGAACAGTTTAAAAAGCCTTATACAGAATCTGCTTTAACTCTTGCTGTTGCTATAATAAAGCAAGATAAATTAATGCTCGCAATAAATATGGCTACGCAACTCGGTATAACTAAAATTATTCCGTTAATTACCAAGCGGTGTCAATTTAGATCGGTAAATATCGAACGTTTAACAAAAGGTGTGATTGAAGCGACAGAGCAATCGGAGCGTCTTATTCCCCCGATAATTGAGCAAGCTATTAAATTACAAGATTATCTTAAAAAGAATAATAATTTGATGTTATATGCTAATGAACATGAAAAAGAAGAAAACTCTATATTACAAATTGCATCATCACTTAATAATAGTGATATAGATATTGTTATTGGACCGGAAGGCGGTTTTACTAATGATGAGCTTGAACTTCTTGCCTCATATAAGAATACAAAATCTATAAGTTTAGGAAGTAATATACTGCGAGCTGAAACAGCAGCGATAACTGCTATAGCACAAGTAGCTCTTACGATGTCATTCCCGCGGAGGCGGGAATCCAGTAATTAAAAAGCATAAATGCTACTAGTATTGTTTCGTTTTTTTCTAGATTCCCGCCCCCGCGGGAATGACATCAAGCGAGTTGTCTGATTCATACAACAATGAATGCCGGCCACAGAGTGACACAGTTTTACTGCGCCTTTTCTATTCCAGGTTTACAAAATAGCTTACCTAAACAAAGGCAAGAGTATACACCACAAAAGCCTATAATTATATAAAGTATTGTAACAATAATTGGAAATGAGCCAAATAAAAGTGTGACTAAATTAAAATTAAACAATCCAACCAAGCCCCAATTTATAGCACCTATAGAAGATAGTAAATGTATAGTAGTAATAAGCGGATTATTAGAAGTATTTATTAACATATTTTGACCTCATATTCATTAAACGTAAAATAATCATTTCTCATTTTGTGCTTTATGTCTACTAAATTTTACAATTCTATAATTTATTAATCCTTCTTAAAAGTTTGATATATTACGGGTATAACAAAAATTGTAAATATAGTACCGATGCTTAATCCTCCAACTATTACAAAACCGATAGAATTACGAGCAGCAGCACCGGCCCCGTCTGCAAAAACTAGAGGTAAAGCTCCGACTACAGCAGCAAGGGTAGTCATAAGAATTGGACGCAAGCGCAGTTTTGAGGATTCTATTATAGCTTCCCGAACCTTTACTCCTTTTTCTCTTAGCTGATTAGCAAATTCTACTATCATAATAGAATTCTTAGTAATTAATCCAATTAAAGTAATAAGTCCGATATTGCTATACATATTAAGGCTATTACCTGCAAGCCAAAGAGCAAGTACACCGCCGGTTATTGAGAAAGGTACGGCAAGTAATATTAATAAAGGATCAGTAAAACTTTCAAATTGAGCTGCAAGCACTAAATAGATAAATACAAGAGCAAATACAAATGTTATAAGCATATTACTGTCTGCCTCTCTCATTTGTTTAATTTCTCCGATATATTCAATTATAGTATTACTAGGATCAAGTAACTTAGAGGCTATTTTATTGATTTCATCGATTGCGTCATTAATTTTTCCATCAGGAGCAAGATCGGAAGAAATAGTAACGGATTTTGAATTATTATAATGACTATATGATTTTACCGATATTTTTTCCGTAATATTGGCTATCGATTCAAGCGGTAACATATTATTATTTTTTGCTCTAATTAAAATTTTACTAAAATCGCTAATATCTTTTCGATCTTTTTGATTAAATTGTAATATAACATCATATAAATCATTACCCATTCTAAAATCCCCGATTTGTTGACCTGCAAGTAAATATTGTACTGTTTTGCCTATATTGGCCAAATCCATTCCGTATAAATAAGCCTTATCACGGTTAACTTCTATACTTATAGTCGGCATTGCCGATTGTAAATTTCTATTGACGTTTAAGAAAATAGGGTTTGTTTTCATTATATCAATAAATTGTTGTGATATTTTATCTAGGTCATCATATTCAAGGTTCGTTTGAATAGTAAACTCGATAGGGCTACTTGCATTTCCGCTAACCATTGAACGTGGATCCATAGCGAAAATCGACATGCCAGGTATTTCGGAAAATTGCTTATTTAACATATTCTTAATAGTTTCTTGTGAACAAGCACGCTCACTCCAGTCTTTTAACGGAATGAACCCAAAAACCTTATCACTACCGCCTGCACCTATTACCATCAGATAACCTAATATATCTTTATAATTAGCAAGGATCTTTTCAGCTTCCGTTACTACTTTAGTAGAAGATTCTAAACTAGAACCTTCAGGTCCTTTAAGAGAAAGTTGTAAAAATCCGTCATCTTCTTGCGGTACAAAAACTTTTTGAGTAAATTTAAAACTAATAATCAGCACTATAAATGATGATGCAATAATGATGACAAATTTCTTTTTATTTTCAAAAGTTAGATTTAGATAATAAATATATTTATTTTGAATAAATTGTAGAATGTCATTAAACTTTACTAAGAATTGCGGTAAGTCCGTATTATGTTTTGTAACCATACGACTTGACATCATAGGAGTCAAAGTTAAAGCAACAAATCCTGAGAACAGAACACAAAATGCTAAAGTCCAAGCAAATTCAATAAATAGTTTCCCGATAAAACCCTCTATAAAACCGACAGGTAAAAATACGGCAGCAAGCGTAATAGTCATAGCAATGATTGCAAAGCCGATTTCTTTAGAAGCAAGCATAGCTGCTTCCATGGGTTTATGCCCCATTTCATTATATCTAAAAATGTTTTCAAGCATAACTATTGCATCGTCTACTACAAGACCTATAGCAAGTATCATAGCAAGGAGCGTAAATATATTAATAGAAAATCCAAAAGCATACATTACACTAAAAGTACCGATCAACGATACCGGAATCGTCACAAACGGAATTAAGGTAATTTTAGCAGAAGCAAGAAATAAATAAGTGACTAAAACTACTAATATTAAAGCTTCAAAAATTGTTTGAAATACCGCATAAATTGATGCTTTTACAGGTGTTGCTCCATCGTATGCGATACCCATGCTTATTCCTTTGGGCATTGATTCTTTAATTCTTTCTAATTCTTTAGTTACTTCATTTGATAAATCTATGACGTTAGCTTTTGATTCTTTTATAAGACCAAGGGCAATAGAGCTTCTGCCGTTATATCTGAAAATTATGTCCTCATCGGGAGAAGTTAAAGATATTTTCGCGATGTCTCGTAATTTTATTATGCTTCCGTTTTGTACTTTTAGAATAATATTGCCGAATTCTGCCGGTGTAGATAAAGAACCTTCAAGAGTTACTATAAAATTATTACTTCTTGTTTTAATTGTGCCTGCGGGATAATCTTTATTTTGTTCTTTTATTGCAGATTCAATCTCCAATAAAGAAATTTTATGCTGATATAATTTTTTGGAGTCTGGTTCTATTCTCATTATATATTCCCTGCCTCCGTAAATTTGTGATTGTCCTACGCTTTCAAGTTTATCTAAAGGTGTTTGTAGACTATCTTCGACGATCTTCGTTAATTCTAAATCGCTATATTGATCACTTTCAATACTTATGAAAAGACTTGGAAAACTATCGGCATCAAGTTTTGCAACCGACGGAGCTTTCATATCTTGCGGAAACATATAAGTGATATCCGATATTTTAGAACGAACATCGTTTAGTGCTACTTCAATATCGGTAGATAGTAGAAACGATAAAGTAATACTACTTTCACCGGTGGAACTTTGAGAAGTTATATAATCTAAATTTTTAACCGTCTTTAAAGCTTTTTCTATACGTGTCGTTATTTCTTTTTCCATATATAAAGCATCGGCACCTGCATAATAAGCATTGACGTTTATAATGGGAACTGAAATATCCGGAATTCCTCTAATTTGTAGTTTGGTAAAAAAAATTGCCCCAAGAGCTACGATAACCAAACTCAAAACCGTAGCAAATACCGGACGTTTAATGCAAATTTCAGACAATAACATTGGATTTAATATATTTTTTTAAAAATTTTATTCTAAATTAATGCGAATAGCGGATTATGTAATAATTCGCTATTCGGTTAGAAATATTGAATATAAAAGGTGAAAGGCGGTTTCTACCTTTTATATGAATTAATTATATATATTATTTTTAGTAAAAACTTATAATTTTTTATAGAATATAATAATATTTTATTTTGAAATCGGGGGGAAGAAACGCTTCAAATCCTGATTTCTACAATTTTACCCAATAGCAAATTACTTTTTGTAATTTACTATTGACAATAAATTAGGGTTTTAATGATAAATTTTCACTTTAATTACTTGATTAAAATAGTTTTAACAGTATTACTGATGTAAAATGGCTACATTTTTCTATAAATTAATATAATAACGTATATATTTTAAACTTTGTAAATAACTGGCATTTGCAGTATGTGGGTAGTTTGTTATAATTAACTCATATAAAAAATATATTGATGTATATTATTGCCAGTTGTATATATTTTTTTATAAAAAAACATCCATGCATATTAACCCATTAAAGGAGAATTGATTTTATTATGAGTGTACATAACAAAAAAGAACCAAAAAAAATGAATAAAACCGAATTTATAGCATTTATGACCGACCATGGTCATAATCATAAACATGCTTCACATAAATCATTAACAAAAGCTGATGCCGAGAAAGCACTTAATTTAGTTCTTGATAGTGTGATTAATGCTATAAAGAGTCACCATAATATTAATATAACAGGTTTCGGTTCATTTGAAATACATCATAGAAAAGCACGTGAGGGTCGTAATCCAAAAACCGGAGCAAAAATGAAAATAGATGCTTACAATCACCCTACTTTTAGAGCCGGAAGAAAAATGAAAGAAGCTTGTAATTAATGATTCTGATTTACCGTTATAAATGCTTTATTGTATAATTCCTACAAAAGGGCTTTGTTGCATGGCTCTAGAAAAACGCTTCGGTGTTATACCGTGACTTGACCATGTCATTCAAGGAGTAACTTATAGCACTAATAATTTTCCGAACCCCGTTACAAGCTTACGGGGTAACACTAGAAAAACCGACTCATGCAACAATGCTCTGCAAAAGCCGGAATGATATAGAACACTTCTTAAGTACAATTCAATAATGATATTACAACCATAAACCATTTCTTGTTACTACGATAACTCTTTTTATATTATGATAATCGAACGTCTAGAGTTTAACTTAAAACACAATAAGCTATACAATAGTTGGCTTATCGAAGCTGCAAATATAGAGCAAGCTTTAAAAGACGTAGAAGATTTTATATATGTTAAGCTTTTTAAGAATAACATTCCTCTTGAAAATAATCCTGATTATCATTTTATCGCTAGGGAAACTTCAGGTACATCTAATGCTAAAAATATTTCTATTGAACAAATCAGAAAGTTACAAGAATTTTTAAGTAAAACTTCTGCAATCTCAGGTTATAAAGTTGCCGTAATTTATTCGGCGGATCTTATGAATTTGAATGCGGCGAATTCATGCTTAAAAATTCTTGAAGATGCACCAAAGAATAGTTACATTTTTTTAATTACTTCAAGAGCTGCAAGTATTATTTCTACGATTAGATCAAGATGTTTTAAAATTAATATTAGATCATCTATCCATCATACTCAAAACGAATTATATTCTGAGTTTATTCAGCCGATAGCAGATAATGAGACGTTAGATTTTATTAATCGTTTTACTACTAAAGACCGAGAATTATGGCTAGATTTTATTGATAACGTATTATTATTAATGAATAGAATTCTTAAAAAATCTGCTAACGTTAATATTGAACTTCTAGATTTAGAAAATAAGATTTTTAATAAACTATCCAATCAACATCCTTCATATTTACTGCAAAAATTTACTGACATAAAAAAGTTAATATATAATACCATTGATTATGATTTGGACTTAAAAGCAAGTTATATATTAGTGGTTAATGAATTTTCGAGTAATTGAACTCGATATCACTCTGCACTCCTTTCACGTTATCCATAAAACAACAAAATATATTGTTGCTAAAACATATTGAGAGAAATATACTCCTTTTGAAAGAAGTTTAAAATAATGGGTATTCGAGATGGAAAGCGGTTCCCATCTCGAATACAAATTTAATTTATGTTTTATTTTGACTATTGTTCATTTACTCGTAGTATATATTAGGTTCTGTGAACTTTATTAAAATCAAATTATTTACATGTTTAAAACTTTAACACAAAATTTAACGAAGACTTTTGATAAACTAGTCAGCTCAGGAATTTTGACGGAAGCCCAAATAGATGCTGCTATGCGGGATATAAGAGTGGCTCTTTTAGAGTCGGATGTAGCGTTGCCGGTGATAAAAGATTTTATAGCGGAAGTTAAACAAAAAGCACTAGGGCAGGAGGTTATTAAGTCTGTTTCACCTGGGCAGATGATAATTAAAATTATCCATGAAGAGATGATAAATCTTTTAGCTGCCGGTGAAAGTGAGACAAAGCTAAATTTAAATTCAAAGCCGCCTGTAAATTTCCTAATGGTAGGGTTGCAAGGTAGCGGTAAAACTACAGCGAGTAGTAAACTTGCTTTACGACTTAAAAATCAAAATAAAAAAGTTTTACTTGTTTCTTTGGATACTTACAGACCGGCAGCACAAGAGCAGCTAGCTATACTTGCAAATTCAGTACAGATTAATTCATTACCTATTGTGCAAGGTGAGAAACCTCTTGATATTGTCAAAAGAGCTATTGCTGAAGCTAAACTCTCTGCTTATGATGTCGTAATTTATGATACTGCCGGTAGAACACAAATTGATAAAGAGATGATGGAGGAGGCACTATCAATAAAAAAGATAGTGGAGCCTACGGAAACTTTATTAGTAATTGACAGTATGACAGGGCAGGATGCAGTAGTTACGGCAAGTAGCTTTAATGCAAAGTTAGAACTTTCAGGATTAATTTTATCTAGAATTGACGGTGATTCTAAAGGCGGTGCAGCACTTAGTGTAAAATATATTACCAAAAAGCCGATTAAATTCTTGAGTAGTGGTGAAAAACTAACCGATTTAGAAGAGTTCGACGCTAAACGTTTAGCTTCTCGAATACTTGACATGGGCGATATTATATCCTTTGTTGAAAAAGCAGCCGGTATCGTTGATAGAGAAGAAGCGGAAAAAACAGCTGCTAAATTAAAAAAAGGTAAATTCGATCTAAATGATTATATGCAGCAAATGAGAAGCATAAAAAAAATGGGAGGTTTTGGAAGTATACTTAGCATGTTACCGGGTAGCGGTAAAATTATGGATCAAATAGATCAGTCAAAATTAGATAGTAAAATAATTGAACATCAAGAAGCAATTATTTTATCTATGACGCCGACAGAACGTAAGAATCCCGATATAATTAATGCCTCTCGCAGAAAACGTATAGCTCTAGGTGCCGGTACTACAGTACAAAAGGTAAATATTTTACTAAAGCAATATAAGCAAATAAGCGATATGATGAAAAAAGCAAGTAAAATGAACCCTAAAAATCTATTACGTAGCGGACTTGGAAAATTGTTTTCGTAAATTTATATTATGTCAAAAAAGAAAAAGCCTAAACATGATGAGATTGTACGAAGTGCATTTGAAAATCCGATAGTCGCTCAAGAGTTTTTTGAAATGCATTTACCGCCTCATATACAAAACTTACTTTCTTTTGAAACTCTTAAAATGGAGAAAGATAGTTTTGTAGATAAAATACTTAAAAAATCCATATTGGACATTTTATTTTCAGCTAAATTTTGCGGTGAAGACGGTTACTTATTTTTATTATTAAGAACATCAAAGTAAACCTGATTATTATATGGCTTTTCGTTTGTTTAAGTATATGTTAAACATTGCTGAATATCATAATGAAAACAACGAAAAATAAGAAATTGCCTTTTATATATCCGTGCGTATTCTATAACGGTATACAAAAATATAACGCTCCTCGTAATTTATGGGAGTTGTTTGATCATGGTGAACTTAAAAATACTTGGATTAATGATTATTAACTTATAAACGTGCATGATATATCTGATCAAAAATTGAAAGAAAATGCTTGGTCTGGAATTTTACAATTTTTTATGAAGCATATACACGAACGAGATTTATTAAAGAGATGGCAAGAAATAGCTGATCTTTTACCTGAATTTATTAAAATTAATATCGGTATTGATTATATAGAGCTAATTTTGTCCTACACCTTGAATAAAATCAAAGAAAATGATAAAATAGAAGTAGCAAAAATGCTTAAATCGCATTTAAACCCTAAATTAGGAGCAAAAATCATGGGAAGCTTAGCATATCATTGGGAGCAACAAGGTATAGACAGGGGAAGAAGAAAAGAAAAAATTATTATAGCGAAAAATTTAATCAAAGCCGGTTTAAAAAGTGACTTAATAATTGCCTCAACCGGATTAAAAAAAGAAGAAATTGAGAAACTAACATAAATTATCTGCATTCTTTAAAAATATAAAATATGAAAGTTACGGCAGATGATTTAAGTATTTATATTCATTGGCCGTTTTGTTTGTCAAAATGCCCGTATTGTGATTTTAATGCTCATGTGGCAAGCACTATAGATCATCATCAGTGGCTTAAGTCCTATGAAAGGGAAATTGAGTATTTTAAGGCCATTATTCAAAATAAATATATAAAATCTATTTTTTTCGGTGGTGGCACTCCTTCGTTAATGAATCCTGTAATAGTGGAAGGAATAATAAATAAAATCAGTAATATAGCAATTATTGATCATCAAACCGAGATAACTCTAGAAACCAATCCCACATCCTTTGAAACTGAGAAGTTTAAAGCATTCAAATCTGCCAGAATTAATCGTGTTTCAATTGGAGTACAATCCTTAGAAGAAGACGATTTAAAAAAACTAGGTAGAACCCATGATTGTATGCAAGCCATTAAAACAATTGAGGCGGCAAATACGATTTTTCCACGAGTATCATTTGATTTAATATATGCACGTAGCGGTCAGAAATTAAAAGACTGGCAAGAAGAATTAAAACAAGCAATGCAGCTTGCTACCTCGCATATTTCTCTTTATCAGCTGACTATTGAAAAAGGTACACCGTTTTATAAATTATTTAAGGACGGTAACCTGATTTTGCCGCATTCGGATGAAGCAGCTGAAATGTATGAATGGACAAACCATTATCTAGAATCTAAAAAATATTTTAGATATGAGATATCGAATTATGCTCTAGCGAGTCAGGAATGTTTGCATAATTTAACTTACTGGAATTATAATAGTTACTTAGGTATAGGTCCTGGAGCTCATAGTAGAATCATTGAACCCTCAAGTTCAGTATCGGCAATTATGATGTGGCATAAACCTGCAAAATGGTTAGACTCGGTTAAAACAAAAAATGTCGGTATTCAAACTAACATTAAGTTAACACATCAAGAAATCATTGAAGAAATGTTAATGATGGGATTGCGTCTTAAAAGTGGCATAAATATTTCTACATTAGAGCAGAAATTGCACACAAAATTAGAGAATATTTTAGACATGAATAATCTTAAACATTATCAAAACCAAGACCTAATTAAGTTAGATAAAAATGTCTATCTTACCGATAAAGGTTTAATGCTGCATAGTTACATAGTACCTAGATTGATCAAGTAATTAACAATTAAGATTAATTATATGAAAATTATTCAAGTAATTTTAAAGTTTATAATTATTTTTATTATTCCTTCTATTCATGCGATGGAATGTAAACTTGAGTATAAGAGCGAAAAAATATATGTAGACGGTATTGAGTATGATCAAAAAGTGGGAAATCCAATTACACCGATAGCAGATGCTATTAAGGCAGCTAATATCGATGAAGTAAAAAAAATATTAGATGAGGGATATGGAGTAAATCAACCATGCTTGGGTTGGACTCCTCTAGATTATGCTATATCGAATAATAATATAAAAATTGCCGATTTTTTATTAAAGCGTAGTGCATCTATGAATTTAATACATATAAATATAGGATTTATGAAGCCGGAAATTGCCGAATTTTTAATTAATCAGGGAATGAGTCCTAATTTAAGATATGAAGACGGTAGTACCGGAATGATGTTAGCCGCAGAAAGAAATAACCCTGATTTAATAAAACTTTTGCTTAAGTTAGGTGTTAATTCTAGCGTTCAAAATTCTAAAACCGGAATGACTTCCCTTATGTATGCAGCATCATATCTTAATGTTGAACCTACTCGTATTTTATTAGAATATAGAGCAGATCAAAAAATTAAAGATTTTAAAGGGAAAAGAGCTTTAGATTGGATAGCAGTGGATGCTAATAGAAATTTACATGCTTTGGACGGAGAATATTATAGTGCTTTATTTCTTGCTCCGTTTAAAACTAAACTGAAAATTATAAAAGAAAGAAATAGCATACAGACTCAAAATAAAGAAAAGGAAAAAGCAATAAAAAAGCTTCTCAATGCTCACCGTTAAATTTTTGTAGCGTTTTTATTGATACTTCATAAGTTAGGATAAGACTTTTGCCAATAGTAATTTTTTGTAATTTGCTACCTTATAAAAAGTAGAAATTGAGGGTTAAACTGTTCTGTCCCTGTGTATTATCATAATATCGGACAGTTTTTAAAAACTATCCGTCATTGTTAGGAGTTGCGTTAGCAACACGCGGTAATCTCAGGAGTTTTCGCACTACCTACTAGATTGTCACGCATTCTACGAATGCTCGCAATGACGTTTTTTACGTGATTTACATAAAACTATCTAGTACTATGGTTATTATACCCATATCCAAGGTTGAGCAGAATTTGCTAATATACCTTGGTTTATATCTTTCACTGAATATATTCTAATAAAATAACGGTCTTTTCCATCCCATTTAGGACTATAGCTATCTCTTTTGTGTAAAACCGTTTTATTGCTTAATACAACGATATCACCGGAAGCAATATAATATATATATATATATATAATTTTGAATAGATTTTTGATCTACAATTTCTCTAATTTTATTTAACAACCCTGCTGCTCTTTGTGTTTCAGGAATAGCATCCATCTTTATTCTGCCACCGTTAGCATCTTCTACTAGTAAAGGTATATTTTTACTTAATATTTTACATGAAAAAGAATCTGCACTTGTTACTGTAAATTCATTACTAAGCCCTATTAAGATATCTTGATAGCTTAATTGATTTAATATATCTTTAAGGCTAATATATACTATAGGTAGATTCTCATGCCCCTTATGCACAATACCGAAAATTAAGTAATCGGGTAAAGGAGATAAGTTATCCCTCTTTTTTATCATTGGACGGTATGCAGCATCTACATGCCAATCTAAATCATTATAAGGTGATTGAGAGCTACGTTCATTATAAGAATTACGTCTTGGTGCTACCGCTCTAATAATATTCTTATCTTCATCTTTATATGATATAGGAAAACTACCAATTACCCCTATTACTCCATACATATGATAAATTAGCTCTTCTATTCCGGTAACCTGTACCTCACCGTCATAAGGGGTTACAACATTATAGTTTTTTTTATCGATATTAATTTCTGTATCGTTATTTACGGCATCTGTAATATTTTTTGTATAATTTACATATTTTTTTTCTAAAAAATTTTTAAAAAATACGGTAGATTTATATGGATTTTCAGTCAAATTGTTTAAAACTTCATCAGTATTGATATTTAAATTTTTTAGATAAATTTCCTTTCTCATAATTTATCTTTAAATCTTTTTTATAACTGAGTTCCAATTTTTAGAAGCATTAATAATACCGAAAGGATCTACATATTTTGTATCTACTAAATATAAATCTTTTTTTTCTTTCAACCAGCTAGTTAATCTAACGATTTTATTGTTTAAATTTTCTAATTTTGCTATACAAGTTTTTGCGTCTAAAGTTTTTCTCCAAACCATCATAGCACGCATTATTATAATCAATATTAGTATCTTCAATGATAAAATAATCTCCTGCTTCAAATATATTATTATGAAAATATTCTAAAATACCTATAGTATTAATATGAGCATCTTCTATTAAAAGTCTAGGATGTACTATTGTGGATATTTTTTCTTTTGGGAATATCGCTTCTACTTTATTAGAATCACCTTGTAAAAATTCTATTCTATTATCTTCTTTTACAGCTTGATCAATATTTTCAAAAGCGATATCTATACTAATAACTTTACCGTCTTTTACCGATAAACTTTGTATGTCCGCCAACCAAAGGGCCGAAGCCCCTTTAAAACTTCCAAATTCAATTATAGTTTTGGGTTTTAATTCTTGAATTAAACCTTGAGTAGTGACAATCTGAAAAGGACTTTTTTGTAATGGTATATTTTTCCAATTAATATCACAACTATTTTCGGCGATAGAATGCCACAACGATTCAGGTATATCACTTGCTGAAGTTCTATTATTTATAGATACAAACCTTTTTGATGGTACTGTATTATTTAGGAAATTTAACACATATCCCCAACCTTAAGTTAATATAGCTATTGTAATACATATTTCAGATTCTAAAGTCAATAGCTTTTTTAAATTAAAAGTTGAAAAATGAGGGCTATCTAGAGATATATGTAGCAAGTATACTACGAGTAAATGAAGAGTTGGGATACGAAGTTCAACTTGGAAAAGAGCAAGGAGTCTATAAGCCGAAGAGCGCAGCGTATACTAAATACGTGAGCATCTGAGGACTTACAAAGACGAGGTAGCCAATTTTTCAAGTTGAACGAGTATATACATTAAGATAAATATACTTCTTTATCTAAAGTATCTTCGCTGTTATCTATAATCATAGTAATTGTTGCATCGCCGGTAATGTTGATAGTAGTACGGAGCATATCAAGTATTCGGTCAATACCGGCAATAATTGCTACTCCCTCTATAGGTAAGTGAACCGAAGAAAGAACCATAGGAAGCATTATCAAAGAGGCACCGGGAATACCGGCACCGCCGATAGATCCAAGTGTTGAAGTGAGAATAATTACTAAATAGTCGTGAGGAGCAAGTGTTACTCCCATCATCTGAGCAAAAAATATAGTAGTAAGAGATAAATTTATAGCAAAGCCGTCCATATTAATTGATGCACCTATCGGAAGTACGAACGAAGTACTAGACTCTGAAATGCCAAGCTTTTCACGACAAACTTGCATAGTAGTTGCAAGAGTTGCTTTACTACTTGAGGTAGAAAAAGCAAGTATCTGATACTCGAAACTTTTCTTATAAAAAGGTATAGGGGAAACACGGCAGAATACATATATAAGTAAGCCAAAAACTAAATATTGAAACGTCATAGCCACAACTACCGCTACAACAAGTTTTGATAAACTAATCATTACCTCAACTCCTTGCATACCTACAATCCAGCCTGTTAAGGCAAAAGCACCGTAAGGGGATAATTGAATAACAAACGATATCATTTTTAATATTAATTTTGACATTACATGAATTAAATCAGTAATAGGTTCACCGATAGATTTCATTTTATTTAAGGTAATTCCAACAAAAATAGCAAAAAATACAACTTGTAAGACATCACCGTTTGCAAAAGCCCCAACGGCATTATCAGGGACGATATTTACAAAAAAATCAATTATATTAAATGAAGTTCTGCTTGTCGTTCCTGAAGAGGCGAAATCTATATGTATGCCTACTCCAGGCTTTAATACTAAGGCGACAGTGAGTCCAAAAACCGTGGCAAAAAAAGTAGTACCTAAAAAAGCGGCTACCGCTTTCATTCCTACTCTACCGAGTGCGGAAGTATCATTCATACTAGTGATACCGGAAACCAAACTGAAGAAAATTAAAGGGGTAATGATCATTTTTATCAAACGTAAGAAAATGTCACCGATAGGTTTAATATAATTAACATATTGTGGTAAGTATATACCAAATATAATACCTAAGATTAACCCTAAGGTAACTTTTTGCCATAATTTCATAATTTACTTACTTAATTTTTAAATTTGTTCAACAATAAGTTTATTTACTATTTTGGTCAATCCATTCTAAGTACTTTTGAAAGCCATAGTCAATATTTATTTTTATTATTTGCGGTAATTCATACTTATGAATTTCAAGGATTTTATTTTCAATTTCGTTATAATTAGAAGATTTTGCTTTAATTACAAGTCTATATTCGGTTTCTAAAGTTACTCTACCATTCCATCTAAAGTAACTTTTGACATCGTCAATTTGAATGCAGGCAGCAAGATTTAATTCTAACAAAACAGATGCTATTTTTTCGGCAATTTGCAAATCATTAGTAGTAGTGAAAATTAAACAATAATCTTGTATACTCGATGAACTTGAAAAATTGGCTATGTCATCTTTGTAAGTCCTAGGATGCTCACGTACTTCTATATGCTCCGTTCCTCGGCTTACAGATTCCTTGCTCTTTTTCAAGTTGATCTTCATATAACCCCTCTTCATTTCACCGAGATACATGCCTAAACCTCAACAAAACAATTAGGTGTTTCAAATAGTTTGAGGCTAGTAACAGAGGACTTTTGGTTTACGAAAAGTTTAGGAAAAATTTCATTTTTTAAATGCGTCGCTATATTTTCGGCAGTCGGGTTATTTCTCATGTAATATATTTTTTGACCGGTACAATTTTCTATTTGCCGTCCCATTTCCTTATCGTCTTGATGTAGGATTAAGCTATGATCAAAATTTTCGTCAATCCATTTTTTAGCCAAATCCTTAATTAAACCAAAATCGATTACCATACCGAGTGTATCGGTTTTGTTTGCGGCTATAGTTATCTCAAGAACATAGCGATGACCATGTAAAAACTGACATTTATTTTGATGTCCAATAATTCTATGTCCTGCATCGAATTCAATGCGACGAGTACATTTTATCATTATTATATATACTCCTAATAAACGAAAAGTAGGTAGATGAAGTTTAATTTGGAAAAGAGCAAGGCGTTTTGATATTTTTAACCGCAGCGTAGTTAAACCTACGTGAGGATTAAAAATGAAAAACAACGTAGCCAATTTTTCAAATTAAACGAGTATACTTATAAGTTTAACAATAACTTCTCAGGATTCTCAATGAGCTGCTTAATTTTTACCAAGAACGATACTCCTTCTTTTCCGTCAATTATACGATGATCGTAAGATAAAGCTATATACATCATCGGACGCACTTCAATTTTACCGTCTATAACTACGGCTCTTTCCTCAGTTTTGTGTAAGCCTAAAATACCTGATTGAGGGGGATTAATAATCGGCGTGGATAATAATGAACCATATACGCCGCCGTTAGAAATCGAGAATGTCCCTCCTGACAAATCAGCCATAGAAAGCTTACCTTCGCGTGCCTTTTTAGCCAAAGTTCCTATAGCTTTTTCTACTTCAGCAAATCTCATTTTATCAGCGTCTCTCACGACAGGTACGACAAGCCCTTGCTCCGTTCCGACAGCCACCCCTATATCGTAATAATTTTTATATACTAAATCGTCGCCGTCTATTTCGGTATTTACCGACGGAATAAGCTTTAAAGCTTCTATAGTTGCTTTGACAAAAAACGACATAAATCCAAGTTTCACAGCGTGCTTTTTCTCAAACTCTTCTTTATATTGATTACGCAAGGCAATTACTTTTGACATATCAATTTCATTAAAAGTAGTCAAAATAGCTGCCGTATTTTGTGAATCTTTCAAGCGTTGTGCAATAGTTTTACGCAAACGTGACATACGAACACGCTGCACCCTATCTTCATTAGATTTACTCATTGCAGGAGCAGAAGTAGCCGCAGGCGGAGTGTTTAGTGTTTCAAGCACGTCACCTTTGGTAATCCTACCGTCTCTACCTGTGCCTTTTATATTATTTGGGTCAAGCTTATTTTCGGTAACTAATTTTTGTACGGAAGGGGCAAGAGTATTATTAGCAACGGCAGGTTTTTCTACAGGCTTTTCTGAAGTAGGTCGCGTGGCTGCTTGAGGCTTCGCAGATTCATTATTAGTACCGGCAGTACTTGCAACCGCTCCTTCATTTATTTCGCCTATTTCTTCGCCGACTGCCACATTTGCACCGTCAGTTTGCGATATTTTACCTATAGTACCGCTGCAAGGAGCATTAACTTCTAAAGTTACTTTCTCGGTTTCGATTTCTAACAGTAAGTCATCGGTTTTAACTGAATCACCTTCTTTCTTATACCACTTGGCAATAGTTGCTTCCGTTACGGATTCCCCAAGTGACGGTACTATAATTTTAATACTCATAATTTATTTGACTCCTAAAAAATCGAAAAACGCGTTCGGTGTCATACCGTGGCTTGACCACGGTATCCAAAAAACAATAAAAAATACTAATAATTTTAGTATTTTAAACTGGATCCCGCGATCAAGTCGCGGGATGACAACTTAATTTTTCAAACTATCCAACCACAATATTCAAACCTCTATTGCTTCTTTTAGCAATCTTTCTTGCTGTTTATTATGTACTTGCAGCGAACCTACTGCCGGAGAGGCTGATTCCTCTCTACCTACATATTTAAATTCGTTATTAATTCCGGCTTCTTTTAAAGCATCGTTTAAGTGAGAAACTATATAACGCCAAGCTCCCATATTCTTCGGTTCTTCCTGACACCAAATAAATTCCTGCGTCCTATTATATTTTTTTAATAACGATGCTACAACCTTTTTTTCAAAAGGATATAATTGTTCTAACCTAATAATCGCTATATTACTATTATTCCCACGCATTTCAAACAAATCATAATATACCTTGCCGCTACATAAAATTACTTTGGTAATATTGTTTGCATCTACTTTATTGACTTCATCTAAAACCGGTAAGAAAGTAGTATTTTCGCCTAGCTCATCAAGTTTAGATACGGCATATTTATGACGTAATAATGATTTCGGCGACATTACGATTAACGGTTTGCGGGTATCATCAAGTATTTGGCGACGTAGCAGATGGAAAATCGAAGCAGGAGTAGTCGGATATGTAACATACATGTTATCTTCTGCAGCTAATTGTAAGAATCTCTCAAGCCTTGCCGAGCTATGCTCCGGTCCTTGCCCCTCAAATGCGTGAGGTAACAAAACCACAAGCCCGCTCATACGAAGCCATTTAGTTTCACTGCTTGAAATAAACTGATCAAAAATAATTTGAGCCCCATTAGCAAAATCGCCGAATTGTGCTTCCCACAAAATCAGGTTTTTAGGATTTGCTAAAGAATAACCGTATTCAAAACCAAGCACCGCATATTCAGATAAATTACTATCGGCTACCTCATATTTTGCTTGGTTTTCCGATAAATTATTTAAAGGTATATAGGTAGTATCGTCAATTTGGTTATGCAATACCGAATGACGATGCGAGAAAGTGCCGCGTCCTGAATCCTGCCCTGTTAATCTTATATACGTCCCTGCGTTAAGCAGCGTTGCGAAAGCTAGCTGCTCTGCCGTCGCCCAGTCAATAGGCTGGTCTGTAGTTAAACTAGCCTTTCTAGCATCAAATAATTTTACAAGTTTTGGATTAACGGCAAAATTTTTCGGTATTTCGCATAGTTTAGTCCCTAAATTTTGTAAGGTTTTTTTATTTATACCTGTTACTGAAGCAGACTTAAGAGTACGAGAAATGCCTTGCCATAAACCGCCTAAGAAATGAGCGTCGTACTTATAACTTTTAGCCTGCTCATATTCCTTATCTAGCTTTGCTTTAAATTCTTCTTTTAATTTAGGAAAATAATTATTATCAATTATACCGCTTTTTACTAACTCATTTGCGTAAATACTTCCAGGGGTCGGTTTGCTTTTAATAATGTTATACATCTTGCCTTGCGTATACATCGGTTCGTCACCCTCATTATGCCCGTATTTTCGGTAACAAACAATTTCTACTACAACATCCTTACCGAATTTCTGCCTGTATTCTACGGCAATATTAGTTGCTTTTAACACTGCTTCTATATCGTCACCGTTAACGTGTAAAATCGGGACAGCTATTACTTTAGCGAACTCCGTAGAATATCTGCTAGCTCTAGTATCCGCAGCATTCGCCGTAAAACCTAGCTGATTGTTAATGACGAAATGCAATATTCCGCCGATATCATAAGCGGCTAAAGGCGACATTGATAGACTCTCTGCTACCACGCCTTGACCGCAAAAAGCAGCGTCGCCATGCACTAAAATAGCTTTGACTTTATTACGTTTAGTATCTTTAAGTATATCTTGCTTTGCTCTTACTTTCCCTGCAACTATAGGGTTTACTGCCTCTAAATGCGATGGATTATCGGCTAGTGATAAATGTATTTTCTTCTCCCCTATGACTCTATCCGAGGAATAGCCTAAGTGATATTTTACATCGCCCGAAACATTTAGTTCATCAGGAAATACGCTGCCGCTTATGAAGCCCGCAATAACGGCTTTATATGGTTTGCCGACTACTTTAGTCAGGGTGTTTAACCTCCCTCGATGTGCCATACCGATGACGACTTCTTCAACGCCTTGATGCATAGATAAATCTATAGCTTTACTCATGGCGACTATAGAAGCATCACCGCCCTCAACGGAAAAACGCTTAGCTCCAGGGAATTTTGTATGTAGATATTGCTCAAACCCCTCTACTTCTACTAAATCATTTAAGATAGTTTTTTTGTCTTCAGAAGAAAAGGTAACTGCGCTTTCTAGCTTATTATATAACCAGTTTTTTTCTTCTACATTTTCTATTTGTTCAAACTCTATACCTATAGAATTTGTATAAACTTTATCAAGCTTGGTAACTAATTCAGATAATTTGCAGTTCCAAGTACCGACAAATTCATCTGTAATATTAATATTTTCTTCTAGCTGACCGCTATCAAAACCAAAAGTTTCTATATTAAGCTTTAAATCATTTTTTGTTTTACGCATCTCAAGACCAAGCGGGTCAAGATTTGCTAAATAATGAGCATGCTTGCGATAAGCATTTATCATGTCTTTAGCTTTGAAACTATTTAAGCTTTCAGAAGATAGATTATTATTTAACGATTCTTTTTTAGTATCATCAGAGATAATTATTTTTGCCGTACTTTTATTAAACAAAGATTCATTATTGTCTTTAACCTGAGAAAAAAACTCTTGCCAAGTTTGATCAACTGAAGCGGGATTTGTTAAATATTGTCTATATAGTTCTTCAACAAAAACAGCATTCCCGCCAAATAAAAAGTCTGTTTTTTTTAAATATTCTTCCATATTGTTGTTTGTATTGTTTGATTTTTTGTCGTAAGACGTCATTGCGAGGAGGCATTGTTGCGTGGATCGATTCCACCCCTGTCCATCCCGCGACTTGATCGCGGGATCCAGTTAGAAATGTCAAAATAATGCACACTCTAAGTTGTTTTATGGGGGCCCCATGGTCAAGCCACGGGGTGACCACACAGTGGGTTTTACCGATCCATGCAGCAAAGCCTTCAATCGCTTAGCTCATGACGGTGTTTACTATAAATACTTCCCCTCTAAATACTTGATATACACTTCAGGATTGATCTTGTCCTCACCGCTAGCACTTTTTAATAAATCGGCTGAATTTTTTAACGCACCGAGATTTCTAAAATTCTTATTTAGATAATTATTTAGATTACTAAAATCACCCTTTAATATATCATCTTTTATATTTGGGTGCATCTCTTTTACTTTTTTCATCACCATCGACGCAATAATTGCACCGTTTGTATAGGCGGGAAAGTAGCCGAAACTTCCGTGTGACCAATGAATATCTTGAAGACAGCCGTTACTGAAACTTGCCGGTTTAATACCTAAATATTCCCCCATCTTACTGTCCCAAAAGCTTGGTAACTCATCAAGGTTTAAATCACCGTTGATTAGCAGCTCTTCAATCTCAAAACGTAATATTACATGCATTGGATAAGTTACTTCATCTGCATCCACTCTTATAAAATCAGGCATAACTCTTGTAATTTTTCTATATAAATTTTCCGCTGAATATTCTTCGCCTTTTATATTAAATTCATCGTGAAGTAATTTGGCTAAAAATTCCGTAAATTCTCTTGATCTACCTACTTGCATCTCCATAAATAAAGACTGACTTTCATGAAAAGCCATACCTTTAGCACGCCCTACCGGTTGTCCTTTATACATTTCCGGCAAATTCTGCTCATATAAAGCATGACCTGTTTCGTGAATAATTCCCATTAAACCGCGTATGAAATTGTCTTTATCATACCTAGTAGTTAAACGTATATCGTTTGGCGTGCCACCGCAAAAAGGATGAGTCGATTCGTCAAGTCGTCCTTTTGCTAGATCAAACTGCATCATTTCCATAATGCGTTGTCCGATACGCTTTTGCATCTTAGGATCTAGTCTACTACTCTTTACTAATGCTTTTTCGCGTTTTTGCTTTTCTAAAACTTTATTTATAAGCGCCCGAAGTTCTTTTTTAAGTACTGAAAAAACTTGCTTGATCTCGCTACTTTTTCTGCTTGGATCATACATATCTATTAATGAGTCGTATAATCCGCAATTAAAAACATCTGCTCGTGCTTTTGCTACTTCTTTCGTATAATCTAAAACTTTTTGTAAGTGCGGTTTGAATAAGTTATAGTCATTATTTTTTCTTGCTTCTCGCCAAACAAGCTCTGCTTTAGTAGTAGTAGCTACTAACTTCTTTTGTAGTTGCTCATCGATACAATTTGCATCTGTTACCTTTCTCTCAATCTCTCTAATATTAGCATTTTGCCAATCGTTAAGGTGTTGTGATTCTTCTTGTGCCTTGCTAAGTAGCTCTTTTAGGATAGGAGATTTGAGCATAGAATGAACAAGCGACGTTAAAGTTACTATTTCGTTGCTGCGACTCTCACCTGAACCTATAGGCATATTTACGGCAACATCCCAGTATAATATGCTTAGAATATTATTAAAATGAGAGATGGTTGAAAATTCATTTTCTAATTTTGTGTAGTTGTTCATATTTTTCTCTATTGTAGGTTTTGTTGTACGACTCCGATGTCATTCCCGCGAAAGCGGGAATCTCGAAACATTTAATGTCATCCCGCGAGCTTGTAGCGGGATCCAGTAATAAAGTTACTAGTATCGTAGATTGCTTCTCTAGATCCCGCGATCAAGTCGCGGGATGACAATGAGTACTACTACAAATGCAACAATTCTGTTGCTGCCTTTAAACTTGCCTCGGTGATTGTTTTACCTGAAATCATGCGGGCGAGTTCCTCTTGTCTTTCAGATAAATTCAAAGCTTTTGCCGTTACCTTTGTTTCTTTCTCTAGCTGCGTTTTCTCAATTTTTATATGTAAGTCGGCTTTACCTGCTACTTGCGGCTGGTGTGTAATAACTATTACTTGAGTAACAGTACTAAGCTTTTTTAATCTCTCACCTACTTTATCTGCAACTTCACCGCCGATTCCAACATCTATTTCATCAAATATAATAGACGGTTTTACCATTTTATCAAATAAAGAAGTTTTTAAAGCAAGCATGAACCTTGATAATTCACCGCCGGAAGCGATTTTATTAATTGCTTCCGCTGCCGTTCCGGGGTTAGTAGAAGCCTTAAACACAATATCGTCATTACCGCACGCTGTTGGTTCTTTTCTAGCAGTTATCTCAATCCCAAAGATTGCTTTCGCCATTTTAAGCTGTTTTAGCTCCTGATGCAACGATTCTTCTAGATGTTTTGCAGCAATAAGACGCTTTGTAGATAAACCGCTTGCTAGTTCATAATATTTTCTCTGCAATAGCACTTCTTGAGCTTTTAACTCATTGCTATTTGCTATTTTGTTTTTTAATATACTGAGCTGCTCTAAAGATTTATCTAAAAATACACCTAACTCATCAGCAGGAACATTATATTTACGACTAATAGCTTTTATTAAAAATAATCTTTCTTCTGTTTCTTCAAGATTATATTCCTCGTAATTAAAACTATCTAACAGATTTGATAATTCTTGGCGTGCTTTTTCTAAATTATTATAGGCTTCTTCTAAACTTGTAGCGATAGTTTCAAAATGTTCGTTTTGACCTTGTCTTGCTAATAATTTTTCTGCTCTATTAATTGAAATATTTATTTCGGGATTGTTAATCTGTTCTAGAATATCTTTTATTAGCTGTAAATCTTTATCTTTATTTTGCAAATCTTTTCGTATATTTGCTAATTTTTCTTCTTCACCTATTTGAATGTTCAACTTAGTTAATTCTTCCGTTGCAAAGCTTAAATAATCAATTTCTTGTTCTATAGAATTTTGTTTAAGTGTTATTTCGGCAATTTCTTTCCGAGTATCTTGCCAAATCTGATAACATTTGGAAAGCTCCGCTCGGAAGTCCAAAAGATTTCCGTAACTGTCTAAAATATCACGCTGCGTATTTGCTTCTAGAAGAGAAATATTATTATTTTGTCCATGAAGCTCAAATAAGTAAGTAGCTAATTGCTGCATAAGAGTCTTATTAACTACTTGATTATTAATGAAGAAATTTTTCCGTCCTTCGGCTTTTTGCAAACACTTTACAAGTAATAACTCTTCAGGTTCAATAAAATTTTGGAGTAGAAAATTTTTTATTTCTTCATTTAAAGAGAATATTATATTAACAACAGCGTAATCTTTTCCACGCTTTATTATGTTGTTTGAAGTTTTGTAACCTAGGCAAAATAAAATAGCATCGAGCAAAATAGATTTACCGGCTCCTGTCTCACCGGTAATAACACATAAACCTTTATTAAACTCAATTTCCAGTTCGTCTATCAGAATGAAATTCTTAACTAAAAGATTCTGGAGCATAATTATACTAAGAGAGAACTTCAAAAATTGGCATCGTCATTCTACAAGAGCGCAGGTAGCCACGTATTAATATACGCTCCGCTCCTCGCCTTGTGAATTCCTTGCTCTTTTTAAAGTTGATCTTCGTATAACTCTTCTTCATATTTACCGGTATCATACTACTTGACCAACTTATATGCATAACTATACCACTGACTGTCGGGGTAGTTATAACCTAGCACCGAGGCATATTTTTTTGCTTCATCCGGCAGCCCGAGCATCATGTAGCTTTCGGCTAAACGGTAAAGAGCTTCTACCGAATGAGAAGTAGTTTGATAATTATCAATTACCTCTTCAAATCTGTTAATTGCTGCCATAGGATTCTTTTTCTTTAAGTAGAACCGACCTACCATCATCTCTTTACCTGCTAGATGATCGTTTACTAGGTCAATTTTTAAAGATGAATCAATAGCATATTTGGTATTCGGGAATTTTTCTATTACGTCTTTAAAACTGTCTTTAGCAAGGAAAGTTCTAGATTGATCATGGTTTACGTCAGAAATCAACATATAATATGATAGAGCTTTAAGGTAATATGCATAAGCAATATCAACATTTGCAGGATGCAAATTAATGAACATATCAAGCACGTCAACCGCTTCTTCATATTGAGCGGCAAGGAATAAAGAATAGGCCTGCATCAATTCAGCTTGCGGCGTCATTTCATTACCTGGATGTTGGTAAAATACTCTTCCGAATTCTTCCGCAGCTTTCTTATATTGTTGCTTTTCTAACAAAGTAATACCTTCGTTATAAAGAGTAGGAATAGGAACTACTATATCATCACTGGTTTTTTTGCTTTTACAGCCACTTAAAGATAGTCCTATAATGAAAAGGACACTTAATAATTTTGCTAATTTCATAAGAACTTAAATTCAGTTAATACCTAAATATACATATAGGCTTATCGAATTTCAAGGATTCAATTTCAAATCTCATAAACTTATAAATTTCTTGGACTTATTTCTCTACCCAGCGTCCCTTATCATTTTTATGGTATTTTTTTTCAACGGCTGACCATGCTACTTTGTGTGCAACTGCTTCTCTTGAATCATCCTTACGTCTTTTATCGGCATCCTTATATTGCTCAAATGCATGATAAAAGCTTCGCGATAAATATCCTTAGCATGGCTCGGAAGATGATTTTTGACTGAATCAGGTAAATCGTTATTATTTTTATAAGGCATAGAAACCTCCGGTAATATTATGCAAATAATATTTTGTAACATCAAAGGTTTCATTTCTATAGGAAAGTTAAACAAAAGTTACGACCATAAGCTTTTCATTTTGTTAAAAAAGCTGCCGTCGTTTTCTTTTTCACTTATGGATTCTTTTTTGAATTCTTCTAGTAACTCACGCTGTCTTTTAGATAAATTTTTAGGTACTTCAACATGAATATGTGTAAGCATATCACCCCTAATAGTTGATCTCATTTTAGACATACCTTTGCTGCGTAGTCTTAATTGATCACCGTTTTGTGTACCTGCAGGAATTGTTAAATTTACTTTTCCGCCTTCAATTACCGGTACTTCTACTTCCCCTCCAAGGGCGGCATTTACAAAACTAATAGGTAGTTTACAATATAAATTTGCTCCGTCTACTTTATAAATATCATGAGGTTTTATTGATATATCAACGTATAAATCACCGCTATGACCGCCTCTAATACCTGCTTCTCCTTCGCCTGTGTGTCTTATTCTAGTACCGTTTTCAACGCCGGCAGGAATATTGATCGATAAATTTCGTTGCTTATGGTAACGTCCCATGCCATGACATTTTTTGCATGGATTTTTTATAATTTGTCCGTTACCTTGGCATTTATGGCAAGTTTGCTCGATCGTAAAGAATCCTTGCTGAATTCTAGTCGCTCCAACACCGCCGCAAGCATCGCAAGTTGTTACGGTTTCACCTTTTTCAGAACCGCTACCGTGACAAGTGTCGCATTTTACTTTGCTAGAAAAGCTAATATTTTTTTCTATACCGTGAAATGCTGCTTCTAAATTAATTGTCAGATCATATTTTAAATCCGAGCCTCTAACTTTGCTTGAAGTCGGGCGTGACCTTCTACCACCTCCCATAAAGTCGCTAAAGAAGTCACCGAAAATATCGTTAATATCGGGATGAAAACCGCTAGTCCCTCCTGCTGCTCCTCCTCGTGATTGTTGATTTTGAAAAGCATCATGCCCAAAACGGTCATAAGCTGCTCTTTTTTGTTCATCTTTTAAAACGTCATAAGCAGCATTGATTTCTTTAAATTTCTTCTCGGCATTCGTATCTTCGGCTGCCGCATTATCGGGATGATATTGTTTAGCTAGCTTGTGGTAAGCTTTTTTAAGGTCAGCTGAACTAGCTGTTTTACTAACACCTAGAATTTGGTAATAATCTTGTGACATAATTTAATTTATAAACATGGTGGTCATCCCGCGGTCAAGCCGCGGGATCTTAGGAATCCATTTATATATTTTACTGGATACCGTGGTCAAGCCACGGTATGACATACTTGCTTTACTTCTTCTCTACATCCTTAAAATCGGCGTCTACTACTTTTTCATCGTTAGCAGTATTTTCTTCAGAAGGCTGACTTTCACTTTGTGCTTTATACATTGCTTCACCGATTTTCATGCTAGCTGCAGTTAAGCTTTCGGTCTTTTCTTTAATTAAAGCTGCATCTTCCGAATCAAGAACGGCTTTTAAAGCAGTTAGTGCTTCTTCGACTAGTCCTTTATCTTCTGATGATAATTTATCGCTGTAATCTTTTAAAGTTTTTTCAGTAGAATAAACTAAACTATCGGCAGCATTTTTCGCCTCAATAAGTTCTTTACGCTTTTTGTCTTCATCAGCATTCTGCTCAGCATCTTTAACCATTTGTTCGATTTCGGCATCACTGAGTCCTCCTGAGGCTTGAATAGTTACTTTTTGCTCCTTACCGCTTGCCTTATCTTTAGCCGAAACATGTACTATTCCATTAACGTCAATATCAAATGTTACTTCTATTTGCGGAACACCTCTAGGTGCGGGAGGTATACCCTCAAGATTAAACTGACCAAGTAATTTATTATCTTGTGCCATTTCACGTTCACCTTGGAACACTCTAATAGTTACGGTATGCTGATTATCATCGGCAGTGGAGAATACCTGGCTTTTTTTGGTCGGGATAGTAGTATTGCGATCTATTAATCTAGTAAAGACGCCGCCAAGAGTTTCAATACCAAGGGATAGAGGCGTAACGTCTAATAATAATATATCCGTTACTTCTTTATTAAGTACTCCGCCTTGGATAGCAGCACCAAGGGCTACAACCTCATCGGGATTTACGCCTTTATGCGGTTCACGTCCAAAGAATTTTTTTACGGCTTCTGGTACTTTCGGCATTCTAGTCATACCGCCGACTAACACTACTTCCTGAATATCGGAAGGCTTTAAACCTGCATCCTTTAACGCTTTACGACAAGGTTCGATGGTTTTCTCAATTAAATCGTCTACTAATTTTTCAAGTTCCGCTCTAGTAAATTTGATATTTAAATGTTTTGGACCGCTACTATCGGCCGTAATATAAGGCAAATTAATATCGGTAGTTACTGCGGAAGATAGCTCTTTCTTAGCTTTTTCCGCTGCTTCTTTCAAACGCTGAAGTGCTAAAGGATCATTACGTAAATCTATACCGCTTTCTTTTTTAAATACATCTATTAAATGGTTTAATATTCTTGTATCAAAATCCTCACCGCCAAGGAATGTATCACCGTTCGTTGATTTTACTTCAAAAACACCGTCACCGATTTCAAGGATTGAAATATCAAACGTTCCGCCGCCTAAATCATAAACCGCAATAGTCTTACTTGCAGATTTATCAAAACCGTAAGCAAGAGCTGCGGCGGTTGGTTCGTTAATTATTCTAAGCACTTCAAGACCTGCTATTTTACCTGCATCTTTCGTTGCTTGACGTTGTGCATCATTAAAATAAGCAGGTACGGTTATTACTGCTTGTGTTACTTTTTCCCCTAAATAATTCTCGGCAGTTTCTTTCATTTTTTGTAAAATAAAAGCACTAATTTGGCTTGGTGAATATTTGTTATTATCCGCTTCGACCCATGCATCACCGTTATCGGCTTTAACTATATTATACGGTACAATATCTTGGTCTTTCTTAACCATAGGATCGGTAAAATTTCTACCGATTAATCGCTTTACTGCATATATAGTATTGCGAGGGTTAGTTACTGCTTGTCTCTTAGCTGATTGCCCTACTAATTTTTCGCCGTTTGCAAAAGCTATTATTGACGGTGTAGTTCTCTCACCTTCTGAATTTTCTATTACTTTTGGCTCTTTCCCTTCCATGACTGCAACGCAAGAGTTAGTAGTCCCAAGGTCAATACCTATTACTTTTCCCATAATAATCCTCGTTTTCTTAAAATTTTCTATTTTGTTATGACTTTTTATTTGATATAGTGCGACTTTAATGATTTTACAAGAGGTAAAAATGAAAAAACTATCGATTGTACTAAAACTTTTATTTATTATTAATTTAGTTTTCTTAAACAATATAGTTTTAGCCTCTTCAGAAATGAATAGTACTATATTTGAAAAAGCTAAGAAAGCAATTGTAACGATTGATACTAGAATTGCCGTATCGGCGTATGAAGATACAAGCAGTTGGACCGGAACGGGATTTATTAACGATAAGCAAAACGGCTATATAATTACTAATACCCATGTAGTCGGTGTTGCTTCGATCGGAACTTATTTTGTTACTTTTTATAACGGCGAGCAGGCAGAAGCAAAACTTATCTATTACGATATTTGGCAAGATTATGCCGTTCTAAAAGTAGAGAGCAAAGACATACCGGCATCGGCAACACAAATATCTTTTGCAAGCGAACTTCCAAAATTAAATCAAAAAGTTTTTGTAGTAGGAAATACCGAAGCTCAAGGCTTTTCTTTCCATACCGGTTACTTATCAGATCTTTATAATATTACAGGTATGATGCCGCAATGTACTTATGTTATTAATTTAAATACTACAGGAGGTGCCAGCGGTTCACCGGTGTTAAATGATAAGATTGAGGCTATAGGAGTATTATATGGCGGCGGTAAAACCCATTCTTTGGCGTTGCACGGTGATTATGTAGCTCGCACTTTGGAAAGTTTGAAGAATAATAAAGAACCAAAGCGGAATCATATTGGAGTAGTAAGCGAATTGTATTCTTTAAATAAAGCAGTTAAACATCATAATTTCCCTAAAGAAGAAATGGATAAATATATAAATAAATTTCCTGATAGTAGAAATAGAGTGATAAGCGTTAAGACAATTCTAGCAGGCTCACCTGCCGAAAAGCTTTTAAAAGCCGGTGATATTATTTGGGCAGTAAATGATAAGGAACTCGGCGGTAATCTAGCGTTATTTGATAAAGAAATGGATAATTTTAAAGGAATAGCTATTAAGCTTACTATATTTCGTGACGGAAAAAAGCTAGAACAAGCAGTAGATTTATATGATATAAATAGTAATAAAATCACTAAAATGGTAAATTTTGGCGGTGCCGTATTTTTTGAAACCGATGATTATTTTAGCAATAAATCAGGTCTTCCGCTTAAAGCTTTAAGTATAGCTTCCGTTCAATCGGGTAGTAGCTTTAGCTCTATACCAACGTTTTTTACTAAAGATTATAAAAATGTTTATAGATTACAAATTCTTGAAATAAAAGATCTGAAATTAAGTAATATTGATGATTTGGTGAAATTCTTACCTGCTATTACTAAAGAGAAATTTATAACGGTTAGATTTAGAAATTATCAACCTTATTACGCTAATTTTGGTTATAATGAACTTATCTCATCACATGATAATATGATTGCGGATGTAACTCTAGATTCTATAGATACTAAGCCTTATATATTGAAATATAATACTATTTCTCATGACTGGGATATGGAAAATATAAAACTTCAGTAAGTAATTCATTGTGATAAATTAACAATTCTTAAGCAATTAAGTAATAATCAATTCAACCTAGTTTGTTGCGTTGTTGTTTCTAAATTTATAATCTTATATTTAGGCTCTGTAAAGGAACATTAAATTATTTATATTTTTATTCTTTTTGGCTACAAATTGTAAGATTTTTTTGAAATATGAATAACTATTCCTGCAAAAATCTTATTAATTTTCGCTCAAAAATATCTAAAAATATAAATAATTTAATGTTCCTTTACAGAGCCTAGGAGAATTGCAAATTAGCTCAGTGTTGTTCGCCATACTATGTCATCCCTGCGTGGCTTTGTTGCAGGGATCGGAAAACGCTCTTGATGTCATTCCTAGCTAAAAGCGGGAATCCAGAAAAAAGTGAGGCAATTTAAACTACTAATAGTGTTTATGCTGGTTGATTACTGGATTCCTGCTTTCGCAGGAATGACATCGCCCCCACACCTAAGAAACATCGCTAATTAACAATTCCTCCTAAAATAATTAATAATTTATAAATTTAGGAGAATTAATGAGAAAACAACCAATACCTACTTTACCTACATCAGATTTAAATCAATATAAAACTCCCAGCCTAAATTCGCCCGATTCAGATAGAGAAATGAAATCCGCGTCAGTAAAGAGTGATATAGAGGAGTTGGAAAAATTATTTAAAGATAAAACAAAAAGCGGCATAAAAGCTTTTAAAAGTGCATTAAAGGTATCTCTTGAAAGTAATCCCAATGCCTTATTACACGAAGCAGCTGAACATGGTAAAAAAGATTTAGTAGTAGAGATATTAGAAGCAAATCGGGACGCTATAGATTCTATAAATCCGTATGGTTTATCGTGATTACATTCGGCAATTGCAGGGGTTAATAGTAAAGAAGTTGAAATTTTATTAAAGGAAAAACCTACTTTAGTAACGATAAAAGATGCTGCAGGTCTTACTCCCTCACGTTATAATACTAGTAAAGAAATAATAGAAATATTACAAAATTGTGAACAAAGTTTTATAGACCGGCTTACTATAGATCCATGGTGCGGTTGGGAAAAAGATTTTGAAGAATATATAGGAAGTAAAATAGTAGTTGGACAAACTAATCCTAAAATAAATAATGATGAGTTTTAAAAAGCTTAAACTAAAACCGTTAACGAACTTGGAGAGCGATATCTTCCTTGTAAATTTAACATGGAGTATTAGATTTGCAAGGAAGATGTAGAGAGTTCTTTAATAAAAAACGATAAGTACGTAGAACTTACCGATGAAGTATTTTTAAGCTTAAAAAATTATAACTCAGTGGTAGGAATATACCGGGTAATTCCATCGTCTCCTATCAATGGGTAATACTCTGTTTGAGGGTTATAATCATCATTATTAATTGGTTCTTGTGATGATAGCTTTTGTGCTAATATTATCAATTTTTCTTCATGTAACTTAAAAGATTTTTCTCAATCCTCTCTTGTAATCTTTACAGTTTTAGCTTCGTCTGTGTTTACGTTGGGTGCTACAATATTTTCTGTTGAGTGATATTCTGTTAAAGTTACTTTTTCTTTTTTTTGGAACACTGGAACAAGTTTATATAATTTCGTCTAATACCTTAAAAATTATTTTGAAGCGGCAGCAGTATACAGGTCTTATTTATAAATGTCAACATAAATTAATATATAATTATTACAAATATTAATAAATACTAATTATTATAATTTTCTTTCACACAGACATTTCCTATGTCATTCCCGCGAAAGCGGGAATCTATAAAATTTTTTAAGCGAATTAGATGTCAAATTTTTATATAATTTTACGTATGGTTACTATTTTTTTCTGGATTCCCGCTTTTGCGGGAATGACATAAAAGTTGTGCAACAAAATCTTCACAAAACTGAAATAAACCAATATAATAAAAAATAAAAATTATGCGTTCTTTATTTATAATAATATTCTTTCTGATAAGTAGCTGTAATTTAAAGCCCGTATATAGAGAAGAATACAATAGAAATAATGATTTAGAAGCTATTGAAGTTGAGCCGATTAAAACAATTGAAGGGGCTGAATTTTATCATCGCTTAACTAGTATTTTACCTCAGAAAGCAAAAGCAAAATACCTACTTAAAGCAGAGCTTATCGCAACAACTATGCCTGCTACTATTGAAAAAAACTCCAATGTTTTAAGGGAATATATTAATCAATTAGTTAGATATAAATTAATTGATATAGAAAGCCAAAAGGTTTTAATTGAAGAGAAGTTTTACCAAAACACATCATATAATGCTATTTTTACACCATATGCAACAAATGTTGAAAGAGATGAAACAGGAATAGATTTAGCATATCAAGCAGCAGAGGAAATTCGTAGCAGATTAATTTTATATTTTACTTTTGATACATAGAACCTAAACTTATGAAATTTTATTTTTCACAAATTAAGCGATTATTTGAGCTAATAACAGCCGGAAAAATTAGAGCTCTGTTACTATATGGTCCTGATAAAGGTTATATAGAAAAAATTTGTAAGCACTTAGTAAAAAGCTTAAATATGCTACAAACTTCTATAGAATATGCAGAACTTAATATTTCATCTTTAGAAATATTGCTTAATTCACCTAATTTTTTTGGTCAAAAAGAATTAATTAAAGTTAGATCGGTCGGGAATTCAATCGATAAGAATTTAAAAACAATTCTAAGCAGTGATTATATAAATTTTCCTGTATTTATAGGTGAGGAAATTACTTCTAGTTCAAGCTTCAGAAAATTTTTTGAAACGGAAGAATATTTAGCGGCAGTCGCTTGTTATCATGACGATGAAGCAAAAATTGAAAGAATCATTTTAGATAAAGTAGGAAAAACTAATAAAATTATAAGTAAAGAAGCTAATGCTTATTTAAAAGCTCACCTAAAAGGTGATCACGATCTAGTTTGTAATGAAATAAATAAATTGATATATTTTGTTCATGATCGAAAAGAAATTACTTTAAACGACGTTCTAGAAGTTATAAGTAGCGAAATTACGGCAAACGGCAGTGATTTAGCAATGTATTTTTCAAAAAAAGATTATAGTAATTTTCTGCAAGAGCTTGATATATTAAAAAAACAAAATATCAATGAAGTTTTAATTATCAGAGCATTAATAAGGCATTACTTAAATTTATATATAATTTTATCGAAAGTAAAAAACGGTGAGCGTTTGGAACTCGCAATAAAATCATTATCACCACCGATTTTTTATCAGTATATTAATGATTTTACAAAAATAGCAAGTAGTCTGAGCCTAGCTGAATGTTTAGAGACTTTAAAACTGCTGCAGCAAGCAGAGGTCGAATATAAGCTAAACCCTGCTAGCTTTGATTTACTCCAAAAAATTTATACTCGATGAACTTCAAAAATTGGCTACGTCATCCTACAAGTACTGTGGTACTCGCGTATTATTATACGTTCCGCTCCTCGTCTTGTGGATTCCTGGCTCTTTTTGAAGTTGATCTTCGTATAAAAGTGTCCTCATTTATTAGAAGTACATTATATGCCAAGACCTGATTTTTCTGACCCTAACAAACAAATTCATGAAATTATTAGAGTTAATCATGCTGGAGAGTATGGTGCAAAAAGAATTTATCAAGGGCAGCTAAAATATATTAAATCTCAAAATGATCATATATTGATTAAAGAAATGCTTGATCACGAAGAGATACATTTAAATTATTTTGCAAAAAAATTACTAGAAACAAAAGTAAGACCCACGGTTTTATTATTTTTTTGGCATTATTACGGATTTTTACTTGGTGCTTTATCTTCCTTGATGGGAATAAAAACGGCGATGCTTGTTACCGAGAGTGTAGAAGAAGTAATAGAAAAACATTATGAACAGCAAATAAATTATTTGCATAGCCTAGGTTGTGAACAAGAATTATTAGATAATATAACTAAATTTCGACTTGATGAAATTGAACATAAAAATATTGCTATAATGAATGATAGCACTAAGGCAATATTTGCAGAAATAAGTAGTAAAATAGTGAAGATAATTTGTCGTATCTCTATAATTTTAAGCAAGAAAATTTAGAGTTCGTAGTTTAATAAGCAAAGATATATTTTTTGGTGATTACTTAGTTAGTTGAAAAATCTAGAAATATTTTACTTCTAAGATATTAAGAAGATAATAAAAAAATATTAATAATATTATTAGAAACGGTGATGAAAGGAAAAATTTTTTCTTTATTTTTTACCTTTGTATTTTTTAGAATTAACAAATCTTTATTTTTATCAAACATAGCTAATACTACTCGCAATTTCTTTATTTAATTGATGCCTAAACCTAATCTAGAAATTAATAAATAAAGGTGCCAGGGGTTAAGCTCCGTTGCTGTAAGACAACAACCTCCATTATATTTCATGATTTTACTCACTTATAATAAGAGACCCCTGGCATAACTTAATATTAAGTTTTGACAGATTGGTCTTGCAACAATGGAGCTTAAACATTATTAGCGGTCTATATATTAGTTGAATAATATAAAGAGCCAAGAGATTTTAGTTGTCATTAATAATAAATAATGTAATTCTGAGTTACGAGGTATATTTTCTATATAATCTGCTGCTAGAATTTGCTTTTACATCAATAATAATTTATATTTATTTTAATTCATGCGAATAGCGGATTACTTTTGTAGTTTGTTATTGGCGATAATTAGGAAATATAAAATAAAAATATGAGTCAAAAAATAATTTTAAATAATTCGCATCCTATTACAAAATCGCACTTATTCCATATAGTAGACCCAAGCCCTTGGCCTGTCCTCACATCTTTTGCTTTACTTCTTTTGGTTATAGGCGGTATCTCGTTTATGCATGGCTACAAATTTAATGTATATATTTTATCTGCAGGAGTTATTTCAGTAGTTTACTGTTTATATTCTTGGTGGCGAGACGTAGTAAAAGAAGGAATAGTTACAATACCGGTTAGAAAAGGTTTACAAATAGGTATGGCGTTATTTATCTTAACGGAAATAGTATTTTTTGGTGTATTTTTTGCTTCTTTTTTTAAATCAAGTCTATCACCCGTAGGTCTTTTAGACGGTGTATGGGTTGTAAAGCAAGGAGTTTGGCCTCCGCCTACAATTAAAACTTTTGATCCGTTTGATATTCCTTTTATCAATACTTTAATACTACTCTTATCAGGCACTACCGTTACTTGGGCTCACTACGCCTTAGAGGAAAAAAATCAAAAAGATTGCGTAACTGCACTCGCTCTTACTATATTGCTTGGAATATTTTTTACAACTATGCAAGCATATGAATATTATCATGCGGCGTTTAAATTTACAGATGGCATATATGCTTCTAATTTTTATTTAGCCACGGGTTTTCATGGAGCTCATGTAATTATAGGTACTATATTTCTAATAGTTGGTTACTTTAGAGCAAAAAGAGGAGATTTTACTACAGAAGGTAATGGACATTTAGGGTTTGAATTTGCTGCATGGTATTGGCATTTTGTTGACGTGGTTTGGTTATTTTTATTTACGTTTGTTTATATATTTGGAAGTTAAATTATACTATATGTGATTATAATGTTACTTAAAACAAGTGTTTTTAAAATATTTGTGCATATTAATTAAAATTGCATATATTTAGGAGTTGATTTATATATAAATAAATTATACATTATTTTTTGAATACTAATTATTTTATTGAGGTAAAACATATGAACTTTCCTATTCGTAAATTAAACGAAGAATTAATCGATTATAATCTATCATTACGCATATTATTTACTATTCTAAGTGTGGCTATTATTATGGTAGCTTTTGATAGCTTAGGTGGTAGTGTCGACGATCCGGTAGGTGATGCATTGTGTAAGTTAATTAAAGTATTCAGAGGCAATACTGCAAAAGGTATAGCTGTTGTCGGTATAATTGTTCTGGGAATTCAAACATTAAGAGGAAAATTGCAGTGGGAAGTAGCTTTAGTGGTAGTTACTGCAATTATTATATTATTTAAAGCTCCTGATATTGTTAACATGGTATCAAGTGATACTAATAGCGCAAAGTGTGGTGTTTCCTAATACACGAAATAAAAATTATTATATCTTTAGAGTAATACCCATAAGTTTCGACTTATGGGTATTTTACTTTTAGACACAGTAAACATTGCTAATGTCATTCCAGTTTTGTTGCGTGATCGAAAAACGCCTTCGGTGTCATACCGTGGCTTGACCACGGTATCCAAAAAACAACTTAAAATACTAATAATTTTAGTATTTTAAACTGGATCCCGTTACAAGCTCGCGGGGGATGACAACGGGAAATCGATCCATGCAACAAGACCCCTTTTCGTCGGCATGACATAAGAACCATACCACAACGCCTACTCGTAAAACAAAAAGTGGTTCTCACTTAAATAAAAGCCCTAATCTATTACCTATAGCAATATCAATATATTTTGCCGTAACAGGTATCCCTTCAATATTCATTTCTAGATATATTGCTTGTTTTGCAGGAATTTTTGCTTGCAGCTTTGTAATGGATATATATTCATCTAAAGCTTGATTATTAGTATCCATTACTCTAACTGTGATTATAGGATCGGAAATTAGATAATCCGACTCATTAGATAATTTATAAAATATCTTCATACCGCCTATATGACGAGATTTTCCTAAATGAATTTCCTCTATTTTTAATTGATCATATTTACCTAAGAATTTAAAACTATCTACTAGTAATATCACTAAACAAAAAATTATAAAGCTAGTCCATAATATTGGAAATATATTATATTTTTTCTTAGGAGGAATATACGGTAACATAACCGGCACATTAGCATTGTAATGATTTTTAATAGGAGTTTTAATAGTTTCCGTGTTTACTTTATCTTTAAAGTCATTTAATTTACTATTATTATAGTCTAATTTTTGATACCACAAATGGCTACATTTGGAACATTTTACTCGTCGTCCGTTAATACCTATGTGATTGCTTGTAACAATAAATTTTGTTTGGCAATTTGGGCAAGTAATATACATAGTTAATTATAATTATTATGTTTGACTTCATGATAATCTCATTTATTATTTTTGGCAATAAAACAGTTAAAAGATATGTCCTCTCTTATTAAAGAAATTGAAGAAGCTTGGCAAATTAAGGACAAACTTCTTCAAGATTCTTCAAAGCTTATAACATTACAAAAGACTCTTAATGACATTATAGAAAGCTTAAATCAAGGTACAATTCGTGTTTGTGAAAAGAAAGAAAATAGTTGGCAAGTTAATGAATGGGTAAAGAAAGCTATATTGCTATATTTTATTACTACGGAATCGCAGCTTTATAATAGCAATTATAATAGTTGGTATGACAAAGTTGCTCCTAAATTTTCTGCAGATATTGATAAAAATACATTCAAAGAAGCAGCTATACGCACAGTTCCCGGTGCTTTTGTTAGAACCGGTACTTATATAGCTAAAAATGTCGTTATTATGCCTTCTTTCATTAATATAGGTGCTTATATAGATGAGAGAACAATGATTGATACATGGGCTACTATCGGCTCATGCGCCCAAATCGGCAAGAATTGCCATATTTCAGGCGGCACGGGAATAGGCGGGGTACTTGAGCCATTACAAGCAAAGCCTGTTATCATTGAAGATAATTGTTTTATCGGTGCAAGATCGGAAATAGCAGAAGGTGTAATAGTAGAGGAGGGAGCAGTAATTAGTATGGGGGTGTTTATCGGTAGCTCTACAAAAATAGTATATAGAGATACAGGGGAAATTATTTACGGCAGAATTCCGGCTTATTCTGTTGTAGTACCGGGGGTATTACCTGCTAAGGAAGCGGGTAAGCCTGGACTTTACTGCGTAGTCATCATAAAACAAGTTGATAAAACTACTAGAGCTAAAGTAAGCATAAATGACTTATTAAGATAACGCTATTTGCTATTGGCAATGAGATAGATCAATAATATCGCCGATTATATCCTTAAAACACTCCTTTCTTTGTTGTTCTGAAATATCCGTTTGTTGAATTGCATTATTATCTGAATTTCCTAAGAAAGTATTGTATGCCATAAACATTGCATCTTGTTGTTTTTGAGAGCGAAGATAATCTCCTTTCTGAATATACAAATCCGGTTTGACAAGCTTTTCAGCCTTATCTATAAGGCTGTCATAACATTTTACTATAGAGTCCGATTTATTATTTTTTTTATAAAATATGATAGCTAATTTTTCATGTTCTAGTTTAAATAGCATATCACCGATTTTATTGTACATTTCTTTAAGTTCTTCATTACATGTTAGAGCTGCATTATAATTAGCTAAAGCTCCCTTATAATCTCTTTCTTCACTCAATATATTGCTGATTTTAGAATAACAGGTAGCTATAGTTTTAGTTACTTCCGCCTTGTTAGAGTACTTATTTAACCAATCTATGGCTTCTATATAATATTGCACCGGTTGATCATTTTCAGGTGCTATATTTTTTATAGAAGATAGATAGTTATTTTGTATGAATAAGTCACATGTTTCGATTAAAGAACTATAGCAATCATTGTATTGAGACCATATTGTGTAGTTAACGTTTCTTCAAATAATAATAATTCTTTAATTTGTAGGGTCTAATACATAATGGTAACCTTGAATAATCGGTTTATCACTTGTGAAGCTCTCAATAGAGTCTAAAATTTGAAGTATTGCCGCTATGAGGTTATTATCGTGTTTATTTGATATGATAGCTTTAAATTCTGATAATTGCGTTAATCCTTCAAAATAAGAAGGAGTTTTTTCTAGAGCCGGATATTGTATTGGAGAATTTGGTAAATACGGCTTAACATAATCCTCATAGTTATTATTATCTAAAAATTTTGAACAGTTAAGAGGTGTATATATATTAAAATCTCTGAAAATTGATTGGATAGTATTAATTATACATTCTACATTTATCTGTATTTGTGTATGTAAGTTTTCTATCAAGCTGTCTTGTTTATGTAGGAATGAACCTAACTCCTGTATCCTCTAGCTCTTGGGCTCCTGCTCTCTCTTCTAGGTCTTTTAGTTTTAGATTAAGCTTTATTTTCTCATTTTGAGAAGTAGGTTTATGAAAAAATTTTATATCTGAAAATGCTAATATATCATTATTAATAGTAACGCTTTCTAATACCGGTATAATTTTGTTGTGATTATTTTCATGATATTTTGTTATTACACATAACATTTCCTTTTAATTTATTGTGTTTTTCTGTAGGAAAAATATTTTTAAAGCCTGTTAGAATATCGTTAAGGTTGCCGGGAACTGTGTTACTGTTACTGCGTCTAATACTATGATAAATTTTAATTTATCGGCTATTTTAACTAAGTTTTTAATGAAAAATACATTAATTAACTCCTGAGTGATAACATCAGCTGTACCGGTTTTGCTAGAACATTCCAAAAATACTTTTCCTGCGATTTCAAATTTTTTTGGGTAATATACAGCCGATTCATATTTATGCTTAATTGCCGGTGTATCAAAATCACATAATTTATCAAATATAAATTCTTCACCGTTTTTGATAACCTTAAGGTTGTTTTCAAGAGCGTTTAAAAATGTGCTTTTTCCGCTATGAGGCGATCCTATTATTACTGTAGTTTCTAATGTTTTTCCTGCTTGTATTAGTGAATAATTAACTTCCGTCAATGCATTTAGAATATTTGCTTTTAAAGAGTCAAGAGCAGTTTCTTCTTCCGTTAAAGATTTAATATCAACTTCTATGGGAATTTTAAATTTCATATATAACCGCTAATTTATTCTTTAATATAAAGTTTTATACTGTCGCTTTCGCCGCTATCACTGATAGCTCTAATAATAAATTCACCGACTTTTGCCTTCCATATTACTGCTTCGTTTGGTTTTGCAGTTGCTATTAATTCATTACCCGCAAACCAAAAGATATTATTAGTTTTATTATCGTTAATTGCACTAAAAGTAATATTATCACTATTTTTAATTGAATGTACGGAATTTTTTAACGGGTATATAATTTTAGGTTTTTGATGATGCCAATTTATCAACCTATTGCAATGGTTTGTAGGTATCGGTTTCGGTAATATATGTATTCCTGCTTTTTGATAAACCGCAAGCATATCTGTCGGCCATAAATTTACTGTTTTATATTCTGTTTGTCCTTTAATAAAGTTGCAAGCAGGCATGCCGGTTTTTAAATCTATTAGCATCTTTCTATAAATACCTGATTGTTTTATCGGCGATTTGCCTTTAATGAACAAGGTTTCTGCTTTAACCGGACACATATCGTTATCGATATCTCCCGTATCTGCACAAACTTTTACTTTAGTAATATTTAGTTCATTAATTTTTGAAAGGATTAAATCCTCATCTTTATTTGGTTGGGCTATGGATTCGATAATATTAAAGAATAAAGGGGCAGCAGAGATACTACCCGTAAATGTTCCGTGAGTTTGACCTTTGAAATCTCCAACCCAAACGGCAAGTACGTATTTTCCGAATATTCCGACGCTAAGTGCATCTCTAAATGAGCTGGAAGTACCTGTTTTCCAATAAATCGGTAAGTTATGCCTTGTATTATTATAGGTAATAGGACGAGTCGTATCTTTTATAATATCAAGAGTTAGATAACTTGCTTCAGGGGATAATATTTTAGAATCAGTCATAAAATCGTTTATGTTATGCCGCGAGCTTGTAGCGGGATCCAGTCTTTTTAAATTTTTTCTAGATCCCGTGGTCAAGCCACGGTATGACACAGAACTAGATTCCCGTTTTCGCGGGAATGACATAACAGGATCTAATACTTTCTTAAGCGGTTTATAATTACCGAAATTAGCAAGCATAGCATAAAGAGTAGTTAACTCTTTAAGCGTAATTTCTGCTGTGCCGAGTACTATAGATAAGCCGTAATTTTCAGGTTTTCGTAAGCCGCTAATTTTTGCTTGTTGTAAGAACTCATAAAAATTCGGATTTTTTAATTTAGATGCTAGAAATATCACTGGTACGTTACGGCTTTTTATTAACGATTCTCTAGCACTTAAACCGCCTGTAAATCTGCTATCAAAATTTTCCGGTTTATAATGATTATAGTAAGTAGGTGTATCCTTTAGTAAAGTTAACGGGTGTATTAGTGATTGATCAAAACTAAGTGCATAGACAAACGGTTTTAAAGCTGAGCCTGGAGATCTATGGCTTTTAGTGCCGTTAATCTGCCCGCAAATATCGTTATTAAAAAAGTCTCCGGAGCCAATACTTGCAAGTACTTCCATAGTAGTAAAATCAAGAAGAATTACGGAGGCATTATTAATGCCGTATTTTTTCAGGTTATTAATATATAGCCGAACTTGTTTCTCTATAGTAGTTTGTAGATTTTTATCTATAGTAGTACGTATAATAGGATTATCATTAGTTGCTAGCATATCTAAAGTAAAATGCGGTGCAATAAAAGGAAGATTTTTATTTTGATTAAATTTAATCGGCAAACTAATTAACTGATTATAAATAATATCTTGTGGATGAGCCGCTAGCCATTTGGTAAATAAATATTTACGTGCATCAAATATATTAAGGTTGTTTCCGCCTCTTTTAAGTGGATTTTGCGGGATTACTGCAAGGCTTAAAATATCAATCAAATTTAAGTCTTTTAGGCTGCGATTGAAGTAAATATAACTGCCGGCTGCTACCCCTTCAATGTTACTACCGTAAGGCACTAGGTTTAGATAAGTTTCTAGGATTTCATCTTTTGAATAATATAGTTCTATATGAACAGCTTTAATAATTTGATGAATTTTACCAAAGATAGTAGAAGAGTTTATCCCGTATCTAAGGCGTGCTACTTGCATTGTTATAGTAGATCCGCCTATTTTTCGACCGTTTTCTAAATAAGTAGAATAAAAAGCTTTGGCTAAAGAAACGGGATTAACGCCGAAATGTTTGTCAAAATGCCTATCTTCATATAACAGTACTGCTTCTATAAAACTCGCCGTTTCGGTCAAATACTCTTTGTGAGAAACTTATGTCTTTAAGTAATGGAGCAGGAGGAATAATAAAATATAATATTATAATGCCAGTGATTGTAATAAAAAGTAATTTGGTTTTGAGAGACAAAGTATATACCTTATAGTTTGTTATAGTTTTTATTTCATTCTAGCTGTTGCTAATGTCATTCCCGCGAAAGCGGGAATCCAGAAAATAACTTTTAAAATTTATATAAAATATCATGCTTTCCTATTATTGACTGGATTCCTGTGATCAACGGAATGACATTAAACTATGCAATAATCATTATAAAGCATTTTAAAAAATAATGAAAAATTTAATAATATGGCTTGCATGTATAAAAGTAATATCGTATAATGCACCACGAGGCGTTAACAAATTAACTAATTGCTAACAAAAATTAAACATTACGATTGTTACAAATATTAAACTATCGTATAAAACCCACATTGTTATCCTACCTTATAGTCCATCAATAAAAATTTCTTGACATAATATTTTTTCGTGTATAATTCTCTTTAATAATAAAGAAAACATTAATATTTTAAGTAATAATTAATATTTCATTAAAGGGGAACTAGATATTATGGCAAAAAATATACAATCTATAAATTTTTCTAAATTAAGTTTAATTTGTGCTACAACTACTATATTAGCGTAGCTTTAGAAGCTCAAACTGCTGCTGACCGTCGTATAGAGGCACGTCGTGCCGCTGCCGCTGCTGGAAATTTAGACGTAGCAATCATTGACAATGTTGCGGAAGCTGCCGTTAATGCAGCAGCAAGAATAGGAAATTTAAGACCGGCAGCTGAAAGAGAGGCAGCAAGGGCAGCGAGAAATGCAAGAAGGAATAATGTAGAGGTAAACCAAGTAGTAGAAAGGTTTGTACCTCATGTAGCATTAAACCCTGAAATACGAAATGATAATTTGGGGGCTATTGGATTTTTTGCTCCTATACTACGAGAAGCACCTGCGGACAAAAAAAGAGAAATAGATACTGCCCTAAAAAGAGTACAAGAAAATGGTACCCCGTTAATGATAGCACGTAAAGTACAATACTTGAAACAATAAAAGCAAATGGTCGGCATTATAATAAAGATGGCATTATAAATATACCTATAAACCCTAATCAGGAGCGTCAAGAACAAGTAGTAAGAGTTGTTAATATTGATCCTACAGTTGGGTATAAAAGTATTTTCACTGCCGGTAATACTTATAAACTCAAATATTTTCATACTGCTGATAATATAATTAAAGAAATAGATGTTACCGATAAGCTTATTGAGGCAGGAAAAACTTTTGAAATGCAGGGCATTAGACAGTTCAGAAGTGAGGATTTAACGCTTGATCAACTCCATGAAAAGGAAAAAGAAACAATATTAAAAGGTTTGAAAGAAAATATTAGAACTGCAGTAATAGACAGTGTAAATATAATAGGAGCAGTTGAAAATATTCCCGTACCTCGTAATCAAGAGCGTAATAACTATTCTTTATATTATGATACTATTATTGATAGAGCAGCAGAAAAAAATGAGTATAAACAATATTTAAGTTTGGAAGAAATTAATTCTATAAAAGAGGGGAGAGGAATGACTCTTGCTTATGCAGAAAAAGCAAGGATGATTCGAGATGATATGGATCTTTTAACTCAACAATTTCAGGCTGGTAATATAACTCAAGAGTATTACGATGATAAAATGGCTACATTAGTTGTTGATAAATATGGTGAGGAAGATGAGCATATAGTTAGTACTCCATTTGTAAAAAACGGGATCAGAAGAGTTCCCTATAATATATATGAAGAAGATTTAATTAATGATGCTAAAAAAAGAGTTGTTATTGCATGTATAGATAATACAGAAAGAGCAAATCTTGTAAATAATATTAGGTTAACAATTGAAAAAGCTGATGGAACAGTAGAGTATATAACAGCAAATCAATTTGGAACAGCAATAGTAGCAAATCCAATAGTACCGGATTTAACACCAAGACCAATAACTGTAGCACAAGTGATAAAACCTAGATTGGTCGCAAGAGCAGGGGCATTACCTGTAGATGAAGTTGTTGCGAGGTTCCAAGCACAAATAGCAGAGTTAATGAGAGAGAATGCAGATTTAAGAGCATTATTATTGAATAGAGGGGAAGTACCTGCTCCACAAGTTGCAGCTGAAGTAAACAATGTTCATATACCTCAGATAGGTGAAGCGGTGAATAATAATGTTCCTGCAGAAATACCACCGAGGGCTGATATGCAGATGTTCCTCCAGCGATGCGGGTAGAAGGTGAGCCTGCACCTGTAGTAGCTGATGAAGCAGGAGGTTTAGGTGATGCAGATTTATTTGAAGAAAAAGAAACAGAAGAATCGGTTGTTACTCTAGCAATACCTGCCGGTGAGCTAAAGTCTAACGATTCTGATACTGACTTTGATGCATTAAAGAAAGAAGAGCAAGACAAAGCAGAAGCTAAGAAAGAAGAAGTAAAGCGTGCTGAGGAAGCAAGAATTGCGGAAGCTATAAGAGTTGAAGCGGCTGAAGTTGCAGAAATGCAAACGGCAGTAAAAGACGACGAAGCAGTGATTGGAGCAATGTATAGCCCTATTCGTAATATCGCTCAAATGAATAGTGATATTATATCACATAGAATGTTATCTAATGCTGCGGTTGCTGCGGGTGATGAAGATGAAAGAGTATTAGGTAAAGGTGTTTGGATTGCCGGTATTTACGGTACTAATAAGCAAGGATCACAAAAAGGTTTTGCCAGTTATAAAGGTCATGCTTCAGGCGGTACTATAGGTTTGGATATTGGGTTTGATCACTACAAAGATTTAGTCGGTATTGCTTATACTAAACTGGATTCAAAGTTTAAATCTAGCGGTAGCAGGTTAAATACTAATATTGATAGCCATATCGTAGCTTTATACGGGCAGAAAGAATTACCGCAAAACTTCATGATCCAAGCTATGTTTGCTTACAATCATAATATCGTGAAGAGTAAAATCAACCGTTTAGGTACTATTGCAACCGGTAAATATAAGAATAATAATTATAACTTTGAAACCTTATTAAGTTATAATCATCTTATGAACGGCAGTATTACTCTTACTCCAAATCTCGGTGTAAGATACGGTCACTCTAAAGACGGTGCATACTAAGAAAGCAATGTAGGTATTCAGCATTTAAGTATTGCTTCTAAAAAAGAGCATTTATGGAGTGGTATTTTAGGCAGCAAAGTAGCTTTAGCTCCTCAGAAAATAGCTGAAGGGTTTAGTATTACGCCTACACTTCAAGCATCTGTGGAAAATTACTTTAACGATAAGAGTAAAAAACTTAATGCTAAAGTAAAATGGAAAGATAGAGAAGTTAATAAAACCGTTGCATTACCAAAGCAGCCTAAAGTTGGTTATAATATCGGTGCTAGCGTTTTAACGGAAAAAAGTAATGTAAGTATATTACTTGAATATAACTGCCACTTACAAAAGAAATATCAAAGCCACCAAGGTTTTGTGAAGTGAAAAGTGAAGTTGTAGATTATTATTCCATGCATGGCTTGGAAAACTTATCTGTCACCCCGTGACTTGACCACGGGGTCCAGTTTAAAATACTAAAATTATGTATTTTAAGTTGTTTTTATGGATATCGTAGTCAAGCCACGGTATGACACGGTAAGCTTTTTCGGTCCCCAAAAGAATGACATAAGAGCCATACAATAATGCTTATTACTCGTCTCTTACTACTAAAACTGATATATCTGAATGGCGGACGATTGTAGAAGCATTAGGTCCAAGCATATAATCTTTTAATTGCAGTCTAACTGTAACTGCAGAGATTATTATTAAATCGGCTTTAATTTCATGAGAGTGCTTAATTATTTCATCATAAACGGCACCGCTACCTATATAATAATCTGTTTCAATTTCATCGGGAATATACTGTTTGATAAGCTCTTTAACTTGGGCTTGATACTTTGCTTTTTTCTCCGTTCTCCAATTTTTAGGTAAATAATCTTCAAACATTTTCGTACCGAATTCAGGAATTACATACATAAAATGTAATTTCGCTTGAAAGGCAGTAGCAAGCATTAAAGCCTTAGCAAGAATGCCTTTTATAGATTTTTTATCATTTAAATCTATAGGTATAAGTATATTTTTAAATATAATATTTTCAGACATAAGATATTGTTAGTGTTTGTTCCTTACTGTATCATGTTTTGGTAGAACAAAATTTTTAGTATCGGCAAAATAGTTAATGTCAAGGTTATTTAATAAGTAATTAGAAAGTTTAAAATTTGCTACGTTTCTATGAAAAGCTCCGATAAATTTATCTAAAATATCACGATTCGCATCATCTCTAGTTACTAGAATTGCCGATACTTTTACTGTAGTTTGATCATCGGTAATCCCTGGATATAAGCTCTTGTGAAGTATAGTTTTATGAAAAGCTCTATTTTGTTTTACTAATTCTGCTAATTTTATCATTTTCAATTGAAACGAAATCAACTTCACACTTATTAGCTATTAAATTTACTAAGGGGTTAGAGTGTCCAACCATCATTATTATAGCATCTATTTCCTTATTACAGAATTTATCAATAGAATCTTCATAATTCATGTGTAGCTCTTCAGGTTTTTTAGAAAATTTATATAAAGAACGTACAGCATCATAAGTAATATTACTACCGGAAAATGCCGGACCATTAGTTATTTTTTTTCCGTCAATATCAGCAAAAACTTTTATTTTATCCTCATCTTTTACAATAACCGTAAAAAATTCATCATGTAGATTAAGCACCTGACGTAAATTTTGCATTTTTTCTTGATCGTGATAATAACCTATACCCTCATATGCTTCTACTGCAATATTGGCCTGCACTAAGGCTAAATCAATTTTACCTTGTTGTAATAATTTTAAATTTTCTATACTGCCGTTTGTTGCAACAACTTCACATTTAATATGTTCATTATTTTTTATCATCATTTGTAATAGTCTTGCATAAATCAAGTCCAATAGCCATAATATCCTTTTAAAATAGAGCCGGTACCGATTTTAACGACTTTTGGAGCAGCATAAATATTACTGCAAATAAGAAATATGCTAATAATAGTAGTATATAACGCTAATTTAAAATTGTTCATAAACCTAATTCGGATTATTTTCGGTGTTTTGGTCTTCTTTATGTTCGCCAAGTTTTAGTTCCAATAAATTAATTGAACCGATATTTATTCCTTTATCTGAAAACTCAATATCAAACTTAGCTTTCTCTATATTGTTATATGCCAAATTCGTATCATTTTGATCTATATTTAAATCCTCGTCGGAAGCTTTATTAATTGCCTTAGCAATAATTGTTTTAATTATTTTTTTAGAAAAAATAATATTATTCGGTAATAATTTATCAACTATGGAATTATAATTTTCCAGCTCAAAATATAGTTTTCCTTCCGGTAATTTATTGGCAAAGAATTGTAAAGCACCGTTTAAATTAACTTTAGAATCATTATCACAAGTAAAAATAAATCTTTCTATATTAAAATTTTGTAAAATAGCTGAATCTTCCCCATCTTCAGCAAATTTTAAAGAGGCAGCAATATCTAAATTAGCATTTTTAAAATTCAAAATATCTTTTTCTGAATCATAATTCATATTTAAAAATAAGGATATATTTTCCTCACTTGCTAAATTCTGGTTTCTTATAAGCAATGCTAAATCATTAATTTTAAAGATTTCTTGATTATCTTTAAATATCGATAATGCTTTATTATTTAACTGAATTGATTTTAATACCTCTTTTAAATTATCATCCTTTGATATTTTATATAAAGGTTTATTAAATTTTCCTATACCCTTTATGTCATCATCGCTGCGTACATCATAGGTAAATGTTTTGTCGCCGTAATTATCGACCTCTCTAATAAAAGGACCGAAATTAAGAGCGGCTCTTTTAGTACTAAAAGCTATATTTAGGACAATATTTTCGCTAGTAAATTCTTTAGAATTTACATGATCAATTAATTTTACTTTAGGATCCATTACGGTAATTTTCCAATTAAAAGGATAACCTGAAAACTTAACCACATTATAAGAGATTTTAAGATTATCGGATTCAGAATTTTTAATTAAACTTACAACGTTATTTTTTATAGTATATGCAATTGCAAACCATATTATAGTAAAGGCTAAAAACACAAAAAGAAGTATTTTACGTATCACTTTTTTAATCCATTATAATTTTATATTACGAGTAGCGGAAGGAAGGCGTACTTTTATGCCGTCTAATTCTTCGGTTAAAATAATTTGACATCCTAATCTAGAAGTATCCGTAAGACCGAAGGCTAAGTCAAGCATATCTTCTTCTGCTTCCGTAGTTTTTTTTAATTTGTTGTAAAATTCTTCTTCTAAAATAACGTGACAAGTAGCACAAGCAAGCGATCCTTCACAAGCTCCCTCAAGGTCTATATCGTTACTATGGGCGATTTCTAAAATAGAAAGCCCTATGGGTGCTTCTACTGTTTTTTCTTCTCCATCATTTATAATAAATGTTACTTTTATTTTTCTTGACATTCTTCTTATTTTTCCTTATCTAAATTAATTCGATTATATATAAAATTTTATATATAACTGAGGCTATTTAATTTGATTGATATTTTTGCCTTTTAGCAAATCATTAATTATTATATTAAACTTTGTATCCATAGATTTTTTTATTTTGGATTTAAAATCTTTAATAGAATTATTAATTAAGCTCCGATCTCTAGCACGTGCGGCTTCTTTTATATTATCTAATAAAGAATTAATTATAGATATCTCACTTTCCGATAATAAAGTTGTTAATTCTGCTATAGCACGTTCTATGTTAAAGATTAAAGCCTCTGCTTCAATTACTGCTTCTTGTAATAATCTTGTAGTATAATCTATTTCAGCATTTTTATAAGCGTTTTCTAGCATAATATCAATCTCCGTTTTATCAATACCGTGATTTGGTTTTACTTCTATAGTATGTGATGTATTACTGATTTTCTCATAAGCAGAAACGGATAATATACCGTCTGCGTCAATAGCAAAAGTAACTTCGGCTCTAATATCGCCTGCTTTCATCGGAGGTAATCCGTTTAACTCAAATCTTGCAAGGCTGCGGCAATCTACAGCCATTTCACGTTCACCCTGCAATATATGAAATTGTATACCGGTTTGATTGTCGGCATAAGTCGTAAATTCTTTTACTACCGAAATAGGAATCGGAGTATTACGCATGATGATTTTTTCAACTATACCGCCATATAATTCCATGCCCAGCGATAAAGGTACTATATCAATCAATAATGAATTTGTATGGGGTGTTATTAAATTTTCTGCTTGTAATGCAGCCCCCCATACAACTGCTTTGTCAGGATCGATATCTGATAGAATATCTACTTTAAATGCTTTATATAATTCATTTTTTATTAAAGAAATGCGGGTTGCACCGCCTGCTAAAATAACTCCATCTATATTTGGATTGCCTGCTTGTTCTAAACACTCTTTGGCTATATTGATAGTACGTTCTATTAAAGGTAAAATTAATAGTTCTAATGTTTGCTTATTAAGTGATATAATATCATTATTAAAACTATCTTTATATGTTAAAGTTTCTTTTGCTTTTTTTGCAAGTTGTAAAGTATCTATAGAATCAGGTAAATCAAATTTATTACAAAGATATTGTGTAATTACTATATCTATATCGTCACCGCCAAGCATATTATCGCCGTTTGTTGCTATAACTTGAAAAATACCTTCTTGTATATTAAGAATAGATACATCAAAAGTGCCGCCGCCTAGGTCATATACTAAATAACAACCGCTTTGATTAGACTCCTTAGGAAGCTCTACTTCTAGAGGTAATTTGTGCGTCAATCCGCTGCTCGCATCCTCATGTACTCCTTTGTACGTTGCGGTGCTGTGCTGCGTGTTTCCTACAAATTCCTCTCTATAAGAGAGCTTCCTAAGGAGTCTATTTTTATTTAAGCCGTAAGCATAGGCAGCAGCAGTAGGTTCGGCAATTAGCCTTAATACTTCAAGACCTGCTATTTTAGCCGCAAGCATTACTTCGCCTCTTGCTGCATCGTTAAAATGTGCAGGTACCGTTATAACTGCTTTAGTTATATTAGTCTTTAATTGCTTCTCTGCTTGATTTTTTAGATAAATCAAAACTTCTGCTGCAATTTCAGGGATTCGCATCCTTTTATTGGCAAAATTTAGCTTAGGTTTATCACTATTTATATCTAGATAATCTTTAACTAACGAAAAAAGTACGGGCGTATTTAGAATTTCTTTTAATGTTTTCCCGAATAGTCTTTTAATGGAACGCAATCCGTTATTATTACCTATCGTAAAATTTTCGTCTGTAAATTCTATAGTAGTCGGAATTAATTCTTTATCATCTATAGTCTTAATAACTTGAACTTTTCTATTAGTTGAAATAGCTATTAATGAGTTAGTAGTGCCAAAATCGATACCGACTGCTATTTGCCGTTCTTGCTTAAAATCAGTTTGCTCCGGTTCCTTAATTTCTATTATTTGCATGATTTTATTTTTTCTTGCAGCTTATTAAGCAATGTTCCAATATATTTAAGTTTGCTAGTTTTTATAGTCGCATCTGATAGATTTTGTGCTTCAAAAGCTTGTTTTAAAGAATCAATTTCGAGCTTTTCCATTAATTCATATTTATCTTTTATTTTTGCTAGATCACTAAATATGGTAGTATTTTCAATTATTTCCATTTCATCCCAAAATATGCTTAACTCTAGGCTAGAAAGTAGAGTGCGTGCCTTTTCGTCATTCAAGTTTATATTTTGCAAAAGCAGCATATATTCGGCACGTTTTAAGGCATCTTTAAGAGTAGAGTAAGCTTTATTTAATGCAGCCGCAATAATTAGATTTTGTTCCTTGTCTTGCAAAGTTTTTGCTTTATCGGGATGATATTTTACCTGCATAGCAAAATATTGCTTTTCTAGTATCTTAAGATCAATATCGTAATCTTGCTGTAGCCCTAATAATTGAAAATAATTTTGCACTTTTACTTTTTTATAATTCTAAGTTATTTTAGGTTTTGTTGCATAGTTTTTAAAAAACGACTAATGTCATTCCCGCCTACGCGGGGGCATGACATCGCTCCATGCAACGACGCCAATTTTTCAAACTAAACGAGTATACATTAAAAATTAAAAAAATACAATTATGGAAGTAGACTTATTACAGTATGAGAAGAAATATCAGGAGTATATTGTAGCAGGTATAGATGAAGCAGGTAGAGGACCGCTCGCAGGTCCGGTAGTAGTTAGCGCCGTTGTAATAGATAACACAAATATTATCCCAGGTATTAAAGATTCTAAAAAGCTTTCTAAAAGGAAAAGAGAATTATTATATGAGCAAATAACTAGTAATTATGCTTGGTCAACCGCTATTATTTCCCATACCGAAATTGATGAGATTAATATATTAGAAGCAACTAAAAAAGCTTGTTCTATTGCTGCGGCAAATCTTACTATTAAACCGGAAATAGTTTTAGTTGACGGTAATATGCAGTTTAATGACAAGAGATTTGTTAGTATAGTTAACGGTGATAATTTATCGTTATCGATTGCAGCGGCTTCTATTGTTGCAAAAGTTACTAGGGATCGTTTGATGTTAGATTTAAGCACTGAATTTCCACAATATTTATGGCACAAAAATTCCGGCTACGGTACCAAAGAACATATCGAAGCTATTAATACGCACGGCTTATCACCGTATCATAGGAAAAGCTTTAGGTATACTCGTTTAATTTGAAAAATTGGTGTCGTTGCTTCTCGCTTTTGATCCTCACCTAGGTCAAACTACGCTGCGGTCAAAAGCTTCGAATCACCTTGCTCTTTTCCAAATTAAACTTCGTTTACTTCTGCTCTCTTGACATTAAATAAAAATATTAGCTCAATTCCAACGCCGCCTCTTCTAGAGTTTTTAGCTGATCACGAAGTTTTGCGGCTTGTTCAAATTCAAGATTACTTGCAGCTTTAAGCATTTCTTTTTTTAATTTGTCAATATGAGCTTTTAGTTTAGCAGGGTTATCAAATAAAGTATGAGCTTGTTTTTTATCAAGCTTACTATCGATTTTCTCAAGTTCCGTTAAAGCGTGAATAGCACGGTTGATGGTTTTTGGAATTATGCCGTGTTTTTCATTATATTCCTGTTGAATCTGTCGTCTACGCGTCGTTTCACTAACGGCTTTATCAATAGATTTAGTCATTTTATCGGCATAAAGTATTACTCTGCCCTCGCTATTTCGTGCAGCTCTTCCGATCGTTTGTATTAACGATACTTCCGATCGTAAAAACCCTTCCTTGTCAGCATCAAGTATGGCTACTAAACCGCATTCAGGGAGATCGAGACCCTCACGAAGCAAATTAATACCTACTAAAATATCGATAGTACCTTGCCTTAAATCTCTTAATATTTCAATACGCTCAAGTGTATGAACGTTAGAATGTAAATAAGAGGTTTTATATTTTAGTTCCTGCAAATAGGTAGTTAAATCTTCTGCCATTTTTTTTGTTAAGGTGGTGACTAAAACACGCAAACCTTTAGCGATAGTGTTTTGAATCTCGCTAATTAAATCCTCAACTTGGTTAGTAGCAGGCTTTATAATGCATTCAGGATCAAGCAGTCCCGTAGGTCTGATAATTAATTCTACTACGAGGCCGCCGGTTTCTTCTAACTCGAATGGTCCCGGAGTTGCAGATACAAAAACGGTTTGCGGTCTAAATTTTTCCCATTCTTCAAATTTTAAAGGTCTATTATCAAGAGCAGAAGGCAGACGAAACCCATGCTCTACCAACACTTCTTTCCTTGCTCGATCGCCGTTATACATCGCTCTAATTTGTGGTACGGATACGTGGCTTTCATCAACAAATAATAACGCATCTTTCGGTAGATACTCAAATAACGTCGGCGGTGGCTCACCGGCGTTACGCCCTGTAAAGAATCTCGAATAATTTTCAACGCCTTTACAGCTACCGGTTTCGGTTAACATTTCAAGATCGTATTGAGTACGTTGATTTAGTCTTTGGGTTTCAAGTAGTTTATCTTGTGACTTTAAGAATTCTAAGCGTTTTTGTAACTCCTCCTCAATGCCTGATATGGCTTTATTTACTGTTTCTTGCGGCATCACGAAATGTGAATTACCAAAGACCATAGCTTTATCGAGCTTAGCAAGTTTTTCGCCTGTTAGGGGATCAAATTCATGTATATATTCGAGTTCATTGCCAAAAAACGATAAACGCCAAGCTTTATCGCTATAATGTGAGGGAAAAATATCGATATTATCACCTTTAACCCGAAAACAGCCACGTTCAAACCCAATATCGTTACGCTCATATTGCAGATTTACCAAATCATTTAGTAGTGTATCACGAGGGTAGCTTTTACCTGATTCTAAATTAACCGTCATTTGGTAATATAAATCAGGAGAGCCAAGCCCGTAAATACATGAAACGGAAGAAACTACTATAACGTCACGTCTTTCTAATAGCGATCTTGTAGCGGAATGACGCATTAAATCAATCTGCTCGTTAATTGATGAGTCTTTTTCTATAAAAGTATCGGTGCGTGCTATATAAGCTTCGGGCTGATAATAATCATAATATGAGACAAAATACTCAACGGCATTTTTCGGGAAAATCGACTTCATTTCTGAATAAATTTGAGCCGCTAAAGTTTTATTATGTGCCATAATAAGAGTAGGGCGATTCGTTCTTGCAATAATATTCGCCATAGTAAAAGTCTTACCTGATCCCGTAATACCGAGCAACATTTGAGAACGTTTCTTGCTATTTAATCCTGCTATAATTTCATCTATTGCTTTTGGCTGATCGCCTGCCGGTTTATATTCTGAGATAATAGAAAGATTATTCATGCATTTTTACTTGCTTTAAAAACTATAGTTTAAGATAATATATTAAAATCTAACAAAAAAATATAACATTATGAATAAAACTATATTACATACGATCATTATTTATACTCTCGCTAGTTGTCCTTATTGTATAAAAGCTAAAGCGTTGCTTGATAAGAAAGAGGTGGTTTATGAGGAAATTGAAGTAAGTAATTTTACTCAGGAAGAGAAAGAAAAATTAATTAAGAAAGCCGGTGGCAGCAGAACCGTCCCGCAGATATTTATAGATAATATTCATATAGGTGGTAATGATGATTTACAGAAGCTTAATGAAGAAGGCAGGCTTGATAAGTTGTTAGAAGGACAGCCGAAGAAGACTCCGCCTGCTGCCGGGGGGGGGAGGAAGTAAAAGAGCTAGTTCTATGTCATTCCCGCGTAAGCATTGTTGCGTGGATCGAAAAACGCGTTCGATGTCATAATGTGGCTTGACCACGGTATCCAAAAAACAACTTAAAATACTAATAATTTTAGTATTTTTAACTGGATCTAGCTCACAAGTCGCAGGATGAAAGGGGTGGAATCGATCCACGCAACAATGCCTTCCCGCGTAGGCGGGAATCCAGAAAAAATAAATAATAAAAATGTATTGGGTATATATATTGTGTTCTGATCGCAATGGTACTTTGTATATTGGTATTACTAATAATATATTACGCCGTACTTATGAACATAAGCAAAAAGCAGTTAAGGGATTTACGGCAAAATATGATGTTATAAAGCTTGTTTATACAGAAGGATTTGCTGATATTAAAGAAGCTTTTGCTAGAGAAAAAGCATTAAAGAAGTGGAATCGTAGTTGGAAAATAAAATTAATAGAAAAACTCAATCCTGATTGGGAAGATTTAGGTAAGTATTTTTCTGGATTCCCGCCTACGCGGGAATGACATCGAGTCACACCTACAAGCTTCCTGGATGACAAAGCCATACAAATTTACAAAAACCTCAATAGCAATGTTCAAAAACAACAATCACAAAAATTCATTCTATCTACTTCTTCCTTATTTATGGTCGAAGGATTTTGATATTAGGTTACGTATTGTTACCTCTCTTATTTGTCTAGTCATAGCTAAAATAATCAATATTTTTGTTCCGATTGTTTATAAATATATAATAGACGGATTAAATGAAAACTTTGCTCTTTCGGTTATTATTGGGATTATTTTTGCATATGGCGGTACTAAAATACTTGTCCAAATTTTCAGTGAGCTGCGAAATATCATTTTTTCAAAAGTAGGGCATCAGGCGACTCGCTTAGTTGCTCTAAATGTCTTTAAACATATGCATAATTTAAGTATGCGTTTTCATATTACCCGAAAAACAGGAGGCTTAAGTAGATCAATAGAGCGTGGTACTAAAGGTATTGAAGCGGTGCTGCGGTATTCACTATTTAATATTTTCCCGACAAGCGTAGAAATCGTACTTGTAAGCGGGATGTTATGGTATGTTTACGGTATATGGTTTGCCGTGACTATTTTAATAACAATGATAGTTTATGTTGGTTATACTTTCCTAATTAGCATTTGGAGGATTTCATTTGCAAGGGAAATGAACCAAAGCGACAACACTGCCAATAATAGGGCAATCGATAGTTTGTTGAATTTTGAAACCGTTAAATATTTTGGTAATGAAGAATATGAGGCAGTGAAATTTAATGAGGCTTTACAAACTTATGAAAGATCAGCCACTAAAACTACTAACAGTCTATCGATTTTAAATATCGGGCAGGATGTTATTATATCCTTAGGGCTTGTTTCTTTAATGATACTTTCGGCAAATGCTATTAACCAAAATAAAATGACCGTCGGTGATTTAATAATGGTTAATACTTACCTATTTCAATTATCAATTCCACTTTCAATACTTGGCTTTGCTTATAGAGAAATTAAGAACGCTCTAGTTAGTATGGAAGATATGTTTAAGCTGCTTGATATACCGGCAGAAGTGCAGGATGCTGTGAACGCTAAGGAGCTAATTATCTCAAAAGGTGAGGTTAGTTTCGATAATGTTAGCTTCGCTTATAATCAGGAATGTCCGATTTTGCATAATATAAGCTTTACGATCGGAAGCGGCAAAACCTTAGCAGTAGTCGGTAGTAGCGGGGCAGGTAAATCAACTATCTCACGCTTGCTTTTTAGGTTTTACGATATTAGTAGCGGTAGTATTACTATAGACGATCAAGATATAAGAGAAGTTACGCAACAATCGCTTCGTAAATGTATCGGAATTGTCCCGCAAGATACGGTATTGTTTAACGATACGATATATTACAATATCGCATACGGTAATAATGCAGCAAGCTTCGATGAAGTTATAGCAGCCTCAAAAAATGCCCATATTCATGAGTTTATTAGCATGCTACCCGAAGGCTATGATACGCAGGTAGGCGAGAGAGGATTAAAGCTTTCGGGCGGTGAGAAACAACGTATAGCGATAGCAAGAACAATCCTAAAAAATCCGGCAATATATGTTTTTGACGAAGCAACTAGCTCGCTTGATACTAAAATCGAAAAGCTAATTCAAGCAAGCCTTAAAGAAATCTTGGCACACCATACTACCCTGATCATCGCTCATAGATTATCAACTATTATTGATGCAGATGAAATTATTGTTTTAGATAGTGGCTATATAGTAGAGCGAGGCAACCATAAAAGCTTGCTACAGCACAAAGGCTATTACGCAGAACTTTGGTATAAACAGCAGGAGGAAAAACAAAATAATAGTTAATATATTTACTTTTATTAATTTTGTTATATAATGCTTTTCCAATTATAATTAAAATAGGAAATAAATTATGATGAGACAAAATATTAGAAATAATGCCGATATAGAGGCTACAGCAAACCAAAATTTGATTGCTGTTTCAGCAGGGGATACTATTACTGCTGGTGGTTCAGTAGCAATTCCTGCTATTGCTAGTCCAATCCTAAATGTAGGAATGATTATTGACTCTACAAGTACTGATTTACCAATAGCTAGAGTTAGTGGTATTAATTTACCTATAGCCGGTTTAGTTAGTTCAGAAACAACAAACACAAATTCAACAAATTATACCGATATTGGTGCTGTTAATATTAGTTCACAAGATGCAGCTCTTAGCTTGGCATATATGTTAGCTAATACTATGACATCGAGAGCAGTTCCTAAGTCTGCTTCTAATAATCAAAATAGAATAGATATTCTTATACCGGCTGATCAGGAAGCTACTATTATTAGAACTAAGAATTTTAATAAAGCAATAAGAATTAATGGTATAAAAATTAGTAAAGAAGAGATTAGTAAAATAAGTCCAGGTCAAAAAGTATTAGTTAAAGCTGATTCTCAAGGGAATATAACTGCTAAGTTTGAAGTAGTATTATTAAAAGATTTTTCTGCTTATTCATGCGTTCCTAAAGATTATCATAACCATAGTGATTAAGGTAATAACGGAGGAGAAGGATTCGGTATATTGATTGGTGATTCTAATCCTAGCCTTATAGAGGCTTGTTAGTTTAATCTAATATAGATGTTGTTGCTAGGCTGCCGATGCCATTCGCACTTAAGGTTCGCTTGTATGGGATACCCGAGTCGTCATTGCGAGCGGGCATTGTTACGTGGATCGAAAAACGTGTTCGGTGTCATACCGTGGCTTGACCACGGTATCCAGCAAAACAACTTATAATGCTAATAATTTTAGTATTTTTACTGGATCCCGCGATCAAGTCGTGGGATGACACTGAAAAAACTGATCCACGCGGGAATGACATTAAGGGCATTTTCCGATCCATGCAACAAACCTCCGCAATAGCCAATTGACTTTTTAAAAAAATTGATTAAAATCTTCCGCAAGAATAGCGGCAACGTTATTCCGGGGTTTCAAAGCCCTTTGTCACAGATGGTTAGCATTATCCATTTAAAAAATGCTCCTCAACTTTGTCATGGTTGGGGTGATTTTAGCTATGTTCAAGGTTTAAAGTGTATGCTTTAACCTAAAAGCTATTATAACTGTTCTGTGACGGTTCTTTGAACGCCCCGACCACCAGAGGTGACACTTCGGTGGTTGAAACTTGAGCAATTTAAGTTTAATCAATCGGGAGCAACTGCATGTCCAATCAAAATAAAAAGCCCATATCTGAACTCGTAGCAGAGTTTACTTCAAAAGAAAATTTAGAAAATCTCAAAGCTGAGATAGCAGATTTACTAGAAAGACCTTTAAAAAAAAGAGATATTGATGCAATAGAGAAACGTTTAGCAGAACTAGAAGAGATATTTGGTAATGGTTAGCTGTGATTCTATGCCACTCCTGCGATAGGCTTACTTGTGTGAATCGAAAAACGAGTTCAGTGTCATCTAGTTGTTTGACCACGGTATCCAAAATAACAACTTACAGCACTAATAATTTTAGTATTTTTAACTGGATCTAGCTCACAAGTTGCGGGATGACAATCAGAAAATCGATTCACGCAACAACGCTGATCAAGTCATGGCATGACACAGTTCTTTTTATAATTATTTTAATACTTCAACAGAATGCTTATGGCATGCTTTTATTATATTTTTGTCGAAAGTGGCTATTTTGGCATTTAGCCTTATAGCAAGTTCTAGGTAAGAAGCATCATAGGTAGATAATTTATTTTGTATAGCTAGTTCATTAATAAAATACAAAGATTCAGGCATACATGAGAATTTATCAATATAAATTAGCAAATTCTGAATAGTTTCTAAATATTCTTGATAATCTTCTAGCTTAATTCTTTTTCTGCTTATAGCAGATAATAAAACATTATTACATTCGAGATAAAATATCGCAGGTGCACATATCTTATATAAGTGATATTGTATCTCAAGTTGATTTTCTTCAGGCAAAATCGAAGACATAACTATAGAGCAGTCAACTACTAAATTCATTTATGTCCTTCATTTTTCATTTCAATAATATCCTGAAAACTGCCCAGTGGAACACGTTCTTTTAAATTTTGTAGCCCAATAAAAGCTTCTTCTATTTTATTTTGATAATATTTTTTAAACGGCATTATAATAGCGATTTCTTTACCTCGATTTGTTATACAAATTTCTTCCCCTTTTTTAACAATTTCAGATAAATGGGTTTTAGCTTCAAAGATTCCGATAGTTTTCATATTTTTAGTAAACTAGATTAATATACTAGTTTATTCTTTCTAGTGAATTTGTTAAGCTATTCTTATTCTATGACTTCTCCTAGCTTATCTACTTTATTTTCAAATTCAGTACTACATTCTGAAAGAATATAGCCGTTATTATCTTGGATATTCTTATCGATGCCATGATATTGAAGTAGTATTTTTATTATTTCCTTATTACCTTTTTCATAAGCATGATGCAGAGCTGTTTTACCGTTAATATCTTGCTCGTTTACGTCACATTTTCTATGTAAATATATTCTTACGTTTGAAATATTATCTTCTTCAACTGCTGCATGTAAAGGCGGTAATTGCTTAAACTTTTCTATTTTAATTCTTGCTTTATTTTCAAAAAAATTTTCTAAAATTTTCAACATAAGACGCTATTTTAAATTATATGCGCGTCTTAATAACATATTATACTTAATAAAACAACTATTAATTGAAAAATTTATCAAAAGTTTGTTTAGCTATTTCATACCAAGAGTTTTCAGAAGTAGCAGCTTTATTACTAAAGCCGCATATAATTAGATGGTCTTTAGCTCTCGTCATTGCAACGTAGAGTAGTCTTATATATTCCTGTAGGTCTTTTAGTTTTTCAGCTTCTTTTAGTTCTTGCAAAAATTGTGGAGTATCAGCAGCATTCGCAGAAAAAAACATTTCCCCGTTATCATTCCAAATAAATTTATTGCTGCTTACCGGTAAAGAAGTAGAATCACATAATATAACAATAGGGGCTTCAAGTCCCTTAGAGCCGTGTACGGTCATTACTCTTATTTTATCCGAATGTTCCATATCACGTTTAATATAGATATCGTTATTTTCAAACCAAGCAACGAATCCTTGCAAAGAATTATTTATATCATTCGCATAATTACTACTTAATGTTAATAACTCATTTATCATGTCATCGCTATCATCGCCGTTATGAACATTTAAGAGTTTACGCAAATTTAGACTATTAACTACTAGAGTAAAAAAATTCTCGGCAGTTGAGGTTTTATAAATCTCAATTAAGGAATTTAATTTTTCGTATATATCAAGGTATGAGAATAGATTATCCCACAGGCTTTCATCTTTTTTATTTATAAGCAGTTCATATAATTGCTGCTCATTTATTCCAATAATCGGTGATTTTAGTAAGCAGGCAAGGTTTAAATCATCATCAGGTAATAACACAAATTTAGCCACGGACATTAAATCCATTATTGATAAATGATCTTTAAGATTAATTCTATCACTTATCTCAACCTTAAGCTTAGCTTTGCTAAGTTCTTTTATCAAATTATTACTAAATTCATCTCGCTTTCGTACTAATATCATAAAATCTTTTTCAGATATACTCGATGAACTTGAAAAATTGGCTAAGTCGTCTTTGTAAGCCCTAGGATGCTGAACGTTTAGTATACGCTCCGCTCCTCGGCTTACAGACTCCTTGCTCTTTTCCAAGTTGATCTTCGTATAACCACTCTTCATTGCACAGATAGTAGAGGGCAAGATTTCTTTGCTTTCTATTTTTTCTTTTATGAAATTTACGATTTTCTCTATAAGTAAATCGGCTGCAGATTTAGAATTTTCATAATCTTCAGGCAATGCCCAAAAAAGTTCTTCTTGTTTTTCGCTCGTCACTAAGGGCCAAACCGTTACTGTACCTTGATGTGTGCGAAATGAGGATATTAAAGGATTATCCGGAAAGAATAAATTAGGGTCATCAGATTTTATATTTTTCAAAACATAGTGAGTAAATTGTAAAATCTCTGCACATGATCTATATGAATATTCAAGGGTGATATTTTTGAATTTCTTATTAGCATTTGTAAGGTTTGCTTTTAGTTGCTCATTTACTAAGCTGAAATTACGAAGATCGGCACCTTGAAAACTGAAGATGGATTGTTTATCGTCGCCTACTATAAAAACGCTATTATTTGGCTTATCTATGACATTAAATGCTGTTATTAAAGTAGTAATAATATTCCATTGCGGGGGGCTTGTGTCTTGTGCTTCATCAACCAAAATATGATTTATTGCACTCTCCAGCTTATGCAGCAACCATTCGTGCGTAGCTTTATTATTTAGTAATTTTTCGGTGTAGTAAATTAAATCGTCGTAATCGAGTAAATTATTTTCTTCTTTATATGAATCGTATTTTTTTAAAATAATATAAGCAAGTTTAGTAAGTAAATTCGTGTGATATTCTAGTTCCTCTATGCGACGTAGCTCATCTAAGCGGTAAATTTCAGAGGTAATTTTTTCTAGCTCTAGCAATAATTTAGGATATTTTCTTATTAATTCTTTCGATAAAAGGCTTTTACGTTTTTTTCCGTCTTTGGTAAAAAAAATTTCTTTCGGTTCTATTTCCAAATCATATTCTACAAATAAGTTTTTTACCTTATCGTAAATATTATTTAATTCTCCTAATGCTAATCTTTTATTTTGTATTTCTCCCGGAATAGTTTTATGAGTAAATAACTTTTTGAATTTAATTTTCTGCTCTATTATTTCGGTAAAAATATCTTGCAGAGTTATTTCATGAAAACGGTTAAGTAAAATTTTAATTAAGTCATTATGCTCATCGCTTAAGTAAATTTCATTTCTGATATTTAGGAAGATATCTTGTAGCTTGGTTTCTTCAAGAATCTTAAATTCCGGTGTGATACCTGCTTCTAAAGGAAAAGTTTTAAGGATTTTTTGACAAAACGCATGGATAGTATAGATATTTAAAGGCTCATTGCTATTTAGTATTTTATCGTATAAAGTTTTTGCGTTTTCTATTTCTTGTGGCAACGGCTTATTGCCTAGCATTAAAAAAAGTTCTTCTTCTAGTTTCTCTGCATTGCAAAGAGAAAGATGTTTAAGTTTGCTATTAATCCTTGCTTGCATTTCTACGGCAGCAGCATTAGTAAAAGTAAGGCATAAAATATTTGAAGGTTCTACTCCTTTGATCAATAAGCGTAAGAACCGATCGGTTAGGATCTTGGTTTTACCGGTACCTGCCGATGCCGATACCCAAACGGAATAATTAGGATCAGATGCTTCTCTTTGTAAGTCACTCATTATTTCTTGTTTTTATATTGTATGGATCCGATGTCATTCCCGCGTGGATCAATTTTCCCTCTGTCACCCCGTGGTCAAGCCACGGGGTGACACCAGAGCGTTTTTCAAAAGTCATGTATTTAACGACGCCTATAAATCACATAGATTACGATTAAGGAAATAGCAAGTCCAAACCAAGTTAGGGCGTATTCTAAATGGTCGTTTCTAATAGCTGCTAAATGATTGATTGAAAGAGGTAATAAAATATCTAAATGGCTAATGTCTTTTCCTTCCTCGATAATATAAAAATTCTCTAGATTTAACCCTAAAGCTTCGGATGCAGCTTTTAAATCTAACGTTAGCCACACATTATTTTTTATATCGTTGGCAGGTAAGTAACTACGGGTTTTTTCGGAAGGCATAGTAACACCAATTATTTCATGTTTTTGATCATTGGCTGCTTGTGTAATAATATTTTTATTGCGATTACTAAACCAGCCTCGTGCTACTAAAATAATTTGTTCTTCTAGAGTTTTAAAGGGAGTCACTAAATAATAGCCGTCTTTTTCACTCGACATTGATCGCCGACCATATAAATATATGTCTTTATTAGGCAAAAATTGACCGGTAATTTTTACCTTACGATAAATTACATTGCTACCAAGTTCTTCTAAATTAATTGCAGGTGAGGTTAGATTAGCTTGCATTGAGGCTAAAAATAATTTCTTTTCTTTTAAACGACTAAGCTGCCAAAAGCCTAAAGAGATAAGTATTATAAAGGTTATAAGTACAAAGAAATTTGTTAAATTAGTTTTGTTAGTCATGGTTATCCAATGTCATGCCCGCGTAGATCAGTTTTTTTGCTGTCATACCGTGGTCAAGCCACGGTATGACACTGAGTGCGTTTTTTGATTCACGCAACAATGCCTCCGTAGGAATGACATTAGTATCACAATTTAAGCCGGTGTTAAAATCTTATTTATGAAATCTTTATGTTTCTGTAGTTCTTCTTTTGTAGGTTTAATAACGATAGTAGCTTGTCGTGTTTTGTTATTTACCTGATTAGTGGCTAAATTATTTATTCCGATAGATTGATCAACCATCTTAAAAGCGGATTGTCTACCGCCTGTTAGTTCTACATACACTTCTGCAAGTAATGCCGCATCTTTCAAAGCACCGTGAAGTTGTCTACCGGAATTATCAACTTTAAATCTTTTACATAATGCATCAAGATTATATTTTGCTCCCGGAAACATGCTTCTAGCCATCACAAGAGTATCGATAGTATTTGCTAGTTCCAAGAGTTTAATTTCGGCTCTCTTTAATAATGATAATTCATGATTTAGAAATTTTATATCGAAAGGAGCATTATGAATAATAAGTTTGCTATCTGAGATAAACTCTAAAAAATCATCGGCTATTGTATGAAATAAAGGCTTATCTTTCAAAAACTCACCGGAAAGACCGTGAATTCTATAAGCCTCAAACGGCATGTCTCGCTCAGGATTAATATAAAAATGAAAATTCCTGCCTGTTAATACCTTATTCACCATCTCAATAGCACCGATCTCAACGATTCGGTGACCTTGTCGCGGGTCAAGTCCTGTAGTTTCGGTATCTAAAATTATTTCTCTTAAACTCGACATTCTAACTTTTTTATTAAATTACTTATTTGTTTTTCCAAGTCTAACATATCAACGCCGCTATTTATAGAAAAATCTGCTTTTGCTATTTTGCTCTCTTGTGATAGTTGAATTTCTTTGATTTTATTATAAATTTCTATGTCAAACGAAGATCTCGTTATCGCTCTTTGCATTCTTACTTCTTCAGAGCAATATATTGTTACGACAAAATCAAAATATTTATCAAATTTAGCTTCATAAAGCAGAGGTATTTCAGCAAAACCAAATTTGGAATTAGCGTTTTCTTTTTTAAACAAAATGAGTTTATCTATTAGTAAGGGGTAAATAAAATTTTGTAATTTCTCTCTAGATAGGTCGTTATTGTAGATTAAATTACTGATTTTTCCGATATTGAAATACTCAAGTTCAGGTAGCAATTTTAAGATTTGAGTTTGCACGCTCAAATCTTGATATAATTCTTTTATGCATCGATCGGCACAAAAAGTTTTATATCCCTTCTCTGCTAGATAATCCAAAATAAAAGTTTTTCCCGATGCATAGCTACCGGTAATACCTATTGCTAACATTTTGCTATAAAAATTTTATGTTCATTAGCGAGTTTTACAGTTAGTTCTTGTTCGACTACAATCACTTCATCTGCTTTGATTGCTATACCGCTATAATTATACTTAGCAAGGTTTCGTATAGTATCCGGACCGATCGTCGGCATATCTAGCCTTGTATCCTGACCTAATTTCGGTATTTTTACTAACACTCCTCCATGAGGATTTTTACGTAAATCTGCACATCTCGCTATTAAATTATCCGTCCCTTCGGCAGCTTCTATACCAAGTATGTAGCCACTTTCAACTATAACCGATTGTGCGATGTCGAATGGACTTAAATGATTTAATATTTTTATTCCAAGCTCAATATCATTTTTATCTGAACTCGTAGGGTTAGTATCGGTTATAATATTGGAGTCACATTGTTGATTTTTATATATTTCGTTACTTGAAATTACTTTAAAACCGTAACTTTCAAAAAAATCTGCTACTGTTTTTAGCAAACTATCATCTCCTCGAATTTTTTGTCCAAGTATTTTGAAAAGCAATAAACCGCCTATTTTATCTACGGCTAAATTTTTAAAATTCGGTCTATTAACTCTGCCTATAAAAATAATATTTTGTACCTCATTCTCCTTAAAATATTTTATAGCTTCCCCGACCATACCAATTTTTAAAACTTTATATTCAAAATTTTTAATTTGGTTTATATCGGCTTCGCCTTTAATTGCCGCTATATAACATTTACCGCCTTGCGTAGTATAATTATTGGCTATTAAGTAAGGTAATGAACCTCTGCCTGCGATAATTCCAAGATTTGGTAGCATAATAAGTTTTTAATTTAGAAGTCTAAACATTTATTATAAGTGCATTTTTAATATAAATCTAGAATTCTGATTTGACCTTTACATTTTGATCAAATTAAGGCATAATACTAGATGCTAATATAGCTATAGTAATAAACGTAATTTAGAATAGAGGTTGCGGACTCGGGGGCAGTACCCGACGCCTCCACCAATATGTAAGTGTTATGTATGGTTCTTATGTCCTTCCTGCTTTCGCGGGAATGACATAGAACGAACCATCACAATAACAATTTTGGGGGCGCAATAGGATCGACGTGCTTAATAAAAAAATTGCTTTTACTCGGGATGATTCCGCCGATGGCTTTTGCCATATGGGTCAAAACAAAGAAACGCAAACGATAATAATCGTTATGTAGGTGCTCCAGCTTTAGCTGCAGCTTAAACCTACGCGGCTTGGGGGTTTGCCGGGCAACAGAAAAACCCTCACGTATACTTGTTTAATTTGAAAAATGGGCAACAAAGTCTTTTGTTGATAATCCTCACTCATGTACTAGTATGTACGCTGTAGTTATCAGCCTCAAGGCGCCGAGTCCTCTTTTCCAAATTAAACTTCGTCTACCTATTTTTATTTATTTTAGAGTGTATATTTTACTTTTCTCATATGAATACCGAATATAAAAAATTTATGAATGAATATATGCTAGAATTTGTGAAAAAAATTCTAACAAAAATTCAGCATGAAAATTTATATTGGGATCAGTTAATATATATATCATATAGAACTGATAATCCTGCGGTAATTTTACCCTTAAAAGTTAAGCAAGCATATCCAAAACAAATAACAATAGTACTGCAATATCAGTTTGAAAATTTAATAGTAAATGATACGGGCTTTTCTTTAACGGTAAGTTTTGACGGTGTTAAAGAAATAATTTACGTACCTTTTGATGCACTTATCAGTTTTGTTGATTCCAATAATAATTACAGCCTAACTTTTAATCAGTCGTTAAATGTACAAGAAAATCATCAACATGAAGAGGAGATAAGTAATAATAAAAGTTGTAAGACTTCATTATCTCCAAATGTTATAATGTTAGATAAGTTTCGTAATTCTTCTAAACCTAAACCTAGTTAAAATATTGAAAGAGAATATATCGAAAGTAGTTATATATACTGATGGTGCATGTGCAGGTAATCCTGGTCCCGGAGGATGGGGAGCTTTACTTCAATTTAATGATACTAGCAAAGAAATATTAGGGTATGAATTAGATACGACTAATAATCGTATGGAAATTACGGCAGCACTTGAAGCATTGAGGATTTTGAAAAAATCTTATAATGTTGAGATTTATACTGATAGTAAATATTTGCAACAAGGAATTACCGCTTGGATTCATAATTGGGTAAAAAATAATTGGTGTAAAAGCAACAATGAACCCGTGAAAAATGCTGATTTATGGCAAAAATTATACGCAGAATTGAGTAAACATACTATTATTTGGAAATGGGTAAAAGGTCATACAAATAATAGCGGTAATATTGCTGCCGATAAGCTTGCAGTGCAAGGAAGACAAACTGCTATAGAAATTTTAAAATGTCGTGGATAGATAAGTTTTTTATTACTTTTTTTCACAAAAAAGTAGGAGAAGATGAGTTGTTGAATCAATATTATGAAAGCCGTAATATTAATTATTTAGGACGTCCAAGGCGATTTGTTATTTATAAAAATGTAAATGAACCTACAAAAATTTCGCCAAGTTGGCATGCTTGGTTACATCATTTAGTAAATGAGATACCAAAAAATATTCAGCTTTTTCCATGGCAAAAGGATAATAGATATCTTTCCAAATTCGCTTATAGAGAGGAATTTAAAGGAGACACGGAACGCAGCACCGCAGCGTACATAAACGTACGTGAGGATGCGAGTACTGGATCGACGTATAAATTACCTCTAGAAGTAGAGTTTGGGAAGATGTCTAATAAAATAGCTAAAAAGCCGCCTAAAACATCAAATCTTAAATATAATAGATGGCAACCGTAATTAATTATAAAATATAAAAAAACAATGAAACAGAATATTATTGAAACAATTATCGGCTTTGTAGTATTAATTATTGCCTTGCTATTTTTGATTTTTGCCTACAAAACAGGTAGTTCTATAACTAGCTCAAAAGGTTATCAGGTAACCGCTAATTTTCAGAGTGCAGAGGGTATAGCAGTCGGAAGCGATGTGATGATTTCAGGTATAAAAATCGGTAGTGTAAAGAAAATTACTTTAGACCCAAATAGCTTTTACGCAAGTGTATATCTAAATATTAATGATGATGTTAAAATACCTAAAGATTCTAAAGCTCAAGTAGTCACCAGTGGGTTACTTGGAGGTAAGTATATTTCGATCGTACCCGGTAATGATGATGAAAATTTAGCGGCTAATGAAGAAATAAGATATACTCAATCAGCAATTAATATTGAATCATTAATTAATAAAATCGTTTCTTCATTTGGCAGTAAATAGTAAGAAACAAAAAATCATTAAATTCAGCCGAATCTATTTTAGATTCGGTTTTTTTATTTTAAAATCTCATAAATTTATTTCCATAATGTTATTTAAGCTATTGTAAAGTGCTTATAAGAGGAGTATCATATAATTATAAGCAAAATAATTTGTTTAATAAAGTGTAAATCAATAAAGGAGTAAATTATGCAAGAATCAAATTCAAACTCTGCTAAAGAAGATGTTGAAGGTATCAAAAAAGATATTGAAAACTTAGTTTCTAGATTTGCATAATTTAAAAGATAAATCCGGAGATATTCTTGATGAGTAGTTAGGTAATTTATCATCCGTTATGGAACATTATAAAAATAAAGGAATGGATAAAGGTAAAGCTAATGTAGCAGATTTATGTGAGTCGACACGTGACCACCCTTTGCGGAATCTCGCTTACGCTTTTGGTGCAGGCGTATTGCTCGCTATTCTTATGAAATAGGTAATTCAATGTTAAAATCTCTAATGTATGAATTATTAAACAGTAGCATTAGGCGTAAATCTTATGGCAAACTATTTGTCTATTTTTTTTAATATTCTAGGTTTAGTTTTAATAATTACTGCTAATTATTGTTATTGTTCGGATACTACGGAATTTTATTTTCTTATGCAAAGTGGAATAATCTCTATTATATCTTCTATGGTTATTGAAGCTATTAGATGTTATTTAAAATATAAAAATAGATATCATACTTTAGATTCTTTAAGATCAAAAAGTAGAGAGTTAGTAGAGGGCATAAGTACTCCGTTTACTGACTTAGTTTCAACTAAGACCTTAATAAGATATTTACCTACGATAATTCGCTATGTTCCAAGCACCATACTTACATTTTTAGTATGTACTTATATTAAACGAAAGTTCTTAAAAAATGTTACATATCCACTTTTAGGTAAGTAATAATTTATTTCTCGGTTTAGGTAACTCTAAACCGGGCTTTAAATCAACTCTAAAAATACAGTTTCAATATTAAGCTCTTGACGCCGAATTTTGCAAGATTCGCTCATACGCTTCGTTAAGCTCACTTTTAAATTTAGTGTCAATACCATAATGCTTTTTGCTGTACGGCTCACTCCATTGCTTTCTGTTTAATAGCTCCTTTATAGTTTATATTGTTAACTTGGTCTTTTATAGTAAACTGATTTGAACTTTGTGCTTCGTTGCTCGTCGTCTCGCCTATTAATATATAGGCTTCGCTCCTCGCGCCTGTCACAAAATGGGGCTGAGTTTACTATAATTTCATTTCCATAAAAATCTACATTATCGTGGCCAAGTGTATGAAAGTGTTTAAGCTTTCTTCTTCGTCTTTGGTCATTATATAAGGCACTTTAACGTATATAAGCATTTGATGTGTTTTATCCGATATTTTATCTTTCTCTAAAAAGGCATATAATTTATGAATAGTGTTATGTTCATCTTGGGTACTAAAAGCTTTATTTACTGCAACTGATTTATCGGATTTTGACATAAAATTATCAATAAAATAGTTTAAAGAATCTCTAAATAATTCGCTTAATTGTTCATCATTTTCAAGTTCTTCATATGATAACGATCTTGCGGTTTTTAACTTAAAATATGATTTCATTATTTCAAGAGCAGAATGTCTATCGCAGTTATTATTAAGAAGTTTATATAAAAATATTTTATCTAAATGGGCAGGTATTATTTTGAAGTCCTTATTAATAATTTGTTGTTTGTAATAAGATAATTGACGCATAAAAACTATAACCGTAGCTGTAAGACCCGCAACTAAGATAGAGTATAAATTTATTGATTGAAAAAGCATATTTTTACTATATTTAATTATAGCTACCAACGATAGTATAGTATTGCTTGCTTTTCAATCTCAAAATGAGCCATTGCTGTATATTACTTATTTTTTTTCTTTCAATTAGTTTATTTATCACATATTTATTGTGCCGCTAATAGAGCATGAGTAAATTTTTTGATCGAATCGATAGCTTATAAATACTTGGTATAAAACTTTAGATATACCAATTATTACAAAGGAACTTAAATATTTATACATAAAGCATAGTAAAAATATAAAAAAATATTTGTATAAATTAACTTTCAACCTAATTAAATTAATTTTTAAATTATTTATTTACATTGATTTTTGGAGGTATATTATCTTGGTATAAAAGTTAACTTTATGTTAGGTGATGAAAGAGCCGGAGAAAGTGAGCTATAATTTAAAAATTTTTTAAAAAGTAAACTATGATAATAATTTCAAGAAGTTACAATAAGCTTGCAGGATTAATTATTGCCTATACACATACTCATTCTGAAGACGGAGTATCATACGATAAATTAATCTTTGCTAAGATAAGCGGTGCAAGGGTTACTTGGAGAGAGATACAGGATATAATAAGCCGAGATATGAGTCTTGGTATAGATATATTTAAGAAAATAGATGCAGCTCCAATCCATGTGGGTTTAACATCTAGTGCCGGTGAAGAAGGTTGTTGCAATGTGAGATTTGCAACTCTAGAAGAAGCAGGAAAGCTAAAACATTGGATAGAAAATGATCAAATAAAATTAAGCTTTCATGATAAAGAACAAACTAATGAAATTTTAACAAATTACTTAGCAGGGGAATTGCCTCCTCGTCCCTATTCATGGAATCCTATTAAATATAATTCGGATAACATTATGAACTGGTACTTATTAATAGAATCTGAAGAAATTAGCACAAGCCCCCTTAAAATAATAGGTGAATCAGATTAAGTTTTAGGTTTATCATAAAGATTTTGAATTATTGAAACAATCAATAAAAATTTTCGGACGTTTGGACGCTATTCTTAGTAAAGATATTGTGGGGGCGGTGAAATATCCTAATCCCTTACATTCCGATCCTTATGAAGTGTATTAAGTTGCACTTCGTTTTCTTATTTATCGTGTAAAGCGAAATCCCCTATTGGCTTTTATATAAAACAGTATAAGTTTCTTTACAATTTAATTTTTTGTAAAGAAATTATGATACAGGCTTTCCCGTTCGATAAACTGCAAGAAGTGGCGGGCTTTCCAGACTGGCGGGGGGGGTGTGGTACGTTATGCGAACTTTTAAGGAGTTCAGGTTAGCTTTGATTCAGGCAGCGTTTAAGCCTTGTTATGCTTTAATTTAAAACTAATGGTATGGCTTACTACCCATATAAATATATGGACATTTAATATAAAGCAAACTATTATTAAATTAATGATTATAGGTTAAAAATGCATTCCTCTTTTGAATGGGATGAAGAAAAAAATAAAAGTAATACCCAGAAGCATAATGTAAGTTTTTATGAAGCCCAGAAAGCTTTTCTAGATATAAAAAGAATAATTTTAGAAGATATAGACCATAGTATTACCGAGAAAAGATATTTTTGTTTAGGAAAAGTTGACGATAATATTTTAACAGTCCGTTTTATGTTTCGAGATAACCATATAAGAATTTTTGGAGCAGGATACCCGCAAAAAGGTCAGAGGATTTATGAGCAAGAAAACAAAATACACTGACGGAGAAATAGGTACAGTAAAAATAGTAAAAGATTTTTGACCGCATCCTAAAGAGTTATTATTAAAAGATGATTCAGTAAAAGTAACTATTTCGTTAAGCAAAGAAAGTGTAGAATTTTTTAAAGGTCAGGCAGCTACTGCCCACGTTCCTTATCAAAAAATGATTAGGATTTTACTAGATAAGTATACTAAGCATTATAAAGAAAATAAAAGAGCATAATACTTTAAACTGAGCTGGCGGAGAGAGAGGGATTCGAACCCTCGATACGGTATGACCCGTATAACGGTTTAGCAAACCGCCGCCTTCGGCCACTCGGCCATCTCTCCGGTTATGGCTTAACTTTATATCATCTAAATTATAAAATTTCTAGAATTATTTTAGAATTTTTATTACTGATTTAAATATTATTCATAATCATAGTTTAGTAGTTTTGAAGAAACTTCACCCATAGGAAGCATATCATTAGAGCACCAATGAATAGGTAATCCTTTCCAAGGTTCTAAATAATCAATAAAATATTCTATAACTTCAGATTTTGTTGTATTTTCACAAATATTAAAAAGTTGGTTATATGACAAATAGAATCCGTGTCATCTTTATATTTATCTGTCACATATTTTAAAATTTCAATTCGTTTTTCTCAATCGAGAGAGATAGAATTTAAGATTAATAATTTTACTATTTTAAGTTTTGTCGCATTATTACAAATATTAAAAAGCCGAGTTATATGACAAGAATCAGTATTACCTGCATATTTATCCATCACATAGGTTATGGTTTTAGTTTGCTTTTCTAAATTACGAGAGAGAGTCTGAAAGCAATGATTTTACAAAATCATCATTATCACTACAGATGCTAAATAATATTGCTGAAGATTCTTCGCTAAGATTATTAAATAATTTTTGATATTTAACTAAAAACCTATTCCAGGTTATCGCTTCAATATTTATAAAACCCTTATAGTTTTTTGGTTGGCATTTTGGATCATATTCTTGTGACGGCACCAAAAAGTTGATTTTATCTAAATTTTGATGAAAATTTTGTAGATCTTCAAAACGTGTAGCCATAAAAAGGATTGTACACTGAGTAATAAAAGAATCTACAAAATAAAATTGATGAATAAAATTGATGATATTTGATAAATCTGTTACTAGCTTGCTATCTAGTTTTCTAATATCATTTACTATGTCACCTATATATTTTAATTCTTCATCCGTATGATTTTCATATTTAATATTTAAATCTTCAAAGGTAATAACTTTACCTTTTGCTATTTTATCTGTTATTGTATAGTTTTTAATTATAGGTTCTTCATAATTAGCAATAATATAAATTTCCGGATTATATATATCTTGGAAATTATTTCTCAGCATATTTTTTACTGCTTTTACCTTATTTTGATTTAGATAATCAAGTTCTAATATATGAATATTGGTAAGTAACAAACTCATACATTTTATTTTATTAAAAGGAAGCACATAGCACGGATATTCACCTTTTTTAATGTCTCCTCGGATAAGAGCAATCTTCCTATAACACTCTTCTTTTAAAAATGTATTATTAGTATTTTCTAAAGCTAAATCTTCAAGCTCTTTTATTCTCCCATGTAAATAGCTTTTCCAATCACTAGTTAATAATTCTAGTAATTGCTTAAAAAAAACTAAAACTAATTTTCATATAATAATATTAAGTTAATTTAAAAGCTTTATAAATCAGAAGTTATTAGAGACCGTTATTTGTTAACGTTGTCTAAAAAATTCTGTAGTTCTTCTATATTACTTAATTTGAATGGATAATTGATTTTTCGGAGCATATTTGTTAACACATTTCCGGCTCCTATTTCTACTATATGAGTGATTTCTAGTGTATTAAATAGTTCTAGAGTTTCACGCCATCTAACTCGTCCGCATATCTGAAGAATTAAATTTTGTTTGATTTCTAGGGGATTAGTAGCAGGTTTTGCGGTATAATTCTGAATTACCGGTATTATTGGTTTGTTAATTACTGTTTTATCAAGCGCCAGTTGCATTTTATTCTCTGCCGGTTTCATTAAGCTACAGTGAAATGGAGCACTCACTTTCAGCTTTATCGCTTTATAACCTAAATCTTTAATTATGCTGATAGCATAATCGATAGCATCTACTTTGCCGCTAATAACTATTTGCCCCTCGATGTTATCGTTGGCTATTTGGCATAAATTTATTTTGTTGATATCTTCTAATATTTCTTCAAGTTTTTGAAGCGGAATATTGATACAAGCTGCCATGCTTCCCTCACCTTCGGGACATGCTTCTTGCATAGATGTACTACGTACATGAAGTAGTTTTGCAGTATCTGTAAGGCTAATACTTTCGGCAGCACAAAGAGCGCTATATTCACCTAGAGAGTGACCGGCAGCATAATCGCAAAGACTATCCAAACTTTTACCGGTTTCAGCTTTGATGGTATTTATTATTGCCATAGATACTGCCATTAATGCCGGTTGTGCGTTGGTAGTTAGTGTTAGTTCCTCAGGAGTGCTATTAAAGATTATGTCGGTAAGTTTTCGGTTTAGTGCTGCATCGATGGTTTGAAATGTTTCTTTAGCTGGCTTAAAATTATCGTAAAAATCTCTTCCCATGCCGATCAATTGTGATCCTTGACCAGGGAAAATAAAGGCTGTTTTCATATTTTAGTATTATTGATTGAGCTTATTAACGGATATTATGAAATTTTTTTGAAATAGTCAAATTATTTTAAACATTTAGGATTACTTTTTTCAATTGTTACGCTAGGAAATATTAACCACTGTTAATTTAGTTTACCTTGATTATTTTCAACTTAAATAATATTATCGTATTATAACAAATAAATACGGAGAATAGAATATGAAATTAGGAGACTATTTTACAGAATTAGAAGACATGGCTTTTGGTCCATGGCTTGCCGCATTTAAGAAATTGTTTAGTAAGCAGGAGCTAGATGCTGAATTAGAAGCTATACAGTGGCAGGACAAAGAAAAAGAGACATATTTGGATATTTATAAGGAAGTTATAAATCAGATACAAGCTAGTATTAAAATTATTGAATTAAATAAGTTGAACAGTAAAAGCCAAAATGAAATAACCACCCCTTCCTCCAATGAAGTGGAGAAAGTTATTAATAAATTAAAATCAGAATTTCTTGTGATATATAAGCAAGTTGATTAATTAAGATTAAAATTGGAAAAAACGGTTAAAGAAGAAATAGTTACTAATAAACATTTAGTAATTTTGCCTAATATAATGTTATTGAAACAAATAAATTAGGATTAATGCAATTAACGGAGAATCAAAAATTTGAATTACAAAATGAGGGTATATGCTTTAGTAAGTTTAGCGATAATAGAAGTTTGTTAACTCTTACGATTATAAATACAAGCAATCCTTGAAAGAAATTTATTATGTCTCTATAATTAAATATAATTCATTAAATTAAATTTAAGGCTAAGTAATCGTGACTGATAAATATTCTCCTAATTTAGTACCGGTCAATATCGAAGATGAGATGAAAGTATCTTATCTTGATTATGCTATGAGCGTTATAGTAAGTAGAGCTATACCGGATGTTCGAGACGGCTTAAAGCCGGTACATCGCCGAATTATCTATTCCATGCATGAAGCCGGTAATCATGCTAGCAAACCTTATAGAAAATCCGCTAGAATAGTCGGTGACGTGATGGGTAAATACCATCCACACGGGGATAGTGCTATTTACGACTCGTTAGTACGTATGGCACAAGATTTTTCCTTGCGTTTACCGCTTGTAGACGGGCAGGGTAATTTCGGCTCAATGGACGGTGATGCAGCGGCGGCAATGAGGTATACCGAATCTCGAATGGCTAAGGTTTCGCATAAACTTGTGGAAGATATCGATAAAGAAACCGTTAGCTTTAATCCTAATTACGACGGTTCTGAAGAAGAGCCGTCGGTACTTCCTGCAATGTTTCCAAATTTATTGGTTAACGGTAGCGGCGGTATTGCCGTCGGTATGGCAACTAATATCCCTCCTCATAATCTTGGTGAAGTGATTGATGCTTGTTGTTTATATATAGATAATAACGATATAGAGATTTTCGATTTACTCGAAGTCGTTAAAGGACCGGACTTTCCTACGGGTTCGATGATTTTAGGCATTAGCGGTATTAGATCCGCATATCTTACCGGTAGAGGTAGTATCATTATGCGAGGTCGGGCCGAGATTGAGAATATAGGTAATAGCCGTCAAGCAATTATTATTACCGAAATACCGTATATGGTAAATAAAGCGAGGCTCGTTGAGAAGATCGCTGAAATGGTTAAGGAAAAACGTATAGAGGGTATAAGTGATTTACGTGACGAATCGAATAAAAACGGCGTAAGGATTTTTATTGAACTAAAAAAAGACGTAGTGGCTGAAGTAGTCTTAAATCAAATATATGCTTGTACGCAGCTTCAAACCAGTTTTGGTGTTATTATGCTTGCTCTTAAAGACGGGCTACCGAAAGTTATGAATTTGAAAGAAGTAATTGCTGCTTTCGTTAGTTTTAGGGAAGTAGTAATTACTAACCGTACTATATATTTGCTAAATAAAGCAAGAGATAAGGCACATATTGTATTAGGGCTAACTATTGCCGTTAGCAATATCGATGAAATAATACGTATTATTAAAGCTTCAAATGATCCAAATGCCGCTAAACAAGAAGTAATGGCACGCAAATGGGATGCATTAAATATTCTACCTCTTGTAAAGCTGGTTGACGATAAAGCAATGCTAAACGAGCATGGTAAATGCAGCTTTACCGAAGTGCAAGCTAAGGCAATCTTAGAAATGAGACTACAACGCCTAACCGCTATGGAGAAAAACAAGCTTGAAGAAGATTTAAAGAACCTTGCTACGGAAATTATCGAATATCTTAATATACTTGGTTCGCGTGAACGTTTACTTGAAATTTTAAAAGAAGAGCTAATTAAAGTTAAAGAAGAATTTGCAACTCCTAGACTTACTTCAATTGAATTTGGTGAATTTGATCAAGATATAGAAGATTTAATGCAGCGTGAAGAAATGGTGGTAACCGTAACGCTTGGAGGGTATATCAAGCGTGTACCTCTAAGTAGCTATCGTTCGCAAAAACGTGGGGGTAAAGGAAGATCGGGGCTTTCAATGCGTGATGAAGATATTACCACGCAAGTTTTTGTCGGTAGCACTCATACCCCAATGTTATTCTTCTCAAATATCGGCCAGGTTTATAGTTTAAAACTGTATAAACTGCCTTTAAGTAATCCGCAAGGTAAGGGTAGACCGATGGTTAATATATTACCGCTGAAAGAAAATGAGCATATTACAAATATTATGCCGCTACCTGAAAATCAAGATGAGTGGGATAATTTAAACATTATGTTTGCAACTGCCCAGGGTAATATCAGAAGAAGCGATTTATTAGATTTCAAAAAGATTCAGTCAAACGGTAAAATTGCTATTAGGCTTGATGAGGACGATAAATTAATTGACGTAAAACCATGTAAAGAAGACGAGCATATTTTACTTGCCACCAAAGCCGGTAAAGCTTTAAGATTCCCTGTTGAATCGCTACGTGTTATTAAAAGCCGTACTTCCGACGGTGTACGAGGTATGAAGCTTGCTGGAGAGGATTCCGTGATTTCTATGACTGTGCTTAAAGGTATTAGCAGTACAAAAGAGGATAGAGATGCTTATTTATCCGTGCCGTGGGAGCAAAGACTCGAGATTGCTAAGGGAGAGTCATTCAATCCTGAAGAACTTGGCGTAAGCTTAACTCTAGATTCTATTTTGGAAATGGCAAATTCCGAAGAATTCATTTTAACCGTAACCGAGAACGGTTTTGGTAAAAGAAGCTCGGCATATGGCTATAGGATTACCGATCGAGGTGGTAGCGGTATAATCAATATGGATATTAACGATAAAACCGGTTTAGTTGTTGGCGTTATGCCGGTTAAAATGGATGATGAGTTAATGCTGATCACCAATAGCGGCAAGTTAATTCGCTGTAAACTTGAGTCAGTGCGTATTACGGGACGTAACACTAGTGGTGTAATCCTGTTTAAACTAGATGACGGTGAAAAAGTCGTGTCTGTCTCTTTAATTGCTGAAACTTCCGAAAGTGAAGAAGATAATGAGGTAGAGGAAGAGAATTGAGATTAGCCTGAAGAGGTATAGTTGTTACGTGGCTCGATTCCACCCCTGTCATCCTGCGAGCTTGTAGGTTTTGTTGTATGGGATACCCAAGTCGTCATTGCGAGCGACTGGAAGGAGCGTGGCAATCCAGAAAAATAATAAAAAAAATGCTAATTTTAGCATTTTTTTACTGGATTGCTTCGTCAATTACTTCATAATTTTCCTCGCAATGACGGCAAAACTAATCCATGCAACAAGGTCATAATCTTTGTGTAGAAGTTATATATTGAGTAATAAATTATGATATGGTTATTAATTGCGATTAGTTTAACCCTTACGGTTCTTGTTATAGGGGTAGTGTCGATGGCTATCGGAGGAAAGTTTGATAAGAAATTTAGCTCAAAGCTAATGACTTTAAGAGTTTTTTTTCAGGCAGTCGCTATATTTTTATTGATTATAATATATTTTTATAAAGTTAATTTATAAATGCCTAAAAATACAGCTTCAACATTGCCGCTCTTGACACCAAATTTAAAAGTGAGCTTAACGGAACGTATATTAATACGTGAGTATAAGCGAATCTTGCAAAATTTGGTGTCAATACCATAATGCTTTTTGCTGTAACTCAAAAAGCTACTTAATCAATTTCTCTCATTTCTTCTCGTATTTCTTCCCATTTATCTAAAATTTCTTCTAACGTAACTTCTTCAACTTTTTGCTCTTCATCTTCAAAGTCCTTTAAATCTCTAATCAGTTTCTCTAGCTTTGATAATGAAATTTTTTTTTCATTATACTGATCGCTACAATGTTCTTCGAGTTGTTCGGCAATTTCTTCAATATCACCCCAATGCATTATTATTCCTCCTTAATTTTATGCGAGCTTTTATTTATTAACAATGTTATCTGATATTTGCCATTATTTTTTACTAAATACTATTAACTCAATAAATTATTATTATTAGGTGAGCTTATTATGCAACTACTAGAGAATTTTAAGCTTGGTTTGCTTTCTTTACATTTAGGCGGTTTTATGGTATATTAAAATAAAATTACTAAACTTAAAATTATGTCAATATTACCGATAGTAACGGCACCGGATGAAAGGTTAAAACAGAAATCTCATAGGGTTTTAGAAGTTACCGATCAAACACGAAAATTTATGGATGATATGCTTAAAACTATGTACCATGAAGACGGTGCAGGGCTTGCCGCAGTACAAGTAGGCGTATTAAAACGTATTTTAGTAATTGATATAAAAGATCATGATCCGGTAGAAAGACCAAAAGATTTTTTCCCGCTTTTTATAGTAAATCCTGAGATAATAGAAAAATCAGAAGAGCTAGTTACGGCTAATGAGGGATGTATTTCAGTACCGCAGCAACGTGTTGAGGTAGCACGACCGGAATCTATAAAGGTTAGGTATTTAGACTATCATAATAAGCAACAAGAGCTTGAGGCAAACGATTGGCTTGCAAGAGTTATTCAGCATGAGTATGATCATTTAGAAGGTAAGCTTATGATTGATTATTTAAGTAGTCTAAAACGAGCTGTGGTACTTCGTAAGCTCAAGAAACTCAAAAATAATATAGTGTGAAAGTAATCTTTATGGGAACGCCTGAATTTGCAGTTCCCGCTCTTAAAAAACTTATAGCTCATCACGAAGTTACGGCTGTTTTTACGCAGCAACCTAAAGCTAAGGGCAGAGGTCTTAGCTTAGCTAAATCCCCGATACATCAATTAGCATTTGAGCATCAAATCCCTGTTTATACTCCTTCTACTCTTCGTAATGATGAAACAATAAATCTAATTAATAAAGTTAATGCTGATATTATAGTTGTTATTGCATATGGTTTTATTGTGCCGAAAGCTATATTAGATGCTAAAAAATACGGTTGTCTTAATATCCATCCATCCGATTTGCCTCGTCACAGAGGAGCGGCTCCTCTACAGCGTACTATTATTGAGGGAGATAAAACAAGTAGCGTATGTATTATGCGTATGGATACAGGGCTTGATACAGGCGATATATTGATGAAAGAAGATTTTGATTTAGAAGAAAGAACAACATTGAAAGAATTGCATAATAAATGTGCTAATTTAGGAGCGGAATTATTAATTAAAACACTTGCAAATATCGATAATATAGTACCGATAAAACAGTCAAGCGACGGCATTACGTATGCTCATAAACTAACCAAAGAAGAAGGAAAAATTAATTGGCAGGATTCCGCTTATTCTATTGATTGTAAAATAAGGGGCATGAATCCTTGGCCTGGAGCATATTTTAGTTATGATGATAAAATAATTAAAATTCTTGAAGCAGAATATTTAAATGCGGATCATCACTTTACTCCCGGTACCGTTATTAGCGATAAGCTGGAAATAGCTTGTGGAAGCGGTATATTACGAGTGAAAAAACTTCAACAAGAGAGTAAAAAAGCTTTGAATATAGAAGAATTTTTACGTGGTACAAATATTTTAAAAGATACAGTATTAAAATAAGAGTATTATTATGGGTAAAGATCAAAAAGAAGTTAAGTTTAATGATAATTTAGACGTTAAGGAGTTTACCTCAAAGCTTGAAAAGAACAGTGATATTTATTCTATAAAAAGGAAAGTAATTAATATAGTAGACGATGAATTAGAAGAGCAAACTAAGCTACTTACGGAAACTCAATTCCTTGTGAAAAAAACTCCACATGGCAAAACATCTCAATATGAGATTAGCGGCTTTATTAACAAAGCCGGAGAACATATAACCGATCCAAAGCAAATAAAAGAAATTTCAAAATTATATGCTCATGCCGAATTTGCTGATTTACAGAAAAATATTTTAGGTAAATTTGATAAGAACGGTAATTTAAATATATCAAAGGATTTTGAAAATTGATGAAAATATAGTATTTAGAAAAGACGGTAAATTATTGTTTGTTAAAACTCAAAACGGTTTGATAAACAGAGAAGGTGAAATGAAAGCAGTAAATCATGTTTTACAAAAAGGCAGATTCTTGTTTGAAGATTTAGGCGGTAAGGTAGATACAAAATTAGGTGCCGCAAGTCTAAACAAAAAGCCGACAAAGTCTACTCTAAAAAGAGGTTAAAATAACTTAGAGGAGGCCTACAAAGTTAATTTTAAAGCTAATTAAGTTATTTTTTGCCGCAAATTATACGATTTTTTTGAAATAGGGAAGTATCATTTCAAAATCTTATTAATTTTCGCTATAAAATCTCTTTAATTATCAATTAAAATAACTTTGTAGGCACCTCATAAAAAATAAAATTAAAATTATTTGAAATTAGTGTTTGACAAGCTTTAAAAATATAGATATAAAATCATCACACAAAGTTTGAAACGTAAAACTTTGTAGCTGTTTAAAAAGTTGATAAAGCTAAAAACTAAATACACCGCGATAATAAAAATTTATATCGTGAGTAGATACTGAAAATAATTGTGAAATTAATTCTGTATGCATCGTGTAATCTCAAGTTAAAAGCGTAAGTAAATATAATAAGAGCATTTGGTGGATGCCTTGGCACTAGAAGGCGATGAAGGACGTAATACGCTGCGATAAGCTTCGGGGAGTTGCGAATAAACTTTGATCCGAAGATTTCCGAATGGGGAAAACCCACCTAATTTATTAGGTATTGTATAGTGAATACATAGCTATATGAGGCAAACCCAGCGAACTGAAATATCTAAGTAGCTGGAGGAAAGGACATCAACCGAGACTCCGTTAGTAGTGACGAGCGAACGCGGACCAGGCCAGTGGCTTCAAAAAAATAACTAAAACAACATGGAAAGGTTAACCATAGAGGGTGATAGTCCCGTATAGGTAAAAAGTTTGAAGTCCTTGAGTAAGGCGGGACACGTGAAATCCTGTTTGAACATAGGGGGACCACCCTCTAAGCCTAAGTACTCTCTAGTGACCGATAGTGAACAAGTACCGTGAGGGAAAGGTGAAAAGTACCCCGACAAGGGGAGTGAAATAGTATCTGAAACCAAATGCTTACAAGCAGTCGGAGCAAGCGTGTTTATATGTCTTGTGACGGCGTACCTTTTGTATAATGGGTCAGCGACTTAGTTTATCTAGCAAGCTTAAGCCGTTAGGTGTAGGCGTAGCGAAAGCGAGTCTGAATAGGGCGCTTTAGTTAGATGAATTAGACCCGAAACCGGGTGATCTAGCCATGGCCAGGTTGAAAGCGGAGTAAAATCCGCTGAAGGACCGAACCCACTACTGTTGAAAAAGTAGGGGATGAGCTGTGGTTAGGGGTGAAAGGCCAATCAAACTCGGATATAGCTGGTTCTCCGCGAAATCTATTTAGGTAGAGCGTTATAGCGATTACCGTCGAAGGTAGAGCACTGAATGAGCTAGGGGGTCCCACAGACTTACCAAACTCAATCAAACTCCGAATGTTGGCGAGTACAGCATAGCAGACAGACTATGGGTGCTAAGGTCCATAGTCGAGAGGGAAAAAGCCCAGACCGCCATCTAAGGTCCCTAAATCATGACTAAGTGTTAAAGGATGTGAGAAGACCAAAACAACTAGGATGTTGGCTTAGAAGCAGCCATCATTTAAAGAAAGCGTAATAGCTCACTAGTCTAAATAAGTTTTCTTGCGCCAACAATGTAACGGGGCTCAAGTCATGTACCGAAGATGCGGATTTATGCATTTGGCATAAATGGTAGCGGAGCGTTCCGTAAGCCTGCGAAGGTGAACCGTAAGGTTTGCTGGAGGTATCGGAAGTGAGAATGCTGACATAAGTAGCGATAAAGAATGTGAGAAACATTCTCGCCGAAAGTCCAAGGGTTCTTGCGTAAAGTTAATCTGCGCAAGGTTAGTCGGCCCCTAAGATGAGGCTGAAAGGCGTAATCGATGGGAATCAGGTTAATATTCCTGAACCTGAAGGATGTGACGAAAATAGTAAATTGTACAGTCTTATTGGATTGATTGTGCAGTGAATATTTTCCAGGAAATAACACCTTCATTATAGACCGTACCCGAAACCGACACAGGTGGACAGGTAGAGTATACCAAGGCGCTTGAGAGAACGATGCTGAAGGAACTAGGCAAATTGCATCTGTAACTTCGGAAGAAAGATGACCTGTATATGAGCAATCATTTGCAGGTGGCACAAGCTAGGGGGTAGCGACTGTTTATTAAAAACACAGGGCTCTGCAAAGTCAATAGACGACGTATAGGGTCTGACGCCTGCCCAGTGCTGGAAGATTAAAAGGAGGGGTGCAAGCTCTGAATTGAAGTCCCAGTGAACGGCGGCCGTAACTATGACGGTCCTAAGGTAGCGAAATTCCTTGTCGGGTAAGTTCCGACCCGCACGAATGGCGTAACGATTTCCCCACTGTCTCCAGTATCGACTCAGCGAAATTGAATTCTCCGTGAAGATGCGGAGTTCCCGCGGTCAGACGGAAAGACCCCGTGAACCTTTACTATAGCTTTGCACTGGTGTTAGGAATCAGATGTGCAGGATAGGTGGGAGACTACGAAGCGAAGGCGTCAGCCTTTGTGGAGTCACCCTTGAGATACCACCCTTTTGGTTCTTGACATCTAACCGAGATCCTTGAATCAGGATCCGAGACAATGCATGGTGGGTAGTTTGACTGGGGCGGTCGCCTCCCAAAGAGTAACGGAGGCGCGCGATGGTTAGCTCAAGTTGGACGGAAATCAACTTTTAGAGTGCAATGGCATAAGCTAGCCTGACTGCGAGTCTGACAAGACGAGCAGAGACGAAAGTCGGTCATAGTGATCCGGTGGTCCCGAGTGGAAGGGCCATCGCTCAACGAATAAAAGGTACTCCGGGGATAACAGGCTGATGATTTCCAAGCGTCCATAGCGACGAAATCGTTTGGCACCTCGATGTCGGCTCATCACATCCTGGGGCTGGAGAAGGTCCCAAGGGTTCGGCTGTTCGCCGATTAAAGTGGTACGTGAGCTGGGTTTAGAACGTCGTGAGACAGTTCGGTCCCTATCTGCCGTGGGTGTTAGGAAGTTTGAGAGGATCTGCCTTTAGTACGAGAGGACCGAGGTGGACGTACCCCTGGTGGACCAGTTGTCGTGCCAACGGCACAGCTGGGTAGCTAAGTACGGAAGGGATAACCGCTGAATGCATCTAAGCAGGAAACCCACCTCAAAACTAGACTTCCCTATTAGAGCCGTGGAAGACCACCACGTTGATAGGTCGGGTGTGGAAGCACAGTAATGTGTGTAGCTAACCGATACTAATAGCTCGATTGATTTACTTTGCTGTGAGATTACATATGCATATAGTGTTAATTCTATAAGAATGTAGTATCAACTCACAAAGTTATCAGGTATATATATATATATATATAGCTTTATCAATGAATAAAGATGTTGTTGCATGACTCAATTTGTCATAGGCTTTGACCACAATATCCAGTAAAAATTACTTTGCTGAGTATCGTAGTAAAAGTTAAGGTATGGTGTTAAGACTTTTTTAGAGCTGTGCAACAACATTAACAGCAGACTAATACAAATTCTATCTTTTTAAAAGTTTGTATTGCTAGCTTGGTGGTTATAGCATGAGTGAAACACACGATCCCATCCCGAACTCGAACGTGAAACCTCATAGCGCTAATGGTACTATGTCATAAGGCATGGGAGAGTAAGTCGCTGCCAAGCTTGCAATGCAAATTTTTAATTATCTTTCTTTCTCTTTATCAGATACTTTATATTCACAATTTTTATCTTTTGCTATTTTAGGTAAGTAATGCTTACGCATTAAAGAATAAACATCAATTTACTTCCATAGAATCATTAAAATCTAACATAGAAATTAAAAAGCTGTTTAAAGAAAAAAATACTGATCAATTTATTTTAGTGTTACCAAATGGGACAGTAATTAATGAAGGTGGGATTTTAACTCAAGAAGGTTATATTCTACAAGACACTCAAACAAGCTTAGGTGATCAACATCGTTTATTAAATAAAAAACGAGATATTAATACAGAAAATCCTTTATATTTTAATGGAAAATTAGCAGTAATTTCATCTCCGGGTTCTGAAAATTGGTATCATTGGTTGCTACAAGTTTTGCCTAGATTAATTATATTAAAAGAATCAAATGTTGAATATGATCGTATCTATATTAATAATTTAAAATATTCATGGCAAATTAAGTCATTAGAAATAGTATTAAATTATTTAAATATACCGGAAGATAAGCTTCTTGTGGTGAATAGTGACTGTATAATTCAAGCTACTAGACTTAATTGTTCCATCTGTACCGTTTATTCCGGTAAAAGGTACGCCTTTATCTTTAATAAAAAGATTTAAGAAATATTTTTATTAAAGATAATAGTAAAGCATACGATAAAATATATATTTCCCGTAAATACGCTTCTACCCGAAAAATAGTTAATGAAGAAGAATTAATAGAAAAAATTGAGAAAATCGGTTTTAAGGTAATATATCTAGAGTTATCCTCTCCGTATGAACATGCTCAGCTTTTTAATAAAGCAAAAATAATAGTTGGACCACACGGATCAGGATTTGCTAACCTTATTTTTGCGGCTCCAAAATGCAAAGTAGTAGAGATTGATCACGGCACAACTCCTCCTAGCAGTTTTTACAAAAGAATAGCAAATTATATGTCGTGTGATTATTATTCCTTTTTATGTAAATCAAACGACCGAAGAACATTTAGAAGATGATATAAAAATCAATATTGACGAATTTATTAAGTTTCTTAAGGCAGTTAATTCCTAAAATCATTATTTAACAAATAAGCTGCACTATTCATTTCATTTAATCTTGATATAGTGCGTTTGAATTCTTCACTTCGGTTAGAACCTTGATATATTTTATTAGGGTTATCTTCTAAGCTCATAAATAAGAGTATTTTATAGAAATAGGCGTTATCGATAAAATTGATAAATCTAACGACCGTATTTGTATCGTTAGCCTCGATAGTATGAACGTTTTGAACTATAATAACGTTGAAATTTTGACAAATATTGACATAATCGATATAGCTAAGATCTCTTGTAAATAATTCATTATAATCAGTGACTAATATGCTTTTATGCACTTTTTGAAATGATATTTTTCTACCTAAAACCTCAATATTTTGAGGAGTAAAATTAGTAGAGTTCTTTCGAAACTCTACTTCTAGAGGTAATTTGTGCGTCGATTCGGTGCTCGCATCCTCACGTACTGGTATGTACGCTGCGGTGCTGTGCTCCGTGTCTCCTACAAATTCCTTTCTATAAGCGAGTTTCGAAAGAACTCTATTATCGCTAATGTCTGTAATAATTTTTCCAAGTTTGTTTTGATTTTCTAGAGTTAAGGGATAAATAATTCTCTCTCCTTTAACTCCTAAAGCTTTATCAAATCGATAATCATGGTGATTATCTAGATATTTAACATAAAATGTATTATTGATTATCTTTATAAAAGGTAAGAAAGATTCTCGTTGTAACCCATCTTTGTAAAGATTATTGAGACTCGTGTTAGAGGTTATAAAAATAAAAATATTTTGCTTTATTAGTTCATCAAATAATCTACCGATTATCATCGCATCGGTAATATCCTTAATTTCAAATTCATCTATACAAAGTACTCTAGTTTTTTTAGCATAATCTTTAGCAATTTTCGGAATAATATCTTTTTGATTTTCTGTTTGTAATTTATGCATTGTTTTATGAATTTCCTGCATAAAGTTCTGATAATGTATTATTATTTTAGGTGCGGTTAATTCTTCAAAAAAAGAATTCATCAGCATAGTTTTGCCGCTGCCCACCGGACCGTATAAATAAATTCCGCTTTTTAGGTTATTTTTGCTAAATATTTGAAGTAGTTTTCGAGGTTTATTAAGCTCTAAGGCAATCTCAGCTAACTCTTTTGATAAAGCAATTTGTTTTACGTCTAATGTTATTGTCACTCGATTATATACTTCTTTTCTTTCAAAAGTAGTATTGTATACTCCTTTTGAAAGAAGTTTAAAATAATGAGTATTCTAGATGGAAAGCAGTTCTCATCTCGAATACAAATTTCATTTATGTTTTATTTTGGCTATTCTTCATTTACTCGTAATAGGTATTTTGTTTCTAGTTTGTTATAGGTTTTTTCTAAAATCGGTAAATATAGTTTAATATTTTCAAAAACTCGTTTTGCATCTTCATATTTATAAACATGGGAAGTATTATTACGATCATCTAGCATTTTAAGCCATATTTTCTCATCATCAATCATACTAAATTGAAAAGCTTTATTTAATACGTCTCGCGCGGGGTAGTACTGTCAATTTTTGCGTAAGTAAGTATTTTTTTAAGGTTTTCCAAAATAATTCAATAACGAATTCAAATCTTTTTACAGAAGCATCTAATACATAATCATTTTTATCTACTTTAGAACTCTCTATAACATTATGTAATTTGATAATTGCTTGCCCTAATGTGTGGAACGAGTCTTCCCAAAATATTTTTTCCATTAGTGCGAGTCCTTTTTATAAAGAATTTTTTTAAAATTAATAATATTTTGTTTAAGTTTATCATTATCGTTTAATGTATCGAATCATACACAATCTATTTTTAAAAGAGTATCTGCGTTATATATTATATTTAAAACTTGTTGCCAATCGCTTTTATTTGCACTAGGGCAGAGGATGGCAATATCAATATCCGCACGTTCATTATTATCACCTCTTGCACGCGAGCCAAAAAGCCAAATCTCCTCTATAAAAGTAATTTAGTAAGGTTTGTTAAAAAGGAATATTCTATGATACTATTCATATTTTTCTATACAAAAGTGTTGCATCGCCGTAGCTGAAAAAACACATTTTTTCTTTTATAGCATATTTATATAATTCATGCATCTCTTTAAATCCTGCAAAAGCACATATAAGCATAAATAAAGTAGATTTAGGAAAATGGAAATTAGTAAGTAGCATATCTGCTGTTTGACATTTAAAGCCTGGGGTTATGAATATATCGGTTTCAAAATCACCGGCTTTTACGGTGCCGTTATTGCAAGAACTCTCAAGGGTTCTAAGTGTCGTAGTGCCGACTGCAATAATGCGTCGCTTTTCTTGCTTTGCTTTATTGATAAGTCCAGCAGTTTCAGGAGTAATAGAGCAATATTCGGTATGCATTTTATGCTCATGAATATTTTCGGTTTTTACCGGTAAAAAAGTTCCCGCTCCTACATGTAGTGTTAAAAATGTGGTTTGTATATTTTTTGCTTTAAGTTTATTAAGTATATCCTTAGTAAAATGTAGTCCAGCCGTTGGTGCTGCAACTGAACCTTCTATACTACTATAAATGTTTTGGTAACGTTCATTGTCGCTTTTTTGTGCTTCGTGGCGTTTAATATAAAGCGGTAGCGGCATCTCACCGTATTTATCTAGGAACTCAAATACAGAAATATCATCAAGCTCGAATTTTACTTTAATCTCACCCATTGCAAGTTTTTCGGCAATGATTACCTTATGATTATCAAAATAAAACTCATCGCCTATATTAAGTTTTCGTGCAGGTTTTGCAAAAGCCGACCAACAATTATTAGATAATCTTTGATTTAAATTTATTGTAATATTAGACCTCTTTCCCAACTCTACTTCTAGGGGTAATTTGTACGTCGATCTGGTACTCGAATCCTCACGTACGTTTGTGTACACTGCGGTTCTGCGTTCCGTGTCTCCTTCACATTCCTCCCTATAAGCGAGTTTAGAAAGAGGTCTATTTTTCCCTAAATTTAGCTTTGCCTTTATGACTTTGCTGTTATTAAAGACTAATAAATCACCTTCTTTTAAGTAATCTATTATGTTGTAGAATTTAGTTTTAATAGGTGGCGTAGCAGCAATTAATAAATCCGAATGGTCACGTTTACTAGATGGATATTGTGCAATAAGTTCACTTGGCAAATCAAAGTCAAAATCAGATAGTTTCATTATTTAAATATTAGTAGCTAAAGAAATTACTATAACAGCATATTACAATATTTAATATAAGATTTTATTTATTGACTAATTGTTTTTTTGTGTATAGTACAAAATATTATTAATTGAATAATAAAAGGAAATATTTATGAAAATACAAGTAGAAAAAATAACGATATCCGATGATATGATTAGGGATAAATTTTATGAGCTATTAAGTCGTAAAGATATAGAAAAACAACAAAGAATGGGGCTGGATAATATAGATTATTATTCAATATCTGAAGAAGATAAAAGTAAAATAAAAAGCTATGAATTTTTGAGCGAGAAGTTTGTTCAAGAAGTAAAAGATTTAATTAATGAGGACGAAATAAGCTATTTTATAAATCCACTTAATTCAGCCTATGACATAGCATATAATATAATTTCTAAAATAGTAAAGGATCCGGTAACCGCTATATATAATGCAATCACGGAAAATAATATTAATTTAGTGGGAACTTTATTAACAAATCTAGAGGTTGATCCAAATACAGAATTTAATAAATATAGAGATAACAACTTTTTACAAGCTGCTTGCAATATGAATAATAAAGAAATGGTTAAGCTTTCACTTGCAAAAGGAACAGATATCCGGTCATTGAGTTTTATAACCAAGTAAAAGAGAATAACGATTCAAAAACAATGAGGTTTGATAATATAGATGATTATTCTAAAGCTAAAGCTGCAATAAATGATAGCTCAATATCTGAAGAAGATGAAAGCGTATTAAATGTTAAAATAAAGAAACATGAATTTTTTAGAGAAAGTTTTGTCAAAGAATTCAAAGCTTCTATTGAAGGTCAGAGTAAAGATGTTAAAGATCTGTCCTTGCATATATTGCGATATATATGAAATAGCACGGAATCCTGACCCTGTTATAGTTAAAGCAATTCATCAGGGCGATTACGATTTAGTTGATAGTTTGTTAACAGCTCTAAATATTAGTCCAAATACAGTAGTACATACATCGGAGTATGGTTCTGGAAATCTTTTAAATTTTGCGTGTATTAATAATCAGAAAAATATAGCTAGGCTTTTACTTAAAAAAGGAGCAAATATAGACTTTGGCGATGATTCTGGTATAACTCCTTTATGTAGTGCTATAGAAGCCGGGCATCTAGATATGGTAGCATTTCTACTTGAAAATGGAGCTGATCCTAATTACAGTGAATAGGGAAGAATGTCTTCTTTAGATATTATAGCTACTTTCATAAAAAAAGATATATCTATAGTAACTATGTTGCTTGCCCATGGTGTTGATATGGAATTTATAGGACATAAATATACCACATTTGGAAAATCAGCATATTCTTTTATAGGCTGGTCTAGTACGGATCAAGCTAGAATAAATATGGCAAAAGTATTTTTACAATATGGTGCTAACCCGGATTTATTAGCTCCTTATTCTACCAAACAAATGCTCCGTGATGAAGGAATCAATAAAGGGTTCAAAGCTCTTTTAAAATTAGAATCGGCACTTCGTAAGAAAGATTATAAGGAAATTGAGGCTATTGACAAGAAAGATTTAGCTGTATTTGTTCAATGGAAAGCAGACATATTGCCGGTTATAAAAGATGTTTTTAATTTTAAGAGTACATTAAGTAAATATATAGATAACTTATTTAAACTATATAAGTTTGTTTTTAATAATACTTCTTTTTTAGGTAGTTCTGAAACGAAGCAGTTAGGGAAAAAATAGATCTTTATGTAAAAAATTACGAACAAAAGTTAAAAGACGTTACACAACCTATATTCACCTTAAAAGCTCTATGTGCTTTTGAACTCCAAAATATTATTAATAGTAACGTTGAAGCGAAATTACCTTATTATGCAATAGAATCAATGACAGAGTATGGATTACTTCAAGTTGAAGTAACAGGAGAAGCGAAGGCTCATACTGACTTAGTTAAAGGTTGAGGCTATTATTACCGAGCTTGTTGCATGACTCCGATGTCATTCCCGCCTCCGCGGGAATGACATCGAACATAGGCAACGCTGCCTCACACTATCAATCCTTTTACTTGAGAGTTCCATAATTTTTGATAGAGCTTACTATTTTTTAGTAATTCTGCGTGGCTACCGTCATCGATTATGCTGCCTTTTTCAAAAACTAAAATTCTATCCATATTTAGTAAAGTAGATAATCTGTGGGCAATAACTATCACGGTTTTATTTTGCATTAAATATTCCATTGATTCTTGAATTAGGCTTTCCGTTTCGCTATCTAAACTACTTGTTGCTTCATCGAGAATTAAAATAGGAGCATTTTTTAAGATAGCTCTTGCTATAATAATTCTTTGACGCTGACCGCCGGATAAATTATTGCCCCGCTCTCCGCACATAGTATCGTAACCGTCCGATAAATTATCGATCACATCGTGGATATGTGCAGATTTTGCTGCTTCTATAACCTCCTCAAGAGTAGCTTCTTTTTTCCCGTATCTGATATTTTCCAAAATAGTACGATGAAAAAGTACCGGTTCTTGCGGTATAAGGCTAATAGCTTTTCTAAGAGAATCTTGAGTTACATTTTTAATATTTTGATTATCTATTAAAATCATTCCTGCTTCTATATCATGTAACCTAGTGAGCAAACTAATAAAAGTGGTTTTGCCCGAACCGGAAAATCCGACTAGCCCTACTTTTTGTTTACTTGGTATTAATACCGATTTATTATAAAATAGATTATTATTATGATGATAATTAAACGTAACGTTTCTGAATTCAATTACACCTTCTTTGATATCTAAAGGAGTAGCATTCTCAATATCCGTTATAATATGCGGTGCCATTAAAGATAAACCTTGATTAAATGCCCCGACCTGTTCAAACATATCGCCTATTTCTTGGGTTAAATCCCAAATATCGTCTGCTACATTTATACATAATGTTAGCACTAATACGCAATCACCTATAGTTATAGATAATTCACTGCGAAGTACCGACAAATAATAAATCATTATAAAAATCATTATTGAACAAGAAGTCCCAAGAGCATAGCGTAATTTGAACATAAAGAATTGCATAGTTTGCTCATCGGCTACGGCATTTTCTACTCTTGTTTCTAGGTGTTGACGTTCAAATTTATGGGCTGTAAACATTCTAACCGCATTAATGTTGCTAATTGCATCTACGATACTACCGGCAACAAAAGATTGGCTTCTAGCATAATTTAACGAGTATTTATTGATTTTATCCGAGAAAAGAACGCTAAGTCCTAAAAAAACCGTAATCCATAAAATAAATATCGTAGCAAAAACGTAATGTACCGAATATAAAGCAATTAATGCAAATACAATAATTGCTAGTTTACGAAGAATTTTTTCACCGAATATCGAAATGATCATCTCAAATGATCTTGCGGTTTCGGTAATACGATTGCTAATATGTCCTGCTAGATTATCCTGAAAGAATTTATGGCTATGATATTGTGTATAATTATAAAGTTCATTTAGTATTTTCCCTTTTATTACGGGCATAGTCTTTAGATACAAATAATCATATGAACGATATGCTATATTAATACTCTCCCACCAAAGAGCATAAAATACTGCCCAGTAAATCATGGAAGATAAAAGGTTATGAGTATTCTCATCGCTAAAAGATTCAATTAAATCAATGATTTTCTGAAGTAATATACTATCAATTGCCGGAATCATACCGAGTAAAATACAGATTACGGTTAATAAAGTAATTTTAACTTTATCGAATTTTAAAAAATAAATACCTAAGCTAAATGTTGATTTGGATAAAGTAGGGTATTTTATCACGATAATGCACCTCGATTTCAAAATAATATATTAATTCGTTTTATTTCAGAGCGTATATTTAATTTAATTATTTTGCAAAAATATACCTAAAAATATTAAATGTATGGAAAAATAATAAACAAGCCTTGCTTCTTACCCTAAATAATGCTACAAAATTCAGAAAATAACTTCAAAATCATTAGAAATGCAAGAAAAAGAATTATCTAATAATTTTTTAGAAGAACAAGAAAAGTCTAAGGAAGACGATTCTCCGTTCTTTGATGTAAAATATATTTGTCAAGCAAGTTTATTAATTACGGATTCTATCCGAAAAGGGTGTGATGTAACGCAATTGCCCAATGGTGATATTAATGTTACAGAAGTAAGAATAGTAAATGTTCATTATAATTGGAACTCCGAAAAAGGAAAATTTGTTAAAACTAATCAGATAGAATTTAATAATAGCAAAAGCGGCTAATTAAATCAAATACTGTATTGATGTTATTGTATGTCATTCCCGCGGAGGCGGGAATCCAGAAAAACATATAAAAAATTTGTTTTTTCATATGTTTACTTCGTCAAACATATAATTTTTGTACCATATTAAAGCTATTTTTTTTGGATTCCCGCCTCCGCGGGAATGACATATCATAATGGAATTTGATCAAGTATTATTATCGAGGATTCAATTTGCTTTTACCATAAGCTTTCATATAATATTCCCTGCCTTTACTATAGGGCTTGCAAGCTTTTTAGCGGTAATTGAAGGGTTATGGTTAAAAACAAAAAAGCAAGTTTATCAAGAAATATACAAATTTTGGGTGAAGATTTTTGCCGTTACTTTCGGTATGGGGGTGGTGTCGGGCGTTGTAATGTCTTATCAATTCGGTACTAATTGGTCGAATTTTTCAGATAAGGTTGGAAATGTACTCGGACCGCTTCTCGGTTTTGAAGTATTTACTGCCTTTTTCCTCGAATCTTCTTTTTTAGGTATAATGTTATTCGGCTTTAATAAAGTCAGTAAAAAAGTACATTTTATTTCTACGTTAATAGTTGCTATCGGTACTGTAATCTCAGCTTTTTGGATACTTGCAGCCAGTAGCTGGATGCATACGCCTGCGGGTTTTGAACTGCGAGGCGAAGGGTTCTTTTATCCTTTAAATTGGTTAGAAATTATCTTTAATCCTTCTTTCCCATATCGCTTTTTCCATATGATTACGGCGGCTTATTTAACTACTTCTTTTGTCATCGGTGGTGTAGGTAGTTTTTATTTAGTAAATAATCGTTATAAAGAGCATGCTAAAATTATGCTTTTTATGGCGGTGTTAATGGCATTAATCGTTGCACCTATTCAAATATTTATCGGTGATCTACACGGTTTAAATACTCTTAAATATCAGCCGGTCAAGGTTTCGGCTATAGAAGGTATTTGGAATACGGAAAAAGGAGCGGCTTTTAATCTTATCGGCTTTCCTGACGGGGAAGAAGAAAAAACAAAATATGCTATAGAAATACCTTATGTTAGTAGTTTAATCTTAACGCATAGCTTAGACGGTGAAGTGAAAGGGTTAAAAGAATGGACAAAAGAAGAGCGTCCGCCGGTTGCAGTGGTATTTTTTAGCTTCCGTATTATGGTAGGTATTGGTTTCTTAATGGTATTTACAGGTGTAGCGGGCTTATATCTTTATTTGAAGAAAAGATTATATACTACGCATTGGTTTCAATATTGGTATATATTAATGTCGCCTTCAGGTTTTATTGCAGTACTTGCCGGCTGGTTTGTAACTGAGGTAGGTAGACAACCTTATATAGTGTATAATATTTTAAAAACCGTGGATACGGTATCACCGGTACTTGGCAAATATGTATTTATTTCTCTAACTGCTTTTGTAGTAGTGTATGCGATCATTTTCGGAGCGGGTATATATTACATAATGCATTTGATAAAGAAAGGTATAGAGGTGATAGATAATAAAGAAATGTATGGAGAGATCGGTTTGAATAATCCATTGTTAGAAAAGTAAAATAGTTTTTATATGAATGTATAAAAGTATTTTGTTATTGTAATTTTAACTATAGTTTTTTATATTTATTGAATAATCAAAACATTTTTTAAATATGCACTTAGAATATAAAGTTACTATATCTGAAAATGGCAGAATAAATATTCCTGCAAAAATTCGAGACCAATTACATCTTTCTTCAGGAGATCAATTAATGTTAATACTTGATGAGAAATTAAAATTGATTCCTTTAAAAAATAAAATTAAAGAATTTCAAGCATTGGTAAAATCTAATATATCATTAGTTGAGTCTTTAATTGAGTCAAGCAAAAAGGAATTTAAAAATGAATAAATGCATTTTAGATGCATCTGTTTTACTTGCATTATTTAACTCAGAAAACGGTAGTGAGAAAGTTGAAGAATTATTACCATTATCATGTCTACGGTAAATATAGCGAAAGTGATAGCAGAGTTAAATAAAAAGCTAAATGTATCACCTTCTAAAAGTAAAGAAATGATTTCGGCTTCAATAAATAAAATTATATCATTAGATTTTGATCAAGCTATAGAAATTGGACGCTTAAAAAAAGAAGCAGAGCAATTTGGTTTGTCTCTTGGTGACAGAGCTTGTATTGGTCTCGGATTAATCACCGGTTATCCTATTATATACAGCAGATAAAGCTTGGGCTAAATTGTCATTAAATTGTAATATTATTTTAATTCGTTAAAAAACTAATGTTAAATTTTGCATCTTATATAGATTTACCGCTTGTTTGGGGTGGGCTTATAGCTACCGCTATTTGTTTATATGTTTTATTAGACGGTTTTGATTTAGGGGTAGGGATCTTATTTCCGTTTGCACCTACCGATGATTGCCGTCATAAAATGATCAATTCTATTGCTCCTTTTTGGGATGGTAACGAAACTTGGTTGGTACTTGGCGGCGGTGGTTTATTTGCAGCTTGCCCACTTGCATATTCACTGTTAATGCCGGCTTTATATATTCCTATTACATTGATGTTACTCGGTCTAATATTTCGCGGTGTAGCTTTTGAATTCCGTTTTAAGGCTCATATAGGTCATCGTTATATTTGGGATTACGCTTTTCATTTCGGTTCTATGCTTGCTGTTTTTTGTCAAGGTTTAATGCTTGGTACGTTTGTCCAAGGAATAGAAGTAGAAGGACGAGAATTTGCAGGGGGGAGCTTTGATTTTCTTACTCCCTTTTCGGTGATGACGGGGATAGCATTAATATTTGGTTATGCACTCTTGGGTGCTACTTGGCTTATTCTGAAAACAGAAAAGAAAACACAAGATTGGGCTTATAAATCTGCTTTATATATTTTATTTTACGTTGCACTTTTTATGGGGCTTGTAAGCTTATGGGTTCCTTTCTTAAATAACCACATAAATCATCGTTGGTTTAGTGTACCGAATATTTACTATTTATCGATTGTACCTATTGTAACTGTTTTAATATTTATCAAATTAATTAAAGCCATCAAGCAGAAAAAAGAAGTAAAGCCGTTTATTTATACGATCTTATTATTTTTATTAGGATATTTAGGGCTTGCTATAAGTATATGGCCATATATCGTTCCTTATAAAGTTACGCTTGAAACCGCAGCAGCAGCACCGGAGTCACAGTCTTTACTGCTGATAGGAGCGGGGATATTCCTGCCTGTCATACTTGGCTACACTTTCTATTGTTATTATATATTCCGTGGCAAATCATCTCATCATCCGATATATTAAAAAATTTAAAAAAATAACCTCTTGTCTAAAAGGGTGGCAATGGTTTATTATTTTATGGCTTAGCGGATTATTATCCACATTACTTTTAACATATATAGTTAAATTAGTGTTTAGGATGATAGTATAGGTTTGATTTTTTGTTGTCACCCCGTGGCTTGACCACGGAATCCATAAAAACAACTAAAAATACTAATAATCTTAGTATTTTTAACTGGACCCCGTGGTCAAGCCACGGGGTGACACTGAATACATTTTTCGATCCATACAACAAGGCTTAATTTTCTTGCAATGACGTGTGTAAGTATATGACCAAAATCTCAGCATTTATTATTACTAAAAATGAAGCGGCAAGGATAGCAAGAGCTATAAATAGCGTAAAAAATATTGTTGATGAGGTGATAGTAGTAGATAGTGAAAGTACTGATGATACGGTTAGTATAGCTGAAGAATTAGGGGCAACGGTAGTGATAAAACCGTGGCTTGGTTATGTAGGGCAGAAATCTTTTGCCGAAAGTCTTTGTATAAATGATTGGATTCTTAATGTTGATGCTGATGAGGAGCTGTCTAAAGATTTACAAGATGAAATAGAGTATATTTTTGTGTCCGGAAATCAAGATCGTTATTTAGCCTATCAAATAAAGCTTTTAATAATGCATCGTAATGACCGAAAGCCACGGATGTTTGCTCCATTTAATAAATGTACCCGGTTATATAATAAAAAGTTTGCAAGCTTTGCAAATACCGTAAATAGTACTACTCATGATTCGGTGGTATTTAATAAAGATGTTGATTTTACAGATAAAGTTTATTTATTAAACGAAGCTGCTTATCATTATTCGGGTACTTCAATTGAGCAGTTGGTAACTAAAGCAAATTTTTATTCTAGCGAGCAGGCAAAAGATTTAATGATGCAAGATAAAAAAGTTTCAAATATCCGAATAGCAACTGAAATGTTATGGTGGGTTTTTAAAGCATTTTTTATCAGACGATATTTTGTATTCGGTTTTGACGGGTTTGTAGATTCAATGATTTTTGCCTTTGCAAGATTTTTGCGTCTTGCAAAATTAAGAGAAAAAACAAAAAATAATTATGAAAGAAAATTTTAACGTTAGTAAATTAAAAAACGGTTTGACAATTTTAACATATAATATGCCTTATGTTAATTCGGTAGCGATAAATTTAATTGTTAAAGTCGGAAGCCGTTATGAAAATCCTGAAGAAGAGGGCATTTCTCATTTTCTTGAGCATATGGCTTTTAAAGGTACTAAAACAAGAACGGCAAAACAAATAGTCGAAGAATTTGACGAGATAGGTGGTCATTTTAACGCGTATACAGGTCATGAAAAAACAATATATTATGCACGAGTATTATCCGCAAATTGTGATAAAGCACTTAATATACTTGCCGATATAATACAAAATTCTATTTTCTCCGAAGAAGAGATAGCTAAGGAATATCAGGTGATATTACAGGAAATAGCCCATAGCCAAGATAATCCCGATGATTTAATATATGAGAAGTTTTATAGTAGCGTTTATAAGGATCAGCCGCTCGGTAAACCGATTCTTGGAACAAGCAAAACACTGGCTAGTTTTACTCAAGAACATTTTTTGAGTTTTATAGATAAACATTATAACGCCGGAAATCTGTATTTATCGGTTGCCGGGAATGTTGATCACGATAAAATAGTGGGTACTGCAGAGCGATTATTTTCTTCTTTGAAGCAAGGAGTAAAAAGTAGTTTTCTACCTGCAAGATATATAGGAGGTAATAGCTTTATCAATAAGGATTTGGAGCAAACTACTTTAATACTGGGTTTTGAAGGAACGCCGTATATTAATTTAGAAAGGCTTTACCGAACACAGCTACTGGCTATAATATTCGGCGGTGGTATGTCTTCACGTTTATTTCAGCATATTCGTGAAAGGCTAGGGCTTGCATATGCAGTCGGTAGTTATAATAGTACATATGTTGATAGCGGAGTATTTACTATTTATGCAAGTACCGCACATGATAAATTGGAATTATTATGCAAAGAGCTGAAAAATGAAATAACCAAGATAACTGAAAAAGTTAATGAAGAAGAGATGATTAGAGCTAAAACGCAACTACGAAGTAATTTGTTGATGGCACAAGAAAAAGTAGCTTATAAATCAGAAGAAATCGGTAAAAATTATGCAGCTTTCGGTAAATATATTGCGCCTGAAGAGATCATAGAAATTATTACGAATATAAAAGCCGATGACATTATTAATACGGCAAATCAAATATTTAGTGGTACTACTACATCGGCAATTATTGGTCCCAGTACTCTTTCTTATGAATTTTGAGATTAATAAATGAAAAAAAAATTATATGAAGGTTCGAGTAAAATCTTATATTCTGCCGAAGAAGATTTTTTACTTATAATGGCTTTTTCCGATAAGGCTATTTTAGAAACCGGCGAGACTGTTGATATATCAGGTAAAGGGGTACTTAATAATAATATTTCTTCTTTTCTAATGGATAAACTGGAAATGATCGGCATTGAAAATCATTTTATCGAAAAAATAAATATGAGGGAGCAATTAATTCAATATGTCGAGGTTTTTCCGATACAAGTAATAATATCATCGGTAGCGTGCGGTAGATTTGTAAAAGAATTTGGGATGGACGAAGGATATGTATTTGATAAGCCGATCATTGATTTTAAGGTCCGAAGTCGTGAATTTAAATATCCGATAGTTAATGAGTATCAAATATTAAATTTTGGTTGGTTAACTAGGGATGAAATTAAAGCGGTAAAAGAGCAAGCTTTGCGTATATATGCTTTTCTAAGCGGCTTATTTATCGGTGTCGGGATTCGGCTTGTTGAGTGTAAATTAGAATTTGGGCGTGTGTTTAACGGTGAAGAATCTATCATTATGTTAACTGATGAAATTAGTCCGGATAATTGTAGATTATGGCACATTAACAGTAATGAGAAATTAGGATTTGAATTGCTTGAAAACGAACCGAGTAACGCTTTTGAATCATATCAGCTAATAGCCGATCGTTTAAAAGAAAAATAAATATATTTTTTAAGCGGCATGTGCTATTTTGAACTTGAAAAACGCTCTGATGTCATGTCGCGACTTGATCACGGCATCCAGAAAAAAGTAAAATAACCCGTGGTCAAGCCACGGGGTGACATCGGAAAGCTTATCCACGCGGGAACGACATTTTTGGTTTTTAATAATTTTTTACAGTAGAAAAGATGAAAATACGATTTATTATAATAAGCTTTTTAGCTTTAATCTTAGTAGGGTGGGGATATGCTGCCTATAAATTTGAACATCAAAGTAAAGAGAATATTATCTCTATTCTTGATAAATATGAAGAATATATAACTTATGATTCAATAAAAGTTAATAAATATAGCTTTAGTGTTACTTTAAATAAAGTAATGTTAAAACCTATAGATTTTTATTACGATGAGATAGTTATTAGACACGTACCGTTTTTGAATATTACAAAAATTGATTCTTACGGAAATAATGTAAAAATTACTACTGCTAAGGATGAAGAAAATATTTTTTATTCTCCTGATCATCATACAACAATTTGGTTTAGAAAATCTTTATTTAATAGAGAGCCTGATTATTGGAAATTAAGCATGAGTGATAGAAAATCAACCCTATATAGTTCTAGGGATGCAGAAAAATTAGCAGAAAGCGATATTAGTAATTCTGTAATTACTAATACTAAAACATCGGATAATCTGAATTTATTAACTTTGGATGGAAAAAGTGTCGTTTCATTTACCTCTGAAAACTATAGTAAAAATTTATCTGACAAAGTTTTTAAATTTTTAAGAGATAAAATAGGAGAGGGAGCTAATTTTGACTCATTTGAATATGATGTAGCACACTTGGATGTATTAAATGTGCCAACTACTTATAAAGGCCAACTAAAGCTTAAATATGGCGATGAGCTAGTAGCTCTCGGAAAACTATTAATTCAAAACTTTTCTCTAGATCAAAAGCAAGATGAGAATGTGCATGTTGTTATTTTTATGCAAATATTAGGCGAATTAGTAAAAGGTAAGCCGTTTTTATTTGCGTGCGATATTGAAAGAAAAGGAAAAGTAGAAAGTAATTTATATAAATTAAATATAGAAAAAGATAAAATTTTTGCTTTTGCTTTAAATATTAAATCTACTATAGAACCTGCGGAGATATATCAAAAGACGGCAGTTGAAGCTTTAGGACGTTACTTTAGTAATGGTTTAAATAAAAGAGCTGAGTTAGACAAAATTTTTAAACTAAGTAGCCCTATTACTCAAGAAGACGGAGAGAAAATAATGGGGGTTTTTGCAAAAATAAATAATTCCGAATTTAATTTAAAAGGTGAGTTTGATCCCGAAGAAAAAAAATTATCCGGTAAAACTAATCTTGTAATGGATGATTTTAATTTTGCTATTGATATTGATATGCCTAATTTAGAGAATCCTCTGAATCTAGAAAGCGTAATAAAATTATCGGATCCAAATGCGTTTATAAATAATTTTGTGAATTATACTAATAATGCTATTGTACCGGTGCTTAATAAAATAGAAGATTCTAAGGAATTTACTTTAAATCTAGAAAAACAATCTTCAGTAATAAAGCAATACGGCTTTGGGGCAATAGAAGCTTTTAGTCAAAATTCTGAATTAAAAGACGGCGAATCTCTAATAGTTTATATAAAAAGTAAAGATGACGGGTTAACTATTAACGATAAAACTATAGATCAGATTTTTAGTGATGCAAGAGTATTAGAGTTTATGAATGCTATGGCTCAAATAGATCAAGAAAAAAAACAAGTTGTTGGTAAATAATTTAAAGTATTGTCCGGTTCAAGAAATCGAGTTGTCATCCCGCGACTTGATCGCGGGATCCAGTCTTTTTAATTTTTTTCTGGATACCGTGGTCAAGCCACGGTATGACAGCGGACTTTTCAAGAGCCATACCGGCACGTCCAAAGCGGAAACCTAGAAAAAATAAGTTAGAATAAAAAATGATAAATATTTCCTTATCCGACGGTAGTGTAAGACAATTTGAAAAAGACATTACCGCCTATGAAGTAGCAAATGCAATTTCAATGTCACTTGCAAAACAAGCAATGGTTGCTGAAATAAACGGCGAGCTTAAAGACTTAAGTACTGTAATTGAAAATAATTGCAAGCTTCGTATTTTAACCGCAAAAGATCCTGAATGTCTTGAGATAATAAGGCACGATGCAGCTCATTTAACTGCTGAAGCCGTAAAAGAGCTGTTCCCTGAAACTCAAGTAACGATCGGTCCTGCAATTGAAAACGGCTATTATTACGATTTCGCTCGTGATAAGCCTTTTACTACCGATGATTTAGCTGTTATAGAAGCTAAAATGCAAGAACTTTCCAAGAAAAACGAGAAAGTAACAAGAGAGTTATGGAATAGGGATAAAGCTGTAGAATTTTTTAAGTCGATAGGAGAGCATTATAAAGCCGAAATTATTGCTTCAATACCAATGGATGAGCCGATTACTTTATACAGGCAAGGTAATTTTATTGATTTATGCCGAGGACCGCATGCTCCATCTACAGGGTTTGTTAAGCATTTTAAGCTGATGAAAGTTGCCGGCAGCTATTGGCGAGGTGATAGTCGTAATGAAGTATTACAGCGTGTATACGGTACTGCTTGGGCTACAAAAGAGCAGCTAGATAATTACCTTTTTATGCTTGAAGAAGCCGAGAAACGTGACCATAGAAAGCTTGGGCGTGAGCTTGATTTATTTCACTTTCAAGAAGAAGCGCAAGGTATGGTATTTTGGCATGATAAAGGCTGGAGTATATATAATATAGTTGAGCAATATATCAGAAAAAAAAATCGTAAGAACGGTTATACTGAGGTTAAGACTCCTGTTTTAGTTGATAAGAGCCTTTGGGAAGCTTCAGGACATTGGGAAAAATTCCGTGACAATATGTTTGCCTTAGAGGCTGATGACAAGACATTAGCTTTAAAACCGATGAATTGTCCTTGCCACGTGCAGATTTTCAAACAAGGTATCAAGAGCTATCGTGATTTACCGCTTCGTATGTCGGAGTTTGGATTGTGTCACCGTAATGAGGCATCCGGTGCATTGCACGGTTTAATGAGAGTACGGAGCTTAGTACAAGATGATGCTCATATATTTTGTGCAGAGGAACAAATTACCGATGAGACAGTTAGTTTTTGTGAATTACTGACGGAAGTTTATAAAGATTTCGGCTTTATCGATATAAAGGTAAAGTTTTCTGATCGCCCTGAAATTCGTGCAGGCAGCGATGAAGTTTGGGATAAGGCCGAGAATGCTTTGAAAGAAGCAGTAGAAAAAGCAGGGTTTACTTATACGCTAAACCCGGGTGAGGGGGCATTTTACGGTCCAAAGCTTGAGTTTGTATTAACCGATGCGATAGGGCGGCAATGGCAATGCGGTACGCTTCAGATGGATTTTGTATTGCCGGAGCGACTTGATGCTAGCTATGTTGCAGCAAGCGGTGAAAAGAAAAGACCTGTAATGCTGCATAGGGCAATACTTGGTTCACTTGAGCGTTTTATCGGTATATTGATAGAAGAATATGCGGGGCGTTTCCCGCTTTGGCTTGCACCCGTACAGGTTGCTATTGCAACAATCACAAGCGATTTAAACGATTACGCTTTAGAAGTACAAAAAGCTTTAATTGATAATGGTGTAAGAACGGATATTAATATCTCACCTGATAAAATTAATTATAAAATTCGTGAGTTTTCTAATCAAAAAGTACCGATGATTGCCGTAATCGGTAAGCAGGAAAAAGAAAAGAAACAAGTAACAATTAGAAGACTCGGAACTACTGACCAGGAAGTATTATCGGTCGAACAGTTAATAACATTAATTAGGGAAGAGAATAGTAAGTATCTTTAAGAAAAAATGTATACTTGTCTATCGACTCTTCATTTACTCGTAGTATATATGAAATTTGGAATTGCCTAAAAAGAATTGCTTTAGATAACCTAATGCTTCGATGTCATTCCCGCCTACGCGGGAATGACATAAAGAGTATTTACCGATCCACGCAATAATGCCCGCTCGCAATGACGGTTTGGGTATTCATACACAGAAGTTTCCTAAATTTGACCAATATTTCTTCAACTTATGAAAATCAAAACTCATCCCGTTTCTTTTTTATGGTCTGTTATAAAGCCGTATAAATATTTATATCTGATCATGATGCTTGCACCGCTTGCAAGCGACATCTATCCTATTATATATAACTACGCCGTAAAGCTTTTACTTGATTTATTTACGCAAAATGAACAAATTACGTTTGTCCAAAGTTATAAACCGGTAGTGTGTTTTTTAATGGCACAATTTATACTTGACGGGGCTTGGCGTGCTCACGATTTTGCTCAACTTAAAGCATGCCTTATATCTTTCAAGACATGATGAATAAAATATGTAATCACTGTTTTAATTTGCCCTATACTTATTTTCAAAATAACCTTTCCGGTTCAGTAATAGGAAGAATACGCGGTATAGGTGATTATTATTATAAAATGCATCAAGCAATTGAATATAAATTAAGCCAAACTCTACTTAGTACATTATTTTCCGGTATTACACTTGCATATAATAATATTAAAATATTTACTTTTATTATCGCCTTTATTGCCGTTTATTTACCGCTTGCCTTACGGTTTTTTACCAAACTTGCCAAAATGGAGCAAATTAGGCAAGATGCTTGGTATAATTTATTTGGTATGGTAGCTGATTGTATTAGCAACATCTTTACTATTTTTTCATTTGCAACAAAACAGCGAGAATTAAATAAAATAGACGATTATTACCTCAACGTACACAATCCTTTAGCGATTAAATATTATAAATATGATCTAATTATCTCTATAATACTGAACTTAGTATATTGGGTATATTTGATAGGAGTATTTGTATATGTAATTTACTTACGTAATCTAGGTGAGATTGGTATTGGGGATATAGCTTTTATTATGTCTCTAACGTTGCTATTTGCTGAAAATTCTTGGCATGCTACTATGAGAGTTAAAGACTTTTTGGAAGATGTGGCCGCTTTTCGTTCTGCCTTTACAATCATGCAAACCCCGCAAGATAACATAGATAAAGAAAATTCAGCTGAATTAAAGATTTCTAAAGGGGAAATCATATTTAAAGAAATATCCTTTGCTTATAAAGAAGGTGGCAATGTATTTGAGCATCTTAATTTGCATAATTAAGGCCGGTGAAAAAGTGGGCATTGTAGGGCATTCAGGCGGCGGTAAATCTACCTTGATTGCATTATTGTTGAAAAATTTTAAAGCTGGAATCGGAGATATTATAATCGATAACCAAAGCCTTTACGATACTTCCTCTGACAGTCTAAGAGAGCAGATATCATTAATTCCTCAAGATATTATGCTTTTTCATCGCTCAATCGGCGAGAATATTGGGTATGCAAAGAGAATGCCACGCAAAAGGAAATAGAAAGTGCTGCAAGAGCTGCAAATATCCATGAATTTATTGAGGGCTTACCGGAAAAATATAACACCATTGTCGGTGAGAGAGGTGTAAAACTAAGCGGTGGGCAAAGACAACGGATCGCAATTGCCCGTGCTATTCTTAAAAACGCTCCAATCTTGGTTTTAGATGAAGCAACTTCAAGCCTTGATAGCCATACTGAACAAGAGGTACAAAAATCTATTAACACAATGCTTGATATTGATAATGTAACTATAATTGCTATAGCCCATAGATTATCTACTATTAAACATATGGATAGGATTGTTGTTATGGATAAAGGTAAAGTCGTGGAAGACGGTACTTTTACTGAACTCGTTCGCAAGGAAAAGGGTAAATTTAAAGAACTTTGGGAGCATCAGGTTAACGGATTTGTTTGAGTCTTATTTTAAACTGGCGTATATATAAGGTATCCTAATTCTAGGAAATAAAACTAACTATGAAGTTCATAACCTAATAAAAGGCATTTATTACATTTATAATCAAATATTCCATGAAATGTTGTTTTTAATTGCCAATCTTTTTCACAAGATGGACAATTTGAATAATTAGAACGTGCATATGAGTGTCCTGATACCGGTTCTGCTATAGGATAAAAAACTTTCTTTTTCAAACATTTTTGTATTCGCTTACTAATTTTTCTTCCTTCTATAGAAATATCACTATCTAATTCTGATAATTGTTTTTCCATTAACGGTTCTAATTTTTTATAGCTTGAAAGCCATAAGCTGTAAGCCGCCGCATAATCATTTTTCCAAGAAGTAATATCTTCTTCAAGATAAGGATCTTTATCGTTATTTATTATATATAAAGGTAGATCTTTCCCTTTATCAGTACGTAATACAAGCTACTCGTCATAAGCTTTTGACCATGAAATAGGATATAAATAGAGAAATTTTGCATTTTCAATATTTTCTTCTATATAAAGCGGTGTTTCACTAATATAGTCCGCTGTTATCTTATAATTGGTTGTTACGCCTAGTTGCTTTAATTTATTTTTTGCTTCTAATGCATGATGGCATAAATGTGAAGCATATAAAGCATCTTTATTAGGAATTACACCGTAAAAAACCAAACTATTTTTGGTTGGGCTAAAAAATTCTACATTATTTAATATATTTTCCATTTTTATACAAAGAAGCTGCAAATTGCCAAAGTAAATGCCAAACCGTGTCGTAATCCTTTAATAAGAATTGCTTACTTTTATTAAACGATATAGTAACAAGATATATATTTGACATATTTTAAATAAAATTTACCTATTTAGCTAGGAATGCTGCCTTTTATAATCTAACTTAATCGGAGTTTATGCCTAAAAAAGATGACTATTTAGGAATAAACTCCTAAAAAGTTATATATATATATATATATATATATATATATATATAACAAGTATAAAGATAAAAAATATAATTGAATTTGTAATAAAGGCATAAGTTGCCTTTCATCTTGGTTACTCAATATTTTAAACCTGCTTTGAAGAGGAGTATAAAATACTACTCTTCAAAGCAAAGAAGTATATTATACCCCTAAAGCTTTTTTACCTTTAGATTGTTCTTGTTCAACTGCTTGGGTATGAGATTTGACTTGAGGGATTGCAAGGTCGACTACATGTTCATATCTAACACCGTTTTCAAGTAAAACCTGACCGCATTTATTCACTTGAATAACATCTTCTTTAGAGAATTTATTTAAAATAATTTCTGTGATGTCATAAAGAAATTTCCAAGATAATTCTATTCTTTCTTGTAATGTTAGCTTTTTATTCTCTGGTTTTTTACTATTAAGAGCAACATTTGGGGTATCGTCAACATTACTTCCTTCAGCAGGTAATATATTTTTTTTACGTGCTGCTATTTTCTTATACATTAAAAATATTACTATTAATGCTAAGCAGCCTACGGCAATTAAAATATGAGTATTAGAATTAGACACTATTTTGCTCTTCCTTGTTGTTGAGTTAAGTTTTGTGTTTTAGAAAGCATCGTAACCACTGCTTTACCTATATTAACTAAGTTAGCTATATCAGGAGATAGCTTTGCAACTGCTAAGACCGGAGGCGGTAATAAGTTAGTTTTTATTGCTAAACTTATAACATTTCCGAGTTCCTTACTTCCGGGTATTATTCCTATTATTTTTTTTATATCACTTGCAATTTCTGCAGCTTTTTCTGCTGCTTTACATAAGGATTCTATCTTTTCGGCAAAAGAAGCTTCCGGATTTAATACTTTTAATAATTCTATTGTAGTTTCATTTAGATTATTGGAAATAGTATTCTTTACAGAATTTAATTTGTCAATATTTATATCTTTCGGAATTGCACTTTCAATATTACTTTTTAGTTCTGCTATTTTTTCTTCTACTTCATCTTTACTTTTTGGTATATATTTAACAGCCTCTACAACATTCTCTAGGGAAGCTTTATTATTAGGATTTTTATTTGCTATTTCAATAATTTTTCGAGGCGGTTCTTTTGATATTTCTGAAATTGCGGCAACTTTCTCGGCTTTTGTATATATATTTTCAAGATTTTTATTGCCTTTAATTTCTTGCCTCATTTCTTTTATATTATTATGCAATTTTGTTACTTTTGGCAATAGCTTTTCATAGTCAATAAGATTATTTATTTTTTCAAATATTCCGCTTGTTTGGATAAATATCCCAAGAATCGGCATTTGAGTTGATATAACCCCGACTAATATATTTTCTAATGATTCTATAATTTTTTTAGAAGCTCCAGGATAGAGTTTATCTAATTCTTGCTGCAATTTTAAAACTTGTTCTAAAACGTTTAAACATTTTTCTATAATAAGCCCGTCAAATAAAAAGATATCTTTTGTTTTTAACTGTTCTTGATATGCTTTCTCAAGTGCCGCGGATAGAGTAGTTAGGGATTCTTGGATTGTCCCATTAAAAAGTTTTTCTATTTTTTCTACATCGATATTTTCAGTGTGAGATAATTCATTTAAAGAATTTTGTAAAATATAAAATAAATGATCTTCTAAATCTTTTACGTTTATTTTCAAAGATTTTATAAAACCGTTTAATTTTATTAAACGTCTTTGTAGTTCTTCTTGTTGTTCTTTATTTAATCCACTGAAGCGAGAAAAATCAATTATAGACATAAAATTTATTAGTTTATTACCAAATGTTAATTAATCTTAAAGCTTTATAACCATAAAATAAAATGTAAAATAGTTATCATTGCCCTTAAGATTAATTTTTGTTATATTACGTGCTAACATTGCTACAATAGATTTATATTGTTTTAGGTATAGCTATATTCTTGAAAGATTAAACTAATCTAACTAACATATTATCAATTATTCAAAAAATTTATGCGTAAATTAACTACATTTATTGTTACATTATTACTAACTAGTTCGGCTGCCTCTGTTGATTTGCAGGAAGCTTTAACTGAAGGGTATAAGAATAATGAGGAGCTGAAAGCTGCGAAAATTAAATTTCTGAACTCAATTGAGAGTTTTCCACGAGCTTTTTCAGGGTTTATGCCTAGTGCCGGATTGCAGATTAATAGAAATAACACTAAAAATAAATATAATAAAAAATACGCAGATAGACTTGGTCTTACCCCAAGGGAAACAGATAGCGATCAAGGTGCATTAACAATTGAGCAATCATTATTTAATGGGGGCTCTAGTGTTGCAGCTCTTAAAGCTGCTCAAGCAGGATTTAGAGCGTCACGAGGCGAATATTATGCCGGCGAACAAAAAGTATTATTAAATTTAATAACTGCTTATCTTGATTGTTTTGAGAGCAAAGAGAAATATGATATTTCCGAAAGTAGGGTCCGCACTAACATACAACAAGTTAATACCGTTGAAGAAAAATTAAGGCTTGGAGAAGCAACGGAAATAGATATAGCAACTGCAAGAGCAGGGCTTGCAGCGGCAGAAACGAATAAACTAGCTGCTTATGCCGATTTTCAAGGAAAAAAAGCAAATTTTATTAGAGTATTCGGAATAGAACCGACTAATATAACTATGCCTGATTTACCTAAAATGTTACCTGCTTCATTAGATGAGTTAACAAAAAAAGCTACTAAGTTAAATCCTGATATTGATTCGGCAAGGCATAATGTGACTTCGGCTAAAGCCTCAGAAATGGCAGAAAAAGGAAAATTATTGCCGCAAGTAAGTGTAAAGTTGCAATCGGGTAGAACTCACTATAATCCGCAAGATCCAGTTGTTCAAAATATAAACACTAAAAGTGTTACTACTACTCTTTCGGTAAATATACCTATTTATCCTGAAGGAGGAGCTCAATATTCGAGAATTAGATCGGCTAAGAACCAAACAAGAAGTAGTGCAGTGCAGCTTGATAGTGCGATAAAGCAGACCCAAGCAGGGGTTGTAAGTGTGTGGGAGGGATTTGAAGCAGCAAAATCACGTATTGTTGCAGCTAATCAAGGCGTGGACGCTGCTCAAATATCATATGACGGTACTGTGCAAGAAGAAATAGTCGGGTCTAAAACAATATTAGATGTTTTAACTGCCGAAGAAAAATTATATGAAGCGAAAATAACTCGTGTGGATGCGTATAAATCTTCAGTACTTGCGGCATATCAAATGAAATTGTTAACCGGCGAGCTAACGGCTCAAAGTTTAAAACTTAAAGTAAAATATTTTAGTCCTGAAGAAGAGTTTAAGACTATTAAAAAGAAAATGTTTATAGGTTTCTAACGTGAGTACAGAAAGTAAGAAGAACCAAGATATGTCTATAGAAGACATATTAAAATCGATCAAAGGAGTAATTAACGAATGTAAAAATCCTATTCACGAAAATGATAGTGAAGATGAAGATATATTAGAGCTAACAGAGATAGTAAATCAAGATGAAGAAGAAAAGTTAATATCAACTAAATCTGCTGAGGCAATAGGTGATATTTTTAAAAATTTTACCGATACTATTAAAGATAAAAAGCGGGATAACAATATTCCATCTAAAAATGCACTTGAAGAATTAGTTGTTGAGATGTTAAAACCGGAACTTAAGCTGTGGCTCGATAAAAATCTACCTTTACTTGTTAAAGAGTTAGTAGAGATTGAAATAAAGAAATTGGTGCAAAATAGTAAGAGGTAGGGTACTTATGTCATTCCCGCGTACGCGGGAATGGAACAACATCCTACTATCAACTAAATTATTTAATAAGGAATTATATGTTAAATAAATTATGTAAGATATTATTTTTTATCAAGCTGTTATTGGTGACAGGACAAAGTTATGCTGTGCCTCCTCCATTACCCTCCTCATTATCTGCTGCCGAAGTAGCTACCGAAGACAAGGAGGTTAGCTCTAATTCAGATACTTCTATTTTTGATAAATTTAAGCAATTTTTTATTAAACCAAAAAAGAAAGATATATCTCCTAAATCAACAAATGAACAAACTAAAGCAGCTGATCAAGAAGAACCAAAGCTAGTTTCACACGAGCCTAATGAAAATGAACATGCTGAGCCGTTTATGGATGTCGGTAATGCAGCATTGCCTAGTGCTGTAAGTGATGATGTTCATACAAATACCAAGCATGAAAATAGTACAAATTTAGCTTCTTATGATAACACGCCGGATATACAAGTTACGCAACAAGAACCTAATGAATCAGAAACATCTGAGCCTTTTATAGATATTGGTAGTGCAAAGTTACCTAGTGCTACAAGTAATGAAATGCGTGATGATGACATTGCTTCTAATGCACATGATGATACAAATCTAGCTTCCAATATTATAACTCCTAACGTACCAAGACCGATGGTATCTATGCCTCCGGCTCGTCCCGGAAGCTATGTAGTACCTCCGTCACCGCCTGTGCAAATATATAAACCGACCAATTTGCCGCCCGTGCATAAGCCTATTCCGCTTAATCCACCTCCTGATGCTAATAAAGAGGAAGAAAGCGTAACACCGATAGCACCGCCGGCAACACCGTCTATACCTAATATGCCTGCTGTTTCTCTGCCTGCGGTTAGTACAACCCAAGATACTACTCCAAGTACCATGCCGGCAACAGTGCCTCCTGCAGAAACTCCGGTAGTACCTAGTAATGTACCTGCACCGCCGGTAATGCCTACAGATCAACCGTCTACACAACCTATAATGCCGAGTAGTCCAAATACACCTGTTAGCACTCCGCCTAAAGTAGTCCCTGCAACTAATTCTTCGGCAGAGATAAATAACTCGAAAGAGACATTAACGGCTAGCTCGAATATACCGAAAAAACAAGATTGGAATACTCCGCTCATACCTGTTGTTGTAGTGAAGCCCAATCAAAGTAAGCCTTTAGAGCAGCAAGTTAAGAATAGTCAAACTACAAATAATCAAGAGAAATCACCGCCGGTAAGCTCTCCAAATGTTACGATTCAAGAACAAGATAATAACCTAAATAATGAAACATCGGAATCGGCAACAAAATTTGTTAAAGATGAAACGCAAATGTTACTTTTACCTGATGATGATATAGTTCTTGGTAAACTAACGGAGCAAGCGACTTTAGAGCAGATGGATATGTATGCATATATAGGGCTATTCCAAAAGAAAGCAGAATGGATAGTAAATGCCGAAAGAAGAAAAGTTGTAGAGAGTTTTATTAAATATGATAATGATATAAATAAACAGAAAGATATTTATGCCAACCTATCTTATTGTAGTGCAGTAGATAATGCTTTTAGAGCAGTTGATAGAAACAATCTTTTTGGGCTGCGTGCGTTACTTGATGTTTATCCGATATTGCAAGAAAAGAGCAGACTAGGTGAAACATTACTAACTGCTGCTACTTATAACAATAATTACTATTTAGCAAAATTTTTGGTCATACGCGGCATTAAAATTTCTACTCTAAATGATGAATGCCAATATCCATTAGATATTGCCTTAGCTCAAGGAAACGCTAACATAGCGTGCATGTTAATCAAAGCTAAAGGTTATAATTAACGGTATTGTTTGCGTAATTGTTATCCCGTGCCGTGGCTTGACCACGGGATCCAAAAAAACTTTAAGTACTTATAACTTTAGTATTTTAAGCTGGATCCCGCGATCAAGTCGCGGGATGACATCGGACATTCTTTCTTATCCACATCACAATTCAAACAATTCTTGCAAAGCATAATTGCTTTTCTATATTAAATAGTTTAATTTAGGAAAGAAAATAATTAATTGCCTCCCCTAATATATGAATGATTTATTCAGCTTTAACAAAGAAAAAAAAAATAAGCTAGTCGATAATAACTATAGTGCAAAAGATATTGAAGTATTAGAGGGGCTTGAGCCTGTTCGTAAAAGACCGGGAATGTATATCGGCGGCACCGATTCAAATGCTATGCATCATTTAGTATCTGAGGTGCTGGATAATGCTATGGATGAAGCAGTTGCGGGTTTTGCAAGTATTATCACGATAAAAATGCATCAGGATCATAGTATTACTATATTTGATAACGGTCGCGGTATCCCTATTGATAATCATCCTAAATTTCCTGATAAATCTGCTTTGGAGGTAATTTTAACTACTCTTCATTCGGGCGGTAAATTCTCAAATAATGTTTATCATACTGCAGGCGGTTTACACGGTGTTGGAATATCGGTAGTTAATGCTTTATCTAAACATTTAGAAATAAAGGTTTATAAACAAGGTAAATTATACAGCCAAAGTTACTCTAAAGGAGAAAAGTTAACTGATTTAATATGTGAAGAAGCACCTAAAAGGCTAAGAGGTACATCAATAAATTTCACTCCCGATCCGGAAATTTTTGGTGAAAAATTACATTTTAATCCTAAAAAGATTTATGAGCTTGCAAGGTCAAAAGCTTATTTATATCGCGGTGTTACTATAGAATGGGAATGCGAAGTAGAAGTGCCGTCAGATATACCTAAAAAGGCATTAATAAATTTTCCGAACGGTTTAAAAGATTATTTAAGTTCAAAAATAACTCTAGATAATTTAATTACTCCGGAAATTTTTTCAGGCAATATAGAGTCTACGCCGGACGGGGTAAAACTTGAATGGGCAATCTGCTGGCAAAATAACGATAACTCGGCGTTTATTCAATCTTACTGTAATACCGTTCCGACTCCGCAAGGAGGAACACATGAGCAAGGGCTTAAGTCGGCTATTTTACGCGGGCTTAAAGCATACGGTGAAATGATAGGGAATAAAAAAGCTGCTAATCTGACCATTGAGGATATTTTAGAAACCGCAAGCGTCGTACTTTCTATTTTTATATCTGAACCGTCTTTTCAAGGGCAAACTAAGGAAAAATTAGTATCAAACGGTGTAAGCAAACCTGTTGAGAATATAATAAAAGATCATTTTGACCACTTTCTTAGTAGCGATAAAGCTTTAGCTACTAATCTTCTTGAACATGTAATTGCTATTGCCGAATTTAGAATAAGTAAGAAAAACGAAAAAAATATTTCTCGTAAAAATGCTACTCAAAAATTACGTTTACCAGGTAAACTTGCCGATTGCACACGAACCTCACCCGAAGGAACGGAATTATTTATCGTGGAAGGTGATTCGGCAGGAGGATCTGCAAAACAAGCACGTAGTAGGGAAACACAGGCAGTGTTACCGTTATGGGGAAAGGTGCTAAATGTTGCGAGTTCTACGCTTGAGAAAATCGTTAATAATCAAGCAATACAGGATTTAGAAATAGCACTTGCTTGCGGTAGTTTAAAAAATTATAAAGAAGAAAATTTGCGTTATGAAAAAATAATTATTATGACTGATGCAGATGTAGACGGAGCCCATATAGCTTCGTTATTAATGACTTTCTTTTTTTTACGAATGCCGAAATTGGTAGAAGAGGGGCATTTATATTTAGCGAAACCCCCGCTTTATCGTTTAACGCAATCTAATAAAACTTATTATGCAGCCGATGAAGAGGAAAAAGCTAGGTTAACAGATAAATTATCAAAAACAAGTCAAGCTAAAATTGAAGTAGGTAGATTTAAAGGTCTCGGTGAAATGATGCCTGCTCAATTAAAAGAAACTACTATGCATCCTGAAAAAAGATCGCTTTTAAAGGTGACTTTAGAAGATTGCCAAAATGTCGATAAAATAGTAGATGATTTAATGGGTAAAAAGCCGGAAAAAAGATTTCAATTTATTTATGAACAAGCTTTAGTTAAAATGGACAAAATTATCAATGATTTGGATATTTGAAGAAAAATGTCACCCCGTGGCTTGACCACCACGGGGTCTCAGGACACAGTTTATGATACAAGATCCCGCGATCAAGTCGCGGGATGACATTGAGAAAATTGATTCACACTGGTGACGCCTTCTCGCAATGACGTTAAAAACACAAAATTAAACACATATTTGGAGCATTATGTTATTACGTTTAATTATAACACTATTTTTTATTATAAATTCTATTTGTGCATTTGCAGAAGAAGAAAAAGACCCTGAAAATAAAATATCGAATCAGGAAGCTTATAAGCAATTTCAAGACGTATTTGAACGTATAGAAAAGGATTACGTACAGATACCCGATAGGCAAAAAATGATAGATGAAGCAATTAACGGTATGTTAAATTCGCTTGATCCTCATTCAAGCTATTATACCGATGAGGATTTAGAAGATATTTTTACTTTTACAAAAGGTGAATTCGGCGGAATCGGTGTTGAAATAATGTATGATAGCGGAGTAATTAAGATAATATCTCCTATTGACGATTTACCGGCTTTCAAAGCAGGGCTTAAAGGCGGGGATTATATAGTAGGCGTGAATGACGAGTTAGTCTCTACGCTTGGTCCTAATAAAGCTATAAAAGAAATGCGTGGTACACCCGGTACTAAGGTTAAATTGTTGATAATTAAGGAAGAAGAGGCAAAACCGCAAGAAATAGAACTTACTCGCGAAATAGTAAAAATCAAGCCGATAAAAGCACATTTAGAAAAAAATAATATTGCGTATATACGTATAACTACTTTTAATGAATCAACAATTTCTGAGCTGAAGGCGGCAGTAAAGAAGTTAAAAACTGAAAGTAAAGATGATCTTAAAGGTATTATTCTTGATTTACGCAATAATGCCGGAGGTATACTCGATCAAGCTATTGCCGTTAGTGATTATTTTATTGATTCCGGTGTAATTGTAACAACAAAAGGTAGAACTGCATCAAGTAATAGCGAAACTAAAGCAAATGAGTTTTCGTTAAAAGCTCCCAAAGTACCTATGATAGTTTTAATAAACGGTAATTCTGCCTCTGCCTCGGAAATAGTTGCCGGAGCTTTGCAAGATCATAAAAGAGCAATAATACTTGGCACTAAGTCTTTCGGTAAAGGATCAGTTCAGGCTTTAACGCAAATCAATTCTAGGGCTGCCGTAAAACTCACCATATCTAAATATTACACCCCAAGCGGTCGTTCTATTCAAGCAGAAGGAATAGAGCCTGATATTATAATTGAGCTGGCAAAAGTCGAATATCCTGAGGTGAAAAAAATAGATAAGCGTTTTTCAGAGAGTTCTTTAAAAAATTACTTAAAGAATGATAATGAAAAAAATAAAGATAATTCATCTAAAAACAAAGATAGTAAAAAAGCAACAAAAGCCAAAAATAATAAACAAGAAGAGAATGAATTATCGGAATTATACAAAAAAGATTATCAATTTGCTCGTGCTTATGATGTAATTACAGGGTTGATTATTAATCAGAAGCTGGAAACAAGCGATGTTAAACAAGAAGATAAGGAGAAAGAGTAATGTTATTCTCTGTCATTCCCGGCTTTGTTGCATGGCTCCCTATGTCATTCCCGCGTAGGCGGGAATCTAGAAAATAACCTTAATACTAGTAAATTATATATTAATTAACAAAATAAACCTAAAAAAACAAGTTTTTTATAGGTTTTACTAGATTTCCGCCTACGCGAGAATGACATCCTGAACGTTCGTACAGTAGAGGGGCAAGCCACAGGGTGATATAAAAATAACTACTAGGTCTCGTAATGAACCATAATAAGTATATAGTAAGATTATCATTTATTATATTGTTTCTTAATATTGTCATAAATATGATGTTTTACCGTTATTTTATGATAAAAGAAATGATAGTAAAACACGTAGCTTTGGAACATACTAAAATTGTAGAACTTTACACTGATAATATTTGGAATACTCATCAGAACGTAATCAGTAAATTACATAAATTCGGTTATTTAAAATTATTACAAGATCAAGAGTTTATTGATTTTGCAAAGATTACCGCTCAATGGTTCACCAACCTTAATATTAATATTTCTCTCTACGATCTTAAAGGTAATAAATTCATCACTAGTAATATGTTACATATGTATAGTGTAGAAAACTATAAAGATGATAGTGTGGTTGAGATGGCTACCGCAAAAATCGATAAATTTTTTTTAAAGTCTTTTACTTCAGAAGCTCCGCTTCGAGATGCTTTTGAAGGTATTACAAGTCATATATTATTACCAAGGGTAGTAATAGAAAATGAGAGTGACTTAACAGTGGAAGAAGCTTCTTTTGTTACTAGCTATATCCCTGTTATAGATAATAATTTAGATTTTTCCGTAGATGCAGTATTTGAGATTAATACTAATATTACCAACCAGTGGCAAAATATAACATCTCTTGAGCAAAAGGTTTTTATAACTTTTATTATTATTTTTATAATATTCTGCACTATAATTATTAGTAATACTAACTATGCTAGACAAATTATTGAGGAGCAACTTGAAACAAATAGAAATTTAAAAGCTCAAATAGTAAAGGTAGAAAAAACCAGCTCTTCAAATACAAAGTTTTTTGCTAATATTAGTCATGAGTTGCGTACACCACTTAATGCTATAATAGGTTTTTCGGAAATTCTTATGTCGGAAAGGGACGCAGAAAAAAGTAAGAATTATATTAAAGATATAAATGATGCCGGTAAACATTTACTTAGTATGATTAATGATATTTTAGATCTTTCTAAAGCTTCTGCCGATAAATTAAAAGTAGATAGTATAGATCTTGATTTAAATAAATTAATTAGTTCTTCGCTGATACTTGTTAAGCCTCGTGCCGATCAAGCCGAAGTGGCTTTAATTAGTAAATTACCGAAAGAGCATATTGTTATAAAGGCTGATCCAAAAAGGCTAAAACAAGTATTCTTAAATCTTTTATCAAATGCCGTGAAATTTACAAATTCCGGAGGAAGTGTTACTATTGCACTTGAAAAAGACGAGTTAGTAAAATTAGTATATATAAAAGTTATAGATACCGGCATCGGTATTGAGGAAAAAGATATTCCAAAAACTTTGTCGGTGTTCGGTCAAATTGATAGTGAGCTTAGTCGCAAATATGAGGGTACCGGTCTTGGGTTGCCGCTTACTAAAAAGCTGGTTGAACTTATGAACGGTAAATTTGATTTGCAAAGTAAGATAAATGAAGGTACCACCGTAACAATAACTTTTACATATGACGGTAGTCTTGAAATATAGGCATTGCAAAATAAGAGTTGATAGCTTAAAAATTCTACGTCATTGCGAGGAAAAACTATAAGTTTTGACGAAGCAAGGAAGAAAAAAATGCTAATTCGTAGTATTTTTTGTTATTTTTCTGGATTGCCACACTCCTTTTAGTCGCGTAGCTCATGACGAAATCTATAGTTATGAGGCAATGCCAAAAAATTATGTAGAATATTAAAAAATTTTCGGTATTATAAGAAACGTTATAAATTGTTAAAAAATATATGAAACTGATTATCTTATTATTTACTTTTTTATTTTCTATGGTTGTTTTCGGAGAAAGCGAAACTATTAAAGGAAAGCCTTTAAAATATGCAGCAAATAATGATTTTGAAAATAGGCTAGATGAACAGGAACAAGAAATCAGAAGATTAATCGGTAAAGTTGAGGTTTTACAGCATAAAATTGATATGTTAACGCAAAACTCAAATATTCCGAATCAAGAAGAAAATACTGAAATTTCAGAAGGTAATAATTCAAAAAGCCAAGACGTTTTTGATGTAGCTTTGCTAAAAGATATGCCTGATACTGCTTCTAAAAAACCCATTACGGTTAATAAGGATATAGCTCCCGATAAGCAAGCTTATGATTTGGCTCTAGCTGCTTATAAAGATAATAAGCTTACTGAAGCAAAAGATAAATTAAAAAATTTTATCCAAAAATATCCTAACAGTTCGCTAATTAGTAATGCTTATTTTTGGTACGGGGAATGCTTTTTTAAACAAAAAGATTATAACGGAGCAGCGGTTAACTATTTAAAAGGCTATAAAGAGTCACCGAAAGGGGCAAAATCTTCCGATGGGTTATTGAAGTTAGCACTTTCCTTAGGTGAACTAAAAAAAACTCAGGAAGCATGTAATATGCTTGCTAAGCTTGATAAGGAATTTCCAACTAATAGAACGGCCGCATCCAAGAAAATGACAGAAGATGCTAAGATCAAATTTGGCTGTAAAAATAAATAAAAATAATAAAATATGACTGATATTTTAGACGAAGTATTGAGTGATCAAAATGAAGAAAAAAGGTTAATTTTTTTCAAAAAGCTTTTACCTATAATAATAATCATTTCTATAATAGCTATTACTATAATGGTTGTTATTAATAATAATAAAGATAAAAGAATTAAAAATAACCAAAAAAACGGAGATATTCTTGTTAAAACCGTTGGTTTGGAAACAACAAAAGATAATGAAGAATTAGCTTTTAATACTTTAGAGAATTTAGTTACTACTAGTAATACTAGAATAAAAGAAATAGCTGCATTAGAACAAGTAGCTATAAAGATGTCGGAAAAAAAATATTCAGAAGCGCAAGACCTGCTTAATAAAATTATTGAAAATAAAGAATATTCCGAAATTTCTACTTCTTATGCACGTATTTCATGGTGTGGCCTTGTCATTGATGATCAAAATCTAGATATTCAAGATAAAGAAAAATTGACAAAATATTTAAACTATTTTGATGACGAGAAAAAACCTTTTTGGGCTACGGCCACTATTATGAAAGCTATGTGGGATATTAAGAATAATATGAAACCGCAAGCAGAAAAAAATCTAAAAAATTTATTAATTTCAAATAATGTATCTGATTTGTTAAAAGATCAGGCTAAGGCTCTGCTCGTAAATTTAAATAAATAATAATTCGTACTTAAGGAAAAATATGACAAAAAAAATAGCACTTCTGTTATTACCGTTTATTTTAATTTCATGTAACGGGCTTGGACCGAAAAGGGTAAAAAATATTGTTGAACTGACTCTTAAATTATCAATGCAAACTAATGAGCCGATATATTTAGATTCTAATGCAAATATATATGCATTTAATGTAAATATGCTTAAGAATAAACAGTATAGTTTCGCTAGAAGCAAAACAATTACCGAGCCGGTTTTTATAGGCGATATGATTTATGCATTGGATATTAGATCAAATATTTCTGCATTTTCTATAGAGAAAAATAAGATTATTTGGTCTTATAATTTAAGTAGACATAAAAAAGATAATTATATAGGTGGCGGAATTTTACATTATAACGGAAAGCTATACGTAACATACGGTTCAAGATTGTTAGTAGTACTAGATGCAAAATCAGGTTATGAAATAATTAGAAAAGAACTTCCGGATATTATTAGAATTAAGCCTGTTATGCTAAATGATAATACTGTCTTAGTGCAAACTATCAGTAATCAAACAATTGCTTTAAATGCAGAAACTTTAAAAACCGTATGGGAGCATGAAAGCCTTGCGGAAGTTTTATCGGCTAGTTATTTTATGACGCCGATAGTACAACATGACAATGTAATAGTAACTTATAATTCCGGGCAAGTACTTGCCTTAAATATAAAAAACGGTGAAGTAAGATGGAATTTTGAGTTTGCAAATCTTAGCGATCACATAGCTATACCGAATTTTGACGAATCAAGTATTTTATGTACACCCGTTCATGATAATATGAATTTATATATAGCAACCGGTCTTGGTAAGCTTATTAAACTGAGTACAGCAACCGGCAGTGTGATTTGGCAGGTAAATGCAGAGGATATCCACTCAATGTCTTTAATCGGTAATAGTCTATTTGTAACAAATAATGCAAGACAAATAGCAGCATTTAATCCTGAAACAGGGAAGGTAAAGTTTGTAGCTGATTTAAGTGACGGGCAAGATCCTAAGAAACTAAAATCTGCTACTTTTTTAGCACCTTTTGTTGGAGTTGATAATAACAATAAGCGAAGTTTAAATGTTATTTCCGTTAACGGTGTTTTATATAGTTTTGACATTGATAATAATGGATTAAACATGATGCCTCATATCGGCAAAATTATAAAGAATATTCGTTATTATGGTTTAAGTACAAATAATCATCTATATTTCTCTACTGAGAGAAAGATAATATTCGGAAGTAAATAGATTATATTTAACTTGACAAATGGCAGGTATTAATGCTATTAAATATGTTTCTTAAGTCTTTATTTAAAAAATTAAAATTAAAAAGATACTATTGTGAAAACTTATTCTGCAAAACCATCGGAAATTGAAAAGAAATGGTGGGTTATAGACGCAAAAAATATTGTACTCGGACGACTCGCTAGCAGAGTTGCTAATATGCTACGCGGTAAGCATAAACCTAGCTTTACTCCTCATTTAGATTGTGGTGATAATATAATCATAATAAATGCAGAGCATGTAAAATTAACAGGTAAAAAAGCGAATCCTAAAGACGGAAAAATATATTACAGACATACAGGATTTCCAGGGGGGATTAAAGATACTACGGCAGGTAAAATCTTAAGCGGTAAACACCCTGAGAGAGTTATTAAAATGGCTGTAAAAAGAATGATTACAAGAAATACTTTAGGTGCTAAGCAAATGAGTAATTTGTATGTTTATGCAAATAGTGATCATCCTCATGTAGGACAGCAGCCTGCAATTTATGATTTTGCAAGCCAAAATCCAAAAAATAAAAAGTAATTACCTATGACAAAGTTAAAGATTAAAACAGACAAGCCATTAACTAAAGAAGTTCTAACTTCTGAGAAGTTAGCAGTAAAAGCACCTAAAGAAAAAATAGATAATTCAGGCAAGTTTTATGCTACAGGGAAAAGAAAAAATGCTATAGCACGAGTATGGCTTAAAGTAGGAAAAGGAAAAATAGCTGTTAATAAAAAAACAATAGACCAGTATTTTCCTTCTGAAACTTATGTGAAAACGATCTTACAACCTTTTGTTTTAACAAACACTATCGATCAGTATGATGTAATTTGTACTGTTAGAGGTGGAGGAATTTCAGGACAAAAAGGAGCCGTTTTACATGGGATTTCTAAAGCTCTAGATAAATCTGCTCCGGATTTTCATGCTATTTTGCGTAAAGGCGGTCTTTTAACACGTGATTCTAGAGTAGTAGAGCGTAAGAAATACGGACAGCGTAAAGCACGTAAGAAAACACAATTCTCTAAACGTTAAGATAAAATTTAAGGTGTTGGCTATTGCCATTGTTGCATGGCTCTAATATCACTCCCGCTTTTGCGGGAATGATATAGGATACTTGCAACAACTTTAGTTAGCAATATCTGTAACAATATATTATTTCTCCCCTGGCGGGGTAGCTCAGTTGGTTAGAGCGACGGAATCATAATCCGTGTGTCGGGGGTTCAAATCCCTCCCTCGCTACCATTCATCCGTCTTTTTGAAAGTTCTAGTTTTTAATAAAATTTTGTATAAGATAAATGTATAAATATTTTATATTAGGCTCTGTGAAGATTTCTAAAAAGATTTAATTTTCACTAAAAAATATCTCACAATAACAGATCAATTAGAAACTTTCACAGAGCCTAGCATTTTATGAAATTGATTTTAACAACTTTAATTCTTATATTTATGAGCTTTTCTCCAATATATGCCAGATCCTTACCTAAAGGGTTTGTGTATCTGAAAGATATCGACCCTACAATTATCCAAAGTATGCGTTATTATTCAGATGAAAATTTTGTTGGTAAAAAGGTAGAGGGTTATAAAGCACCGGAAGCAATTTTAACCATAGAAGCTGCTAAAGCTCTTAAAGTAGTACAAGATGAGATAAAAAAAGATGGTTATTCACTTATTATATATGATGCATATAGACCACAAAGAGCTGTACAACACTTTTTAAGATGGAGCAAAGATAATATTGATCAAAAAAATAAGAAAAACTTTTACCCATATATAGATAAGTCTAAATGTTTTACATTAGGTTATATAGCTGAAAGATCCAGTCATAGTAGGGGGTAGTACTGTAGATTTATCAATAATAAAACTTCGGCAGGAAGTTAATAATAATCCTAAAGTCATTAAGAGAAAGTTGAAAGACGAGCATGTTATATCCTATTTAGATGACAATACAGTAGACATGTATACTTCTTTTGCCCTATTTGATGAAGCTTCACATCATGATAGTAAATTAATTGATAAGCAATATTTAGCAAAACGTAATTATTTACGTTTTAAGATGCAAAAACATAATTTTAAAGCATGTCAATTTGAGTGGTGGCATTATACACTTGAAGATGAACCTTATAAAGATCAATATTTTAACTTTGATATAGAATAAAAAACTATGATAGTATTAAGTGAAAAAAAATGTATTCCGTGTGAGGGTGGAGTTCCGCCGCTTGAGAAAAAAGAAATTGATAAATTATTAACTGAATTACAAAATGAATGGCAAGTAAATGAATTAGGGCATCTTTATAAGAAATATACATTTCCTAATTTTGTAAAGGCTATGGAATTTGCAAATAAGATAGCCGCAATTGCAGAACAGGAAGCACATCATCCCGATTTAACTATATCTTGGGGAGCATGCAATGTTGAAATATGGACTCATAAAATTAATGGTCTTACGGAAAACGATTTTATATTGGCTGCAAAAATAGAAAGTAAAACCTAATTATTTTCGGGCTGTAATAATTAATTACTTCAGTGAAAAGAATAATAGCAAAAATCACACAAGGATGAGCAGCTCAATGATGGTTTCTTATTAAGTCATTGAATTATAACAATAATCTTAATAATATTTAATAATAAGATATACTTATTATAAACATAAAGTAACATTATGCCAAATTATCATATTAAGTTTTTACCAAATATAGTTAATTTAATCGGTTATTTTTGTAGGCTTATTTTATTACCAAATTTAATACCCGCTGATTCTAGTGAAAATAGCTATGCACAAAGCCTTGATAGCAATAAGGTATATTCCGTGCATTTAAAACCTTTTTCTAATACTTCTACATACTGTTTAGATGAGCATCCTGATCATACCTTTGTACATATTGCTGATAAAAAATATATTTTATGTGGATTGGTTCAAGAGCTAAAATTTGCGTTTGAAGATATAAATTCATGGTTTTGAATGCCGGAAGCTCAAATTGATACGGTTAATTGGGAAACTGAAACCACAACAAATCACTGCCTAAGTAATTTTATTATAAATTTATTTCATATAAGAGAAGTAAAAGATTTTATTGATAATATAACTATATCTAACCTAGCAAATGCATTTACTGCACATATAATCGGTGATAATAATTATAGCTTAATAAAGAATGATAGTACATATTATATGGTTGAATCTAGTTGCGATAAAGATATTAGTTTAGTGTCTAGAGGTACAAATGAGTGTGCTGTATTTACTTTAGGCAATGATACAGATACCTCATTATTTAGTGCTATAAATGAATTAATTGAAAGTGATAGAGAGGTCAATAGTGCTACAAGTACTCTTTTTATCTATATTACAGCAGTAACATTAAGTATATTAGGCATAGGATATATAGCTAATAAAATTAAGGTACATATAAATTCTGATCACCATGATAATAGTGATCAACATAATGTATGTCTAGGTCAAATAGAGGATCAAGAGGCTCTAAATAATTAAGTATATAAGACTTTTACTGAATTAATGATTCAAATTCTTTTACGACGGCTTGATAAAGTTTCCGTTTGAAAGGAATTATAATAGATAATAGCTCGTCAAGTGATGCCCAACGCCATTGGTCAAATTCCGGATTAGAGGTATTTATATTAATATCTTCGTTATTTCCGGTAAATCTAATTAGAAACCAGCGTTGTTTTTGTCCACGAAAATTACCGTTCCACAATTTAGGTATTAAAAAGCTTGGTACATCATAACTATACCAGCATTTGCTTTCGGCAATAATATATCCTTTATCGCTTCCTATTTCTTCGAGCATCTCACGCATTGCTGCAATACTTGGAGTTTCGCCGGGAACGATCCCACCTTGCGGCATTTGCCATGCAGATATTTTTGTATCTATTCTTTTACCGACGAATATATGGTTATCGGCATTTAATATCATCATGCCGACTCCTGGTCTATATGGTAAATCAAGATGTTTTTTGGAAGAATTGCTCATTATTTTTTTACTTTAAAAAATCAATTATAATTTTACTACTTTATTTTTACCCGTTGTTTTAGCTTCATACATAGCTTTGTCAGCACGTGCAATGAAAGATTCTATTGATTCTTCTTTTTTATATTCCGTAACTCCGATTGAAATAGTTTTTTTTAAAGGTTCCATTTGATCTTCAATGTGAAAATCCATATATTCTATTTTAACTCTAACTCTCTCCGCAGTTTCAATTGCTTTAGAAATATCTATATCCGTTAAGAGTATAGTAAATTCTTCACCGCCAAATCTTGCTATTAAATCTGTTACTCTGAGAGTATTCTTCAAAATACGGGATACAATTGTTAAAACCTTATCGCCTGCTTGGTGACCGTAAGTATCGTTTACATGTTTAAAATTGTCGATATCGCACATAAGTAAATATAATTTAATACTTTCTTTATTAGTTTTCTCAATCATTTGTTTGAGGTGTATATCGAAATAGCGACGATTAAATAAGCCGGTTAAGCCGTCTTTAGCTGCTAAATTAACACTTTGTTCAAGATCATTACGTAAATTATCTTGATATTGCTTACGCCTTAATTGTGTTCTAATTCTAGCAAGCAATTCACTTTCCTCTATAGGATAAACGAAATAATCATTAATACCGAGTTCAATACCTTTCACAACCAAAGGCATACCGTCTTCATCAATTTGTAAAATTATTACCACTCCGCTTATTTCTGCTTTACCTCTTAAAATAACACTGATTCTTAAAGGATCTTCATTTTCGAGCGTACTACTGATAATTACTAAATCGGGTGTATATTCATTTATAATATCTAATTCATCGGAATTACTTATCACCTTTACGTTTGCGGTAATCTTAAGTAACATTTGTTTTATATTTTTTGCTTGTACTACATCATCATTAATGAGTAATATTTTTTTATCTGCAAAAGTGTCATGCATTTCAATATTTGTTACGCCTAATAATGCATTAGTGCTATTACGAAGTTTTAATTCATCAATTAAGCTTTTCATTCTGGATAACGATTTAAGCCTTACAAATAAAGCAGTATCGTTAATCGGCTTTGTTAAAAACTCATCAGCTCCTGCTTCAAGACCTTTAACTCGATCATCAATATCAGAAAGTGCAGTTACCATTACAACCGGTATATGAGTAGTTTCCGGATCGGTTTTTATCGTTTTACATACCTCAAATCCATCCATTTCCGGCATCATAACATCAAGTAGTATAATATCAATTTTTTCCTTTTTAAGAATTGCCAATGCTTCTTTGCCGCTATTTGCAGTAAGAACAGTATAATACTCTTTTAAAAGTTTGGCTGTTAGTAACTTAATATTGGTTTCTATATCGTCTACTACTAATATTGTGGTCATAAGATTAAATTCTTGTTTTTAAAGGAAATAATTTGTATATTTATACTTTATTTTAAGTCTTAAATGTATAATATATGAAAATTTCAGCAAATTCAATTAGAACAGGTAACATATTAGTTTATAATAATGATTTATGGGTTGTAAGCAAAACGCCGGAACATACGCAACCCGGGAAAGGTGGAGCTTATGTACAAGTTGAGATGAAAAATTTAAAAACAGGGACAAAGCGTAACGAAAGATTCAGTTCTTCCGATTATTTAGAAAAAGCCGAACTTGAACAAAAAGATTATCAATTTTTATATTTTGAAGGTGATGATTTAGTATTGATGGATACCAAACATTTTGATCCAATAAATGTTCCCAAGGAAATTTTAGAAGAAAAATTACCTTTCTTAACCGAAAATATGATTGTTAAAGTCGAATTTTATAATGAAAAGCCTTTAAATATTGAGCTTCCTCCAACCGTTATACTTGAGATTAGTGAAACTGATCCGGTAATAAAGGGAGCAACTGCTACCGCTTCTTATAAACCGGCAATTTTAACAAACGGCATTAAAGTTAAAGTACCGCAATATTTAGAAATAGGGGAAAAAATTGTTGTCAAAACTGATGATATGACATATGTCGAAAGAGCCAAATAAGTATACTAAGATAGAACTTCAAAAATTGGCGTCGTCGTTCTACAAGAGCTACGGTACGAACTATATTAAGTATACGCTGCGTTCCGAGGACTTTGAACTCCTTGCTCTTGTTGAAGTTGATCTTCGTATACTGTTCATTTACTTTAATATTAATTAAATGCAGCCTATAACTAATTTATTAATTAATGCCATGCGTAAAGCAGTTAAGTTTTTGCATAGAGATTTTTTAGAACTCGAAATGCTACAAAAAAATTCTGTAAGAAATGAAGAATTTTGCAAGCGATCTTATTTAAAATTGAAAACTTTATTATGTGAAGAATTACAAAAACATACACAATATTTATTTTTTCCGGAGGATAAATTCGATTTAAATAATAATTATGAGAGTGTTTTTTTAATTAACCCTATAGATAGCTCAAATAATTTCGCTAGAAGCATACCTTTTTTTGCGATATCCGTAACTTATTTCAAAAGGAATCAAGGAGTTTTAACTCCTACTTCTACAGTAATATATTTTCCCGCTCTTAATGAAATTTATTATGCTGAAAAAGGTAAAGGAGCTTGGATAGAAAAAAATAATTTAAACTCTAATTATCAAGGATTAAGACTTAGAGTTTCCGATAATGCCGATTTAAAGAACTGTTTAGCAATTATTGAAGATTTAAATCATAATAATTTGGGGGAGGTAGATAATATTAGATCTTTTGGCTCTCCTTGCTATGCGGCTACGCTTGTAGCTTCAGGTAAAGCGGATTTAATATGTTTATCATTATTAAATTTTACATTATATTATGCATTTGAGCTTCTTATTAAGGAAGCAGGCGGTATAATTATAGATTCTAGCGATAAATTTATATATTCAAATCGCTATATTGCTAAGAAACTTAAAAAATATTAGACAAGAAATTATTTTAGATTTACATTTTTATTGTTAGAATATAATAATATTAGATATAATTATTATTCATAAAGTTATGGCACATTATAAAGAGTTTGCATTTGACTGTGATTTTGGTGGACAAAGAGCCAAGTTTAAGTTTTATATAGGTACGCCGCAAGAAGGGCATCATCCGCTACAATTTCAAGCAAAATGGTTATCTGACGAAAGAGGCGGTACTATTCCTGATGAGGTTATGCAAGCAATATCACAGCTAAATGATCTTGCCAAAAAAAACGGTGTTCCACTTCCGGATTTATGCGTATATGCTCTTGGTGCTGCTCAAGAAGCCCAAACTACCCCTCAAGAAGAAGATGAAGACGAGAATGAGAGGCAAGAAGATACAGCAGAGCAGGCATAGTTAAAATAATAAGGAGATTCATAGAGATTAAAATGAAACAATATAATGATTTATTTAAAATTATTCACCGCGAAGGATATATATTTATTGCTAGTTTTGCATTAGTAAGTTTTTTATTAGCATCATTTAATGAAAAACTTGGCTGTATTGGGTTTATTGCTACTGCGTGGTGTATTTACTTCTTTCGTAATCCCGATCGATATGTTCCTATAAATGATGATTTGGTAATAAGTCCTGCAGATGGAGTAATTCAAGAAATTAAGGAAGCATTGCCGCCGCCGGAATTAGGGCTCGGTGATGTGGCAATGATTAGAGTTAGTATTTTTCTAAATATTTTTAATGTCCATGTTAATAGAATTCCGGCAAACGGAAAAATTTTAGCACTTCATTATAATCCAGGAAAGTTTTTTAATGCTTCACTTGATAAAGCTAGTATTTATAATGAGCGTCAATCAGTATTAATGGAAACTGATCAAGGGCAGAAAATTGTTTTTGTTCAAATAGCCGGACTTATAGCAAGGCGTATAGTTTGTGATTTAGAAGAGGGTAATGAAGTTAAAACGGGCGAGCGATACGGTATAATTCGTTTTGGTAGTAGAGTAGATGTTTATCTACCGTTGAAAACAGCTTTATTAGTGAGTAAAGGGCAGACCGCTATAGGCGGTGAAACTATCATTGCTGATTTTGGACGTAAAAAAACAGCAGAATTCAAGTTTGAGAGGAAGTAGATATTTTTACGTGTCATAATACCGTGGCTTGATCCACTGCTATACGAGCGTCCAGGATGTTATTCCCGCGTAGGCAGGAATGACATAAAAGCCGTGTATTTACTAAAATACATTTTGAGTATAAAATTGTTAAAAATTCGTAAATCTATAATAACTAAGCCTGTACCTATAATAAAATTAATTCCCAACTTTATTACGTTGCTTGGTCTTGTAACCGGTATGAGTTCTATAAAATTTGCTTTGGATAGTAGATGGGAACTTGCGGTATATTGCATTATAGTAGCGGCAATTATTGACGGTATCGACGGTAGAATAGCAAGGATGCTAAACGCAGCTAGCCCATTTGGTGCAGAGCTTGATTCATTATGCGATTTTGCTAATTTCGGTATAGCTCCTGCTTATTTAATATATTTATGGTCTTTTCAACAATATGAGTATAAGGTATTTTCATCAGCAGTAATGCTATTATTTATAGTGTGTATGGCGTTGCGTTTAGCTCGCTTTAACGTTGGCATTTATCAACCGAAACAAGATAAAAAAACTGAATATTTTTTTACCGGTGTACCTGCTCCATGCGGTGCTTTACTTGCTTTAACGCCTGTAATGATAGATTTTGAAATCGGTACGTTATTAAATATCAATACCCGTACTCACACTATAACAATTAATATATATTTGGCTATTATAGCTTTTCTACTTGCTAGTAGGCTTCCTACAATCTCAACAAAAAATTTAAGTATTAAACCTGAGTATTTATCGCTTGCAATGATTTTAGTTGCTATTGTTATTATAAATCTTATCATATATCCATGGTATTCACTGCCGTTAATTGCAGTTATATATATTCTTTCTATACCAATTTGTTATTTTTTTAAACATAGAGGGTATTGGTAAAGTTAATTATGCCGCGTGTATTACAACAAGCTATCGACAAATATAAACATCATCCATTTACTAAATATGTAATTATTGTAGCCTTAGTAATATTTATTTTGGATATAGAATTTATGTTTGGGCAAATACACAATCCACGGATAATGCGTACATAGATGCAGATATTTCAAACGTTAGTGCTGAAGTTAGCGGTGTTTTAATAAAGTTATTTATCACCAATAACACTAAAGTTAATAAAGGCGATCTGATAGGTGAAATTGACGATAGAGATTATAAAGCAAAGCTTGCGGCACTTGAAGCATCTATAGAAGCTTGTATACAAAATATAGAAATTATAGAGCACAAAACCTCAATAGGGCGGATTAGCTTAGAACAAGCGGCTGAAAAATTAAAGATTACTAAAATAAGCTTTTATATTGCTTCAACGGATTTTTCTAGGGTGCAGGAATTAAATAAGGCAAAATTTGCTAGCTCTAAAACATTAGATGACTCTAGAAATAATTATCAAAAAGCTAAAACAGATTATAAACAAGCACAATTAGATTTAGATATATCTAAACAAAATGTTGCTCTTTTAGATCTTGAGAAATCCGCAGAAAAAGAAAAATTCAAAGAATTAACGGAAAATAAAAAAGTTACCTTAAGGAGCTTACAAAATACTAAACTTATTGCTATGGTATCGGGTATATTCGGTAATAGTAGTTTAGAAATCGGAAATTATATATTACCTGGAAGAGCGTTGTTTTCTATAGTGCAAGATAACACTATGTATATTCAAGCTAATTTTAAGGAAACGCAAATTAAGAAATTTAAGTCCGGCATGAAGAAAGTAAAAATTGAGTTTGATGCTTTGCCTAAAAAAGTAATTTACGGGAAGATTCGTAATATTGCTCCTGCTACCGGTTCTAAATTTAGTTTAATCCCCTCCCCGATAATGCTACCGGTAATTTTACTAAGATAGTACAACGTGTACCTGTTTTAATAGATTTTGAATCCCCAAGTGCCAATCTAGTTCCCGGCATGTCAGCAATAGTATCAATTAGAATTGATCAAAAGATATAAAAATTATGGTTATACATATTGTTAGCGGTGATAGTGCATTTGCTTCTATAAAATATATACTTGAATCCTCACAGTCAAAAAATCATGTTGTATTAAGACATTATGATGATTTATCTATAGGTCCATTATTTGATGTAGATAGTATTAACCCTTCTGCTAGAATGGTATTTTGGGAAAAATTATTACCGAATTATTGCAATAATAAAATAGAGACCGAATTATTAAATATTTATAATGATTTAAACAAATTGATAACCACCGCTACTAATGTGATTTTATGGTACGGATGGAATGCAGCAGAGATATTATTAACCCGTAGAGTAGCTTGGTATTTACAAAGTAATGAAAGGTGAGTGAAGTGGTATTACAGGTATCACCAAAAGAAAGCTTTCAAAGTTCTATATCTATGATTCCTCCTAAAGAATTATTGCAGCTCTACCATACAATGAAACCTGTAAGTACTAATACCTTAAAATTATGGGCTCAAGCATGGGATATAATCAGTAATATTTCCGATTGTATACGTATTTGGCAAAATAATAAATTAGAATCAGTACAAGAAACATTCTTTGATGATGCTTTATTAGATTCAATAGGCGATGATTGGGTATTATCAACGAGAGTAGTAGGGGAGGCGATGGGTAGATCATATTTTCGCATAGGGAATGCTTGGCTTTCTTGGAGGTTAAAAGTTCTGATTATTGATAAGGTAAAAATGCAGCAAATTCCACATCATTTACAGGGTACATATCCCCTCGAAACTTTTTATGTACATAAAAATATTAACTTGTAATTATTTACCAGTTAACTCTGCTAATTCTTTTTTTAGTTTTATTACTAAAGTTTGTAATTTTTCAAATTCTTCGCGAGTGACGTAGTTACCTTTAAGTATTTTATCCTCAATTATGCCGCAGCTTTTATCCGCTATACTATTTAAAGCTTTTTGTGCTACGCTGCTAGCTCCTATCGCAACTTTTATAATATCGTTTGTTTTCATCATAGTACCTCTATAGATAACGCATGTAGACCGTTATTAAATTCATCGGTAAGTAAGTTGTTAATAGTGTGATGATTGGCAATTAGGCTTTTTCCCTGTAAAATTTTTGCAGAAATTCTTATTTTTATATGGCTGTGGATTCCATCATAGTGACTCGCATGTTTATAGCTTTCATCTATTATTTCTTGAAAATGTGGTTTTAACACACTTAATTTTTCTTGTATCCTTTCTATGCGGCTCATATTTTTATTTCATTTACAGTAAAAATGTCCTAATATTCTTAAGTATATAATTTTATGATAAAAATGGCAATGTCGGAATTAATAACGGATTATAAAGATTTACAAGATGAGATAGATAAATTGGAAAAAGGCGTATGTTTTGCTTGTAGATTAGTTAATTATGATGAAATAGAATTTATAGAGCAAGATAAACACTTTATAATTAAAGATTTAGATCAAATCATTGAAAATGTAAGCGAAGAACTTAATATTTTTTCAAAGTTTAAGAAAATAAAGAAAGATAGAATATTATTTATCCTAAATACTACTGATTCTGACTTAATTAAAAATTTTGCTAGAAAATTATATTTATTTTCGCAGCTTTATATTAATGAACAGAAGCCGGCAATTTATATGAATTGTTATATTGCTAGTATTAAATTTCCAAAAGTAAGTAATAATGCTAAAGAAATTGAAAAAACATTAAATATGTTACTTTCACAAAATAATAATTATTATTACCGCGAATATAGCAGCACAGAACATGATTTGGAAAATATAAGAAAATATAACCTTCAGCTTAACTTACTACGACAAGCCTTAGCAAAAAAGACTATGCGATTCGCTTATCAACCTATAATAGATCGCAGTACTATGAAAATTCATTATTATGAATGTCTGCTTCGTATACCTGATGAGAATGGTGTTTATATTTCCGTAGGTCCTATAATTCCTCTTGCTGAAAATAAAGGATTAATTTTTATAATTGATCAAATTGTTTTGGAAATGACTGTTAATGAACTTGCCCAAAACCCAAATTTAATGTTAGCCGTTAATATTTCAAATATAGGAACAAGCGATGAAGCTTTATGGGAAATAGCAGCAAACTTATTAAAAGCTCATAATGTGCGAGATCGCTTAATTATTGAAATTACGGAAACTTCTTTCAATGAGAATTACGATAAAATAACTTTGTTTATTAATAAGCTACGTAAGTACGGATGTAGATTTGCATTAGATGACTTTGGTTCGGGTTTTACTTCTTTTAAACAACTCCAAAGCTTACCTATTGATATTATCAAAATTGACGGTCAATATGTACGTAGTATTACAAGTGACGTACAAAGTAGGTATTTCGTAGAAAGATTAATTAAAATTTCAGAAGATTTAGGTATTGAAACGGTAGCTGAATTCGTAGAAAACGGAGAAATAGCTAAATTTTTAATTGATCTAAAAGTCGGTGGGTTACAAGGGAATTTCTATTCCGAAGCAAAGTTTGATAGGGTAGATGTCATTCCTACAGAGTCGGGAATATCGTCATTGCGAGGAAGAACATAGTTTTGACGAAGTAATCTCGTGCCAAAGTCCTGAGATTGCCACGCTCTCTTCGTTCGCTCGCAATGACATGAATTATAACCCTTGACAACGTCCATAAAAACCTATATGCAGAACTCAACTTTAAATGATTAAACTTAGATGCTGTTACTTGAATTAAAAAAAACTAATCAAACCTTAGAAATTATACATTTTATAGGTATCGGCGGCGTTGGAATGAGCGGTATTGCCGAGATATTACATAATCTAGGTTATAAAGTACAAGGTTCCGATTTAGTAGAAAATTATAATACTAAAAGGCTTGAGTCATACGGCATTAAAATATTTTTAGGACACGTTCCGCAACACATTACCAATGTTTCGTATGTCGTTATTTCATCGGCAATTAATCCAAATAATCCTGAAATAAAAGAAGCGTTAGAACGTAAAATTCCGATTATTAGACGTGCGGAAATGTTGGCTGAACTTATGAGATTAAAATGTTCCGTAGCAGTTTCGGGATCGCACGGTAAAACCACTACTACTTCTCTAGTTGCTTGTTTATTTGAGGCAGCCGGCTTATGTCCTACGGTTATTAACGGCGGGATTATAAATAACAGATCTACTAATGCATATCTTGGTTCAAGTAATTATTTAATTGTGGAGGCCGATGAGTCCGATGCGACATTTATTCATATCCCATCAACTATTGCGATAATAACTAATATTGATCCCGAACATTTAGATTATTATAAAGATTTTGAAACATTAATTAGTGCTTTTAGAAGCTTTATTATCAATTTGCCGTTTTATGGTTTTGCAGTTTGTTGTATCGATCATAAAATAGTTCGTAAGTTAGTAGATGATATTACCGAAAGGAAGATTGTTACTTACGGAATTGATTCGGCTGATGCTCATATTATAGCATTTAATATTAACACTGATATTGCCTCCTCTACTTTTGACGTAAAAATTAGTTTACCGAATGTACTAGGTACAACGATTATTGAAAAAATTACTATTCCAACACCTGGAAGACATAATATTTTAAATAGCCTTGCTGCAATCGCCGTTGGGATAGAATTAGATTTTGGTATTAAAGCTATTAAAAACGGCTTTAATAATTTTAAAGGAGTGAAGAGGAGATTTACTAAAGTAGCTGAATATAATAGGGCTTCAATTATCGATGATTACGCTCATCACCCTGAGGAAATTAAAGCAACGCTTGCTACGGCTAAAAATATAGCAAATAAACAAAACGGTAAAGTTATTGCTATTTTTCAGCCTCACAGATATTCAAGAATGCAGCATTTATTTGATGATTTTATGCTTTGCTTCGCTGATGCCGATATACTCTATATTACCGATATATATGATGCAGGTGAAAACCCTATAGAAGGAATTACAGGACAAAGTTTAGTTGATAAGATTACTAAGAATAAGCATCATGATCAAGCAAATTTTCTAGCCGAACTAGATGAGGCGGTTGGAGTTATTATAGATAACGCAGCTTCCGGTGATATGATAATTATGATGGGAGCAGGTAATATTTCAAGTTTTGCAAATGAATTACCAAAAAAATTCGGTAATTTGTGATGACTTTACCGATAGTAAAAGGCGAGTATAAAAAAGATTATAATTTAAAACATCTGACATGGTTTAAAGTAGGCGGTAATGCCGAAATTTTCTTTAAACCTTTTGATAGCGAAGATTTAGCAAGTTTCTTGATACAAAATAAGCAAAAAGTACCTATAACTACTTTCGGTGCAGGCTCAAACATTATTATAAGAGACGGCGGTATAGAAGGAGTTACAATAAAGCTTGGTCAGAATTTTAGTAATATTGATTTTATAGATGATAATCATTTAGTAGTGGGCAGCAGCTGTCTTAATTATAATTTAGCAAAATTCTGTCACGCAAATGCTATTTCCGGTTTTGAGTTTTTAGTAGGTATTCCGGGTACTATCGGCGGCGGAGTTGCTATGAATGCCGGTGCTTACGGCTCTGAATTTAAGGATATTATAGTTAGAATTGAAGCGATCGACTTTGCAGGAAACTTTTTAACATTTACCAACGAAGAAATCGGTTTTAAATATCGCAGTAATAATTTACCAAAGGATTTAATTATTTTCAAAGCCGTTTTTAAAGTAAATAAAGGCGACAGTGAAAATATATTATTACGGATGAATGAAATAAATGCTACAAGATCACGGACGCAACCTATTAAGGCACGTACAGGCGGTAGTACTTTTGCAAATCCTGAGGGGCTTAAATCGTGGCAGCTTATTGACAAAGCAGGACTTAGAGGCTATAGAATAGGCGGTGCTTCGATGTCAGAACTTCATTGTAATTTTATGATAAATAACGGTGATGCTACTGCTAAGGATTTAGAAGATTTAGGGAATTTTGTCAGGCAAAACGTATTTGAAGATAGCGGTGTTGAATTAAACTGGGAAATAAAACGAATCGGAAAATATGCATAAATATCAAACACATTGGGTGGAACATTCTGAAGTTAAAATATTGAGTAATATAGTCAATTCAGTTGGACTTGAATACAAGGAGCGAGGAGCGAAGCCTATAACTAATAGGAGAGCGACGAGCGACGAAGTAGGCGAGTCCAAATCAATTGACTATAGCGGTAAAAAGCATATAGCGTTAGTAGCAGGTGGTATGTCTGCTGAGCGTGAAGTATCTTTAGTGTCAAGCGAAGGGGTTAGTAAAGCCTTAATTGAATTAGGATATAAAGTAACCTTTATTGATATGGGAGCAGATATTGCAGTTAAATTACAAGAAATAAAGCCTGATATCGTTTTTAATTGCCTACACGGTACATACGGCGAAGACGGTTGTTTGCCAGGATTACTTAATATAATGCGGATTCCTTATACTCATAGCGGGGTGTTATCTTCAGCGTTAGCATTCGATAAAATACATTCTAGAAGCTGGTTTTTAACGAATAATATTAATATGGCAGAAAGTATTGTCGTAAATAAAAGCGATAATATAAAGATTGACCCTATGAAACGACCATATGTAATTAAGCCTCTGACGCAAGGATCAAGTATCGGCGTTGAAGTAATATTTGAAGAAGATGATTTTAACTTTGCCGATTATGATTTTCCTTACGGTGATCAGGTAATAATAGAGCAATATATAAAAGGGCGAGAGTTGCAAGTAGCAGTATTAAACGGCAAAGCTCTAGGAGCTTTAGAGATTAAATTACTGAAAAATCGTTTTTATGATTATGAGACTAAATACACCGAAGGATTTGCTGAGCATCTTTGTCCTGCTCCACTACCTGCTAATTTATATGAAAAATTACTTATAGAATCAGAAAAAATTTATAAAACAATGAATTGCAAAGGTCCTGCTAGAGCAGAATTTATTTTAGAAGATCAGACAAACAAATTATATGCTTTGGAGATAAATACTCACCCAGGTATGACTCCTTTATCAATAGTGCCGGAAATTGCAGCTTATGCAGGGATAAATTTTACTAACTTAATTGAAGAAATTATAAAGACGGCAAGCTTTGAATCATGAGAAAAAAACCAAGCTCAAATAAAAAAAAACAGACAAAAAAAACTAATAATATCTCATTACGCCGAAAATTAGGACTAATTTACAAAAAAGCAATATTAGGGCTTAAGGTTGCTTTAATTATCTTTGTATGTCTATTTGTTTTTACAAAATATTTTGCCGGCGTAAAAACCTACTTAACAACAAATATATATCAAACAACAACAAAACTTGGTTTTAAACTTGAGAATGTTATAATTGAAGGACAGCAAAATGTTGATGAACCTACAATATTAAAGGTTTTAAATGCGAGTAACGGTAGCCCTATTTTTGCTCTTAAGTTAGACGAAATTAGAAATAATTTAAAGAAAAATAAATGGATTAAGGAAGTATATGTCACTCGAAGGTTACCAAATACGGTATATATAAAATTATTTGAAAGAGCACCTATTGCTATTTGGCAAATCAATAATCAGCTTTTCTTGGTTGATGAAGAAGGTTACGAAATTAGTAAAAATATTCAGCCTTTTCCTCATTTATTACATGTTGTAGGGGAAGGGGCAAATATCTATGCAGGTAAATTAGTAAGTGAGCTACAGAAATATCCGGTATTAATGAATAAAACTTCAGCCGCTGTAAGGCTCGGAGATAGAAGGTGGGATTTAAATCTTAAAGGTAATATAAGTATTAAGTTACCTGAAAAAGAGTTTGAAGAAGCGTTAAAATATATCGATGCACTCAATAAAGCTAACAAGCTATTTAACCAAAATTATAAGGTTTTGGATTTAAGAGATAGGAATAAGTATTATATAGAGAAGTGCTAATAGTGTATGTCATTCCCGCGTAAGGACGTTGTTGCATGGATCAAAAAACGCATTCGGTGTCATACCGTGGCTTGACCACGGTATCTAGAAATACAACTTAAAATACTAATAACTTTAGTATTTTAAACTGGATCCCGCGATCAAGTCGCGGGATGACAATAAAAAAATCGATCCATGCAACAAAGCCGGTCAAGCCACGGTATGACACTCAGGACTTTTTTCGATCCATGCAATAATTGGCATGACAATAATTTACATAAAAAAATGAAAGAGAAAATATCAAATTTTGTTACACTTGATTTCGGCAGTAGTAAGATTGCCGTAATTGCTGCCTATATTAGTAAAAAAGGTGAGATTAAAGTAGCAAGCCAAAATTTGCATCATTCTAAAGGTATTAAATCAGGAGTTATATCAGATTTAAAAAATGCTGAAACTAGTATTGTTTCGGCAATTTACGCACTTGAAAAAGATTGCGGTAAAAATATAAAAAAAATTATATTATCGTTATCAGGTGCTGATACTAAATCTTATTATATAAATTATACAATTAAAGTTAACGGGCAAACCGTAACGCAGCAAGATATTAAAAAATTATTACAAAAAGCATTGCTTGAATTTAAAGTTAAAAACCAAGAAATTATTCATTATTTTCCTCTTGAGTTGACCCTTGATAATAATTCAGTTGAAAACCCTATAGGTATGTACGGTAGAGAACTTAGTTGTGAATTACATATTATTGCAGCTAGTTCAAATATGTTATCAAATATTGTACAATGCTTTGCTAAATGTCATGTTGAAGTCACAAATATCACTCTTGCAATTTATGCTTCTGCTATTAGCTGTCTTACAAATGATGAAAAAAATCTAGGTTCGCTTATCATCGATATGGGAGATAAAACTACTTCTTTCGGTATTTTTTTTGCAGGTAAATTAATATATACGGGGCATGTAAATATAGGTAGTTTTCATATTAGCTCGGATATTGCTAAAGTTTTTGGTATTGATCTTGTTACGGCAGAGAAATTAAAAATTTTATACGGTAACGCAACTATACCTTTATTTGAGAAAGATAGTATTATAAATATGGATGATTTTCAAGTTGATACTCATCATAATTTAAATACGTCTGTAACAATTTATAAATTGGCTGAGGTAATAAGAGCAAGAGCCGAAGAAATATTATCAATGGTAAAAGCCGAATATGACAAAGCAACAAAAGGACAAGTTGAAGTTTTTAGAGTTGTAATTACCGGTGGCGGGTCTCAGCTTAGAGGACTTAAAGAGCTTTCAAATAGAGTTTTTGAAAAACAGAGTAGAATCGGTAAACCGGAGATTATTGCCGGTTTCGTAGAAGATTATAATCCTGCTATATATTCGGCAACTATAGGAATGCTAAAGATTCATGCATTAAAACAGCAAAAAGAATTCGCTCATATTAGACTTGATGAAAATAGCAGCTTCTTTAAAAAAGCCTTTGATTGGTTTAAGGAGAATGTTTGAAGAGATAAGATTTTAACAACCTTATCTCTATTAAATATTACTCGGCAACCGGAATAAAATCTCCTATTATGCTCATAATATTACTTTCTAACTGATCTGTTATATTAAATTCAGGTTGAGTAATAAGGTATTGCTCTAATTGCTTAATGACTTCTTGATTTTGTTCAGTACTAAATTCATTTGCTATTTCACGACAAAACTCCTTATCGCCATTTCTAATATAGTTGATATTAACTTTATTAAGTATTTTCGGTATTGCCTCTAAATTACCTACTTTTAATGCATAATAAGCAGCAGTAATTGACACTTGGGGCATTTTATTTAGTAATTACTCTGTAAAAAGATTGTTCATCCATGCTACTAATAGAGTTGAATAAAAGCCATTCTGGGATAGTACCAAATTTATAAATACTAAATCAATAATTTCTTGGTTTTCTGTAGTGCTAGCAATTTTGAGCATGTCGTAAGTAATACCGGTTTTTTCTATTACTGCTTTAACTATATCCGGATTTCCTGTTTTAATAGCTATAACTGTATGTGCATCAGTGGCTTTTTCTTCCCCGGTTAATACTTTAGCTATAGTCTTCATAGCCCAATATGAATCATTAGTTTTTACCATTTTCTCAAGTGTTGCTTGTACTATGTCAGTGTTACCTGTTTTAACAGCTATATCAAAATGTATAGCATCAGCTATTCCTACTTTGTTAAGTAGTATTTTAAATATAGCCGGATCTTTTGACATGGCAGCTGTATAAAAGTTAATGCTGCCAACTTCTTTTATTCTCTCAAGCATCATGTTAATTACTTGAATACGATCATTTATAGGTAGAGTATCGCTTGCTATAATGGCTACGCATAAGTACGAATCATTAACTTCAATATTATTGAGTATTAATTCAATGCCAGTTATGTTGTATTGTTTAATAGCATCGCTTAAAATGCCAAAAGTAGAAGCATTATCTATTTTCAAAAAATGTTCTATTGCTAAAGCAGTTAGGTTAGTATAATTTATATTTAATATGGAATTAAAAGCTTCTTTTAGTTTTTCTGTAGTATATGATATTGTTTCCGGAAAATCATATTTAGGTATTAATTCTTCGTATTTGTCAGAGTATTGCTGGTGCAGCTCTTTATAAAATTTAATTACATTATCATATTGTATTTGTAAAAATTTTGAAAAAGTATCTAAATTCATTTGTTTTATAGGTGTATGATCAAATGCAAGAGTATATATACTATCATTTAACTTATAGCTAATAGTAAAATCAGTAGCTATTAGTAAAGGTAAGTTTTTTACTATAAAATTAATTAAACTTGTATCTCTATTAAATAAAAGTTTACTAATACATTCCTTTAACGTATTAGTAGATTTAGTATAAGTACATAGTACAATATCTCCTTTAACCTGACTTAAGTTATGCTGAGCTGCACCTGAATGACAGGAAAGTATATGTACGATACTAGGCATATCTCCAACTGTATTTTTTGCTATCTTTGTAAGTACATTGTGAGCAAGTCTTTCAGATAAATTCGATTCATCCTCTTTTGAAAACAAGCTTATAGTTAATAGAGGAGGTAGATTTTCCTGCAGATATTCTTGACCATGAGCATTTATAAATAATTCAATAGGAGCATGGAGAGTATTTAGATAGTGATGTATTACATCATCTCCTGAAAGAATTGCTAATTCTTCGGTATTAGTATAGTTAGATACCTTAGGTCCTTGCATTATTACTTTTCTCATATTATTACCCCTTGATTTATTATTAAAATTTTAATAATAAATTATTGAAATAAGGTAAAAAATATAAATAAGATAATTAAATCAATATTTAACTAAAACCCTATGATCATTGCTTATATTTTGTATTATACACAAAAATTTTATTTTTACAAGAAAATAGTTAATTTCTTAATTATTTATTAGGGAATAACAATAGATAGGAAAATATGAGGATATTTAGTTATGATTAGGTTTGTGTCTAGAGCAAACTAAGATGTTACCTTTAACTTCGATAATAAAAAGTTGGTCGCCTGTTTTTGCTTCTTCTTCATTTGGTGCAAGATAAGCATTCATAATAACACCGGACCATTTTACTTGCCCTATAGTATGGGACGAGATGGTAGAGCTATGAACTTCTACGGCTTTGCCTACCATATCTGAATAATTTTCTGCTTTAGCAGTTGTACTATAAACATATTTTTTAAGAGGTAAGTATAATATACTAAACCAAATAAGCGATAATATACCAAAAATCGTTATTTGATTTTGTAAGTTAATATCGTAGTTATATACCACAAGAGTGTTTGATAATGCTCCAAGTCCAAAAAATAAGAATCCGATGCTTGGAACTGCAAAAAATTCAATAACTAAGCAAATTATGCCGATTATTAACCATATTTCGGTGAGATAATTATTTATCATGAACATAAGTTTTTAAGAATAATATTACGTCAGCTATGTCTTGCGGTTTTGAGATACCAGCAAAGGACATTTTAGTTCTTGGGGCATAGCTACTTGGTTTATGTAAGAAAGCAAATAAACTGTCATCATCCCATATGCCGCCAAGTTTTGATAGAGCAGGGGAATATTTATAGTCTGCTATGCTTGCTTTAGGGCGACCTGCTACATCCCAAAGATGCGGTCCTAGTTTATTTGGACCGTCTTTATCAAGAGAATGACACATTAAACATTTTTTGGCTATTTCACGACCGTTATCGGCATTAGCGGTTTTCATCAATTCCGGTATATTTACCGGTGCTTGTGCTTCCGACGTAGAAGCTACTGAATTTTCGTGAACTGCAACGCTATAACCGCGATGTAAAACTTGTAAGTTTGGTTTGTATAATACATTTGCAACAAACCCAACCATCATAGCAATTAAACTAGCAAATAAGATGGCTGCAACAATTTTATTTAATTCTTTTCCAGACATTTATTTTGTTTTTTTATTAGAATTTATACTATAATTTAAGTTGTAAGAGAAGTTAATTAAATAAATAAAAGAAAAATTTATAAAAATATTGTGCTTGGGAGAGAAAAATAAATGTCTGATTCAAAAAAATCAAGTATTAGAACAATATTTAATAAGTCCAAATCTTATTGGACTAGTTTTAGACAAAGCAAAATCGGTAAAATATTATTTAGTAATAGCTTAAGTTATGCAGTTTCCGCAGCTTCTATAGCAATTGCTGTTTCCGGACTTTTTACTCCTATATCACCGATGATTATAGCTGTAGCTGTTGGTTCAGGCGTGAGCGTAGGAATTCAGGCTATAAACGAGACTTTGAAAGTGCATAGTTTGCGTAAACTTCATAAAGAGAATAATTTATTAGTACATAACAGAAATGCTAAAAGTCAGCAAGATTATATATTATCATTAGAACCGAGCTTAAAAGATATTTTGAAAAATGAATTATATACGGTACAGACGGCAGGTAAGGATTCTACTCAAGATAAGTATCAGTTAAATGTAAATAAATTGAAAAGTACAGGACGAATATTTGGAAATAATTTAGGTGGAGCCGCAAATTTGGCTACCTCTATTATTAAAGGTGCTAGCGGTAATGTGCTTGATATATTAAAAGCTACGGGTTACGGCGTAGTTACGACCGCATCATTAATTATCGATGGTCTTACCGAAAAGGAAAAAATAGAAATAAAAGCAATATTTAAATTAAATATAAATAAAGAATATAAAAAACAAGATACTCCTATATATGACAATTTAGAACAATTAGAGAATTATACTAAGAGTCAAGTATTACAAACATTAGCTTTAAAAAAATTAATAACGAATAAGAATTATTGGAGTATGAATAAAGACCAAAAAATACAAAAATTTCGAGAAATAAGAGGTAGTTTTAATTTTGAAATAAAAAGAAACGGTTTAGAAGGATTTTTTAGAAAAAATAAAATAACAATAGATAATAAAAAAGAGAGTTATGTTAAAGATATTAAAAATGTAATGAATCCATTTTATGAAAACCCTAGTAAAGCCGAAGGATATAGTTCTTTAACTAAAGCTATGGATAAAGAGAAAGTTAATAATGCTGAAATAAAAAGGACGAAAAGTGAAAAGTCAAAAAGGATGCAAAAAAGAAAGCGAAATTTAACAATATAAAATTATATAGTAAATAATTCAACTGAATTCATTATAATTCGCTTGCAGTAACAAATTTGTAAGAGGTAGTATCGCTAAATATTTTATGCAATAATTCATTATTAAGAGCATGGCTGGTTTTGTAGCCTTTAATTGCACTTACAACGCTAGTGCCGCCGGTATATAAATCACCGAATAAATCTAATAGTTTATGACGAATAAATTCATCTTCATAACGCAAGCCGTTTGGGTTTAGAATTTTGTCCTCTTCATTTATGGCTATAGCATTTTCAAATGAAGCACCTAGGGCAAGTCCTTTGCTTTGCAAATCATTAACATCTTTCATAAAGCCGAAAGTTCGAGCATCTGCAATATTTTTAGTAAAAGATTCTTGATTTGAAAAACTTAGATTTTGTTTGCCTATAGCTTTACTGCTAAAATCAATGGTTAAATCTACAGTCATGTGATTGGAAGGAGTACAATATAATTCACAATCTTTATGAATTACTTTTATATCTTTTAAAATTTTTAGATATTTTTTAGGAGCATTTTGTAATTTTTTACCTGCACATTCAATCATAAACACAAAAGGTTTACTACTGCCGTCCATAATGGGTACTTCAGGACCGTCAATTTTAATAATTGCATTATCGATTCCGCATCCCCAAAGTGCTGCCATTAAATGTTCAATTGTTGAAATTTGAACTTTATGATCATTACTTATAGTGGTAGATAACAAGGTATCGGAAACATTGAAATAGCTAGCCTCAATATAATTATTTTCAGAAGATATGTCGGTTCTAATGAATATAATTCCGGTATTTTCTTTAGCAGGTTCTATAGTTAACTGGGTGCGTTTTCCTGAGTGAACTCCGATCCCGTAACAACTAACCGGTTTTAATAATGTATTTTGCTGCATTTTAGGCATTGTAAAAATATATTTAAATATATATTTAATGCCAAATTATACAAGTGATATTATGTTACAAAATATTACATAAATACTTAGATAACACTTGTCATACTGCGACTTGTGAGCTAGATCCAGTCTTTTTTAATTTTTTTTCTAGATACCGTGGTCAAGCCACGGTATGACACCGAGCTAAATTTAGAATCTATATAATTTATACTTAATAAAATACCAAAAATGATAAGCTACAAAACTACCGACTACGGCAAAAACGGAAAATAAGAAATCACTGCCGTTAATAGTGCCGTAAGGTACATGAGATGATAAAGCTCCGGCATATATACCGATGCTACACATTGAAAAATATGAAAACAAAGCTGTGCTGAGTTCGTAATCTCTAAATTTATCAATTAGTATTAAAATATTGCAAATAAAAATGGACCCTAAACAACTACCGATTAGTATTATATATAATATATTAAGGTTTTTATTAGTTCCATGAAGTGGTAGTAAAATAAAGCAGATGAGTAAAATTATAGTTAGTGATAAATTAGCCAAATATTTATTTATTTTGCTTAATATGTAGCATATAGGAATTATAGAAAAACATATTGCTAGGAAAATATATTTTAGTATGAGCCTTAAATTAATTAATGCTAATTCTTTCTTTAATGCAAAAGCTTCATAATACCATAATATATCCAAGGTGACATAAGCAACTACGAAGCCTGTCAATAATTGTAATTCGACATTTTTTATTAAGGATGAGAATTTTGAATTTAAATTTAATTTATGAGATGTAGGATTATAATGCAGAAATTCGGTTAGAATATTGATGCAGTATAACAACGCACAAATTACTATAGTATTATTTGTCGGTTTTATAAATGGATTTAATAAATCTACCATTAAATTTCCACCTGCCCATAACAACATTATACAAGCTAAAAAAAAATATTTCTTTTCTTTAGCACTTTCAATAATGTGTAATGTTATAGAAGTGAAATATGAAAATATTCCAAAATTAATTAAAATAAAATTAATTTTAATTAGGGTATAATTATTCAATAAAATTAGGTTTATTGTACAAATAATTAATAAAGATAAGCTAATTAAAATAATTTTTTTATTACTTAACTTATTAATTAACTGTGTTAAGGCAAAGCCTGCGATTATCGAGCCTATAAATTTAGTTTGATTTATATGATTTATTTGTTCTCCGCCTAGATTTTTATTTATCAGTAAAAAAATTTTAAAATTATAAAAATTTATGGCATTGATACAGGAAAAAATAAATATTCCCAAAAGTGAGCAAAAAATAGTTTTATAATCGTTTTTTAAAGTCATAAATTAAGTGTTTGCTAAACATAAATACATGGTATATAACTCATAATTAAATGATTAAGATTTTTATCTTAAAAATTAAAGAGATTTGTAATTCCATTATTTAAGTATATATGGATAGTTATTAGATTATCAGCTTTTAATCAAGTATGGTAGTCTTATTTATAATTTGTATATAATTATTGTTTAATTTTAAAAAAATTAATGAATTAAATAATATGAAAATATTTTAATGTAAGAAAAATAATAATATATTTTTTGGTATTTTAAAGAGGTGTTATTTGAAGTTTATCTAGAATTTCATTTTTGCTCTTTAATTATAGATAAATTATCTATTTAAATTAATACAAGATAAGCAATGATTTTTCTTAAGATACAAGCATTATATTAATTATTTGTTCTTCAAGTTAGTGAGCAAGATAAATGAATAAAAAAATTATAATTGATGCTAATTTTCCAACTGAAACAAGAGTAGTTTTATTAGGACAAAGCAACAATATAGAAGATATTGAGTTTCAAACAACCGTAAGACAACAAAATAAAGGTAATATTTATTTAGCAAAAGTCACAAGAATAGAACCGTCGCTACAAGCTGTTTTTATAGAGTACGGAATGGATAAAAGCGGTTTTTTACCGTTTAGTGAAATCCATCCTAACTATTACAATTTGCCTGCCTCGGAGAGAAATTTTCCGGTTAATGCTTTTCCTGAAATAGCTCTTTCAAATATTACGGTTGAAGATGATAAAGAGAAGCCGGCTGCTATATATGATTCTTTGGTTGAGAGTGAAGAAATTGACCTAAAAACCATAGAAGATTTAGTAGAGAGTAAATTTCAGTCAGAACTTAATTTAGAAGCGGCTGATGATATTGAAATTATTCAAAGCGGCATCGAGTCAAATATTCCGCAATATAAACAATATAAAGTTCAAGAAGTAATAAGAAAAAACCAAATATTATTGGTGCAAGTTACTAAAGAAGAACGAGGAAATAAGTGTGCCGCTTTTACTACTTATATATCCTTGGCTGGTAAATATTGTGTTTTAATGCCTAATAAAGGTTCGCAAAACGGCATATCGCGTAAAATATCAAACGGGGAAGAAAGAAAAAGACTGAAAGATATTTTAAATAAAATAGTAAGCGGTGACAAAAATACTTACAGCGTCATTGTTAGAACCGCAGGTAGAGGAAGTAGCACCTTAGATTTGAAGAAAGACTATAATTATTTAGCAAGATTATGGAATAAAATTCGTAAAAGTACTATTAAATTTCCGGCTCCGTGTTTTATTCATGAAGAAGATAGTATAATACGTAAAACCATACGTGATATGTGTGATCACAATGTTAAAGAGGTAGTTATTCAAGGACCGGAAGCTTATGAAGATGCTTCAAAATTTATGCAGGATTTATTACCTTCAGAGCTTTCAAAACTTAAAGAACATAAAAATAAAACTCCTATATTTACTAAGTTTCAAGTAGAAGAGCAATTAGTTAAATTATATCAGCCTGTCGTGACATTACCTTCAGGAGGGTATATTGTTATTAATCCTACGGAAGCTCTTATTTCAATTGACGTAAATTCCGGTAAATCCACTTCTGAGAAAAATATCGAAGAAACGGCACTAAAAACTAATTTAGAAGCAGCCAAAGAAGTAGCACAGCAAGTAAAGCTTAGAGATCTATCAGGTTTGATAGTTGTTGATTTTATAGACATGAGCGAAGCAAAGAATCGTAAAATTATTGAACGATCCTTTAAAGAATTTTTAAGTCGTGATCGCGCTCGTATACAAACCGGTAATATTAGTCAGTTTGGATTACTTGAATTTTCAAGACAGAGATTGCGTTCTTCTTTCTTAGAAACTAATTCGGCAATTTGTTCTCATTGTAACGGTAAAGGAGTCATTAGAGCTAATGACGCTAATGCTATGTTAATTTTACGCACTATAGAGAACGAAATTTTTGAAGAAAGAATTGATGTAATAAATGTTTTTACCAATATCGTTTCAGTTATTTATCTACTTAATAATAAACGTGCCGAGATAAAATTTATTGAAGAAAAATATAATATAAAGCTTAATTTTTATTCCGATCCTAATGCTACATCAGATAGTTATTCGATTGAAAAGGTAAAATTATTGAAGAAAAATAACAATAATGTTAATCCTGTTAAGCCGGTGATCCAAAATCATAGTGCCGATTATACTGAAGAAGAACCCAAAAAAGAACAATTACGCAAGAATAAACATAAATGGAAGACAGTTAATAATAATAATAATAACGTTTCAGTTGAAGAAAAGAATAAAAAACTAGAGACAAAGCAAGAAGTGGAACAATCTACACAAAATGTAGAGGTTGTAAATGAAGAGTCACAAATTATAGAAAGTGATGTAGTAACAGCAGAAGTGCCGGAAAAAAAAACATCAAAGCGTAGATATCGTAATAAAAAATCAAATAAGAAGCGTGCTTCTAATACCGCCACGGATACGGAAAAGAACGCAGAGTCTTGATTTAACAGCTAATTGTTAAGGTATTGTTGTATGACTCGGTAAATGTTCTTTATGTCATTCCCGCCTCCGCGGGAATGACATATAAAGAAACAATATAAAAACATAAACTTAAAATAAAAGTGCAGAAAAGTTTAATTACAAAATGGTTGTCTATAAGTTGTATAATGGTCATAGCGATGATTGTTATAGGAGGGATAACGAGACTTACAGGTTCTGGTTTATCTATAGTAGAGTGGCGTCCGATAACAGGTATTTTACCGCCTTTCAGCTTTGAAGCTTGGCAAGCGGAGTTTGCTAAATATAAAGCTTTTCCCGAATATCATTCCGTTAATTACGGAATGACTTTATCACAGTTTAAATTTATTTATCTGTTAGAGTTTATACATCGGTTACTCGGTAGAATTACAGCTTTAATATATATTGTACCTTTAATATATTTTTATTTTAAAGGCATTATAAAAAATCGTGATATTGCACCTTATATAATTGCTTTGTTGTTATTTTGTGTACAAGGCTTTATGGGGTGGTATATGGTTAAAAGCGGTTTATTGAATAACCCGTCTGTTAGTCATTTCCGGCTTGCTTTTCATTTAATTATCGCCGTAATTATTTATCACATACTTTTTTATCAATTAATAAAAAATCGTTGTGATATTTTGTTAATCCCGTCACAAACAGATTTAAAATTACCGTTAATATTTTCTAGTGTTGCTATTACTGTAATATACCTGCAAATTTTTTTAGGTGCTTTAGTTGCAGGGCTTGATGCAGGGCTGATATATAATAGTTTTCCACTAATGGGTGATAATTTTATTCCGACGGAGATAAAAGATAATTTCTTTGATCTTAAAAATTGGTATGATCCGGTTTTTATACAATTCATACATCGTTTAGGCGGCTATAGCGTATTTTTGGTTGTTATGGCTTTAGCAACTTACTTGTTAAAAACAGAGCATCCGAAATTAAATAAAATAGCATATTTTCTAATTATTGCATTATTAATGCAGATATCTACCGGAATAATTATTCTTTTATACTCTGTACCTATAATAATTGCCTCTACTCATCAATTTTTTGCGATAGTTCTTTTATCGGTAGTAATTTGGTGCTATTTTTTAATAAAAAGTTCTAAATGATCATCGATGTCAGTACTCCTATTTCTTCTAGATTAGATAAATATTTAAAACGTCTATATCCGTTATTGACTCAAGGAGTAATAGAGAAAGCATTACGTCAAAAACAAATTATCGTTAATTCTCAGAAAGCAGAAGCTAGTTTAAGAGTAATAGACGGCGATAAAATTTTTATTAGCGATAAGTTTAATTTACCTGTTAAACAACCCGAAAAATTAGTTTTTACCGATGCCGAAATTAAGCTAGCAAAGAAAATTACTACCGATTATTTGATATATGAAGATGATAATTTAATAGTTATAAATAAACCTGCAGGGCTTGCGACTCAAGGCGGCAGTAAAATAAATTTATCTATTGACTCTGCATTAAAATATTTGAATTATAAAGGTGCTGATTTTAAGCTAGTACATAGGTTAGATAAAGAAACAAGCGGTTTGCTCTTAATAGCCAAAAATTATTTAAGTAGTGTAAAGCTTCATGATGCTTTTAAAGAAAAATTGGTTGTCAAAACATATTTTGCCGTAACCTATGGGAAGCCAATTAAAAATGTAGGCGAAGTTAGAAGTAATATAGACAAGAGTAAGGGAAGTACACCTAAAATTACTGATATTGATAGTGAAAATGGTAAACTTGCTATTACTTATTATAAATTACTTAAATCACTTGATAATAACTTATTTTTAATTGCATTTACTCCGATTACAGGTAGAATGCATCAATTAAGGTTGCACGCTACCTTATTAGGTTGCCCGATACTTGGAGATGATAAATATGGCAGTAAAGAAATAATGCCGTATAGTAAATATATGTTCTTGCATGCTAATAATATATGTTTATCTGAAAAGGTTTTTGGTAAAGAGATTAATTTAGAAGCAAAATTACCGTTTTATTTTACTAGACGTCTTATATAACTTGCTTCTAAAGGTGATTTGGACAATGATCCGGTACTCGAATCCTCACGTACTTTTTTGTACGCTGCGGTTCTGCGTTCCGTGTCTCCTTCAAAGTCCTCTTTATTAGCTGCGTTATGTAAGACGTCTACTGATAAGTTTGTGGAGTGTTGAAGTTATGATTCGTAGATATCTTTTATTACTGTTTTTTTTAATTACTAATTGTATTAATTGTTTTGCAGATATACAGCAAAGAATCAATGAGGCAGAAAAAGAATATATAAGTAATAGATTTTTAAATGCCGTTTTTATGTTTGCCGATGATTATAAACCTTTATTAACCGGTGCTAAAGGCATCTTTGCTTTAAACGGTGAGCAATTAAAAGCAAATGAAATGATGCCTATTGCTTCTGCTACAAAGCCTTTTACAGCGGCAGGAATCTTAAAATTACAAGAACAGGAATTATTAAATATTAACGATAAAATCTATAAATATCTTGATCCGGAAATGTGGGGCGGAAAAGTGCCGGATTGGGCATATAAAATATCTATCCATAATTTATTAACGCATAGTAGCGGTATTGCCGAATATTTTAGTTTTGTTAAACTTGATTTAAATATGTCTAAGAAAGAGATTCACAAGAAAATATTACAATTTGTTTCTTCTAAGCCTTTAGAAGTATCTATAGGAAAAAAATTTAAATATAGTAATACTAATTTTGTTATACTTGGTATGATTATCGAAAAAGTAGCTAAAAAAGATTTAGGTAACTTTTTTTATGATGAATTTTTTAAACCTCTTAATATGAAATCTACTAGTTTTGCTTCATATAGTGAAGCCGCTAGAATCCAAAAAAACGTTATTAGTTCTAATTATCCGGTAAGATATTTTTTAACGCCCAATAATAGTAATAAACCTATATTTACTCCTGTAATAGCTGATTTTTTAGCAGTTCCTTGTGCAGATGGGGGGATAATATCGACACCAAACGATCTAGTTAAATGGTACAGGGCATTAAATGAGGGAAAAATTCTTTCTAAGAAGTCGTATAAACTTATGACTACTAAATATTTTTTAGCAAAAGATATAGAAGGGCGAAAATCTTATATGGGTTACGGTATTTTCCTTACCGATCTTGATTCTCAGCATTTAATGATTCATTATACGGGAAAGGCCCTCGGAATGCAAAGTGAAGCAGGATATGTTTTGCCTAATAATCTTTACTTTGCTATACTTAGTAATACTATGATTAAAATTCCTGAAGAAGGAAAAGATAAAATTGACATGAAAAATCCTTTAAATCAGCTTGGAATAATTTATTTCAGAGATGCAATAATAGGGGCAGCTATAAAAAATTAAATGCAGATAGTTACTTGGAATATTAATTCATTGCGTCTACGGGTCGATTTATTAAGAAAATTAGCGCATGAACATAAGCCGGATATTATATTGCTTCAAGAAACAAAGGTGGTTGATTCATTATTTCCTCTTGAAGTTATTAAAAATATAGGCTATGAACATGTAATATATTCAGGACAAAAATCATATAACGGTGTTGCTATTATTTCTAAATTTCCTTTGAATAATGTTTTTTCTTTGGAATTATATAATAGTGATAAAAGGCATATAGCAGCTACTGTTAATGATATAGAAATACATAATTTTTATGTTCCTGCCGGCGGTGATATACCTGATATAGAGATAAACTTAAAATTTAAGCATAAGCTGGAATATGTAAGGCTAATGCAGGAATGGTTAACCGTTAACCGTACTAAAAATGATAAAATTATCATTGTCGGTGATCTAAATATCGCTCCGCATGAGCATGATGTATGGTCTAGTAGGCAATTGCGAAATGTTATCAGCCATACTGATGTTGAACGCGCATTATTGGTAGAGTTACAAAACTCGTTAGGTTTTATCGACAGTAGCAGGCATTTCGTATCGCTTGACGAAAAATTCTATACTTGGTGGAGTTACAGAAATATAGATTGGAAAAAGTCTAACAGAGGCAGAAGACTTGATCATATTTGGGTGAGTAATAATTTAAAAGATGCATTATTTTCTATAAATTTACTATCAGAAGCACGTGATTGGCTGCCGCCTTCAGATCATGTACCGTATTTTGTGAATTTTAATTTTGATGGTGTCATCCCGCGAGCTTGTAGCGGGATCCAATAAGAAATTTAAAAAGACTGGATCCCGTGATCAAGTCACGGGATGACATCTGTTTCTAGATTCCCGCCTACGCGGGAATGACATAAGACTAAAAACATTAAGGAGTAATTAGTGGATATTAAGTTAGGAAAATATAAGCCGATAAAGGAAGAATATATAAAAAGCTTTAAAGATATGCTCCTACTTCGGCGTTTTGAAGAAAAATGCGGTCAGTTATACGGAATGGGAGAAATAGGCGGTTTTTGTCATTTATATATAGGTCAGGAAGCAGTAATTTCTGCAGTAGATATGGTTAAACAAAAGGGTGATAGCACTATTACTAGCTATCGTGACCATGCTCATATTATTTTAGCGGGAACTGAGCCTAAGTATGTTCTTGCCGAGCTTATGGGGCGAGCTACAGGCTGCTCAAAAGGCAAGGGTGGCTCTATGCATTTATTTGACGTACCGAACAAATTTTACGGTGGACACGGTATAGTAGGGGCTCAAGTGCCGATAGGTACAGGGCTTGCTTTTGCTGAAAAATATAATGGTACGAATAATATTTGTTTTACTTTTTTAGGTGACGGTGCCGTTAATCAAGGTCAGGTATATGAAGCCTTTAATATGGCTGCTTTATGGGGTTTGTCGGTAGTTTATATTATCGAAAATAACGAATATTCAATGGGCACTTCCGTTGCCCGCTCAACCTTTATGCGTGATTTATATAAGAAAGGGGAATCGTTTGGGATTAAAGGATTTCAGCTAGACGGTATGGATTTTGAAGAAATGTATGACGGTACTAAACAAGCAGCAGAATATGTTAGAGAGACTAGTCAGCCGCTGATATTAGAAGTAAAGACTTATCGTTATCGTGGGCATTCAATGTCCGATCCGGCAAAATATCGCAGTAAAGAAGAAGTTGAGCAATATAAAGAGCGTGATCCGTTAGTAATAATAAGAAAAACGATACGCGACAATAAATATGCAACCGAAGCGGATTTAAAAGAAATAGAGCAGTCGGTAAAAGAAATTGTAAAAGAAGCAGTAGAGTTTTCAGAAAATTCGCCGCTGCCTGATGAAAGGGAGTTATATACGAATATTTGTCACACCGCGACTTGATCGCGGTATCCAGAAAAAAAAGATTGGATCTAGCTCACAAGTCGCGGGATGACATTCGAGATTACTGGATGCCCGCGAAAGCAGGAATGACATCAGAACCATTTAACAAACGCCCCGCCTGTATGGGAATGACATCGAACATTTAATTTAAATAAAAAGAAAAATGCAAATAACGGTACGTGAAGCATTGCGTGATGCGATGCAAGAAGAGATGATACGAGACGACAAAGTTTTTGTCATGGGTGAGGAAGTTGCAGAATATCAAGGAGCTTATAAGGTAACTCAAGGATTGCTTGAGCAAGTTGGTCCTAAAAGAGTAATTGACACGCCAATAACGGAGTATGGTTTTGCAGGGCTTGCAGTTGGAGCAGCTTTTGCAGGACTTCGTCCGATCGTGGAGTTTATGACCTTTAACTTTGCTATGCAAGCTATGGATCATATAGTTAATTCAGCTGCAAAAACTCATTATATGTCAGGCGGGCAGGTAAAATGTCCGATAGTATTTAGAGGACCAAACGGGGCAGCAAGTAGAGTAGCAGCACAGCATAGCCAAAATTATACAGCTTGTTATTCCCATATTCCAGGATTAAAAGTAGTAGCTCCTTATAGTGCAGAAGATCATAAAGGACTTATGATTACGGCTATTAGAGATGATAATCCGGTTATTTTTTTGGAAAACGAGATTTTATACGGTCATAGTTTTGACGTACCGGAAACAATTGAGCCTATCCCTTTCGGTAAAGCAAAAACTTTAAGAGAGGGTAATAGCGTTACTATAGTCACTTTCTCGATTCAAGTAAAACTTGCCCTAGATGCTGCAAATGTTTTACAGGATGATAATATTGATTGTGAGGTTATTGATCTGCGTACTATTAAGCCTCTTGATACTGAGACAATAATAGAATCAGTGAAAAAAACTAACCGTTTGGTTGTAGTAGAAGAAGGGTGGTTTTTTGCAGGTGTTGGAGCAAGTATAGCCTCTATAGTTATGAAAGAAGCATTTGATTATTTAGATGCTCCGATAGAGATTGTCAGCGGCAAAGATGTCCCTCTTCCTTATGCCGTTAATTTAGAAAAATTAGCTCTGCCTAGCGAGAGTGATGTAATAGAAGCCGTTAAGAAAGTTTGTTATTATAGTGTTTAGGGTTTACGTCTTAGCTAAAAGCGTTGTTATTGCATGGCTATAATGTCATTCCCGCGTATGCAGGAATCCAGAAAAAATAACCTTAGTACTGGTACAAAAATTGCATATTAATTGACAAAATAAACCTAAAAAACAAGTTTTTTACAGGTTTTACTGGATTCCTGCATACGCGGGAATGACATCGGGATCGCTGCAACAAGGCTGCTTTTAGCTAGGAGCGACCTTTTACTTCGCAGCTCTTTTACGGTCGTTAGGGTCAAGTAGAGCTTTACGTAGGCGAATAGATTTTGGGGTTACCTCCACTCTTTCATCATCTTGTATATAGCTCATTGCCTGCTCTAAAGTTAAAAGCATCGGCGGAGTTAGCCTTATGGCTTCGTCTTTACCTGCTGCTCTAACGTTGCTTAGTTGCTTCGCTTTTAGCGGGTTTACCTCTAAATCATTATCACGATTATGTTCGCCGATAATCATACCTCTATATACTTTATCACTAGGGTTTATAAACATTTCCCCCCTTTCTTCTAGATTCCATAGAGCATATGCGACTGCCGCCCCGTCACCGTTTGATATAAGAACACCGTTACGTCTCCCCTCGATATTTCCTTTATAATCGGCATATCCGTGGAAAATACGGTTCATGATGCCTGTGCCTCGAGTTTCGGTTAAAAACTGACTATGGTAACCGATTAACCCTCTAGACGGTCCGATGAACGTAACACGGCTTTTGCCTCCGCCTGACGGTCTCATATCAGTCATTTCGGCTTTTCTAAGTGCTAAAGATTTTACGACCATCCCGACATAATCGTCATCAACGTCAACCTGAATTTCTTCCATCGGTTCTTGCTTATTGCCGTTCTCATCGGTTTGAAATAATACTTCAGGTCTACTGATAGATAGCTCAAACCCTTCACGACGCATAGTTTCAATTAATATACCTAATTGTAACTCACCGCGTCCTGCAACTTGAAAAGCATTTTTCTCGGCAGCTTCGGTAACTTTTAGTGCGACGTTACTCTCAAGCTCACGCATTAATCTATTACCTATTAGACTTGATGTAACTTTTGTTCCCTCACTTCCTGCAAGCGGTGAATCGTTAACGCTAAAGGTCATGGATAGAGTCGGGGGATCGATCGGTAGAGACGGTACGGCCTGCGTTACTTCGGGAGAGCAGATAGTATCGGCAACGTTGGCGTTTTCAACGCCTGCTACAGCAATAATATCACCGGCTGTAGCCTCATCTATAGCGATTCTCTCCAAACCTCTGAATGCTAATATTTTAGTAATTCGTCCGTTTTCAAGTACCTTATTCTCACGATTTAATACTTTAACGTTTTGGTTGATTTTAACAGTTCCGCTTTGTACACGTCCCGTTAAAACCCTACCAAAGAAAGAATTGTATTCTCTAGTAGTAACAAGCATAGAAAACGGTGCTTTATCGTCAGCTACGGGCGTAGGTACATGTGTTACTATGAGATCAAAAAGCGGCGATAAATCATCGGCTAAATTATCTAAAGGATTAATTTTATCATCAAATGTTAAAGAAGCTCTTCCTGCTCTACCTGATGCATAAACTATAGGAAAATCAAGCTGATCGTTATTTGCTTCAAGTGCTACAAATAGCTCAAATACTTCATCGATAACTTCTTTAATTCTTTGATCGTCTCTATCAATTTTATTAATAACAACGATAGGCTTTAAGCCGAGATTTAAAGCTTTAGATAATACAAATTTTGTTTGCGGCATTGGTCCTTCTGAAGCATCCACGAGTAACACAACACCGTCAACCATACTAAGTATACGCTCTACTTCACCGCCAAAATCAGCATGCCCAGGTGTATCAACGATATTAATACGTATATCGTTCCACATAAGAGCGGTGCATTTGGCCAGTATGGTAATACCGCGTTCACGCTCAAGATCGTTAGAGTCCATAGCACGTTCGGCAACCGCCTGATTAGCTCTAAAAGTACCGCTTTGTTTAAGCATGTTATCGACAAGCGTAGTTTTCCCATGATCAACGTGGGCAATAATTGCTATATTACGAATAGATGTCATCTTTAAAAATTCTCACAAGTTTACAATAGTTTTTCGTATTATATACTAAAATACCAAAAATTGGAATAAAGTTCTTGAAAAAGAAACTGATTTAACTACAGAATAAAAATTACTAAGAATTTTTAAACTTTAAAACAAGAGAAATTAATGAACGATAATATAGCACTATTTATATTTGATTTTGATGGAACTTTAATTAAGGGGCATTCGCATAATTATATCGGGCAGCGGGTAGTAGGCTTAGTAGAGCGAAATATACAAAATCGCTTTTTTAGCTCATATGATGAACGTGCTAAAGAGATGGCTAGGCTTGAGCAAAAATTCTCTATAGAGCTAATGGAGAGATTTTTAGATAAGGATAATTTAGGTTGGAAAAATGAAGAACAATTAGTACGTCTTTTTAAAAATATTATATCATCCGGTCATAAAATAGCTATAGCATCGTTTAATGCTTATCCTGATGCCGTAAAATATGCATTAGAACAGTTATTAGGTGAAGAAACGGTAAAAAATATATATATAAAAACAGGTTTACCTGCTAAGAGTGATGAAGAGATAAAACTTTGTAATAAAGTACCTTATATTAGAGAAGTGATGAACAATACTGAAATAACGAATAAAGCAAATGTATTTTTTATGGATGATGATGAAAAGCATACCGATGCTGCAAAAGACTATAAAATCCAAGCGGTTTGGGTTAAGAAAGACGACAAGGAATATATTCAGGAAGCTTTTAATTTTTTGTATGACTTTAATGAAAAGCACGAAATTTATGTTGAGCTAGAAGATCCTGCTACTGAAATATATGATGAGAACGGTATCTATTTTAGCCAAGAAGAAATAAACACTATTCCGTTTGAACCTTTTTCTAGTGATTATTATTTGGATGGCGAATATACACTATGGGGGGACGGGAATGTGCCAATGTTAGGTAATAGTTAAGTTTTTAATTATAGACAAATCGCTTGATGTTATTTATTCTTAGATTAAATGACCTTGGTGTCATGCCGTGGCTTGACCACGGCATCTAGAAACAACATTTTAACTGGATCCCGTGGTCAAGCCACGGGATGACAATCCTAGCGACGACACAGTTTAATCTAAAAGGATTATCAATGATATATCGAATATTATGTTTATGCATATTCATAATAAATTTCTCAACGATCACGGAAGCACAAAATGTGCCGATTAAAGAGGATAATTTCAAAGTTAGAGTAGCTGTTGCTGATGTACAATCTATATTGGAAGGTTCGATAGCTATAAAAGATTTGCGTAATAAAATCGAAAAGCTTAATCATAAAATTCAAGAGGATATTGCTGCAAAAGAAGCAGAATTTAAACCGCTAGAAGAGAAATTGCTAAATGAACGTTCTAATTTAAGTGAAACCGAATTTGAGCATAAAGTAAACGAATTTAATGCAAAAGTTAGCCACGTTAGAAAAGAAATTCAGATTAAGAAAACAAAACTTGAACAAGCCCACGCTGAAGCTATGAGTAGAGTCCATGGAACAACTATTACAATAATTAGTGAACTTGCCGAGAAATATAACCTTAATTTGGTAATTCCAAGTGCTCAAGTCTTATATGCCAAAAATAATTTGAATATAACTTCCGAAGTGACTTTTATGTTGAATGAGAGGTTAAAAGAAGTAACGATAAACTATTAATGATGTTGTTGTATGGCTCAGAAACGCGTTCGGTGTCACCTAGTTGCTTGACCCAGTAGTGTACGAACGTTCAGGATGTCATTCCCGCTTTTGCGGGAATGACATAGGAGCCACACAACAATGATATTATTTAATGAGAGTATTTAATATGGCAGAATTTACACCGATTACAATTGCATATGGGGACGGTATAGGTCCTGAAATAATGGAGGCAGTGCTTTATATATTACGTAAAGCCGAAGCTCGTATTCGCCTTGAGACTATAGAAATAGGTGAAAAGCTTTACAAGAAGCATTACACTTCAGGCATAAGTGAGGAAAGTTGGGAATCAATACAACGTACCGGCATTATACTTAAAGCCCCGATTACTACCCCGCAAGGCGGAGGATATAAAAGTTTAAACGTCACGATTCGTAAAACATTACAGCTTTTTGCTAATATTCGTCCTTCCGTTTCGTTTCATCCTTTTACTAGAACATTACATCCAAATTTGAACCTCACTATTATACGTGAAAATGAGGAAGATTTATACGCAGGTATAGAATACCGCCAGACTCATAACATGTATGAATCGGTAAAGTTAATTAGCCATACCGGTTGTGAAAAAATTATTAGATATGCTTTTGAATATGCAGTAAAAAATAACCGTAAAAAAGTTACTTGCTTAAGCAAAGATAATATCATGAAATTTTCTGATGGGATTTTTCATAAAGTATTTAATGAAATTGCAAAAGAATATGCGCAAATTAATAATGAGCATTATATTATCGATATCGGGACGGCAAGGCTTGCTACCAAACCGGAAATATTTGACGTAATCGTGACTTCTAATTTATACGGTGATATTATCTCTGATGTAGCTGCTGAAATTTCAGGCTCGGTAGGGCTTGCCGGTTCTGCAAATATCGGGCAGCATTATGCGATGTTTGAAGCGGTACATGGAAGTGCTCCCGATATTGCAGGTCAGGATATCGCTAATCCTTCAGGGCTTTTAAATGCTGCTATAATGATGCTAGTGCATATAGGGCAGGGTGATATTGCTAGTTTAATCGAAAATGCTTGGAAGCAAACTATAGAGGATGGAGTTCACACAGCCGATATATATAACGAGCAGACTTCTAGTAAAAAAGTCGGTACAAAAGAATTTGCCGCAGAAGTAGTGAAAAGATTAGGACAGTTACCAACAAAGCTATCTAAAGCAGATTATCCGTTAATTGCCAAGAAACAAGAAAGTAATATAGATTATAAAATTGATACCCAAGAAGTTAAGAAGCTGGTTGGCACCGATATATTTGTAAATATGAATGTTTTGTCTGCTCATGATATAGCAGATAAAATTAATAAGCTTGATATTGGTAATTTTGAGTTAAAAACTATATCTTCAAAAGGGTTAAAATTATGGCCTCGTGATGCAAGATTTGAAACTGTTTTCGATCATTGGTGTTGTCGTTTTATGAATAAGGACGGCACGGAAATAAAGCATCTAGATATAACAAGATTGCTTGAAGCTTTAAGCAAAGCAAATATTGATTTTATCAAAGTAGAGAATCTATTTGAGTTTGACGGGGTGGCAGGTTATAGCTTAGCCCAGGGGGAATAATTGAATTATTGTCACCTAGTTTGCTTGACCACGGGGTCCATAAAAACAATATATAATAATAGTTGTTTAAATATTTTCTTGGATCCCGTGGTCAAGCTACGGGATGACACCGAGTAGGTTTTTAGAACCATACAACAAATGACATAACAAAGAAATAAAAATAATGACACTATATCATATCGGAATATTATTGGTAATTATTGGATTATTTGCTATATTTTCAGGAATAATCGGGTTTTTTAGATTTCCTGATTTTTATCCTAAATTACATGCTGCAAGCGTTATTGAGAGTTTTGGAGTGCCTATTTGCTTAATAGGTTTTGCGTGTATTAAAGCAGATATTATTAACTCTGTTAAATTAATTTTAGCGGCTTTATTGATTTTTCTACTAAATCCGGTAGCAACTCATGCACTTGGTAAAGCCTCGCTGCTTTCGATGTCATTCCTGCGAAAGCAGGAATTTAGGAATAATGAATTATTGTCATGCCGTGGCTTGACCACGGCATCCAGAAAAAAATTAAAAAAGACTGGATCCCGCGATCAAGTTAGCTAGGATGACAATAAAGGTTACTGGATTCCCGCTTTTGCGGGAATGACATTAGACAATACAGTCAACATCCTATAAAACTAATGAATATAGCTTTAAATTTTAATCTCAGCAATTACCTACTTAACTTAATTGCTTTTTTATTGATTTTAATATCCATAAAAATAATTTTTGCTAAAGATTTACTAAATGCAGTGATTGCTTCTTCTGTCTTTAGCTTATTAATCGGCGTATCTTATCTCATTATGGATGCTCCGGACGTTGCAATGACTGAAGCAGCACTTGGAGCTTGCTTATCAACATGCGTATATTTGAATTTGTTACGCAAATTACCTCCTGATTTAAAGAATATCAAGAGAACTAATATTATTCCCGCAAGTTTAATATGTTTAGTATTTGTAATAATTCTTACTTATATGGGGCTAGAATTACCAAATTACGGTGATGATAATGCTCCTCTTCATATGCATTCAAGTAAATATTATATCGAAAATACTACTAAAGATATTGGTATACCTTCCCTTGTGGCAGCTATTCTTGCTAGCTATCGTGGCTATGATACTTTAGGTGAAACTAGCGTAATTTTAATTGCAGGAATTGCCGTGTTGTTGGTATTTTCAAAGAAATTTGAGAGAGAAGAAGTTTCAAAAGATGTCATCCCGCAGCTTGACCGCGGTATCCGTAAAAATATAAACTGGATGCCGTGGAGGGACCACGGCATGACAAAAATAATAAAATATATTACTAGTTTTATAATCCCTTATATAATTTTGTATAGTATATATATTCAGCTTAACGGTGAATCTTCGCCGGGTGGTGGGTTTCAAGCAGGTGTTATATTTGCGTCTAGCTTCATTGCTTATGATTTAGTTTACGGTAATCGGACATTAAATCGATACTTCTCTCCTAATGTATTAATTTATATTGCTATTTTAGGGGTAGCAATATATGCAATTGTAGGAACGATATCACTATTTTTTAACGATAATTATTTAAATTATTATTCACTAACAAATTTTATCAATGATAAGCTACTTGCTCAACATATAGGGATATTTATCGTAGAAATCGGTATAGGTTTAACTGTTGCAGCTATTATGTATTTAATTTATAACTTATTTAACCATGAATAATCTATTTGTATTAATTAAGCGTGAATTTATAGTGCAGAATCGCATTAATAATATAATTAAATATCTAGTGATATTTTTTTTGTTTTGCATAATTAGTACTGTTTTAATTAACAGTGAAAGGGATATTAACAAATTCGGTTTAATTTTTTCGGTAATTTGTTTATTAATTTCATTAATAAATTTTTCTTCTATTATATTTAAATCTGATTTGGAAGACGGAAGCTTAGAGTTGTTATTATCAATTGTCAGTCATGAAAAAATTATATTAGCTAAATTTTTTGCTATATTTATCAGTAGTACGGTAGGGCTGGTTTTTATTTTACCCATTATTTATATTTTTTTTAATCAAACTTTGCTTGAGATAATATTTTTCTTTATTAGTGTATGGATGATGTTAGTTTTATCAAGTAGTTTAGTAGTTTTATCCGGTAGCGTGCAATGTTATTTTAAGAAGAATGCTAATTTTTTCGGTACGTTTATTATGCCGTTATTAATTCCGAATATTATAATGACAGGTTTAATATTACAAGATAATAACTTACAATTAATTTTTATTATGATAGGAATTAATTTAGTATTTTTACCGGTTTCATTCTTCTTAAGTTCCTATTTAATTAAAAATATTTATAATATTACGTGATTTTGCTTTATTTTTACTAATGTAGTGATATAAAATAAGATGAATATTGTTAATAAATTTTTTTGAGAAAAATATATGTGGCAGGCTTTACGAAGGTTAATTGCAGCGAATCCTATGGGATTTTTTCTGTGGTCTATTATCACTAAATGGTATTTAATTATAGCAGTTGCTTCCTTAATTACTTTATATTATACGGTATTGGGCTTAAAAAAAATCGGATTTATAGATTATTTTACTAAAACTATAGTCGAGATATTAGATACAAGTAAAGTAGTTGCTCAAAATTGTACTACAAAACTCGGTCCTGATTGGAATCATTTAGTTAGCTTTTGGAATTGCTTAAGTGATCCTGGAGAATATAAGCATGAAGAAGGGACAGGAGCAAAAGAGTTAGAAGATGAAATAAATAAGCTTACGCCAAAACAAGCAGATAGTGCTGCAGACGCTGAACGTCCTATAATAAACCCTTATGAACAACTAGAAAATCAAAATAATCTTAATAATACCTTAAGCGGTAGTAATAATAATCGTTAATTTATGTCACTTTAATATTATATGTCGGATACTGAAGATAATAAAAACAAACAAACTACACGTCGTGATTTTATGGTTCTAACGGCTAGTAGTGTTGCAGCGGTCGGGGCTGCATGTACACTCTTACCTCTTATTGATTCTTTAAACCCTTCTGCAGACGTGCTAGCTTTATCATCAATTGAGGTTGATCTATCAAATATTGCGGTAGGGCAAACAGTTACGGTTAAATGGCAAGGTAAACCGGTTTTTATCACCAACCGTACTCCTGATAAAATAGCCGAAGCAAGAGCAGTAAAAATGTCGGAGCTTATTGATCCTGAAACAGATGAAGCACGCGTTAAAGCAGGTCATGATAATTGGCTTGTGACGATCGGGATCTGCACGCATTTAGGTTGTGTGCCGCTTGCTAATCAAGGTGAATATGATGGATGGTTCTGTCCATGCCATGGCTCACAATATGATTCTTCAGGTAGAGTTAGAAGAGGTCCTGCTCCTTTAAATTTAGCAGTACCGCCTTATACCTTCATTAGCGACAAAAAAATTAGAATTGGGTAGTTATTTATGAATGAAGATATTATCCCTAAAAAGCCTAATGCTATTATAGAATGGATAGATTATCGCTTACCTATTTTTTCTTTTCTAAAGCATTTTAGCCATTATCAAACTCCAAAAAATCTTAGCTATTTATGGAATTTAGGCTCTATTGCCGGTATTGCTTTAGTAATTCAGATAATTACCGGCGTGGTGCTTGCTATGCACTATACCCCGCATATTGATCATGCTTTCGATAGTGTTGAGCGAATCATGCGTAACGTAAATTACGGCTGGTTACTGCGTTATACTCATGCGGTAGGTGCATCGATGTTTTTTGCTGCCGTATACTTACACATAGCAAGAGGCTTGTATTACGGCTCTTATAAAGCACCTAGAGAACTGCTTTGGCATATCGGTATTATCATTTTTCTAACTATGATGGCTACTGCTTTTATGGGTTATGTACTGCCATGGGGGCAAATGAGCTACTGGGGTGCAACAGTAATTACTAATTTATTTTCAGCTATTCCGCTAATAGGGGACTCCATAGTTACGTGGTTATGGGGTGGTTTTTCTGTTGATAATCCGACATTAAATAGATTCTTCTCTCTTCATTATTTATTACCGTTTATTATCGTTGCCCTTGTAATGCTCCATTTAGTAGCCTTGCATCAGCATGGTTCAAATAACCCAAAAGGTATCGACGTTAAAAGCTCTAAAGATACTATTCCGTTCCATCCTTATTATACCGTAAAGGATTTTGTCGGTTTTGGGGTTTATTTCATGATATTCGCCTATTTTATTTTTTACGAACCGAATTATTTAGGACATCCCGATAATTACATTCCGGCAAATCCGTTAGTGACACCTGCTCATATCGTACCTGAATGGTATTTTCTGCCGTTTTATACGATCCTTAGAGCCGTACCGTCTAAGCTCGGCGGGGTGCTATTAATGTTCGGAAGTATATTCGTATTGTTTTTACTGCCTTGGCTTGATACTTCAAAAGTCAGAAGTAGCAATTATAGACCAATATACCGAATTGCTTTTTGGATATTTATGGCAGATTGTTTATTGCTTGGTTACTTAGGGGGACAGCCGGCAGAAGAGCCGTATATTACCATTAGCCGTTTTGCTGCTTGTTATTACTTTTTCCATTTCTTAGTAGCCTTACCGCTGATCGGTAAATATGAGAAGCCATTGCCATTGCCGGAGGAGTTGTAAAAGTAGTATATATCATTCCTGCGTGGCATTGTTGTGTGGATCAATTCCCGATTGTCATCCCGCGACTTGATCGCGGGATCCAGGAAATAAACAAAAAATAACGTTATAAGTTGTTATTTTGGATACCCGTGGTCAAGCCACGGTATGACATCGGAGCATTTTTCAAGAGCCATGTAACAACACTGATCAAGAAACTAGAATGACACAGTGATATAAATTTAAAAATACTATGAAAATTAAACTAATTATCTCCATCATCATACTAATAACCTCTAGCGTATGCCTAGCAGGTGAAGCAGCATTGCCGCCGAAAAAGATGAAATGGTCGTTTGACGGCGTATTTGGCACAGTTAATCGTGAAGCTGCACAAAGAGGTTTTCAGGTTTATAAAGAAGTTTGCAGCATTTGTCACGGCTTGAATAATTTATATTACCGTAATTTAAAAGATATCGGTTTTTCTGATGATGAAATAAAAGAAATCGCTAAAGGATATACGGTAAAAGACGGACCAAATGATGACGGTGAGATGTTTGAACGTCCTGCTCTTCCATCCGATCGTTTTGTACCTCCTTACCCTAATGAGCAAGCGGCAAGAGCGGCTAATAACGGAGCATATCCTCCTGATTTATCTTTAATAATAAAAGCACGTCATGACGGAGCTAATTATATATATTCGCTGCTTACCGGTTATAAAGAACCGCCGGCAGATTTTAAGCTGATGCAAGGAACTCATTATAATCCCTATTTCCCTGACGAGCAAATAGCAATGCCGCCGCCGCTTACAGATGGGCAGGTGACTTATATGGACGGCACTAATGCAAGTGTAGAGCAGATGTCGCATGATGTCGCAGTATTCTTACAATGGGCAGCCGAGCCGGAAATGGAACACCGTAAATCTATGGGTCTTAAAGTTATGATGTTTTTAGTAGTATTTACTATCTTTTTCTATATTGCCAAAAACCGCATTTGGTCTAATTTAAAGTAGTTTTGTCAGCCCATGCGGGCAACTCCTCCTCCCCCTTGCTTAGTGTGGTAATTAATTTTTGTTATACTTATCCTAAAATTTATATAGGTAGGTATTTATGATTACTTTATTTGCAGCTATAACAGGATTTATTAGTTCTATCATTCCTGAAATTTTAAAAATATACAAAGACATTAACAACAAAAACACGAGATAAATATTTTAGATCGTCAAATTGCTAATAACAAACTAAATCAATCCAAAACTTTTACAGAGCTTACCATATCGCAAGAAATGGCAGATCTCTTTACTCCACTTATAAATCAGGTGTTAGTTGGGTTGATGCTTTAAACGGCTCAGTAAGACCAGTGCTTGCTTATAGCTTCTGTGCAATGTATGGAGGAGTTAAATATGTTCAATATAAATCATTAAAAAGTTCTACCCTGCTAGTGGAATATTTAGACATATTATGGAGTATAGAAGATCAAACTATTTTTGCAGGGATTATTAGTTTTTACTTTGGTCAGCGTACTTTCAGCAAATTATGGAAGTATAAGACTTGAATTTTAAATAGATAATTTTATATATTTAAATATATAACTAACAAAATTAAAGGTGGTTTTATGTTAAAGAGTGTAAGATTATATATTCCGTCTATAGCAGCTATTATTTTATCTAGTAATATTGCAATGGCTAATAAGAATTATGATGCCGGTCATGCGACACCTTTGCGTCAAGTAGCGGATTTAATAGATAATCAAATTACAAATATTGATAATTTATTTAAAAATAGATTGCTGTTGTATGAATCTAATAGCATAAAAAGCAATTTTATTACTAAAGATAAGCAGTATATTATTGTTATGGAAGTACCTGGATTTGATAAAAGTCAAATTAAGGTTAAAGTAAACGGCAATAAATTATTTATTACAGGGAATATAGAAGCAAAAAATAAAGCTGATGATTCAGATAATTATATGAATAAAAATTTTAATTATGTAATATCATTATATGAAGATGTAGATCAAACAAATATCTCTTCAAGCCTTAAGAATGGAATACTTACTATTATTCTACCTCGCACTGAGGTTAAAGAACAAGACGCAAGAGAGATACCGATTAATTAGTATTGTAAGTTGTATTTCTGGGTACCGTGGCTTGACCACCACGGTATGACGCTAGGTACGTTTTTCGATCCACGCAATAAAGCCTAGCGAGAATGACATAGAGTAAAACATATAAATAATTTATCTCTTACTACCGGCGTTCATAGCAAGGCTTGCGGAAACAAATTCTTCAAGGTTACCATCAAGCACTCCTCTAGTGTCGGAAGTTTCATAATCGGTACGTAAATCTTTCACCATTTGATACGGTTGCAGGACATATGACCTAATTTGGTGTCCCCAGCTATTATCGGTTTTAGCTGCATTCTGCTCGTTAACGCTGTCTGTGCGTTTCTGCATTTCAAGCTCATAGAGTTTGGCTTGAAGCATTTTCATAGCTTGAGCTTTATTCTTATGCTGTGACCTATCGCTTTGGCATTGCGTTACCGTTCCTGTCGGTATATGGGTGATACGTACGGCAGAATCTGTAGTGTTAACGTGCTGCCCGCCGGCTCCTGATGCTCTGAAAGTATCAATTCTTAAATCTTTATCCTCAATAGTAATTGCTATATTATCATCAATTTCGGGATATACCCAGCTATTTGCAAAACTGGTCATTCTTTTACCTGCCGCATTAAACGGGGAAATACGCACCAGCCTATGAACTCCTGCTTCGGTTTTAAACCAGCCGTAAGCACGTTTGCCTATTATCCTAATCGTGCATGATTTAATGCCTGCTTCTTCGCCGTTAATCATATTGATTATTTCAGTTTTAAAGCCTAATCTTGCGGCAAAACGCAAATACATACGCATCATGATAGATGCCCAGTCATGGCTTTCAGTTCCTCCTGCTCCGGCATTAATCTCCAAAAAGCAATTATTCCCATCTGCTTCACCTGAAAATAAACATTCCGTTTCAAATTTAGCAGCAATTATGCTTAAATTTTTAAGATCTTGTTCAACTCGTGAAAGTGTTTCTAAGTCGTTTTCGGTGTCGGCTAGTTCTTCAAGTTCTAAAGTATCTTTTAAATTAGATTTGAGTTTATTAAAAGCATTTAGTTTTTCTTCTAAAGCACTTTTCTCTCGAAGTAATGTTTGTGCGTTAACCTGATCATTCCATAAATCAGGGTTTGTTGTTAGTTCTTCTAATTCTTTTAATCGTTTAGTCGAAGTTTCGACATCAAAGAGACCTCTCAAGCAATTCTAAAGATTGCTCAATTTTTTTTACATAATTTTCTATTTCGGCTCGCATTATTTTTTCCTGTTATAAATTTTGATTTTGTTATATATTATCGTGATTGTTTGGGGTGGAATTGATCCACGCATACGCGGGAATGACAAAGGCGATAACCCCAATAAACAAATGCAAATTATATCACAATAATTATGAATAATCAAAAATATATAAGGAACTTCTCAATAATTGCTCATATCGATCACGGTAAATCTACGTTAGCTGATAGGTTAATTGAACATTGCGGCGGGCTTCAGGCTAGAGAAATGAGCCAACAAGTGCTAGATTCGATGGATATCGAAAAAGAACGAGGCATAACTATTAAGGCACAAACAGTAAAGCTTGTATATAAGGCTAAAGACGGCAATACTTACTATTTGAATCTAATGGATACACCGGGACATGTCGATTTTGCTTATGAAGTTAGTAGGTCTTTAGCCGCTTGTGAAGGCTCGTTATTGGTAGTTGATAGTACGCAAGGAGTAGAGGCACAAACGCTTGCAAACGTTTACCAAGCAATCGAGAATAATCACGAAATAGTACCGGTGCTTAATAAGATTGATTTACCCGCTTCCGAACCTGAGCAGGTTAAGCAGCAAATAGAGGATATAATCGGAATTGATGCAAACGAGGCTGTGCTAATTTCTGCTAAAAGCGGTATAGGGATTGATTTAGTTTTAGAAGCGATAGTAAATAAATTACCTCCGCCAAAAGAAAGTAGTTCTGATATTTTGAAAGCTTTGCTTGTTGATAGTTGGTATGATCCATATCTTGGCGTGGTTATTTTAGTACGTATTATTGACGGGGCTTTACGTAAGAATATGCGTATTAAAATGATGGCTACAAACTCAGTTTATACAGTTGAGAATGTTGGATATCTTACTCCGAAAAAACATATTTCGGATGTTTTATATGCAGGGGAGATCGGCTTCTTTACTGCTTCTATAAAGCAGGTAGCGGATTGTAAAGTCGGGGATACTATAACTGATGAGAAAAAGCCTTGCGAGCAAGCGTTGCCTGGCTTTAAACCAAATTTACCTGTAGTGTTTTGCGGTCTTTATCCGACAGATAGTTCAGAGTTTGAGCATCTAAAGGATTCGCTTGCTAAATTGCGCCTTAATGATGCCAGCTTTGAATATGAAATGGAAAGCTCCTCAGCACTCGGAGTAGGCTTTAGGTGCGGCTTTTTAGGGTTACTACATTTAGAGATAATTCAGGAACGTTTAAGTAGGGAGTTTGATTTAGATTTAATTACTACCGCACCAAGTGTGGTATATAAAATTTATATGCGGGATGGTGAGAGCTTGGAAATTCATAACCCCGCAGATTTACCTGATTTGCACAAAATCGAGTCAATGGAAGAGCCATGGATTAAGGCAACTATAATGGTACCTGATGAGTTTTTAGGTGCAGTATTATCGCTTTGTACTGAAAAAAGGGGAGTGCAGCTAGATCATAGCTACATAGCAAACAGGGCTAGAATAGTTTATAAATTACCGTTAAATGAGATAGTTTACGATTTTTACGATCGTTTAAAAAGCTGCTCTAAAGGTTATGCAAGTTTTGAATGGCAAATGGATGTTTATGAACCTTCCGAGCTTGTTAAACTTGGAATTTTGGTTAACGGTGAGGCGGTTGATGCGTTATCGACAATCGTACATCGCTCTCGTGCCGCGCAGAGGGGTAGGACGTTATGTGTAAGATTAAAGGACTTGATACCAAGACAGCAAATCGATATAGCAATTCAAGCAAGTATAGGTAGCCGTATTATTGCCCGTGAGACTATTAAAGCCCTGCGTAAAGACGTATTATCTAAATGTTACGGCGGTGATATAACCCGTAAGCGTAAGCTTCTTGAGAAGCAAAAAGCAGGTAAAAAGAGAATGAGACAGTACGGTAATATCGAAATCCCGCAATCTGCCTTTATTGCTGCTTTAAAAATAGGTGATGAGTAATTTTTTATCGCTTGATCTGTATTAATTTTTTTTATTTTATATAAAGAAAACGCTAGACGTTATAGAAAAGATTTGTTATAAGAAGTTATCTAAAATTATTCCTCGGTAGCTCAGTGGTAGAGCAAACGGCTGTTAACCGTTCGGTCGCTGGTTCGAATCCGGCCCGGGGAGCCATTCCGTACAGTTGGCTACTTTTTCAAGTTCATTGAACAGGAAAGCCAAATTTAAAAATTTCCTTTTTTCGGCAATTGTCGAACCTTTAAAAGTTTCATACGCATTTGTCGTTACATTTATAAAATCTAGAAGTTTTTTAGATAACTTGTCATCTACTACGTCATAATTTTTAATTAACTCGTTTGATTCGTATTGACGTTCTTTTAATTGTGTTTCCTTACGCAAAAATTCTTCTCTAGTTAAAAACTCCGTCTGCTACTAAATCCATATATGAATCGCGCTTATTGGGTCTATGTTAAAAACTAGAAGGACTTGTTAAACGTCGTCAAATAGAACGTGCAGTATTTTTAGGGAAAGAGGATTTATTAAATATATGATTATTACAATCAACAATTATAGTTATTGACTTATTTTAATTACTGCTATAGATTACTTCTCTCAGGTGATAATTAAGCTCTATCATTCATATATAAGTTAATTTTAAAGAGTTAAAATATGGACAATAAAGAAGAAGAAATTTTAACCTCTGAATCTTATATTGATGAAGAGGAAGAAAAGCGTTTAAAAGCTGAAAATGCAAGGAAAGAGCTTAAATTAATATTAATAACTTTTGCTATTATTCTTACTAGTTTTTTAACTTTTACTTATTTCTTTTTAAATTACGTAGAAGAAAAAGTAGCAGAGTATAAATTACAGCAGGAACAAGAAGCTAAAGCAACTAATAAAACAGAATAATAGTTGTTAAAATACTAAAGGATTAAAAAGCTATTTATTATTACAATTTTTAAATTTTTACTATAATTGTAATCAACTATTATTAATATAAATAAAATAACTTTTTATGGAAGGTTTAAGCTCTTGGAAAGAAAAGTTTGAAATTTGTGTTTATGGTAAAAAATTACTTGATAAACTTGAATATTTAAACACTAAAGTAAAAAACCCTGTTGATTATAGAGGAAATTAAAAAAGGTATCTACTACGCCCGCAAATATCACGGCTCTCAAATGCGTAAATCGGGTGAACCTTATTATTCTCACCCGATCGAAGTGGCTTATATGTTTGCTGAATTTGTAGCCGAAGAAGTACCTAAGCTCTATAACGCTATTATGCTGCAAGCCGCACTGCTTCACGATACTATTGAAGATACAGAACTTACCGAAGAAGTAATAACCACCATTTTTGGGCTAGAAGTTGCAAAGCACGTAGAGGGTTTAACTAGAATCAAACCTTACGGAAAAATAAGTAGTGAGGAAAGTCTGAATTTGCTAGTTAGACAAAAAAGATATGATACTGCACTCATAAAATTATTTGATCGTATACATAACATCCAAACTTTGGGAGCTAAATCACCTGAGAAAGCGAAAAAGATTATTGAAGAGACTTTAGCAAATTTTGTGACTTTAGCTATGTATTTGGAAATACCAATTGTACAAAGTAAAATCATACAACTCTGTTTTCAATATTTACATATTATACAACAGTCTTTTGGGTATAATTTACAAATGGCTCTTTAGGATAATTTCCAACCTCTTTTTCTAATTTTATAAAATGATCTAATCCAAATATATAACCTACACCTATTGGAATTGTTATGATAACTAATCCCCAATTACCACAAATTTTTACTAAATACATAAGACCACACGTATTTATTATATGCATTAAAGCATGGACTATAGCAAAAATATAGCTAGTTGCTCTAAAACGCTTAAATATAGGAAAATGTTTAAAAAATATAGGTATTGCTGAAGATATATCAGGTCTAAGTAACATGGTAAGAATTTGGATTATAAAAATCTCAGTTACAGAACTTGCGTGGTTCAATAAGTATGGGCTGGTTAAGCTAAAAATAAAGTACATGTATAATTGCACTTTAAGAACTTTCAACGGATATATTTTATAATTTAAATAAGTTAAAAATGTTAATCCTAGTAAATAAACCATTGAAACATAAAAATTTTGTCTTATAACATCTGCAGCACTATATTCAAAGTTAGTTTTTAAAATGTTACCGCACAAAATATAAGCTATGTAAAAACATACAGGCCATATGCATTGTATCAAGAATAAAGATAAAATGGTTTTTTTGTTAGTTTTCATTGTCCATATTATATTATTTTGAAGTAATTTTTTATCTAATTTAACTTGCTCTAAAGTTTTTTGTAGTTGAAGTTTTGCATCGGCAAATTCTGGTGCTTCTCGTAGTCTAGTTCTAGCAGATGATCCGACAAACGCTATTCCTGCACCAAACCAAAAAGCAATACGCCAATTAAAATCAAAAGAAGTAACCAAACAAGCTATTCCTAAAGCAACTGCAGAACCAACGCTCGCAAAAATTGATATCACAGCAACAGCAGGGTATTGTATTGGGGGATTAAGCTTTTCAGTAAGATACAATTCCGCTCCCACTATTTCCCCCATAGATGACATGCCTTGGGCTATTCGGCATAATATAACTATCCATGAAGCAGTGACTCCTATTTGAGCATATGGAGGTAAAATAGCAATTGTAATACAAGAAATGGACATTAGTAGGGCAGTCAAAATAATTGTAGGCTTTCTACCTATATTATCACCTATCCAACCAATAATTATAGCTCCTATAGGTCTAAAAATAAAAGTTGAACATAAAGCAAAAGAAGTTATAAGAAAATCAGACAAAGAATTATTAGGAGAGAAAAATAATTCATTTAATAAAATTGCTAAATGAATATATAACATCAAATCGAAGTATTCTAAAAACGTTCCTATACATAAAAAAGCTATACTTTCTTTATCCTCTCTTGTTAAGCTTCTTTGCTCCTTTTTGTAGCCTAGCATAATTTCTTTATAAAAGTTAATTTGTAAAGAAATCTATACTGTTTTATATAAAAGTCAATAGGAAATTTCGCTTTATACGATAAATAAGAAAATGCAGCTTATTATTAATTTGTTGTGACCAATTAAATAATACCGTATTTTTTACAGATATAATTGAATCTAGTTTAAAGCGGTATGTCCGTGTACCTGAGCATTCATCACAAGTCCAAAACCGATTAGCATAGATGCAATCATTGTTCCGCCGTAAGAAATAAACGGCAGGGGTACGCCTACTACGGGAAGTAAGCCCATCACCATAGCTATATTAATAAATACGTGACTAAATAAAATTGAAGTGATACCTATTACCATTAATTTACTAAAAATCTCTCGGCAATTTGCGGCAATTAATAAAGAAATAGTTATAAGTGCAAAATATAATATTAATAAAAACATTCCTCCTATAAAGCCGAATTCTTCAGCAAAGGTAGCAAAGATAAAATCGGTTTGATGTTCGGGAAGAAAATCTAAATGGCTTTGACTACCTTGATTTAAACCACGTCCAAATAAGCTACCTGAACCTATAGCGATTTTGGATTGAATAATATTATAGCTAGCACCGAGCGGATCATGTTCCGGATCTAAAAAAACCATCACCCGTTTTTTTTGATAATCATACATCATATTCCAAGCAATAGGCAGGCTAACAAGAGTAGCAAGGCCTAGTATTATAAAATATTTTATTCTAAAACCTGCTGCAAAAAATATAATTGCCGAAACAATTAAAACAATCATCCCTGTACCGAGATCTGGCTCTCTAATGATTAGAAAAGCCGGTATTAAAACTCCTATAATCGGTATAATAACTTTATGAAGTTTTGTAAGATCGTCAATTGTTAGTGAATGGAAATATCTAGCAAGCATTAATACAACAGCGATTTTTATCGGTTCGGAAGGTTGAAGTTTAACTATACCGATATCGATCCATCTTTTACCGCCCATGGCAGTTGAGCCGAAAAGCTCCACGGCTACTAGTAAAGCCAGTACGCAAAAATAAAAGATATACGATAACCTAAAGATTATCCGCAAATCAATTAATGCAATAATAATAGCTAAAGGCAAGAATATACAAAAATTTATAATTTGTTTGTAAGCCCAAGGCTGCAAATTGCTATTTGCTGCAGAATAAAGCACAATGAAACCAATACAGCAAATTAAGCTAATTAGTAAAATTAAAGTAATCGGTAATTTTTGTAATTGTTCTAGATAATTTTTATGCATTGTTTTTATATTGGGTAATTGTTACTATGTCATTCCCGCCTACGCGGGAATGACATATACCTCTTAAATTTCCACATTAAACACTCTAAAAATAAATACTAATTCGTCAGCTGTTTCTTTCAGATAATCAAAACGGCCGGTAGAACCGGTATGTCCTGTATCCATATTTATTTTTAATAATAATGGGTTATTGTTCGTTTTTAGCTCTCGTAATTTTGCTACCCATTTAGCAGGTTCCCAGTAACCTACACGTGGGTCGGATATACCGCAAGTAATGAATAGAGCAGGGTAGTTTTGTTCTTTTACGTTATCATAAGGAGAATAAGATTTAATATATTCAAAATATTCTTTTTCTTTCGGATTACCCCACTCATTATATTCCAAGAGAGTTAGCGGTAAACTCTCATCAAGCATGGTACTCAGCACGTCTACAAACGGTACATGAGCGATTGCCGCTTTATAGATTTCCGGTTTTTCATTAAGTACATAACCGATTAGCATACCGCCGGCACTACCGCCCATTATGACTATATTTTGTTTGCTTGTATATTTCTCTTTAATTAAAGTTCTACTACAAGCTATGAAATCTTCAAAGGTGCTTTTTTTGGTTAAAAACTTCGCTGCTTCATACCAATCATGACCTAGATCATCGCCGCCTCTAATATGAGCAACCGCGTAAATAAAGCCGTGATCGGCAAGCGTTACTGCCGTATTTCTAAAATTGACAGGCATGCTAATCCCGTAAGCTCCGTACCCCATTAGATATAAAGAGTTTGAGCCGTCTTTTTTAAATAAAGATTTTTTGTAGAATAAAGTAATCGGTACTTTTACGTCATCACTATCTGCAAATATTCTCTCTACTTTATACTCCTTCGGATTAAAGCCTGAAGGTATTTCCTGCTGCTTTAATATCGTTAATTTATTGCTGTCAAAATCGTAGCTATAAGTGGTACTTGGTCTTGCTAGAGAAGAGTAATTTACTCTGATATCGTCTTCCTCAAAGTTTGTAGAAAAACTACTTGCTTGGAAACTTTCATCGGGAAAATGAATTATTTTTTCTTGTAGATTTTTGAATCGCTTTATTTTAATTAGCGGTAAACCTTGGTCACGATAATTTAAGATTAAATAATTACTTGTAATATCAAAGCTTTTTAAATATTTATCCTGTTCTTCTTTAATATAAATATCATCTAGGCTAGTGTTTTCAAAATTATTTACCGGCAGCTTTACAACATGGAAATTTTTAGCTTTATAATTAGTTTTAATATAAAAATAATCGCCTTCATGTTCTATTTCATAGAATATTTTATTTTGTGCAGGTCGTACTAGTTTAGGAGTGAAATTATCATCCTGCATAGAAATTACGTAAATTTCATTTTCATTATGATCACCTGAGTTTATAAAAATATATTCACGACTTGCTGATTTCTTGCTACTAATGAAATGAAGAGGGTTTTTTACCTCGAATATTAATTTGTCCTGAGAAACATCTTCACCTAAACGATGAAACATTACTTTATCCCAACGTTGATTCTCATTAATAGTAATATAGAAAAAGCCGTTTAATTTTTCATGCCAAATTATAGTAGGAGCAATATCCTTTACATTATCAGATAGGTATTCTTGTTCTTTAAGATTATATATTTTGATATCGTATTTTTCGTTACCTGTAAAATTAACGCTATAAGCCATTAGATTTTGATCAGGTGACATTGCAACTTTGGCAACATCGGTAAAACCACCGTTTGGAGCAAGAAGGTTAGCATCTAATATTACTTCTTCAGGAGCATTAATATTATTATGTTTTCTGCAATATATCGGATAATTTTTATCCCCCTCTACTCTTGTATAATAGTAATAATCTTTTTTCTTAACATAAACCGATTCATCATCTAATTTGATCCGTCCTTTTAATTCTTCAAAAATCTTTTCCTTATCCTTTTGCAGATCGGCAAAGAAATTTTCGGTATATTTATTCTCGGCTTTTAAATAATCTAAAATTTTAGAGTCTTTTACCTTTGGCCATTTAGGATCACGCAACCAGTGATAATCATCGTGTATTGTTTGTCCATGAAGCTCAAAGCTGTAATTTTGTTTATCTGTTATTGGTGGTTTCATATGTTATTAATATTGCAATGTTAAAATCAAACTAATTAATAGAAATAATACAATAAATATAGCAGTTTGCTGATTATGCCAAGCAGATATTTTACTTAAAATATTACCCCAAATAACTTTAAAATTAAGATATTCTTCCGCATCTTCATTATTGTCTGCCGTTTCTTTATATTTATCGATACTAAAATATATAAGTTTTTCAATATATTGGTATAAGTCAAGATTGATGTCTGCTGTTGAAATACGTGGTATTTTTCTAAATATTAAAGCTAATAATAGCGAGATTGCAGGAATGACTAGCTTGAAGTTAGCAATATGTGATATTTGAACAGGATAGAATAAACATACGCATAAAGTTATGATGCAGAAAGAGAGGTAAACCACACTTGTCATACCGCGACTTGATCGCGGTATCCATAAATATTTATTATCATTGCTTATTTTTTTTCTGGATACCGCGATCAAGTCGCGGTATGACAAATTACCTATACTTTCCAACAACAACCCAAATAACACGGTACAAGTTACTATCTTGGAAAATAGCATTACATTATTTTCGTTTAAAATATTAGCTATTTCATCTTTGATATAAGAAGAGCTAATAGGCAGCATAGAGGTATATATTAATATACTAATTATAAATCCAATTAGTAAAATAGGATTGGTGGCGGTTTTAAGATCTTGGTAATTTTTAATATCGTACTCATCTTCTATATAAGTGAAACATAAAGCAAATAGTCCGTTATATAATATATGTATGAATATAAAGCTTGTAATAAGATAAGCAATACTAGGTGAGTTTATACTAATAGCCGTTAATATAAAACCAAGCTGTGATACGGTAAGATAACATATCAATCGTTTAAGGTTTTTCTCAATTAGAGAAAATACTAACCCGTAAATGATCATTGATATTCCAAAAAACTTAAGTATCTCAAGACCGCTAAATAATTTTAAAATGATAATTAAAGTAACTTTAGTAGTAAAACTAATTAAATATACAACACCGCTACTTGAAGCTATAGGATAGCAATTAACAACCCATCCGTTTACAAAAATAGCTGAGGCATTAATCAAACAACCTGCAAGTATGAATATTGCCGGTAATTCAGCATTGTATACTAACTCAGTTAAGGAAATAAAAGCTGTATTACCTGTTGTTTGAATTAGAAGAGTCATGCCGATTAAAATTAACCCGCTACTGAATAAATGCGTAAGAAAATATTGGCGTACCGGTTTTATCTTTAATTGGTCACAAAAAATAATTATGCAGGCACAAATCGTCATGAATTCAAGCAAAATGATCATGGAAATAAAATCAGCTGCAAATACACATATAATAGAGGATAAACAGTATAAACTACCTATTAGCGTCTCAAATTTTCTATTTTGAGAAATTGTATAAAGATTTAAGATAGCGGTAACAATTAAGAATGCTAAAGCTATTAATTGATTTTGAGAGCTAAGGTCAAAAGCAAGTTCAAAATTAGCTAGCGAAAATGCAAATTGGGTGTTTTGAATAAACATTTTAATCTTTAGAAGAAACTGTTAACACTTCTAGCCCGTGAATCCTTTTAAAGTCTTTTACATTTAGAGTTAGTATTGGAAAATTATTTGTAATTGCCGTTGCAGCAATTAGTAAATCATGAGTACCGATAGTGATATTTGTTTTATACAAATTATGAATAATGCGGGCGTATGTATATGCTTCTTCGATGCCAAAAGGTAATATAGTAAATAAGATTTTTACGTACTCTATAAAATCTAAACGTTTTATACGCCTATTGTCGTTATCTGCTCTATCAATTCCCATTAACAATTCCGTTAATGTAATAGGACTGATAAAAGCTTTATCATAATTTGACCAAGCTTTAGTAGTTATTTTCCCTCTTTCTAAAGCTATAAATATTGAGGTATCAATTATTAATCCCATTTTTGATATAATTTTTTAATGTCTATTCTGGTGTTGCGTCTTATTTCTTCGATATCTTTCAGAAATTGATCAGCATCTTCAGGATCAAGGTGGGGGCCATTTTTAAAGGCTTCCTCTAAGTCCCTTACTGCTATAGAAGGCTTGGTTTCTGCAGGCGTAATTCTTGCTATAATATTATTACCTTTTTGAACGTCAAAGCTCTCGCCTTTATAGTAAACTCTATTCATAATATCCGAAAAAGATCGTACAACTTCTGTTGCTCTAATAATTTGTGCCATATTTATCCTTAAAAATAATTACCATATTTACATATTATATGATTATACGTAAATTATGTAAATATGTTTCATGTAATATAAGCTAAAAATTCTCTGATTAAGATTTGAATAAAGTAAAATAATGTTATAGCTAAAGCACAAATTATTATGCTGATTCGCATGGAATAGGGAAGTAGCTTTGTTACGCTGGATTCTATCAAAGAAGGTTTGTAAATAGAGCTTAATATTTTGAGAAGGTAAAGGCTTGAGAATATACTACTAGCTATTACGACAATCATAACGATGATTTGATTCTGCTCGCTTGCGACAAGTAATATTGAGAATTTGCTAATAAATCCGCTAAAGATAGGTATACCGATGAGTGATAATGAAGAGATAGATATAATAAAAGAAATTAAAGGAAATTCTTTGAATGTACCATGTAAAGCCTGTACTTGATCGGTTTTCTTTAAACTATAAATACTTCCCATACTATAAAATAAGCAGATTTTTGTAAAAGAATGTGAAACTAAATGTAAGATTGCAGCCCCGAGTGCTTTAGGCGTTAACATGAAAGCACTAAGCAATGCTAAGCTTAGTTGATTCATAGTAGAATAGGCAAGTATTTTTTTGATATTATCCGTGCCTAGTGCCTTGATTGAGCTGTAAAATATGCTTACTATCGGTATAAAAATTAACCAGTTAAACTCGGCAAATACCCTTTGTAAATATGATAAACCGAATATATATAATAGGATTTTGTAAATACAAAATAATCCGGTTTTAACCACTATTACGGCATGCAGTAAACTACTAACGGGGTAATGTGCAACCATAGCGGCAGGAAGCCACGAATGTACCGGAAAAATTGCAGTTTTGGCAATTCCAAAAATAAACATTAATAATAAAATAATTGATTGGTTTTTAGAAAAATAATTTTCTACTAGACTACCGCTTGCAAAATCTCCGTTACCGGTTTTAGCATAAATAATTATCACTGCCGGTAAAAATAATATTGTGGCAGAAATCATCAGAATTTTTAGATATTTGTATAACCCGCTAAGTACTATATTATTTTTGGTATGCCCTACCAAAAAAGCAGTAGAAATAGTTAAAAGCTCATAGCAAATAAACATCGTGAACAAATTGCTAGATAAAGCAATTAAAACTCCGATCAGAATAGTTAAGTTAAAGAACAATAAGAATCTAGAAGAGTGTTCTATATTATTAATAGCAAGATATTGTGGAGTGTAAAGTAAAGCACAAATCCATAAAAAGCCTATTAAGCTCAAGAATATAAGCCCTAAAGGTTCAAGATAAAAACCTATGGAATAATTAGCAAATATATTAAATTCAAATCCTGCTCTGATACCTTTTAAAAATAACCAATCAATAATTAAAATATTACCGAAGAAAAAAATAGCGATAATAATAAGTAAGAAATTACGTATAAAACTATCTTTACTAGTGGCATACGGACTTGTTAAATTTAATGCACCAACTAGCAAAGTTGATAAGATTAAGAGACTCGGAGTAGTAAATTGTATAATCATGATAAGCTAAACAGGTGTTTAAATCGTGATAATTCCTGCAATCTTGCTTGCTCGCTTTAAGGATTTATCAAGTGTTGCTATAGGTATTCCATAACGTAATGCTAATTCCAAATAGCTAGCGTCATAAAGAGTTAATCCGTATTGTGTTGCTATGTCCATTGTTTCAAGCCAGGTATGCTCTAAAGTTGTTTGATCAATTTTGATGTATATATCTTTGAGAGTATAAATTGCTTGATGACGTTGTTTTGTTGTAAGACGTCCTGCACGTTCAGCACATAATAAAATATTTCCTATCTCAAGCCCCCAAATAGCAGGGACAATTGCTTTTCCTGCTACAGTTTTATCTAATATTTCTAAATTTGCTGTTTCATCAGGCATAAACCATGAAAGAGTTACTGAGGAATCTAAAACAAAAGGTGACATTTTTACTTTTTACCTTCATTTTTATAATTTAACCACTCTTCAAAATCAGAAGGTTGTAAATTAATTTCTTTAGCAAGTTTGCGGAGTCTGATTGCTGCTATTCTTGAAGTTTCAATATCATATTCTGTATTGATTGGAACAATTTTGGCCGCTACTTTCCCTCTTCTGGTAATTAGAATTTCTTCGCCTTTACTAGCACGATCTAATAATTTAGAAAAATGAGTTTTAGCATCGAAGGCTGTAATAGAATTATACATATAATTAACTGGTCTGTTGTCTAGTTAATTATAATATATTGTACCAGAATGTCAAAGGTTAATTAATTCTTCCAAAAAATAACTTTCACCATTTTATAATGGTAAAATAATGATCCTACGGAGCTGAGTAAAATTATAACAAAATCTAATAGTAGATTTTGCGTTAATAATAATTCAAGAATATTTACTTTGATAAAAAATAACGGGCTGATAGGTAAGCCGCAGCTGCAAATAATAACAATTATTATTAAAACTTTGTTAGGATTTCTTTTATAGCTTTCATTATAAGCATCTATCAAGAAAAGAGCTATTTTATTTATACTATCTGCAAGTAATAAGCTTGGTAAAAGTATTATACCGCCCCCGGTAACATATAATAGGAATACATAACCTATTTGAGTAAAACATGAATAAATTATAATATTCTTGAAGTCTTTTGCCTGGTAAGCAAAATACGGGGCCATAATAAGAGTAGCTAAAGCGGTAGGTCTTATAAAATTTGTAATAGCTGTTTTAATTGTCTCATAGCCTATAATAATATAAGTAAATTTATATATTATATATATTCCTATTATAGTAGAAATCCCTGCTAAATATACTAAAATAACTGAAGCCGTGTTATTATAAGCTCTCATCATCCAAAAATGCATAGGGAAAAAAGCTGTTTTTAAAATAGCACCTATTAAGAAAAAACCGATAGCTATAGTAGTTATACGAGAATTAGGATGTTCTTGCAAATAAGCTGCAACATCGTACATATTTAAGCTGCCCGTAATGCTTAGTAAAAATCCTATAGATATAAGAATAAGAGTTGCACCGATACTACCCATGATTAAATAATCAAGAGCTCCAATTAAAGATTTTGGATTAGCCCCTTGTGCTATTAAGACATAGCTACTAAGTGCCGAAATCTCTATAAATACATATAGGTTAAAGAAATCGTGAGTAGCAATCATTCCTAAATAGCCGGTGTGAGCAAATAATAATATACCGTAAAATAAAGATTTTCTATTGTTGTTAATATATTTTAAGATTGTTTGATTAGTAATCTTATGACAAAAAACTAAAAAGAATAATAAGACAAGATTAAGATAAATAATAATAGCTTGGTTTAACGAATTTAGTCGATATTCTATTCCTATTTTTGAACTCCATTCTCCCATGGTGTAAGATAGTTCCGTATTTTGTATAATGCTATATCCATAAATACTGACCAAAAGGCTAGATAAAATGCAAACTGTAGTAATTACTCGTGCAAAGGTAGTAAAGCGAAAAGATATTATTGAGAGTAAAGCCCCGAATAAAGGAAGTAATATTTGTATGATAGGGAAATGGTTAGCTAGGATCATGGAACTTTATTCAAAACTTATATTTATGTCATTTCCGTGAGGCATTGTTGCATGGAGCCGATGTCATTCCCGCGAAAGCGGGAATGACATAAAGGACGGCAAGAATGACATAATCGAATAGAGGAATGACATAGTTGAGAAAATCATTTATCAAAATTAATTTCACTTTCTGATATTGTACCAAAATGTTTATAAATTTGATATATTAAACTTAAAGCTACACTAAGAGTAGCAAACCCAACTACTATAGCAGTTAACATTAATACATGAGGCAAAGGGCTAGTGTAAGTAGTGATACCCTCTTGTAAAATAGGTACACCGCCTGTTTTAATTTTTCCAAGACTTAAATAAAATACTAATACCGAACTTTGAAAGATCCCAAGCCCGATAATTTTATGAATATAATTACGGCTTGTAAGCATTATAAATAAGCCGTTAGTTAGTAAAATCAAGGCAAAGAAATATATTAAATGCGACATTACTAGTACTCTTTGAAAGACTGATTAAATACGCATGTGACTTTTTTGCCCTTACGTATAGCGAGCTTAGGAAAAACCTGTTCAAGAATTACCATATTAGGATTATCTTGAGCAAGGCGATAATTTACTAAAGATTCTCGAAGTGAATCATCTACGGCAAAAATACCGGAAATTTCAGCGTTTTTATCCCTAAATTGAAGATAGGTAAACTCGCCGTCGTCAAAAATTTTAATAGGAGCTATTGCTTCGCTGCCGCTAATATAGTAATTAAAGTTATATTTTTCAGGATGAGTAAGATCAGGACTTGCCAAGGAAGCAGAAAAAGTTTGCATATGACCGCTCATATTGTCATTTTCGTCATCCGGATAAAGAAACTTTACGTTAAAGACCATTTCAGGGGCACGCATATCGAGTGTTTCTGCGGCATATAGTTCAAAGAAGTAAGTCCGTTTATTAGTAATTAAAGTCATATTAGTAGTAGCATCCGGTTCCATCGGTTTGATGAAAATCCTATGACCGGCAGGCACTATTTGCCATGAAGTAGTATCTCCCATAGAAATACTTACTATTTCCTCATCTCTTGCTAGTTCGATACTTGCTTGATAGCCGTAATATCCTGTAAATTTAAAAACATCGTCAGGGTTATAAGTCATAACTCTTAGACGTGGGTCTCGACCTAAAGGTCGTGATGTAGTAAGAGCAAAGACATTTAATGTAAGTAGTATAAAAGTACTAAATATTATTAGTTTCTTCATATTATTTCTGATTTTTATTCCTTAATAATTTTAGCTTGTAACTAGTAACGGTAAAATTAAATGCTGTATCCGGCGATATATTTATACCTATAGAATCCATTATAAACCCTATCCTTGATTCCCACAGCATATTTTCTAAGATTTCACCCGTACTGTTCTTTGCCAATGATTCAAAAGTAACAACTGCCTCATTATCATTTATATTGTTAATTGATAATATATTAATTGAGCGTTTATATAATTTTTGATATCTTATGACCGGTGATAATGGGTTATCAATATTCATAAAATTAGCAAATTGCATATAAACAATACTCGTAGAAGCATTTTTGATAAAGGTAAATTGTTCTTTTAATATATCATAATTATATTCTTCTCGTTGTTTTACATAATTCTGAAGCATAATATTTGCAACGGAAATATAAGGATTTGCTAATGACGAATGTTTAGTATTAGTAACGGTAGCTTGTTTTTCGGCATCATCTTTTATTAAATAACTTACTTTTTCGTTTATTGGTAGCAATATATCGATATTTATACAAATTAAGGTGAATAATAAGGTAAAAATCGTGCATATTAAAAGTAGAAGACTTCTATGACTTAACGGTAAGATATACTTAAAATTATACCATTTTCTTGCATCAATAAAATATTCGCCGGATTTGATATATTCTTGTATTGCTTTGGTTAATGGGTCCATAATTACTATCGTCAATAACAAATTACAAAGTAATTCGCTATTCGCATTTATTAGATTAATAGCTAATTTTATTTTGTTTTAAGTCTATCATAATTATTATAATATGATTATGATTTGTTAATTTAATATTATTTAAGCTATAAAATAAGTTTATATTGTTGCTACAATACCAAATATTATTTAACTTTAAAATTAAAATAAATAAATTATAAATTAAAATTATACAATAATAATTATTGATGATAGTTATTATTGTATACTCATTCTGCTTTGAAGAATCGGTTCTGCAAAACTTCGTGGAACTCACATGCTCACCTATTAAGTATAGGCTGTGCGTGTTTGCTCCTCGTTTTACATTCCAATTCTCCAAATCATTTGAGTATAATTCGCTATTCGCATTAGTTGACAATCTTTTTAATATTTATAAATAGATTTTTTCAAAAAATGCTTGTGAACTGTTGTATAGTAAGGTAATTTTAAAACAGTAACAAGATAATTTAATAATGTATAATTAGAATGTTAAAATCATTAAAGTTTTTATTAGTATTAATTATGCTTTCTCAATTGTTGTCATGTACCCCTTCAGCTCCTTATGAAATTAAAAGCCCGTGCGTTTCTGCTGATATAGATGATGGATCGAGTTTAAGCGTAAATCCTTGTATAAGAAGACCGGTTAATTCAGTAAATATAGCATAAAAGCAATAGTTTTACACAATAACAATGTAATAATAAAAATACCTTTGATATGAATAATATATTTGGCTTCTTTAAATCAAGTAATAACTCGCAAAGCGGTTCAGGCGATACACAAAATCAAGAAAGTATTAAATCGGCTAATCCTTTAAAAATTACTCAGAATTGGTATGAAGAGCGATCTGATAAGTTAATTGTTCAACGTAACTTACTTATCATATTAATAATACTACTAACCATTTTTGTGGTTATATCAACTTTAGTAATAGCATTTGTAGTAAAATCTAAACAGTTTGATCCTTTTGTTATTCAGCTTAATAGTAATACCGGACGTGCCTCGGTGGTAGAACCTATTTCATCACCGGTATTAACGGCGGATGAGTCGCTTACAAGGTATTTTATAAAGAAATATATAACGGCACGGGAAACATATAATCCGGTTGATTTTACTACTTTAGCTCGTACGACAATAAGATTATTTTCAACAAGCGGTGTTTATTATAATTATCTTGGCTATATAAGAAATAAAGATTTTGATCCTACTTTAAAATATAAAGAAGATAATACTACATTTTTAGTAATAAAATCATGGTCAAAAATCGCAGCAGATAAATATATAGTTAGATTTTCCGTAAATGAAACATCAGGAAGCCAATTAGTTTATAATAAAATAGCGGTAGTAAGTTATGCTTACGTGCCTATGCAATTAACAGGTTCAGAACTTGATATAAATCCGGTAGGATTCCAAGTTAACGGATATAGGGTAGACGATGACAATAGTTAGATTTTGTTTTTTAGTTTTTGTATTATTTAGTAGTTTTATAGCTCAAGCTAAATGTCCTCTTATAGAAGATGATCCATGTAGTAATAGTAGTAATAATTATTATGTAGATGATTTATCTATAACTAAAGATAATAGGATAAAAACTTATATATATAATCCAAATGAAGTTTATTTGTTAGTTCTGCATTTTGGCTTTCAATCGCATATAGAATTTGCTAAAAACGAAGAAATCCAAAATATAATTCTTGGGGATGCTTATGCGTGGAAAATAACTCCTCTGGCAAATAGATTATTTATAAAACCCCTTGAAAAAGATATTCGTACAAATATGACTATTATAACTAATAAAAGAACATATGAATTTGATATCGCTTCTACGGAACTTATGATGGGTAACGAAAGGGATTTAGTATATGTAATTAAATTTTACTATCCTAAGAAAAACAGTAATTGCATGGCAAGGTTTTAGTAGGATCACTGTCGTTCTCATGAAAGCTTGTTCGTGTGGAATGACATCCTAAACGTCCGTACACTATATAGAGACAAGCCACGGTATGACAACTTTTTTAATAATAACAAAAACACTTTAACTAATATAATTTAGATATGGCTGAAGAGCAAAATAATAATAATAATAATACCGGTTCTTTATCAGGAGCAGATTCGCCTGAAGTACAAAGAGAATTATCAAAAGTTTCAGTTAGCTTTAATAAGAGTATTGCAATAGTAGTTGTAATTTGCGGTATTTTTATATATATTTTTTATACTCTTTTTTTCGGTACTAAAAAAGAAGAGATACCGGAGACTCAGGTGCCGAGTAATATTGTAAAACCTGTTACGGATGTTGAGGATAATATTCCGGAGATTCCAAAGTTACCTGATCCGCCTAAGCTTGAGACGCCCACCGCTCCCCCACCGCCTCCTCCTCCGGTAGTAGAAGTTCCACCGGTTTTACCTCCTACTACTCCTGTAGAAGAGAATAAAGACAAAACGCTTCCATTGCCGCCGGTTTCGTTGCCTTCGACCTCAGGAACGCTAGTTGAGAGCGATGAAGAGAAGAAACGTCGTGAAGCAAAAAGAAAATCATCTATAGTGTTGGTTGGTGGTGTAGAGCCTAAAAAAACACCGGAACAGATTACGGCAGAAGCAACATTTAAAGATCGCGGTGATATGTCTTTGGTTCTCGGACGCGGTAAATTAATTGATGCAGTGCTTGAGACGGCAATAAATAGTGATCTCGGCGGTGAAATAAGAGCCATTATTAGTAGAGACGTATTTTCTGAGAAAGATAAAGTTATATTGATACCGAAAGGATCAAAAATATTCGGTAAATATGCAACCTCAACTTCATCAGACAGTTACGGTAGAGTTGCTATAATATGGGATAGAATAGATTTAACCAACGGTTATACTATAGAATTTGATTCACCTGCGGTCGATAATTTAGGTAGACCGGGGATACAAGGAAGAGTCGATAATAAATATAAAGAACAATTTGCAAATGCGGTTTTACAATCCGGCTTTAATATAGGTCTTGCTAAAGTCCTTGATAAGTTGGTGCCGCCTCCTATAGACTCGCAAGCTGCAGCAACTAATAGTGCTACAGCCACACAATTATTAAATACTGCTCAAACTATTGCAGCTAATACCTCGATGGATGCAAATACTAGGATAGTTACAATTTGTACTAACGTACTTGCTGCTATTACCGATAAAACTTCGACTGCTTATACTACTATGACTCAAGCATGTACAACAGCGCAAGATCCTTCGTCAGCAAATACTGCCGATCAGAGATTATCTACGTTAGTACAGGCAGTTAATACGGCAGCTTCAAGTTTGCTTACTACTACGTCTATAGCATCAACTCCGACGCAAGCACAGCAAGCTTCTACTCAAGCTTTTACGGATGTTACAAATGTTGTACAAAATATGATAACTCAGCAGCAGTTTAAGCCGACAACGACGGTTAATCAAGGTACGCCGGTTAGAATATACGTTAATAAGGATTATACATTCCCAAAAGCCGTTTTATTAAAATCGAAGGTAATGAAATGAATGAAGAATTCGCAGCCTTAGAGACGTTTTTACTTCCTTTTAAAAATTTATTTGCTGAAGATGGTATTAATGAAATTATGGTTAATAAGCCTGGAGAAGTATGGGTTGAAAAGAAAGGCGATATATACTCTAAGCAAATACCGGAACTGGATAGCGAACATCTACTTTCATTAGGACGTTTAGTTGCTCAATCTACCGAACAGATGATTTCAGAAGAAAAGCCTTTACTTTCTGCAACTTTACCAAATGGTTACCGTATTCAAATAGTATTTCCTCCTGCTTGTGAAATAGGACAAATCATTTATTCTATCAGAAAGCCTAGCGGTATGAATTTAACTTTAGACGAGTACGCTAAAATGGGGGCATTTGATGAAACTGCAACAGAGAGTTTAGTAGATGAAGATGCAGTAATTTTAAATAATTTCTTAGCTGAAAAAAAGATTAAAGAATTTATTAGACATGCAGTTGTTTCAAAGAAAAATATCATAATTAGCGGCGGTACTTCAACCGGTAAAACTACTTTTACAAATGCGGCACTTACTGAAATACCTGCAATAGAAAGATTAATTACTGTAGAAGATGCTCGTGAGGTTGTACTATCAAGCCATCCTAACAGAGTGCATTTACTTGCTTCCAAAGGAGGACAGGGGCGAGCAAATGTTGCTACTCAAGATTTAATAGAAGCCTGTTTGCGTTTAAGACCGGATAGAATTATAGTCGGTGAGCTTCGAGGTAAAGAAGCTTTTAGTTTTTTGCGTGCTATTAATACCGGTCACCCTGGTTCAATATCGACACTGCATGCTGATAGTCCTGCTATGGCAATTGAGCAGTTAAAGCTTATGGTTATGCAAGCTGATCTCGGTATGCCGCCTGAAGAAGTAAAGAAGTATATTTTAACCGTTGTAGATATCGTTGTGCAGCTAAAACGCGGTAGCGGCGGGAAAAGATATGTTTCGGAAGTATATTATAAGAAGAACAAAAACGCTGAAGGAATGGTGTAGACTCGTTTAATTTGAAAAATTGGCTACGTTACTTTTTGCTTATAATCCTCACGTAGTAATCCTACGCTGCGGTTATAAGCTTCAAAGTGCCTTGCTCTTTTCCAAATTAAACTTCGTCTACCGCCTCATAATAACGTTAACAATATTAAGTAATAAGTAAAAACTAGGAATATCAATTCATGGAATGGCATACGATACTTAAAGTTACTAGGAATATATTTGGTCATGCTATAATTCATCCGGTTGTTATTTTTTGTACCATTTGGATAAGCGGTGCATTTGTTGCAATTTTTACTAATGAGGTTGGAGCTTTAGGCGTAGATATAAATGCTATAAATATTGCTTATAAGTGGGCTTATTGGCTTATTAATGTTTGGGGGCAGTTAAAAATTGCCGACTATAATTATTTAAAATTGAAGCTACTCGCATCTCTTCTTGGGCCTGCTATTGTTGTTATAATATTTTACATTAAAAATTTTGAAAGAATAAAATCATTACAATTTTTTGAGCAACCGGAAAAAGTATATGGAGATGCTAACTGGGCTAATCCGTCAGATATAGAGGCCGCAGGTCTTAGATCTAAAAAAGGTATGTTGATAGGTGTTGATGCTGGTGGATATTTTGTTGCCGATGGGTTCCAGCATGCTTTATTATTTGCTCCTACCGGTTCAGGTAAAGGTGTGGGTTTTGTGATACCTAACTTGTTATTTTGGAGCGATTCGGTAGTAGTACATGACATAAAGCTCGAAAATCACGGTTTGACGAGCGGTTGGCGTGAGAAACAAGGTCAGAAAGTTTTTGTATGGGAGCCTTCTAATCCCGACGGTATCACTCATTGTTACAATCCGATTGATTGGGTTAGTACTAAGCCTGGTCAAATGGTTGATGACGTTCAAAAAATTTCAAACCTTATAATGCCTGAAAAGGATTTTTGGAATAATGAAGCACGAAGTTTATTTTTAGGTGTAACTTTATATTTAATAGCCGATCCTACTAAAACTAAATCTTTCGGTGAAGTAGTGCGTACCATGAGAAGTGACGACGTGGTTTATAATCTAGCAGTTGTACTTGATACTTTAGGCGGTGTAATACATCCTGTTGCATATATGAATATTGCTGCGTTTCTGCAAAAAGCCGATAAAGAGCGTTCAGGTGTAATATCTACAATGAACTCATCTCTTGAATTATGGGCAAATCCGTTAATCGACTCTGCTACTGCTACCTCTGATTTTAATATACAAGAATTTAAAAAAGTAAAAACAACCGTATATGTAGGACTTACTCCCGATAATATACAACGCTTGCAGAAATTAATGCAGGTATTTTATCAGCAAGCTACAGAATTTTTAAGCCGAAAAATGCCGGATGTAAAAGAAGAACCTTACGGTGTGATGTTTTTACTTGATGAGTTCCCAACGCTTGGGAAGATGGATACTTTTAAAGCCGGTATAGCATATTTTAGAGGTTATAGAGTACGTTTATTTTTAATTATTCAAGATACGCAGCAATTAAAAGGAACATATGAAGATGCCGGTATGAATTCATTCTTATCTAATGCAACATACCGTATTACTTTTGCTGCTAATAACTATGAAACGGCAAATTTAATATCGCAGCTTGTCGGTAATAAGACGGTAGAACAAAGATCATTTAGTAAACCTTTATTTTTTGATCTTAATATTTCTACTAGAACACAAAATGTTTCTCAAGTTCAAAGAGCTTTACTTTTACCTCAAGAAGTAATACAGTTACCGAGAGATGAGCAAATTGTTTTAATAGAATCCTTTCCGCCTATAAAATCTCGTAAAATTAAGTATTACGAAGATAAGTTTTTTACTAGTAGATTATTACCGCCGACTTTTGTACCTACTCAAGTACCTTTTGATCCTAGGGCAAATAATCATGAGGATTCTGAAGAGACCGAAACAACAACTGCTTCGGAAAATAATGAGTAAGATCCAAAAATGCGTTCAGCTATTATTGATATCGGTTCAAATGCTTTAAGAGCTGTAGTTTATGAAAGTGATGAGCTTGGAGCTCCGGAAATTTTTAATTATAAATTTAGAAATTATCTTACAAATTTACTTAATTTAGATAGTTTAGACGTAAAACATCAAACATATTTATCTCTACAATATCTTATTCATATTTTTACCAAACTGTCTGTTACTAATATTAGATGTGTTGCAACAGCTATACTTAGAGGACATCCTAAAGCAGATGAATTCAAAGCTATAATTAAAAAGAGATTCAATATTGATATTGAAATTATCTCAGGTGAACGTGAAGCTTATTTAACGGCTGCCGGATTAATTTCCGGTATTAGTGATGCTTTCGGTATTGTAGCGGATCTTGGTGGTGGAAGTCTTGAGCTGGCACAGATTGGAAATAAGAAGGTCGGTAAATTAAAATCATTGCCGCTTGGTACTAAAATTATTGCTAGTAGCAATTTTGGTGATGTCGGGCTGATTACTAAAATGCTAGAGGAGGAATTTGGAGCTGCACATTATCCTAATTTATATTTAATCGGTGGTGCATTACGTCTAATGAGCCGTATATATATGGAGTCTATAAATTATCCTCTTAAAAATTTACATAATTTTGAAATAAATCGTGTAGAGTTTGAGTTATATTTAGAGAAATTATCGCAAATCGATAAATTAAAGCTGAGTTATTACGAGCAGAAAGCCATAAATTATAATGCTGTTTTAGTAATAAAAGCGATGATTAAGGTATTTTCACCGGAAAAAATTATTATCTCAAATTACGGTTTAAAAGAAGGAGTAAGATTTGACTCGTTACCGCCGCATGAAACAGAAAAAGATATTATTTATGAGAGGGTAAAGAGATTAGTAAAATTTGATAAAAATATATGTAAAATTGAAAAATATATTGAAGCAGTACAATATCTTTTGATTAATTCCGATGCCACAACTCTTATTATTATTGAACTTGCTATAATGCTAGCACAATATAATAAAAATATTGATAAAACGCTCAGAGCAAATTTTGTTTCGGAATTTATATTATCGTCGGATATTCCTTTTAGTCATAGACAGCGTCTTATGTTAGGCATTGCCCTTACAGTTACTTATACTGCTAAAACTGACATGCAGATTAATAAAATAGCTAAGAAAATGATTAGTAAAAGTGATTATTACAACAGTCATATAATCGGTTATTATATAAAAATTGCTAGAGAAATTGATGGACCGGAATTCCAAGAACCTTCTTTTTCGATTAAATTAAAAGACGATAAGTTTTTACAAATTAATGCTTCAAATATCTTGCCTAAACAAGTCTTTGAAAAGGTTTGTGAACGTTTAAAAGATATAAGTACCGCTAGAAAAAATATTAGTCATAATTTTAGCGATTAGGTGTTGTTCCTATGGCTACTATGTCATTCCTAGCTAAAGGCGTTGTTGCGTTGATCGAAAAACGCACTCGGTGTCATCCCGTGGCTTGACCACGGGATCCAAAAAACAACTTTTAGTGTATATTTTTTGACATTTTTATCTGGATCCCGCGATCAAGTCGCGGGATGACAGGGGTGGAATCGATCCACGCAAGCAAGCCTTAAGCGGGAATGACATCGGAGAGTTTGAAATAAATACAATAATTACGCTCCATCAAATGCATCACAATTATATTCTTCACCTAGAATTTGTACTTCTTGCTCTTGATCTTGAGAAACCTTAGAAATTTCACGACGCTCTTTATAGTCATTTAATAATTTAAATATTTCCGGTTTATTAGTAGCTAAGTCTAAAGGGGTACTATTATGTGAATTTTTTTATAAATGTTGATATCTTTATGTTTAAGTAATTCAACTATTGAAAAATAATTATAACTATTAGCTTGATGTAAAGGAGTATTACCATATAAATTTGTTTCATTAACATTGATCTTTGGATGTTCAATTAGTATCTCAACTATTTTAAATCTATTATGAGTGATAGCTTGATATAAAGGAGTATTACCAATAGCATCTTTTTCATTGACATTAATACTTTCATGCTTAAGTAGTAATTCAACCATTGTAGGATTGCCGTCAACTATAGATATAGTAAGTGCTAAAGGAGTATGACCTTGGAAATTTTTTATATTAACATCGATACTTCCATGCTTAAGTAATAGTTCAACTATTTCAGGCTTACTAGAATAGATCGCATGATGTAAAAGAGTATTATCATCTGAGTCTTTTTCATTGATATTTGTTTTTGCTAAAGAAAGTAAATAGTTTATTATTTCTAAATTACTGTGGTAAATGCCATAAATGAAAGCATTAGATATAATTTTGGAATTTAAAGTTTCTTGTGCTATTTTCTTTCTAGATATTCTTCTAAAGCTTTTTTATCCTCAGCAGTTTTGATTCTTTCTTGATCTTTTATGTTATTCTCATATACTTTTAATAGGTCTGTATTTGTTGCTTCACTAAATAGTAATTCACTAAACAGCAAAGCTTTTTCATGATCCTCTTTACTTCGTTCTTTCCGTTCTACGGCTTTATGCTGAGTTTCAGTGATTTTAGTTTGATATTCTTTTTCAAGTTCAGATTCAGATATTTTTGTAAAATATTCTATTTTTTTGTTAATTTCTTCTAAAGTATTATTTTTTATTAATTCTGCAGTTTCTGCACATATTTGGAGTAATTCGGCTTCAGTTAATTTTTTTAATTCTTTAAAAGTATTCGTTAGTTCCGTTATTTCTTTTAGTTCTTCTTCTAGCTCGTTAATTAAACTTTGTGATTCTTGCGGTTGAATTCTAATATTATTTAAATGATTGATTACATAGCTAATAGCATCATATTGCTTTTTATATTGTAAAGGAAATAAACTGATTATTGATTCTAAATTCCCATCGATAGTTGAAAAAATTTCTTGTGCTACGATTGATATATTTTTGTATTCATTATTTACTCCTTATCTATATTAAAAATACCATACTTCATGGTAATATATTTTATAATAAATAGCATAATCTTTCTATTGGTAAAGAAATAATCTAAATTATCCTAATAAATATTAATATTTCATTACTTTATATAAAAATTAATAAATTAAAGAGTTTTAATATAAAGTTTTAGTCAATATAAATTAACTATAAGGTTAAGAGTTATGAAGAAAAAATCTAGAATATTAAAAAGTTTTCTAGCAACTGCATCAATATATGGAACATTTTTAACAAGCTTTAATGCAGCAGGAGCTACTGTTATAACTACCGGTGATAGTGTAAGTTTAAATACTGGAGTAGGTTTTGTAGGGGGAATATTTAATGATGGCGATACTATTCAAATAGAAGCAAATAATGTCCCTACTCCCATCATCTCAGCAGATAAGCCAAATGCTCAAATTGGTGAAATAAAAACTCTAATTAATGCTCTCGTTTTTGGAGGAGTAGAAGTCAGTCAAAATACTTCAATAGGTCCACTTAATGCTGCGGATGGTCTTAACCCTAATTTTGGCCCTCTTAAATTTATGGTTGATAATGTTACGGCAACTATTACGGGAGTCGGTAATCAATTATTTAGTTCGATAGATTTTGCCGGTAAAAATTCTACTTTAGAAATTAACGACACTTTAGCTATTACGACTGCCATAGACAATACCGGAGCTGAAAACAACGGTATAATAAATTTAGGAAATAATACAAGTGTTACTCAGGCTATTGGTAATAATAATTCTGTATCAGAGGTAAATATTAATGGAAACGGTAATATAAATTTTGGCGATATTATTAAAGCTACTAATTTAAATATTAATAATGAAGATGCAAATATTATTGCTCAAGGTAAAATAACAGGAGATGTATCATATAATCAACCTGGCACATTAAATGTTAGCGGCGATAATCCTATTATAGGAAGGGTTAACTTTCAAAATGTTAACGATACTCTTAATATTGCTTTAGATGTTTATGAAAGTTTTAATGCGGATATAGATAATATAGTGCCAGGGGAAAACGGTATAGTTAATGTGATCCAATCTGAAGATAATCACGTAGTAAACTCTTATATAAAGGGTAATATAGGCGAAACCAATCCTATTAAGAATTTAGGAATAGGAAATAATAATGGTCAATTTTCTCTTAACTTTCAATTAGACGGTAAGGTTAAGCCTCTAAGATTCAAGTAAATCGTACTCTCAATTTTAACAATTTTATGCGGCTTACTATAAATAATGATGTTACCGCTGATATAGGTACGGATGACGAAAATAAACCTGATATTATAGAGATTTCAGGTGATAATACAAAACAAGTAACGTTAAGAGGGAATGTACTTGTAAATGATTTAGTTTTTGTTCAAGGTGTTGATACTTCAGGTAAGGTAAATATTGAGAGCGGTTTAATTGCAAAAAGAGTAGTTTTCAATGATAAGAATGCAGATGGAGGTACATTAGTAATAAATGCACCATCTGCAGTTAATGCTATAGTAAATCCTAATAACGGTATGATAATTCTGAATGCTGATTTTACAATTAGTGACCCAAGTGCCGGAGATATAAGAGAGATCAGAATAGCTGATAACGTAAAATATACGATTGATGCTAAAAACGGCAACGTAGCTTTATTAAATAACGGTGCAAAGATAATATTTGAAGGGGCAGATTCGGAATTAGATTTAATAAATACCGGTAATACGGATAAGCAGTTTACATTATACGCTAATTTAAATCCGTCAGATGCAGAAGATGAATATGGGATAGTAAGAGGCAACTACAAACGGTCTTACTATAGCAAATAATGGAGGACCTTACACCATAGGGCAAGATAATACACATCGTCTTAAAGAGTTTGAAGTTAAGGGAGTAGGTAATACCGTAGTTGATAATACGGTATTTACAAAGTTACTAAGTATGAATAGTACCGGTAAAGTAACATTTAACCAAGCATTAAATTTAGGAGCAGGTGGTAATATCGCTTTTGGAGCGGATAGTACGCTAGTAGTAAACGGAATAATCGGTTCCATAACGACTTTTGCTCCTAATCATGGGACACTTACGATAAATAGCGGTAATATTACCGGTGCAATAGGAAATAATGATAATTCTTTATAAGAAGTAAATATTAATAGTAGAGGAAATACAATTTTTAATGGTGATGTTAATACTGCTAAGTTAGATATTAACGGTATAGGAAATATAATTTTTTACTGAGAGGTTAATGCTACTAATTTTAATATCAATAATGCGGATGCAAATGTTACGGCAAGCAGATTATTGACAGGAGGTATTATATAGTGCTGATAGTGAGCTAATAGTAAACGGCGTGACCGGTTCAATCACGACTTCTGCAAATAATCAAGGGAAATTGACTATAAATAGCGGTAATGTTAGTGGAATAATAGGAGATAATAAGAATAGTTTAAAAGTCGTGAATATTGGAGCAAATCCTGTTACATTTTCTGCTAATGTATTTGCTCCTATAATCCTAATTGAACAGGCCTCAAGTTTGACTTTAGCAAAGGGTGTTAAATTAACCGGTAGTGTAAGCACTAGAAATGGTACGCATGGTGTGTTGATATTGGAGCAGGATAGTAGCGTGACGGATGGCATAGGTGCAAATGGTGCGAGCTTAAAGAGAGTAGAGATAGGAGCAGGAGCGCGGGGGAGCAGCCTTGGCGGCGAAGTATATGCGGGAGTGGCAGTTCTTACGGATAAAACATCAGTATTAAAATTAGAACATCAAAGTATAATACATGGAAATATTACTACTACAGCCGGTAATAATAGCGGTAAGCTAGTATTTGCAGCTGATGGAACTGTTGGCGGTGCGGTAGGAGCAAACGGTGCAGTTTTAGAAGAAATAATATTTAATGGAGTGGATACTATAGAAGGTGCGACTTATGCTCAAACTTTTACCATAGCAAATGCAAATGCTAATGTCACAGTTAAAGGATTAATGACCGGTAACGTAAATTATGAAGCAGACGGCACATTAGCACCTGAAGGTATAACAGGAAATGTAGACTTTAAAGGAACTAACGGAACGTTTAATGTAAATGCCGGCTTTGCAATTGACGGAGTTGTACTTAGTAGCGGTGGAGTTGGCGGTATTTTGAACTTTAAAGGTGACGGTAATGTGACGGGCGGTATAGGTACTGATGAAGAAAATAGTCCTGCTACTATAACAGGGAGATGACACAACAAATGTATCTATAGCAGATAATGTATTTGTAGGTGATATTAATTTTACAAATGGCGGAAAATTACAACTTAGTAAAAATCTCAAGGCAAAGAATATTGATTTTGGAATAAAGGGCGGTACTTTAGAGTTTAACGGTAATGATAAATATACTTTCAATGCCGTTATAGCAAACGGGCAAACCGGTGTATTAAATGTTTTAACTGCTACGGATGCAACGATAGGTACGATTAAAACAATAAATATAGGGGATGCTAATGCAGGGCAGAGCTTTTTAATTGAAGTAAATAACGGCAATTTAGCTCTGCTGAGTAGTGCAAATAGCAGCATTAATTTTGGCAATGCAAATTCACAATTAACATTAACTGCTCCTGTAGATCAAACTGTTACATTTGCTAATAGTTTAAAAGGTATTTGCTGGCGGTGGCGGTGTGGTATTTTTGAGTGGTAACGGTCATAATTTAGTTGTAGATAGTAATAATGGAGTAACACTCGGTACAGCAGGTAATGAGCTAGCTAACTTAAATATCATGGGAAATGTTACTATCACCGATAATTTAGACATACATAATATTAATCAGTTAAATATTAAAAGCGGTGCAGTATTTACCGATCAGAGCTTAACTTCTGCTAAGATTGCAAATATAAAGATAGGTGATGGAAATGGAGCCGCTACTTACGCCTTAGATGCCGTAAACAGTGATTTTGATTTTAATACCGGCGGTATGACATTTGCTCATGGAGATTCAATATTAGATCGTAAAAATAGCTCAAATGCTAATGATCATACTATAACGTTAACGGGGCCTTTAGATTCGAGAGAGGATCAATTCGGTATAATAAAGTTAACTACGGGTGATAAAAATTTAACAATTGTTAATAACGGTAATGATAATAATACGCTTGGCACAAAAGATCACAGATTAAAGGAATTGGATTTTGTCAGTACCGGTAATGGTACTATAAATTTACAGGCAGGAATATATGTTGAGAATATAGTATTAGATATTCATGCTATTACACTTAATAAAGTAAATGCAAATATTAAATTTAAAAGCGATGCAGTATATACCGCCACAGGGAATATAAAAGGTGAAATAGTCGATTTCCAAGGTAAAGCAGGTGTGATTGATATTGCCGATAACGTACAAATTGACAGTGTAGTTACAAGTACGGGTGATACAAGTGGTACATTAAACTTTGAAGGAACAGGGGTAGTTACTAAGCTAATTACTAATATAGCAATGTTAAAAGCAGGTAGCGGTGATGTATCGTTAACTGCCGGCGGTGATTACTCTATCGGTGAGATTTAAGGTAACGGTAATAATAATTGAACTTTTGGTGCTAAAGGCTAACTACGACTTATATTAATAAGACCGGCGGGCAGGCTGTAAATTTAATCTTTACTGATGGCGGTAGTGTTCGTAATGCCGTCGGTTCAAATGCAGCAGCCGGTGATATTATCGTAAAAGCAGGTGCGGTAAATTTTGGCAGTACTGTTAAAAGCGACAATATTATAGTGTCGGACGGTGCGGAAATAGAGGTCAATGATAATATCACTGCTACGGATATTGCAGGTGAAAATGAGAATGACGGTACTTTAAAATTAAACAACAAAGCTCCTATTAATATAACCGGTACTATCGGGAATAATAATACTTTAGGTACAATAGAAGTAGCCGGTAGAGATGTTACTATTACAGGTGAATTAAAAGCAAAAACTATTAATTTCTCAAACGCAGGGCAAGAAGCGACCTTAACGCTACAAGCGGCAGGTCAAGTTACAAATATTACTACGGCAGGTAATAATATTTATACGTTAGCAGTAACGGATTTTGATACAGGTAACGGTGCTATTGGGGCTGAAGATCATAGGTTAAAAGCAATAGAGTTAACAGGAAACGGTTTAGTTACGGTAAATACTAAGAATTTTTATTCAGATTTAACTACTGCGAATAACGGACAAGGTAACGTAAAACTTAATATTGCCGATGGTATTACTTATAGTGTAGGAAGTAAAAATAATAGTTTAGCTAGTGTACAAGTTAGTGAAAATAGTACTGTTAAAGGAGATGTATATTCTAAAGAGATTAACATTGATGCAGGTAAGAATATAGATTTTGAACGAGATAATAATAGGAATGCTAAGAATATCATTATACAAAATGCTCTAGTAGATAGAGATCTCCTTCCTCGTTCGCTTCAGCTATTTACTTATTTAACCGATATTAAAGCAGATAAATTAAATTTTGCTGATGCTGCTGCTTCTGCACATTTTAAAGATGCGGTTTTAGTAAATGCTGAAATTGATGGTGGTGGTATTACAAAATTTGATGAAAATGTTTGGTTAAAACAGGAAATTAAAAATATAGAGCGGATAGAGTTTGGTTCTGAGAAATTTGCTATTCTTGAGAAAAATATTAAAGCAGCTAATTTAGTAGCAAATAAAGCAAATTTAGTGCTGCTCTCTAATTTAGAGATAAATGCCGATTCACAATTTACGGATACTGTTTTAGATTTAGCTACTTATGAATTAAAACATACCGGAAATGTTACATATAACGGTACTCTCAATATTATTACATATTTTGATACAACATTGCAATCAGGCGGTCATATATTAGTCGGTAACGGGGCTAATGTTGATATGTCGGCTTTAGATAGTTTAGTAATTAAAGTGAAATCATGCTCTGATATTACTAAAATTACTCCTGATACTAAACATGAAGTAATATTGAAAGAAGCGGGCGGAAATTTTACTCCTGTTGCTCAAGATAAAGTTACTGTTGATACAGGCGGAGAATTAAACAGGTTGATAAGATGGGTAAGCGATGAGAATGTATTACTGAATAATAATGATGACGGTGGTGGTAATCCAGAAAACCCTGATTCCGGTGATGGTGATAATGGAGGCGGTGCTCCAGAGAACCCGGGTGACGGTGATAACGGCGGAGGTAATCCTGGAGACGATGGAGGGGGAATAGTACCTATTTTTGATCCAAAACCGATAAGAGACGAGGTTACGGGTCCCATAGCTCCAGGCATTATAGATCAATTAATTGAACATGTTCCGGATTTAGGTAATAAAAGCGATGCAGCTAAAGTATTGAATGATTTAGGATTGACAAAAAATGTATCGGAAACTTTAGATCGTTTAGGCGGAAGAACAGATGTGCGGGAAGTGAGTGAGGGGCTTGGAGAGTTTAATAGAGGAGAAGTAGAGGATATATTAATTGATATTTCGATAAATATGGACAGCTTTGTTTCTGCGGGGATCAACACTAGACTCGGTGAGTTAGATAATCAGGACGAAAGTATGGTTACATTAAGCGGTTTAAATAAACCTAATAGCGGTGAGAATCGTGAAAGCCGTACACTAACCAAGCGGCAGTAGCTGCCGGTGATGAGGAGAATATCGGTACGGGTATTTGGGTAGTTCTTTTCTATGGTAAGGCTAAGCAAAAATTCCGTAATAATGGGGCAAGTGGATATAAGTCTAAATCCCAAGGAGGAATAATAGGTTTTGATTATGCTTTAAGTGACAGCGTAATACTTGATGCTGCTTATACTAGAGCCGGTAGTAAATTACGCCATCGAGATTATAAAGTCGGTGATAAGACTAAAGCTATAAGCGATATATACTCTATCTACGGGCTTTATAATTGTGAGACAAGTAATTTCTTTGTTGAGTCTATAGGTTCATACGGTAGAAGTAAAATTAAGAATTATGAAAGACGTAAGGTTTCTACAGGCGATCAAACTGCAATCGGTAAATTTACTAATACTTCCTATAGCGGTGAATTACTTGGCGGTTATAATTATGTAATATCTAACCTTACAGCTATAACACCTATGGTTGGAGCTCGCTATGCTACATTTAAAAATAATAGTTATACCGAAATAGGGACTACTTTCCAAAATTTATCCGTTAGAAAAAAATCATATAATAGATTTGAAGGTATAGTGGGGCTAAAAGGCGTAACTAGTTTCTTTGTAAAAGACGTAAAAGTAAAACCGGAATTACACGGTTTTGTCAATTATGATTTTAGAGGAAAATTACCAAATACCGATGCACGGCTTGATGGAATAGATGAGCCGCTTACAACAGTTAGATTTAAACCTACAAAACTAAATTATAATTTAGGCGAGAGTCTTTCTACTAAATATAATATGATAGAATTCGGTATTAGATACAATTTATCCCTTGCAAAGAAATATATAGCTAACCAAGGCTCTTTAAGGCTTAAAGTGAATCTATAAGTTTATTTAAATAAATCTTGATCTTTCTCACATAATCTCACATAGTGACTATGTGAGATTATGAATGAGCTTACAAAATTTTCGTATTCATAAAAGATTAAGTTTAAATCCTGAACTAGTTGAAGAAATTTATATTATAATTTCTGAAATTGAAGGAGTAAAAAATAGCTGGCAAATTACTAAGCAGTTGTTACCTCACACTCTAGATCGCTTAACTCGCTGCGTAATTATAACTTCTACCGGTTCTTCTAACCGTATTGAGGGTAATAAACTTACCGATGATCATGTAGAAAATCTTTATAGAAATTTAAATGTTCAGAAATTTAAAACACGAGATGAGCAAGAAATAGCAGGGTATTTGCAATGCCTTGAATTGATCTTTGATAATTATAAAGCAATACATATTACAGAATCGCTTATATTAAAATTACATAGAGATATGTTAGTTTATAGTGATAAAGATATGCGTCATAAGGGAAATTATAAATTTACCTCAAACCGAGTAGAAGCAAAAGATTATGACGGTAATGTAGTAGGTGTAATATTTGAGCCTACTCCTCCTTATTTGGTAAAAAAGGAAATGCAGGAGTTAATAGGTTGGTATAATCTAGCAGTTAACGATAAATCCAAACATCCGCTCATCCTTATTGCTAATTTTATTTTTGAATATTTAGCGATTCACCCGTTTCAGGACGGTAATGGTAGAACAAGCAGATTACTAACAAATTTATTGCTTCTAAAACATGGTTATTTATTTACTCAAATCGTTTCTCATGAGCGTATTATTGAAGCAAACACAATTGATTATTATAAAGTGCTAAATAAAACTCAAGGATCTTGGAAAACAGAACTTGAAGATATTACTGCTTGGTTAAAGTTCTTTTTAAATGTAGTTAAGCTACAAAGTATTAAAGCTTTACAGATTATCAAAGAAGATAATATAGAATATTTATTATCCGAAAAACAATTAGAAGTATGGAATTGGATTAATAAAGGAAATAAGGAATTTAGCCGAAAGGATGCAGTGGACGTAACAGGATTTCCTGAACGAACTATTGAATCTATAATAAAAAAATTACTCGATTTAAAACGATTAGAACGAATAGGTCAAGGAAAAGCCACTCGTTATAGACTTAAGTAAATATTTTCTCTAAAGTCTTAAAAACTAAATTTATAGTTTCGTTATCCAAAACCCCAAGTTTTTTTATAATTCTAGATTTATCTATGGTACGAATTTGATCTAATACGATATTGCCTTTTGTACCGTCAAAAGTAACCGGAACACGAGTTGGATAGTTTTTAATTTTACTCGTCATAGGTGCAACGATAAGAGTGTTAATATATTTATTCATTTCATTAGGAGAAATAACAACGCAAGGTCTTGTTTTATTTATTTCTGTTCCTTTAGCCGGATCAAGAGAGATAAGTAATATATCGAATCTGTTAATATTTACCATTCCCATCCTTCTGTATCTAAGTCTATATAATCTTCATCTAAAAGATGGTCATCTTTCTTTTCAGCCATAGTTTTAAAACTTTCTTCCCATCCTTCTCGTATATTTTCATAAGGAGTTATTATAAGAGAATGATTTTTTACTGTTAAGTTTACAGTATTTTTTATTTTGCATTGTTCAAGAAAAGGCTTGGGTATTCTTAAGCCTTTTGAATTACCGATTTTAATAATTTCTGCATGCATATTTATTACCAATATAAATGTCTTAATACATTGTAATTACTTTGTATATACATGTCAAGCAAATTTTTTATTCAGGTTTGAGCAACTTTAATAATTAATTATCGCCGTAATGACTCCACATACTTTCTTCGTAAACTTGATAGAATAATCTATGTTGTAGGTTTATTCTTCTTGAATAAGCACCATTATAGGTACCTATTAGTTTTTTTAAAAGGCGGTAGGTTTTGAAAAGGATTGTTTTGAATGATAGATAATAAAGTTTGAATTTTATCTTTATAAATAGACTTGCTTACTAATTTATAATCTTTACGTGCAGCTTCAGTATAATACAAGGTATACATTTTAAATTACTAATCTAAAGAAGTACTGCATTTTTCAAGAGGAGTATTTAATCCTTTAATAATTGAGTCGCTTGATTTCTTATTAGAAGCAACAAATATTGTTTCTTGTATATCTTCCCAATCATCGGCTGAGATTAAAACTGCTGCATTCCGTTTGCCTTTTATTAAAGTAGGTTCGTGGCTTATAGCTACTTCATCAATTAGCTTATATAGCTCTTTTCTAGCTTCACTTGCAATTATGTCATAAATTTATCTTATTAGATTATTTAAATAAATCGCTATGTGTACCGGTACGCTCTAGCCTTAAAACTTCATCATCTAAATAATAAAGTAATAACCAATCAGGTTCTATATGACAGTCCCAAATATTATTCATATTAGTAATTTTATGTAAGCAATATTTTGGCGGTAATAATAGATGGTGTGCTACATTATTATTAATATTTTTTACTAGTAAATCAGTAATCGTGATTAACTTTTTTATATTTTTACTACGTTTATGCATTAGTAGCAATTCTTTTTCAAAACGTTTAGTAGTAGTTTGCAGAATCATATTAAATCAAGTTTCTTATACATTTCCTTATAAGAGGAATATTTATTGATGTTCAAACCTTTGGTTGATTCTTCTAATATTTTGATTGATTCTGTATTTAATTCTTTTTCTTGCTCTATCTTACTGTATATTGCTTCCTTTACAAAATTCATAATAGTCTCATTTTTATAAGCAGTATGGACTTTAAGGAATTGGTGCAATTCGTTTGATATATCTATACTTAATCTTGTCATATTATTCATCCTTAAGTAATTACTTATATAAGTATATCATTAAAATAAAAAATAACAATCAAATGCTTCCGATTACAACCCTACTTTATTTTGGAAAGTAATGTCTATAGGTTATAAGTTAGCGACTTTAAAATATACTTTTTTACCTTTTAATTTTGTAGCTACGGGAATGATATTAAAATTCTTTTCAAGTAAAATAAAATTTTCGTTATTTTGATGTGAGTGAACTAAGTTTTGCGTTCCAAATTCACCTCTTACTATTTCGCTAATTTTATAAGTATCGGTATCTAATTTTTCCCATCTTTTGAATTTTATAATTTCTAGACCGAAAGCTGCTAAGTTCCAATCATCATTAACTAGTGTTTCAAAATTTCTACAGTTAATAGTAATATTATCAGAAGCAAAACCGACAACGCTGCCTATAAAAGTCCGGTTGGTTAAATTAGCTATTTTAGCATAATCATTTCCATCTGTAGACACATACAATGCTTCATTAATATTACTCTGTAAATAAAAGGCTAGATAAGGCCTATCATTTCCCTCTACTACATTAAAAGGTAAGTCAAGTATAATACATTTAATTTGTTCATTTATGGTTTTCTTAAAACCGGATAAAATATTTGCAGCAGGCAAATAATAGGCAGATAAATTATCTATAACGCCTGTAACATAAGAAGTTAAAGAAAGTAATTCTATATTTACTATTCTAATTTGATATTTAAGTTTTTTGTAATGAAGTATTAAGAAATCCCCGGGTTTAAACCCATGAAAGATTGCTGGTATTAAGAATTTAATTACCTTACTTTCAATAGAAGCATTTTTTAAGATTAAACCTCCTATGCTCTCTATTTCAGGTAGCGATAAAATAATAGGTATTTTGACGTTAAGGGTCGGACTATTTTGAGCCTGTTTCATTACTTATGTAACAATAGGAATTAGTATAATTATTAAATCGATCGATAAAATTAATAACTTGCTAATAATATTTTCTTCCGGTATTTCTGTTTGCTTTAAATAACTATTATCGATCAGTTTTATTAAGCTCTCGCTGCTTAGATGCTCTAAATTACCCGCTCCTCGTTTCAGAAATTTAATTTTTTTGCAATCGCTTGCTATTATATCAAAAAAGTAAAATATTCTTAGAGAATTAATAACATCTATTGTAGATAAAACCTTATTTAAAATAAAACCGTCTACCACTTCATCAATAGTAGAAATATCGATTTTTTGTAGATCAATACCGTTTCTAGCAGATAGCTCAAGGATTATCTCGGCAAGGCTACAACTACCGAATTTACCGTTAACCCAATGTCCTTTTTCCCATAAATGATTATCGCTCCAAATATTACCGTGCGGCCATGCAGGGTAGGGTCTAGCATCCCATGTCCATAAGAACATTTCTTCTATATATTCTTGTGTTTGCCAATATTCTATAAAGCCTTTAATAGCCGTTCGTTGCACTGAGAAATCAGTAGCTGCCGAGGAATATTTAGGACTACCGCCGTCCGTGCATTTAGGATCAAAGAACACGTTTGGTTGGTTTGGTGCTTTATCTATTGACGGAAAGCCGAATTCGGTAAACTATATTTTTTTCATTTTTGGCTCCCAAGCCGTTCTATTTCCATCAGAATTATAGTGATGATTTTCCCACCAGTACCTTACATTCTTCCAAGCGTAAGCAGCAGATAAAGGTTGTTTATTATTTTCGCCGTCTAAATAATAATCATACCCTTCGCTAGAGTGGCAACCTTTCGTAATTTTTTCTTTTGTTATCTGAGAGCTTAAAGAACTAGTTAGAGGGAAATAAGCATCTATTTCGACAAAATCGATATAAGGGGAGGCAAATAACGGGTCTAAATTATACCACCCGCCATTAGTGTTATGATATTCCGACCAATCGGCAGCATAAGTAATTTGTACATTACTTCCTACTATTTCCTTTACTAAGCACGCAAGATGTATCAGCTCGTTCACTGCCGGAAAATTATTTGCTGCATCTTTTATAGAAGTTATGCCGATTAGTTCCGAGCCGATTATAAAAGCGTCTACATAATCTTTAACAAGTCTTGCATAGTGAAGAAGAAAGTTATTATAGCCGTCCGCTTTATGAAAAAAATTACTTACTGTATTTGCAGAACCTATAACATGTCCACGCCATGGTTTACCTGATAAGTCCATGAAAAACATTGGATAAAACATAATTTTTAAATTGCGTCTTTTTAGCTCGGTTAAGTAACGCACTAAACTAGCATCGTTAACGCTGCCACCGTAATTAGGGTTATCATGCCCATCTTTAGAGATAATTTTAGCATTCTCTCTATTATAACGACCGACTTGCCAAGTACATGAATATGAGGTTAGAGGGTCGTTAAACTCTATAGCCGGTTTTATGCTACAATAGCTTATGTCTAAACTATCGCCGCACCATGAGACTACAGGTGCTTTTAATATTAGGACAGGTATTTTGTAGCTGATTGAGGCTGAATACACTATCGGCGATATTATAATGATTATGGGAGTTAATAGCCTCATGGCTTATTACGCCGCCGTAAGAACTTTCTTGCATTTTATATTGAACCTCCGTATCGTAAACAAATTCACCTGATCCCGGGATCATATTAATGCTACTGATTAAATTTTCAACCTTTGCATAATTACTCGGTAAATAAATATTGGGTTTTCTTGTTATCTCAAATGAGAAACTTGGAATAATATTGCCGAAATCTTCTAAAGGCAATTCTTCAAATACTATATAACTAAGCGACCTAAAAGCCGGAGTTTTACCAATACTTAAGTTGTTTTCAATTAAAGGATCGGGTAATTGCGTTTCTGATCCTTTATATAATCTAAAATTATACTTGCCTAAATTTATTACCTCATCATCTACCCATACTCTATTAATCTCAGTAATTTCTCCCTCACAAATACTGACGGCAAACGAACAGAAATAGCTATATTCAGTAAAATTAGTAACGGATTTTAAGTTGTGAAAATATGGGGAATATTCTTTATGACGGGTACTATTTGCTATCTCTTTAATTTGATCTGCCCAAATTATTTTGCCGTTAACTCTTGCAGTACCGAAAATTAGTGGTATAGGTTCGCCGTAACTCGCTGTAGTATATTTAAAGTTTTCTTTGAAATTTTTAATATTATCATATTCTGTCGGTTCATGATTTAGTTGATCTAAATACTCGCCAAGCATTTTGCCGGCAAATCTTCCTACACTTGAAAATATGCCACCCCCAAATGCATTTCCGACAGTACCGCCTAGCGTGCTAAAAAAACTTCCAAACATATTTACCATATTATAATTTAATATGGATTGATATTAGCATTATGATGTGGTAACACTAATATATTAAATTTCGTCATTGCGAGCGGTGCGGATCTATGTCATTCCCGCGTAAGCATTGTTGCGTGGATTGGAAAACGCGTTCGGTGTCATACTGTGGCTTGACCACGGTATCTAGAAATACAACTTAAAATACTAATAATTTTAGTATTTTTAACTGGATCCCGCGATCAAGTCGCGGGATGACAGGGCGGAAACCGATCCACACAACAACACTTTCCCGGGAATGACATAAAAAGCCTTAGGAATGACACTAAAAATGGAAACTATAAATGTTTAAAAAATATATATTTATTTTAATATTATTTATTGCGTCTATAGCTCGTGCAGAGATTATAGAAGTAGATAGCTTGAATAAAATAAAGCAAGATTTTAATGAAAATTATAATAAAAATTATGCACCGCAGGATTTATTAGTAGTAACAGTTTTAGATGAATTTCTGTTTAAGTCTTTAGTTCCTATCGGTAAACAAATTGATAAGGATATTTATTTAAAAATAACTCCTCTTTTGCGTAATGTTAATACAAATCCAAAAGCTATTTATATAGATCAATTGATTTTAACTAATGATAAATATAATAAAGAGTTACAAGAATCGGATTTTCCAAATTTTGTAAGTGAAATTAGTAATAGTAAAATCCCTATAATAGCTGTAAATAAAGGATTTACCGGTAATTTTAATAATATTCCTAAATTTGAAATATGGTTTGCCGATTACTTAAAGAAAAATTTCGATATTGATTTTTCAAATAGTTTTCCAAACAATAATTATATTATTTTTAATAATTTAGACAGTTTTGCTAATACTTATCCGGTATTTTATAAAGGTATATTGACCGGTAATAATATACCGGAAGCAGAGATGATTTTTAAATTCCTTATTCAAATAAGATTTATGCCTAAAGCTTTTATAATGATTAGCAGTAACATAGAATTATTAAAATCAATGGAATTTCAACTTAATAGTTATAGTTCTAATATATTATTTATCGGTTATCATTATAATAATAAAAATACCCAAGAAGATCAAGATGTAGCAAATTATACTAAACTAATTAATGATTTAATACCTCAAATAAATAAAGTAAAAAGAAATAATCCACCTTTAAAGAATAATAATACAAAAGGTAAAAATCCTTATGACAAAAGTAGACCTCTTAAATAACCTCCTTCTAAAGGTAATTTGTACGTCAATCCGGTACTTGCATCCTCACGTACTTTTTTGTACGCTGCGGTGCTACGTTCCGTGTTTCCTTCAAATTCCTCTTTATAAGGTAGGTTATTTAAGAGGTCTAATCAATAAAACTTTATTGAGTTTACTTTGCTTAGTTATTTCGTATGCGGGCTACGGTCAAATTATTCCTACTTACTCCGTAGATTCGGTAACAATGAAAAATTTATTACCGAAGATAGATGCAGATACGCTGGTACTTATAAATATAGATAATACTATTATAACACCGAAATCAAAATTATTTCGATACCAAGATAATTCTTATATAAATTTTACTAAATATTTATATAGTCTTGCAGTGGATAACTCATCAGTTAATAAAACTATTGCACAATTGATAGAGCGGCGTCAAATGATGCTTGTTGAATCTAAATGGGTAGATTTAATTAATAAGATGAAACAGCAAGGTGCAACGGTTTTAGGTCTTCAGGAAATAACAACCCCGTGTAATTTAATTGAAAATTATGAAGGATGGCTATATACCTTACTTTACGGACTTAATATTAATTTTACTAATAAAGTTAATGATAAAGATGTATTTAGATTTAATCCAAGTGATGCCGGAGCCCCTATTTTTTATTTAGGTATAATATTTACCGGTAATATAAATAAAGTAAAAACTCTTATAGAGTTCTTGAAAATTATACCAAAACAACCTACAAAAATAGTAATTTTTGCAAATAATAAAAAAGATTTAGAAAATATGGACTCTTATTTAAGAATGGTTGATATAGAATATTACGGAATTGAGTATTTGGGGTGGACGCAATTACCTGGGTCACCTGATCATCAAATCGCTGAGTTGCAGCAGGCTGCGCTTCTAAATACCGGTCAGTGGTTAGAGGACGATATCGCTGCAAAAATGTTAAATAAATAATATGGACAATAATTTAATAGCTGCTTTAAAAGATTTAATTATTAATACCGGCAAGATTGCACTAGATATAAAAAAGGCAGGAATATTGACTGATATTAAATCAGACGGTTCTTTCGTCACTAATGCTGATAAGGAAATTAGTAAAATAATTTATCACACTCTACAAACCTTAACCCCACAAATAGCTATAGTATGTGAAGAGCAGCCGCTACCTATATTCAGCAGTGATACTTTTTGGTTAATCGATCCTATTGACGGGACACGAAGCTATGTAAACGGTAAAAGTACATATACGGTAAATATAGGGCTTATTGAAAACAATATTCCGACCATTGGCTTAGTATACCAACCTGAATCGGATAAATTATATTATACAAATGCGAAACAACAATTAAAAATCGAACAAAATTCTTTAGAAATACCTATTCACTACGAATCTAAAAGAGAGGAATTTAATGCGGTAATAGGTTTTTATAATTCAAATAAAGCTACTAAAGAATTTTTAAGCAAATATTCATTCGGTAAAATAAATGCCGTAGGTAGCTCAATCAAATTATGCTTAATTGCTGAAGGAGCAGCTGATATATATCCAAAATTCGGTCACACTATGGAGTGGGATATAGCGGCAGGTCATGCTTTAATTAAAGCCGGCGGCGGTAATATTTTAGATTGCGACGGAAAAGAAATTACTTACGGTAAAGAAAATTTCGCTAATCCTAATTTTTTCGCCTGTAGCAAATATTGGTTGGAAAAAGAGTAAAAGTGTCATCCCGCGGTCAAGTCGCGGGATGACAATCATTTTTGGATTCCCGCTTTCGCGGGAATGACATCCTAAATGTTCGTATAGTTCAAGCCACGGGGTGACATCGAAGCGTTTAATGACATTTAGTTAATTAAATATTAATTTATTAACTTCTTCTTGACTTCAATATTAAAATCCTATATAATGCACTAATAAGTTAATACACAGAGTGATTAATTTATTAAATATTTAAAAATTAAAAGGGGATTTTTTATGGGCGAAATGTTAATCGATAGCAAAGAAGCAGTATTAGAGTTCTTCACAGATGAAACATATTCAAGTGGTGAATATAATCTAACTCCGACAATATTTGATCTAGTAAATTCAGGAAATATTTTTACTTCTGCAGAATTAGAAACTCCAAAACTATACCTTCGGATGATACTTGTACTGTAATGTATAACACAGCAGTAAAATTAGTAAGCTCATTAGTAGGATATGTGTATGGTTTCTTTTGGGGTAGTAAATAATTTGTAGATTCTTGCTTTTAGCGGCGTTATTTATGTCATTCCCGCGAAAGCAGGAATCCAGAAGAAATAATCTTAGATATTGGTACAAAAATACATATTTGATAAAATAAACATATATAAAAAATAAGTTTTTTATATATGTTTTACTGGATTCCCGCCTACGCGGGAATGACATCGCACGCTTTTTTTAATCCATGCAACACTGCCAACTCGCATTAACCCATTTTCTTTAACTCATAAATTAGCTCAAGTGCTTCTTTAGGGGATAGTTTATCAGGATCGATAGTTCTAAATTTTGCGTCTAATTTGCTGCTTATAGTAGTTTTATTAGGTTCGAGGTTAAACAAACTCAAATTATTTGATTCCGTCGATAAGATATTTTTTCCTTTACCGGTAGAAGTTTTTTCAAATTTAAGCAGAATCTGCTCAGCTCTATTTATAACGCTCGCAGGAAGACCGGCTAAGGCTGCAACATGAATACCATATGACCTATCGGCGGCACCTGAGATAATATTATGTAAAAACAGAATATCTTTACCTGACTCCTCAATAGCGATAGTATAATTTTGCAAAGCCGGCAGAAAATTACTCATAACGGTTAGTTCATGATAATGTGTAGCAAAAAGACAGCGGCATTTCAGCTTATCATGGATATATTCAAGTACTGACCATGCTATAGATACGCCGTCGTAAGTGGAAGTGCCTCTACCTACCTCATCAAGTATGATTAGTGAGTTTTTTGTAGATTGGGCAAGAATTGCCGAAGTTTCAAGCATCTCTGCCATAAATGTCGATTGTCCCTTAATTAAATCATCGGCAGCACCTATTCGGCTAAATATTTTATCGACTACTCCTATTTTGGCACTTTTTGCCGGTACAAACGAACCTATTTGAGCAATGATTGCAATAATGGCATTTTGTCGTAAGAAAGTACTTTTGCCTGCCATATTAGGACCGGTAATTAACCAAATACGCTCAAACTCCGATAATCGGCAGTCATTATATACAAAGCTTTTGCTTTCTCGCTGCAGTGCTTTCTCTACTACAGGATGTCGTCCTTTAACGATATCAAAACTTAAATCATCGGTAAATTCAGGCTTAACATAATCATATTCATCAGCGATATAAGCAAAATTACAAAATACGTCAAGTCCGCTTAAAGAGCTTGCAAGCATTCGTAAATAAGGAGCTTTCTCGATTACTTGCCTACAAATATCCGTATATAATTCTTTTTCTAAGCTTATTACTAAAGTCTTAGCATTGACTAGGTCACTTTCAAGCTTTTGTAATTCATTAGTAGTATAACGTACGCTGTTAACTGTTGTTTGACGGTGAATAAATTTAGGATCGGTAATTTTATTAGCATTTTTAGCAGTTATATCGATAAAAAGACCTATAACATTATTATGGCATATTTTTAATCTATCTATACCCGTTTCTTTGCGATATTGATCTTTGAGCTTTTCAATATGTAATTTTCCGTTATTAATTAAATCATGTAATTGTGCTACTTTCGGATGATATTCATGTTTTATTATACCGCCTTCATTTAAGTTGTTTGGAGCATCTTCCCGTATTGTTGCCTCTATTAAATTATATAATTCTTCGTTGCCTGTGAGAGGTTTAATAATTTTTTCAATAAAATCAGGTAAATTAAAACCGTAAACATCACAAAATACTCCTTTAATAATCGTCGCCGTTTCTAAAGTATATTTAATACTAAGTAAATCACGACCTGAGCTTCTATTCATTGTAATACGGGTTAAGCAGCGTTCTATATCGTTGGTTTTTTTTAAGTATTTACGGGTTTTTGAAACTATTTCCGGATTAGAATAAAAGAAATCGGTAATATTTAAACGGTGATTTATTTTGGCAATGTCGGTTAAAGGACTAGAAAGAAAATTATATAATAAACGTCCGCCTTGTTTAGTAACCGTATGATTAATGGTGCTTAGTAAACTTCCTTTCGAGCTGCCTTGTGCGTTTGTTACAATTTCAAGGTTGCGTCTAGTTGCAAAATCAATAGTCATATAGCTATGAAAATTGATAATCCTAGGGATCGGCAAATGAGGGATATTTTGTTTTTGCGTTAACGATAAATATTCTAAAATGCTACCTATAGTACAAATTTGACCGCTAGATATCTCGCCAATTCCTTTAATATCTTTCATTTTATAAAAATCTAAAATAATTTTTTCACATTTATTAACCGCAAAAAAACTATCTACTTGATAGGTAATACGAAAATTTAATTGTTTGAAGATATTATCTGCAAGATGAGAAGATCTTAGATTCTCGCTAAGTAAAATTTCACGAGGTTTTAAACGGGCAAGTTCATTAAGAATTTCGGCTTCCGGTACATTAACTACAAAAATTTCAGAAGTAGAAAGATCAACATAACAAAGGCTAGCTGTTTCTTTATTTTTCGGTATTACAAGACTTGCTAAATAATTAGGCTCAGCTGAAGCAATTAAATTTTCTTCAATTATAGTACCTGGGGTTATAATCCTTGTAACGTCTCTACTAACTACCGCTTTATAACCGCCTCTATTTTTTGCTTCTTCAGGTGTTTCGAGTTGATCACAAATAGCAACTTTATAATTTTCTTCGATTAACTTAGTTAAATAGTTCTCAAGAGCATGATAAGGTACGCCGCACATTGGGACTTCTTCTTCACCGTTTTTGCCTCTTTTTGTTAGAGCTATGCCAAGTACGTTACTTGCAAGAATTGCATCCTCATAGAACATCTCATAAAAATCACCCATTCTAAATAATAGTAAACAATCTAAATGAGCAAATTTAATGTCTAGATATTGTTGCATCATTTTCGTTGCAACATCATAATTATATTTTTGTTTAAACTCTTGAAGATTCATATTAAGCAGCATCATACATTTCCTTTCTTTGAAGAATCGTATAAACACGCTTCTTCAAAGAAGCTTTAAAATAATGAGTAATAAAGGTGAAAAGCGGTTTCCACCTTTATTACAAAATTTATTTTTTATTTGTTATCTTTCATACTCTTCATTTATTCGGAGTACATATTGGTTTATCAAAATATATAGGAATGTCTCATTAAGTTAAATATATATTTTTGGAGAAAAATTACAGAACTTAAATCTAATTATAATGCTGCATTATTAAATTATTTCTGCTATTATTAATTTATACTGAAAATATTTAAATTAGATCATTATGAAAACACAGCTTGTAGTGCTCACTAATAGAGGGCAAATGACAATTCCAAGTTATATTAGAGAGAAGTTAAATTTATCTACAGGAAGTAAGCTAGAGCTAATAGTACAAGATAATTCTTTTATGGTAATACCTATAAATAAATCAGTTAAAAACTTGAAACATATTTTACCAAAACCTAAAAATACTCTAACTATAGATGCAATGAATGAAATTATTAAAGGTTCATATGATAGGAATTGATACAAATATTCTAATTCGTTACTTAACCGAAGACGATAAAGTACAAAGCATCAAAGCTATAGAATTAATAGAAAAATATTCCGGTAAAGAAAATTCAATATTTATAAATAATATAGTTATATGTGAATTAGTTTGGGTATTAGAAAAAGGCTATAAATATTCAAAAGAGCAAATAGTTTTAGTACTAAAAGAAATATTTAGTACAATTGAATTTAGTTTTGAGAATCAACAAGTTTTATGGTTATCTGTTTTAGAATACGAAAATTATAAAACAGATTTTTCCGATATATTAATAGGTAAGCTAAATATATTTAATGGTTGTAATTATACTGTTACTTTTGATAAAGCTGCAAGCGAACTAACAATGTTTAATAGTTTATAAAATTACTTTATCTTTAATAAGCGGGTGCTATGTCTGCCGCCTTCAAATTTAGTGGTTAAAAACCTATCTATAATATCAAATACTATTTCATGATCTATGGTTTTTGCACCGAGTATTAGGATATTGGCGTCATTATGAGCTTTAGCATTTTCGGCAGTTAATATATCATTGCATAAAGCGGCTCTTATTTCCGAGCTGCGATTAGCAGCTATAGACATACCTATCCCCGTATCATTAATTAAAATACCGATAGGTGCTAATTTTTCAATAATAGTATCTACCACTTTCTTAGCATAATCAGGATAATCAACGGTTTGTGTGTTATTTGTTCCGCAATCATAAATCTTTAAAGATTGCTGTTCTAAATAATCGATAATTTCAGACTTAAGCTTGTAACCTGAATGGTCACTAGCTATGACAATATTATAAGTTTTCATAGTTAATTTTTTGATGGAAAATAATGATAAAAATTATATACTATGTAAGATTTGTTTTCTAATGTAAATAATAGTTTTGTTAAATATATGAAATATCCTGTTGCACTTAGTACTATTATATGTTTTTGTTTGATTGCTTGCGTTGATCAGCCACCTGCTCCAATTGAGTATAAAGTGGGGGCTATTACTGCAAATAATAATCCTACCGAACTAGATCACGATGAGGGATTAATAGTGCAAAGAACTATGGAAGATACTACTACATCAGAAAAAGTTAGCGGTATACTCGAAGAACCAAAGGCAAAAATTATAGAAGATGATAATGATGATATTGAGATCCCTATATCTCGGCATGAAGGCGAAGATGAAGAAGTGATAGAACAATTAAACTTTGCAAAACCGTTAAACGGGGTAATTATTACCGAGTTTAAAGCCGGTAAAAGTAAAGGGATAGATATTGCAGCTAAAGAACATAGCGAAGTTAAATCTATAGCTGCAGGAACGGTAATATATTCAGGTTTTAATAAACAATTCGGTAATTTAGTAATAGTTAAATTAGATAAAGACGATCTAGAAGTAGCATATGCTAATTTAGACGATTTATTACTTAAAAAAGGTGATAAGGTTGCTAAAAATAGTGTTATCGGGCATGTAGAACATAAGTTATATTTTGCTATGCGTAAAGACAAAGTAGCAGTTGATCCAAGCAAATATATACCTGGCCTAAATGAATAATAATAGTATTTTAGATGGGAGATTTTGTTACTCTTACCAAATACGGCGAACCTCAAAATGTTATAGTAAGGAGAAGTGCTAAAGCTAAAAATATAGCTATCCGAATTACGTCTAAAGGGGCAGAGCTTGTATTACCTCTTAAGGTAAAGGCCGAAAAAGGTCATAATTTTCTGTTAAGTAAAGAATATTGGGTTAGGCAAAAATTACGTCGTAATGTAACTGAGATACCAAAGGATGAAGATAAGATTTCTATTTTAGGTAAATCTTATGAAATAATACATATTGATGCGTCTAAAAATCAGATAAAACTAAATGATTCTATATTAGAAGTGTATTGCAGTAGGGTACTAAAAAAACTTAGTATAGAAGTATTCCTTAAAAAGAAATTATTAGCAGAAATAAAAATAATAGTAGAGAATATATCCAAAAAACATAATTTGACTTATTCCAATATTAGAATAATGGAAAATGTTACTCGTTGGGGAAGTTGTTGTAGTAGAGGAAACCTTGCTTTTAATTGGCGAGTAGTTTTCGCTCCCTTTGAAGTACTGAAATATTTAGTAGCTCATGAAATGGCACATTTAAAAGAAATGAACCATAGCGAAAATTTTTGGCAGCTAGTTGAGGATATATATCCCGAATACCAACCGGCAAAATTATGGCTGAAAAGAAACGGTAAGAATTTATATAGTTATTTGTCATGAGGGGTAAGGTTTGCCTGTGTGGATCAAGAAAAGTACTGGATGTCATACCGTGGCTTGACCACGGTATCCAAAAAATAATTAAAAAAAAACTGGATCCCGCGATCAAGTCGCGGGATAACATTAGAGGTTACTGGCTTCCTGCTTTCGCAGGAATGACATAACAACGTAATACTTGCAACAAAAAATACAGAGGATAGAATGCACAACACCACAAAAAGAGTAGTAGTTCCGGCACTTGAAGAAATCTTATACGAGCCTATAAAAGTGTTAGATCACGGCTTTATTAGAGTTATTGACTATATGGGAGATGATAGTGCTATAGTACAAGCAGCACGTGTTTCTTACGGTAAGGGGACGAAGCAGTTAAACCAAGATCAAGGGTTAATAAATTACTTACTGCGACATTATCATACCACCCCTTTTGAGATGTGTGACATCAAATTTCATATTAAACTACCGATATTTATTGCAAGGCAATGGATTAGGCACAGAACAGCTAGTGTTAACGAATATTCGGCAAGATACTCTATTTTAGGCAATGAATTTTATCTACCTGAACCGGCAAATATTGCTTCGCAATCTGCCGTAAATAAACAATGTAGAGAGGGCGATAGTTTACCAAAGGACATAGCAGAAAAAGTATTAATGATTCTCGAAAAAGATGCTAGGCAGTGCTACGGGCATTATACGGAGCTGATGAATGCCGATGAAGAGGGTAATATTATAGATGAGAATGCTATAGGGATAGCAAGAGAACTTGCCCGTATGAATTTAACTTTAAATTATTATACTGAATGGTATTGGAAGATTAATTTACATAATTTACTTCATTTTTTAAGGTTGCGTGCCGACCCTCACGCTCAATATGAAATTAGGGTTTATGCCGAAAAAATGCTTGAGATAGTCAAAGTTTGGGTACCTTTTACTTATGAAGCTTTTGAGGAATATCGTTTGCAGGGAGCAAATATTTCACGTAAAGGTTTGGACGTAATTAAAAGAATGATAAAAGGTGAAAAAGTTACTCATGAAACTAGCGGTATGACTCAAAGAGAGTGGGAAGAGCTGATAAAGATTTTTGGGTAGTTGATTTTTGATGTCATACCGTGGCTTGACCACGGTATCCAGAAAAAAATTACAAAAGACTGGATCCCGCGATCAAGTCGCGGGATGACAACTGATTTACCGTTCCACGCAAAAAAGCTTTCGCGGGAATGACATAAGGTTATTCAACAACCCTAACGGAATTTGATAAAAAGGAGTATTTTGAGTGAGAAATATTATATATTTTATACTATTATTATTTAGTTTTACGGGTTATGCACTTGAAACAATAAACATTGAGCATGGGCGAGCTGACCCTACACCTATAGCAGTAAATAAATTTGATGCTGATACTTCTACTGATGATATAGTAGGTCATGATGTGGTTAAAGTTATCTCTAATGATTTAAAGCTTTCGGGATTATTTCATCCTATTTCCTCTGCATCTTTTATAGAAGAGAAGACAGGAATAGAATATAAACCGCTTTTTGCTGCGTGGCGTCAAATTAATACTAGTCTTTTAGTAAACGGTGAAGTTAAAAAACTAGAAAGCGGTAAACTTAAAATTAGTTTTATATTATGGGATACGTTGCTTGAAAAACAGCTCGCCGGTGAAATCCTTGAGGTACCGGAAAATTTATGGCGAAGAGCCGCACATAAAATTGCTGATAAAATTTATGAAAAAATCACCGGTGATTCCGGTTATTTTGATACCAAAATAGTGTATGTATCAGAAAGCAGTTCTTTACCAAAAATAAAAAGAATTGCTTTGATGGATTATGACGGGGCTAATAATAAATACCTTACCAATGGAAAGTCACTAGTACTAACCCCAAGGTTTGCCCGTTCAGCGGATAAGATCTTTTATGTTTCATACGCAACTAAAAGAAGAGCACTCGTTTATGAAAAAGATTTAAAAACAGGAAAAGAAAGTATAGTCAGTGATTTTGCCGGTATATCTTTTGCTCCTAGATTCTCACCGGACGGTAGAAAAGCCGTAATGTCGATAGCTAAAAACGGCTCAACCCATATTTATGAAATCGACCTTGCTACTAAACGGCTTCATAAATTAACTGACGGTTTCGGTATTAATACTTCTCCTAGCTATTCACCAGACGGTAAACAAATTGTGTATAATTCCGATAGAAACGGTGTTCCTCAATTATATATTATGAATTCGGACGGTAGTGATGTTCAGCGTATTAGTTTTGGCGGAGGTTCTTACGCTGCTCCTAGCTGGTCTCCTAGAGGAGACTATATAGCATTTACTAAGATTACTAGAGGAGACGGAGGAAAAACTTTTAATATCGGAATTATGAAAGCATGCCCCCAAGATGATGAGAATAGCGAAAGGATAATAACAAGCGGATATTTAGTCGAAAGCCCTTGTTGGTCGCCTAACGGACGAGTTATTATGTTTGCTAAAGGTTGGCCGTCAAGAGCTCAAGCTCCGGGAAAAAACAAAATTTTTGCAATTGATCTAACAGGTCATAATGAAAGAGAAATTATAACTCCTGGGGATGCTTCCGATCCGGAATGGTCTATGGTGCTGAATTGATTAATAAGTATTGTTGCATAGATCGGAAAACGGTTTGATGTCCATCCCACGACTTGATCGCGGGATCCAGTCACAATACTAAAATTATTAGTGTTTCAAGTTGTTTTTCTGGATGCCGTGATCAAGTCACGGCATGACATTTACTTCTCTACTATGTTTTAAAATAAACTTTTTTATTTTTTCAAACGCCGTATTCTCTATTTGTCTAATACGTTCCTTAGAAATATTATACTCATTGCTTAGAATATCTAAAGTTTTAGGAGTATCTTTTAATTTACGCTCTGTTAAAATACGAAGCTCCCTATCGTTTAAAATCTTCATAGCACTTGCTAGTAAGTTCTTTTTAGTAGTATAATTTTGCTTATTAATAGCCATAGCTTCGGGAGTAGGGCGTGTTTCCGGTAATAATTCTATTAGCTCTCCTGATTCTGCATCGTCACTATTTATAGAGTTATTTAACGATAAATCAGGACCTGAAATTCTAGTATTCATTTCGGAAACTTCATTAACCGAAACGCCTAGCTCATCTGCTATTTGTACAAAATCATCGGTAGTAATAGCCCTTGAATATAAATTAGTAATTTTATGCTTAACTTTGTTAAGGCTAAAAAATAACTTTTTTTGTGCAGCTGTTGTTCCCATCTTTACTAATGACCAAGATTTTAATATATATTCTTGTATGGCGGCTTTAATCCACCACATAGCATATGTTGATAGGCGAAAACCAAGTTCAGGGTTGAATTTTTTTACTGCCTGCATTAAACCTATATTACCTTCTGAAACCAATTCGGTAATAGGAAGACCGTACGTCCTATAGCCGCTTGCAATTTTCGCAACAAGCTTAAGATGACTAGTTACTAATTTATGTGCAGCTTGTAAATCATTGTCCTCTAAATAGGATTTCGCTAATAGAAATTCTTCTTCTTGCGTAAGTGAAGGGATTTTATTGATTTTCTGTAAATAGCTATAAAATCCTGATTCGCTAGAGATTGCTAATGCATTAATATTATTAGTCATACTAACCTTAAAAAACTATTTTCTTTATACTAACATATATATTATCTAAAATAAACTTTTTCTAGAGTATTTTTAAATCAAATCCAATAATGTCTAAAAAATCTAATAGAAATTTTGCTTTTTCCTTACTAGGCTTAATAATCAGTATGGTGTTACTCAGTTTTGCTTCCGTACCTATTTATAATTTATTTTGTAAAGTTACAGGATATGGCGGCACTACTGCAAAAGAAACGGTGAGTGTATATTCTAAGACAAAAGGCACTAAACCTATAATTATCGAGTTTGATGCTAATGTCGATAAAAACTTGCCTTGGCGTTTTATCCCAAGGCAACAAAGAGTGCAAATTGTTCCAGGGCAGAATACTCTAGTGTTCTATGAAACAGAAAATCTAAGCAATAACGATATAATAGGGACATCCGTATATAATGTCACTCCTAATAAAGCAGGAAAATATTTCGTAAAAATTCATTGTTTTTGTTTTGAAGAACAATTATTAAAAGCCGGTGAAAAAGTCTTAATGCCGGTTACGTTTTATATAGATAAAGATTTTGAGTTTGATCCTGAAATGCAAGACGTTAAAGTACTTACCTTATCTTATAGTTTTTTTAAAGTTCGAGATGTTAAATTTAATAAATAATATTTAACCCTAAAAGAAATCTTTACAATAATTTACTTTTTATCTATATTACATTTCGCAAAATTAAGAATTAGTTTTGTACATAGAATTTAATAATATCAGGAGTTTCATATGAATATTAAATCTTTTTATCGATTTAGAATTTTCTCATTAACAGATCTTTCTTTAACTATGATAAATAACGTAACTAATAAAATTTATGCAAAAAATAATATTAAATCACAAAAATAACCGTATTGCTAAGTCAATTTACTCTATTATTTCTCTCTCATATCAACTTATCGCTACTTTCACATTTTTTTATACATCTCTGTTTTCTTTTAGCCGATTTAGCCGCTAATTCATCTTAATTATTCAGGCTCTGTGAAGATTTCTAAAAAGATTTAATTTTGATTATTTTTTGCTGCAAATTATAAGATTTTTTTGAAATAGGAGTAGCTATTCCTTCAAAAATCTTATTAATTTTCGCTAAAAAATACCTCAAAATAGCAAATCCATTAGACATCTTCACAGAGCCTATAAATTCTAATTTTTTATTACTTATGTTTTTATAAGGCTTAAATATGAATATTATAAAAAAGCTCTACGAGCATACCTATGCTTGTACTAGCCGTAATAGTATTGATTTAACACTTTTTGAAAATCCTTTAGGTCCATCACCTAAAGTTATTACTGCTATTGCTAAAACTGCATCAGGTATTAATACTTATCCAAATGAAGATAGGTTAATTGAAGCTCTTGCTAAACATCATAATATCAGTAGCACTAATATTATAGTTGGGGCAGGAGCAAATCAACTACTTGAAGATGCGTTGAAAATATATGCTTTAAATCAAGGCATTATTGTGCCGTCAGTCACTTTTCCTGAATCTGTAGCATGTATTACAACCCTTGGTGGATATACCAAAACTATTCTGCTTAAAACTGATTTCACTTTAGATTTAAAAGCCTTATTCACGGGACTAGAACCGGATATTGCACTAATACATATATGCAACCCTAATAATCCGACAGGAATTTGGCATAATCCAAGAGAATTAATTTCACTTGCTGATGATTTGACTGTGCCGCTACTGATTTCAGAGGCAGGTGCTGATTTTATAGGTGATAGTATTCTTAATCATGAAATTCATGAAAACATTATTTTAGTACGATCTTTCTCAAAAGCATATGGTCTTGCAGGGCTTCGCATGGGCTATATCGTTGCTTCAGAAGAAAGAATTAATTACATGAAAAGACGGTTAGGTTCTTATCGCACTAATTCACTTGGAATTGTAGGGGCCATCGCTGCTTTACAAGATTCTAAATATCTTAATTCGTCAGTAAATTATTTATTACAGGAAAAATTATATCTGATGGATTCGCTGAAAGCTTTGGGTTTTGAGGTAATTCCTTCACAGAGTCAAACTTTTATAGCTAAGGTGCCTAAATATTTTAGCAATGCTACTACTTTCTGCCAAACCATTGCAAAGCATAATATAGCAGTAGTCAACTGTAGTTTGTATGAAAGGCTAGAGCAATATATTCGTATTGCCCCGCAAAAACATCATATTAATAAACAATTTATTTTAACTTTAACAAAAATTATAAGAGATTTGTATGAAAACTAAAGACAATATTTCCATAGAAAACGCTTTATCACTAGTTAGTTATGATAATATTAATATTTCACAAGAAAAGCCAAATATATGTATGGGTATAGGCTTGTGGTCAAAAAAAATGGATTAAGTATCGGGCTACCTATCGATGTAATGCAGATGTTAATGACTGCTACAATTTTGTGTAACAAAAATCAAGGTAATAACTCAAAGTTAATTATTATTCTTGCTGATAGTATGGCAAAAGAAGAGAGAGCAGATATTAATGAATTAAGGAGTTGTATTGACGCCTATAAGAAGGCTCTTAGTAACTTGCTAGATATGCTAAAGATGAAAGAAGATACAGAAATAATTCGTTTATCTAACTTGGAAGACAATAAAGACTATGAAAATATATGTGAGAATATTAAAAGTACTGAAAAAGCACAATGGCTAACTAACAATGATCCAGGACATTCAAAATATATTATATCTCAGACAGCTATTATTAATTATTTACATATACACAAAAATGTAGGAGTAAAAATTGGTTGGATTTATAAGGAATCTAAAAATCAACTTAAAGGTCTTACTAAACCAGAAGTATTAAATAAATGGGATGAGTTAAAATTTGATAGATATTATGAAGATATTTGTCCTAATGAAAATCTTAAATTGCTATATTGTAGTGCAGGAATCGAGAAACTAAATAAAGGCAATATTCAGGAAGCATGCCCGTATATTGCTTATTCTAAAGATAGCCGTTATATCTTAGGTTATAGCAATACACAAAAAATACCAAAGAATATAACAAAACAATGGAATTGGATTCCTAAAATTTTATTGGAATCACAAATAAGTAATAATGATGTTTCAACTATTTCTGATATGCTGAATTATTGGCTAAATTATGATAATGATGTTGAAATTTTAGGATAAATCTTGGACTATGGATGGCTCTCTATCCATAGTCTTTATAATCCAACATTCTCGATAACCCATTTACGAAGTCTAACAACCGGCGGAGTATTTATAAGAGCGGTAGAAGGTAAAACTTTACCGTTAGTATTAAAATTAATTATAGGTTCTATACCATATATGCTATACCAAGGCTTTAACGGTGAGCTATTTGAATATTTACGGTGAAACCAAGATAAAAAAGGCATTGTTTCTTCATACTCTATTACTTTAACCGATTGTGGATTTTTGTGATATATAAGGCTAAGTACTGATTGATCGGAATGATGCCATTTATATTCATCATAATTAGGATAAATATTATAATTTTTACCTGAAAGTATTCTAATATCTTCGCAACTTTTTAGCCATTTTTCAATAAAAGAACGAGAAAGCTCGGTATTACGCACAATAATAACGGCACTCCAAATGTGATCGGCATTTCTGCATTCGTCATTAAGACAATCCATTAAAGCAAAAGTTTCGCCTTTAACAAAACTACCGTTTTTACGATTGCGATCATGTACCAGTAATACATCATTATCGCCTAAAAGATTTGTTAAATTACTGATATGCTTTTTAATAACAAACGCTGAATCTAAATATACTATAATAGCTCCTTCCGGTGCATTTTTCATTGTTTCAAGTATAATATAAGGCTTCCATAGCCATAAACCTGCTCCTGCAGGTTCATTAAAAATTTCTTGGTTTTTTTCTATAAATATTTGGTTAAGGTGTTTTTTCTTATAGTGAAATATGAAATCTATACCTTTATTAATTGCATAATGATTTGTTGCATTCTGATTACGATAAACATATTCAGGGCCATCGGCATAAGAAACTAAATAAATAGGTTCTTTTATAGAATTCTGAATAGATAAATCTACTTTTTGTAGTGATAAGTCATTAATAAAACCTTGCCGTGCATATTCTAAAATAATCAGTATGAAATAAATTGGTATTAATGTAACAACTGTTTTGTATAATATTTTAAATAACATATAATTTTTTAATTCTTTAGGCTACGTCAGTTAAAAATGCTATAATTAGCATTTTTTTATTTTTTTGCTGGATTGCCACGCTCCGAGCAAATGCTCGCAATGACGAAATCGATAATTATTAGACAATACTAATTATAGCATTTTAATATATAAAAAGATAGTGTTGTAATTTAATTATAAATCTAGTATAATTTGCTGTTTGTTTTAGGTTCTTATGATTAATTTAGGGGATAAGCAGTCTACCATAGTTGTTGCAATGTCCGGCGGTGTTGATAGTTCGGCAGTTGCAGCAATGCTGCATGAACAAGGATATAACGTAATAGGTATTACCTTGCAGCTATATGATCACGGTATGGCAGTAGGCAAAAAAAATGTCTGTTGTGCCGGTCAGGATATTTACGATGCTAAAATGGTAGCGAATAAGCTGGGTATTCCTCATTATGTACTTGATTATGAGAGCAAATTTAAAGAGTCGGTAATAGATAATTTTGTCGATAGCTATTTACAAGGTGAAACACCGCTTCCGTGCGTGCAATGTAATAAATCGGTAAAGTTCAGGGATCTAATTAAAACGGCTAAAGAGCTTGGAGCAGCTCAGCTTGCTACCGGTCATTACGTACGAAAAATAGACGGTGATAACGGAGCGGAATTACATACAGGGCTTGATCCGGCAAAAGATCAGAGTTATTTTTTGTTTACAACAACTAAAGAGCAATTAGAATATTTAAGTTTCCCTCTAGGGGGGCTGACTAAGGATGAAACACGAAAGCTTGCTAGTAAATTCGGGCTTGAGGTAGCGGATAAGCCTGACAGCCAAGATATTTGTTTTGTACCTGACGGAAATTATAAGAGTGTAATAAATAAAATACGCCCGGGTAGCAGCGAAAGCGGTAAGATTATTCACGTAAACGGATTTGAGCTAGGAGAGCATAGCGGTATAATTAATTATACTATAGGGCAACGTCGAGGGCTTGGTGTAGCTTATAATGAGCCTTTATACGTGATAAAGATTGATCCTAATAATAATATAGTATATGTAGGACCGGAATCCGCATTAAACGTGCAGGAATTTATAATTAAAGACGTGAATTGGCTTGCAGATGAGATTAAAGATAACAAGAAGCTAGAAGTAGCCGTTAAAATTCGCTCAACAAGACCGCCTCGTTTAGCCGAAATAAGTAAACTCGGTGACGATAAAATGAAAGTAAAATTTTTATCCGAAGAAAAAGCCGTTGCCCCTGGGCAAGCATGCGTTATTTATGCCGGCGAGAGGGTACTTGGCGGCGGCTGGATTACTAGGGATATCATTGTCACCCCGTGACTTGATCACGGGGTCCAAAAAAAAATAAAAAAGACTGGATCCCGCGATCAAGTCGCGGGATGACTGACACCGAAAAGAACTGGATTCCCGCCTACGCAGGAATGACATCAAACTAATAATTATATAATAAAACAATACGGAGAAACTAATGAGTTTTTTAAAGAAGAAAAGTTTTGAATCTGTAAAGGAGATAGGTAGCTCAAGCGGTCTTAGCAAGACGCTTGGAGCGTTCGATTTAATATTACTAGGTCTTGGTGCAATGATCGGTACCGGTGTATTTGTCGTTACCGGTATAATTGCTGCTAAATACTCAGGACCTGCAGTAATGCTATCTTATGCGATTGCAGGTATTACCTGTATTTTCGTAGCACTTGTTTATACCGAACTTGCCGCAATGCTTCCGACTTCCGGAAGTATTTATACTTATTCCTATGTAGCATTTGGCGAAGTATTCGCCTGGATGATCGGTAGTGTTATAATATTAGAACTTGGCGTTGCTGCGGGAATAGTAGCTGCTGGTTGGTCCGGTTACGTACAGGGAATACTTGCGGCTGGTGGAATTAACTTACCGAAAGAGCTAACTACAGTACCGACAAACGGGGGGATAGTAAATCTACCGGCATTTTTAATTTCAGTATTTATTGGGTTTATTTTATATTTAGGTACTAAAGACAGTAAGCGACTAAATGCAATTTTAGTTTTTATAAAAATGGCTGCAATATTTGTCTTTATACTTGCTGCTGCTCCACATTTCGATGCTACTAACTGGAGCAATTTTATGCCGTTCGGTTTTAGTAATGTTTTAGTAGGTGCATCTATTTTATTCTTAGCTTTCACAGGCTTTGGAACGATTGCAACCGCAGCTGAGGAATGTAAAAATCCAAAACGTGATATAATGATCGGTATTATAGGCTCGCTTGTTCTAACGACTATAGTTTATGTAACGATGGCAGGACTTGTTACCGGTATTGCACCTTTTGATCAGTTAAATAACGATCAACCGCTTGCTTATGCTTTAACTATTAATAATAGCAAGATTGGCTCTGCTATAGTTGCAACTGGTGCTGTTTGCGGTATGATGACGGTGTTAATGATGAATATATATGGAACGTCACGTATTTTCTATGCGATTGCACGTGACGGTTTACTACCGAAAAGTTTTGCAAAACTACACCCAAAATATGATAGCCCATATATTACGATTATAATATTTGCGTCTCTTGCAGCTATCCTTGGAGGATTTTGTTCTACGGAATTATTAACGCAATTAACTTCAATGGGAGCACTTATTGATTATATAACCGTCACAATAATAGTGGTATTATTTAGGATAAAGTTATCTGATGCACAAAGACCTTTTAAATGTCCTTTAGTATTTATTATTGTACCGTTTATTTTAATTGCTTGTGCATATTTACTATTTATTCAAATATATGACGGTGAATTTAATCTATTAACGGCAGGTCGTGCATTAATATATTGGTTTATTACAATATTTGTTTTATATATTGTAAGATCATTTTTTATGAAAAAAGAACAAAATTAGGTGTTACATGTCATACCGTGATCAAGTCGCGGGATGACAATAAAAGTTATTGGATTCCCGCTTTCGCGGGAATGACATAGAAAACTAATACCAAAAAAACAAAATTAAACAAATGCTAGACAAACTCCAACCGCTTCGTGGAATGAAAGATCTTTTGCCGGATGATTATAAAATGCACGACTATATAATTAATAAAGCAAGAGATGTTGGAGTATTATACGGCTATAAACAAATGAGTACTCCTATCCTGGAGTATACTAAAGTCTTCAATCGTTCAATGGGCGAAAGCTCTGACGTAATCAGTAAAGAAATCTACAGTTTTTTAGATAAAAGCAATGAATCTGTAGCTCTTAGACCTGAGTTCACGGCCGGTATTATAAGAAGTTTTATCTCAAACGGCTTACAACATAAATTACCCTTAAAGTTCTTCTCTACCGGTCCTGTTTTTCGCTATGATAGACCGCAAGCAGGACGTCAAAGACAATTTCACCAACTAAATTACGAATATATCGGAGCTAAAGGAGCAATTACCGATGCCGAAACTTTAAAGTTAGCGGTAGACATACTTAAAGCACTCGAAATAGAGCAGGATACTACCTTAGAGCTTAACTCTCTTGGATGTAGTGAATCAAGAAGCGTTTATCAACAAAAATTGGTGGAATATCTAAATGATTTTAAAAATCAGTTATCAGAAGAGAGTAGAGTAAGGCTGATCAAAAATCCAATGCGGATTCTTGATTCTAAAAGCGAAATTGATCAAAAAATAGTAGCTGCTGCTCCGATCTTGTCTGAATATTATACCGATGAATCCAAAGAATATTTTGAGGAGTTAATAAAATATCTCGATATTTTAGGTGTGAAATATAGAATAAATCCACGTTTGGTTAGAGGGCTTGATTATTACTGCCATACTGCTTTTGAATTCACGACTTCAAAGCTTGGAACGCAATCTACTATTCTGGCCGGCGGACGTTATGACGGGCTTGCTAAAATCATGGGTAATAACGATGATATGCCGGCTATCGGTTTTGCTGCTGGTATTGAGCGAATTGCTTTAATGCGAGAATATAATGTATCTTCATTAAGTCTAGTAGTTGTATTACCTATAGGTGAAAATAATATTTATTATGCTCTAGAAATTGTAGATAAATTGCGAACAAAAAATATTGCTACTATTATAGAACCCACCGGTAAAATAGCTAAAAGAATGCAGCGTGCTTCAAATGAAAATGCTAAATTTATTATTTTCATAGGTGACGAAGAGCAAGCAAATAATAATCTCAAACTTAAAGATTTAGAAAAACAAGAAGAATATATACTTGATTTTGCAAAAGCTCTTGAGTTATTGAAGAAGTATTAAATTTTCTCAATCATTTCTGAATTTAACCCTAACATCTATATAAAAATATGATTGTTATAAATAATTCAGCCATGAGTTATGGTGCAAAAATACTATTTACCGATGTGAATTTGCATATCAAAAATAATAAAAGATATGGTCTTGTAGGTAGCAATGGAGCAGGTAAAACAACTTTTTTTAGAATTTTAAATAAAGAAGAAGAGCCGGTTTTCGGTGAGATTAATATACCAAAAAACTCTAAAGTAGGTTGTTTAAAACAAGATCAATTTCTTTATGAAAATACTAAAATTATAGATACGGTAATAGCAGGTAATAAAAAATTATGGCAAGCTTTGCAAGAAAAAGAAGAACTATTAAAGAAGCAAGAATGTGATGAAAAAGCAGGATATAGGCTCGGCGAACTAGAGCAGGTAATATATGATAACGAAGGTTATGTCGCTGAAATTTTTGCTGCTAGCTTGCTTGTAGGTCTTGGAGTAAAGGAAAAATATCATTATGAGCCGCTTTCTGCGTTGTCAGGAGGTTATAAGCTTCGTGTATTACTCGCACAAAGTTTATTTAATAATCCCGATATTTTACTACTTGATGAACCAACAAACCATCTTGATATTATTTCAATATATTGGCTTGAGAATTATTTAAAAAACTCTTTTAAGGGAATAGTAATTTTTATATCGCATGATTTAGCTTTTTTAAATAATGTCGCAACGGATATTTTGGACATAGATTATGGAGAAATAAGATTATATACGGGCAATTATGATAATTTTGTTCAGGAAAAGCAGATAATAGCTACTCAGAAGTTAAACGAGTGAAATTTTTTAGAAAAGAAAATAGCAAATATGCAAGCGTGGATTGATAAATTTAGAGCAGGAACGAAAGCAAGACAGAGTAGCTCACGAGAAAAGCAGCTAGAAAAAATAGAATTACCTGATTTACAAAAAACTTCACGAATTAGTCCATTATTTAGATTTAAACAACTAAGATCATCAGGAAAATTAGTATTAAAAATCGATCAAATAACTAAAGATTTTGAGAATAAGCAAACATTAAATAAAGTTAGTTTTAATGTATCACGAGGGGAAAAAATTATTATTATCGGTGCAAACGGTATAGGTAAATCTACTTTATTAAAAATCTTAATGAATAAAATATCAGCAGATCAAGGTAGCTATGAATGGGGGTATGAATCGCAAATATCTTATTTCGCTCAAGACCATCATGAGCTACTTAATGAAAATATTAGTGTTATTGATTGGCTTAAAAAGCAAGCTGAAAAGGAAACGGAAAATACTATTAGAAATACGCTTGGACAAGTATTATTCCGTAGCGATGAAGTAAATAAAAATATTTTAAGTTTAAGCGGCGGTGAGGGTGCAAGGTTATTACTTGCTAAAATGATACTGGAAAAAAGCAATATTTTGGTTCTTGATGAACCGACAAACCATCTTGATATAGAGTCAAGAGAAGCCCTTAAAAAAGCTTTAATTGATTTTGAGGGTACAGTAATATTGGTAACGCATGACCGTGACTTTGCAAGTAATATAGCGGCTAGGGTTATTGCTCTTTCTCATAGAAAAAATATTGTTGATTTTAAAGGTAAATATGATGATTATATTGAGAAATACGGTAACGATTATTTGAATCAAAACTCTTAAAATATTATCTTAAGTTTTATATTACTCTACATTATAAAATTCCCGTCGATGACCAATAACAAATTTTTTTACTTCATCATGATTACCGTACTCATCAAAATTTAATAATAACTTCCCTTGTTCATGAGAGTATAATATGCTTGTAAGTAGGCGGTCGTCTTCGCCATCATATTTAACTTTAAAGGCATTCTTTTTAATAAGTTTAACCCCGTTTACTCCGTGTTTGTGATGTATTATTCCTTTTTTTAAAGCAGAAATAAAAGGCATAATTTTACTTTTATCAAATCTATCATAAATTTTTTTAGAAATTGTACCGTAACAATCGAATTCTCTATATTTACCTAGGAATATAGCCGTACCCTGTGCTACTTCTTGATTATCAACTTTAATTTTACCTTCTTTAGGAATATTCCAAGAATCATTACTAAAGTAGCTAATCTTTTGAATGGCTAAGTGCAGTTCATATTTCTTTTTTAGTTGATAATATTGATGAATTTTCTTTGCATCATATTGATCAATTAATTGCTCTAAACTTTCTACTTGTTTATCATCGAGAGAATAACTTGCAATAATTTCTTCCTGTTTTTTCGGACTTAATTTACTTGCATATTCTTGCACTTTTTCTTGGTTATTATTTAATAAAGCAGTAACTACCCCAATTTCTAAAGTGTTTTCATTGCAAGAATCATTTTGCAAAGCACTTTCAACATTTTGGAAAATCTTTTCGGATTTTTCAGAAGTTAATTTAGTCTCGTTATCTGCTATTAAAGTGGTACTAACTGCATTTAGAACTGCTACTTTTTCATTGGGTTCGAGAGTATTATTTTGAGGTAACGTATAATTTGGCTCCATGTAACTACGAAGCTTTATAAGAGCCTTATCATATAAACTTATTTGATACCCCGGTATCTTATTTAAAAGATCAGACGCCGTTTTAAATTGTTTAGTACATAGGGCTAGTGAGAATGCTAGAAGTATATTGCCTGAGAAATCACTAATTGCTTTTAGTTTTTCATTTAATATTGATTGCTGTTTTTTTGTAATTGTTTGTTTATTTGAAATTTTGTTATAAAAAGCCATATATTCGCAACCGGCATATAGCGATGAGTAGAAAGGAGTTAAGGTCTTTTTATTAATTGAAGTTAACTTCTCACTTTTATAAGAAATTTCATATGGATTAGTTAACATTTCTAGGAAGTATTTTATATATCCTTCCGGTACATATTGTATTTAATCTTTAGCTTTATCAAATTCGCCTTGTATTCTATAATTAGACCATAAATTAAAGGCTATTGCCGTATGTGTCGGTAGAAGTGCGAAAGCATGTTCATAATATTGGATGGATTATAGTCTTCAGTTTTTCTCATAAGCACAAGCTGTTCTATAATAGTACTCTCCTAAAATTTTTTTTTAGTATTAGTATTTAATAAACTGCTTGCATAACTTGCTTCTTTCCCCTCTCCATAAGCGCGTTCTTTTAAAAGATCTAATGAGGAGTTAGACGCTTTAAGTAGAGCTTGTGCCTCTTCAAAATTTTGATTTTCCATTAGTAAATCAGAAAATTTACCTGACAAATCCAAGCTGAATTTTATATATGGTACTAATGCCTGGATAATTTGAAGTTTAGATTCCGGTTCAATAAGTTTTATTACAGGAAGTTAGATATTCTGCACATTTTATATATTGTTCAACTTCTTTTGCAAAGTGATTAAAATATAAATTTATTGCTGTAATTATATATTTAAATATCTCTGTGGCAGTTTCATCGCTTCTATTTAATATACTACATTGAAAAGCAAAACACATTGCTTTAATTTTAGTTAACATGTCAGGTTGTATAGGAATGATTTTATTTGGTTTCCATTCTACGTATTCACCATCTAATATGTATATATAAGTGCTAGGATTTTTTATTATTGGATAAGTTTTTAGTAGTTTATGGTCTTTATAACTTTTCGTATGGATAATTAAATATTAATCGCTGCATTAGTGAATGCTTATTGTCTATAGCTTCCTCGCTACTTACTTTAGTTTTTTTATTTAAATGTTCAAATAGGTAAGTCATTACTTCTATAGCGGCATTGACAGTCGGTATAGATAGAAAATTGTTATCTATTTCTTTTACCTTAAGACCAGGAGAAGTTTTTCTAAAATTTCTTATGCTACTTTCTGATAATATATTTGGGGTGTTATAAATCTCAGCAATATTAAGCTTAAAGGTAATTGAAGATTCCGTGTTTTTCATGAATATAATTTAGTATTAGTTGGGCTTAAGAACTGTTACAATGTGATGAGAAGATTTTGAAATTTTACATAGAATTATTATTAAAAGGTTATTCTAAAAATAATAACAAAGAAGTTTAAGAACACAATAGACTTTTTAATTTAAAATAGGGTATTACTTAAAAAGAATTGCTTGAGATAGCCCTAATGCTTCGATGTCATTCCCGCAAGGCATTGTTGCGTGGATCGCAAAACGCGTTCGGTGTCATGCCGTGGCTTGATCACGGTATCTAGAAATATAACCTATAGTACTAATAATTTTAGTATTATACACTGGATCCCGCGATCAAGTCGCGGGATGCCAGTGGTAGAATCAATCCACGCAACAATCCTGCTTCCGCTGGAACGACATACAAGTATACCACCCATGCTCAAGGATGATTCATAAATTATCACCAAAATAATTATAATAGCTATCTACAGAACCTAGAAATTCAGATTTATAAATTGCAGTATTATATTCATAAGGAGATTCTAAATTTTGCAATTTTAAAGTATTTTCTTTAAGCAATTGGTAATTATTTGATGATTCGTGCTTTGATAAATTGAAATATTTTCTTGCTAAGTAGTTCTTATCTTGGACATCATTAAAAGCGTTGATTTTTGAATATCTATCTTTTTGTTCTTCGTGTAAAAATATTCATAATCTTTATAATTTTTTGGAAGATTTAATATAAATTTAGAATATTGTTTTAACTGAAAGTCAGTTAACCAATTAAATACAAGATATAAATTTTCTCTATGGTTCAAAGACAAAATAGCAACAACTTTTAATTGATTTGTATCTAAGGTTTTATTCCTTCCTATCTCTCTTTCAATAATGTCATTAGATAATATCACTAATTCTTCATTAGAATGTTGTTTATTGTTCTTAGCTTGAATGATTATATCAAACATCTCAGTTTCTAATTCTTCTGAGGCAAATAATTGTTTGTATTTATTAAGCCATGGACCAAAAGCTATAGATTCAAGTTTTTTAAAATATTGAATTAATTTCATATGCAACTATAAGTTAAATTTAAGAGCGGCACTTTATATGAAAAATTGAAACAAGTCAAATAATATTAAATTAATAGTTTAAAGAAGTATATGTCACCCCGTGACTTGTGAACTAGGTCTAGTCTTTTTTTTAATTTTTTTCTAGATACCGTGGTCAAGCCACGGTATGACACCGAAGTGTTTTTTTTAAGAGCCATGCAACAACACTGAATTGACCACTAAAAAAATTTCACATAACCTAATGACAAAAAGAAAATAACTATATATTATTTTAGAATATATTTACTTAAGGAAGTTATGAGTACGGATATTAATAATATTAGCAAAAGTTTAGAAGTCGTTACGCAAGATCATTTGTCGATTTTTTCTTTAATAAGCTCATCCGACATTATAGGTAAGTCGGTTATGTTGATGTTGTTTATTGCTTCCATTTGGTCATGGGCTATTATTTTGGATAAAATATTTAAGCTAATGCAAGTACAGCGAAGAATGAGGGCGTTTGAAAATGTGTTTTGGTCAGGGGGAGTACTAGAACAGTTATATGAAAGTATAAAAAGATCGGTTAATAATCCGCTAGCTTTAATTTTCGTCTCAGCTATGGATGAGTGTAAAAGCTTAAATAGCAAAGGGCTTTCCGATGCACTTAAAAATAATCATAAAGAGCGTATAACTGGTGCAATGTACTTAGCTCAGAATAGAGAAATCGAAAAGCTTGAGAAAAATTTAAGCTTTTTGGCAACTGTTGGGTCTAGTAGTCCTTTTATAGGTTTGTTCGGTACCGTTTGGGGGATTATGCACAGCTTTCAGTCAATCGCTACTTCAAAAAATACTTCTCTTGCCGTAGTAGCCCCGGGGATTGCTGAGGCATTACTTGCAACGGCTATCGGTTTATTTGCAGCTATTCCGGCAGTAATTTTTTACAACTATCTTATTTCCCGTATTACTCTTATCAACAATAAAATTGAAGATTTCATTAGTGAGTTAAATTCTATACTTTCCAAGGCAATTGATCAGGAGAAAATGTAATGGCTATAAAGCTTGCCGGAAGTAATAGAAAAAGCAAAAGAGCGGTAGTTAGCGAAATTAACGTCACGCCGCTTGTTGATGTGATGCTTGTGCTATTAATTATTTTCATGATCACTTCTCCAATGCTAGTTTCAGGCGTAAACGTGGATTTACCTGATACAAATTCTAGCCCGATTTCAGGGCAGGATGAACCGCTAGTCGTTACTATCAATAACAAAGGTGAAATTTTCTTGCTTGAAACTCCTATAGAGAGAGCATATTTAGCCGACAAGCTTGCAAATATCACTGAAGAAAAAAAGGATGCTAGAATTTTTGTAAGAGGCGATAGAAATGTCTCTTATGGGCAGGTAGTAGAGATAGTTGCCGAAATTCATGCTGCCGGATTTTCTCGTGTAGCGCTTATTTCAAATATTAAAAATAATGAAAAGTAACGATCAAAAAAATAGGGATAATTTTACGATTTTCCTTAGTGGTTCTATTGTTCTGCACTTACTTCTTTTATATTTTTTTCTATTCGGTGTGCCCTCGCTTTTTGAAAAATTACCGGAAGAGCAAACTATAACTTTTGAAATGTTACCTGTTAGCGATAAATCAAATATTATCACTCAGACAAAACAAAAAGAAGCCCATATAGAAAACGAAGATGCTAAAAAGTCTGAGCAGAGTAAGCCTAAAGCAGAACCGCAAGACTCGCCTAAAGAAGAAAAAGCAACAGCAATCGAGACTAAAACAGTAGAAGAAAAGCCAAAAATAGAAGAGAAAAAACCTATAGAAGAACCAAAGCCTGAAGAGGTAAAAGAGCTATTGCCTGAGAAAAAAGAAGAGATCAAAGAAGAAAAGCCTAAAGAAGAGGAAAAAAAACAAGCAGAAGAAAAGAAGAAGCCTGAAGAAAAAAAAGAAGAAATAACAGCTAAAAAACCCGAAGAAAAGCCAAAAGAGGTAAAGAAAAAAGAACCTAAAACCGACGAACTTGATTCTTTACTTAAGAATTTAGAGCAATCTTCGGAAGGGGATAATGTAAAATCCAATAAGCATAAAAGATCAAAAAAAGTTGATAATGCAAAAGAAGCTAAAGGTGTTTATACGGAAGGGCTGCCTCTTTCCGATAGTGAAAGCTCGCTAATAAAGCGACAGATTGAAAGACATTGGAGTAATATACCGGCAGGGGTTAGAGGTAATAATAAAGTAAAAGTCATTATTAGCATTACGCTAGATAAAGCGGGTAACGTTGAGCAGGCAGAAGTTAAAGAAAAAATTTGTCCTAATATTCCGGCTAGCGTTTGTGAAGCTTTAGCGGATAATGCAATTAGAGCGGTATGGCAAGCAAGCCCTATCGAAAATCTTGATCCTGCACGCTTTAACCACTGGAAAGAAATTAATTTTAGCTTTGATCCGAGTAAGTTGTAGGGTGTATACTTCTTTTCTTTCAAAAGTAGTATTACATACTCCTTTTGAAAGAAGTTTAAAATAACGGGTATTCGAGATGGAAAGCGGTTCCCATCTCGAATACAAATTTAATTTATATTTTATTTTGACTATTCTTCATTTACTCACAGTATGGCTCGTATGTCATTCCCGCCTCCGCGGGAATGACATAGAACGCTTTTTTTTGAGCCAGCAACAGCGCCCTTTCATAGGAATGACATCAAGAACCGTGTAATAATTCTAAAATACTACTCAGTATGTTCATCCTGTTCACCGATTAATTCAAACCCCATATCTTTTTGCTCATTATTGAAACAACAATAACAGTAATAACCAAACAAGAATAATAAAGTTGTTCCCATTAAAAATAAAGTCAAAGCAGCATTATTAGAACTTGTTATATCATATTCAGAAGGTAATAAATCGGTTGGGATGTCTTTGTTCATAAAACTTAGTTATTATATTTACTATTTATTTTATAAATAAATAAACTCTATAACTTTGTCTACTAAAATTAGATTTATTTCACAAAGTTTTAAGAGTAGGATAAGTAAATATAAATGGCATAGATTTAGACCAAAATGGACTATCATAGAGCATAATATTTTGTCTGTTTTATAATATTGCATAACCGTAGAAGAACCCGCATATAGAACTTAAGGCTATATATATTAGTCTGCCTTGAAAATGTGCGACCCCAAATACTAAAGATGCTATAATAACAGCTAAAATTTGCTGTTTTGGTAAAAGATTTTGTAATGTTCTGTACAAAATATCCTCGAAAGAACGTTTCCTCAGCCATACATTCTAAAAAGAAATTAGTTAATTGCCCATACTGGTATTATGCTTGGTATTTTAGGCTCAAATAAGACGTAACCGCTTATTAAAGACAGAGCCATAATTATTGTTATACATAGTAATAGAGAAAGGGAGGTATATCTTATAGCATTTATACTTTTTTGTTTTTCTAAAATATATAAATCACTGATAGAGAAAATTATTAAAGCCGGCATTACCTTATCAAAATTTAGATACATAGTAAATGGTATAGATAATTCCGATAACTGTACTTTATTAATAGCAAGTATATTAAAGAATCCTGGAACTTTATGAAAAGCAAATATAGTAAAACCTAACGAGATTAATATAAATAATAATGTTTTTATTATCTTATTTAGTTGCAAATTAAAATAGACATAAGTAATAGCAGTAAAAATAGATAAAGTCCCAACCTCTATAATATTTATTATACCTTGATAAAAAGCTGCTAAAATCGTAATGCCTATGCCTAAATATGTAGGTCTTTTATCACGACAAAATAAAGATATTAAGATTGTTGTAATGAGAAAAATGTAGGTGATAGTTAAGAATAGCATATAAACCCTTTATAAAAAACTATTTTTAATATATAGTTATTTTTTAGCATTAAAAATAGTAAAATTATTACATATAAAGATTTTTAATGATTTTAAATAAATAGTAATTGGTGTTTAAAACGAAAACATAAAAGATAATCATAAGAAAAACCAATAAAATAATATATAGAATTGGGAGATTTTATGAAAGATATAGAGTATTGGGAAAAAAATTTTGAAAGCTGTAAGTATTCAGATAAATTAATCGAAAGGCTTTTATTTTTAAATACCCAAGTAAAACAACCTATCGATATTAGAGAAGTTAAAAAAGGTATTTATTATGCTCGTAAATATCATGGTGAGCAAATGCGTCAATCGGGTGCCCCTTATTATTCTCATCCAATCGCAGTAACAATTATGGTAGCGGAATTTGTAGCAAAAGAAGTTCCTAAACTCTTTACTTTTAGAATGCTACAAGCTGCATTACTTCATGACACTATTGAAGATACTGAACTTACTGAAGAAATGATTAGCAACATTTTTGATGAAGAAGTAGCAAGACATGTAGAAGGTCTAACTAGAATTAAACCTTGGGGGAAAATTAGTGCAGCGAAAAATCTTAATTTATTAATTAAACAAAAAAGATATGATACTGCTCTTATAAAACTTTTTGATCGAATACATAATTTACAAACTTTAGGAGCTACATCGCCTGAAAAAGCTCATAAAATAATTAAAGAGACATTGAAAAGCTTTCTAGTTTTAAGTGAAATGCTTGAAATACCTTTAGTTTCAGAGCTTATATATGCTGAATGTTATAAAAATAATTTTAAGTTTAATATAAACTCTACTTTTAATAAAATTATAAACTGCGATCCTTTTCCATTTTCTCAAAATAAGTTACTCCCATGAAGAAAGTTATACCTACCGGAATGAAAATTAAAAATAATCCCCAATATCCTAAATAATTAGTAATATAAACTAAACCAAATGACGTTATAATATAAGTAAATAATTTTGCTATTGCACTTAGCATACTAGTATATGTAAATCTCTTAAAAACTGGGAAATATTTATAAAATATAGGAGCTGCCGGTACGTGATCAAATACGAATAATGCAGCTAAACATTGAAAAATAAAAATATATAAAGGGGTAGGATTATAATTTAACATTATAGGGAAAAAAATGAGAGAGGTAAAAAATAGATATAATTTTACTTTTAATATTTTTAAAGGATGGATTTTATAGCTAATAAATGCAAGACCGATAATACCGAGTAAATCTACTATAGATACCCAAAAATTTTGATTTATAATTTGATTCGGAGTAAATCCGCATTCTCTTTTTAATATATCGCCACAATATATATACACAAAATAAAAACACGGAGGTCTAGCACACTGGATAAAGAAATACCAAATAGAAGTGGCGTTCGGAACTTTTTGATCTAGCATATCTTTTTCAATTTCTTCAAGCATAATATTATTGTCTTGAAGTCTTAGTTTTAATTTGTGTCTTTTATTTGAAAATGCATCCGCTTCTTTTAAACTAGTCCTTGCAATAGTACCTACAAAAGCGATAGTTGCACCAACGAAAAAGGCTATACGCCAACTTGATTCATGTTGATAAATATTTTGATTAGTAAAAATTGATGCAATACCTAGTGCTACCGTGGTGCCTACGGCAGAAAATACGGTTATAATTGCTACTAATGGATATTGTATAGGCGGATCTGAATTTTCGGTTAAATATAACTCTGCACCTCGTGCTTCTGCAGTTGCCGATATACCTTGAATTATACGACATATAGTAAGAACCCAAGAGGCCGTTATACCTATCTGTGCATATGTTGGTATACTGCCTATAATCACACAAGTAATAGCCATTAATAAGGTAGTTAAAACAACTACAATCTTACGTCCAAAATGATCGCCTATATACCCAAATATTAATGCTCCTATAGGTCTTAGCAAATAGGTAGAACAGAAAGAAAAGGCAGTAAGCAACGAAAAAGTGAAAGGATCATATTCCGGAAAAAATAAATTATTTAAAAGCACCGCTATATGCACATAAAGCATAAGATCAAAATACTCTAGAAATGTACCTATAGAAAGTAATCCAATAGCTTGTTTTTGTTCTTTATTTAAACTTCTTTGTTCTTTTTCGTAGCCTAACATAACCTTTATATAATTAGATTGTGAAATAAAGTTATACCTTGTTTGGTTAAAAGTCAATACAGTATTAAGAATTTTTAATAAACATTGCTATTGGATATCTAGAATTTTCAAATTATCTATTTTTCTCTGAAAGCTTTAAATGCAGTATCGGTAACGGGATCAAGTAAATATCTAAGTAGCGTTCTTGTGCCTGTTACGATTTGTACTTCAGCTTGCATACCGGGGTGTAGTTCAAGATTTTTAACTTTAGCAACTTTGTTAAATTCATCCATATCGATTTCAACTCTTGCAACATAATAATTATCTTGTTGTTGTCCCGGATGCTGTCTTTCATCTTGTACTATATCAGGGGATATACTCACCACTTTACCGGTAAATGTTGGAGTTGTTCTTGATTTAAATGCACTGAAACGTATTTTTGCAACTAACCCCTCATGTACTGCATCAATATTTTTTTGAGATACCTTTGCTTCTATTATTAATGGATCATTAATCGGCGAAATTTCCATAATAGTTTGTCCATGACCTATAACACCGCCGATTGTGTGATATTTTAAATTATTAACTATACCGTCAACAGGTGATCTGATTATCACACGATTAAGCGAATCCGTCAGGGAATTATATTTTTCTTTAAGGCTTGCGGTTTGTACTTGTGCATCACGAAGCTCTGTTAAAGTTTTTTCAGTATATTTATTTTGTAGGTTTATAATACTAATTTGGCTTTCGGTAATAGTATGACGTGTTCCTGCTATTTCGGCTTCAGTTGTTGCAACGTCGCTTTTTGAAGCGGCAACTTTTGCCTCTTGGTCTAATAAGGCTGCTTTTTGTACAAAGCCTTTTTCTTTTAGCGTTCTTAAAGCTTTTAAACGGTCTTGATAAACTTCAGCTGTTTTAGTAGCCGCAACTTTTTTTGCTTCTAAACCTTCAATTTTTTTCTCGAGTTGAGCAATACGTTGATGTAATGCATCTTTCTCTGAGTTATATACTTCTTTTCTAGATCTAAATAAATTTTCCTGGGTATGAATTATTTTAGCTACTTCCGGCAAGTTTATATCTTGCATTAGAAAATCAGAAAATTCAATTTGTTCTAAATGATCACGCTCGGCAATTAAACGATTTTCAGTTGCTAAAAAATTACGGTACTGACCAAGAATATTTTCATGCTCACTTTTTATTCTAGTTTCTTCAAGCTCTATTAACTTATCGCCTTCTTTGACTTTATCACCTTGCTTAACGTAAATAGCATTAATTATTCCGCCTTCATGATGTTGGATTGTTTTTTTATTTGTGCTTGGCATTACTATACCGACAGCTACGGCACCGCTATCAAGAGGTGCAAGAGCCGACCATAATCCGCCTATCAATACTAAAAAGATAATAACATAAATACCGAAAAGTATAGATGATCTTGCAGCTTGTGCTACGTTATTACGATCTTTATCGGTTTTCTTGGTAATAAAATTAATAAACCTATCAAGTTTTACTAATAGAAATTCTATAGCATGAGAAGTTTTCTTTAATGTAGTATTTATTAAAGTTTTACGTTTAGAGCTTTGACCTTTAAGGCTTAACGCATCTTCTCTTAAAGATAATAATTGTTTTAATTGTTCCGGAGTAGTTTGAGGTTTATTATGTTTTAAGTCCTGCATACAATTTAATCATTATTATATTTAGTCAGTGTTTGTCTGCGTTGCTTTCGATGTTATTCATGCGGAAGCAGGAATGACATCCTGAACGTTCGTACAACATAGGGTCAAACCACGATATGACATTATTGGTCGGCATTAATATGAATTGTACCGCTTTTTAAAGTTTTAAAGTGTTTTTGAATCTCTTCTTCCGTTCCGTAAACTGCAGCGGCTCCATCCTGTAATATTAGAATTTTATCAACAACGGATAATACGGAAGGTCTATGTGAAATTACAAGCACTGCTATTCCTTTAAGTTTCGCTTGTTTTAAGGCACTTGCAAGAGCAACTTCACCTGCCTCATCTAAATTAGCGTTAGGCTCATCTAAAATGATGAGTTTTGGGTGACCGTAAAAAGCTCTAGCAAGCCCGATACGCTGTCTCTGTCCGCCTGATAGATTAGAGCCTACGGGACCGATATCAGAATCATAACCGTCAGGAAATCTTAATATCATCTCATGAGCACCGGCTATTTTAGCTGCTTCAATAACTTTTTGTGGATCGGCATTTTCTTCCATTCTAGCTATATTTTGTTTAATACTACCGCTAAAAAGTTCTATTCCTTGAGGAAGATAGCCAACATGTCTACCGAAATCTTCTCTATTCCAACGATAAATTTCAGCACTATCTAAACGTACGGAACCTGATGACTCTTTCCATACCCCAACTATGATTTTAGCTAAAGTTGATTTTCCTGTAGCTGAAGGACCGATAATTGCTAAAATTTCGCCCGGTTGTACTGCAAAACTAACGCCTTTTAAGATATATTTCGGTACAGGAGGTTGAGGTAAATGTTTTGGTATAGGGTGAGCATAATAAACATTTTCAACGGTAAGATGCCCCTCAACGTTCGGAATCGGCATTGCTTCATCTCTAGAAGTATAAGTATTAAATAAATTATTAATATTCTTATATGATTTGATAGTACCGCTCATGCTTTTCCATAACTCAATAGCATTATCGAAAGGAGCAAGAGCTCTACCGACTATAATAGAACTCATAATCATATTACCGGGAGTCATATCTGCACTGTGAGATTTTACAACAATGTAAGCACCGACGCCGGTAACAGCCATTTGCATTATGTTACGGATAAACCTTGAAAAGTTAGAAATAACACCGTTACGATAGCTAGCAACCGATTGCTTATCAAGGGCTGATATATTAAATTTATGCCAATTGTTTGTAACATTCTTCATCATTCCCATTGCTTCAATTGCTTCTGCATTTCTGTTTGCAATATCAGCTTGGGTCATGCCTTTGATCGAAAATTCGGTAGCTTCACCGAGCGTTTTATTAGTAGCTGCTGCGTTAAAGAAAGCGGTTGAAACTATGATAATTGCACCAAAAACGGTAATAAGACCGATATATGGATGAATTGAGAAAATAACTGCAATATAGATGAGACTCCATGGGGCATCGAATAAAGTATTAATTCCGGTACTTGTTAGGAATGTTTTGACGGATTGAAAATCACGTAATAATTGGCTAGAACCCATATTTGCTCGTGTTGCAGCTGCAGAAATTGAAGAAGCAAAAATCACGGGGGCTACTGTTCTATCAAGCCATTCTCCTACCTTTATAAGTGTAAAAGAACGAGCAATTTGTAGTAATCCGTAAACAAAATAAATATATGCGATTATTATCGATAAAAATAATAATGTTTGTAGATTACCGCTCCCAAGAACTCTATCGAGAACTTGTAGCGAGTAAAGAGGAGTAATTAACATTAGTAAGTTAATTACAAAAGCAAACCAAAAGACTATCCAAAAAGCTGTTCTACATTCACCTAATGCTATTACTAACGGGTTTTTTTTATTTAAATTATTATTTTTATTATCCATATTAGTTATATTATTATAAATAAGTATTAATTAGTTCTTCAGCAATTTGGACGCTGTTTAAAGCGGCTCCTTTACGTAAGTTATCACATGTGATCCATAAATTTATCGTATTAGGTCTACTTACGTCATTTCTAATGCGGGAGACATATACTGCATCTTCGCCTACCACTTCAACGGGTGAGATATAAGCAAGGTTGTTATTATTAGAAATTGTAACGACACCGTTAGCATCTTTTAGTATTTCTTCAGCGATGTTAGCATCCATTTTGTCGCTAAATTCTATATTAACTGATATAGAATGACCTATAAATACCGGTACTCTGACAGAAGTAACGCTAGCTTTAAAGTGATCACCTATAATTTTGTTTAGTTCAAAAGCAATTTTTGCTTCTTCACCTGTATAGCCGTCTTTATTTAAATCACCTATATGAGGAAATAGATTAAATGCAATCTGTTTTGGAAACTTTTTAGGATCGTTTTCTCCAAAAACATATTTAGATTTTGTTTGGTCGTAGAGTTCATCCATTCCTGCTTTACCTGCTCCTGATACCGATTGATAAGTAGATATCACTACTCTTTTAATCTTTATTTCATTATCTAGCGGTTTTAATGCTACTGCAAGCGGAATTACGATACAGTTAGGGTTAGCTATGATATTTTTAGTAGTAAACTCTTTAAGTGTTGATAAATTAACCTCAGGTACAATTAATGGTACTTGATTGTCAACTCTAAAAAGTGAGGATTTGTCGATAACTACACAATTACTAGCAGTAGCTTTCGGTATAAATTCTTTTGAGACTTCTGAACTGGCACAAAAAAAAGCAATATCTAACCCTTTAAAATCTAAATTTTTTAGATTATTAATTTGTAGTATTTTTTCTCCAAAGCTTACTTCCTGTCCAAGAGAGTTATCTGAAGCTATAGCATGAATTTTATTAATGGGGAAATTACGCTCAGCTAGAATATTTAGAGTTTCACGCCCTACATTTCCTGTAGCTCCGATTACTGCAATATTGTATTTTTTAGTCATTTTTATTTATCAATCCGATAAGTTTTTCGCCGCCGATAATATGGAAGTGAAAATGAAAAATAGTTTGTCCTGATTTCTCGCCCTTGTTAGTTATTAAACGATAACCGTCTTTATCTAAACCTGCTTCATTTGCTATATCAGAAATTTTAGCAAAAAAATGTTTTATTTCGTCTATGGAAGCTTTAGAGATAAAATCAGCATAATCTATATATTCGTTTTTAGGTATAACGATAATATGCACAGGTGCTACAGGTGCTATATCTTTGAATGCTAAAATTTGTTCGTCTTCGTAAATTATTTCTGCCAGAAGATTTTTATCTATAATTTTAGCAAAAACATTTTCTTTATTGTACATCATTTACTCCTGTTAAAGGCTTTATTGCATGGATCGATGTCATTCCCGTGCAGGCGGGAAATCCAAAATAACCTTAATACTAGCACAGAAATTACACATTAATTGACAAAATAAACCTAAAAAAACAAGTTTTTTATAGGTTTTACTGGATTCCTGCTTTCGCAGGAATGACATTAAGGGCATTTTCCTATTCATGTAACAACGCTCCTATTAAACGAGTATATTACGTTTTAGAAATTTTAATTCAGCTTCAATGCTAGAATTTGTAACTATAATAGCTTCTAGTCGGTAATTATTTCTTTTTAAATAATTCTCTCTAATATCTGAAGCAAAAAAGCCGAATCCTAATATTACGACTATCTTAAATATAAACGTTAACTCTTCAATATTAATTGCCGTAATAATTATATTTGCTAATATAGCAATAGTAACTACTAACCACATTTTATGGTATAAAGCCCAAAATATGCTTAAAAGAGCAGCTATCCATGAAAAGCTTTCTTTAATAACAATAAAATTATTATTTTTTTGTGTAGAGTTAATGTATATTGCGTATATATTCATTATTTAAGTTTAAGTCTTGAAAATTCAAGGGACAATAATTAATTAAATTGGATTAGTCAAGTATACTCGTTTACCTACTAATGCCTTTATCAGGAGTAGGAGTATATTATTAATTTTTAATTTATTCTAATACTATGGATATAGTACTTAATTAACAACTTAATATCAATAAATTTTATATGATGTCAGACAATTTAGCCTTACACGGCACTACAATACTTTGTTTAAAAAAGAACGAAGAAATAATTATAGCAGCAGATGGACAAGTCTCGCATGGCAATACGATATTAAAGTCTAGTGCTAGGAAACTACGGACTATAGCAAACAATAAAATTATTGCCGGTTTTGCAGGGTCTACGGCTGATGGGCTTGCTTTATTTGAAAAACTTGAAGCAAAAATAGAGAAATATTCGCATAATCTACTTAGAAGTGCAGTTGAGCTTGCAAAAGATTGGCGTAGCGATAAATATTTACGACGACTTGAAGCAATGATGATTGTTGCCGATCGTAGTCATATATTAATTTTAACCGGTAACGGTGACGTTGTGGAGCCTGAAAATAATGTTGCGGCAATCGGTTCAGGCGGTTTATTTGCACTATCTGCCGCTCGTGCCCTAATGTCTTACGATAATAATTTAACTGCTGAAGAAATTGCTTTAAAATCTATGAATATAGCTGCAGATTTGTGTGTATTTTCTAATCATAATATTATAATGGAAAAAGTTGTATGAAAGCTACTAAAACGACTTATAAAAAAGACCCTATGGGGCTTACCCCTTCTCAAATAGTTAATGAACTTAATAGATTTATCGTAGGTCAAGAAAAGGCCAAAAAAGCCGTTGCTATTGCACTTAGAAATCGTTGTCGTCGTAAAAGAGTAGAAGGTAATTTGCGTAATGAAATAGTACCGAAAAATATTTTAATGATCGGTTCAACCGGCGTCGGTAAAACGGAAATAGCTAGAAGGCTTGCAAAGCTCACTAATTCTCCTTTCTATAAGATAGAGGCAACTAAATTTACCGAAGTTGGGTATGTAGGGCGTGATGTAGAATCAATAATTCGTGATTTAGTCGAAATAGCCGTTAATACTGAAAAAACTTTAGCAAAAACAGAAGTAGATATTAATGCCCGTGAAAAAGCGATAGAGAGAATATTAGATAGTTTAGTAGGTAAAACTTCTAGTAGTGAGACTAGAGAAAAGTTCAAAGAAAAAGTCTTAAACGGCGAACTTAACGATACGGAAATCGAAATTAGCGTAGCTGATACTGCACCTATTGGCGGCGGAAGTTTTGAAATACCGGGCATGCCCGGAGCATCAATGGGTGTGCTTAATCTTGGCGATATGATCGGACGAGCGCTTGGCAGCAGTAAGACTAAAACAAAAAAAATGCTAGTTAAAGAGGCTATGGCTATTATTATACCTGAGGAATCAGAAAAATTAATAGACCAAGAAAAAATTATTCAGCAAGCTATAAGTTTAGCTGCAAATGACGGTATAGTTTTTATTGATGAAATTGACAAAATAGCTTCAGCTTCTAGTTCCGGTGAAAAAAATGCCGAAATAAGTAGAGAGGGAGTGCAAAGAGATTTATTACCTTTGATAGAAGGGACGACAGTTAATACCAAGTATGGACAGGTTAAAACCGATCATATATTATTTATTGCTTCCGGTGCTTTCCATATTGCCAAACCTTCTGATTTATTACCGGAGTTACAAGGAAGGTTACCGATTAGAGTAGAATTAAATTCGCTAACTAAAGATGATATGATTAAAATATTGCTTGAACCTGAAACTAGTTTAATAAAGCAATATTCGGCGTTAATAGGTACTGAAGACGTGCATCTTGAATTTACTGCTTCTGCTATTGAGAAGATAGCGGATTATGCTATTACCGTTAATTTAGAAGTCGAAGATATAGGGGCTAGAAGGCTGCATACTATACTTGAGAATTTGCTTGAGGATATAAGCTTTGAAGCTAGCGAAATGAAAGGCAAAAAAATCACTATCGATGATAAATTCGTAGAAAATCAATTATCAAAAATAATAACTAATCTTGACTTAGCTAAGTTTGTTCTATAATATGCTTTTTCGATCAATAGTTGAGATAAGATTGTTGTATGGCTCTTTTCTCTGCTACCCCGTGGCTTGACCACGGTATCCAGTTAAAAATACTAAAATTATTAGTATTATAAGTTGTTGTGCTGGATACCGTGGTCAAGCCACGGTATGACGCCGAGGATTTTTTGAGAGTCATACAAAAGTACTTACAAGCTCGCAGGATAGCATTTTAAGAAAAATTTCATGATAATTCATATAGCAAGTCTAACGTTTAATGGAATTGATATTATCGATGTTGACGTACAGGTACAAATATCACCTGGCATCCCTGCTTTTACTATAGTAGGGTTTGCCGATAAAACTATAGCCGAATCAAAAGAACGAGTTAAAGCGGCACTATCTTCTATTAGGGCTTGCACTACCTACTAAAAAGATTTTAATAAATTTAGCTCCGGCAGATTTAGTAAAAGAGGGAAGCCATTTCGATCTTGCGATTGCCTGCTCAATATTTACCGCAATGAATATTTTACCGGAGCTTGAAATATCGGAATATTTATAATAGGAGAATTATCGTTAGACGGTTCAATCTGACCGGTAAGTGGAGCTTTGCCGGCAGCGATCGGTGCTTTTGCTAGAGGTAAAGGACTTATGTGTTCAAGTAAAAACAGCTCGGAAGTTGCTTGGTCGGGGGTAACGATAATATACTTGTTGTAGGTAATTTAATTGAACTAGTAAATCATTTTAAAGGTTCACAAGTTTTAACTCCTCCAGAAGCTAAGCTGCAAGATGAGCCGATAAATTATCCTGATTTTAAAGATATAAAAGGTCAAAAAATTGCTAAAAGAGCTTTAGAAATTGCAGCATCAGGAGGGCATAACCTTTTAATGTTCGGTCCTCCCGGAACCGGTAAATCAAGGCTTGCTGCCCGTCTTCCAAGTATTTTACCTAAAATGTCTACAAAAGAAATTTTAGAATGCAGCACGATTACAAGTATTGCCGGAAAATTTTTAGACGGTAAACTTACCACAGCAAGACCGTTTAGAACGCCACACCATTCATGTTCACTTGCCGCTATGGTTGGGGGGAGGCGGGGTAGGAAAAAAAGTAAAGCCGGGTGAAATTACGCTTGCTCATAACGGAGTATTATTTTTAGATGAATTACCTGAATTCCCGCATAATGTTATTGATGCATTAAGACAGCTTATTGAAAACGGTGAAATACTAATCTCAAGATCAAACGCCCATATAAAATATCCTGCAAGTTTTCAGCTGATAGCAGCTATGAATCCTTGTAAATGCGGTTATTTAGGGGATTCTTATAAAGAATGTATAAAAGCTCCAAAATGTGCTAGCGACTATCAAATGAAAGTATCGGGGCCTATTATGGATAGATTTGATTTGCATATAGAAGTATCTAGTATTAATGTTTATAATTATGATCTCATTGCTTATAATTCTGAAGAAAATTCTAGGGATATAGCTGCAAGAGTTGAGAAAGTGCGTTTGATTCAAGACAAGAGATATGAGGGTTATAATATTAAAACAAATAACAGATTAGACGGTCAGTTATTAATAGATTACGCTATGCCTGCGGATGAAGGAAGAGATTTACTGAATGAGGCAGCAAATAAATTTCGTTTATCAATGCGGGCTTATAATCGAATACTGAGAGTAGCACGTACGATTGCTGATCTTGAGAATGCCGATAAGGTCTTGAAAATGCATATTGCTGAAGCTTTGAGTTACCGTAAAATGGAATTTAATAATATATAATTAGATAGAAAAATATGAGTACTATAATAAGTTTTGATTACGCTATTAAATATTTACTTAAGGATAAAGGTGATTACGAGATAGTTGAAGGATTTATTTCGGCAATACTTAAGGATGCAGGTTATAGCTCAGTCAAGATAACAGCATTACTTGAGAGTAGCAGTAATAAAGAAAATGATAGCTTAAAATCTAGTGTAGCAGATGTAATAGTGGAAGATGAAGAAGGGCATAAATATATAGTAGAGATAGATAAGTCATATACAAATCTTTTTTTACACAAGGCTTGTTTGAATAGTAGTAGATTAATAGTAGATAGTATATCCAAAAATGATGATTACTCTATAATTAAAAAAGTATTCCATATTAATTTGCTATATTTTTCTTTTGATAATATGAAGAAGCCTTTATATCATGGGAAAACTATTTTTAGAGAGATTGATAAAAAACATCCTATGAAATTGCATTTAGGTGATATGAAAGGTAGGATATTTGATTTGTATAATGTATTTCCTGAGTATTTTATAATATCTGTTCCATTATTTGATGATATTATAAGAAATGAGTTGGATGAATGGTTGTATATAGTAAAGCATTCTGAAGTTAAGAAAGATTTTAAATCACCTTATATGAAGAAAGTTGCAAAGTGACTTAATATACTTAAGATGACGCCTAAAGAGCATATAGCTTATCGGGCGTATATGAATAAAAGCTTTAAAGAGCGTGATTATATAGTTTCTGCTGAAGAAAAAGGTAGAGCACAAGGCATGGCAAAAGGCATAGAAGAAGGTAGACAAGAAGGGGAAGTTACAAAAAGTATAAAAATAGCAAAAAAGATGTTAATTAAAAAAAGATCGATAGAAGAAATACATGAGATTACTGAATTATCTATAAAAGAAATAGAGCAATTAAAAGCAGAAATTGAGAACCTTAAAAAATAACTATCTTCACAATTAGAATTCTTAAACAAAATGGCAAAAATTTACTTTATAGCTGGTGAGATGTCAGGAGACTTTATCGGTGGACGCATAATTCAGCATTTAAAAAACAATACAGGAGTACAGTTTGTTGGCGTTGGCGGTAAATATATGGAAGAAGCCGGTAGCTTTAAAAGCTTATTTCCTATATCTGAAATAAATTTAATGGGTTTTGTAGAAATTTTACCTCATATTTTTAAGCTTAAAAAATTAATTGATAAAACTGTGGAGGATATAATAAATAGTAAAGCTGATTTATTGATTACCATAGATTCACCCGGTTTTACTTATCGTGTTGCAAAGCAGGTAAGAAAACTTTTACCAAAGCTGAAAATGATTCATATCGTTGCTCCGTCAGTATGGGCATATAAAGAGGGGAGAGCAGTAAAATACGCTAAAATTTATGATTGTTTATTTGCTTTACTACCGTTTGAACCTCCATATTTTACTACAGTAGGGCTTGATTGTAGATATATAGGTCATCCGATTATGGAGCAAGAGTTTTATAGTGATAAAATAGCTTTACGTAAAGAGTTTAAAATAGATGAGAATGAGAAAATTCTATGTGTTACTCTTGGAAGTAGAAGAGGAGAGATTCTAAGGCATTTACCGGTTTTTATTTCTTCAATAGAAGAAATATTCAAGAGTTGTAAGAATCTTAAAGTTATATTTACTCTTGCAAATCCTGCCCATGAGGTAATAATAAAACCGTTTTTAGAAAATGTTAAGTTTAATTATTTATTTTCAAGTGAAAGACTTAAAACTTATGCCGTCTCTGATTTGGCTCTAGCAAAATCCGGTACTAATACTTTAGAAATAGCTGTTTCGGGTACCCCTATGATTGTAGCATATAAGGTTAATATTTTAAGTTGTCTTATCATTAGAGCATTAATAAAAATAAAATATGTTACGTTGATAAATATTATAGCCGGCAGCGAAATAATTCCAGAATTTATCCAATTTAATTGCCGAGCTACTCTTATTAGTAATAAGCTTCAAGAGTTATTATTTAATTCTAAAAAAGCTTATAAACAGGTAATAGAAAGCCAAAAAATCTTACAAAAATTAAGATTTAAATCAAATCAATTACCTTCTTATATAGCTGCAGAAATTATTAAACAGGAGTTCTTAGAACCTAAAATAAAGTTGTTAAAAGAGAAAGATTAGTACTTGAACCGGTGGTCCATAACATTTTTTGAATTATAATAAACATTAATATTAATATAATAACAAAATATATTTCCATGTTTTTTCTTATAGTATTAATTTGTTTCATTAAAATTTCTAAATCATTGGAAATTTTTTTGTATTCCTCATTGTTATCAGAACGCATTGTTGTCAAGAAACCGGATAAGTTTCCTAACTTATTTTGTAAAGCTTTTAACCTTTCAGTATGCTCTTCGTGTTTTAGATCGGTATTGTGATCTTGTATCATAATATATAATGCCCATTATAAGATCAGCATTAACGCCGGTATAGTAATATGAACTATGAATAAAGATTTATATTTTTTGTTTGTAATAAAAATTACAACTTTTCATTTCACAGGAGTATACTATTGTTATAGTAAATTGGTTTGCATTATTAATTTTGTTGCTCATTGGTCATCTAGTTTTAATATTTTAATTACTAAATATTAAAACTATTGATTTATTTAGCAAAAACTATATAATTTAAATTTAGCAAATATTTAACTTCAACCAAACTTTAAGTTAGTTTTACTATATGTTATTTCACATGTCAAGAAAAAACCATATTTCGTGGTAATTTTTTTTATCAATATTTCTAAGCTTTATAAAAATAATAGTCGTTATGTTAAAAAATCTATTAAAAACTAAACTTTTTTTAGTTATAGTATCTCTAATTGTATTTATTACTTTGCTAAATTTTAGTATATTTTATATTTTTGTGCCGGGTAATCTTACTCAAAATAAAACGATAATTATTGAACCTAAATTATCCGTAAATCAAATAGTTACAACACTGTATCTTAATGAGGTAATTAAATATCCAAGAATTTTTAAAGTAATTGCTAAAATTTATTCTGTAAAAAACCCTCTTAAAAGCGGTGAATATGTGTTTACACGTAATATATCGCCTCTGCAAACTTTAAGAATATTAGCAAGCGGTAAATCTATAATACACAAGATAATTGTGCCGGAAGGTACGGTAGTTAGTGAGGTTATAAAGAAAATTAATGAAGAAAGTCGATTACTCGGAGAAATAAAAGGTATAATACCGGAAGGTTTTTTAATGCCTTCAACGTATTTTTTTTCTTATGGAGATCAAAAAGAGCAAATAATCGATCAAATGAGAAATTTAATGTCTGCTAATTTAGATAAGGTAATGCAAAATCTTCCAACGGATTCTCCATTAAAAACTAGACTTGAGGTATTAACTCTAGCTTCTATAGTGGAAAAAGAAGCCGGCTCAAATGCAGAAAAGCCTATTATAGCAGCAGTATTCATTAATCGTTTAAAGAAAAATATGAAGCTACAAGCCGATCCGACTACTATATATGCTTTGACTGAGGGAAAATTTAAATTAGCAAGAGCTTTAACAAAAAAAGATTTATTGCAAGCACTGCCGTATAATACTTACTATATTAAAGGTTTACCGCCGGGTCCGATTTCGTGTCCTTCGTTAAAATCTTTAGAAGCAGTAGTAAAACCTGCTAAAACAGATGCCTTATTCTTTGTAGTTGACGGTAAAGGAGGGCATAATTTTTCCAACAACCTTAATGATCATAATAGATTTGTTGAAAGTTATAGAAAAAGTTTGATTAAAGTACCTGAGCCGGAAATTGATCCTGACAAATAGATATATACTGATTATGAATAACGCCGAATTTAGTAAAATAGCCGAAACAACAATTGCATATATAGCAGTAAAGATAGAAGAGCAAGATAAAGAAGCGAGTATAGACGTAGATTTACAAGGCGATATATTAAATCTTGATACTGATAAAGGTATATATGTAATAAATAAACAAAGTGCAGCCAAAGAAATTTGGTTGTCGTCACCGGTTAGTGGTCCTTATCACTTTTTTTATGAACACGGAAAATGGAGCAATAGAGCAGGGCTTGAATTAATGGTTATTTTGGCTGATGAGCTTGGTATTGATTTTAGTAATATAAAGTAAAAACCGTATGAAAAATTTTGAAACTGCTGATAGTGCATTAAAAGTTTATGATTTAATAATAAAAAATGCACCTGCTAATACTTTAATATTTCTTGATATAGACGATACTATTATAACCCCTAAATCAAAAACTTTTAGAGCAGCACCTTATAATCAAATGATTGATAGAATTAAGGAAAGTAAAAGTAATTATGATAATTATGAAGAAATTGTCAGTAATTGGAGACTACAGCGAAAGGTAATATTAATTGATGAAGAGTGGGTAGAAGTTTTAAATAATCTAAAAGAAAATTATCCGGTTTATGGTCTTACACAGATGAATACCGGAGAATTCGGCAATATTCTTTCTATGCAAGATTGGCAATATAAAGAATTAAAAGAACTTGATATAGAGTTTTCTGATAATAAAGAATTGGCAGCTTATAATTCAGGACAAAAGGATGAGGCTATTTTTTCTAAAGGGATATTTATAACGAGTAATCATTCAAAAAGCGGTACTTTATCAAAATTTTCTGATGAGTTAAATGCTAGTTTTATTGTATTTGTTGATGACCGCATGAAGCATATTGAAGATGTAGGGGATTATTGTAAAAAGAATAATATCGGTTTTTTAGGTATTTTATGTGACGGGCTTAAAAATTTAAAAGGCGAACCTGATCCAACACTTGCCGAATTTCAAGAATCATATTTAATAGAAAATGCCAAATGGCTTGAAGATGAAGAAGCTTATAAATTAATGGCAGAAAGTAACATATGAATTTAATAAAAGTTGCATTCTTCCTAATTTTAATTTTAGTCTCAAATTAAGTATTTGCAAATACTTATCGACAAATAAATTATAAAATAACTCCTTTATCTAATAAGCCTGTTTCGGCTATTAAAGTTGAAACGGAAATAATCGGCGCTATGGACGGCGAAGTTATTTTAGATTTACCTTATGCATGGGCAAGCGGTTCATATTATGAACAAATAAAGAATGTCAAACTTGAATATCCGATTGGAGAGTTACAGTTTAGAAATCAAAATGGGAATCAAGCTGTTTTAAATACGGGAAAAATCAATATTATCCGTTTAAGTTATGAGATATACCAAAAAACTGGCAATCCTTCAAACGTCCACGAAACAATAATTAGACAAAATTTAATTCATTCACCGGGTTATGGGCTTTTTACCTTACCCGAAGATATTAATGATAAGGATAAAATTGAGTTTAATATTGAATGGAATAATATTTCTGATAGCTGGAAAACAATATCAGATTACGGTATCAGTAAATCCTTTAAATTTTAAGCTAAAAAGGAAGAGCTACTTAGTGCTTTGTATGCAGCAGGGGATTTACGTATCTACAAAATTGTTAATCAGAAAAATCCGGTATATCTTTCTTTGCAAGGTCAGTTTGATTTAACGGATAAGGAAATTACCTTATTATCGTAGGTTTGTTTTTGCACTTTATTTAGATAATCTCATTAAAGATAGTAATAAGAGTAAATCGTTAGATAATGTTATGCTTGATTTATTTAAAACCTCAAAAGAGCAAGAATTTTCAAGCGATTATTTAAAACAAATAGTTAAAAATTATGTTCCAAAAGGGATAGATAAAGAAATAAACAAATATATAGGACAAGGCAAAACTATAGATCTAACTGACATAGCTAAAGTTCTGCCGATCGAGAAAGTAAAAATGGGCGTGTATGATCGTGGTTTTGATCGAGATGCTTTAGTAAATAATGATACAATAAAAAATATTGACGAAAATAGTAACGCTTATAAAGCAGGTTTGCGGAATGGTGATATAGTGAGTGGTGCGTTATGACTTTCCTAATAGTGATCCTGATCAGATTGTTATAATCAAAACAACTAAAGGTGAGTTTAAATTTAGACCTGAAAGTGCTGATAAAAAAGATATATACAGATTCAAGCCTAATCTATCTAAAGAAGATAAGCTAAAAATTAAAAAGTTTTTTAACGGCTAAATACTCTCTCTTCACTTTAATACATTATTAATGCCCTAATCATCTATTAATAATATCCATTGACATGACATACTCTAACATTTAATTTATAATTGCGTCACAATTTAATTTTAAGGGGAAATTATGTCAAAAAACTATACGGGGTTACAAACCTCAAAAAAACATCCAGCTACTTTGATAGTGCTGCAATTCATTTTCAAAATGTTAACAAAGCTGCAGCAGATTGCACAACATATGCTAGCTCAGCAATAACACATGCTACTAATATAGTGACGAACGGTGCAAAATTTGTAGGTTCTATTCAAGAACTTGCTTCTGATGTAAGCAGTGCTAATTATTCCTTTACCGCTATATTTGTTCAAGCAACGGTAGCTGGTCTTGCGAGTCTTACTTACTATACACCTCCGGTTCCGGTTCTTATTGGGGCTTTGACTGTCGGAGCAATTTTAATTTCGCCGTCTGATTCTATCGAATGTGTAAAAAATACAGTAAAAGCAGGGCTAACTGCAGGATATGTAGCTTGTGAAACTGTGGAAGGTTTAGGAACAGCAGGCATAATTTCTCTTATTGTTGATAATATCTACGGCGATACCGCAGAACTTGCCGGTGCTATTAATACCAATATGATAGAGTATTACTAAAATTGTTGTCATACTCAATCGTCATTGCAAGTAGGCATTGGCTTTGTTGCATGGATCGAAAAACGTGCTCTAGGTCATACCGTGGCTTGACCACGGTATCCAAAAAATAATTTAAAACACTAATGATTTTTTTAACTGGATCCCGCGATCAAGTCGTGGGATGACATGGGTGGAATCGATCCACGCAACAATGCCTACATGGGAATGACATAGAATCCATACAACAAAGCACTTTCACGGGAATTACGTTAATCGTTTTATTATCTCTTTCCGATCAATCAAAGGTAATACTCCTGCGATTTCCGGTCCTGATTCTCTGCCGGTTAAAGCAAGGCGAAGAGGTAAAAATAACTCCTTACCTTTCCTACCTGTTATATTTGTTATTTCTTTAGTCCAAATGCTCCAGCTATCTTTAGTGATTTCACCTTGCGGTAACAACTCTGCTGCTTGCTTTAAATATTCCTTATCTAAATTTAGATTTTCTACATTTGGAGTTTGATGGTAAATCTCCCACCAATCTTTTACATCACGTAATTTTTGCAAGTTAGGTCTTACCGATAACCAAAAATTTTCATCAATATACTCGGCATCTATTTCTTTGAGGCGATCTTTTACTTCATCAAAATCTAAACTGATAAGTAATTTATGATTTAATCTTTCTAAATCTTCCGGCTGATAAATAGTCGGGCTTTTAGAGAAACTACTTATCTCAAACTGCGTTGCTAATTCATCCATGTTTTTATAAGACAAGATTTGTGATGAAGAACCAAGTAAACTAAAAAAGCTGGCAATTGTCATAGCTTCAAGCCCAATTTGTTTCCTAAGAGTTGCAATCTCAAATCCTCCTACTCTTTTAGAAATTTTCTCGTCTTTATTGATTATTAAACTCAAATGCCCAAAAACCGGCGGAATCTTATTTAAAGCTTCAAACATCTGAATTTGAATAGCGGTATTGCTAACATGATCTTCCCCTCTAATAATATGAGTAATATCATAATCGATATCATCAATAACCGAGCAAAGCATATAGGTCATACTACCGTCAGCTCTTATCACTATTGGGTCGCTTAAAGCTTTGCCGTCATATTTAACCTCGCCTTTGATCATATCATGCCAGCTAATCGGCTCATGATTTACCCAAAATCTATAATGCGGTTTTCTTCCTTGTTCTATATATTTCTTTATTTGTTCTTCCGTCAAATTTAAACTAGCTCGGTCATAAATCGGCGGTAATCCTTTAGATAATTGAAATTTACGTTTTAGCTCTAGCTCTTCAGGAGTTTCATAGCAGGCATATAATCTTTTTTTGTTTAATAATAGATTTTTGATTTCATCATATCTACTTAAACGGCTTAATTGGTTAAATGTTTGATCCCAATTAATATTTAAAAATTTTAGATCTTCCTCTATAGCGTCTTTATATTCTTGTTTGCTACGCTCTAAATCCGTATCATCAAACCTTAAGATAAACTGCCCGTTATGCTTCTTTGCATATAGCCAGTTAAGTAGTGCTGCCCTAATATTACCGACATGTAACATGCCGGTCGGTGACGGAGCAAATCGTGTTATAACTTTTGTCATTATTTGTGGTATTTAAATTATTAAAATACATATGTCATACCGTGGCTTGACCACGGTATCCAGTACCTCTAATGTCATCCTAGCTAACTTGATCGCGGGATCCATTAAGTTATTTTTTTGGATACCGTGGTCAAGCCACGGTATGACACTGATCACGCTTGTTTCTTTTCTAATTTTGCCTTATTGTCTTCGATTAGCTGCATTGCCTCATCTAAGCTTAAATTTAGAAAATCATATTTCTTTGGGATTGAAATAAACTTACCCATATATTTTATGTAAGGACCAAATTTACCGTATCCTATCATAATTTCCTCGTTAGTATCTTTATGAATACCAATTTTAAGCGGTAAGCTTAGAAGCTTTAATGCTATATCAAGTGTGATATCGCTTTGGTTCAAGCTAGCAGGCACGGGGCTACGTTTCGGTTTTACTTTACCTTCCTGTTCTCCGTGTTGAATATAAGGTCCGTAAGGTCCTTTTTTCAGATATATTTCTATTCCGTCTTTATCGGTGCCTAAAACTTTATTCTCATTAGGAGTAGTAGAAAGCTCACCCTCATTCTCGTTATTATCGTTACCGCTAACAATGGATTTTCTAAAGGTACATTCAGGGTAATTGCTACATGCTAAAAACGCTCCAAATTTACCGAGCTTTAAACTAAGCTCGCCTGTTTTACATGAAGGACAAGCTTTAGATTCTTTATTCTCACCGAACAAGTGATAATCAAGGGCTTTCTGCACATAGCTAATAATCTCGGTTATTTTTTGTTCGTTTACCGATTCAATATTATGGTTAAAACCACTCCAAAAATTACTTAAGGCAGATTTCCATTCAAGCTTGCCGGCTGCTATTTCATCTAATTCATTTTCAAGACTTGCGGTAAAATCATATTCTACATATTTTTTGAAAAAACCAACTAAAAATACAGTTACCAAACGTCCAAGCTCTTCAGGCATAAAACGTTTTTTCTCAAGAGAGACGTATTTTCGATCTTGTAAAACCGATAAAATAGTAGCATAGGTGGAGGGGCGACCGATCCCAAGCTCTTCAAGTTTTTTCACTAAGCTTGCTTCCGAATATCTTGGAGGCGGTTCTGTAAAATGCTGATTTGGAATAACTTCTTTAGTTTTTAGCTGCTCATTTTCTTTTAAAAGTGGCAGCATCTTATTTTCTTCCTCTGCTTCATCGTCTACACTTTCACGATAAACCTTATAAAACCCGTCAAAGGCTATAGTCGATCCATTTGCTTTTGCCAAATATTCTTTATTTTCTGAAGCTAAATTTGCAACTACCAAATCCATTATAACATTTTCCATTTGGCAGGCTATAGTTCTTTTCCAAATTAGTTCATAGAGTTTATAATAGTCTTTTTCGAGTTTTTCTTTTAAGCTATCAGGAGTATAAGTTATATTTGTCGGTCTTATCGCCTCATGAGCTTCTTGAGCATTTTTTACTTTGGATTTATAAATTCTAGGGCTACTCGGTAAATGTTTATCGCCGTAATTTTTATCGATTAACTTACGTATATCTGCTACTGCATCATTTGATAATGTAACACCGTCGGTTCTCATATAGGTAATAAGCCCTATAGTTTCCTTACCTATGTCAACGCCCTCATAAAGTTTTTGTGCTATTTGCATAGTCTTTTTAGCACTAAAACCTAATTTCCGTGCTGCTTCTTGTTGTAGTGATGAAGTAATAAAAGGAGGTTGCGGTTGACGTTTCTGTTGTTTCTTTTCTATCTTATCGATATGAAAATTTTGAGACTTTAATTTTTCGGTTAAATCTTTTGCATCTTTTTCATTAGTAATTGAGAATTTTTCTAGCTTTTGATCGTTTACATGAGTCAATTTAGCAGTAAATAGTTCGTTATTACTATTTTGCATTTTAAGGCTAATATCCCAATATTCTTCTGACTTAAAACGCTCTATTTCATCTTCTCGCTCACATATTAATCGCAGAGCCACAGACTGTACACGCCCTGCCGATTTACATCCGGGTAACTTACGCCATAAAAGAGGTGAAAGGGTAAAGCCGACCAAATAGTCTAAAGCTCTTCTTGCTTGTTGAGCATTTACTAAATTAGTGTCAAGTGTTCTAGGGTTCTCAACGGCATGAATAATTGCTTTTTTAGTGATTTCGTTAAAGGCTACCCTTTTGAAAAAATCATCGGATTTAACCTTATTTTTTTCTTTTATTACCTCTGCAACATGCCATGAGATAGATTCACCCTCACGATCCGGATCGGTTGCAAGATATACCGCATCGGCTTTTTTTGCATCTTTAACTATTGCATCTACATATTTACCGGCTTTGTCTGAAAGGTCATATTTCATTGCAAAATTTTCATCAGGTAATACTGATCCTTTTTTAGAAGGTAAATCTCTTATATGACCGAATGATGCAATGACCTTAAACTCATCACCTAAATATTTATTTATTGTTTTTGCCTTTGCCGGCGATTCTACTATTACTAATTTCATCTACTTATTATAAACTAATGAGATTTTATTACCGGCATGGCGTACCACTTTACCGGCGAGTTCTAATTCTAATATTACCGTGTATATAATAGGAAGCGGTAATTCTGTTTCTTTTTGTAAATACTCAAAATTAATAGGTACTGCCGATAATAGTTCCAATGTAGCAGCACGCTCCTTTTGTGACGGTTCTTTTAGATGTGTCGTATCTAGTGCTTTAAAATTAGCATCCATTTCAATAAAATCTTTAAATGACTCATCATCTTTTTCGATAAATTTTTCATATTGTGGTAAATTAGCTACAATATCGTCTACTGATTCCACTAAATATGCTCCTTCTCTAATTAATTTATTTGTACCTTGACATCTTGGATCTAAAGGGAAACCTGGAATGACAAATATTTCTCTATTTTGTTCAAGTGCAAATTTTGCAGTTATTAACGAACCTGATTTTAAGCTTGCTTCTACTACTATTACTCCTAAGGCTAGTCCTGATATTATTCTATTACGTTGCGGAAAATGTTTGCCAAGCGGTGTAGAGCCGATAGGTAATTCAGCTAATATTAAACCTTCTTCGGCTAAACTTTCAAATAATTTTTTATTTTCCGGTGGATATATATGATCAATACCGCCTGCAATAACTCCGATAGTTTTAGAAATTGCAGCTTGATGCACGCTGCTATCTATTCCTCTGGCCAGTCCTGAAACAGTTATATAATCTTGCTCTACTAAACCGGTAGCAATTTTATGAGCAAAGTTTTTTCCGTTTGCAGAAGCATTTCTTGCCCCTACTATTGCAACGCATTTATTATGATTTAATAACTCTATATTGCCTTTATAGCTTAATATCGGCGGAGGATCATAAATTTCAAGTAATAATTTTAAATATGCCGGAGATTTATATGTGATGATCTTAGCATTATTCTTTTCAAGACACTCTATTTCTTTTTCGGCATCACTTTTGCTAAAAATCTTAATTGCTTTTGAACGACCGCCTCTTAAAGAAAAATCCGGAGCATTATCTATAGCGGTAGCTGCATCACCAAATAATTTAATTAGACTAAAGAAAGTTTTAGGACCGACATTTTCGCTCCTAATGAGCCGTAAAATATTGATTATTTCAGTGCTATAGGATGTTTTAGAACTAGAGGCAGAGAATAATTCTTTTAGCATTATTTAGGGTTATTTGATATGAGTTAGTGTCATCCCGCGACTTGACCGCGGGATCTCAGGACACAGCCTGTGATACAAGATCCCGTGGTCAAGCCACGGGATGACATAAATTAAGAGCAACTATAATTTCTCTGCATGTGAGCTTAAATAATGTGCTATACCCTCATGTGACGGAGTAATTGCTTCTTCACCTTTATGCCAACCGGCAGGACAAACTTCACCGTGCTTTTGATGATGAGTTAAAGCATCGATTACTTTTAACGTATAATTAATATCACGACCGATAGGCAAGTCGTTAACTAGCATATGACGTACTATGAAATCCTTATCAATTAAAAAAGTTCCACGCAAAGCGACCCCATCTTCATTAAGTACGTTATATTTTGAAGAAATATCTTTTTTTATATCGGAAACCATAGGAAATTGAACTTGTCCAAGCCCTCCTTTATTATGCGGAGTATTTTTCCAAGCTAAATGGCTAAAATGAGAATCAACGCTAACAGCTACTACTTTAGTACGTCTTTCGGTAAATTCACCAAGCTTATTGTGAAATGCTATAATTTCCGATGGACAAACAAAAGTAAAATCTAGGGGATAAAAAAATAACACTATATTATCCCCTGCAGCATAATCGCTAAGTTTAAACTTATCGTCTATATTATTATTAGGCATAATAGCTTTAGCCGTAAAATCCGGAGCAGTTTTGCCGACAAATACTGACATATTCATAACCTTTTATTAATTAATAATTTGATATGATATATAAAACTAATTATTATTACAATAATAAATCTTTATAAATTGTTACTTATTTATTTTCTTTTCTGAAGAAGCTTTTAATTGGTTAAATATAGTTAACGCTCCAGTTACAAAACTACTCGGTTCTGAAAGATTTGCAGGTAAAATTACGGTGTTGGTATCTTTAGCCAAATTACCAAATGCACTGATATATTGTTCGGCTATTTTAAGAGCTACCGCATCACTTCCTCCTGTTTTTTGTACTGCTGCTGCAACAATCTCAATACTATTTGCCGTAGCGGTAGCGACTAAGCCTATTGCTTCAGCTTCACCTTTTGCCCTGTTAACTTGATCTGTATAAGAAGCTTCTGAATTCAGTACGATTTGTGCTTTTTCACCTTCTGCATGGTTAATTTTTGCTTGTCTATTACCTTCCGATTCTAGAATTTGGGCTCGCTTTTGACGCTCGGCTGCTACTTGTAATTCCATAGCTTTAAGTATGGATTGCGGTGGCTGTATATCTTTAATTTCATAACGCATACATTGTATACCCCAATTTATAGCAGCTTGGTTAATTGCCGACACTATAGCAATATTTAATGCTTCACGCTCTTCAAAAGTTCTATCCAAAGGTAATTTACCGATTTCTGAACGCATGGTAGTTTGGGCAAGTTGCGTTATGGCATAGTAAGGATTATTAACACCGTAAGAAGCTGCCGTTGGATCAATGATTTTGACATATAAAACGCCATCAATGGATAGTGTCACGTTATCGTTTGAAATAGCAGTTTGTGCATTAACGTCTATTGCTTCTTCTTTTAAAGTATGTTTGTATGCTACTCTTTGAATGACGGGGATTAGTAAATTTAAACCAGGTTGCAGTACCTTATCAAATTTTCCAAGTTTTTCCACTACCCATGCTTGTTGTTGCGGTACAACTTTAACCATTTGTATTATAACTAAAATCGCTATAATACTAAAAATTAATAATGCGTATTCCATATTTGATACCTTTTTTTATTTTTACTTTATATTATTTTTGATTATAAAAAAAGAATTTAAGTCAAAAAAATATCTAAAAATATTGTTATATTTAATTATATATTTTTTTATCAAAAATGGGTTTTAATTGCTTTGCGTAAAGAAAGAATGCTTGAATATTCTTCAAGTTGTTCATTTACATTTTTTATCTCATTTAAAGCACTATTAAAATCTTCCTGTAATAAATAAGTTTCTGCAGCTTTATTTTGGTTCTAATGTTTTAAGTAAAATATTTTGTAAAAATCTATAATAATAGTCTTCTAGTTTAGGTGTATCAGACATAATAATAAATATATAATTATTGAGATCTTAATTTATATATAAATTTTTTAATAATCCAATAATTTTTAACTAGATTTACATATACTTAAGTCTTTATCTATTATGTCAGAATCTATATTTAAACAATCAAGGATTGAGTGAAATACATAATCATGGCTAATCTCGGTATTAGCATAATTTTTAATTGAAGATACTGATTCAGGATATTTTGCTTTAAAATCATCCGATACCCAAACTATAAGCGGCACGGTTACTTGTTCTGCAAGTAGCGGACCTCCGTGTCCGTAATAGCCGTTTTCTCCTAGTGATTCTCCGTGATCCGATACATAAAATAAAAATGCATTTTTATTTTTAAGTAGATCTATTAAATTAGATAAAAAAAAATCGGTATATAAAATAGAGTTGTCATAGCTATTAACTAAAGCAAGCTTATCGCAATCGCTCGCATCCCCCTTAACCTTAATAGGGCAGGTAGGGGTAAAATACTCAAATTCTTTAGGATATCTCGCATTATAGTTCCAGTGACTTCCTGAGGTGTGAACTACTAAAAATTGTTTTTCTGAATTTGTTATTATTTCTTTTATAAAAGGCAATATTTTTTCATCATGATCATTTAGAGAGAATAGGGCAGAGCCGCCCGGTACTATAGTAAAATTAACGTCATTGTAGATATTACTTAGGTCAAAATTTGCAAAACTCCTCATTAAAGTTTGAGTGCCGATCCAAGTAGTATTAAAGCCAAGGTTTGTTAAAATTGATAAAAAGCTGTTCTCTTGTCTACTATTTTCAATTTGACTTGCAGGATAACGTGAAAGTAACGACGGTACGGAAATATAGGTAAGGTTAGAAGAAGATTTAGCTTTGAAAGAAATTAGGTTTTGAGCAGTCTTTAAGTAAGGAGTCGTATCTCTTTCATAACCGTTAATACCGAAATGATCAAATCTTGCCGATTCTCCTATAACTAAAACGCCTATAATATTGGCGTCAGAGTTATCTATAAAATTATATTGTTTGCTAATATCTATACGTGCATAATTTTTATCACCGACATTTCCGGCAAAATTAAGATAAGTATTATGTAAATACTGAACAGGAAAATAATTTTTTAGTATCTTAAATGAAGGAATAATAATATTATATACAAAAATAAGTAAACAAGCGGCAGATAATAGTTTTGTTACGAATGATTTAGAATTTTCGGCAGCGAAAGATTTAAGGGTATAAAAACAGGTAAAAAGGCAAAAAATTATCCATATTATTAACTTAATGCTGGTTAATTCATAAACTTCGTTTAAATCCGTTGAGAAAAAACTACCTATTACTTGTTTAGTAGGATTTATTTTGAAGAAATAAATGTAATAACTAGCAATAGCGGATGTTATAAATAAAAACCCTGTGCCGATTTTTAACACTAATCTATGTACGCTAAGACCAAAAAATGCTATAAAAGAAAATATATAAATATAACAAAAATCTTTTGATAATTCTAATATCCCTCTAAAGATCGTTGCTTTATAATAATCAAATTTATAAATCAATATTGCGGTATCAAATAACAAACAATAAATAAAGGCTAAAATTGCCGATAATTTAATTAATTTCGTATCTAAATGTTTTTGAATAGTTTTTAGCATATAAAACATAATATAAGTCGACTTAATAACTACCATGATCATAAAAAATCTTCAAGAATTTTATCGGCTTTTAATAGTGAATGCTCCGCTTATCGCTATTGATTACGGGAGTAAAAAACTTGGTATTGCTATGTCCAATGGGAAACGGAGTATTGCTATGCCTTTAAATACTATAACCGAGGTAAATAAAAAGGCTGTTATTACTTCTTTGCTTAATATAATCGAAAAATATAAAATTTGCGGCGTTGTAATAGGTCTGCCGATTGATATGAGCGGTGTAGTAACACAGCAAACAAATATAGTGATGAAATTTGCCGAAGAGTTGGCAAAGTCTACAAATTTGCCTATATATTTACAAGATGAAAGACTAACTACAAAAGCAGCGAATAATTTCCTTAAGTCATTTGGAGTGAAAAGAAAAGACCGTAATAATAACGATGATGCAGTAGCAGCTAGTATGATACTGGAAACCGTGCTTGATTCGATTAAGAGGTTTTAAATTATATTTGTTAAAATTGTAGATTATTATTAATTAATTAGGAAAGAATTTATGACAAACAAATTACCACCTATTTCACCGGGACAAATTCTTTTAGAAGAATTTATGGAGCCTATGGGTATTAGCCAAAGTAAACTTGCTCGTGATATTGATGTACCTGTTACTAGAATCAATAATATAATTAAGCATCATCGCTCTATTACTGCTGATACCGCACCTCGTTTAGGTAAGTATTTTAATATTAATCCTCGCTGGTGGATGAATATGCAAAACCAATATGATTCAGAATTAATAATATCAACTTTTCATCCAAATATAGAAAAAGCAAGAAATATACTCGATAAGTATAAAGATATTGATTTATATTAAGAATTAAAGCTCATGAGAAAAGAAGAAGAGATAAATTGATTCGTTGATAATTATATATTTCTAGCGGTATTGCCTAAAAAGCATTGCTTGGAAAGCCTTAATGTTTTGATGTCATTCCCGCGAAAGCGGGAATGACAATAAGGTCTTTTTTAAGAGTCGGGTAAAACAAAATCACTTTTTTAGGCAATGTCTTTCTAGCTTTGCAAAAACCTTATTGTAAAGATATATTATTTATGATAGAAACGGTGCGATAAAAATAAATAAAATATACCATGAAAATATTAATTCTAGGTGTTACCGGTATGCTAGGTAATAGCATATTTAGGTTTTTAAGCAGTGATAAAAAATTTGACGTTTATGCGACAGCCCGAAATAATTCCGCTCGTTCTTATTTTTCTAAGGATTTATCCGATAAATTAATTACAAATGTAGATGTTAAGAACCATGATTCTTTAGTTGAAGTATTTAATAAAACAAAACCCGATATAGTAATAAATTGTATAGGACTTGTAAAACAACTAGCAGATGCGGGTGATCCGTTAAAAGCATTGCCGATAAATAGTTTGTTACCGCATAGATTAGCGGGTTTATGCGAGCTTGTAGGTAGTAGATTAATTCATATTAGTACGGATTGTGTTTTTTCAGGAAAAAAAGGTAATTATAAGGAAAGTGATTTTCCTGATTGTTATGATCTCTACGGACGTTCTAAGCTTCTTGGTGAGGTAGACTACCCTAATGCTATTACGCTGCGTACTTCCATTATAGGTCATGAGCTAGCAGGAAATAGCAGTTTAACCAATTGGTTTTTAAGTGCAGAAGGTTCAGTAAAAGGTTTTGAGAAAGCTATTTATTCAGGTTTTCCGACAGTAGAGCTTGCAAGAATAATAAGGGATTTTGTATTGCCTAATAAAGAGTTACGCGGGCTTTATCATGTTGCATCAAAACCGATTAATAAGTTAGAATTGTTAAAATTAGTAGCGGAAATATATAATAAAGAAATCGATATTATTCCGTCAGATGAGCTTGTAATAGATCGCTCACTTGATGCTACTCGTTTTAATGAGGTGACGGGATATACTCCGCCTGATTGGCGTGAGCTTGTAAAAAATATGTATGAGTTTGGTTGATGAGCTTGTCATCCCGCGATCAAGTCGTGGGATGACAACGGAAAAACCGATCCACGCAACAATGCCTACGCTGGAATGACATTACAATTTTTTAAAATAGGTATTTATATAATGTTTGTAGATAAAACTTTAATGATTACGGGAGGCACCGGTTCGTTTGGTAATGCGGTGCTTTCTCGTTTTCTTGAATCCGATATTATTAACGATATTAAAGAAATTAGAATTTTCAGTAGGGATGAAAAAAAGCAAGAAGATATGCGTATTGCTTTAAGTAATCCGAAACTTAAATTCTATATCGGGGATGTGCGTAATTATAAAAGTGTTGATGAGGCGATGCATGGTGTAGATTACGTATTTCATGCAGCAGCTTTAAAACAAGTTCCGACTTGTGAATTTTATCCTATGGAAGCAATCAATACTAATGTGTTAGGTGCTGAAAATGTTTTAAGTGCAGCCATTAATAACAAAGTTGCAAAAGTTATAGTTCTTAGTACGGATAAAGCCGTATATCCGATTAATGCAATGGGATTATCTAAAGCGTTAATGGAGAAGTTAGCAATAGCAAAAGCACGTATGCGTTCAATGAATGAAACAGTGCTATGTGTTACTAGATACGGTAATGTTATGGCTTCTAGAGGTTCGGTAATTCCTCTTTTTATCAATCAAATAAAACAAGGTAAGGAATTAACCATTACCGAACCGTCAATGACACGTTTTTTAATGTCGTTAGTAGATTCGGTAGATTTGGTTTTATATGCGTTTGAGCATGGTCGTCAGGGTGATATTTTCGTACAAAAATCTCCGGCAAGTACAATTGAGGTACTTGCAAAAGCGTTACAAGATATATTCGGTAGCAAAAATAAAATACGCTTTATCGGTACACGTCATGGAGAGAAGCATTATGAATCGTTAGTATCATCCGAAGATATGGCAAAGGCTGAAGATTTAGGCGGTTATTACCGTATTCCTATGGATGGACGTGATCTTAATTATGCAAAATATTTTGTTGAAGGTGAAAAGAAAGTAGCGCTTTTAGATGATTACACTTCGCATAATACAAGACGTTTAAATTTAGAAGAAGTAAAGGAGTTATTACTGACTCTTGATTACGTACAAGAGGAGCTAAAAAATGCTTAAGGTAATGACGATTGTCGGTACTCGTCCTGAACTTATTAAACTATGCTGCGTAATTTCTGAGTTTGATAAATATACTAATCACATCCTAGTTCACACCGGTCAAAATTATGCATATGAATTAAATCAGGTTTTTTTTGATGATATGGGAATTAGAAAACCTGATTATTTCTTAGAAGTAGCAGCAGACAATACTGCAAAATCTATCGGGCTTATTATTGAAAAAGTTGACGCAGTTCTTGAGAAAGCAAAACCTGATGCCGTTTTATTCTACGGTGATACTAATTCTTGCTTATCGGCAATTGCCGCTAAACGCCGTAAAATTCCGATTTTCCATATGGAAGCAGGAAATCGTTGTTTTGATCAACGAGTACCTGAAGAAATAAACCGTAAAATAATTGATCATATTAGCGACGTTAATATTACATTAACCGAGCATGCTAGGCGTTATTTAATTGCTGAAGGCTTGCCGCCTGAGCTTACCTTTAAATCAGGTTCACATATGCCTGAGGTCCTTGACCGCTTTATGCCTAAAATATTAAAATCTGATATTCTAGAAAAATTATCACTTACATCAAAACAATATTTCTTAATTAGCTCACATCGTGAAGAAAATGTTGATGTAAAAAATAATCTGAAAGAATTATTAAGTAGTTTACAAACGCTTATTAAAGAGTATAATTTGCCCGTAATCTTCTCAACACATCCAAGGACTAAAAAAAGGCTCGAAGATTTGGAAGGGTTTAAGGAGTTAGGAGATAAAATAAGATTTTTGCCGGCTTTCGGGTTTACGGATTACGTCAAGCTTCAGATGAATACATTTTGTATTTTATCCGATAGCGGTACTATTACCGAGGAAGCATCGATACTTAATTTACCTGCTTTAAATATTAGAGAAGCACATGAGCGTCCTGAAGGTATGGATGTCGGCACGTTAATTATGTCGGGTTTTAAGGCTGAGCGGGTACTGCAATCGGTGAAAGCTATTACGGAAGAACACGAAAATAACAAACGTATGCAAAATATTGTACCGGATTATGCAGAAGCAGGACTTGTATCAAAGAAAATATTACGTATAGTTTTAAGTTATGTTGATTATGTTAACCGTACGGTTTGGTTTAAATGACAGAAGAAGATAAAATAGTTGAAGAATGGTATTCGGCAGATATATTTCATACTAAAATAAAAGAATTTATAAGTTCTGTTTCCAGTATTATGGATATTGGATGCGGGATTCGTCCGCAACAATATATAGTTCCTGATTTACTTATTTGTGTAGAACCATATCAAGAATATGCTGAAATATTAAAAAAGAATTTATCAGGAACTAATTCAATAATAATTCCTTTAGATGCAAAAGCTACTCTTACTACATTTTCCGATAAATCGATTGATTCAATATTTTTAATAGATGTTATAGAGCATATGCCTAAAGAAATCGGGAAAGCAGTGTTAATTGAATGCGAACGGGTAGCTCGCAAACAAATTATAATATTTACCCCTTTGGGTTTTATGCCGCAAGAAGTACATGATACCGACGGTTGGAATTTACATGGAGGAGAATGGCAAGAACATAAATCCGGATGGCATCCAGAAGATTTTCCCGGATGGAGTATTATAGGATGTAAAGAATTACATACTCATAATGCTAAGGGTGAGCTTCTTACTACTCCTTATGGAGGGTTTTATGCAATAAAAAATATAGTATATACCGAAAATTATTTTAATGACGTATATGGAGAAAAGATTTTATTTGATACTACAAATCATTTAGAAAATTTTAAAGCTACATGTCCTGACTTTAGAGAAAAAGTTATAAACAGTGAAATTGTAAAAAATAGTTTAAAATGTGGTTTATGGAAGTGTCAACGCACAACAGAGCTATTAATTGAGAAAGGAGCAACAACGTCTTTAAAAGAAATTTTAGAAATAGTAGAGAGTGAAAAAATAAATTTTGCTATTAATACAGCTCAAGAATATGTATCTAAGATAAATAAATTTGCTTCACAATTTAAAGATATCAATAATTTACAAAAATTACTAGATTCTGCTAATGTACAAATAAATAATTTGCAAGAATTATTAAAATCTACTACAGACCAATTAACAGATCAGTTAATCGTTAGTACTGAAGAATTAGCAATACTTAAAGAACAGTTGAAAATCAAGGAGCAAGAACTAAACATCAGTAATGAGAATCGCTCTATTTTTATAAAGATTTACGCTAAAATAAGCAGAATGTTAAATAAATTAAGAGCAATATGAGGGATATAGCGTTTAATAAGGTCTAATTAAATGAAAATATTACAAATAAATGGTTATGAATCACCGGGTCGTAGGTTTCATGGTTTGTCTATAACGCCGATTTTAAAAAAATATGGTATTGAATCTAAGCATTTAGTATGGGCTAAGGATACTAAGGATCCTGAAGTACTAACATTTGAGGGTATAGTAACAAGAAAAGTAAATTTAATTCTTCAATTAATAGAAGAACAAGCTTCTCTACAATCTATGCTGTATCGTAATGTTCCTAAAATAATAAAAATGCCGGCTTTTCAAGAGGCGGATTTAATACATCTTCATATTATACATTCCGGTTACTTTAGTATTAGCGATTTATCAATGATCACAGATTTAAAACCTACTCTTTGGACATTACATGACCCTTGGGCAATGACCGGACGTTGTGTTTATCCAATGGGTTGTTTAGGCTGGAAAAAAGATTGCGGCGTTTGCCCTGATCTTAAAACTCCGTTTGCAATGAAAAAAGATAATAGTAGATTTTTATTTAACTATAAACGTATGGCTTATGAGAAAGCTAATTTTAACATAATTGTAGCATCAAAATGGATGCACTATATGGTTAATGCCTCTCCACTGTTTAATAGTAAAGAAATTAAAGTTCATCATTTACCTTTTGGTATAGATTTAGAATTTTTCTCTTCCGATTTCACCGCAAATGCAAGAAGACGCTTTAATATTAGTGAAGATAAAATAGTAATATGTTTTCGTTCTGAAGATACTCATTTTAAGGGCTACCAATATATTATGGAGGCACTAGAAAAATTAGAAACTACAAAACCTATATGTCTTTTAACGGTTGGTAGGCATAATATACTAGAACGTTTTAGAGGAAAATTTGAGATAATTGAGCTTGGTTGGACTAATGATGATGTATTACTCCGAGATGCTTTAGCTGCTTGTGATATTTTCCTGATGCCGTCTGTTGCGGAAGCATTCGGTGTTATGGCAATAGAAGCTATGGCATGCAGTAAACCGGTAATAGTTTTTGACGGCGATAATTCATTGCCTGAAGTAACTTTTGCTCCGGAAGTCGGCATCTCTGTTCCAATGCGTGATAGTAACGCTTTATCATATGCTATAAAGCAATTAATTGATAATCCGAAAGAGCGTTTAGAGCGAGGTAATAAAGGTAGGAAAATAGCTGAATTACATTATAGTCAAGATATGCACATAAAAAATTTAGTAAGTATTTATAAAGAGACCTTAAATAAATGAAAATTTTACTTTTAACTGATATACCGCCGTGTGAGAATTATACGGCAGGGTTAGTATTATATCCTTTAGTAAAATTTCTACCTTTAGATCAAATTGTTATCTGTAGTGTTGCAAATCCTACTCTAGAATTTAAAATATCAAAAGAACTAAAAGAAATTCCTCACTTAAAATTATTTAAACCTATTGAAGCCGCTAGAAGACATAAAGAAGGAAAAATAGGAGACTTAATTGCTTATAGTTTTGAGTTATTTAATGCTGCAAAAGTAAAATATTTTTTACTTCCTAAAATAATAAAATTTGCTAAAGAGCAGCAAGTTGATGCTATATGGGCAGTATTGCAAGGGCAGACTATAATTAGATTAACACAACCTTTAGCTAAAAAGCTAACAGTATCTTTATTTACTCAAATATGGGATCCTTTTGAGTGGTGGCTTCGAGCTAATAAAATTGATGAGTTTACTCAAAAAAGGCTTTTAAAAGAATTTGATGAAGTAATTAAACATAGCACTTGCTGTGCTACTGCTTCATGGGCGATGTCTGAGAGTTATAAGGCTAAATATAATATATCTACTATACCGGTAATTGCAGGATTACCAAAAGAATTCGCCCGATTACTTTCTACTTCTTATAGAGATGAAAGTGAATTTATAATTAGTATGGCAGGACAGTTTTATGCTCAAGCTGAATGGCTAAGTCTTATTAATGCTCTTAATCAAGCTAACTGGATTATTGCGGGCAGAAAGATTAAAGTTCGGGTAATGGGTGGAGGTTTTCAAGCATTTACGCAATCACCTGCTAATTTTGAGTATTTAGGATGGCGTTCTCAAGAAGAAACCATTAGATTACTTACTGAGTCAGATCTTCTTTATATGCCTTACTGGTTTTCTGAAGAATTTTATAAAGAATCAAGTACGAGTTTTCCTTCAAAATTAGTTACATATTTTGCTTCCGGTATACCGGTCTTTTGCCATGCTCCTGACTATTCTTCACCAAGCAAATATATAGCAGAAAATAATGCAGGGTATTTATGTAATTCTCTTGCTGCTGATAAAATAATATATGAGCTTGAAAAGGTAATAACTGATGAAGATTCTTATAAAAAATTTGCTAAAAACGGTTCAGAATGCTTTTTTCGAGATTTTACATTAGATTGTATGAAAGATGCATTTTTCAAATTTTTAGGATTGAAGAGTTAGATGAAGCAAAACATATACACTCCTCTAGTTTCCATCCTTATTCCTGTATATAACGGTGCTCACTATATGCGTGAAGCTATAGATAGTGCTTTAGCTCAAACTTACAAAAATATTGAAATTATTGTTGTTAATGATGGTTCAAAAGATAATGGAACAACAGAAGCTATTGCATTATCGTACGGGGACAAAATACGTTATTTTTATAAAGAGAACGGTGGGTGTGGTTCAGCTTTAAATTGTGGCATAAAAAATATGCAAGGGGAATATTTTTCATGGCTCAGTCATGACGATGTATATTTACCTAATAAAATTGAACATCAAGTTAATATATTAAGTAAATTAGATAATAAAGATACTGTTGTTTATTGTGGTTATGAACTAATCGACAAAAAATCACGTTCTTTATATTTTGTAAAACTAGATCAAAGATATTCAAAAAAAAAATTAGACATTCCACTATTTTCGCTTTTGCATGGCTTAATTCATGGATGTACATTATTAATTCCTAGCAAATTTTTTCAAAAAATTGGTTTATTTGATGAGTCTTTAAAATATACTCAAGATTATGATTTATGGTTTAAACTTTTTCGAGTAGCCCCTGTTTATTTTGACCATGAAGTTCTTATAAAGTCTCGGCTACACTCTGAACAAACTACTAATACCGCTTTAAATCAATTAGAGGAATATGAGATTTTATGGTCAGGTTTTTTAAAAAAATTAACAAAAGAGGAAATGATCGAAATAGAAGGGTCTACTAATGAATTTTTATCTCATATTGCTGCTTTTTTAAAGAAAAATGGATACATGAAATCATATAAATTAGCTCTTTCTATGGCAGAGCAGAAAGTTATAGCAGGATTTTGGGTTTTTATAATTACAGAAATAATATATTCTTTAAGAGAGCATGGGATAAATACAACAATTACAAAAATATATAGATGGATAAGGAAGCGTATCAACAAACACTAAAAAATAATCTTATATTTTATGCTCCTAGTATTCATACAGGGGGAGGTTTAATATTATTAAAAGAAGTTCTAAATAGTAAAGATTTTACCAATAATTGGAAACATATATATTTAGATGAAAGGGTAAAAACGAAATTAGATTTATCTAATTCTATAAAAAATATTGTTTTTATTAAATCACGGTTATTAGCCGAATGGGAATTAAAGAAAAATTGTAAAATCAATGATATTGTGCTATGTTTTCATGGGTTACCTCCTTTATTTCCTATAAAAGGTAAAGTAATCGTATTTTTACAAAATCGTATTTTATTAGAACCTCTAAAAAACAATAACCATTCAATTTTAACATCATTAAAAAAAATTTGGTTACATTTAGGTTCTAGATATAACAATATAAAATATATAGTACAAACTCCTTCTATGCTAAGAGTTGCTAAGGAGTTTTTAAGTCAAGACATTGATATCGCTGTACTAGCTTTTGTCCCTCAAAATAATCAGGTAAAAAAGAAAAATTCAGATTTTAAAAAATTTGATTTTATTTATCCTGCTAGTGGGGAATCGCACAAAAACCATATTAATTTATTGAAAGCATGGAGAATTCTTGCTGATATAGGCATAAAACCATCTCTTGCTTTAACTGTAAATGTTGAGTTATATCCTGAATCGGCTAAAAAATTAGAAAAATATATACAAGAATATAAACTAAATGTTATTAACCTAGGAGAAATATCTTCTAACGAAGTGTTAGATTTATATACACAAGTTTCAGCATTAATTTACCCTTCAAAGTCAGAGTCATTAGGTTTGCCTTTAATTGAGGCTACAGAATATAAAATACCTATTATTGCATCTGAATTAGATTATGTAAGAGATGTAGCAAACCCAAAAGAGACATTTGATCCTAATTCCCCTACGTCAATAGCAAGAGCAGTAAGAAGGTTTCTAAATCATAATGAGAGTTTAATAGCTGTAAATTCAGCAGAAGAGTTTTTAAAAGAAGCAATTAATTAGTTTATTCCTCAAGTATTTTCACTTTTGATCCATCACCGATTTTAGTCATACCTTCGGTAACGACTAAGTCGCCTTCCTTAATATCGTTTGAGATAATTTCAATTAAACCTTCTGTGCGTGTACCGATTTTTACGTATAATTGCTTAGATGTGTCACCGTCTATTTTATAAATAAAATTACCTTGATTATTTCGTTGAATACAACTTTCGGGAACGGTTAGATTTTTATGGGGATTAATTATAAGCATAACATCTACAAAGCTATTATGCAGTAGACTTTTTGAATAACTCGCTTCTAAAGGTAATTTGTACGTCAATCCGGTACTCGCATCCTCACGTACTTCTTTGTACGCTGCGGTGCGAGGTGAAGTGTTTCCTTCAAATTCCTCTTTATTAGCTTTGTTATTCAAAAAGTCTGTATCTTCATACGGTAAAATAATTTTAGCGGTAATAGTACCGTTATCTGATAAGTAATGCGATACTGCTCCGATTTTGCTTTTAATTTTTCCTGCAATTAAAACTTCAGTATCGACTCCAACTTTTCCGCTTAAAGATTCCGGTAATTCAATGAAAATACTTTGTGAGTTTTCTGTTCCGGTAATGCTAAAGAGATAATCTCCAATTTTTATTTCATCACCGACTTTAGCCTTAATTACACCTATTTTACCGGAGTAGGGTGCAGTAATTATCATATCGTTGTATGTTTTTAGAGCTTTGGAATAATTAAATTTTGCATCTTCAAGTGCGCTTTTTGATCTTTTATGTTCTTCGCTGCTTACAAATTTTTTAGCAAATAAAGCTTCTTTTCTATTATAATCTTCTTGTTTTGTATTTAATAAAGCTGCTGCTCTAGATTTAGTGGTTTCTGCTATGTTTTTATCTATAACTAGCAATATATCCCCTTTTTTTACTATTTCTCCTTGATGTGCCGAGACCTTTTCAACTACTCCGGTGGCATTAGCATAATAATCACGGCTATTATCATTTTGGCATTGCCCTACAATATTAAATATGTCATAAAGCTCGGCAATTTGTACTTTAGTTGCTTTTACACCGATAATGTTTGTGGTTACTTCATTATTTGCTATCGCAGATAATGAAATAAGTAAAATAAGTAAATTAATAAACTTTATAAACATGAGATTACTTTTTTAGTGTTTTAAGCTCCGTATCTGTTAACCATTTATATTCTTTTTCTAGAACTTCAAATCTAATTTTTTCTAATTGTTCATCAAGATCAGGTTCAGGAACGATAGCAGAACCCATAAATTCAAATCCTTGATAGTTCATTTTTAGTGTCTTACAAGTTTCTTGTAATGATAATAAATTTTCTTCTATATCATCAATAAATATTATTGATTTAGGATAATAATTCGTTTTACGTAATACATATTCAAGCACACTTCCTTTATCATATTCTGCGGTGTAAATTATTCCGTCTTTTAATGTAGGTTTACCGTAGCCGGCACTAAAAGCTTCGATTATTATTTCATCTTTCAAAGGTGAAAACTCTTGAAAATTTACCTTTAATTCGGCTAATTCACGAATTCTCCATTCGATCATATCTTCAATTGCACCGAATTTGCCGGTAGGAAGTTTAGTAAGACCCATTGCCGGTACATTTTTTTCTTTAAGTAGAGCAAATATTGTTAAGATATCTGGGTTAACAAATCTAGCTTTCCTATCTTTAAGAACAATGCTAAGTAATAATTCACATTCTTTTTTGGTAAGTCTTTTTTCAATATTGCTTACTAATTCTTTTCTATAGTCATGTGTTAACCTAGATTCATCACTATCCATTACAATTACTTCATCTACATCAAAAAGCACCAAGCTAGTATTATCGGCTTGCTCTATTGCTTCTATAACTTCTTTAAAATCATGAACTTTATTTATTTTGCTATACATATTTATTTTTTATTGATGGTTTAAAATTCTACGTCACGTCATTACGGGCGGGCATTGTTGCGTGGATCGATAAAACCCACTGTGTCACCTAGTTCGCTTGACCACGGGGTCCAGAAAAACAACTTAAAGTACTGATAATTTTAGTATTTTTAACTGGATCCCGCGATCAAGTCGCGGGATGACAGGGGTGGAATTGATCCACGCAACAATGCCCGCATATCTATCTTTATTTTGTAACGTCACTTATTACTTCTTCTAAGGAATTTGTCATTACCTTTAAATCTTCTTCTCTAGATAAATTATGGTGACCATCCTTAATTAATTTTAATACTATTTGTTTACCGGCTATTTTTTCGAATAATTTTGTTGAAACATTATAAGGTACATCTTCATCTAACATACCATGAATTAGATGCATCGGTATATTTATATCAATTTTGTTTTTTGTTAGCAGTAAATGTTTTTTTGCATCTTCTATTAGTTTATAGCTAATAGGATATTTATGTTCGCAATTTTTACCGCTTACTTCTAGCATTCCCTCTTTTTGCATCTTATTTTGATCGTCTAGCGATATATTTTGCCAAATATCTTCGGTAAAATCGGGAGCGGGAGCTAAACATACAAGTCCTTTTATTTTATTAGGAAATCTTAAAGCTGCAAGGAGTGCTAGCCATCCTCCCATGCTCGAACCGACTAATATTGCCTCTGTATCTATTAACTTGTCTAAAATTAGCGAGATTCCCTCTAACCAATCACTAATTGTTTGATCCTCAAATCGTCCTGATGCGTTTCCATGACCGAAATTATCAAAAACAATAAAATTATAATTGTTTTTTTTACAATAATCTATTAAATAAAGAGCTTTAGTTGATTGCATACTAGACATCAGGCCGTGTAAAAAAATTACAGATGGAATATTTGTATTAATTATTCTATAATTATTATAGACAATAAATTTGTCTTGTGTGCTATTATAAAGCTTGTGCATTTTAAATAATTATTTTAATAGATTGAGATTTAATGCCTTCATTAAAGTTAAGTAAACGATACAATAAATATACTATTTTGCAAGTAGTGCCTGCTCTAGTTTCGGGAGGGGTTGAAAGAGGTACTATAGAAGTTGCAAAATATCTTAAAATTCTTGGTCATACTCCTATCATAATTTCAGCAGGCGGTACTTTAGTAAAAGAGTTAGATAAGGAAGATATATTGCATATTGAAATGAACAGTAGCAGTAAAAATCCTTTTGTAATTCTGAATAATGCAAGATTAATAGCAGAAATAATTAAAAAATATAATGTTGATATAGTGCATACAAGATCAAGGGCACCGGCATGGAGTTCATATCTAGCAACAAAATGGACAAATGCTAAATTTTTGACTACTTTTCACGGGGTTTATAATATTCCGAATAGTTTTAAAAAATATTATAATAGCATAATGCTAAAAGGCGAGACAGTTATTGCCGTGTCCAATTTTGTAAAACAACATTTGCTCGAAAACTATAAAGTTGATGAAAATAAAATAGTAGTAATTGAGCGTGGAGTGAATTGTTATTATTTTGATCCGGCAAATTTAACGCCGGAAAAACTTAAAAAATGTCGTGATAAATATGATGCACCGAGCAACGTGCCGATAATATTAATGCCTTCTAGAATGACAAGCTGGAAAGGGCATCTTGTTTTAGTAGAAGCATTAAGTAAGTTAAAACATAGAGATTTTTATTGTTTAATGGTCGGTGATATATCTAGACATCCTAATTTTACTAATAGAGTAAAAGAGCTTATAGCTAATCTAAAACTTCAAAATAAAATTCAAATTTTCGGTAACGATTCAGATATAATAAATCTTTACGGAATTTCTGATATTATCGTTTCTGCCTCAATCGAGCCTGAAGCTTTCGGTCGTACTATTATAGAAGGGCAAGCGATGGAGAAGCTTGTTATTGCAACTAATATTGGCGGGGCAGTAGAAACAATAAATAATAATATAACCGGTTTCCACGTAGAACCCAATAATGCTGACGCATTAGCACAGAAAATTGATTATTGTTTCTCGATTTTAGGTACCGATACTGCTAAGAAAATCCAAGAAGCAGCAAGACATACAGTAATTAATAATTTTTCCCTTGATCTGATGCTTAGAAAAAATCTTGAAGTCTATAAAGAAATCTTAAAAAATTCCCATATAATCAATTGATCCCTACGCAAGTAGCACGTTGCTCGTCGTCTCGCTTATTATTATAGGCTCTACCCTCACGCCTGTCACCAAATGGGGCTGAATTGACTATAATTAAAATTTGATTATAATTGCTATTAGTGAGTGTTGAAAGGCATTGTTACGTGGTTCGATACAACGATTCTATGTCATTCCCGCGAAAGCGGGAATCTAGAAAAATAACGTATATTTAATAAAAATAAACATATACAAAACAAGTTTTTATATGTTTAACTGTATTCCCGCTTTCGCGGGAATGACATTCTGAACGTTCTTAGAGTAGTGGACTTAATTTGTAAAGACAGTATTATGTATTAACGAGAATACAACTCGATTACTAAATGAACTTCTGCTTCAAAAGGATACGGAACATCAGAAAGAGCAGGAACTCTTAAATATTTACCGGTTAATGAAGGTACATCAAATGATAAATAATTGGGAGTTGTTTGACCTTGTTTTGAAACGGATTCTTGAATAAGTGCTATCTGTTTTACGGATTCTTTAACTTCTACAACATCGCCTTCCTTTAGGCGTATACTCGCAATATCGGCTTTCTTACCGTTTAATTTAATATGACCGTGTGAAACTAACTGTCTTGCAGCAAAAATAGTTGGAGCTATATTCATTCTATAAACTACCGTATCAAGTCTACTTTCAAGTAGCCCAATGAAGTTTTCACCGGTATTACCTTTCATTTTTTGAGCAAGTGCAAAAATATTTCTAAATTGTTTTTCAGTGACGCGACCGTAGTGGCATTTTAATCTTTGCTTAGCTTTTAAATGTAAACCGTAATCTGAAGTTTTAATCATGGTATTTTGCCCATGTTGTCCGGGACGATAATTTCGTGTATTGAAAGCATCCTTGCTATCACCCCATAGACTTACTCCAAGTCTTCTACTAGCTTTATATTTAGAACGAACAATTTTTGTCACTGATAATATCCTTAACTTTTATTTGAATTACAAGAAAATATATACATTTCTTGCATCAAAGTCAATCATTGATTTTTAACCTAAAACTTTTTATATTCAATTAAAAAATATTTCATATGAGTTCCTTAATAAAGTCGATAAATTTAGATAAAATTAATCATTCACAGAGTACTGTTAAAGACTATATTTTACTTATGAAGCCGCGTGTAATGTCGCTTGTAATTTTTACGGGTTTTGTAGGTATGTGGCTTGCTCCTTATTCTGTGCATCCGTTTATTGCCGGTATTGCAGTTGTTTGCATAGCTCTTGGTGCAGGTAGTGCAGGGGCAATTAATATGTGGTACGATAGAGACATCGATAGCTTAATGAAACGTACTCAAAAAAGACCTGTCATCAGAGGTGCTATAGAACCTGATGAGGCTTTATCTTTTGGTTTGATAACGGGATTTTTTGCAGTATTTTTTATGGCTTTATGTGTTAATCTACTTGCATCCTTTTTACTGCTATTCACTATTTTTTATTATATCTGTATTTATACTATTTGGTTAAAGCGTCGTTCTATACAAAATATCGTTATTGGCGGAGTATCGGGGGCATTGCCTCCTGTAATAGGTTATGCAGTAGTAAGTAATACTATATCTCTTCAGTCGGTTATATTATTTTTGATTATCTTTATTTGGACGCCGCCGCATTCATGGGCTCTCGCTTTATTCTGTAACGAAGATTATAAAAACTGTAAAGTACCGATGATGCCTGCAATAAAAGGAGCTTTATATACTAAAAAACAAATTCTAATTTACAGCATTTTATTATTTATTGTTTCGCTAATGCCTTTTTTTATCGGAATGAGTAATTTTATATATTTAATAATTGCCGGTATTCTTGGGTTAGTATTTTTATATTATGCCGGTTCTTTATTCTATGATACCCCTGATAACAAACAAGCTAAAAGACTTTTTGTTTACTCAATATTTTATTTGTTTTTTATATTTTTACTTTTGTACTCAACTAACACTATACTCCCTATCAGTTGAGAGATAGTAGTGTTGGGTTACTTTTATGGAAGATAAAATTGAAACCCAACGTGAAGAAACATATCATAAGTTTATTTTCATGCAAGTGATTTTTTATTATTATAATAATCCTTGAGATTAGGAATTTTCTTGTGATGGTAAAGAAATATAAATTAATTTTTGAAAAATTAGTTGACTATATAAATTATAACTGTAATTCTCAAATTTTTTGCTTTTTTAACTGCAGTAATATAAAATTATAATTTAGTAGACAGGAGTTTATGTTTTTGTTTCGTAAGCTTGATAAGTAGGAAGCATTAGAAGATATATCGTATTTGATTCCATGGAATCAACCTATCATGCAACACCACGCTCCATCGTTGGATAAAATTACTCTTAATACCAGCTTTATAACGTACAGCCTTACCTCCGTATTCACTTACTTTATTTTCCTGTATGTTTTGGTTGCCAAATTAAAGCTTCACTCTCCAATCTATTTGAGGCAATATTTCTCTCATGCTGCTTATCGTTATGCGTTAAAAATATGCATTCCGCTTTTATAAACGGTTTATATTGACTGTTTATGTATTGATCTAAATCTTCAAATAACTTTGCATATTCGGTGAGCCATCCTTCATAAGCAATAATAGGAGAAAAGTTTAGATGAACTTCGTAACCTGATTCAATAAAAATATTCGCTGCTTTTATCCTCTCAATAATTGGACTCGTTTTTGGCTCTAATATATCGCTCATCCTTGCCGGCATCAAACTAAATCTGATTCTTACTTTGCCTTCAGGATTAAAATTAAGTAATTTAGGAGTGACATATTTAGTAGCAAAAGTTGCTTTAGCACGCGAATTTTCTTTAAAGAAATTAAATATCTTTAACCAATTGGTGTGTTTCCAATGCAAACTTATATCGGTAGAGCAACCTATATCATATGTCCAGTATTTAGAATCTGTTTAATTGGAAATTTTAGTTGGTAAACTCGCTATATGTTTATCCAATACGTCAAGTATTTGATCTATATTTTCATTTATATACAATGTTTCATAGTTGTGATGCATAACATAGCAATAACTATTTCTGCAACCTCCAGCACAGCCATATATAAAGTTAGGTGTTATGTAATCGGCTGATCTCCCATTAGGACGTACGTGCCAAGTTTTCGTATTTTGTACTATTTTCTTAATTATACGATTTTAAATTTAATTTTATTAAAAATACTTTCTTAACTTTACAAACTCCAGATTTATTTACTTGCATTGAAATTGTAGTTATAAATTATTAATTACAAAAATATATCATAAGTTATGGAGAAACCAAGCTATCTAAATTTTGATAATAAAAATTATAAATGGAAAAATGATATTGATTATCGTAAATGCCCTGAAGCTTATAGAGTAGGTAAAGGTGAGCAGGGAGTATTAATTTGTCAACCATATAAAAATGAAATTTTGCCTTATTGGAAGTTTAAAACTTCTGAAATTGCTAAAGAAAGTAGTGAAAAAATATATGAAATTTTTTTAAAATACTTAGAGGATAATGATTTTGTTGGAGCTGATATGGCAAGCAAATATTTACAGATGGGTTTTACTAGAAGTAGACGTTATGCTAATTATAAAGGTGGGGAAAAATATGAGTGCGCCAAGGAAAGTGCGTAAAAATCAGTTGGTGAAAATCCCACCTATGCAAAGTCTAACCAACAGCATAGAAGCAACTATTGCATTACAGGAGGCGACAAATGTGATGAAGCCAGTAGAAGCGACATACCAGGCTGCAACGCAAGTGAAGGTGTTGAGCCCCGAAATATCCAACATTATAGAGGCCGACGTTTTTCATAGTGCGGAAGGCAGCATGAAGGGTGACGTAATGGTAAGTCACAACTCACTCTATCGGGGTCGGAGTCCGGTGGCATGGTATGAGATGGAGTTTACGTAAACTTGGGAGATCTTCTGTATTCTCGAAAGAGTATGTTGGGACAAGTCAAAATAGGCAAGAACTGACAAATGATACAGAAGAAGTCGGACTGACTGATAGTACTCGGAGTATAGGAAAGCTATGTACATGGGGAAGCGGTCAGCAATGGAAAGCTTGGTTGAGTACCGTTCAAGATAACACGCTGAGGTTATTATAGTGATGCAGGTTAAACTCAATCAAATAGCTAAAAGAGCGAAGCAAGATAAAAGGCTAAAATTCACATCATTAATACATCATGTTAATGAGGCTAATCTTGCAGAATGCTATCAAGTGCTCAAGCGTAATAAAGCTTGTGGGATTGATGGTGAGACAGTGGAAGCATACGGTATTAATCTAGAAGATAGGCTTAATCAATTAGTGGAATCGATAAAGTTGAAGCAATATCGTCCTAAACCAGTAAAGAGGGTATATATCCCAAAAGCTGGTAAGAATGAGAAGCGTGGCCTTGGTATACCATCAGTTGAAGATAAGTTAGTTCAAATTATGCTAAAGCAAATCTTAGAACAGATTTATGAAGCTGAGTTTTTGGATATGTCTTATGGATTCAGACCTAAGTTAAGCTGTCACGATGCAATAAGAGCATTACACAAAACGGTTATGACTAAGCCAATTAATTACATTGTGGAAGTAGATATTAAAGGGTTCTTTGATAATGTTAATCACTATTGGCTACAACGTTGCTTAGAGGAGAAAATTGTTGATCGTAATTTATTGTGGTTAGTAAGAAAATTCTTAAAAGCTGGAGTAGTTGAGGATGGAAAGCAGTTAGTAACGGAGGTAGGCACTCCTCAAGGAGGAGTGATTAGTCCATTACTTGCAAACATCTATCTTCATTATGTACTAGACTTATGGTTTAAGAAAGTTAAATCACAAGCAAAAGGACACATGGAGCTAATACGCTACTGTGATGACTTTGTAGTATGTTGTGAAAGTGAGAAAGATGCAAAGAATTTTCTAGATCTGCTACATGTAAGGTTAGAAAAGTTTGGTCTACAGGTATCAGAAGATAAGACTAGAGTTCTTAAATTTGGACGAAAAGTTTGGAAACATGCTCAGGGAAGTAAAGAAAAAGTAGAAACTTTTACCTTTCTTGGGTTTACGCATTATTGCGGTAAGAGTAGACAAGGGTATTTCGTTATGGGTCATAAGACGAGTAAGGAGAATCTTTGTCAGAAGCTTAAGGAAACTAAGGAATGGTTAAAGAATATACGTAATAAATTGTGTCTTAAAGCATGGTGGCCAGTACTTAAATCTAAATTAACGGGCCATTATAATTATTTTGGAGTGAGTGGTAATTATCGCTGTCTCTATAAATTTTATAAGTCGATCTTTTGGATAGTATTCAAGTGGATAAATCGTCGCAGTCAGAAAAAGAGTATGAATGTCAAAGAGTATCAAAATTATCTACAGTGGAATCCACTACCAACACCGAGGATATGTAATGCAATGTATTAATTCTAGCTTTATAGTAAATGTTTCATTGAGGAGCCGTGTGCGGGAAAATCGCAAGCACGGTTCTGTGGGGGTTACCATAGCATGGAACTAATTTAATTAAAATATGGAGTAAATGTTATGGTTTCTACCCGACCTAAAGATGAAATTGCGGAGCTATTTAAACAATGTGTCAATTTACATAACAGATATCAATATCAAGAGGAAAAAGACAATCTACGAAAATTCGTTGAAATTGATCCTGAAGAACTTTCAAATTTTATCGAAACTTATAGTAAAACTGAGAAGTATAACAATAGAGAAGCTGAAGTTTTTCATAGCTTAAGTTCTATTTTAATGGAAAAACAACAAGATAATGCGATTAAATCATTAAAGAAAGCTATTGAACTAGATCCAAAGAGAGCATACTATCATGAAGAGCTTTTCATTAGGTTAGATAGCATAAAGCCGGAAGAAGCAGTTGCCTCTATCAAAAGAGTTATCGGGTTAAATCCAAATAGCAAATCATTATATGAAGACCTTATTATTTTGTTGAAAAAGGTGAATTGTAATGAAGAAGCAGCAAAAATTACGGAAGCAATTCAAGATTTTCCTAAAAACATAGCTAGTTTGGTATTGGATACTGATGCAACAAAGGATGTGTATCCATTAGGTTTGCTGCAGGAATAACTGTATCAAAACAGTTTCTTCAATCCTTTTTGTAGAAGCTTATTTACAGGATCTGCTTGTTGGTTTTCCGGCTTAGTATTGCTTTGTTCCTCTACATTTGAATCCTTTTTCTTTCTGAGGCCTAAAGCATCTTTAATAATATTTTCAGGTTTCTTCTCTCCGCTTTTTAAGTCTTTAATAACGCTATTAAAAACATTTGTGACTAAATATGTCTGAAGAGCCTGAATATCTAGCTTATGCTGCGGGTTGTTTATAAATCCGTATAATTTAACGGCTATAGGCGGTAAATCAGAAATAGTAACGCTTGCACTAATATCCATCATATATTGCGGTAAGTTAATTTGACCGCTTGCATTTGCTTTGGCAGGTGAAGCATCTAAACTGCATTCGTTTAACTTAAGCTTGCCTTGTGTTATATTTCCGCTTGCAATTAAATTTTTAAAAGATGTAGAACCACCGCTAAAGGAGCTGTTAATAAGTCGCAATACTCCTTCGGTATTTTTAGCATTATTTACCGCATCTGCAATTCTGTTTAAATCAAATCCGCTTATTTTCCCGTTATCGCTATTTACGTTAAATTGTCCGTTTAGATTATTAACATATGTATAAACACTATTACCGCTAGAGTTAAGATCGGCTTTAAAGCTTAGTCGCCCATCAGTTATTTTTATTTTACCCGATTGTGGAGTTAAATTTTTGAGATAGGCATTTTTTAAATCGATTTTAATTGCAATATTTTGATCTTTTCCTGAATTTACAAAACCTGTGCTATTAAGTTCACCGCCGTAAATACTCGCATTAACTGAAGTAATATTTAGCTTATCGCCGGTGATATTTAATTTTGTTTTTAAATTATTTATGATTAATGAGTCGTTAGTTAATTTATCAATACTCGCAGATATTTGTCCTGCAATTTCATTTAAAAATCCTAAGTTAATAGGATTATTTGACCAAGGAGAATTATTTTTAGGGGTCGGTATATTTTGAGTAGCAGGACTATTAGTTTTATTTGGAGTAGCAGTAGGGCTATTGCTTGAAATAATTTTCTCCAAATTAACTAATGGACTATATAAATTAAGGTTAAAATTTGGCTTCTGAGCTGCTAAATTAATATCGCCTTTAATAGACATATTAGTATTAAAAGCAGATATTTTATTATTGATACGGAAAGTATCTTTAACTTTTTGCACTTCCCCGTTTAGCTGGAATACTCCAATACGATTTAGATTATTTACTCCAAGTAAAGTCATAAACGACTCAAAATTATTAATTTTTAGATTGTGGGAAATAGTTATATCTTGTGCTAAGTTTTTAAGCTCAATATCTCCGGTTAGATTACTATTTGCAGCCGATAAATTAATATTTTTCAGTTTTATTGCTTGGGAATTATACACTACACTAGAAGTAAGTATAAGTTTTTGGTTAATAATAGGAGGTAATTTATCGGTCTTTAGCTTTAGAGCATCAAGTATAGGTTTTACACTATCTGCTTGTAGCAGAATATTTGTCTTATCTAAATTAGAGCTAATCTCGGTTATAATGTTACCTGGATTTATAATAATATTTGATTTTAGGTTATTACGCTCTATATCATAATTTGTATTTGCTAATAATTCTATATTTGTATAAGTAAGTCTTGTATCTTTAATAGCTATGTTTTTACTATCGGCAGTAATTGCCGTAGTTAGCTCATAGTCATGTTGTAAGTCAGCCGGTATACCTAAAGTTTTAGTATTGCCTTTAATATTTGCGTTACCTATAAAAGAATTATTTTCGCTATCAAATTTTCCTTCAATTTTAATTTTTTCACTGGCAAGATTAATATCGGCACTTAACGTAATTATTTTCCCGATTTCTGCAATATTTCCGTCTATATTAATCTGCTGTTCCAAAGCCTTTAAAGCTAAAGTGAAATCTATAGGTCCTTTAAGGCTTTTAATTTTAGTATCTAAGTTAATATCGTTAAATATTTTCTCATTATTTTTTTCTATATATATTACTTTGCCGTCTATAATTTTAAAATGACTAATCAAAATAGGAAGTTCTAACTCAGTTTTAGTATTAGTAGATTCTGCAGAGCTGACATTATTTATTTTAGGGTTATTATTAGGTGTAGCAAATTGCCAATTTTTTTGTCCGTTATTCAAAACTTCTAGATTTATAATAGGTTTTTGCAGTTCTATAGAAGCGACTTCAATTGCTCCTCTAAAAAGAGAAAAAAGCCGCAATGACGCTTTAGCACTTTCAACGGAAACTAGATGAGGTTCCTTTGTGCCGTCTATTGATGATAATTTAATTTCTGATAGTGATATTGCGGGATTCGGTAATAAAGATAATTTTATATCGCCGTTAATAGTTAAATCTCTATTTGTAGCCTCTTTGACTTTATCTATTATTACTCCTTTATAATTATTTAAAGGAATAAAGAAAGGAATAACAATTAATAACAATATTATGCTTATAAATATAATAAGTGAGTATTTTAAAGCTTTAGGCATAGAGCTTAACCTTCTATTTATATACATATATTGATTATAGTATTTAAGGCTTAATTGTCAAATTCATATAATTTACTCAATTTTTAATTGAAATAATTATTTTATTGATGTATTTATAGTTTTGAATATCAATAATATTTATGTCTAATAAATTTAGGTATGACGAGATTGTACGTAGTGCATTTGAAAATCCTTTCGTCGCTAGAGAGTTTTTTCAGATGCATTTACCGCCTCATATCAAAGATTTACTCTCGTTTGAAACTCTTCAAATGGAAAAGGATAGTTTTATAGAACCTAACCTTAAGAAGTCTATATCGGATATTTTATTTTCTGCTAAATTTGACGGTGAAGACGGTTACTTATTTTTATTATTAGAACATCAAAGTAAACCTGATCATTATATGACTTTTCGCTTGTTTAAGTATATGTTAAATATTGCTGAATATTATATGAAAATAACAAAAAATAGGAAATTTCCTTTTGTATATCCGTTAGTATTTTAAACGGTATACAAAAATATAATGCTCCTCGAAATTTATGGGAGTTGTTTGATCATAGTGAACTTGTAAAAAATACTTGGATTAATGATTATCACCTTATAAACGCGCATGATATATCTGATCAAAAATTGAAAGAAAATGCTTGGTCTGGAATTTTACAATTTTTTATGAAATATATAAATGAGCGTGATTTATTAAAAAGATGGCATGAGATAGCTGACCTTTTACCTAAGTTTGCCGAGGTTAATATCGGCATTGATTATATAGAGCTAATTTTATACTATACTTTGACCAAAATTAGTCAAAATGATATAATAGAAAAAATACTTAAATTACATTTAAACCCTGAAGAAGGAGAAGAAATTATGGGAAGTATTGTATATCATTGGGAGCAACAAGGCATCGAGAAAGGTAGAAGAAAAGAAAAAAATAATACTAGTTAAAAAGATGCTAACAAAAAATAAGCCTTGAGATGAAATTGTTGAATTTACCGGTTTTACAAAAAAAGAAATTGAAGAACTCCAAAAATAAGAGATTGAAAAATTAAAGTAAATTGTTCAAACTTCTCTTTTGATAATTTAAAATCACATAATTTTTAGTTATAACAGGGAAAAATTCTTTATTGAAAGGTAATAATTCAGTTGTTTGGTCTAAAAATTCTATTTCAATTATATCACCGGCACCAAAGTTAAGAATATTTTTAATTTTGCCTACTTCTTTATGATCTTGGTCTAATATCGGTAGATGATTTAAATCCGCTATATAAAATTCATCTTCTTCTAGTTCCGGTAAACTTGCTCTTAAGCAAAATAGTTTATAACCTTTTAAATTTTCAGCTTCATTTCGAGTAGCTATATCATTAAATGTGCAAATTAATTCCCCTTTGGCATTTTGGCTAATTAGCTTAATATTTATATTTTCTCCTGATTCATTTACTAAATTTCTTTCAAGTATTTTTGTAGTAGGGACGGTAAAAGATTTTAAAATTACATGACCTTTAATTCCGTGACATGATTTTATTACACCGACTAAAATTAAATTTTCTAAAGAATTCATTAATTTACCTTTAAATTTTGATAGTTATATATAATAATATATTTAAAAACTTTTTTACAGACATGATAAAAAAAATAGCTGCCGGCATCATAATTTGTTTCTCATTATTGTTATTTATAATTTTTGGTGCATTATCTTTTGTTAATTATAATTCGGTTACTAATAATCTTACTAGTCATTTAGGAATTGCGAAGGAAAATATCGGAAAAATAAAGATGAATAAATTTCCTTTGCCCTATTTAATTATTGAGTTGATAAGGGCAGAAGGAAAGCTAGATTTAGAGCAGATTAAAATTCATTTTTCGTTGTGGTCGCTTATAAAATTTAATCCTAAAATTAATAAAATAGACATATTAGATGCTAAATTTTATTCAAATTCTAATGTATTAAATATTTATAATCATGAAGAGTTAATAAAGAATTTCTTTAAATATAAATTACAAAATATAAATCTAAATGTTGCTAATCTAAGTATTATTAATAAACAAGACTATTCTATTTTAAATTTTGATAATTGTATATTAAAAAAAGAAAATGCTTTATCGTCTAATTACATATTTAAAACTACAAGTAACTATATAGGTAAAATTTCAGGTTCAATTAATAAACATGACGATACAGTAGATTTTAGTCTTAATATTGATAATAATGATTATGGTTTTAAGTTATCGCAAATTTACAAAGATTTTAAGCTTACTAGCGGTAGCGGTGAATATCAGATTAAAAATTTAGCGTCGGTAATGTATAGTATATTACCGGATTTAAACCATCTTTTTAATAAATTTAATCAAAATGAGGCAGTAAACGTTAAATTTAATATTTCAAATAATGAAGATGAAATAGAGCTAAAAGACATAGTAATAGCATCGTCTTTTATTACCGGTAACGGATTTGTTAACATTGCTAAAAATGATAATATTACTACTAATGTGCAACTAGATTTTCCTAAAATAGATTTAAGTTCGTTAATTTCTCCAAATGCAGGGGTAACATTTAATACTGCTCCTTCAAATATTAGATTTATTTTTGCCGATAAATTACTTAAAGCAGACGTGACAATTAACGAAATAATTTTAAGTAATAATGAAGCATTAGAAAAAATAGTCTTTTCTTCTAACTTATTAAAAGGTACTTTAAAGATAAATGAATTTTCAGGCAATATTAAGTCAGGCGGGGAATTTAAGCTTACAGGTAGTGTAACACAGAATGCTGTTAGAAGTATGTTCGATGGACAGCTATATTTAAAGCACAACGATATAAATTCGTTACTGAATATTTTAGGATTTAACGACGTTACTATTAAAGAAGTTATTCCTTTTAGTTTATCGTCAGATTTAAAACTCACTTTAATAGATTTATTTTTTAAAAATTTATTACTTAAAACGGATAATTTAAATTTATCAGGAAATTTTTCTAGTAAATTTATTGCTCAAACACCTCGTCTAGATGCTACGCTTAATATATCTTCGCTTGACTTAAGAAGTCAAACATGTCCAATAATTTCGCCGCTTATCGAATTTACAAAAAATTTAACTAAAGATATGAAGTCTCTAGATTATCCAAGTAAATTTATTCCTATTAGAACAATAGGATATTTAGCTAATTTAGATATTTTGATAGATAGCGTTAAGTATAACGATCATATATTTGACAAAGTTAATTTGCTTGCTAAAATCGTACCGGCTAATATCAAAATTAGTAATTTAGATTTTAAAACCGCTAACAGCTATTTATCAACTAGCTGGCACTTGGATGCATCGAGTGTATTACCGTCTTTAACCGTAGAAATTAAGGACGGTAATCTTACTACTGATTTATTATCGCCGGCAGGAATGCTTAATTTAAGAAATAAATTAGTAAATGATTATAGTTTAGATAAAGCTATCTTACAAGTTTCCGGTACGTTGTCAACATTATCACAAAATGATTTGATATTGAAAAATGTTAAATTTTATATAGCAAATAATAATAATCTATTGCAATTTAATAATATTGAAGCAGAATTATTAGGCGGTAAGTTTCAAGGTAGCGGCAATATTTTATTGGAGCCTTATTCTATAAATTGCGTATATGCCTTAAATACAATAGATTTAGACAAAGTTTCGGCTCTTATGCCTAAAATATTTACTGCAAGTAGCGGAGAAGTAAGTATAAGCGGTAGTTTAGGGACTAACGGTAACACCCTTCAAAGCCAGCTATATAACCTTACTACAAAATCACAATTTGCTATAAACAATATAGATATTAATAATTTTGCAATTGATTCTTTTATAGAAAAAATTAATACACCTGATTATAAGGTACAGAATTTAGATAAAGATATAAATAATGCTATAACCACAGGACAAGAAAATATTAGAGGTATAAGCGGTGATATTGAACTACAAAAAGGTATTGCTCTTTTACAGAAAGTAAAATTTGCAACACAATATAGTAGCGGTGCGGCCTCTTTTACAATTAATATATATAATTTTGATATGGATGCATCTAGTATTTTATCATTTTATGTGCCGGCAAGGCTTGTTAAGTTAAATACATCAAATACGAGTTCCGATAAAGATACTTTGGCACATCTTAATATAAAAATGCAAGGGAGTATTTTTGCTCCTAAGAAGACTTTAGATAGTAGTGAGCTAAAAAAATTACTTATACCACAAACACAAACAGAAGAAGCTACTAATTCAGTTAACCCATTAAAGAATAAAAAATAAATGACTAATACAAAAATTTTAGAAGAAAATATTAGCTTTGAAGAAGCTTTAAAAGAGCTTGAGGAAATTGTTAAAAAAATAGATAACGGGCAAGAGAGTCTAGAGACGGCAGTTAATAGCTTCGAAAGAGGTATTTTACTTAAGAATCATTGTGAGAAAAAACTAAAAGAAGCTCGGTTAAAAATTGAAAAAATTACTAAACTTACTGATTCTATGGTGGTCTTAGAAGAGACAGAGATTTAGAACGTTGTATATGTCATTCCCGCGGAGGCGGGGATCCAGAAAAAATAATCTTAATATTGGTGCAAAAATTGCACATTAATTGACAAAATAAATCTAAAAAAACAAGTTTTTTATAGATTTTACTGGATTCCTGCCTCCGCGGGAATGACATAACATAAAAATTACAATGCTTATGTTTGATCATATAATTGATTTTATTTATAACGTTCCTAATATTGTTTTATTTTTCATAATAAATATTATTTGAATGAGCTTTTGCTGGGGATGTTTATATTTAACGAAATACATTATTCCTAATAATTTTCAAAAAGAAGAACTTGGAAGCCTTGGAGGATTCTTATCGGGAGTAGTCGGTAGTATGTATGCAGTGTCAACAGGTTTTGTATTAATTTATTTACTCGGTAATTTTAATAAAGCACAAGAGGGGTGGCAGCCGAGTCTATAGTGTTGATGAGGCTTGCAGATAGTGTAGGTTGGCTTCCCCATGAAATGAGACCTGAAATTTATCTAGATATTAAAAATTATACGGAAGATATAGTACAGCGTGCATGGCAATTAATGAAAGACGGCAAGAAAATCGGTCATGAAGCTCTGAGTTTTCTTCAAGATATTAATAAGCGACTTCAAGCTTATCAAGTAAATGAGTAAATGCAGATATTCATTAAAAAAGAAATAATTAAAGAGATAAAGGAGCTTTATACCGTGAGGTATAATAGAGTTAAAATGTCCTATTTTCTTTGAATATCCAATATTGGATCGTTATATTTATAATGACTATTATTAATTTAATTTTTGTCTGTATGCTTGGTACTAAACTTTATCTACATAAGATTTCGGTTGGTTTAGTTTGTATTACTTCATCATCAATGCTTTTTTTATTATTTATATTAGACAAACCTTTTCGAGGTCCCTTCGCCGTTAATCAATATGATCTTATTAAGGCTAGAAATTATATTGAGAGATTAAATTAGTCCTATCTGTAACGACATAACGCCATAGTTTATCCATGCCTTTGGTAATACCTATACGGGCGGTAGTAGAGTAGGGGAGCGTTAAGCCGATATCGCCAACAAAAAATTCGTTGTTATTGATAAGATCGCATTTATTATGAGATATATTAATTCCTAAATATTTACATAATTTACCCGGACCGTTTAAGTATATGTTCTCAGGTGAAATAACATGTACTCCTCTTATTAACGTTGCAGCAGGAAAACCATCAGTTTCGGTTACGCAATTTAAACAATAATACATTCCGTAAATTAGATAAACATAGCTAAAACCCGCAGGACCAAACATTACATCCGTTCTTTTTGTACGACCTCTTGTTGCAGCATGGCAAGCAGGATCGTCCTGCCCTATATAGCTTTCCGTTTCGGTAATGATAGCTGTTTTACCTTGGAAATATAGAACCTTACCGATTAACTCAGTGCTTACTAAGTTAGTGTCTCTTGAGAAGAATTCACGGGATAAAGGGATTAGATTCATTATATATAATATAGTAAAAATTGATGTTGAACGTATAGCGTTGTATTTATGACCAGAGCAAAGCATATCGATGTCATTCCTAACTAAAAGCGAGAATCTAGGCTCTTATATCTTTAAAAGTACAAAATTATTTTGGTTCCTTATTATTTGCTGGATTCCCGCTTTCGCGGGAATGACATCGAACTTCTGTATCATACAATAAAGTCCCGTTATAGAACGGTTGGCATTTGATGATTCTTTTGAAAGCAAGCCATAATCCTTTTAGGCTACCATGTAATGTTATAGCCTCTTTAGCATATTCTGAACAAGTAGGGTGAAAGCGACAATTATTGCCAAGTAACGGGGAAATGAAATATTGATAAAACCTAATTAGTAGTAAAAGTATTTTACTCATTTTGCAGCTTATCTATAATAGTTTCCATTTTTTCTTGAGTTAGATCTTCATAATAATCATTATTGATTTGTACGACCGGTGCATTAACACACGCTCCCAAACATTCGATCTCAATTAAGCTAAATTTCTGATCTTTCGTCACTTCTTTTTCTTTTATACCAAGTTTTTTCTCGCAGGTTTTCATGATATCGCTACTACCACGTAGCCAGCAAGGGGTGGTAGTACATACTTGAATATGATATTTACCGACGGGCTTTAGATTAAACATAGTATAAAAAGTTGCAACTTCATAAGCACGCATATAAGGCATTCCTAGCATATTTGCGACATATTCGATAGCAGGGATAGATAGCCAGCCGCCGTTTTGACGCTGTGCTAGATCAAGCAGCGGCAATATAGCACTCCTTTTTCCATGTGGCGGATATTTTTTTACAATATCTTCTGCTAGATTTAAATTTTTCTTATCAAATATAAAACTTGTAATTTTTGTATTCATATATCACTTATGTCATTTCTGTGCTTTTTTATGTCATTCCTGCGAAAGCAGGAATCCAGAAAATTATTCAATTAAATCTTTCCATTCAGGATTAGTTTTTGCTATCAATTCTATTTTCCAACTACGCTTCCATTTTTTCAAGTTTTTTTCTCTTGCAAGTGCTTCTTTAATATCAGTAAATTCTTCTGTATAAACAGGCTTTATAATATTATATTTTGAGGTAAAACCTTTTATTGTTTTGTGTTTATGTTCATAAGCACAGCATATTATATTATTAGTAATACCAATATATAAAGTGCCATTGCGATTAGAACATAATATATATACCCAATACATTTTTATTTTTTAGTTTTATTTACTGGATTCCTGCTTTCGCAGGAATGACATAAAAGACTGCAGGAATGACATCAACCACCTAAAAATAATCACCTATCTATCTCTCCAAATACAATATCAAGCGTGGCTATAATAGTAATAACATCTGCCATTAAATGACCTTTAGACATAAAATCCAGTCCTTGCAAATGAGCAAAGCCGGGGGCTTTAATTCGGCATCTATAAGGTCGGTTGTTGCCGGTTGAATATAAATATACTCCGAACTCGCCTTTAGGAGCTTCTACGGCTTTATAGGTTTCACCTGCAGGAACGTCATAACCTTCAGTGTAAAGCTTAAAGTGATGAATCATCGCTTCCATAGATTCCTTCATTTTGGCCCTTGTCGGTGGTGTTAATTTAGGATCATTGGTTTTAACTGCACCTTTCGGCATTTTTTCTATACATTGCTTGATTATCTTGATTGATTCATACATTTCAAGCATACGGACGAGATACCTGTCGTAACAATCACCATTTTTACCTATAGGTACTTCAAAGTCTATTTCATCATATACGTCATAAGGGTTTGACTTACGTAAATCCCAAGCTATACCCGAACCTCTAAGCATAGGTCCTGAAAAACCCCACTCCATCGCCTCTTTCTGCGAAACAACACCGATATCTACTAAACGTTGTTTCCATAATCTATTTTCATTTAGTAGGCTTTCAATATCCTGAAGTTTAGGAGGAAACTGCTCTATAAATTTATCTATGTCCTCAAGTAAACCGTCAGGTAAATCTTCAGCAACCCCACCTAGCCTAAAGTAGTTTGAATGCATACGAGAGCCGGAAACACGCTCGTAAAACTCCATGATTTTTTCACGTTCTTCAAATAGCCATAATAAAGGAGTAGTAGCCCCGACATCTAAAGCTTGGCTACCTATATTTAAAGTATGGTTCAAAATTCTTGTTAATTCCGAAAATAATACTCTGATAAATTGAGCTCTTCGTGGTACTTCACATTTTAATAATGACTCGACAGCTAAAGCAAATGCATGCTCTTGACACATTGGCGAAACATAGTCAAGGCGATCAAAATAAGGTATAGCCTGCAAATATGTTTTATGCTCAATAAGCTTTTCAGTCCCTCTATGTAGTAACCCTATATGAGGATCGGCATTATTTACTACTTCCCCGTCCATTTCAAGGATTAATCTTAAAACTCCGTGAGTTGCCGGATGCTGCGGACCAAGATTTAGAGTTATAGTTTTGGTGTTGTTAGTCATAGTAGCCGTCATTGCGAGGAGCCGTAGGCGACGCGGCAATCCAGTTAAATAATTTCATCATATACATCTTTCCAATTTACATTCGTTTGCTCAATTAAATTAAGCTTTTTTGCTCTTGAGCCTGATTTAATTTGTTTTTCTCTAGTTATTGTAGAATCCATAGTTTCATGAATTTCATAAAATACTAGTATTTTACAATCATATTTTTTACTAAACCCATTAGTTGTATTATTTTTGTGTTCATATATACGTTTGATAAGATTAGAAGTTACTCCTATGTAAATAGTACCGTTTCGTTTATTAGCAATAATATATACAGTCGGTGGTTTCATAATTTTTCCTGGATTGCCGTGCTCCTTTCAGTCGTTCGCAATGACGATTTGGTATCCACACTGCTTTTACTTCGCCTGCTCATCCCCAGGTAAAACATAAGTAGGGCTGTGCCAGTGAGAGCTAAAATCAAACTCACGATATTCTATGTCTAAATCGACCGGCTCATAAGCTACTTTCTTTAATTTTTCATCATATTTAACTTGCGTATAACCGGTTAACGGAAAATCTTTACGTAACGGATGCCCCTCAAATTCATAATCGGTTAGTATTCGTCTTTTATCGTCATTTCCGTCAAAATTTACTCCGTACATATCATAAACTTCACGCTCATACCAGCAAGCAGCATTAAATATATTCATTGCTGAAGGTATGCTTTCTTTTTCAGATATATCTACTTTTATTATAAGACGCTTATTTAATTTTAGGCTTAGTAAATTATATACTACTTCAAATCTTTTGTCTCTTTCAGGAAAATCAGCTCCAAATAAATCAGTAAGTACAGTAAAACGTAATTCTTCCGATTCTTTTAAAGCTTTTAAAAACGGTAATAAAAAATTCGGCTCGACGTTGTAAGCTAAATAGCCCTTAACCGTAACATGGGTTATCAGTATGCTAGATTTAGCAGCAAGTTTTTCAATGAGTTTGTCTAGCGTCATACTTAAAACCTGTAGTGCGTTTAATTTTTTTCTGTAACTGCATCAGCCCGTAAATTAATGCTTCGGCAGTAGGAGGGCAGCCGGGGACATATACGTCAACCGGTACGATTCTATCGCAGCCGCGTACTACCGAATAGGAAAAATGGTAATACCCACCGCCGTTAGCACAGCTACCCATTGAAAGCACCCATTTAGGTTCGGCCATTTGATCATATACTTTACGTAGAGCCGGTGCCATTTTATTAGTGAGCGTGCCTGCAACTATCATAAGGTCGGACTGTCTTGGGCTTGGTCTAAACAGCATACCGAAGCGATCCATATCATACCTACTTGCTGCTGCCTGCATCATTTCCACCGCACAACAAGCAAGCCCAAAAGTCATTGGCCATAAGGAATTAGCTCTCGCCCAGCCTATAACATCATCAACTTTAGCGAGTAAGAATCCCCGATTTAAGAGTTTATTGTTAAGTAGCTCGTCTTCCTGATAAAAACTATTTTTCATATTACTACCAATCTAATGCTCCTTTTTTCCATTCATATATGAACCCGATAATAAGTACGAATAAGAAAAACATCATTGAGAAAAAGCCTATTTTACTTATCGTATTAAGGCTAATAGCCCAAGGTACTAAAAATGCGATTTCAAGGTCAAAGATAATAAATAAAATTGCAACTAAGTAAAAACGTATGTCAAATTTTGATCTTGCATCGCTAAAAGGCTCGAAACCGCACTCATAAGGCTCTAGCTTATCTTTATTATATTTCTTTGTCGATAAGAGGTTAGGTAGAATCATTATTAAACCGGAAACCAATACCGCAATACCGAAAAATATAGCAATCGGTAGATATTCCTGTAAAAATTCTGAGTTTTGTAGCATATGTTTTTATTATGTAATTCTAGACATTGTTTATGTCATTCTTAGCTAAAAGCGGGAATCCAGTAAAGCATATAAAAAACTTGTTTTTATATGCTTATTTTTTTCAAATATGTACTACTATTATTATTAGACTATTTATTATGGATTCCCGCTTTCGCGGGAATGACATCAAACTCTTACTTCTATATCTATACCAAATATTATTAATTATCAACGACAATATCAGGTTTAACTAGTAACTTCATTAAAACTAGTACCCAAATACCGCTTGATATCCACCATATTTGCCAAATATTATATGAAATCATCCCTATAATATAATAATTTATAAAGCATGCATAAGAAGCTGCTCTAAAATTATTATTCTTTATATTATCAATTTGTTTTAAGTATTTATAGATTAAGCTTAAAAATAATATTAGCCCTATTATACCAAGTTCAAGAGTAATGTGTAATATATTATTATGAGGATGAAGCGGCAAAGGATGCCATTTTTCTCCTTTATAATCGATCATTTCACTATCTTTGACTTCGATATATTTAGAAGAAGCAAAGCCATAGCCTAAAATCGGCTTTTCAATGATTTTGTTTGCGACGAAATGCCAAATAAATAAACGATGAGCAGCCGATGCTTGAGTTGTTAAATATTTTTCAGATAAATATTGCGGCTCTATTTGTTTAGCTATAACAGGGAATAGTAACGAGCCGGTAATGAAACTTATTGCGATTAATTTGAAAAATATCGGCTTTATAAATCTCGCTAAAATAAATATTATTCCGCCTATACTGAATCCTAAAAAACTTGCTAAACTATCAGACGACTTAAGTAAATAAAGTACTAATATATATAGCATTAATGCATGTCTTCTTTTACCGCTAGAGAGTAAAATTATAATAGTAGCCCAAGCAGTAATTGAAAGTAAAGCACAGCCCCGATCTAACATATATAAGCCAAAACTAGCTTTGAATATTTTAGTTAAAAAACCATGAGAAGAATATTCGATGAAGAATAATAATATTGCTACGAGAATTCCAGATATTAAGGCTTTTTTGAGCTGTAAGCGATTTTGAAAGGGAGAGGAATTACTAACTGCAAAGCCAAGGAATAAGATTATAAAAACTTGAGTAAAAGTAGCTAAACTATTAATGGGGTGAATTGCAAATAAACAAGATATTAAACACCAGCCGGCGAATAATAGTGTCATACTGTGGCCCCGCCACGGTATGACATTGTTACTGGATGCCCGCCTACGTGGGAATGACATAGACATTTGTGGTAGGGTATTTCGTATAACAATACTCAGCAAAAAAATTGTCACTAGAGCTGCGGCTGATAAGCCGGCAAGCATCCCAAAGCTAGGAATTAAAAATATTAAACTTGAAATTAAATATTGCATCTAAAAACAATCTTTAGCAAAAATTTCGTAAATTGGGTGTTCAAACGTTGAAAATGAAATGCTTGAAGAGGTCATCCATCCTTGAAAAAGTAAATTAGGATCTTCATCAATCTTATATTCCGTTATGGTCATCAACAAATAATTATCTTCATTATACGGATCAAGGTTTTTTATACATTTGTGTAATTTGATTTTTATATTACCGAAATATTTTTCTGCTCCAACTTTAAAATTAATGTCTTCGGAAGTGGCAGTAATTTTATTTAGAGCAATAATTTTACCGTTTGCATAATTCTTAAATTCAGAACTATTATTAATATTATCGTTTGGATTTAAAACAGGATGATTTTCATCAAGAGGGATAAATACGTCATTTTCAATATCTTCAGTTGTAGTAACCGATTCTAAATTTTCTGCGAATATAGGAAAATTAATGCATATAGTAATGATAAAAATAATTCTTAGTAATTGCATAAATAAACATATTATTTTTCAAAATTATATACTATAGAGCATTAATCGCAACTAAGATTTGTGGTAATGTGCTATTTAGTTATGTCATTCCCGCAAAAGCGGGAATGACATAAAAAGATGAGGGAATGACAATTAAACCAAACATGATCCACTCTAAAGAACTCTTAAATTCTATTTTACGGCAGGATTTTCATAGCTTTATAATTTAAGGTATTTAATACTATTAATCCTGGGCTTGAATACTATCCAAGTAAACATATAAGAATAATTACCGATTATTTAAATGCCGTGCAAAGCGGTGATATTAATCGTTTAATAATTAATATACCGCCAAGGAGTTTAAAATCTATCTGTGTTAGCGTTGCTTGGCCTGCTTATTTACTTGAAGCTAATCCTACCAAAAGAATTATGGCTGCTAGCTATTCACAGATATTAAGCATTAAGCATTCGCTAGATTGTCGGTTTATTTTAAATTCCGATTGGTATAAGGAACTTTTTCCGAATACTATCCTTAGTAAAACCCATAATCAAAAAAGTAAATTTTTAACGACTGCTAACGGCTTTAGATTTACAACATCGGTTGGAGGATCGGCAACAGGTGAGGGCGGTGATATACTTATTATCGATGATCCTCATAATCCTACGCAAATTTACTCTTATAAAATACGTAAGAAAGTTATAGATTGGTTTGAGCAAACTTTTGTTAGTAGGCTAAATAATCGTAATCGCGGTGCTATAGTTTTAGTTATGCAGCGTCTTCATACAGATGATTTATCCGTTTATCTACTTAATAATAGCAATTTATGGCATCATTTAAAAATTCCGGCGATTAGCATTCAAGATTACTCCTTTAAATTAACAACTAATAATAGAGATAAAGAATATCAATATCTTAGCGGTGAAGTATTAGACAGCTATAAAGAACCTTCTGATTGCTTAGCAAAATTAGAGCAGGAAATATAGGTAGCTATAATTATAATGCCCAATATTTGCAAGAACCGATAGCTATGGGGTCATCGTTGCTTAATATGGAAGATGTTAGTTTTTATGAAAATCTACCTTCAAGATTTGATTATTTTGTGCAAAGTTGGGATACGGCAATTAAAATTTCTGAAGATTCCGATTATAGTGTTTGCACTATATGGGGAATTTTAGATCAGAGATATTATTTAGTATCATTAGTGCGGAAAAAGATTAACTATCCTGAGTTGAAAAATATAACGGAAAAATTAGCCAAAGAATATCAACCAAGATTTATATTAATCGAAGATAAAGCAAGCGGTCAACAATTGATTCAAGATATAGGGTTTTTAGGCGATAATATTGAGTGATCGGTATTAAGCCGAGGCTTAATAAAGTTACAAGGTTTGCTTCGGTAGTTCCTTGATTTTAATCAAGTAACGTTTTAATACCTAAACAATCAAGCATAATTTTAAAGGAATTGCTAAATTTGCCTCATATTAAAAATGACGATATAGTAGATTCCGTTAGCCAGTTCTTGAATTTTATGAAAGATAAATCGTTTAAATATCCTGCAAGGATTAGGAGTGTAGTATAAAAATAGTTGCTTTTTTGGATGGATGTTGTTAGTATCATTGTTCTATTTGTCATCCCGCGATCAAGTCGCGGGATGACAATAAGGAAGAGCCCTACGACAATACTTTTACTGTATGATAAACATTTCAGGCTGGGTAGCAAAGTGGTAATGCCGTGGACTGCAAATCCTCTATTCGTCGGTTCGATTCCGACCCTGGCCTCCATTATAGAAATTAAAAAATCTTATGGAATTTATTTCGCAATTCCTAGAAATGCTTTTAGCCGAAAGAGCGTTGTCAAAAAATTCTATATTTAGCTATAAGCGGGACTTATTTGACTTTCAAAATTATCTTGCTAAACAGAAATTATCCGAATTAAATATCACCACAGAAAATATCAGAAATTGGATTGAGTATTTAGCGGGTAATGATTTACAAGCTCGTTCCATCAATCGAAAAATATCAACTATAAAAAGTTATTATGAATTTTTAATTAGCGAAAATCATACTGCTTTTAATCCGGTTCTTAACGTAGATTTACCGAAATATCAAAATAAGCTTCCTGAAATATTGTCTATAGATCAAATTAAATCGCTACTTGAATATTGCTCCCAAGATGCTACGCCGGAAGGGATCAGGCTTAATGCGATGATTCATTTGCTTTATGCTAGCGGTCTTAGGGTCTCAGAGCTGGTTAGTCTTAAGCTTGCTGATATTTTGACTAATAAAATGTCAGGAGAGGTGAAGAAAGTATTTTCTGTGCTTGGCAAAGGTAATAAGGAAAGAGTCATAGTAATAAATGAGCAGGCCGTTATCAGTATTGTTAAATATCTTGCAATTAGAGATGTTTTTGTGAATAAAGCAAAACCAAAAAATCTAATTTACTTATTTCCCTCATCAGCTATTGCCGGTTATATGACTAGGCAAAATTTTGCGATTCTGTTAAAATCTGCTGCTCTTTATGCAGGGCTTAACCCTGAGCATATTTCTCCGCATATATTGCGTCATAGCTTTGCAAGTCATTTGCTCGAGGGCGGAGCAGACTTAAGAGTTATTCAAGAGCTACTTGGTCATGCCGATATATCTACAACCCAAATATATACTCATCTTCAAACTAATCATCTAAAAAAAGCATTGTTACATCATCCCCTCAATAAAAGTACTTGTTAATATTTTTGAACTAAATATAATATGCCTTTTTAATTTAAGGAATAAATTATATGAAGCTAAAAAAAATTATAATCTCTTGTATTAGTACACCTAAAGAAATTGAAGAAAAATATTCTGTATTAGATCAAAGAAAAGAAGTAGCACCCCATATCTATTCTGGGTCAGGGTGCGAAAATCAAGAAGTAGAATTTAGCAATTATTCTGAGTTAGTTAAAAAAATTCAACAAGGAGAAATAACTTTAGAAGTTCTAGAAAATTTAAGAAAATTAAAAGCAGATGATAAAAAATCTTTTCTAGCAGAGGCAGAAGCGATGGTACCTAACAATAGGTTACATGAGCTTAATGGAAAAATAATGGGACATGCTTTAGATTTAGTTGATTCTAAAGACTCAGCTTTTTTACTGCGTAGAACAAAAGAGGATAGTATATTTCGAGATCTAATCTATTTAGAAGCAAAAGGAAACAAGTTTACTGTAGCAATTGATAAAAAAGGAAAGGTAACAATTACTTTTTCTAGTATGGTACTTGAACTTTATAAGCTATTAATTAATAATTTTTATTTGAAAAAATTTAGAGACGATGAATTTCGAGAGAAAGTATATGAATTATACAAAGAAGATTTAAAAAAATTAGGTAACACAAGTGAAGAGGCTTTAGAAAATTATTATGTTAAAAATAGTTTAGCACGAAGCATAATGTGTTTATTGGTGAGTAGAGATATTAGAGAAAGGGCTGTAGGTGAAGAATTACTTAAATTAGATACATTTAAAAAAGTATTTGAGGAAAAAAAAGCATTATACGGAGCTTCTGCTGATGCTAAATTATTAGTGGTTGATTATGTATTAAATGATGTAAAGGGTGTTTATATTAATAATTTAGTAGCTTCAAATATTTTAGATTTAGTAATGTATAGTCAATCAAATAATGAGACAATAGAATCAATAGAAATTTTGGGAAATAGCGAAGGTTTAGTATGACTTTCGAGATACTGTCTTAAAGTTTTGATTATAAATATAGCAAAAATATCTAGAAATTAATTTAACCTATAATTAATATTTAAATAATTATAGGTTAGATTAATACTAAATATGGCTACAAAAAATAAAAAAGAAACAGTGAATACTGAAACAAAAAATCTAGCAAATTTAGTTATCAAAGAAATAGATAGCGAAAATTTTGATTTTGGTGTTTTGCAAAAGATGCAGCAGGCTTTTAGTACTGCAAGTAAGCAAAAACAAAGGGAAGCTTTTATAAGTTTTTTAGATAAAAAGCTTAATAAAGAGCAATTACATAAACTCAATCAAACAATAATGAAAAATGCAGATGAATTAATGCCGGATAATGATCCTAATTTCGTTTGTCGTACTCCTAATAATAAAGTTTTTCAAGAAATATTATTATTGGAAGCAAAACGCTCAGGTATGAAAGCAAAATTTAATGCTAAAGGAGAATTACAATCTCTTGATGTAAAAGATATAACACAGGAAATATTAGATTATTATCGTATTTTACAAGAAAAATTTTATCCCCAAAGAGATTCTAAAGATTCAATAGATAGTAGAATAGCACAAAGTATTAATTTTTTATTATATGCTCCACTTTTTCGAGAATCAGAGATATATACAAAATTAGGTTTAAAATCGACTGAGATAGAGCGAAAAATACAAGATCCTAACGGTAAGTATGTTAAACAATTAGTAGATGCTAAAATAGGAACCAATACACATTTTAATACCAAAGAAGATTTAGAAAATAAAGCAAATGAAGGAAAAGAGACTAAAATATCTTCAATAATTGAAAAAGCAATAACAACATTAGAGAAAGACAAAAAGGTAAATATTGAAGATAAGAGACGAGGAGAAATAAAAAGGCATTTATCTAAATCTTTAGAAGGAGTTTCTAATTATATATTAACATTCAAGAAAAATGATTTAGTAGATGTAGGATTACATAAAAGACAAGCTTGGTGGTCAAAGATGATTAATTATATAGGTATAAAATCATATTCCATTTCTAAAGAAAATCTTAAAAGAATAGAAAAAATAATAAATAGTGAAATTAAAAATTCTCATACTCCTCTAAAGATAGAAGTACAAGAACAGTTAAAACAAATTTCAAAAGAGTTAAATAGATTAAATAATCAGGCATTGCCGTCAGAGGTTAAAAAGGCTCAGGCAAAAAAACCGCCTGTTCCTCCAAAACCTGAACACCTCAAAAAAAGAAATCACGGATTGTGATGATTTTGTTGTATTTGATTTTTCGTCATTGCGAGGAAATTATGAAATAATTGACGCAGCAATCCAGTTTATTATTTTTTATGGATTGCCACGCAATCAAAGATTGCTCGCAATGACGCTGTATAACAACACTTCACTTCTTAGCTTATAATTTATTACTTCCCATAATATTATAACCGCAATCTACATAATGAATTTCACCGGTAACACCTTTAGATAAATTACTAAATAAATATACTGCTGCTCCTCCTACATCTTCTTGAGTAGTATTACGTTTTAACGGTGCGGTTGCAGCGTGAGATTTAAGCATAGTACTAAAATCACCTATTGCACTAGACGCTAAAGTTTTGATAGGGCCTGCTGAAATAGCATTTACTCTAATGTTGTTTTCTCCCATATCGTTTGCTAGATATTTTACACTAGCCTCAAGTGCAGCTTTAGAAATCCCCATTACATTATAATTAGGTATAACTTTTTCAGCACCGTAGTAAGTTAAGGTCACAATGCTTCCGCCGTCATGCATTAAAGGTTCTGCTGCCTTTGAGAGTTCTAAAAGAGAGTAACATGATATATGTAAAGAATTATGAAAATTTTCTAAGCTAGTATCAACATAACGTCCCTTTAATTCATTTTTATCGGCAAAAGCCATTCCGTGAAGTAAGAAATCGAAACTACCCCATTTCTCTTTTATATCATCAAATAAATTACTAATTGATTTTGGATTCGTAACATCAAGTTCGCTAACAAAATTACAGCCTATTTCTTCAGCGAGCGGTTTAACTCGTTTTTCTAGCACTTCCGATTGATAAGTAAACCATAGCTCTGCCCTATGTTTTTTAGCAAGCTGTGCAATTGCCCATGATATTGACATATTATTTGCAATACCTGTAATTAAGCCTTTTTTTCCTTGTAGTAACCCTGTAGTCATTTATTTACTCATTATATTAAAAACTTGCTGAAATGATAGCATGATGTATTATTTTGTAAATAAATTTTACTTATTTAAAATAATAAAATGTATAGATCTAAAATTATTTGCTTTTTATTTGGGATGTTAAGCGGTTTAGTTTTTTCTCCGACTTTCTTTATACCGGCATTATTAACGTTATCTTATCTATGTTACATAGTTCAAAAATCTGAAAATTGGCAAGAAGCTGCAAAATTTGGTTATTTATTCGGTGTTGGGCATTTTTTAAGTGGAATATATTGGATAAGTATCGGTGTTAGCGTTTATATTGCAGATTTTTGGTGGGCAATTCCTTTTGCTTTATTTGGACTACCTATAGTTTTAGCTTTCTTTATATCGGCAAGCTGCACGCTTAGTTTTTTCGCTAAAAATAATAAATATTACCAATTTATATTCTGTTTATGTTGGGTATTATTTGAGTGGGTAAGGTCATGGATTTTTACCGGTCTTCCTTGGAATTTGATCGGTTATGCTTTTTCATTTTCGGATATTTTAATACAGCCTTTAAGTATAATAGGGATATATGGGCTTAGTTTTATAGTTATATATATTGCCACTTCTGCTTATCCTTTATTTAGCAAGCAATTTACTCAGTTAAAAATATTATTAGCTAGTTCAGTCGTAATATTAACCGTAATTGTCATTTACGGAGCAGCAAGGCTAAGTAATAACCCTACAAATTTCACTGATATAAAAGTGCGATTAGTACAGCCTTCAATCCCTCAAACCGAAAAATGGAATGAAGAAGAATTTTGGCCTAATTTAATGCTACATATTAATTTATCGGAAAATTCGGAACCTACTGATTTAATTATTTGGTCTGAAGCAGCGTTAGTAGTGCCATTTGATGTACCGCAAGTTAAATCAGAATTATTAAAAATGTTAAATTCAACAAATGCTATTTTGATAACGGGAGGGATCGCGGATAATAAAAAACAAGGTGATGAGTTTGAACTTTACTCAGCTATGTATGCTCTTGCTAAAAATGGTCATAAATTATTTGAATACCATAAATCACATTTAGTACCTTTCAGTGAATATATGCCATTAAAAAAAATATTACCGTTTAAAAAATTAACTCATGGTTTAATCGATTATAAAGAAGGAAACGGTGGTCTTGTCTATCTTAATAAATACAATCTCAAAATTAAACCCCTGATTTGTTATGAATCAATTTTTTCTGATTTTGTCCGGACGAATAATGAAATTGCGGATGTGATAATTAATGTTACAAATGATGCATGGTATGGTAAATCAAGCGGTCCATATCAGCATTTTCATATTAGTAGAAGTAGAGCCGTAGAAAACGGTTTACCTATGATTAGAGTAGCTAATAACGGTATTTCAGCTATAGTAGATCCTTTTGGCAGAACAATAAAAAAACTAAATCTAAATGAAATAAATTATACCCAAGGTTTAATTCCTAAAAAACTAACCTCTCCTACTATATTCTCGCAATTCGGTAATTTTACTATTCTATTACTCATCGTTTTTATACTTTTAATTAATTATTTATTAGCTTTGATTCTTGATAAATAAAGGGTTTTAGCATTATTATATTAAATATAAAGTAATATATACTACATTTAAAGTTGAATAGACTTTATAATAATTTATTTTTTAATAATTAAAGCTTATTGTTAAAATGAATGATTCAATAAAACATCCAGACAAACTCGCAAGTGAACGTTTAAAAGAACGACGCCTTGCTGTAGGTATTAGCCAAAAAGAATTAGGGCAAGCTTTAGACATTAGTGCTCTCCAAGTTAAAAAATATGAAGAAGGTTTAAGTAATATACCTATAAGTAGGTTATATGTTTTTGCAAAAGTTTTAAATACACCTTTAAAATATTTCTTTAATAGTTCTGAAGAAGAAAAGTTAAAAACTGACGATGAAAATACTTCTAATAATAAAATTGAATATCTATTCAAAGAAATAGAAAGTGATTTCTTAAATAATATTGCTGAAGAAGAAGTGCAATATGAAAATGAAGTTTCTTTTGATTATAAAGAATTATCCAGGACTATGGAAAGAGAACTTTTATCGTTAACTAGAGCATTTACTAGAGTACAAAATCCAAATATTAGAAAAATAATAATTGAACTTGTTAGATCAGTATCGATACCTTGTGAATAATATTTAAATTTTCATTGACTTAGCATTACCAAAATATTAATTTTTGTTAAGGTTTAGTAAATTCTGAACCATTAACAATTATTAAATATATTGGAGGAAGCTTATGAGTAAAAGTAAGGATATCGAAAATAACGGTATTAGTAATACAAATAGTCCAAACGGTAAATATATGGCTCCAAGACCGGAAGGAGTAAAACCTAGTTGTGTAGTTATTACTTATTCTGTAAGTGATAATATTAATTCTACTCTTGAAGCACTACAAACACGAGGTGCAAGTGTTCATTACATAACTGATAAGAATGGGATGCAATATCAATATCATAATGATTTAACAGATCAAGCTTTTTATGCGGGTAAGAGTAGTTGGAAAGGAGAAGTAGGTGTTAATAAGTTTGGTATTGGGAATATGCTTATTAATGATGCAAAAAGCGATTTTCCTGAAGAGCAAATAGAGCAATTATGCAAATTCCTTGAGGATATAAAAGTAAGATATCCGGATTTAGATTTAAAACATGATTTAGTCGGTCTTGGTGAAGTTGCAGAAAGGCATGTCGCTCCCGGTAAATTTTTTCCATGGCAAGAGTTAGCAAAAAAAGGTTTTGGTAAATATATCGAGACTACTGAAGAACAGAGAAGTAAAGTAGTAGTAAAGCAAGGAGATGAAGGTGAAAAAGTAGCGGCTTTACAAGAAGCATTAAAAAATCATGGTTATGGAATAGAAGTAAATGGAGAATTTAATCAAGAAACTACTCATTTTGCTTCAATGTTTAATACACGTTATGGTACCGGTTTAATAGGTGAAGAGCCTCCCGTAAGCTGGACTGAAGCAAGTCAAGATGTTCTATCGCAATTACTAGGGCAAACGGTATTAGAACAAACAGAAAATGCATAGTTTGAGAAATGAATTTCTTTTTCATTTCGCAAGCCTTGTTGCATGGTTCTTGAAAAGCGATTAATGTCATTCCTGCAATAGGTTTACTTGCGTGGATCAGTTTTTCAGTGTCATCCTCTAGCTAACTTGATCGGCTTTGTTGCATGGGGCCTACCAAATCGTCATGAGCTAAGCGACTGTAAGGAGCGTGGCAATCCAGTAAAAAATGCTAAAGGTTAACATTTTTTACTGGATTGCTTCGTCAAAACTTACAATTTTTTCTCGCAATGACGATTTTCAAGCTGTGCAAAACAACACCCTATGAAAGCGGGAATGACATCGAATTTATGCAACAAAGCCTCTTCATGAGAATAAAGTATTTTCAAGAGTTGTGTAAAACAAAACCACCTTTTTTAGGCAATACCATTTATTGGTTATTGACATAATCTTAAAACGGTGCTAAAAATATAAAATTAAGGTAGAGCTTTCTTGATTATTTAGCTTCTAATCAAAGGAAGATAGGTTCTTGATCTTTACTTTATATTTCTACAGTTAAAAATATTTATGATATCTTTAAAGGTTAATAGTTTAATACAAAATTGGCGTTGGCGTAATTAGTTCTTTACGCTTATGGGTTTGCTATATGCAAATTTTAATTATTAAATTATAACTTATGATAGGATATTAAAATGTTTATCTCTAATATTTTCCAAAAAATTTCTTCTTTTCTTTTTGCTTTATTTATCACAGCTGTAGTTTATGCAGATCAAAAAAAAAGTGGCAGTTATTGTTCCGCTTGAACATGCCGCAATGACGCAAATAGTATCAGGAATTAAAGAGTCGCTAAAAGACACAGATACAGAAATTATAGTTAAAAATGCTCATGCCGATTCTAATATTTTGCTTGCCGTTACAAAGCAAATAAAAGATCAAGATATTGATGTAATAATCCCAATCGGTACGACAGCTAGCCAAACCGTAATTGCTCATATTAAGGACAAACCGATTGTTTGTGCTGCTGCTATGATTGATAATAAAAATCTACCTTTAGTTACTGGTATTAACGATGAAATAAAAATCACCGATACAATTAGTAAGTTGCCTTTCTTACAGAATATCACTTTAATTTATAGTAGTAGTGAGAAAGTTATACCTGAAGTGGAAGAATTGAAATTATACGCCGAAAAGAATAATGTTGAATTGCATCTTGCAATGATACAAAATTTAAATGATATGCCGGTAGCTATAAAAAATGCTCCCGAAAATACGCAGAGTTTTATAATTTTAAAAGATCATTTAATAGTCAGCGGGGTTAATATTTTAAAGCAAGAAGCATTTAAACGCCGTATTCCGATAATTGCTTCCGATGAAGGATCGGTAATTGATGGGGCGACTATTGCTGTAGGAGTGCCAGAAAAGCAAATAGGCGTAGAAGCAGGTTTAATGGCGAAAAAGATCTTGCAGGGAGTAAAGCCGAAAAATATCCCTTTTGGAATTATGGAAGATTTAACTTTATTTATTAATCTTCAATCTTTGCCAAAACAAGAAATTCTTACTAAAGAAAACCTCTCAGTACTTCCTTGCGCTCATAAAGAAATTACAGAGTAATATATGAGTATTATTATTACTGCTCTTGAGCAATCTTTAATAATGTTGCCGCTTATTTTAGGGATGTATATAAGTTATCGGATTCTAAAAATTACCGATCTTACCGTAGACGGTACTTATGTACTTGGTGCGGCGGTGTTTGCTCGCACTATTTCGTTTGGATTATTTCCTGCATTAATATTTGCCGTAATAGCAGGCGGAATTATTGGCAGTATAGTTAGTTGTATGCAGAAGAATAGCCGCATTAACGGGCTTATAGCCGGTATACTTGCAAGTTTTATGCTTTATTCCGTTAACTTGCAAATTATGCAGCGTTCTAATATCTCGGTCCTCGGTATGCCGACTCTGTTATCTATATTAGAGGTTGAAAATTGGTTAGTACCTTTAGTAATAATCAATTGTTTTATCATATTTGCAGTTATAATTTTATTGAGAGGTAATCTAGGCGTGTTACTACGAGCTTTTGGTTTTAATAAAGATTTGTTAATTAATTTAGGAAAACCTGCCGAGCTTTACCGAACTATCGGTCTTAGCATAAGTAACGGGCTTGCTGCTTTAACCGGTACTTTATCTGCACAAGTAAACGGTTTTGCCGATATAAATATGGGTTTTGGGATAGCACTAGTCGGTATCGGTGCGATTGTTATAGGGCGTCATATTTTAATCCATACTAATAGCTTTAATGCGTTTAAAGAGATATTTTCTTGTTTTATAGGTATATTATTTTACTTTATTGCTCTAAGCTCTTTACTCAAGATTGGCATTGATCCTATAAACCTTAAGCTTATTTTGGGAATAGTGTTGTTTATTTCGTTGAGTACGGTGGGTAAGAAGTAGGGTATTGTTGCATGGATTGGCAACTCGGTTGTCATACCGTGACTTGATCGCGGTATCCAGAAAAAAATTAAAAAGACTGGACCCCGTGGTCAAGCCACGGGGTGACACTAAAAAAATAACATCAATCAACGTAAAAACGCTTAAAAAAACAAAATTATGAAACCTTATTTATATGCAGAAAAAATACAATTCAAAGTTAAGGAAAGAAGTGAGCCTATAATTGCTGACACTACTTTAAATATTGCTAAAGAGGAGTTTGTTGTAATATTAGGTCACAACGGTAGTGGGAAGTCTACTTTAGCTAAAATACTTGCCGGTTATTTGAAACCGACTAGCGGGAAAGTATTTCTAGATCAAGTCAGAATCGATAAAATACCTAAGCGTCAGAAAGCTTCTACGCTGGTCACATTAACACAAAAAGCTGAAGAGAGGCTGTTTACCGAGCTAACGCTTGAAGAAAATATTATTTTATGGGAAAGTAGATTCCCCTCAAATGAACGGTTAACAGCTAGCGAAGTACTAGAACTTATCGGCTCACCTATAGTCAATTCAGTTGGATTTGCATACAAGGAGCAAGGAGCGAAGCCTATAACTAATAGGAAAGCGACGAGCAACGATGTAGGCAAGTCCAAATCAATTGACTATAAACGCTTTTTGCCGTTACTTTCGCAGCCTCTCGGTAAATTTTCCGGTGGAGAAAAGCAGATTATACTCCTGGCACTTAGCATAGCTCATCCGCCTAAAATATTATTTCTAGACGAACATACGGCAAATTTAGACCCAAAAGCTTCTTATGAAGTGATGAAAAAAACGGCAGAGATTATAGAGAAGCATAAGATAACTTCCGTTATGATCACGCATAATTTGGAAGATGCCGTAAATTACGGCAAAAGGCTTATAGTACTTGATGGTGGTAAGGTAGTGCTTGACTACCTAAAACCACCGGGTTTTTCTTTGAAGGAACTGAAAGAGATATTATAATTCAATATTAATATCACCGGCTAACTTAGTACCAAAAGCGTATTCACAAATATAATCTGTTAGTTCTGCTATTTTCGTTGGAGAGATATCAGTGTAGTATTCTAATGAATCCATAACTTTCCTTGGGTCTTAACCGTTAAAAAGACGCTTTTTTATATCCGCAGATAATCTGTCTTCTGCTTCCTCTGTTACACGAGTCGGTACTTGTATAGCTGATACCGGTGCAGGTGTGACCGCTACCGAAGTTGTTATCGCCGGAGCTGCTACAGGATTATTTGAATTAATATCAAAATCTAAAACTTGTTTTATTAAATCAGCTCTTATCTTCTCATCAATTTGATAATGAGTTATTGTAAGAATAAGCACTTCCATATCTTCTACTTGTTCAAGCTTTTTAAGCTTCTCATCTACGATCTTTTTTATCTGTTCAATTGCATATTCTTTTAATTCTTCTTGATTCGGTAAATCATAATTGTAATCGTCAATATTCATGTTTTGGTAAGCTCTGACTTCTTGGGCTCCTAAACATGCGTCTATTATGTTAATTTTAGTTTGTTCATCTATGTGGGAATGATATTTTTTTAATGCATAAACTATATCTTCTTTTTCAATACCTATCCTTACAAGCTCCTCTATACTATGATCTATTGGATAGCGACACGAAACTCCTTCTCCTATATTAACACCTTGAGATAATAACTTCTCAAGTAACCATTTATCTCTTGATTGTAATGTATGATTAAAAATTGACTCGCCTCGTGCTTGAATGTTAGGATTAGCGTTATTGCTTAAAAAGAAGTTAATTAGATCCTGATTTTCCCCTGCTTTATGATTTAGTAGAAAATAGAAAAAAGGCGTGCCGGCATAATTGTCTACTGTATCAATTTCACTACCGGAACGTAACAAAACTTCAATTATTTCTTGCTGTTTAGAATAAGCTGCAGAATGTAAAGCTATACGCCCATTCCCATCTTTAGTATTAACGTTTACTCCTTTTTCAAGTAAAAAAGTAAGAAGCTCCTTATTTCCTGCTCCTGCCGCATAATGTATAGGCGGACACATAAAGTTATTCTCAACTTCAAAACTCGCTCCGTTATTTAAAAAATTTGAGCTATTTCTTTAGTGCTTGCATAAAATAAAGCCGTATTTCCGTGTTCATCTTTCTCATTGATATTAGCACCTTGCTCAATTAACTCTTTAACAATATCTGCATTTCCGGCTGAGGCTGCTATACCAAGCGGTGTACGGTTGTCTTTAGGTGCAATTAAAACATCATTTCTTGCAAGATCCGGTGCACGTACATTATCATCTGCCGGTATTGCTGTAGAAGTTGTTGTAGTGGTTGTTATTGGTGCTGTTATTACCGGAGCTGTTACGGGATTATTATCATTAATATTGTAATTTAAAAGCTTTTCTATTAATTCCTCTCTTGTAGCATCATCTATATCAGAATAAAATTCAGGATTCATAATTAATCCGTTGATAATTTTATTTTTATCATCCTCATTTTTAATGTTTTTTTTCAGTTCGGTAAGTTTCTGTTCTGCTGTGAATTCAGGAAGTGCTAAGCGTGCGTTAGCGGAATTGTTAATAACTCTTTAATTTGTTCTATAAATGCATAATGTATAGGTTTATTTCTTTGTGCATCTTCAGCATTAACATCAGCTCCTTGTGAAAGTAAAAGTCTAACACTATTTATATTCCCCTCACGTACTGCGTTATATAAAACTGTACTTCCGTCCGGAAGCTTTCGATTAATTTGTTTATTCATCATATTAAGTGTCCTGTTTAATTTAAATTATTTTGTCGTGCGAATATTATACATAAATTTTCTAATTTTCGCAAACAAATAGTTAACTTTTTAATTATTGATTAATAGAATTTAATGTTTGTAGTAATGTCATTCCCGCGGAGGTAGGATTTATTGCATGGATCGTTTGATGTCATTCCCGCCTGTGCGGGAATGACAGAGGAATCACGCAACAACGCTTAAATTATTAAGCAATATCGCCTGTTAGTTCAGTTTCAAAAAGATTAGATAAAATAGACTGAGAATTATTATCATCCCAAGTTACTTCGGTAAGATTTGGAGTTTGAGCATCAAAATAAACAGATTTTACCTTTTGGTTTTTTATATTATATTCAGTATATAGCTGTTGTTCTGTTTCTTTATCTTTGGTGTTTGTGTACAAAGCAATATTATTATCCTGTGTAATTTCCAAATTATAATGTGAAGATAAAAGCTTTTTAAATATAAAATAAGATAGTTTATTCACCTTATGATGGATATTATATAAGTCTTCAATTTCTTCTGTAAAATCTGAAAGAGTAGGCGGTATAAATACTGTCGTGGATTGGGTATTATAATCTGCAAATGCCTGGCATGGCGAGCCGGATTACTCACGATAATCTATAGCAAAATTTTTATATTTTTTATAGGTTTTTATAATATCTTTAAATTTGTTATTATGAAAACTTTCTGATGTTATTCCATTATTACCCCATTCTTTCATTGCATTCTTAAGATTATTATCTATTACTTTGCGATGTACATCTTTTGTGAAACAAGAAGGCATAGCAGATAAAACATTGAATTTTATACTATCTTGAAGAGTATTAGAGGTTAATAATGAGTTAGCTATAACTGCCTCACTTACATTTATATTAAGAAGTTGTGTCATTTTATCATGTAATGTACCTTGGGTAGGGTTAGCAACTATATCAGCACCGTATTTAATTAAAAGTTTGGCAGCTTCGATTTTGTTAATTACTGAACAATATAAAAGAGTATATCCGTCATTATCTTGAAAATTAGGATTAGCACTGTGCTTAAGTAAAAGCTTGACAGTTTCTAGATTGGTAATATTTATTGCAGATTGTAAAATAGTATGCCCGTAATTATCTTTAGCATTAATATCCGCACCAAATTTGAGTAACAGCTCGACAGCTTTTATATTTCCGCTATATATTGCCAAATGTAAAGAAGTGAATTCATTATTATCTTTACTATTAGCATCAGCACCATTTTGAAGTAAAAGCTCGGCAGCCTTAATATTTGCGTTAATTACTGAAGAATATAAAGGAGTAAAACTGTCATTGTTCTTTACTTCTAAATCAATATTAGTAGCATTTTGAAGTAAAAACTCGATTTCCTCCATAGAATTCGATGCTATGAGGATGTAAAGTCGTTTGTCCGTAATTATTCTTAATATTAGGACTAGCATTATGTTCAAGTAATAATTTAGCTCTTTTTAAGTCTCCCAAAAATAATGTATTATATAATGCTGTGTCTCCGTGCTCATTCTTGTGTGCATCAATATTAACTCCGCTTTCTAATAAAGCTTGAACTTCACTAAGATCGCCATAAACTGGATTTTAAAAAAATTAAGGAATTAGAAATAATATAAAAATATTGAGATGACATTATACACAATATTTTTAATTTTTGCAAATCAATAATTAATATTTTAGCTATTTATTAGATTTCGGATAGAACCAAACAAGAAGTAAACAGATTAGAAGACCGATATTTAAGAGTAGATTATACTCTGTCATGGAAATACCGAAGATTTTGATTGCGGGTTTAGTGCAGGAAGTAATCGGCTGGGAGTAGAACATTTGCTTGATATGCTGGATGGATAGACCTTTTGGGATACGGATCATTGATGAGCAAAGGGCACTGGGTTGTACGATCCCTCGTTCTACGAAGCTATGATATGTTGATAATATGCACGAACTAAGAATAGTTAAGAAAATGAATTTGCTTAGTTTTGTTCTAATGATTAGAGCAGTTAAGCAAATTTTGATTAGTGTTAGATATGGGAATCTTTCATAAACGCATAAAGGGCAGGGGGTGTAATGGAATATATATTCGGCAATATAAGCAGTAGCAAGTGCTATTACGGAAATGGCAATCAGCCCTAAATGTAGAACTTTATAACTATCTTTTCTGATGTAATTTATAGTAGTATTAATACACATGGGTTTTAAAGGGTTTTAAAAGTTTTAATTGGATAGTCCCTATGTCATGCCCGCGAAGGCGGGAATCCAGTCATTAAAAAGTATAAACACATTAAATTTTTAAAATTAAAAGCTCAAATCATTTCGCTTGTTTCTGGATTCCCGCTTTCGCGGGAATGACATAGAGGACTATATAATACAAAATTCTTCACAATCGTAAAAAATTCAAGTGATATTTTACAAATAAATAAATTTAGTATATTGTCACTGATTATTAATTAAAGTGCAAGAAAAATAAAATGTCGGAAATTTGGGAAGATGCTATTAAGTCAAACGCTTGGCCTTTTGTTGAAGCTAAAAAGATATTAGACAGCTTAAACGGTAAAACTCTTGAAAAAGGTTATGTATTATTTGAAACGGGTTACGGTCCTTCAGGTCTGCCTCATATCGGTACTTTTGGTGAGAATGCCCGTATGGTGATGGTGCAGAAAGCGTTTGAGCAATTGTCGAGCATTCCGACTAAATTAATCTGTTTTTCCGATGATATGGACGGACTTCGTAAAGTACCGAGTAATATCCCAAACTCTGAAATGGTAGCACAGTATATGGATATGCCGCTGACCTCTATTCCTGATCCGTTTGGTGAATGTGAAAGTTACGGGGCTTATATGAATGCGAAGCTTCACTCATTTCTTGATAAATTTGGCTTTGAGTATGAATTTTATAGCAGTACTAAGTGTTATAAAGCGGGTATGTTTGATGAGATGCTACTAAAGGTGCTTGAAAAATATGATGAAATAATGGAGTTGATGCTACCGACTTTTAGAGAAGAGCGTAAAGCTACTTATTCGCCTTTCATGCCTATTTGCCCGACAACAGGTAAAGTACTGCAAGTACCTATAGAGAAATGGGATGCTAAGCTAGGTACCGTAACATATAAAGACGAGGACAGTAATTATATAGAAGTACCGGTAACGGGAGGGCATTGTAAATTGCAGTGGAAACCGGATTTTGGTATGCGTTGGGCTGCTCTTAAAGTCGATTACGAAATGTACGGTAAAGATCATTTAGCAAATGCTCGTCTTTATTCAGAAATTTGTCGAATCCTAGGAGGCAAACCTCCGGTACAGCTATGTTATGAGTTATTCTTAGATGAGAACGGTGAAAAAATCTCGAAATCAAAAGGTAATAGTATTAGTGTTGATGATTGGCTTAAATATGCTCCTGTTGAAAGTATGGCATTATTTATGTACCAAAATCCAACTAGAGCTAAACGTTTGTTTTTTGATGTAATTCCTAAAAATGTCGATGAATATATTACTTTTAATCAGCAATATCATTTGGAAGAGGATAGGGCAAAGCGTTTTGCAAACCCCGTTTATCACATTCATCATGGAAATGTCCCAAAAATTGAGACTTTTGGCATTACATATTCATTACTTTTAAATCTTACTTCCGTGTGTAATCCTTCAGATAAATCGGTACTTTGGGGGTTTATTAGCAAATATGAACCTAAAGCAACACCAAATACTACTCCTTATCTTGACCGCTTGGCAGAATTTGCTATAAGATATTATGATGACTTTATTAAAGCACATAAATCATATTTAACCCCTTCTGAAAAGCATAAGGTTATTTTACGGGATATATTAGATATGTTATCTAGTATATCTGAAGAAACGGAAGGCGAAGTAATACAAAAAGCAATATATGATATCGGAATGAAAGCAGGGTACGAAAATTTGCGTGATTACTTCAAGGATCTATATCAAATATTGCTTGGGCAAAACGAAGGTCCAAGACTTGGGACTTTTATAAAGCTTTATGGTATAAAAGAAACGAAGAAGCTGATTGAAGGGAATGACATATAGAACCCTGGTATGACAACGAAAACAAATGAATGAAATTTTTTGTAGTACGTTACCTATTTTTTTAATTACACTTCTTGGTAGTATTATTAAAAATAAATGGTTAACTTCAGAAGAATTTTGGCGTGGTATTGAAAAATTATCATATTTTGTACTATTTCCCGCTATGCTTTTTAATTACGTATCTACTGCCGACTTAAGTGTTGCATCCATAATTAAGTTAGTAGTGGCTCTTATTATATCCACTATTCTTGTATCACTCGGTCTTATAATTTACCAAAAAAAATACAATATAGATAAAGTCCAATTTACTTCCATTTTTCAAGGCTCGATTCGTTATAATAGCTACATTTTTTTTGGAGTGAGTAGTCCCTTACTTGGTTCTAGTGGGCTTTCCGTTGTTGCCGTTATTTCTTCTTATATGATTATTTTTACCAATATTTTATCGGTAATGATTTTTGCTTATTATATCCCTAATAAATCCGTTACTAATACTATTAGAACTAGTTTTGTTTTAATGATGAAATTAATTGTGCGTAATCCGTTAATTATCGCAAGTTTAGTAGGATTCGTTTTTAATTACTCAAATCTTGAATTACATTTAGGGCTTAAGAAAACGTTAGATAGCTTATCTAATGCCGCTTTAGCTATCGGTATGTTAAATGTTGGGGCAGGGCTTAATTTTACTATTAGACAAGAGCTTTTACATAATGTAATGTTTACAAGCTTGGTTAAATTAGTTGCATTTCCTCTAGTTAGCGTAATAGTACTATGGTTAATGTCAATTGATGGACTAGATAGATCGGTAGGAATATTATATAGCTGTCTTCCATGTGCAAGTACCGCATATGTTTTATCCCGTCAGCTTGACGGTGATCCTGATTCTATGGCGTCGATTATAACATTTACTACTTTTTTCTCGGTGATTACTATATCAATTATTATGTATATAATGGGGTAAAGAATGTCGTAATGTCATCCCGCGACTTGGCCACGGGGTCTCAGGACACAATCCGTGATACAAGATACCGCGATCAAGTCGCAGTATGACACAAGAAAAACAATAAAACAGGAATTTCTAAAATGGATGAAATGAATAAAATAAATTATGCTGAAGCACTTGAGTATCATGCAAAAGATAAACCCGGTAAGATCGCTATTTCTGCAACAAAGTCTTTAGTTACTCAGCAAGATTTATCACTTGCTTATTCACCTGGTGTTGCTGCTCCTTGCCTTGAAATTGCTAAAAATCTAGAGGAAGTATATAAATATACCGCTCGCGGTAATTTAGTTGCCGTGATCTCTAACGGTACTGCCGTACTCGGACTTGGTAATTTAGGAGCGGCTGCTTCAAAACCGGTGATGGAAGGAAAAGTTGTATTATTCAAAAAATTTGCCGATATTGATGCAATTGATTTAGAAGTTAATACCGAAGACCCTGAAGAATTTATTAATGCCGTGAAATATCTCGGTTATAGTTTCGGCGGTATTAACCTTGAAGATATTAAAGCTCCAGAATGTTTTATTATAGAAGAAAAGTTAAAGTCTTTAATGGATATACCGGTATTTCATGATGATCAGCACGGAACGGCAATTATTACTGCAGCAGGGCTAATAAATGCTGCGTATCTTACTAATCGCAAGCTTGAAGATCTAAAAATCGTAGTTAACGGAGCAGGGGCTGCGGCTATTGCTTGCATTGATTTATTAATTGCTCTTGGAGCCGATAAATCAAAGATTATTTTATGTGATACTAAAGGTGTTGTTTATCAAGGACGTACTCAAGGTATGAATAAATGGAAAGAGCTATATGCAAGTGATACTAAGTTTAGAACTTTAGCGGAAAGCTTAAATAACGCAGACGTATTTATAGGGTTATCGGTAAAAGGGGCGGTAACTAAAGAGATGGTTAGCAAAATGGCAAATAATCCGATTATTTTTGCTATGGCTAACCCTGATCCGGAAATTACTCCAGAAGAGATAAAGCTTGTGCGGGATGATGCGATTATAGCAACAGGGCGATCTGATTATAATAATCAGATTAACAATGTTATGGGATTTCCTTATATTTTTAGAGGAGCGTTAGATGTAAGAGCTAAGACTATTAATACGGAAATGAAAATAGATGCTGCCAAAGCTATAGCAGAACTTGCTCGTAAACCTGTACCTGAAGAGGTATATAAAGCTTACTCAGGGCGTAAGATGGTTTTTGGTAAGGAGTATATTATTCCCGTGCCGTTTGATCCTCGTTTAATTACCGTAGTCGCAGCGGCGGTTGCTGTTGCTGCAATAGAAAGCGGTGTGGCTAGAATTAAAGATTTTAATATTAGTAAATATAAAAAAGAATTAGGTAGTAGATTAAACCCTACTGCTAACTATATGAATTTTTTATCTGAAAAAATTCATAATGCACCGCTTAAACGGATTGTTTTTGCTGAAGGGGAAGAAGAGGAAGTAATTTCTGCCGCTCTTATGATGCGAGATGAGAAATATGGTCATCCGGTTATAATCGGCCGTGCTGAGCGAATTGAAGTTACACTAAAAAAGATAGGTCAAGATATTAGCTTAGACGGAATTCAAATAATGAATGCGGCTCTAAGCGATAGTCTAGAGAAATATACTGATTATTTATATAAAAGACTACAACGTAGGGGCTATTTGTATCGCGATTGTGCGAAGTTAGTTAAAACAGATAAGAATATTTTTGCTGCTTGTATGGTGGCATGCGGTGACGGTGACGCTCTTTTAACCGGTGTTACGAAAAGTTATATCGATAGTTTAGAAGATATCATGAAAGTTATTTCACCAAAACCTAATCGTAGAATATTAGGCTATTCAATTATGATTGCTAAAGACAATAATATTATTATTGCCGATAATTGTATTACAGAATATCCAAATAGTTGGGAATTGGCACAAATAGCAACCCAAACGGCAGAAATTGCTAAAAATATGGGTATTACTCCAAGAGTCGCACTTCTTTCTTGTTCAACATTCGGCAATTCTTCCAAAGACAAAACTGCTCGTATACGTGAAGCCATAAATATACTTGATAATTTTAGTGAAGAGAAAGAAGAGCTTAACGGCATGAAAATAGATTTTGAATATGACGGTGAGATGTCGGTTAAGGTGGCTTTAGACGGTGAGTTACGTAAATTATATAAATTTTGTAGATTATCGGGAACTGCGAATGTATTAATTATGCCCGGTTTAAATTCTGCTGCTATTTCTACTGAATTATTACAAGAATTTTCATCAAACAGCTTTATAGGTCCTATAACAAACGGGTTTGAAAAACCTGTTCAAATACTTCAAGCTACAGCAACAGCTAATGAAATACTAAAAATAGCTACTTTTGCTTGCGTTGAGGCTATAAAAGAGGTTTAATTACTATATACTATTCATTTATCAGTAGTATATATATAAATATAAAATTTTGTGAGAGGTACAATGGAATTGAAATATTCCTCTTTAGCTATAAAATTGCAAGAAGAGTTAAAAAAAATTACAAAAGATTTACAAAATCAAGATGCACAAATACCTGATACTAGTAAGAAACCTTTAGCTTCTAAAGAGAGTTCTGAAGATCTAATACATTCTGATTTAGGAAAATCTACCAAAAATAAACAGCTTTCTTTTGATGAAGAGTTAAAGAAAAAAGTTCAAAGCAGACAAGTAAAGGATTCTTCCAAGCAGCAAACAAAGATTATAGAAGAAAAAATAGATAATCATGCAAAACGTTTAGCAGAATTAAAGCAAACGCAGAAAGAATTAGAACAAAGAAAAACAGATCTTGAAGTAAAAAAAGCCAATTCTAATATTACTAGAGAAGAAAGATGGAAAATTGTTGCAGAATTAGAATCTATTAATAACCGATTTAAAGCTATAGAAAAAGAACATAGTATTATTAATAGTGCTGCAGATAGAGAAAAACAATTTGATAATAAAAATAAACACTTAACTCCTACAAAAGGAGAACCGACAGCTGCAGATTTACAGCAACAAGGGGCATTAGCAGCGATAAAACGTATGAAAGAAGAGAAAATAAAACAGCAGCAAGCAAAAGCTGTTAATCAATCTTCAAAAAATACTCCAACTATGCCTAGCGGTACTATACCGATGCCGCCTCCAATGCCTAGAAGTAGTGTTTTTACTCTCCCACCGCCACCTCCACCTCCATCAATTCCAAAGACTATAAAAAAAGAGGCAGAAGATATTGGTAAACAAATGCCTCAAGGAGGGGATAAGCATAAAGAAGAACTAGCAAAAGCTTTAAAGGTACAAAGAAAAAAAATAGAGTCTACACGCAGAGGAGTATAATTATTATACCCTAGGATTTTTAAAAAGGTTATGTTTTTTCAAGAATTCACTGGCTCTTTATATGCCATTCCTGCGATCAACGGAATGACATATAAAGAGCATTGACCGATCCATGCAACAAAGCCGAGCTTGTAGCGGGATTTAGTTAAAAATACTAAAATTATTAGTACCTTAAGTTGTTTTTTTGGATACCGTGGTCAAGCAACTAGATGACACCGAATTATAATTAAAACTACAATAGTAAAATAAATAAAAGATTTCTATATTGAAACTAAATAGTTGGTATCATATGATGTTGTCACCACAAGAAAATATTATATGTCTAATTCAGCTTTTTTAGTTGCATTTTTTACAACAATTATCCGTTATTACGATTATGCTCTGTTCGGTTTATCAGCTAGTATTCTTGCACAAAATTTTTTGCCTAGTATAGAGCAGGATAAACAACTACTCGGTTTTTTTGCCGTTCTTAGTGCAGCCGTTATAGTACGACCTTTAGGGTCTTTAATTTTTGGATTTATCGGAGATAAATACGGGCGTACTAAATCTATCAAGATATCGATGTTCATAAGTAGCATTTCTACCGGATTAATTGCTATTACCCCTTCCTTTGAGATGATGGGTATTTTTGCTACGGTAATACTAACATTGTGCCGAATGGTTTTTTTAGCAAGCCTTGCCGGAGAAGTTGACGGAATAAAGGTTTATGTAGCTGAAAAAACAGGATATAACCGAAAAAATTTAAATATAGGGATAGTTTCATGTTGTAGCCAAATAGGTGCATTACTTGCGGCTATAGCTTATTATTACGCTAGTAATTCTAGTATCGAGTATTTATGGCGTTTTAATTTCTTTATCGGTGCAATATTCGGTTTATTTGCTATTTTGATGAGAAATTTTTTTAAAGAAAGTAGTGTATTTTTATATTATAAAAATACAGCTAAATTCAAAAAGCTTGATACAAGCGAATTTTGCGGAACTCCTCTGTACTCACGTACTAATGTACGTTGTGCAGACTCGTCCTTAAATTCATCTTGTATCAAGCTTTTTGAATTTAGCTGTATGCAGCAAATAAAAATTATAAAAGATAATTTATTATCTTTTATAATAGCATTACTAATAAATGGTGCTATTGGAGGAGTGTATCATTTTTTGGTAATTTTCTTGGGAGTTTTTTTAGCAAAAATAGCTTTTATAAATCATCCTGAAATAAGATTTATGAATATAGCTCTTACTACTACCTATGGGATATCTGCATTATTTGCAGGACTACTTGCCGATAAAATAAACCCTTTAAAACAGATTATATGGGCTTTATTTGCTAGCATTATTGTTGCTTTATGGATGCAAATAATGTTATACAAACAAATATTTAATGTTCTCTGTCCCGTTATATTAATAGGGCTTGCAGCATTTTATGCAGTACCGCTACAAATTATTGTTCAATCCCTGTTTAAGACTAATGTTAAAATGAGGCTTTATAGTCTATCACATTCTTTTGGAGGTATTATTCTATCCTCAAGTGCTCCTTTCTTTAGTATGTTGTTGTGGCAAAACTTTAAGTCGCTATCTCTAACTTTAAGCTTTTTCATATGTTTGCTTATAATATTAATTAGTACAGTACTAGTTTTACGAAAACGCAAATAGCGAATTATCATATAATCCGCTATTCATATTATATTAATAAAGATTAGATAATTCTTCCGTCTTTACTGCGACCTGTAGGTTTTATGCTAGGATTACTTGAAGACTTGGATCTTTGCTGTGCCTGTGTTCCAATTTGCTTCGCTTCTTTTGCTAATTTTTCAAATTTATCTTTTAAGTTTTTTGTATTATTTTCTTTTATATTTATATCCTCACTAGCTTCTATATAAGTCTTAATTTGCCTTTTAGGTGCATTATCTTTAGATTGAGTATGTTTAGAATGTTCTATTACAAATTTTGTACGAGGTCTTATTAATTCATTCTCTTTCCCTGTACCTTTCTGTTTTTCTTCCTCCCATTTATCCCCTTCCTCTGGTGATGTCCAGTATCTTGTGATTTTGCTATTAGAGCCCTTTTCAAATTTTTCTTTTAAACTTTGTACTTTACCTACTTCATACTCATCGTATAAATTTTTATTTGTAGTAGAGTGTAATTTAGAAGGGGTGATAGATTGAGTAGTTTGAGATTGTTTTTCTACAATCTCTTTTAATTCTTGTGACCAGTATTTTGGAGTTTTGGTATCAGAGACTTTTTCAAACCTTGCTATTCTATCTTTTACACCGGTAACTGCTCCTGTAGATATTTTAGGTTGATCTTGGGTTGATTGCCCAATATGCTTTGGAGATGTTTCTTTAGATAGTTCGTCATTAAATAAGTTACGTATTTTAGGTAATACATTATCTATATTAACCTGTTTCGGAGTTGTTTCTTTAGAAAGTTCATCATTAAACAAGTTACGTATTTTGGGTAATACATTGTCTATATTAACCTGTTTCGGAAACGTGTCTTTAGATAGCTTTTCATTTTGTAGCTCAGATATATAATCATCCACTGCCTCTTTTAACCTACCTAAAACATTTCCAGCACCATAAGATTTTTGGAAAGGAGCTGGCATTCCCTTATCATCCCATTCTAAATAGTTATCGTCAATTATATCTAAACTTGTGTCGTCTCGGTTTAAAGTATGTGTTCTATGTTCCTCACGTGGATCAGTTAGCTTATAATAATTTTTATTTAACATGCGAGGATCACGTAAATTTCGCTCTTTTCATGTTCCTTAATTTCTTCAAATATACCTATTATCTTATAAATATTATCTATTTCGTCTTGAGTAAGTTTTTCATTTTTGACTTCTTTCTGTTGAATAGATTTTTGTAGTTCTTTTGTTGCCGTTAACTTATCTTTGGCTGTATTTGAATTTGATAAAATTTTCGCTTGTGCTAAATCAAGAGCTTCAATTAAATTAGTAGAGCCGCTTTTTCCAAATGTGGTAGACAATTCTTCTTGGCTTGAACCGATTCCCGAATCAATAGAAGAAGATCTAGAAACGGTATTAGATTTAGGATTAACATTTGCCTGTTGTACATAAGATTTGCCGGCATCTATTAATATTTTATCAGTGAATTGTTCTAGTTCATTAAATGAATTTTCTAGTTTTGTAAAAAGTTCTGTTGAGGAATGTACTATTGCCGGTGACAACTTAGGTATAGCATCTTCCGATATAGTTTCTAAAGAAGGAGAATATTTACCTGTTTCTCTTTGTAGTACCGATTCATTTTGTTTTATTAAATTTGATATATTTTTAAATTCATTTGCTAATTCTTCAGATAATATATCAATCTTGTTATTGTTATTACTTCCGGCATATAAGACTAGGGTCTCCTTTATATTTTGCGAGATATTATCTGCATGATCTATTAGCAACATCTTATATTGCAAATCTAATTCGCTTGAATTATCCGTATTACGGAAGTACTTTTTATTTACTGATATACTTCTGCTAAGTATATTCTTAGAAGCTTCTATAAATTCTTTCCCCCCTTTTTCTTCTTTATTTTTTAATTTCTCAAATAAATTTTGTAAACCGTCTGAAAAATCCTGAGCATTATTAAGGTATAAAAATTTACTTCTTATAATCTCTTATGCTTTTTGATTGAAAGCTTGTTGAACTTTTTGTTTCGCTTGCATTGATCCTAGAATGATATTTTTATCTAATGAATTAATCACATCATAAAAATTTTTCATTTTAATTTTTCTCTAGGCTCTTTTATTTTTTGTAATCTTTCTCTTAATTCTTGCAATTTATCCCATTCGTGTTGTTCAAGAAAAAATTCATTTATTTTTGTATTTTTAGTATTGGGACTTCCTCCGGCACTAAGGATTTTATTTCTAGCTGCCTGCAATCTAGATGGTTGATGAGAGTTGATATTATTAATCAAATCTAAAATTTCTTTTGATGTCTTATTAAATTCTTCGTTATTAGTCGGATTTTTGATTGTTTCTTGAATTGCTTCCCTTAACTTTATTATTTCTTCTTTAAGGTTAAGCTCTACTTGTTTTGTTGACCGTGTGTTATAGCTTGCTCGTTTTCTTGTGAGGTAAGTATTTTTGTATCTTGCTGTATATTTAAGCTCTTTTTCTCTACTTTCTGAACAATTTCTTCCATCAATTGCAATAGATTAATATTGCCCTTTATTGCTAGTCCTTGCGCATTAGTGACCGGTAATGCATTACTTAGTCTTAATAATTCTGAAAAATCTGAGGGGGATATTAGGACATCGAGTTGAGCCTTTGTTTTTCTACCTTTTTCATCTTCCTTAAAGCCTTCAACTTTACCGATACTAATAGGTAGGTTTTTTAAATAAATTTCTTTCTTAGCACCTTGTATACTTTTATCATTTGCTACTTTGAAATTAGCTTGTTGCTGAGAAACATACGGTCCTGGTTTTCTAGGGTCTATTTTATTTATTAGAGCTTCTATAAAATTAGTTGTATGTGTTATAGCTAGTTTATCTGTTTCTAAAATATTATTTAAATTAGTATTTTTTATTAAATAAAGATTTCTTATTAGCCGGTCTAATTCATTTTTGTGTTTCATAATTTTCCTCTATTAATAAAAATAAACCAAACTGTAATACCATTTATGTTAAATTAACAATACTAATAATTAGTATTAATTCAATATTTTAAATTTTGTTGCATTTGTGCTTCAATTATGTTTTGAAAAATATAATCTTATCATTTATTTCACCGTCTCAATCAGTTTTCTAACTCCCTCGACCGATTTGTCAAATAATGCTTTTTCTTCTTTAGTTAACTGTAGTTCTATTACTTTTAGGATACCTTCTTTACCGATAATAATAGGCACTCCGACATATAAATCATGTACGCCGTATTCGCCCTGTAAATAAGCGGCACAAGTGAGAATTTGACGTTTATCTTTTAAATATGATTCAAGCATTTCTATTGCTGAGGCTGCGGGGGCATAATAAGCAGAACCTGTTTTAAGTAATGCAACAATCTCACCGCCGCCGTTTCTAGTACGATCGATTATTTTTTCAATATTTTCATTACTTGATAAGCCCATTTTTATCAAGTCGGGTATCGGTACACCTGATACCGTGGAATACCTAGCAAGAGGTACCATTGCATCACCGTGACCGCCGAGAACTATACTATTAACGCTGTTTACTGAAACTTTAAACTCTTCGGCAAGAAAAAGATTAAATCTTGATGAGTCAAGTACCCCTGCCATACCGATTACTTTATTATGAGGTAACCCGCTTTCTTTAAGCATGACATATACCATAACATCAAGCGGATTAGTAATTACTATTACAAAAGCACTCGGAGCATATTTTTTTATATTTTGTGCTACGTCTTTCATAATTTTGGTATTAACGCTAATGAGATCGTCTCTACTCATTCCTGGTTTTCTTGGTAAACCGGCAGTAATAATTATTGCATCAGACCCTTCAATATCTTTATAGTCGTTACTTCCTTTTATTTTTATATCAGAGCCTAACATCGTCCCGGCTTGCATAAGATCAAGTGCTTTTCCTTGCGGCACTCCTTCAGCCACGTCAAATAACACGATATCACCGAGTTCTCTAAGGCTAATTAAGTGAGCAAGCGTACCACCTATGTTACCGCTACCTATTAATGAGATTTTTGGATTTTTTTTCATTACTCCCTCTACAATATTAAATATACCTATTTACTATATTATAAAACTGTATGAGAGAAAAGGTTTTTTGAAAGGATATTATTTTAAAAAAGTTTTAGCGTTTAATAAGATTATTATAGTGTTTCGATAAAACTTTCACGCCGTATAGCCATAATAGACATACGATAATAAAGCTAAACATCAATAAACCGGCTATGTCGTTATGCACGGCATTCGGGAAAATACTAAAGGATATGAATTGAATAATAGCACCTATTGATTTGCCGATTTTAGTACCCATAACATCAACGGCAGCTTTACCTTTGGTCTTCATTTCACTATCGAGCGGAATATATACCATTTCTTTAGTAGCATCGAAAAGTGAATATTTTACGGATTTAGAAAGTACATGCCAAAGTCCGCCGATAAAAACTATAACGACAAGCGGTGAACTATAGCCAAGAGTATTTACGATATTTCCTAGGTGATTTTCAAGAACCGTAAATGAAAAGAACATAACGCCTGCTCCAAACATCATAATCGGTGTTATAATAGCTCCCCAAAACCAGCCGCATATTCTAATTAAACTACTTCCTAAAAACGCACTAACTAACGTGAGTGCTCCCGTCCACAAAAACACTTCACCGTGATAGGATATAAAATCTTTTGTAGCAGGATAGAGTTGTTTTACTTTTGACATCCATAATCCTTCTATTAGACTAATACTCATAGAATAAGACATTACAAGAAGACAAATAAAACCGAGATATCTAGAAGTTAATATTACTTTTGCACTTTCGACTAAGCTTAATTTTAGTATATCCGTTCTTTGATTTTTAAATTTAATATTTTTGTCGGCTTCTACAACTGATTTATCAATAAATTTATGAAGAGCTAAACAAATTAATCCGGATATTAAAATAACCGTAATAAATGATTTTAAAAGAATCTCATTTGTATCGTTTAGATGGGAAAATAAAGGAAGTAAGAAATGATTGCTCTTAGCAAAATAAATAATTACGGTTCCTGAGATAAGTAAATTAGTTTGTCCGAATAAAGTAAAAAACGAATAAAATCTTGGTGCTTCTTCGACTTTAGTAATTTTATTCGCAAGCTGCCAATATAAAAGGGTAAATACTATAACCGGCCATAACTCTCCCATAATATAAAATAATACCAAACTCCACTGTCCCCAAATTATTAAAAACCATTTTAAATGAGGAAGAATAGTTATATAATGTTTGACTAATTCAGGATCGGGATGAAAAAAATCTCTATACGGAAATAAAATAAAACCAAAAATTGCGAAGAAAAATAAAAAAGTACCGGTAATTATTCTAAAAACTTGCTCTGTTGTCATAAGATTACAGAGTTTAGAGTAAAGAACAACAAATAAAATTCCCATAGGCATTTCGCCCCAAAGTTTGATAAAACTCAATACTTCCGAGCTAATTAAGGTAACAACAAAACTATCTTTAATACTACGAACTAAGTTTTGATTAAGTAGAATAAAAAACATTAACAAAGCCATCGGAATGAATTTGGTTAATTCATACGATCTAATCGGCCATACTATATGCCTAAATTTACTGTTTCTAGCTTTATTCCAAATTGTGAAGTTAGAATCCACGGCATCCATTAATTTACCTATGAGCTTATTTTTATGCAACCTAAACTATAACAAAAATTATGTCAAGGTTTTTTTAAATAGTCCCATATATTGTTGATTACTTTTTTTCATATTTATTATACTCAATTGTAGCCTTAACAAACTCAGTAAATAAAGGATGAGCTTCAAAAGGTTTAGATTTAAATTCCGGATGAAATTGTACTCCTACAAACCAACGAAGTGATGGTAGTTCAATTATTTCTACAATCTCTTCATCTTTTGAAAAACCGCTAAATTTTACCCCGTTTTTTTCAAAAATATTTTGAAATTCATTATTAAATTTGTATCTATGACGATGTCGTTCATTTATTTCAAGGCTTTTATAAGCATTAGCTGCAATGGTACTCGCGACCAAACTACAAGGATAAGAGCCGAGACGCATAGTCTTTTTTACATTTTCAATTGTTATTTTTGAGTTTATTAAATTTGCATCATTCTTACATATTTTTTCAATAATCTGTGTGCCTGCTATTTTAAACTCTTCTGATACAGCATCTTTAATACCGATTAAATTACGAGCTATTTCAATCGTCGCAAGTTGCATACCGAAACATATTCCAAAAAAAGGTATATTATTAGTACGAGCATATTTTATTGCTATAATTTTTCCTTCAGTCGCCCGCTCTCCAAATCCTCCAGGGACTAAAATTCCATCTACACCTAATAATTTTTTATCAATATTCTCTTCGGTTAGATTTGCGGCGTTTATCCATACTAAATCAATTTTGTATTTGTAATAAATACCGGCATGGTCAAGTGCTTCGATTACTGATTTATAAGCATCTTTTAATTTATGATATTTAGCTATTATAGCGATTCTTACTTTAGAGCTAGAATCTTTTAGTCTATCAATTATATCATGCCATTTATCTAATTTAGACGTTGTAATATTAAGATTAAAAAATTTTAATACTTTATTGTCAAGACCTGAATTGTGATATGCAATCGGTACTAAATATATATTTTTTTGATCTATTGCCGGAATAACATACTCAGACTCTATATTACAAAATAAAGCTATTTTATCTATTTCACGTTTTGAAATGTTACGTTCTGCACGACACACTAACATATTAGGTGAAATACCTATAGCACGTAATTCTTTAACTGAGTGTTGAGTAGGTTTTGTTTTTAATTCACGAGCGGTTTTAACATAAGGTAATAATGTTAAATGAATGAATAAACAATGCTCGCTTTTTAATTTGTTACCGATTGGCCTTATAGCTTCAAAAAACGGTAAACCTTCAATATCACCGACTGTACCGCCTATTTCACAAATAACAAAATCAAAACCCTTGGTGTTTGAAAGTATAAAATCTTTTATTATATTCGTAACATGCGGGATGACTTGAACGGTAACGCCGGTGTAATTTCCTAAACGTTCATCTTTAAGTAATTTTGAGTATATCGCACCTGTTGTGATGCTATCAAATTTGCATGCGGAAACTCCGGTAAAACGTTCATAATGTCCAAGATCTAGATCGGTTTCTGCTCCGTCATCCGTTACATATACTTCTCCGTGTTCGTGAGGATTCATAGTCCCTGGGTCTACGTTAAGATAAGGGTCTAGTTTTCGTACACTTACTCTAAAACCTTTCGCTTGCAATAGCATAGCAAGAGATGCAGCGGTTAGACCTTTACCGAGTGACGAAACAACGCCGCCGGTAACAAAAATGAAACGTACCATTATTTATTACAAACCTAGTTTATTGCCAATAGCAAATTACTTAAGTAATTTGCTATTGATTTAAAAGTTGTAGAAATCGGAGTTTGAAGCGGTTCTAAATCCCGATTGCACAATATAATTTATATAAAAGGTGGAAGCCACCTTTTGCCTTTTATATTCAATATTTATCGAATAGCGGATTAATTCGCTATTTGCGTCAGTTTACTAATATTTTCGTAAAATTTTATTGCTTTTTTTAAATCTTCTTCCGTATCCACGGAAATAGGAACATTATCAACTAGATATGTGCCTATAGTCATATCGCTTTCAAGAATACGTAGTTGTTCTAAACGTTCTGTTTTTTCTAAAAAAGTAGGCTTAAGAGATACAAATTGTTCTAAAGCACTTTTGCGAAAACCATACATGCCTACATGATATAAAAATTCTTCTGCACCGTTTGGAATAAGACTACGCGAAAAATACAATGCTTTCCCCGCCGAGTCAACGGCTACGGTAACATTACTAGCAGCTTCCACTGATTCCTTATCTACTTTTACTACCGGTGTAACAATATCGTATTCGCTGTTTTTTAAATATTCTATAATTTTCAAAATAGAGCTAGGTTCAATGAAAGGCATATCTCCCTGTACATTAACTATGTAATTAATATTTTGATTATTTGGAATTAACTTAAAAGCTTCATAAGTACGATCAGTACCAGTTGGGATATTACTATCCGTGAATATTACTTTCCCCCCGACTTTTTTAATAATTTTTGCTATCTCTTCCGAGTCAGTCGCAACGTATGTATGCTCAAGGTTAGCCTGATTTACTTGTTTAAATACTCTCTCTATTAAAGTTATAGAGCCTATAAGTTGTAAAGGTTTTTGTTTGAGCCTAGTTGAACTTAGCCTTGAGGGAATAATTACAGCAACATCTGAATGCTTCATAAATTTACTACATTTAATTAAATAAATCTCGTCATTGCGAGCGACTAAAAGGAGCGTGGCAATCCAGAAAAAATAAAAAAATATTAACTAGATTGCTTCGTCAATTTACTAGTGTAAATTTCCTCGCAATGACGTAGAGTTCTCAAATTATCCATATTTAGTTAGGAATGATAAAAATAATTGTTGACAGATTAGCCTTTTTCGGCGATAAAGTAAAACATAATTTTTGAATATATTTTAATATATTTAAGAGCTCGTAGCTCAGTCGGTAGAGCATTTGACTTTTAATCAAAGGGTCCCGGGTTCGAATCCCGGCGAGCTCACCACATCCATGATATCCTTTAATTGTGGGTTTGTAGCTCAGCTGGTTAGAGCACACGCCTGATAAGCGTGAGGTCGGAAGTTCAAGTCTTCTCAAACCCACCACTAAATCCACTATAACAATAAAATCTATATTACATAATTTAAATAAGATGATCATTTATCAATATTGCTAAGTTAGAATGATATTGCCGAACTAAGATTTGAATTATGAAAAAATACAAATTGACAGAAGAAGAACAAGAAATATTGGATTATTTTGAACAGGATAGTTTTGTTAAAAAATCTACTTCTGCTGAAGTAGAAAAAGAAAAAAATATCGCTAAAATTGCAGCTGCTAATTTTTTTAAAAAATCTGAGAAGATCAAGTTAATCAATAATTTCTTTATATAAATGACATTTTTTCTCAATCAGTTTTTTTAGAGGTAGAAAAAGGTTAGAGGGTAAATTATCAAGAGCAAACCACTGCCAGCTTTCTACCTTATGAGGTTCTAGATTCTGTAATTCATGTTCATTTAAACAATGAGCTTTAAGGAAAATCGAGACATAATGCTTTTGTTCTTTTTCAAAGACGTCGTTAGTCACGGCTATAAACTGTGGGTTTTCAATGATCAGATTTGTTTCTTCTAAAGCTTCACGAATAGCACATTCTTCAAATGTTTCCCCAAATTCTAAATGCCCACCCGCAGGTGCATAGCTAGACTCACCATGAGAATTAATACGTTTACCTAATAAAATTTCATTTCTATTATTAAAGATTAAAATACCGATTCCAATACGTGGGTGGTTAGTCATATCTAACTATTAACTCTTGATTGACTTATTAATAACTTATGTTAATTTTTAAAGCAAATAAAAAAATATTGATTATCTATATACGGTGAGCTATTTGTTATAGTTGTTTAATATTTTCCTGTAATCATGAATTCCATTACTCAATTACGAAATAATAGCTTAACTAACTCTTGGCTTAAACTTGGTATTTTATCCTTAGGGTTTGCCGGTTTATATTCAATTATTTTAGTGGTATTACGTACCCCGCAATTATCAAGTTTTTTTCCAAATCCTCATATTTTCAAATCGGCTTTAATTATTCATGTTAATTTGTCGGTATTGATTTGGTTATTATCTATCACTGCTAGTATTTGGTCTTTGTCATTCCCGCGAAAGCGGGAATCCAGTATATTTTTTCTAGATTCCCGCTTTCGCGGGAATGACATAGTTGTACTGAACCCAAACATCGACCCTAAACTTGCTTTCTTAAGCACAATTCTTATAGCCGTTTCTCCTATAGCAGGGCATAATCCGGTCATGAATAATTATATACCGATGCTTGAAAATATCGTATTTATTTTAGGGTTAAGCTTATTTGGCGTTACGCTGCTATTATACGCTATAAATATTTTATATTTCTTTGATTGGACGAACTTAAGTAGTCTAGTTAATTTTACCATATTATCGACTATTATAATGTTTATCTTAAGCTTCGTTTGTTTTGGTTGGTCTTATAACGGCTTGCAAAACATTATCCAAATTATTCCAATTGAGATAGAATTTTATTATGAATTACTTTTTTGGAGCGGAGGTCATTTACTACAATTTATATATACTCAAATATTAATATTTATCTGGGTTATTTTATTTAAAGAGCTAATAGGTAGAGAATTAAAATTTCAAAAATTCTATTTGTTCTTACTTTATTTGAATTTTATTTTTGGCATTCTTATTATTTTCGGTCACATATCTTATGACATTATTGACGGAGCATTTAAAGTATTGTATACAAATCATATGAAATATCTAGGCGGCATTGCTCCTGTTTTATGTTTGGTTGGTATGGGGTTTGAATGGCTCTTATCAATGTCATACCGTGGCTTGACCACGGTATCTAGAAAAATGGATCCCGCTACAAGCTCGCGGGATGACACAGTTACAACAAATAACAATATTATCAAAACCATCTTACTTTGTTCCATTACTTTATTCCTACTTGGCGGGCTTATAGCAATCAATATCTCAGGTATAAATGTAGTAATTCCTGCTCATTATCATGGTTCTATAGTAGGAATCAGTATTGCATGTATGGGATATAGTTATTTGAGTATCATAGTGTCACCCCGTGACTTGATCACGGGGTCTAAAAATAATAAATTAGATACCGCGGTCAAGCCGCGGTATGACAAGAAATTGGATTCCTGCTTTCGCGGGAATGACATAATGAGCATAACTATCTACCTCCTAACCTTTGGGCAGATTCTGCACATATTAGGGCTAGCACTTGCCGGTGGTTACGGGGTTATGCGTAAAGATCCAAATAGTGTAATGCCGCTATCTGCTAAGCTATTAATGGGTATGATGGGCGGGGGAGGGCTCATTGCTATAGTAGGCGGCTTGATGTTTGTTTATATTTGTGGTAAAACGATGTTTTTAAAAAGCAAACAAACTTATGAAACTTGAAAAACCGTCTAGAGAAGAAGCTAAAGAAGCGGTAAGAACGTTACTAAAATTCATTGGTGAAGATCCAAATAGAGAAGGGCTACTTAAAACCCCTGATAGAGTAATTAACAGCTATACGGAAATATTTTCCGGTTATGAAAAAGAGGTAGCTGAAATATTAAGTACAAAATTTTATGATACTTGTAATTTTCAGGATTTTATCTCACTGGACGGCATAAGATTTACCTCTTTTTGTGAACATCATATGTTACCTTTTAATGGTACGGTACATATATCTTATATTCCTGATAATTGTATTATTGGCATAAGTAAGCTAGCACGAATAGTAAATATTTTTGCTAGAAGGCTACAAATTCAAGAAAAAATGACAGTACAAATTGCTGAAAGCGTACAAGATAATTTAAAACCACTCGGCGTAGCAGTTAGAATTTCTGCCTTGCATAGTTGTATGTCGATGCGTGGTGTGATGCAAGATAACAGCATTATGAACACTATGCATTATACGGGTATATTTGCCGAACAACAAAAGTACCGCCATGAATTTCTGAACCTTACTGCTAAAAGATAAGTATACTATAATGTCATTCCCGCGAAAGCGGGAATGACATAGAAATACAAAATATACGTATATATTAAACTAAAAAAATTCTATGTTATTATCAAAATATTTTTTACCTGTTTTAAAGGAAGAACCAAGTGAATCTCAAATAACTTCGCATAAATTAATGCTTAGAAGCGGAATGATTAGGCAGCAAGCCGCCGGTATATATACATGGCTTCCACTCGGTCTAAAAATATTGAAGAATATCGAGAATATAGTACGCTCAAATATGAATAAAGCAGGAGCTTTGGAAGTTCTAATGCCTTGCATTCAGCCGGCACATTTGTGGATGGAATCGGGGCGTTTTGAGAATTACGGTAAGGAAATGTTAAAATTTCAAGATCGTCACGATAATACTTTACTATTCGGTCCGACTAACGAGGATATGATTACGGATATTTTCCGTCATAATATTAAGTCATATAAGGATTTGCCAAAAAATCTTTATCATATTCAATGGAAATTTCGTGATGAAATTAGACCTCGTTTTGGTGTTATGAGAGGACGGGAGTTTTTAATGAAAGATGCTTATTCTTTTGATATAAACGAAGAAAATGCCGTTAATACCTATAATCAAATGTTTAAGGCTTATATTAATACTTTTCGGGATTTAGGCGTGTTTGCTATTCCTGTTATTGCCGATAACGGTCCGATCGGCGGAAATTTAAGCCATGAATTTCATATTATTGCCGAGACCGGTGAAAGCACTATTTATTACGATAAGAGATTTAAGACATTAAAAGATAATCCTGATATCGATGTAGAGGAAATTAAAAGCTGGTACGCAGCAGCTGAGGAAAAGCATGATGTAAATAAATTGCCTATATCTGAACAAGAAATAACTAGCAGTAAAGGGATAGAAGTCGGGCATATTTTTTATATTGGCTCAAAATATTCGGTTAATATGAATGCTCTTATTAATGACGAGCATGGTAAACTAACTCCTGTAGAAATGAGTTCTTACGGCATAGGTATTTCAAGATTAGTTGCGGCTATTATAGAAGCAAATTGTGATGAGAAAGGTATTATATGGCCTTCTAGCGTTGCTCCTTTCAAGGTTTCTTTAATTAATTTAAATATTCATGACAGTAAATGCACGGAGCTTGCAGAAAGAGCTTATAAGGAGCTATCAGCTCAAAATATAGAAGTGTTATATGATGACACTGATGCACGTCCCGGCAGTAAATTTGCCACACACGACCTTATCGGTTCACCTTATCAAATTATAATCGGTCCTAAAAAAGCCGCAAATAATATTGTTGAATTTAAAAACCGCAAAAGCGGAGTGATAGAAGATATTGAGATAGGTAATCTTAAAAAGCCAATTATGTCATTCCTGCGAAAGCAGGAATCCCGTAACTTTTAATGTCATCCTGCGACTTGATCGCGGGATCCAGTAAAATTGACTACTACAAGTTGGTTTTCTAGATACCGTGGTCAAGCCACGGTATGACACCCATTTATGGATTCTCGCTTCTGCGGGCATGACATAAAAAAATTTTCTTTATAGACAGTGATAGTATCATATGATACTATCACTGTATGAGTAATAAACCGCCTTTTCAAATAACTAATAAAATCTTGGGATTATCACAAGATATTTCTTATGAGCTTGGTATTTTAGCTGGTAGCAAGCTTTACTCTCAGCCTATAAAACTTCGCAAAAATAATCAAATTAAAACTATCCACTCTTCTTTAGCAATTGAAGGTAATACTTTAAGCATAGAGCAGATAACCGATTTAATAAACGGCAAGCGTGTACTTGCACCTGAAAAAGATATTCTAGAAGTCAATAATGCTATAAAATTATATAATGATCTAACAATATTTAATCCTTTTGAGGTTCAATCGCTATTAAAAGCACATGAGATATTAATGCAAGGATTAGTAGCAGATAATGGAAAATGGCGAAAAAGTGGAGCAGGTATCTTTAAAGGAGTAGAGCTTGCACATCGTGCTCCGCCTGCAAACCGAGTATCATTATTAATGGAAGGTTTATTCAATTTTATAAATCAAAATGACGATACTTCCGGAATAATTAAGGCTTGTATATTTCATTATGAGTGTGAATTTATTCATCCTTTTTCAGACGGTAACGGACGAATCGGAAGACTATGGCAACAATTATTACTAATGCAAGCTAATAAAATTTTTGAATATATTTCCGTTGAAAGTTTGGTACGAAATAATCAGATAGAGTATTATAGTGTTTTAAGTAAGTGTGATAAGCTTGGGGAATCGACGTTATTTATCGAGTTTATGCTTGATCAAATAGTTGCAGCATTAAGATTATATAGTAATAATGTAACATATGAAGCAAGTAACCCTTTATCTAGAATTGAATTTGCCAAGGTTAATTTAATAGATAAATGGTTTTCTAGAAAAGATTATATTAATGTACATAAAAATATTTCTACGGCAACGGCTAGTAGAGATTTAATTTACGGTTTAGAGCATAAACTTTTAATAAGTAAAGGTGTTAAGAATCAGACTTATTATAGGTTTACGTAGTTGTTGTATGGATTAAAAAAACGCATTCGGTATCATACCGTGGCTTGACTACGGTATCTAGGAAACAACTTATAGTGTTATTTTTTTGTTTATTTCCTGGATCCCGCGATCAAGTTAGCTAGGATGACATAGAACCGGTCAAGTCACGGCATGACATGGACACAGCTGATTCACAGGAGATTAAAATGAAACATTTTATAAAATATTTGTTTTTTACCGTTCTATATATAGTAGTAACTATAATAGTTGCGTATATGGTTTTAGCTAAAACGATTCCAAATGATGGGCAGTGTCATATGATGGATAGACCGCTTGTTATTCATTACATCTTAGCAGCAATTATTACAGCTTTACCAACTCTAGTTTTAATATATAGTAAAAGTAAGAAAAAAAAGAAATAAATTATATGATCGGTAAATTAAGCGGTAAAGCTGATTCCCAAGGTGATGATTATGTTATAATTGACGTAAACGGAGTAGGGTACTTAGTCTATGCTTCAGGTAAAACTTTAGGTAAACTTGCTGAAGGGGAGTTTTATAAACTATTTATCGAAACCCATGTTAGAGAGGAACATATTCATCTTTATGGTTTTCTGACTCTAGAAGAGAAAAATTTTTTTAATTTGCTACAATCAGTAAACGGTATAGGAACTAGAATGGCTTTATCTATCTTATCAAACCTGACTCCTGCGGATATCCAAATTGCTATAAATAATGAAGATAAAAATATATTTAAAGCAATATCCGGAGTCGGAGCTAAACTTGCCGAACGTATAGTATTAGAACTGAAAGGTAAAGTAACAAAAATATCAAGCGGCTCGGCTATTATTAAAGATAGCTTAAATATTAAGAATATCACACCCGTCGCAAGTAATGAAGTAATAAAGGCTCTAATAAATCTCGGTTTTTCCAGATTTGAAGCACAAAACGCCGTTCAAGGAATTATTACTCAAAATCCCGAAATCTCTATTGATGAATTAATCAAAACAGCCCTAAAAAATCGAAATTCTAATTTTTAGTTGATAAATTAACATTTATTTTATATTAATTTTAGTTACTAAAATTAATATAAGCTATGTTAGAATTAAAAACTTTTTTGGAAAGTATAAACGCTAGTGAGGTCTTGAAAAATTAGAGTATGATTCGTCTACCTTATATATAATCATCATTACATGAAGTTGTATTCAGAAGATAATTTAAATAAGTTATTTAGTATCTTAAAGGATACTGATATTAAAAATTTAATATTTATAGGTTTATTTGCAATTAACAAATGTCCAATATTATTAGCTGAATTTTTAATAGATCCTGAATGTCGTATTACTAGTATTAAAATAGATAGCAGTTTGGTAGATCATGAAAAACTTGCGATTATTTTAGAGGCTTTTAAAATAAATAACACTCTTCAAGAAATTAATTGGAGTGATACTAGGATAAAAGCTTCTGAATTTAAGGCATTTTTAGCTAATATTTCTTGGAAACCTAATTTAAAAGTTTTATATCTTCCTAATGTAGAAAATTATTTCTCATACTCAGATAGGTTAGAGATAGTCTTAATAATTTTTTTAACAAGAGTCATGTTAATTCGCTTATATTAAATCGTTGTTTAACACAGCAAGATATAATAGAACTACTTCCATTAATAAAAACAACAAACCCTAGAGTTTTTTTGAGGCATGATACAATATTTAATCCCTTATCTTTTGTGCTTGGATTCTTTGAAGAGTTTTCTCGAGATTTGCCTATTCATGCTTTAGATATGCAGGGTATTTATTTAGATGATGTAGGAGTGGCAGCTATATCTTATTTTTTAGAAAGAAATGATTACACTATCTCATTAAGCTTTTCTTTAGCTAGAGAAATAAGTAAAGAATCAATAAAACAGTTATTAGCTTCAATAAGAAATAGTAAAATTATTAGCTGTGCAATTGAGCAAGAACAATGGATATTCGGAAGAGAAATAGAACAAGAAAAACAATTATCTACAGATATTAGAGAAATTACTGCTACAAATTTGAAAAAAATAAAGCATGTATCAGAGGAAGTAGTAAAAGAGGCAGCAAAGGAAATAATACCGATCTTAAGAGATGTTCATAAAAAGAAGCCGGAAGTTGCCGATAGTGAAACTTGTAAATATTTAAAATTATATCGAAATTTACCTCTTAAAGAGTATTTAAACGAACTAAAAGTAAACTATGACAATTTAGATGCTATAACCCAAAATGCAGATGATTATATAAAAAAGCATTTTTTTAAAATGACCAGAATTGCAAAAAATCCGGCAACAGGTTATTTTCCCCTAGAAATAATGAAGCATATAGCATCTTATTTGAAATTTTCAGATATAACATTCATAAATAAAGAACTAAGTGACGATTGGGTGTTATATGAAGAACCAATAAATGTAGATTGGGTACTTTTATAATGAGATATAGATTTATAAATTAAATATAGCATAAAACTATTTTTTAGCTATTATTAGTCATTATATTGTTTGTACAGTTCTTTAGGTCATTCCCGCCTACGCAGGAATGACATAGGATTCATGCAACAATGTTCCGTCGTTACTGAAATGACATCGGAATTTAAATTATCGCATAAACACATAATGACTAATATATTATCACCTGAAAAAAGTGAAAATGATCAAGAATTGCCGATAAGACCGTCATATTTGCAAGAATTTGTCGGTCAGCAGCAAATTAAAGAAAATCTCTCGGTATTTATTAAAGCTGCAAAATCTCGAAATGAACATCTTGACCATACTTTATTTTATGGTCCACCTGGGCTTGGTAAGACTACGCTTGCTAAGATTATCTCTAACGAAATCGGCGGTAATTTCAAATCTACTTCCGGTCCTGCTATACTTAAGGCAGCCGATCTTGCTGCTATTCTCACCAATCTTGAAAAGAATGACGTATTATTTATCGATGAAATCCACCGCTTAAATACTTCCGTTGAAGAGGTTTTATATCCTGCTATGGAAGATTTTGAGCTTGATATAATTATCGGTGAAGGACCTGCCGCAAGATCGGTGAAAATAAATTTGCCGCAATTTACTTTAATAGGAGCGACCACTAGGCTTGGACTGCTTAGTAATCCTTTGCGTGATAGGTTCGGCATTCCTATGAGGCTTAATTTTTATAATAACGAGGAGCTTAAGAAAGTTTTAAACAGAGCGAGTAAATTACTCGATATTGATTTAACAGAATCCGGTTCTGAGGAAATAGCTAAAAGAAGTAGAGGAACGCCAAGAATTGCATTAAGATTGCTTCGTCGTATAAGAGATTTTGCAGCAGTTGACGGTAAACCGGTGGTAGATAAAGAAATAGCTGATTTCGGTTTAAATCGCTTGGAAGTTGATCATATAGGGCTTGATAGCAACGATTATCGTTATTTAAAATTCATAGCGGCTAATTATAAGGGCGGTCCCGTTGGAATTGAAACGATCGCAGCCGCCTTGTCTGAACAGCGTGACGCACTTGAAGAAACCATAGAGCCTTATCTTATACAAATAGGTTTACTGCAAAGAACGCCTAGAGGTAGGGTAATCACGATTGCTGCTTTTGAACATTTAAAAATGCCGGTGCCGAATCAATCACATCATCAATTTAATATTTTTAACGATAATGAGTAATAATAATTTAAATGATAGTTACACAGCTGTTTACGTTATAAAAAGGCTGATAAAAGAGCATGTTAAACCTTATGCAAGTAAAATATATTTTGCAATATTTTGTATGGTTATTGCAGCAATTTGTACGGCTGTTATCGTTCATGCAGTCCAACCTATTATTGATAAGATTTTTTTAACGCATGATAGGAAAATGCTTGTAATAATGCCGATAGTGCTGACGGTTACTTTTTTTATAAAAGGGATTTCGGAATATTATCAGAATTATCTAATAAAATTTGTAGGGCAGAGGGTATTAAACGATGTGCAGATGAAAATGTATGGGCATTTATTATTTGCCGATATTTCTTTTATTCAAAACCAATCTTCAGGGCGTCTTATATCGCGTTTTACTAATGATATTTCTTTGATGCGTGGGGCTGTTTCTAATTTGCTTGTCGGGTGTGCTAAACATTTCCTAACGGTAGTATTTTTGATAGGGATGATGTTTAAGTTAGAACCGATATTATCTTGCGTAGTTTTTCTTGTTTTTCCGCTTGCTGTTTATCCTGTACAAAAAATGGGAAGAAAGATACGTAAAATATCATCGCAATCCCAAGAGGAGCTAGGACATTATACTTCTAGGCTCGATGAAACATTCCAGTCAATTAAGATTATAAAATCTTTTGTCGGTGAAAAAATAGAAAGTAATAGAGCGTCATTGATTGTTAATAATATTTTAGAGTTTTATAAGAAAACTTCTAAGTTAGATGCGATGGTTTCGCCGATTATGGAGGGGTTAAGCGGTCTTGCAGTCGGGGGGATGGTATGGTACGGAGGTAATTTAGTCCTTGAGGGAAAAAGTACGCCCGGTGCTCTTTTTGCGTTTTTGGCTTCTTTTGCAGCGGCTTATAGACCGTTTAAAAGCTTAGTATCGTTAAACGTCAATTTGCAAGAAGGAATTGCAGCTGCTAAAAGAGTATTTAATATTTTAGATAGCGAGCCTCTTATTAAAGATCGTGAAGATGCTAAAGAAGTAGATTTATATAATCCACAAATTACTTTTGAAAAATTAGCTTTAAGTTTTGAGAGTAAAATAGCTATAAAATATATAGATTTAAAGCTAGAACCTCATAAAATGATTGCGTTTGTCGGGCGTTCAGGTAGCGGTAAAACTTCGCTTAGTAATTTATTAGTGCGTTTCTATGATCCAAATGAGGGAAGAATTTTAATTAATAATCATGATATTAAAGATATTAAGCTTACTTCGCTTAGAGGTCAGATTTCCTTAGTTACTCAAGATACTCATTTATTTGATACAACAGTTGCCGAAAATATAGCATATGCTCGAGCTGATACTACAAGAGAAGAAATAATTAGAGCAGCAAAATATGCCGATGCTCATGAGTTTATTATGCATCTGCTGCACGGTTACGATACTATGATAGGAGTGCAGGGGACGACTCTTTCAGGCGGTCAGCGTCAGCGTTTATCGATTGCTAGAGCTTTCCTAAAAGATGCACCTATTTTAATTTGGGATGAAGCAACGAGTAGCTTAGACCAAGCTTCCGAACAGAAAATTCTAGAATCTTTAAAGAAATTACGCCAAGGAAAAACCACTTTAATTATTACGCATCGTTTAAGCAGTATTACCGATCTTGATAATATTATTGTCATGAAAAACGGTGAGATTTGTGAGCAGGGTACTCACACACAATTACTTAAGAATAAGGATGAGTATTATAGGTTATATAATAAAGAATTAAGAGAAATAGTTGATTTATAAAGTAAATAGTTTATACCTCTTAATTTTTATTAAATAATTCTTCATGTCATTCTTAGCTAAAAGCGGGAATCCAGTAATTAATAAATACAAATAATTAAAATTATGAAGGTTATTTTACTTTTTTCTGGATTCCCGCCTACGCGGAAATGGCATCAACACAAGGAATAATACAATGCTCATTACCAAGATTTTTAAAGATTATCGATTATTTGAAATATTTATTTTAGGGATAGTTAGCGGTATGCCGCTGGTTATAATTTTTTCTACTCTTTCGGTATGGTTAAAAGAATCCGGTATAGATATCGCTGTTATTACTACTTTTGCGGTTGCAAGGTTATCATATTCGTTAAAAGTATTTTGGTCACCGTTAGTCGATAATTTTAAAATACCTTTTTTAAGTAGGTGGGGGCATCGAAAAAGTTGGCTTATATTATGTAGCTCTTTAATGGCTTTAGTGCTAATTGCTATGAGCAAAGAAAACCCTGAAGCTTCTTTAACTTCTTTATATTTTTTAACTATAGTATTAGGCTTTTTATCTAGTACTTTCGATATTGCCGTTGATGCATTGCGTATAGATAAGTTTGATCAGGAAACGCAGGGCATAGCCGGTGCAACTGCCTTACTTGGTTATCGAATCGGCATGCTTATTACAGGGGCGGGCGCTTTATATCTTGCAGAAATAACCAGAAATAATTGGCAACTAACTTTCTTTGTTATAGCTATAATATTGGCCGTTTCTGTCGTTTTTATAATAACAGTAAATGAAAAAGAATTAGTAAGAGAAAAAATTAATATTACTTCTATTACTTCATGGATTTATACAGTCATTAATCCTTTCAAAGATTTTTTCAAAAGAGAATTCGCCGTAACTATTTTACTCGCGGTAATATTTTTTAAATTAGGCGATGCTATGCTTGGAGCGGTTGCTTCACCGTTTTATATAGAGCTTGGTTATACAAAAGGTGAAATAGCAATAATCGCTAAACTTTATGGATTGATTGCGACCTTAGTCGGTGGTTTTGCCGGTGGTATTGTAATGTATAGGGTGGGGAATTTTAAAGGTTTGATTATTACCGGTATTGCCCAAAGTTTAACGCATTTTGCATTTATTTGGCTTAATCACCAGCCTCCTTCTTTTGAAGCTTTGTTAATTGCTATTACTATAGAGAATTTTGCTGCCGCTATGGGTGCTACTGCTTTAGTCGGATATATCAGTAATTTATGTAATAAGAAATATTCCGCAACACAGTATGCTTTACTTAGTAGTGCAAGTAGTTTCTGTAACAATACTGTCACTATTTATGCTGGTAAACTAGTAAATATGCTTGGTTGGGACGGTTTTTTCATCTTTACTATAATTTTAGCCTTGCCTGCTTTGTTTATATTAATGTATCTTAATAAAAAGGTTAAAGTATAGTAAGTATTATTGTCATACCGTGGCTTGACCACGGTATCTAGAGAAACAATTTAAAGTACTAATAATTTTAGTATTTTTAACTGGATCCCGCGATCAAGTCGCGGGATGACACACAAAAAGAAAAAACATAATCCTGCTTGATTTAATGCAAATAATATTTTATTTATTTAAAATGTTTAGTAAATTTTTATTACCTTATATTTTTATCGCAACATTTTTCTTTGCTCCAATAAGCGAAGCAAAGAAAGCTGTAAAAAATACCCCTAAACCGCCTGTTCAAACTAGTTTAGTAATTGATGCAAAAAGCGGTAAAGTGCTGCAGGCCCATAATTCACAAATTCGGATTTATCCTGCTTCTTTAACTAAGCTAATGACTCTATACTTAATGTTTGAATCAATTGAAGCCGGTAAGTTGCCTTTAGATAAAAAATTACTTGTATCAGCAAAAGCTTCAAAAATGCCGCCTTGTACGCTTGGTTTAAAAGCAGGGGAAACTATAACCGTTCGAGAGGCAATTAATGGGTTAATCATAAAATCCGCTAATGATGCTGCCGTAACGGTTGCTGAGAATATGAAAGGTTCCGAGAAAGCTTTTGCTCACTTAATGAATGTTAAAGCTAAACAGCTCGGTATGAAAAATACCTATTTTAAAAATGCTTCAGGTTGGCATGACCCATTGCAGCAAACTACCGCAAGAGATATGGCTAAACTTGCTATGGCCCTGAAGAGAGATTATCCTAAATATTATCCGTTATTTTCTAAAACCAGCTTCGTATTTCGTGGAAACATAATAAACGGACACAATAGAGTTACTAAAAATTATCAAGGTGCGGAAGGTATGAAAACAGGCTTTCATACGCCTGCAGGTTATAATTTAGTAACTACTGCTTCTAGAAACGGTAAATCATTGATTGCCGTTGTTACAGGCGGCAAAAGTGCCGTATCTCGTGATCAAAAAATGATTGGATTGTTGGATCAGTATTTTAATATTAAGCCTATAGCCGCTAAGCCTTCAATCAAGCTTGCGTCTAATAATAAATCTACTACAAAAGCTAAATCAAAAATAATAAAGAAAAAGAATATACGTAGTTGATATATTATTTTTTTCTGGATTGCCGCTTTTAGCGGCTTTGTTGCATGGCTCGTATTTTTTCGTCATTGCGAGGAAAAACTGTAAGTTTTGACAAAGCAAGGAAGAATAAAAATGCTAATTTATAGCATTTTTATTACTTTTTCTAGATTGCCACGCTCCTTTTAGTCGTTCGCAATGACGCTTTTCGAGCCATGCAACAAAGTCTAAATTTCCTCGTAATGATGATTTAATATCCATGCACCTTCTAAGGATTTACTGCCAGCTTATATTTTAAATTCACAAGTTTTACATGACAGTTAATACTACATTTACCGTTTTTTGTTACTTTAGTAGATGAAGATTTTTTAGAGTTTTTAGCTAAAGTTTTACTTTGCGGTTTTTTTAAATTAATATTTTTTAGAAACTTCTCGGTTTCATCAGGTAAATATTCTACTTTTACTTTAGTTATACCTTGATTTTTAAATGCTAAAATTTCAGCCGCTTTTTGAGAAACATCTATTATACGATTTTTCTTAAAAGGACCTCTATCATTAACCATTAAAATTACTGATTTATTATTAGCTTTGTTGGTAACTTTGACTAAACAGGGAAGTGGAAGAGTTTTATGTGCAGCAGTTAATAGATTTCTATTAAATCTATCGCCGTTAGCTGTTTTCTTACCGTGGAAACCGTCTTTACGCCCACCATACCATGATGCATAGCCTGTTTCGGTAAAAGATTTAGGATTGTGAGGTTTGTAAGTTTTCCCTTTTATTTTATAATTTTTACCGACTTTATAATGCCCTTTATAAGTTAGATTATGAGGATCATCTTTTGATAATTCTTTGTATGAATATTTGTGGGAATAAGGTAATTTTTTTGAGGTATTACAACCGCTTAGACCAAAACAAAAAATTAATAAAATTAATAAACTAAGTTTATGGTGTCGTATCATCATCATGCTTATTAAAGTTATACATTATTTTAGCGTAACACACAACTTTTTCAACACCTTTTATTTTTGATGCAATAGAAGCGAGTTTTTCTAGCTCTTCTTCTGATCTTGCAACTCCAAATAAATAAACAATATTATCTATAGTTAGAATAGTATAATTAGCAAATTTAATGTCTTTTCTGACTAAATTTTTAGCTTTAATTTGCGTGGTTATCATACTATCTTTAGTATATTGGGCTAAGTCAAAATGATTACTGTTTTTATTTACTTTTAACTCATTAATAACTTCTTTTACACCTTTTTGATTCCAAGCAATTTCTACGGCTTTTAATGCATCCGGTTCTTTTTGAATATTTCCTGTTAATAATACTCTTCCTTGTGATACTTCGACCTTTATTTTAGCTCCTAAATCTCTAAAATTATTTTTTACTAAATCAGCTTTAATACCCGCAGAAATCCTTGAATCATTTAATGTGTCAGATATTGGTTGATCTTTTGAGGCAACAATGCCGGTAGTGGTTGCTGCGGTAAATATGGCAGGTAAACAAGCGGATAAATTAAAAGAGAGAGCTATAAAAATTAAAATTCTTAATAGACTTCTTGGATAACCTCCTTCTAAAGGTAATTTGTACGTCAATCCGGTACTCGCATCTGCGCGATTGTCTATATACGCTGCGGTGCGAGGTGAAGTGTTTCCTTCAAATTCCTCTTTATAAGATAGGTTATGCAAGAAGTCTAATATATTTTTTATATAAATCATATCTTACTATCCGGTAATTTATTCTTTAATAAAAGAGGTAATTGCAGTAAGATAAATATAAAGGTAATAGGTATTACTCCGAATACTTTGAATTTTACCCATGTTTCATCTGAGAAATTACGCCAAACTACTTCATTAACTACAGCCATAAAAAAGAAAAAAGTTGCTGTCCTATAGCTTAAAGTTATCCAACTTTCCTCTTTAAGACGTACTATGCTCTCTAAAGCATATTTAATGAAAGGATTTTTCCTTATACCGCTCATGAGAAATATTATTCCAAACATAACATATAATATAGTAGGTTTGATTTTTATATACATCGAATTGCCGCTAATTAAAGTTATACTCCCTGAAACTAATAAAACCGATACGGAAATAATAGAAAGTTTTGATACTTTTTTATCTACAAAATAACAAATAGTGACGCAAATAACGGCTGTAATAAGCATATAAAGAGTAGCGTTTTGTATACCGCCTCCATAAAAAAAGCCTGCAAAAAATGCTATTACCGGACCAATTTCTGATAAAAGTTTTAACATATTTAATTTAATTGCTCTCTTTAATAAAATTAATTTGATTCATTTGTTTGTACTGATATTAAGGTATTTTTGGAATATCTTAATTTTATTTGTATGAAAATATTTATCAGTAATATAGTAGTAAAATAAGCAAGTACTTGCAGTCCGTTAGGTCTTGCAATATAACCGGTAACAATATGTAAGATTTTGCCGACCATACTTCTATCTGCTACTAACCATGAACTATCCCAAAGTTGATCGGATAAAAACATAACTAGACCGGAAGAAGTTAGAATACCTGCCGCACTTGCTGCAAATCCGCCTGCTATTAGCATTAATAATATGGTAGAGATTTTAAAAATATATTTTTGATTAGCAATCTTAATTAAACCGAAATATATTACTAAACCAAGTAAGAAGCCACTTGTAGCACCTATTATTACTCCTTGCAAGTAAATACTGCTTGACATTGTTTCAACTGAGGATATGCTATATACTAAAATAATAATTTCTGCACCTTCTCGTAATATAGTAGTGGCAACTAAAAAAACCAACATGAAATAACTGGCATTACCTTCATGAATTTTTACTGATAAGTCGTTTATATGTTGCTTTACTTTTATACCGTAACCTTGCATCCATATTATTGTCCAGCTAATCAGAATTGTTATTAGTATCATAATTCCGGAATCGAATAACTCGTCTCCTATTCCGCCAAAAGATAAAGATAATTTACGTGTAAAAAATGCAAAAATTGAAGCAAATACTACTCCAAGCATTACTCCGGCAATAATATAAAGACGAGATTTTTCTATTTGTTTTGTTACGGCGAGTATTACACCAAGTAATAAAGATATTTCTAAACATTCACGAAACACTACTAAAGCAATTTTAAACATATTTTTATCTAATCATTAACAATTATAAAACCCTGAGCCGTATCGTGATGAAAATCTCCAAAAAATTCATATTTTCCAGGATTAAGCGGTGCAAGTATAATATTTATTGACTCATTTGGCATAACTATTTTTTCACGATGTAAATCATGACTTTCAAATTCTTCTACCGTATCATCTTCATTATGAACAATTAACCTTATCTTAGTAGATTTCGGTACTTCAACTATATTCGGAACAAATTTATGATCTTTTATAGCTATCTTTACTTCTAATATATTATCATTTGTTTTATTGTTAGCACTCTTATTTGTAGAGATATAAATGATTGCTGCTAGAAATATTAAACCTACTATTATAATAATATTTTTGTTTTTTTTAATAATTTCCATACTAAATTCCTAGCTTAATTAAAGTTTAAAGTAAGATTCTTATATACTCGTTTAATTTGAAAATTGGTGCAAAGTCTTATAATAATATATGCTACGCTCCGAGGAATTTAGACCAATTACTCTTTTCCAAATTAAATATTCTTCATTTATGTTTCAAATTTTTAATAAACACAAAATTTATCCTGCAATTTTTATTAAAGCTATAAGATATACAATTATTATCATTATGACAAGGATAGATAATAAAATATAATTTTTTTGTTTTTTGTTATCCGATATTGTATGTTGTTTCATATTTATTTAATTTTGTTTAAAATCATTAAGTTCAAGTAAAAGATATTCATTTATCGGTAATGATTCATGAGAAATAATTTTATTTATATTAGAACCTAAGGCTTTAAAAGTTTTGCCTTCAGCAATAACACTGCGTGTTCCAACCGGTACTTTACCTTGCAAGGCGTAAGAAAAAATTAAAGGATATGTAATATCGCCGATTTTCATATCTATTTTTTGTCCTTTTGCTTTTGAGTCATATAATATTTTACCGTTTGATAAGCGAGTAATTTTAGCATTAAAACTTACTTTTTCACCACATAATAAAGGAACACGATAAGCTATCTCATCGTCATAAATTTTAACCTCATTACTTTTAATAAAATTTTGCGGTAATATAGATTTTAACATTACATTAACTTTATAATTATAAGCATGATCGAAGATAATATTATTACTATTATTAATGGCGTATTTTGCCGGAATAATAGCTTCTCGTGCTTCTCCTACCATCATACCGATTATTACATTATCTAAGCCAAGCATTATAGGAGCAGAGCCTAAAGTAAAAGTTTTAGTATCTTCCGATATTAAATTATTATTGATATCCGATATTTGATAAAATACGGTAACTACATGTCCACAAGAAGCGGGACCGATATTACCGCTACCAAGCGTATTAATTTTAAACAGCGTTTTTACTAAATCCTTACGTACTTCAATAGTGTAATCATTAGGATTGATAGGTCCATTTAACGGCTGTAAAATATTTTCAAAGAATGCTTTCCCTTCTTCGGTTTTAAGAGCATTTATTACTATTTTTGAAACTGTACGTTCAAATAAATTACCGTTTAATGAAATAGGGGGTTCATTATTTATACTAGTTTGGTTTTCATCGGTAGATGAATTATTTGAAGCCGTTTGCTCTACAGTTGTAGGATTATTGTTGTCGGGAGATATTTTTAACTTTACTATATTGTAAAGTATTAGAATTACAATTATTAAAGATAAAAATTTTTGCATATATATAATATTTTGGTATAACAAAGTTTACTATAACAATCAATTACTTAATAATCAAATGAGAATAAAAATAATTTGATTAATATAAATAATTGATCTAAATTTAGATGCAGAATTTAATAAATATAAAAGTGGTGAAAAGTGAAAAAATTTATATTTTGTTTTTTATGTTTATGGACATTAAACATGTTTGCTGCTTCTAAAACTTACCCTAATAAGCTTAATCGTTGTAAAATTACTAGAAATATATTTAATGATTATGAACCGAAAGTTTTTGAAACTACTAATAATTTATTACGTAAAACAGGAAGATTATCAAAATTTTACGGTGAAAGAATATTAATTAAAGGAAAAGTATTAGATCAAAATTGTGTACCGGTTGCAGATGCTAAAGTTTATTTATGGCAGGCAGGACGCGGCGGTAAATATCCTTATGAACCTTTAAAAACTAGAGTTGATAAAAGAAGATTTACAAGTGAAAGCGATTCAAGCTTTACCGGTTCCGGTACTGCTACTACTAATAATAAAGGAGAATATTACTTCATTAGTATGTTACCTTATAAATCTTCTCGTTATTTAAGAAGTGCAAATATAAGAGTAGAGCATTCTAGCCTTACTACCTTAGAAACACGCTTAGATTTATCTAATAACAATATGTGTGATAATGAGTGCGGTGAAGTGAATCCGATATTGATTGAACCGCAAGAAAATATAGTGTCGTATTGTTTTGATTTAGTATTACACGGTACGACGCTTAAGAGGTATTAATAATGTCATGCTAGTTCCTTGATCGGCGGGGCGTTGTTGCATAGATCGAAAACCGCACTCTAGGTCATACCGTGGCCCCTCCACGGTATCCAAAAAAAAATTAAAAAAGACTGGATCCCGCGATCGAGTCGCGGGATGACAATAGTGCTTCCTTCTGCGGTGCTTCTAAAGGTTTTTTTATACCGCAACCGCATAATATAACGCATATAAACATTAATAAGAATAAATAAAATGTTTTCATTACATAAATTATTATATGACCTTAAGAAATTATAATAAATATTTTTTATATATTATAGTATTTTTATTATCTATAACAATTTTTTTTCCTAAAATTTACGCTAAGCATCAGGATAAATTAGAATTTTTAAGAGGTTCAAGCGTTCCTGATAACGTAATTTTTTTTGATGAAGAAAAAAATCAATATTCTCTTGATCAGTTTGAAGGAAAGACTATATTGTTAGTATTTTGGGCTACTTGGAGTGCTTCGTGCGTTAATGAGATGCCGGCTCTTGATATGTTGCAAAAAGATTTCAGGAATTTACCTTTTTCAGTAATTCCGATTTCAGACGATTATCAAGATGTAAAAGTTATTAAGGAATTTTTTAAAAGTTATCAAATAAAATATTTACCGCTTTACTATGATTATAGAAATCAACTATTTGAAGCTTTAAGTATAGTAAGTCGACCTACTAGCATATTAATAGACCCAAACGGCAAAATAGTAACTAGCTTTGTCGGTAATACGAATTGGTATGATGAGAAGACTAGAGAAACCATTTTATCGTCTATCCCAGGAAATTATCCTGAGCCTAAGAATAGTGACAATGAGCAATCTCTTAATAAACCGGCTAAGCCTTTGCAGCCAATAAAAAAGGATACAATGAAGGAAAGTAATATACAAATTAAAAATGAGCAAAATTAATGAATGAAGTGAATAAATCGACTATTGCGGGTGCAGAATTTGATCAGATAATAACCAAAAGGCAGATAAGTAAATTAGACCAATTAGTTGCTTCGGTTTTTGGTGATTCTAAAGATGTGATTGCAGTTTTACGCCTTAGCGGCGTTATCGGTAAAGTAAGTACCGTGCAATCGGGGCTTACGTTAGAATCATTAAATGAGCTAATAGAAAAAGCTTTTAAAATAAAGAAATTAAAAGCGTTATGTTTAATTATTAATTCTCCCGGTGGTTCTCCGGTACAATCTGAACTTATTGCAAAACGTATTCGTGACCTTGCTAAAGAAAATAAAATAAAAATTTATAGTTTTATTGAAGATATGGCGGCTTCAGGCGGATATTGGCTTGCTTGCAGCGGTGACCGGATATATGCTTTGTCAAGTTCGGTTATTGGTAGTATTGGAGTAGTATCAAGCGGATTCGGTTTTCATGAAGCAATTAATAAACTTGGGATAGAGCGAAGAGTTTATACTGAAGGAAAAAATAAATCAGTATTGGATCCTTTTCAGCCTATTAATAAAGATGACCTTAAAATTATCAAAAATTTGCAGAAGCAGGTTTACGAGCATTTCGTAGATTATATTAAAACAAGAAGAGCAGGGAAGTTAACTCAGCAAGACGAAATTTTATTTAACGGCGAATTTTGGGCAGGACAAACAGCTCTTGATTACGGTTTAATTGACGGCATAGGTGATATGTATAGCGTAATGAAAGAAAAGTTCGGCGATAATATTAAGTTTCAATATCTGTGTGCTAAACAGCCTTGGCTTAAAAAGAAACTTGGCATGGGAAGCAAGATATTAACTGATAATCTTGCTAATTCTTTAATTAATGCTGTTGAAAATAAAATTATTAACGATAAATTTTATATAAAATAATATGACTATAACACAATTTAAAATTAAGAAACTAGAAAATTTTTTCGGTAGTTTACCGGAATATGCTACAGAGCATAGTGCAGGGATGGATTTAATAGCCGCAAATGAGCAACCTATAATTATAAAAATCGGCGAAACACAGCTAATCCCGACTGGTATTGCTATAGCATTACCGGATTCGTTTGAAGCACAGATAAGACCTCGTTCGGGTCTTGCCGTTAAACACGGTATTACGGTTGCCAATTCACCGGGTACTATTGATGCCGATTATCGAGGCGAAATAAAAGTTATTCTTATTAATCTCGGTAAAGAAGATTTCATTATAGAAAAAGGCATGCGAATTGCTCAAATGATAATCTCCAAGTACGAACGTATATTATGGGAAGAAAGTAGTACGCTTGAGGACACAGTACGTGGTAGCGGCGGCTTCGGCTCTACGGGTGTTTAGTTAGCCCTTATGTCATTCCTGCTTTCGCAGGAATGACATAAAAACTATGAAATAATCTTATATATTTATGAAAATAAAATTATTAATTGCTATATTCTTATTAGCAGCTTTAAAGGTAAATGCTAATTCCGATCCTGTAGATAATATCAAACAAATCTTTACCTATATCGATCAAAAAAATTGGTTACAAGCCGAGGATTTAGCTTTAGAAGTAAATAGTAAAGCTTTAACAAAAATTGTGCTTTCGCAAAAATTTTTGGATAATAAATATTCAGATAATAGTTTTGAACAGGTAATAAAGTTTTTACGTGATAATCCGGATTGGCCTCAAAGTAAGCTGCTTGAAGAAAGGGCGGAAGAATATTTAAATAATAGTACGAATAAAAAAGTAATTTTTGATTGGTTTAGTAAACATCCGCCTCTTACTGGTAAAGGTTATAAATTTTATGCAATTGCTGCAAGTAGTTTAATCAAAGATCAGAAAATATTATTACCTGTTATTAAGGAAGCTTGGGTATATGCCAATTTCACTCCTGAAGAAGAAAATGCATATTACAATAAGTGGCATAAATATTTAACTGTGAGTGATCATTTAGAGCGAATAGAAGAACATTTATGGAAAAATGATATTAGGTCTGCTGAGCAATCCCTAAAATATGTAGATCAAGGCTATCGTAATTCTTTTAAAGCACAAATTGCGATTATTAATAAATCACCAAATGCTGAAAAATTTTTTAGAAGCGTTCCTGAAAAATACTATACTTCCGGTTTGTTATATCGTTATTTAGATTCTCAAAAAACGCAAAAGCCTACAAAGGAAGTTATTACTTTGTTTAAGAAAGCCAAAAATAACCGTAAACATTTTGCTAAATGGTGCCGCATTCAATCTTATTATGCTCGTGAATTGATCGATTATAAAGATTTTGCAGGTAGCTATAAAATGGCAACGCTTCCTTTTGCTACTTGTCCTGAAACCATAAGAGAGCAGGAGTGGCTTGCCGGCTGGCTTTCTTTAAGTTTTTTTAAAAAGCCTGATCAAGCATTAGTACATTTTAATAAGTTTATTAAAGTTGTTAAGACTCCGATTAGTTTGGCACGTGGGTTTTATTGGCTCGGTCGCACTTATGAAGCAAAAGGCGATCAGCAAATGGCTAGAAAATTTTACGAGCAGGCAGCCAAATATTCTTTTACCTTTTACGGGCAGGTAGCAAATATTGAATTAAATAGGACAAAGCTAGTTTTGCCTCCTATTCCTGTAATAACTTCTGAAGAAAGGAAAACTATAGAAAATAAAGAGATTATTAAAGCAATAAGGTTACTGGTTAAATATAATAAAAACTACTTAGCCATGATATATTCCAAAGCAGCGATTAAAAATACTAAAAATCCTGTAGAAATTCAAATAATTGCAAATATTATTAAAGCAAATAATAATACTAATCATATGGTTGAGGTGGCAAAAATTGCTGCCCAAAATAATGCTTTTATTCCGGATTGTGCTTTTCCGACTCCGTATAATCTAGCAGGTTTACCTATCCCACCTCATTTAACTTATGGAATAATTAGACAGGAATCGGTTTTTGATCATAAAGCAGTAAGTTATGCAAATGCTATGGGTCTCATGCAACTTATTAAAGGTACTGCTTGTGATACCGCAAGATCCATAAATGTTAAATGTAATGTAGCAGATTTAACTAGAAATCCGGTATATAATATTAAACTTGGCTCGCATCATTTCAAAAAATTATTAGATGATCATAAAGGTTCCTATATTCTGTCTATTGCTTCTTACAATGCCGGAAGTCATAATGTAGTAAAATGGATAGATAGGTTCGGTGATCCAAGGGATATAAAAGATACACGAAAAGTTATTGACTGGATAGAACTTATACCTTATCGAGAAACAAGAGATTACGTTCAAAGAGTACTTGAAAATGTCCAAATTTACCGAACAATTTTGAATAAAAATAATAATTTATATTTTAAACGTGACTTACATGCTTGCGGTATATCAAAAAGTTAATTTTTATTAATATTTTATTTTGACACATAGTAATATATAAGATATGGAAATAATTAAAAATATAAATTAAGGAGGAAAAGTTATGAAAAAATTAGAAAGTCATTATAAAAAACATATTCGTAATCCCTTGGATACTCAAGTAAAGAAATATAAACAAGATCTTGATGCAATTGGCATTAGATATGACGATAAATCTGCACATGTTGAAATCCCAAAGTATGATGGAGGGTTTGAATATTTTAAATGGAATTGGATGACAAGTACGACAGATGGGAAACATTCACCCCAGGTTTCTACATTTAAGGATATAGTAAGAGTTTTAAAAGAAGCTAAAAGTAACATAACCCAATATGAAAACTTAGTATCTCACTTGAATGCTAGTACTAAAAATGCACTTGAGGCTACTATTAAGAGTAATAATATTACTGTAACGACACAACAAGCCAGTCAAGAAGAATTAGTAGAAAAGGCTTTAGCAGAAGCAAAACGTAGTATTGAAGTAAATGATGTAACTGCTGAATTTAAAAATTATTTCTCAAAATTAAATTTGGATGGCGTAGTATCATTTATGAATACTGCTAGTACGCTAGGTATTAATCCTTATGGATGTGTTGCTACTACTCTTAAAGATATGGGAAATTATCCTGCTCAGTGGAATGGTATGCCGACTGAAGAATTATTTAAAAAATATAATATAACATATGCGGAGTTTTGGTCAAAAATTGCTCCTAATACTGATTTGCTTAAGGAAATTAATAGTTTTTATAATCAAGAGAAATTTAGTTCAAATCAAGTTGAATTAGTAGAAAAAGCTTTACATGAAACACAACATTCTAGTGCAATAAGTGATATAACGCCTGGATTCAAACAATATTTTTCTCAATTAAAGCTTGATGGTGTAGCAGCATTCATGCATTTTGCTAATAAATTAAGTATTAATGTTGATGGATGTGTGGGTGCTGCCCTTAAAGATATGGGGAACTATCCTGCGAAATGGGAAAATATTCCAACGAAAGAGTTTTTAGAAAAATATGGTATAACAAACCCATATGTCTCTTTCGAGAATAAAATAGAACTAAGTGTACAAGATGCAGATAAAATTGAAGGTAACCTGAATGAAGAAAATCATTCAGATTTAGAGTCTGATGCTGAGTCGGATATAGAAGTTATATCAAAACCACTAGAATCTGAAGTGACGCTTACTAATGGTGAAAAGTATAATGTTGGAGACTTTATAAAACTATTTAAAGAACAAGAATTTGAAGAATTGGAATTTTATAAAGACTTATTACCTACAGAATTTAAATATCTAATACAAAAAGAATTAGAGTTAGTATTAGCACATATGTTCTGTAAAAAACAAGTCAGTTTCAAAGTTGCAAAAGCAATTGCTCAAAAAGCAAATGCAATAATGCCTGGTTTTGAACAAGAATATAACTCTTTAAAAACTTATAGTGATAAACAAATACATGAAGAAGAAATGGAAATTTCTAATGTTTCGCATTTATTTGATTGTGATTATAACGGCTAATCAATTTTTTAATTGTTATTCCCGTGACTTGATCACGGGATTCAGTTAAAAATACTAAAATTATTAGTATAATAAGTTGCTTTTTTGGATACCGTGGAGGGGACACGGTATGACACTGAGTATACTGTAGATCCATATGCAACAAAGCCCTTCTGCGGGAATGACATAAGAAAAAGAATAATACCCACAAATACCTATCAATTATATTCATGATTCTTAAAAATTTATCTTTACTAATAATATTATTATTTTCAATTTCAGCTTTTTCTGCTGCTAATAGCCTAAAAAATATCCCTATTACCGTTGTTGCTCCTGCTTCAGGGGCTGATAATAAAACCTTGTCGGATTTAAAAAATATTAATGGACTAAATTTACAGATTTCCTCTAAATGTTTTGCCAAAAGTAAGTTACCGTTTCTTGCAAGTAGTGATGAGGTAAGATTTAATTGTTTACAAGATGCATTATTTGATGAGTCCGATAATGCAGTATGGGGTTTACGCGGAGGTTATGGCTCGGCTAGATTAATTCTATACTTACAAAAACTCTCAAAGCCGCTTAAAGAAAAGTTCTTTATAGGGTATAGTGATATAACGGCTTTACATCTTTTTTTATCGCAAGAATGGGGATGGAAAACTATTCACGGCAGTAATATAGCCGATTTATTAAAACCTGATAAAGATCAAAGCAATTTTACCAAGCTTGCTGAAATATTGAAAGGTAAAGTAAAGCAGGTTACTATAGATAATTTAGTGCCTCTTAACGATATAGCAAAATCAAGCGATCTTGTTAACGGCAAACTAACAGGCGGTAACTTAACTATGCTGCAAACTAGTATAGGTACAAATTGGCAGATAAAAACTAGGGGCACAATTCTTTTCTTAGAAGATGTGAATGTAGTTGCTTTTAGATTAGATCGTGAGCTTTTGCACTTAAAGCAAGCAGGGTTGCTTGAGGATGTTAAGGCCATAATATTTGGTTCATTTGATAAAGATTCTGAAGGCACAATGTTAGTGCTTCGTAATTTTGCAGATAGTTTAAATATTCCGGTATTTAAAACAAATAGATTCGGTCATGAAAAAATTAACGATCCGATTATTTATAATACAGATAGTAAGATTATTAAAAATAAAGGATTTAAGTTAGTGATGGGGTTGTAGTAGTGGATCTTGCTTGTCATACCGCGACTTGATCGCGGTATCCAGCAAAAATATCAAAATTACGTATACTGCCAATTTTTTTATGGATACCGCGATCAAGTCGCGGTATGACATCGACTCAAATGCAAATAATCATTATACTTTGATAAATTCAAATCATAAGAAAAGAATTTATTTGTAATATAATGTTCAAGTAATTTTACTAATCCTGCTTTATGTCTATTTAAAGTTTCGATGTTTAAAGCTATTTCCGTTGTTTGTATGTAAGGATCGGTACTAGTTATTTTTACGTAAGCAATAGTGATTTCTTGATTTATAACTGGATTCCCGCTTTCGCGGGAATGACATTCTGTAAATCCGTTTTCGAGTAACATGAAGCTTTCTATAATAAGTTGAGGTGAGAGTCCAAGCTCTATTTCTTTTTTAGTTGGAATAGTGCCGGTTTTATAATCAAGTATAGTTATATTGTTTGATTTACTTATTTCAATTCGGTCAGCTATACCGATTATTTTTATATCTTGACCTGCAATATTTAGTCGTAATTCCCCTTTAATCTCAAAATAGATTTCTTTACAATTTTTTCGGCGTTCTATATCAAATAAAATGAAGGCTTTACTGAAAGCTACAAGTTTTATTTGCCAAGCTTTTTTTGTATATACCGGTAAAATAGTACTATATAAAATATGATTACCGATATTTATTAAAGCATTTTGTTTATCAAGCAAATTTAAATTAATATATTGTGTGTCATAATTTTTAGAATATTCCTCCAAAACTTTATGAATAAAACTACCGAAATCCGATATTTTAGGCTCTTCCCATATATCATCTTTTTTACGTAATCCAAGAATTTTCTTAGCATAAAAACCGTATGGGTTTCTTATTAATGTTTCTATATCGGTTACTGATAAGGTGGTTGGGAAAAAGGTGTTGAGGGCTGTAGACTCATTGTTATACCGTGGCTTGACCACGGTATCCATATAATTACTGGATCCCGCGATCGAGTCGCGGGATGACACACAGTCCTTCTGCAGCTTCAAAAATAAATTAGAAGTGGTTGTTAATTTTCCATCATATTTTTTAGCGTTTAGTATAATTACTTGTTTATTTTGTAGAAATAAATTGAAGTAATCTGAATATAGAGTAGAACCGATTTCATCGTAATCTATATTTAGTATCTGCAAAGCTTTCTTGCTAAGCCATGGGTGAGCTTTTTTATTAGGAGACCAGTTTTCATTATTAAAATGCGGTAATATAATTAAGTCGAATTCGCATAATACTAAATCTGCAGGTGAGCCGATAATTATATTAGCAGATTCGGTATTTTTGTAATATTTGATATTAGAAAGTAAAAAAGAGAAAATTTTAGGAAAATCTTTTTTATCCGTTAGATTTATATATTTACTATATGCAGTTAAATTTGTTAAAAATTCAAGTAATTTTGCTCCTCCTTCTTTTGCCCAAATAGTAGGCAAAAGTTTTTCAGCTATTTCTTTAGCAGCTACTAAAATATCTTGTATATTATGTGGAGTATCGGTAAATAAAATATCTATTAAGTTACGGCAATATTCCCTTATATCCTCATTATCAAATTGTAATTGCAATAAATATTTCGGTGAAGATATAAAACGGTTTTTATTAGATAGCATTAACTCTAATTTTTGTACCATAGGACAATTAATTAAAGGATTTTTAAGTAATAAAAATAAGGTTTTTAGATCAAAATTATTACATAATATTTTAATAATGGAAGTTAGTAATTCACCGATATTAGTAAGCCTTAAATCATTACCTAGTAGATCTTCATATTTATCTAAAAAATTACAATATACTCTTTTAAGCTTATTATTATCTGTAACGATTGCAATCCGTTTATCTTTATTACGGCTACATATATAAGCTATTTGTTTAGCTTCTTCATAGATATCATTAGGTTCTAAATAAGATATATTACTTAGACTTCTTGCATAACTTGCTTCTAAGGGTAATTTGTGCGTCGATCCGGTACTCGAATCCTCACGTACGTTTGTGTACGCTGCGGTTCTGCGTTCCGTGTCTCCTACAAATTCCTCCTTATTAGCTACGTTATGCAAGAAGTCTGTTGCACTTAAGCTTGGATTATAATGAATTATATAATCTTTTAATTCTTCCTCAAATTTTTTTAGGAAAGGATCAGGTTTAAATATTCCGGCGAGTATTATCTGCTTATGACCATTTTTTATCTTTATTATTTCTTCTTGTAATAGCTTTAATTTATAAACTGCTTTAGTTTGTTTTTGAGTATAGTGAATTGATCCCCACTTGGTGCTTCGTTGCTCGTCGTCTCGCCTATTAGTATATAGGCTTCGCTCCTCACGCCTGTCACCAAATGAGGCTGAATTCACTATAAGCGATATTTCTTCTTGCCATCTCAAAAAGCAATATTCTAGAAATTTATAAATCTTTTGCCAATAGTTAGAATTGTTATAGACTTCAATTAATTTTATATCGATATTATTGAGTATAAGATCATTAAACAATTTTCTTAGAATTTCTGCGGCTTTTAGTGATTCTTCAATATTAAAAGGTAATTCTTTATATTCGGTGATGATTTCCGATAAAATAAATAATTCTTCTATTTTAGATACATAATCCGAATCGAGATTTTTTTTTGAAATAATAGAAGTAAAAGGAATAATGACAGGTAATTTGATTTTATATTTATCGGTTAAAATCTTCTTTAATTCTAAACATGAAAAATTATTAGGTAATATTATTTGAACCTCTTCACCTTTACCTAATTTATCAATGATATATTCAGCAAAACTTTCCAAAAAAGAATAATCAGCAGCCATAAATAATGTTTTTGACGATAAATATAGCAGATCAAAGGTCCGAAACAAATCTTATTTAAAACGATCGTGTAGTACAATAAATAATATTTGATTATTTATTTCTTATTAAGTATCTTTAAATATATTAATTTGAATTTTATAAATAAGGTATCATATGAAAATTTTTATTATATTATTTACTATTATAGTCTCGGAGCTTATGCTAATAATTTAAACTCCCATATAGCTTATTGTGATAATATACAGGTAGCACAACAAGAAGATTTGGTAATACAAAAATTGGTTAAACTATTTGCAGCTGAAACAAATTGTATTATTAGCGGCTGTTTACAACAATGGGATGTGCAAGATAATCGGGTAAAATATTCAATTGCTTGGCAAGAACAATGTGGACCTGTAATTTATGGTCAGTATCAACTAGGAGATAATGGTAGAGGTTCTACATTTGTATGTGAACGCTCTAAAAATTCCGTATGTTGTTGGCCGCTTGGATATGAATATAATAAAGCGTTTGTAATATGTTCATCTGATAATATTGAAAACTAATATTTATTTAACACGAATAGCGAATTACATAAGTAATTTGCTATTGGTGATATTTACTAGCTCTTTAAATAATTCTAAATCTACTCCATTATCATTAAGATATTCAGGATGCCACTGAACGCCTATAACAAATTTATGTTTTGTCGATTCAATGGCTTCAATTATTCCGTCTTCTGCTTTTGCAGATACGATAAGATCGTTACCAAGTTGTTTAACAGCCTGGTGATGGGTCGAATTAACCATTGTTCTTAGATTATTATTTGCTATCCTAGCAAGCTGAGTATTTGCCTCTATATTAATTGCATGCGAAACTATATTTTTAGGTGGAGGCTGGGTATGATTCATTATAGTTTCAATATAATCAGGAATATGTTTAATAAGCGTACCCTTGAAAATAACGTTTAATAACTGCATACCTCGGCATATACCTAAAACAGGAATATCTCTCTCCAATGCTTTCTTTAAAACTAATATCTCAAAATTATCACGTTCTTCATTAGAAATTACTATATCTTCGGCGTATTCCGGTTCATAAAATTTAGGATGTATATCCTCATCACCGCCTGGAATTACAACGCCGTCAACAAGGTTTATAAGCTGATCTATAGTTTCGCTTTGATAAGGTAATAATAGCGGTACACCGCCGGCTGCAATAATCGCATCGGTATAGTTTTTCCGCAAGGCATACCATGGAAAAGCAGCGTAAGTATATTTTTCACAATTTTGAGCTAAATCAGGTGTAACACCTATTATCGGTTTTTTATGCATTTTGTTATCGTTTTACTACTTGTGTATCAGTTATGTCATTCCCGCGTAGGCGGGAATCCAGCTCTTTTCTGTGTCATACCGTGGCTTGACCACGGTATCCAGAAAAAAATTAAAAAATACTGGATCCCGCTACAAGCTCGCGGGATGACATTAGAGGTTACTGGATTCCTACTTTCGTTATATTCCGCAGGAATGATATATAATTATATTTACTCTTCAATACAAGGTGGTGTTTCAAATGTATGAAACGGCGGTGGAGAGGTAAGTGTCCACTCAAGCGTATCAGCACCGTCACCCCAAGGATTCGCTGGGCAATTTTTGCCGTATTTTAAAGTATAGAAAACGATAAATACAAAATAAAGAGCAGCAAACATAGAGATACCTGCTCCTATCGATGAAACCATATTCCAGCCGGCGAAAGCCTCAGGGTAATCCGGTATTCTTCTTGGCATGCCCGCAAGACCTAAAAAATGCTGCGGAAAGAAAGTTAAATTAACGCCTATAAAGGTAATCCAAAAATGAATTTTACCTAAAACTTCTGGATATTGTTTGCCTGACATTTTACCAAACCAATAATAAAATCCTGCAAATGCCGTAAATAAAGCACCGAGCGACATCGTATAATGGAAATGTGCAACAACGTAATATGTATCATGCAGTACTCTATCAAGTGCCGAATTTGATAGAATTATGCCGGTTACGCCGCCAATCGTGAATAATATGATAAATCCTATTGAAAATAGCATAGGTGTTGGGAACGTAATAGAACCGCCCCACATAGTCGCTATCCAGCTAAATATTTTGATACCTGTCGGAACTGCTATAATCATTGTTCCGGCAGTGAAATATATAAGTGCATTATAAGAAAGCCCAACCGTAAACATATGGTGAGCCCATACAATAAACCCGACAAAGCCTATTATTACCATAGCTCCAACCATACCTTGATAGCCGAATATAGGTTTGCGTGAAAAAGTTGAGATAATCTGACTTACTATACCAAAGCCCGGAAGTATTACGATATATACTTCAGGATGACCGAAAAACCAAAATAAATGCTGAAATAATACGGGATCACCGCCGCCGTCGGGTTTAAAGAAAGTAGTGCCAAAGTTACGATCGGTAAGTAGCATAGTGATAGCTCCGCCAAGTACCGGCATTGCTAGAATTATGAGGAATGCAGTTACTAAAATAGACCAAACAAATAACGGCATTTTAAACAACCCCATCCCTGGTGCTCTCATATTAAAGATAGTAACGATTAAGTTAATTGATCCGAGGATTGATGAAAGACCCGTTAAATGTAAGCTGAAAATAGCCATATCGACTGCTGCTCCCGGGTGACCGCTCAAATTACTTAAAGGAGGGTAGAGCGTCCAGCCCGTTCCTGGTCCGCCGTCAACAAAAGCTGATCCCATAAGTAAGATAAAAGCAGGAACTAACAGCCAAAAACTTATATTGTTAAGGCGTGGAAATGCCATATCAGGTGCCCCTATTAATAGAGGTACAAAGTAATTACCGAATCCGCCGAATAAAGCCGGCATAATCATAAAGAATACCATAATAACCGCATGTGCTGTGATAAGCACGTTATATAGCTGGAAATCATGGTTAAGGAATGTTCCGCCGGGCATTGCAAGTTCTAACCTAAAGAGAAGAGAAAATAACCCGCCGACAATTCCGGCAAAAACGGCAAATATGATATACATAATGCCGATATCTTTGTGATTAGTAGAAAAAAGCCACCGCCTCCAACCGTGAGGGGTGTGGTGGTCATTGTGATTAATGTCGTTAGTAGTTATATCCATAATTATTATTCTGCCTGTGTTAATTTTTCGATATCTGCTCCAACAATTGTTGGAATATTTCTAGTGATTTTATCATAATCCCAATCCCACCATTGAATTTCAAGTAATTGCTCGATTATATAATCAAAAAATCTATAGCGTATTATCTTTGCGGGATTGCCGGCAACAATACTATATGGCGGTACATCTTTAGCCACTACTGAGCAAGCACCGATAATTGCCCCGTCTCCAATATTAACTCCAGGCAAAATAGTAGAGTTTGTACCAAACTATACGTCGTTTCCGACTATAGTATCTCTTCTTTTATCATAGGAAGGAGTATAATTATTCCAATTTTCAAAAATAAAGAAAGGATAAGTAGAAAACCCGTCCATAGGATGATTCATATCATCGGTTATAAAACTAGTACCCATAGCAATAGCACAAAATTTTCCTATAATCAATTTAACAAAATAAGCTCCTCTAACATTTTCATACTCAAACCTTTCAGGGTGGTTAGGATCATTATAATAGGTATAATCACCCACTATTATGTTAGGATTGTGAATAAAATGCTTTAAAAATATTGTTTCTTTCGTTTGCTTGGAGTAAAGATGGGGATAATGGTTATTGTGACTAGTCATATATAAAAAATTTAGTTTAATAATGTATCTAACTTGGATACTTTTGTATTAATTATTTAAGGAATATGAATTTCTATAAAATTCCATATAATTAATTAGCCGCTAATTTTGGATTCTCATCATTCATCGCAACCTTATTTTTACTTGCAATCCAGTTATCAAAATCCTCTTTACTTACTACTTCTATAGCAATCGGCATGAAGCCGTGATTGATGCCGCATAGTTCGGAGCATTGCCCGTAATATACGCCTTTCTTGGCAACTCTTGTCCACGTTTCATTAATTCTTCCAGGCACTGCATCTATTTTAAAACCAAGCGACGGAACGGCAAAACTATGTATCACATCACCTGCGGTAATAAGAAATCTTACGGTAGCGTTTTCAGGGATAACAATTCGATTATCAACATCCAATAATCTTTTCTGGTCAGGTTTTAGATTCTCATCAGAGATCATTACGCTATCAAACTCCAAATTATCATGATCAGGATATATATAGTGCCAATACCATTGATAACCTACTACTTTAATAGTTAAATCCGTTTCGGGTATTTTTTCGGCATGACGCAATATTCTAAAAGACGGCACTGCAATAATAACTAAAATTATTATAGGTATTACAGTCCAAATTATTTCTATTAAAACATTATGTGAAAATTTTGCCGGTACGGGATTATTTTTTGCATTAAATCTGATGCATACAAAGCCAAGTAATCCAGCAACAAATAAAACAATAGCCGTTGAGATATAAAGCAGAAAATTATGAAAATGATGTAATTCCTCCATAATCGGACTTGCCGGTGGCTGGAATGTTACTTGCCAAGGTAACGGCTCGGAAGCAAAGCAAACATTGCTAAAAATCAATAAACTAATTAAAGTAATAATATTTTTCATAGCACATATATAGGTTATTTATATTTAATATAAATGTATATGCATTTTTGTTAAAGTAAAAATCGATAAATTTTTAGAAAAAACTATATATTTTTAATAATATTTGAGCTAGAAAGTGTACCTATATTAGGATGTTGTAGTAAGTCGATAACTTCTATTACTTTCGCATTTATTAATTTTGCTTGAATTTGTTTATTTATTAACTGAGGATCGTGCTTTGTTACAGCGATTACAGAAGGACAAGTATTTTGCACCAAAACCGAGCATAATCATTAAAATCTTTCAGTTTAGGTAATATAAGTACTTTATCGACGAATGTGAAAGAACTTAAAATTTTTGCTCGTTGTAATTGATTATGGATAGGTTGACGTTTTTTATATTTAATAATTGTTTCATCCGGTTCTAAAGCAACGATTAAGTATTTACCTTGTTTTTTAGCTTTGTGTAAAAATTCTATATGACCGTAATGTAATAAATCAAAACAACCGCCTACTAGAACTATTTCACTATTTATAGGACAGTTTTTATTTAAAGAAATATTCTCACAATATTCTATTTGGGGCAATTTGACAGCATTATGGTTAGATGAACAGGAGATAAGATTTATAAAAACTAACAAAAATAGGAAAATTTAGGCATAACCTTCATCTTTATAAATTAATAAAAATTAACTTATATAAAAAATTTAATTTTAATCAATAAAAAACTAATAAAACAGAAATAAAACAAAATTTTACAATTTTCTATTGTAGTTTATTTGTATATAGTTCATATTATTATTAGTAATGAAAAATTGATTCAAATAATCTTCAGAGCAATTTTAATGAATGATACCGCACTATCTTATGATTTTAATGATATATTACCATCATCTTTTATTAGTGCACGTCTTAGGAAAACCCTCACCTCTGCCTCCTTATTATTATTTATAGGATTAGTTGTTTTTGTCTCTTTTGCTGTTAATAATTATGTTAACGACACTTTATCCATAACTTTAGTACAGCCTGATAGTAGTGAAGAAGAAACGATTTCATTTAAAGAAGTAGTAGTAAAAAAGGGCGATACTATAAAGTCAATTTTGATAGAACAAAATATCCCTAAAAATGAAATAGAAAAAATTGTAAATTTAGTAAAAGAGGGTAAATTATCGTCTTCACTTAAAATAGGGCAACAAATTACTTTTGAATATGAAACAAAAATTACCGAAAACGAGGATGAAGATTTAACCTCAGAGGTAACGTTCTTAAATAAAATCGTCATAATTATCGATAAGCTAAAAACTATTGAAGTCATTAGAGAAAGTGATAATTTTAAAGTTGCAGAAATTGTAGTACCTTTAAGTAAAAAAGTTGCTAAATCGTCGGTAAGTATTGAATCAAATTTTATGTCTGCCCTTAAAAAACTGGGTTTATCGAATAATAGTATAATAGAGCTGATTAATGCTTATGCCTATCAAATCGATTTTCAGCGTCAAATAAAAAGCGGTGATACTGCAACCGTAATAACAGAAAAATACGTAACGGAAGACGGTAAATTTTCCCACCACGGTAAAATTCTATATGTTTCATTAAACCTTTCAGGAAAAGAATATAATATATATCGTTATTCCCATGATAATAACGCAAATAATCATGCATTTTTTTCCGAAGACGGTAAAAGCGTAAAAAGAAGCTTACTTAAAACTCCGCTAAAAGTTATAAAAGTTTCTTCATATTACGGTAATAGAAAGCATCCGATACTCGGTTATACTAAAATGCATAAGGGAGTTGACTTTGCAGCTCCAACCGGTACGCCTATATATTCCGCAGGAAACGGAGTTATAACGGAAATAGGTTGGAAGTCGGGTTATGGAAAATTTATTCAAGTAAAACATAGCAGTACGCTATCTACTGCTTACGCTCATGCTTCAAATTTTGCAAAAAATTTAAAAGTGGGAAGCATAGTAAAACAAGGGCAGATCATAGCATATGTCGGAAGTACGGGTAGAGCTACAGGGCCACATTTACATTATGAAGTTAAAATTGACGGCAAACACGTTAATCCTATGTCGGTTAAAACAACACCGGGTATAGAATTAAACGGAAAAAATTTAGAGAAATTTAAACAATTTAAAAAAGAAATAAAAACTTTAAATGTTAAGCTTGATAAGGAATTGCAAGCTGATAAAACAGTTGAGTTTCTTTGTGATACTCGGTGAATTTCAAAAATTGGCGTTGCCGTTCTACAAGAGCTTCGGTTCTCACGTATTAAGTATACGCAGCTCACCTCGCCTTGTGAACTCCTAGTTCTTTTTGAAATTGACCTTCTTATCATTTACCATAGTACCGGATAATTTGTGAAAAACGCTCGATGTCATTCCGTTGATCGCAGGAATCCAGTAACATATATAAAAAACTTGTTTTTTTATATATTTATTTTATAAAATATGTAATTTTTATACCAATATTAAGTAAGGTTATTTTTACTGGATTCTCGCTTTGAGCTAGGAAGGACATAAGAGCCATCTATTCATTACTCATTCACAAAACCCCTATGCTTTTACTACTAAAAAAAATCTATCTAACATTTGCTCGTAGTAGTCGTATAATAATAACATTAGTTATTATTGATCAGTTAAGCAAATGGTGGTTTATTGATAATTTAAGATGGAAACCTGGTTTAATGCTCAAGGTTACTTCTTTCTTAAACATGGTTTATACTTGGAATTACGGTATTAGTTTTGGATTAATGCGTGAATACTATCAATATAGTAATGCTGTTTTTATATTAACAAACTCGATTATAGTCTGTTACTTATACTACCTAATGGTGCGTTCAAAAACGATTGGGGGCTTTGCAGGTTATAGTTTTGTAATTGGCGGTGCCGTCGGTAATCTAATTGATAGATTTTTTAGAGGAGCGGTATTTGATTTTATTCATTTTTATTATAAAAATTATAGTTTTCCCGTATTTAATTTAGCTGATTGCTTTATTACAATAGGAGTAATTATCTTAATAGAAGATTATTATAGTACTAAAAAAGTTATTGAAGAAAAGGCTAAAGAGAATTATGATAATGCTCAAATTGAAGCTATGGCTGACAAAATTCGTAACACCGATCATAACGGTGACGATAAAATATAATTTTAATTAAAGGTGTTTAAGTGAAAAAGATTTTTTTATTATTTACTGTTTTATTAATTACTTCTGCTTGTAGTAAAAAATTAAAAGAAACCGTAGGTATATCAACAGCCGGACCTAATGAGTATCAAGTACAGCGTGCTAAAGCACTGGAAGTTCCTCCTCATTATTATTTACCCGATCCTGGGAATAGTCAACCAACTTATAATAATATAAAAGGACAAGGTGAATTTAATGAAGGGGAACAAGCATTAATGCAGGCGATAAATTAGTATACTCGATGAACTTCAAAAATTGGCGTCGTCATCCTACAAGAGCTACGGTACTCACGTATTAAGTATACGCTGCGTTCCTCGCCTTGTGGATTCCTTGCTCTTTTTGAAGTTGATCTTCGTCTACCTGTTCTTGGATACTAAGCTGCAATGTTCTTTCAAATTAACTCATGAATTCTCATACAAAACAAAAAATAGGTGTTTTTGGGCTTGGTAAAACCGGTATGTCGGTTTACGAGGAATTGCAAAATAAATATGATGTAATTGTCTACGATGATTTAAAAGCAAATAGAGATATATTTGAAGAATTATTTGGAAAAAATCTTATTGCTGCTTTATCTGGTTCAAGATGGCAAGATTTAGATAAAATTGTCTTAAGCCCTGGAGTTCCGCTTACTCATGAAATAGTAAGAATTGCTCATCATTTCAATATATCAATTACTTCTGATATAGATTTATTATTTGAAAAATCAAGAAATTTAAACTTTATCGCCGTAACCGGTACAAACGGTAAAAGTACTACTACTGCTTTAATAAGCCATATTTTAAATAGTAATAGTTTAGACTACCCGGTTGCAGGTAATATCGGGGTCCCGGCTTTAAAAGCCAAAAATAGTAAGGACGGATATGTACTTGAATTATCTTCTTTTCAGCTAGATTTAGTAAAAACCTTTACAGCTAAAATAGCAGTACTTCTTAATATTACTCCCGATCATTTGGATAGACATAAGGACATGAATGGCTATATTACGGCAAAATCTAAGATTTTTGATCGAATGGATAAAAATAGTTATGCAGTAATTAATATTGATAATGATTATTGTTGTGAAATTTTTATGACATTGCAGCAAGAGCAGCGTATAAAACTAATCCCCTTTTCTGTTACCAAAACTCTTGAAAAAGGTATATCGGTAGTTAATGATATAATTAACGATAATTTTTTCGGTAATAGTAGCTTTAAATTACCGTTTAATAAAAACCTGCAGGGAATTCATAATTGTGAAAACATTGCAGCAAGTTATGCAGTAGCTAAGATAATGGGATTAGAGTCTACAAAGATAATTGAAACTATAAGTAGTTTTCAAAGTTTACCTCATAGAATGCAATATATCGGTAGTATAAATAATATAAGTTTTTACAATGATAGTAAAGCAACAAATGCCATATCTGCCTTGCAATCAATTAAGGCACTTGATAATATTTATTGGCTTGCAGGAGGAATACCAAAAGAAGGGGGGATTGAGGAAATAAGGCCTTATTTTAACAGAATTAAAAAGGCTTATTTTTATGGACAAGCTAAAGAAATGTTTGCAGATACGGTTAAAAATATAGTAGATTTTGTAATATGTAATGATCTTAAGCAGGCTTTTGATCTTGCTTATAAGGATGCAGTAGGTGATAATGCAGAAGTGAAAAATATTTTGCTAGCACCTAGTTGTAGCTCATATGATCAGTTTAAAAATTTTGAAGAGCGTGGAGAGTTGTTTATCAAATTATATTTGGAAAATGCTAAAAATAAAAAAAATACTATATAGGTTTAATTGCAATAAAAAACTATATTGTATAAGTCCTTATATCTAGTCCTTGTAATTCATTTAAATATTCTTCTAAAGTTACTAGATTAATAGCAGTAATTGCTCCCCTTTGATTGATTTCATTATTGATTAATGTTTTTGTTAAGATAATTGCAGGAATAGTAGGTATATATGGACCATGATTTTTTTTGCTATAATAAACCATTTTACCGTTTTTGATTTTCCGTTTTTATCTTGACCTTTAATGATCATATGCATCCCCCTTCATCACTACCGCAATAGTCAAATAACCTACTTAACTTAAGTAATAATTTTGCATAGTTTTCTAGATGCTTTATTATTTTAAATCTTACACGCCAAGATAAAATCCACATACCGCAATGTAAGGTAATACTTTCCATTCCGGCAGAAAATTTAATAGATTTTAACCCGTAATATTTAGGTAATAAGTTAAGGTCCGGTACATCACAGTTTGCCATCCAGCGTTTACCTATTATAGGATAAGTTTGTAAATATAAATCCTACCATCCGTATGTTTTATATTTTGTGCTTGGATAAAAATTTAACAGTTTACCTAAATAACTTAAGACGGCAGCAGTTGTTGCAAGACCTTTTTCTGTTTTTTGTCCGGGTGTTATACCAAATATTAGGGAATCCATAGAATTAAATTCATGTTTATAATATTCTAATACAGCTGAAGATAAGCATGGTACGGTACTTGCTCCGGTAATAGCTAGACATTTTTTTGTTCTGCCATATTATTTAAATTTGTAGCAAATTCGCTTACAAATCTTCTGCAATCAGCTAAATCAATATAATGTATACCAAGTGTAATACTAGCTAGTGCTACATTATAATTATTTTTTTGGAAAGGACCGCAAGTATTTATAACAATAAAAGGTTTTAATTTTTGTAATTGTTCCGTAATTTCTATATTTATGTCAAAAGTAGCTAACTGTAATAAGCTATTAGGATGATTTTGTTCTATATCGTGTTTTAATAATTGTAAATTTTGTTTGTCACGACCTGCAAGAATAAGTTGTACATTAGCATGTGCAAGGCTTTTGGCGATCTTACTACCAAAATTTCCTGTAGCACCTAATATCATAACTTTTTTAATCATTATAAAGAATCTATTTTAAATTTACCTGTGCATTCAAATATTTTACCGAATAATGTATGTACCATCTTTACTTGCATATTAAATATTTTATCGTTGTCTGCTTCTTCATATGCAAAAAACTTTCCAATAATAAGATGTAAAGGTATAGGAATTAGCCATTTCCCTAAATATAAAACATATCCTCCATAATCCATAATTATTTTATTATTTTCAAGACGATATAGTAGTTTGATAGCGATTCTAAATCTTGTTAATTCAATTATTATATTATCTTTGATAGGAATCATTTTTGAATAAAAGTGATAAGCCGGTCTATTTTTATAATAAAAAATACGATGCATTAAAATTATAGGTGAAGTTTTATCACTTGTTAGTATCACATCAACGGGAATATCATTTCCTGGATATGGAGTAAGAGCCCCTACTGCTCTAAAGAAAGGAGAAAAACACTGAAATATTTTTGATATAGTAATATTCATTTTTCCTTTTAATGTAATCTTGTTATTAGAATAAGGTTTAATATTATAGCGTTTTTGTAGAATTATAGGTAATTTCTCAATTAAATTTTTACAAATCATATAAATTTCTTTTTTAAAAAATTGAAGTTACTAAAATAATGCAGTTTGATCAATAAAATAAAAGTAGCGAATATAATTAATTTGTTATAATATTCTTGAGTCATATAAGCCTAGCTTAAGCTACTTGAGCATTTTTACAGATATCCAAATAAAGTGTTATGTTAAATAACAAAATAAAAATTTTACAACCATAAAATGTTTAAAAATAACGAAATATCTAATAACTTTATTAAATTATGGTGGCGGAGTACCGATAGGCAAATAATAATTTCTTTGATAATTTTATTTGCTTTTAGTTTAATGTTGGTTACTACTTCAGGTTCGGCAGTAGCAAGTAGAATAGGACTTGAAGAAAGTTATTTTGCATCTAGACAAATATTTTATTTAGCTGCCGCTTCAGGGCTTATATTATTATTTTCATGCCTTAATAAGAAATGGTTAAGGCGTTTTGCAATACTCGGGTTTATTGCTAGCGTGGTTTTATTAATAGCAGTTAAATTTCTTGGTTATGAAGTAAAAGGAGCGGTACGATGGATTAATATTCTAGGTCTATCTATTCAGCCTTCGGAATTTATTAAACCGTTTTTTGCAGTTGTTACAGGTTGGATATTATCGTTAAAATTTAATGATGATTTTCCAAGTTGTACGATTTGTGTAATACTTTATTCTATTGTTGCTATTCTCTTAATTATTCAGCCGGATTTTGGAATGCTTGTAATGATTACGGCAGTTTTCGGTATTCAGCTGTTTATTGCGGGTATGCCGATATTTTGGATTGTTCTAGCAGGTTTTTTAGGAATGATAGGAGTAACTATTGCTTATTTTTGGTTACCTCACGTAACGCAAAGAATTAATTCATTTCTAGATCCCGATAGTAGCGAGAATTATCAGGTCAGTAAGTCTCTTAAGGCTTTTGAGCATGGCGGTTTATATGGACGCGGTCCAGGGGAGGGGGCAGTAAAGCAGGTGCTACCCGACTCACATACGGATTTTATTTTTGCCGTAGCAGGTGAGGAGTTTGGAGCTATTATTTGCCTGATTGTTATAGGTATATTTGCTTTTATAGTATTAAGAAGTCTTATTAAGCTATTAAATGAAAAGGATAAATTTGTACAATTCGCTGCTAGCGGTATAATTGCACAATTAGGGCTTCAGGCAATAATTAATATGGGCGTGACTTTACATTTACTTCCTACTAAAGGTATGACATTGCCGTTTATTAGTTACGGTGGTTCTTCAACGCTTGCAATTGCTATCGCTACCGGTATGCTTCTTGGTTTTACAAGACACCGAACACCTTTAAATTCGTACAAAATTCATAATATTGAAATATGAAAAAAATAATTTTGGTAGCAGGCGGTACGGGAGGACATTTTTTTCCGGCAGTTGCTCTTGGAGAAGAATTAATAAAACGTGGGTATGAAGTTCATTTTATTACTGATTTAAGATGCAAGAAGTATATAAATCAGGATATGAAGGTAATTTTTCATATCCTAGATTTAAAACGATCAGGTAATATTTTTTTGTTTTTACCAAGATTATCAATTGCAGTTTTGAAAGCTATTAGATTATTATATAATATAAAACCTTCCGTCATTGTGGGATTTGGCGGTTATCCTGCTATTTCCTCAATGTTTGTGGCAGTTTTTTTAAGAGTATCAATTATAATTCATGAACAGAATTCTTACCTTGGAAAAGTTAATAAATTTTTTGCAAGCTTTGCTAAAAAGATAGCTATTTCTTATGAAAACGTAAAAAATTTACCGGAATTTGCAAAAAGTAAAATAGTAGTTACCGGTGGGATAGTTAGAAAAAATATTAGAAATCTAGATTCCGTGGCGGGGCCACGGAATGACAAGCTCTTTACAATATTTATTTTTGGCGGTAGTCAAGGGGCTAAATTGTTTTCAGAGTTAATACCTGCAAGTATCACAATTTTAATACAAAAAGAGTCGCAACTGAAATTACATATAATTCAGCAAGCAGCATTAGATGATCAAGTAAAAATAAAAGATATATACTCGAAATTAAACATTACTTATGAACTTGCCGAATTTTTTGATAATATGGCATTGCAATATAAAGAAGCCGATTTAGTGATTTCAAGAGCAGGGGCTTCTACGATAGAAGAGTTGACATATATAGGATTACCGGCGATCTTTATTCCACTACCTAGTGCTGCGGATAATCATCAATATTACAATGCAAAATTGTTGGAAGATAAAAAAGCAGGATGGTGTTTAGAGCAGAATAATATTTCTGCAGGAAAATTAGCAGATAAAATACTTGATTTGATAAGTAATCCAAAGATATTAGAGGATGCTTCACAAAATTTATTAAAAAGAAGAAAAGAAGGGCATAAGTTATTAAGTAACCTAATAGAAGAGGTGATTTAAATTTTGTTTCTCGTCATTGCGAGCGACTATAGGCTTTGTTGCATGGATCGAAAAACGCGTTCGATGTCATACCGTGGCTTGACCACGGTATCCAAAAATTTAACTTAAAATACTAATAATTTTAGTATTTTTAACTGGATCCCGCGATCAAGTCGCGGGATGACAATCGGGAAATTGATCCATGCAACAAGACCAAAAATACCTCAAAATAACAATAATTTAATTAAGCACATAGAACTTTGGTGTTTTATTCTTGCAAGTTTGGCTATTATATGGCATTAATCATAATAAAAGTTTTGGAATAATATAAATATATGTTAAAAAAAATTATAATATTATTTTTAGGAATGTTTTTACTTTCAGGTTGTACCGATAATTTTAGAAGTTACTTTCAAAAATCCGCAAATAATAGATTGGTTGATAGTAAAGGTGCTAAAGGCGGCAAAAGAAAACCTGTATATAATAATAAATATATTACTTTAGCTAAAAAAAATATAGTAGAAGATAATCTTGATTATGATAACGACGATGATGATGACTATGATAGCGATAGTCCTTTAAGAGGAGAGAGAATCGATCCTGTAAAGAGAAATCGTGAAATGTATCTTAAGATGATTAAAAGGGATATAGCAAGGCAAAAAGCAGAAGCCGGTGAAGTTGAATCCGATGATGATATGACTTTAAGTAGAGCGAATAAAAAGGTTAGAAAAGACGATAGCGATAAAGAAAAAAAGATGCAAGAGGAATTAAATCAGATAAAAGCAATGCTTAGAGAAACTAAGCGTGATATATCAAAATATACTTGTCCAAATGCTACAGTAAACCAAAATTATGCACTGCCCGTTACAAATTATGAGCCTGTAAATTATCCACCGGTAAAAAATAGTAAGCCGTATAATAACAATTCTAAGGTAAAGCAAAAATTTATCCGTGAAGATGATGATAACGGCAGTAATGCTTGTTCGATATAATGTATGTCATTCCTGCGAAAGTAGGAATCTATCATCTTAAGAAACATACACCAAACATTTTAATTTCCTAATACTATTTCTATAATTTAAATTACGTGATATATTCATCACTATTTAATCGGTTAATTATCTTTTAAGTAAGATTATTATTTATTAATAAAAATTAATATCTGAATATAGAAATATATTAAATTTATTAATAGGTATATTATGAAAAGTAAACTCTCAGCAAGTACTACTAGTCTTACCTCTATAAAAGGCCTTCAAAACCCTGTTGTTACTGAAATAAAAGCATTAACAAAAAAATTACATTTTAAAGATCAAGAGCTTGAAAAAGCTTATGGAATGGCCCCCCATAAATCTAATTCATAATTAAGTACGCTTGCTAGCCCCAAATTATTAGAAAATTTTGATTCATTCGGTGCTTTTGTTTCCTTGCTATTTTTTGTTCGCTTTGCTCCGCCTTGTAAATCGATTTGTGGAAATCTATAAGAATTAACAAGGTTAAGCTGTGCTTGCGCCGCTAGCACATTACTCATTGCCAGCTCAATATCAGAGTTATTGGCTAATGATTCCTTAATTAACTCATTTAACACCGGATCGTTAAACTGTAGCCACCACTTGGAAGATGCATTATCGCTTTGTGCTAACGAATAATTATTCCAATTAGTAGGTAATTCAAGCTTAGGTATAGTATTATTTTGTTTAGTACTACAATTACATAGAAGGAATGATAAAATCGATAAAACTAGCATATACTTTGAGTAAATGAAAAATCGATATACGAAGATCAACTTCAAAAAGAGCAAGGAATCCACAAGACGAGGAACGGAGCGTATACTTAATATGTGAGTACCGCAGTACTTGTAGGATGACGTAGCCAATTTTTGAAGTTGATCGAGTAGATGCATTAAGATAAATTAACATTACTTAATTTTAATTATGAATCTTTAAACTATTATGTCAATATAGACTATTATTTTTTCAACTAACTATTTTTACATTATGTAATAATGTTGCTAAAATATGCTGTAACTTTTCAAAAACAACCTTAACATCATAATTTTGTTGTAATTTTAGATAGGCATTTTTAGAAAATTCCTCCGCTTTTTGAGGATTATCTATTAGATAAGCAATTTTTTCTGCTAAATCTTCAATCGAACCGGCTTTACAAATAAGTCCGTCTTGCATGTTGCTTAAGATTTCTGTAGGTCCTTCAGTATCTGTACTAACGATAGGAATACTTGCCTCCATTGCTTCAAGTACTATAATTCCAAACGGTTCATGTAATGACGGAAGACAAAAAATATCGATCTGCTCAAAGAATTTATCTTTATCGTTAATCCATCCGGTAAATGATATTTGATTTTGTAAATTAAGTGTACGTACTAAAGCAATTAAATTATCTTTTTCTTCTCCTTCTCCACCTATAACTACTTGAATATCATATTTTTTTTCTTTTAAAATTTTTATAGCTTTAATGAAAACATCAACACCTTTTTTAGCAATAAATCTTGCTAAGACACCAATTACGATAGGTTTTCCATATATTAGACTTCTTGTATAACTTGTTTCTAAAGGTAATTTGTACGTCGATCCGGTACTCGAATCCTCACGTACGCTTGTGTACGCTGCGGTTCGAGGTGACGAGTCTCCTTCAAATTTCGCTTTATTAGCTTCGTTCTGCAAGAAGTCTATTTTATTTGGAGCAAAATCTTTAGTAATATTTATCATGTTCGGTAGAATAAATATTTTAGATTCAGCAAAGTTATTTTTTAGTAAATATTCTTTCATATGATGTGTCAGAGCAATAACAAAATCACATTTACGTAGTCCTTTTAAAGTATAATTATGAGCAATACCGATTAACTTAATATTAGCTATTTTAGCAAACTTGCTAAAATTTATTGCTCTATTACCGTGGGCTATAATTATATCGGGCTTAGTTTTGTAAATTATATATTTAAGAATAAGTACCGAGAGTAAATCAAACGGTACTATATTTGGTAGTTTTAAACTTTTTTTAGGTAAAAAAGAATTTATTTTTGCTTTGTAAGAAGTGGTATTTATAACCTCAATTTTCTGCATTTCAAGGGCAGTGCTATAATCTAAAAATGCTTGTTGAATTCCGCCAAGGTCACGACTTAGCATGATATTGAGTACTTTCATTTCTACTGTAATTTCTTGATTTCTTCTTCGGTTAAACCGGTAAAATCTATAATTTCATCTAAAGGTCTATTTTTTGTAAGCATTTTTTTGCTAAATTGATTTTGTCTTCTTTTAATTTAGCTTCTCCTCTGCCTCACCTATAGCCATTCCTTTAGCTTCAGCATCCATAATTTTCTGCTCTTCTACGGCTAAATTATCCATTTCGGTTTTTATAATTTTTTCATAGGTATTTAAATCTTCTTCAGACCAGCGAGCTTGATCCAAAGCATAAAAAGCTTTTTTAATAATAAAATCATGACCTATCAAATGCTCCATTTCTTCTAGAGTGCTTTCATGTGCATGTTTAAAGAAATATGCCCATTTGTCTTGAAGGTTCTCTAATTGATCTAATTCTTTATTAAATCTTTTTAGTTCTAAAAAGATAAAATAAAAATCTTGTAAGTCGTTCTCATAAGTCTTAGTATCAAGAACCTATGATTTGATCTCCAATCTTTTTTATCGGGGAATAAAATAAAATCGGCAATGGCTAAAAATATTACTCCTCGGAGTTTTGCATATACCGCCATTTTTTTTATGATCTTCATCTTCTTTTATTATTTGTCTTGAATAGGCTTTTGCTGCATAAAGCTGAGCTCTTTTCTCAAAAACTGGATGTTTACTTACTTGCATCTCTACAATAAATTGTGTTCCATGCTTATCTTTACATAGAACGTCAACAATAGCTTGTCTATAAGCCGCAATATCAGGATCTTGATTAGTTTTCAAAAAAGTAACTTCAGTAATTACTTCTTCCTCTGTATAACCTAAAATGTCATTTAGGAAATGAATAAGTATATCCTTATTTTTTTCTGTACCGAAAATTTTTAAAACTGCATAGTTATTTTTAGGGTCTAAAAAACGTGAAATTAGCATAGAAATCTATTTTTATATATAATAATTGTATTATAGCAAATTCTAAGAAATTTGCTATAATACAATCTTAAATATTATAATTGATTATGATTAGTAAAATTAATTTTGTAAAAATGCATGGTCTCGGTAATGATTTTGTTATTGTTAATAAACGAGATTTATCAAATTCACATGATTTATCGCAGCTAGCAAAAAATATAGCAGATCGTCATACTGGTATCGGTTGCGATCAGTTTATTATTTATGAAGAGCATAATGATTTTTATGAAATGATTATATATAATATAGACGGCTCTAGTGCTAAATTATGCGGTAATGCTACAAGATGTTTAGCCAAGTTAATTTATCTTGATACGGGAAAGAAAGATATTACCATAGTAGTAGGCAATAAAGAATTACTATGCCGTATTGAAGACGAAAATAAGATTAGCGTTAATGTAGGAGCCGTTAGTTTTAATGAAGTTTGGATGCCGAGTCGTGATAAGATTTGGGAATTCGCAAAGCGTTATATGATTGATTTAAAGGAAACTATTTGCGTTGATGTCGGTAACCCGCATCTGGTTATTTTTAGTAAGCTAGAGCCTCAAGATCAAAAAATTGTCGGTGAAAAATTGCAGGCTAAAGAATTATTTGCTGATGGGGTAAACGTTAATTTTGCCGAGATTAAAGATAATAAGATTTATTTATCTGTTTGGGAGCGAGGAGCAGGGTTAACGCTTGCTTGCGGAAGCGGAGCTTGCGGTAGTGTTGCTGCCGGTTTAAAGCGTGGTTTTATCCATTCACCAAGCACGGTAGTATTTAAGCACGGTAGCCTTAATATGAAGGAAGAAAACGGCAATATAATAATGCAAGGACCTGCTACGCTGGTAGCTGAAGGAGTATATTGTTGTGAATAACTCTCTAAAACAAGATGTGGTAACGTTCGGTTGTCGGCTTAATATTTATGAAAGTGAGATAATAAGGAAAAATCTTGAATTGTCGGGTCTTGATAACGTCATGGTATTTAATACTTGTGCCGTAACTAAAGCGGCTGAGAAACAAGCAAGACAAGCTATTCGTGGAGCTAAAAAAAATAATCCTGATTTAAAAATTATCGTTACGGGTTGTAGCGCTCAAACGAGTCCGCAAATGTACGGTAATATGCCGGAAGTTGACAAGGTTATAGGTAATGAAGAAAAGCTATTACCTAATTACTACCAAATTACCGATGAAAAAATAGCAGTTAACGATATAATGTCGGTGAAAGAGACTGCAGGTCATTTGGTAAGTAGCTTTGACGGTAAATCTCGTGCTTTTATTCAGGTACAAAACGGTTGTGATCATTTTTGTACTTTCTGTATTATCCCTTACGGTAGAGGTAAAAGTAGATCAGTACCGATAGGAGCTATAGCAGAGCAAGTAAAACATTTGATGTTAAACGGTTTTAAAGAAGTGGTTTTTACAGGTGTTGATGTTACGGCTTACGGTTCAGATTTACCTGGGAGTCCAACCTTTGCACAAATGATTAAACGAGTCTTAAATTTAGTGCCCGCATTAAGAAGGCTTAGATTATCTTCAATAGATGTTGCAGAAATAGATGATGAACTTTTTGAGCTTATAGCTTACAGTGAAAGGATAATGCCGCATTTTCATATTAGCTTGCAAGCAGGCGACGATATGATATTAAAACGTATGAAAAGACGACATAATAGAACAAACGTAATAGAGTTTTGTCGGAAGTTGCGGGCAATAAGACCTGAAGTATCGTTCGGTGCGGATATTATAGCAGGTTTCCCAACGGAAACTCCTGAAATGTTTGAAAATACAAGAAAATTAATTTCAGAAGCAGAATTACAATATTTACATGTTTTTCCTTATTCGGAAAGGGAGGGAACACCCGCAGCTCGTATGCCGCAAGTACCGAAGGCTATAAGGAAAGAAAGAGCAGAAATTCTAAGGCAAGAGGGGCAAAATCAGTTAACAGAGTTCTTTAAAAAACACATAGGGCAGAAAGTGGAGTTATTAGTAGAGAATAATAATATCGCCCATACCGAGAATTTTATTCCGGTGAAGCTAGAAAAACCTTTAGAAATAGGGCAGATATTTAAAGCAAAGTTAGTGGGTATAGAGGAAGGGCATATGAGATGCGATGTCATTCCCGCGTAGGCGGGAATGACATCGAGAGTCATGCAACAAAGCCCCGCTACGCGGGAATGACATATAAACTACACTTAAAAAACAAACAAGTAAGAAAAAACCATGGAAAATATAGAAACAATATTAAGGCTTGCTGAGGAAAAAATCTTATTAGTACAAAACTTAAAAGATCTGCAAGAATATAAAGTAGAATTTTTAGGCAAGAACGGTATAGTGACCGGTGAGCTTAAAAAATTAGGCAGTTTAAATGAACAAGAACGTAAAGAATTTGGCTTAAAAATCAATAAGTTAAAAGATAAAATACAGAATATAATAAAAGTCAAAGAAGAAATTTTAGAAGAACAAGAATTAAAATTGAAGCTTGCAGCTGATAAAATTGATCTGACAATCCCTGCAAGGCAATATAAACAAGGTTCTATTCATCCTATAACGCAGTGTAGTGAGGAGTTAATACAAGTATTTTCGCAGTTTGGTTTTACTATAGAAAATGGACCGAATATTGAGAATGATTTCCATAATTTTACCGCTCTCAATTTTGAAGATGATCATCCGGCAAGGCAGATGCATGATACTTTTTATTTAAAAGGTCAGGAAGGTAGTAAGCCAATGCTGCTTCGTACTCATACCTCAACCGTGCAGATTAGAGCTATGAAAAACGGTAAACCGCCTTTTAGGTTTATAGCACCAGGTAGGACTTATAGATCCGATTCGGATATGACGCATACGCCAATGTTTCACCAAATAGAAGGGCTTGTTATTGATAAAAATATCAATATGGGGCATTTAAAATACGTTATCACGGAATTTATAAGAAGCTTTTTTGAAAATTCTAATATTGAATTACGCTTTAGACCTAGCTTTTTCCCGTTTACCGAACCTTCTGCCGAAGTTGATATTCGGATGAATAAAAACGATAAATGGCTTGAGGTTTTAGGGTGCGGGATGGTTCATCCAAACGTGCTTAAGAATGTTGGAATCGATAGCAGTGAGTATCAAGGTTTTGCTTTTGGGCTTGGAGTAGAGCGTTTTGCAATGCTAAAATATAATATTAAAGATTTAAGACAATTTTTTGAAGGAGATATGCGCTGGCTTAAACATTATAATTTCGGGGGCTTTGATATACCGAATTTAGCTGGAGGGTTAACGAAATGAAATTTACATTATCATGGTTAAAACAATTTTTAGAGACATCTGCTTCAGTTGCTGAAATTACCGCAGCCCTAACAGCTATTGGTCTTGAAGTAGAAGAGGTGATAGATAAGGCAGGGGAGTTACAAAAATTTGAAGTAGCACATATTATAAATGCTAAACCTCACCCGTCAGCTGATAAGTTAAAGCTTTGCGATGTTGAAACTAAGAATGGAGTTCTACAAATAGTTTGCGGGGCAAGCAATGCAAGGGCAGGTATAAAAGTAGTGCTTGCAAATATCGGAATAGAAATACCAAACGGCAAATTTAAAATTAAAGAATCCACAATTAGAGGAGAAAAAAGCTGCGGTATGCTTTGTTCTGAAAAGGAATTGCTGCTTGCTTCAGAGTCTGAAGGGATTATGGAGCTACCTGAAGATGCCGTGGTTGGAGAGAATTTTACTAAATATTGCGGTTTAGATGATCCTATATTTGTAATTAACGTTACTCCTAATCGTGGTGATGCACTTGGAGTTTACGGCATTGCAAGAGATTTAGCGGCAAAAGGACTCGGAACGCTTAAAGAGTTAGAAACTCCGGAAATAAAGAGTACATTTACTTCTAAAATGAAGCTTAACGTGCAAGATAAAGAAGCCTGCCCTTTATTTACATTTAGAGAAATAAAAAATTTAAAGAATAAACCAAGCCCTGATTGGTTACGGAAATTATTGAAAAATGTCGGGGTAAAAACTATTTCAAGCTTAGTCGATGTAACAAATTACATTTCCTATAGCTTCGGGCAGCCGATGCATGCTTACGATGCGGATAAGATAAAAGGGGGGATTATTGTAGGTCGTTATTACGAGGAAAAACAATTGTCATCCCGCGGCTTGACCGCGGGATCCAATGAAATTACTAGTGCTGTAAGTTGTTCTATGGATCCCGCGGTCAAGCCGCGGGATGACACTGGGCCACGATATGACAACAGTGACGTAGTTAAATTCCACGCCCTAAACGGCAAAGAATATTTACTTACCGAAAATGATCTAGTTATAAAAGATGAAAGCGGTATTCATGGCCTTGCCGGTGTCATTGGTGGGGTTGATATTAGTTGTACCGATAGTACGACTAATATAATACTCGAAGCTGCTTGCTTTAATGCTAAAATTGTTGCAGCTAGTGGGCGAAGATTCCAAATTGATACGGATGCTAGATATCGTAATGAGCGTAATATTGATAGAAATTTTACGGAAAAGGCTTTGGATATAGCCACTAATCTTATTTTGTCAATATGTGGAAACGGTGAAATATCGGAAATAGTAAAGGTTGGTGAAAAAGAGCCGCAAAAAAAACCTTTAGATTTTTCAGCATGCTATTTAGAAAAAATTACAGGAATTAGACTAAATATCAAAGAGATAGAGTCTATATTAAATAAATTAGGTTTTATTACGAATATTAAGGATGATGTTATAAAAGTAATAGCTCCTTCATGGCGTCACGATATAACTATTTTAGAAGATATAGCTGAAGAAATCGCTCGTATTTACGGCTATGATAAAATAGAGAGTATAAAATTACCTGAACTAGAGCGAGATAATAATAAGCTAAGAGAGCATAAAAGAATCTCTATTTTTAAAAGGATATTAGCAAGCAAAGGCTATGATGAAGTAGTAACTAACTCTTTTATGAATAGTGAAGATGCAAAGTTGTTTGCTGAATTAAAAGAAGAGTTATTTTTGCTTAATCCTATAAGTGTAGAAGATAATTATATGCGTCCTACTATACTGCCGAATTTGTTAAGTATAGTAAGTAAAAATTTAGCACGCTCTATAAAAGATATGGCTTTTTTTGAAGTTGGACCGAGTTTTGTAGATTTAAATACGGAATCTACTTATTTAACGGCAATTATAACCGGTTCATATAATAATAAGAATCCTCATTCGTCAGGACGTAGTTATGATATTTTTGATCTTAAAGGTGATTTAGAGCAGGTGTTTGATTATGCAGGGCTATCTACAGATAAATGTATAGTAGCGAATGGGGCAGCAGCTCCACAATATTATCATCCGACTAGATCGGTAAATTTAGCCCTAGGAAAAAATTTATTAGGCCATTTTGGGCAAATACACCCTAAAATCTTGAAACATTACGATATTAATCAGGAAATATTTGCATTCGAGCTAAATATTACGAATTTGCCTGTAATAAAAGCTAAATGCGGTAAAAGAGAAGAATTTGCAGTATCGGATTTTCAAGCTAATTTTAGAGATTACGCATTTATTGTTAATCAAGATCATAGGGTCGGTGAAATAATCTCATACATAAATAATTTTAATAAAAAGCTTGTCAAATCAGTTATATTATTTGATATTTATAACGGTGATAAATTACCTAAAGGTAAAAAATCTATAGCGATTAAAGTAAAGCTGCAAGCTGATAACCGCACTTTGTCTGATACTGATTTAAATTCATTCAGTAAAGATTTAGTTACTGCTACCTTGCAAAAATTTCAAGGAACATTAAGAGAATAACAATATGCTAAAGTTAATAGTTGAAACAAAAACGTTAGTTCAGTCCCTAGGGTTTGCAAGTTCCGTTGTTGAAAAACGTAATGTAATACCTGAATATGCAAACATTAAATTATCGGCAAAAGACGGCAATCTAGAGCTTAGTTCTACTAATATGGATTTGTACTTAAGTCAAAAAATAGCAGTACAGGTAGTAAGTGAAGGTGAACTTACCGTTTCTACTAAAACTCTAAACGATATAGTCCGAAAACTTCCCGATTCCGAGCTTACATTAACTGATCTTGGTACAACGGGACTTGAGATCAAAGGAAAAAATTGTAAATTTAATTTATTTACTTTGCCGGTTAGTTCTTTTCCTGCAATGGACAGTATTAATCCTGAAGCAAGTTTTAAAATTGCCTGCACGGATTTTGCTAAAATAATTGAATCGACAAAATTTTCGATTTCTTTAGATGAAACTCGTTATAATTTAAACGGTGTTTATTTACACATAAAAGATAAAGAGTTTTGTTCGGCAAGTACCGATGGGCATAGGCTTTCGATTTCATGGGTAACATTAGAAAAACAAATAAAGAATTTTGGGGTTATATTACCACAGAAAAGTGCAGAGGAAATTCTAAAAATAGTTAAAGATCCTAAAAATATAAACGAAGATATAGAAATTTTATTGAGTAGCAATAAGATTAAATTTATATGTAATGAAAATACTATTATGCTATCAAAGCTTATAGACGGTACTTTCCCTGATTATAGTGCTTTTATTCCGGAAAGCAGCAGCTCAAAATTAGTAATTAATCGAAAAATATTTGCAGATAGCATCGAGCGAATAGCGATAATAACCGTTGAAAAATTTAGAGCGGTAAAATTATTGTTATCTCGTGAAACCTTAGAGATTAGTGCCGTCGGTGAAGCAAGAGGTAACGCAAAAGAGGTTATTAATTCTTCACAAGATAAGGAAAGTTTTTATGAATATAATAGCGATGAGTCTTTAGCTATAGGCTTTAATCCGCAATATTTAGAAGATGTCTTAAAAGCTGTGAAATCGGATTTAGTAGAATTATATTTTTCAGATGTTTCAGCACCGGTACTTATTAAATTTCCTGAGAATCCTAAAGATATTTTTGTCGTCATGCCTGTTAAGGTATGACAACGGAAGATTCCTGCTTTTAGCTAAGAATGACATTGAACGCTTAAGCCAAAGTTAGTTTAAATAATTTTTGACTAATAGCCAAAGCTTCTCTATTATTTCCCTCAAGCACACTAATTAAATATTGGTTATGAAAAAAATTATCGGATTATTTTTTGTAATTATACTTAGTGCAATAAGTACTAGTATCTTAGCGGATGATTATCCAAAAACAGAACGAGAGCAAAAATGGGACGAGGTAGGTTCTATAGCAGGTGAAGAAGGATTAGTTTTTAGACCAGGCAGGGTAAAAAATGAATCTACTAAAGCTGTAGGAGGCTCGGTTAATAAATATCTCTGGCAAGCAGCATTAGAGACTATAAGTTTTGCTCCTCTTGCATCAGCTGACTCAAACGGCGGCGTGATTATTACGGAATGGTATAGCCCACGTTCTAATCCTAATTTTCGATTTAAAATAAATATATTTATTAAAGACGATGTAATAAGTCCGGATTCAATTGAAGTAAAGGTATTTGAGGAAATGCTTGAAAATAAACAATGGGTACTTAATGAAAATACTTCAAATCTTGCTATTACGCTTGAGGATAAAATTTTAAGAAAAGCTAGAGACATATATATTAATAGTGCGAGGTAATATGTTATTTCCGCATGAATCGATGTCATTCCCGCGAAGGCATTGTTGCGTGGATCGAAAAACGCGTTCGGTATCATACCGTGGCTTAACCACGGTATCCAGAAAAAAATAAAAGAAAAGACTGGATCCCGCGATCAAGTCGCGGGATGATAATAATAAAGACATACAAAGAAAAAAATATGAACCAAATAGAACAAAAATGGCAGCAAATTTGGCATGACGAGAAAGCTTTTGAGGTATCAAATGAGCGTAATAAGCCAAAATATTACGTACTTGAAATGTTGCCTTATCCTTCCGGTAAAATCCATGTAGGTCATGTACGCAATTATTCTATAGGTGATGTTATTGCAAGGTTCATGACTATGCAAGGCTTTAACGTGCTTCATCCTATGGGCTGGGATGCTTTCGGGCTGCCTGCAGAAAATGCCGCAATAAAGAATAATGCTCGTCCGAAAGAATGGACTTATTCTAATATCGAGAATATGAAAAAGCAGCTAAAATCTATGGGTTTTTCTTATGATTGGTCTAGAGAGATAAATAGTTGTGATCCACAATATTATAAATATGAGCAGAAATTCTTTTTAGAGCTTTATGAACGAAATCTTGCTTATCAAAAAGAATCGCTTGTTAATTGGGATCCGGTTGATAATACTGTTCTTGCGAATGAACAAGTTGTAGACGGGCGTGGTTGGCGTTCAGGTGCGATTATTGAAAAACGTTATTTAAAACAATGGTTCTTAAAAATCACCGATTATGCTGAAGAGTTATTAAATGAAATTCAGAATTTAAAAGAGTGGCCTGAAGCCGTTCGGTCTATGCAAGAAAAATGGATCGGTAAGTCTATAGGTGCTAATTTTCATTTTAAAGTTAAGGATAATGAGGATGCTATCATAGAGGTGTTTTCAACTAAACCCGAAACTATTTTCGGTGCTAGCTTTATAGGAATCGCTTTTAATCATCCAATAATAGAGAAATTAATTTCCAAAACACCCGAAATATCGAATTTTATAACTAAATGTTCGCATATTATAGGAAGTAGCGAACTAGAAAAGGCTGAAACAGAGGGTATACTTACCGGTCTTTATGTTATTCATCCTTTTGATCCTAGTATAATACTGCCGGTTATTATTACGAATTTCGTGTTAATGGATTACGGCACGGGTGCAATATTTGGCTGTCCTGCTCATGACGAGCGTGATCATGAATTAGCCGTTAAAATGAATCTACCTATTAAACAAGTAATCGCAGCAGATATTGATGTACAAAAGACCGCTTATACGGAAGACGGAATTTTAATTAATTCAGATTTTCTAAACGGCTTAACTAATAATGAAGCAAAACAAAAAGTCATTAAGGAATTTGAAAAACTGCAAATAGGTAAACGTAGTATAAATTATCGCCTAAAAGATTGGGGAATTTCAAGACAGCGTTTTTGGGGTTGTCCTATTCCTATGATTCACTGTGAAGTTTGCGACATAGTTCCGGTGCCTTACAAAGATTTACCCGTTACTTTACCTGATAACGTAAAATTTGACGGTCACGGTAATCCGCTTGATCACCATCCTACTTGGAAACATGTTAATTGTCCAAAATGTGATAAGCCGGCTATTCGTGAAACCGATACTTTTGATACATTTTTTGAATCATCTTGGTATTTTACTAGATATTGTAATAGTCATGCTACAGAGATGACCGATAAAAAAGCTTGTGATTACTGGCTACCTGTCGATAAATATATAGGCGGCATTGAACATGCAGTGATGCATTTATTATATGCAAGGTTTTTTACTAAGGTAATGAACGAACAGAATTACGTAAGCGTTCGTGAACCTTTTAAAGGGCTATTTACTCAAGGGATGGTGTTACACGCTACTTACAAAGATGAGCATAATAATTGGTTATATCCTGATGAAGTAGTCAAAAAGGGTAATGAATTTTTTCATAAAGAAAGCGGTAACCTCATCGTGCAGGGACGCATAGAGAAGATGAGTAAATCTAAAAAGAACCTTATCGATCTTGAAACTATGCACAAGCAATACGGAGCAGATGCTATTAGGCTTTTTGTGCTGTCAGATAGTCCGCCTGAGAAAGATCTAGAATGGTCGGCGAGCGGTATTGAAGGCTGCTCACGTTTTATTAATAAGCTTGAGTATATGTTTGAGGCGATAGCTTCTTTAAAAGATGATGTAACTGAAATTAATAAAGAACTTAATAGGTTAGTACATCTGACGACAAAGCACGTTGCCGAGGATATAAAACATTTTGCCCTAAACAGAGCAATAGCACGTATGCGTGAGCTTTCTAATGCTATATCCTCTGAGCTTAGTAAAGAAGTAATGGATGTTAAAACTGTAAAATATGGTTTTAATATTCTAGTACAGCTACTTAATCCGTTCATACCCCATATCACCGAAGAAATTTGGCAGAAGCTTGGCAATAAAGAGCGGTTATATAATTCAGCTTTTCCTGCATTTGATGAATCAATGCTAGAGTTAGACACATATGTTATGGCAGTGCAGGTTAACGGCAAGCTTCGCGATACCTATGAATTTAATAATTCTGCAAGTGATGATGCAATAAAGCAAATTACCGTCCATCTGCCAAAGGTACAAAAGTTCTTAGAAGGGAAAGAACCGAAGAAGATTATTTTCGTTCCCCGTAAAATTGTGAATATTATTGTTTGATGTGAAGGAGTGTGTGGGTCGAAAAGTAGTCACAATGTCATACCGCGATCAAGTCGCGGTATGACAATAACATCTTAAGAGTTGTGTAATAACTTGTTATATTATTTTTTAGTATGCTAGTATCCCAGCAGTAGTAGTGACGTCAGAGTCAGCACCGGATAAAGCCGTATGTTTTTCTTGCTATAGTGCAATGTCATAACGTACCGGATCCTCTATAATGTAATTACAAATACTTTCTACTAATGATTTTACTACATAAGTTACTGCCTACCAAAATGTGGCAAAAACACCGGCATCAATACTTAAAGTATCTTCTTCTTTTGGTGCTTCAAAAGCTGTAACACCTGGATAATCATTATTATATCGCTTAGATTTAGATTTAAGAGTGCTTTTGCAGTTGTTTTTTCTGCTGTTTTTGTCTTCTTAGTCATAAAGATCCCCTATTTTAGTTATTAATTAACTGTAGACTAAATAATTTAAAAAAATCAATTAGCTACTAAAATAGTGTGCATGATTTTATACCTGAAGTCAATAAATAGTATTAATAAATTAATATCATTTAATTAAGATTAGTTAATTTTACAATACATATCTAATGCATGAAAATATCGATTTCGTTCCAGCCGAGTAAATCTAGATTAGCTCTTGTCGGTAAAAAACGGAAAATATCTTGTGCAAGTTCAAACCTATTTTCTTTAAGTAGCATTTTTTGTAAAATATCTTTTAACTGATGCAAATAAAGTACATCTTTGGCTGCATATTCTTTTTGCTCTGAAGATAAATTGTCGGCCCCCCAATAGGAAGATTGTTGTTGTTTTGAAATATTTATATTAAGCAATTCTCGGCATAAATCCTTAAGCCCGTGGCTATCGGTATAGGTTCTTACTAGTTTTGAAGATATTTTAGTACAAAAGATATTTTCCAGCTCAATTTCTAAATATTTTTTTATGGTTGCTAGATCAAACCTTGCAAAATGAAATATCTTACATCTGCTTTTATCTGATAGTAAGGCTTTTAAATTAGGAGCGGTATAATTTTGATTTTCAAAATGCACAAGATGGGCTTCGCCGTTGCCGTTACTAAATTGTAGCAAACATAGTTTATCTCTATGTAGATTTAGCCCCATTGTCTCGGTGTCTATAGCAAGATCCCCTTCAAGCCTAAAATTATTCGGTAAGTCGTTTTGATAAATTTGAATGGTCATAATTTATGTTCAATTCCTTTTAATCAATAGTGTTGTTGCATGGTTCATTTTTTTTACTGGATTGCCACACGGTCTTCGACCGCTCGCAATGACGATACCTACCTTTGGTTAGAAATGTCTTTTGTTGTAAATACTTGCTCATTTGGAGCAGCTACTCCTAAAACTTTCTTTGCTTGTTCTTCTAACATATCTTTATTTAACGATTCCGTGCGGAGTAATTTGACGTTATGTTCAAGTTCTACTCTTTCTGCTCGCACGCCTTTTAATTCATCATAAGCTTTTTCAAGTTGTCTATTTACTTTTAAATATGCAATAATCCCTTTGTTACCATATATGCAATGAAAAACAAAATATCCAAGCAGTAAAGCTAAAAAGATGTTTAAAATTATTTTTTTAGAATTGTTATTTAAATGTATTAAATTCATAAGCATCATAGTATCTTAGTAAATTTGTATTGTCATCCCGTGAGCTTGTAGCGGGATCCAGTTTAAAATACTAAAATTATTAGTATTTTTCATTGTTTTTGGGATACCGTGGTCGAGCCACGGTATGACACCGAATGCGTTTTTCGATCCACGCAACAATGCCTTCGCGGGAATGACATAAAAAGGTCATAATGTAGAGTATTATTCATAAAATATTACTTATAAAAAATAATACAGGCACAGTTAAAATAATACTATCAAATCTGTCTAGCACTCCTCCATGACCGGGTATTGTGTGACCACTATCTTTAATGTTAAATTTTCGCTTAAAATATGAAATAAATAAATCACTTAATTGAGCTATTAATGCTAATATACAACTAATTATAAACAAATAAACTTTATTTGAAAAATAGTAATTTTCAATATGAAATCCTGATATAAAACTAACTAATACCGCGACTACACCTGCTGATAGTATTCCTGTAATCAGACCGCTCCAAGTTTTTTTAGGACTGATTTTTGGGGCAAGTTTTGCTCCTTTAAAAGTTTTGCCGCCAATCATTGCAAAAGTATCTACGGACCAAATAATGCAAAAATAAAGCATAATAAGCCAGCTATTGGTATCTTCCGTACTTAATAATATTAATAGACTTATAGGGATAGGAATAATAATTAGCCCAAGTAATAAATACGTAGTAGAAGAGCAGGTCATATTATACCATTCACTTAACATTCCCATACCCACTAATATCATTAGACCATAGAATAAAGGTTTAAACCATAATATAGCTACGACAAATAACGGAACTAAAATTATACCGGACAGAATTCTTAAATATATGTTTTGTTTATCTTTTGCCAAATGTTCTTTTCCTTTTTGAGTAATCATTTATAGCTTCTTGTATATCATCTTTATTAAAATCAGGCCAATATTTGGGTGAGAAATATAATTCAGCATAAGCTGCTTGCCAAAGTAAAAAATTACTGATGCGATAAACCCCGCCCGGTCTTATTAATAAATCGACATCCGGCATTTTAGGATCATAGAGAGCATCTTGTAAATCGCTCTCGGTTACTTCTTTTTTACCGCTTGCAATAATTTGTGTGCAGGCATCAACTATTTCTTGGCGACTTCCATAACTAAAAGCTATACAAAGCGTTATTTTATTATTATTTTTTGTTAATTCTATAGCATTATTTATTTGTTTTTGCAATGAGCTATTAAGAAAATTAAGCCTACCTATTACTTTTATTTTGACGCCGTTTTTATGTAAATTGTTTAATTCGGTTTTTAAATAAATACTTAATAGTTTTATTAAGAAATCTACTTCTGTGCTTGAGCGTTGCCAATTTTCGGAAGAGAAAGTATATAAAGTTATATAAGGTATCCCAAAGTTAATAAATTCAGGTAGTAATTCACGAATTTTATCGGCACCGGCTCTATGCCCTGCAGATTTCGGTAAATTATTTTGGCCTGCCCAACGTGCATTACCGTCCATTATTATTGCTAAATGTTTTATATTAGTCATTATTAAAAATTAAAACTATAAATTATATTTTTTTAGGTATTTCAATTCTAACCGATAACCCGCCTAAATCCTTGCTATCTTCTAAATAAATAGAGCCTTTATGATCGTTTATTATTTCTTTAGTAATAGCAAGCCCAAGTCCTACGTTACTTGCATTATCAAGCTGTCTTGCTTTATCCGATCTATAAAACGGTTTAAATACAAAATGTTTTTCCGCATCATCTATACCGGGACCGTTATCCTCAATAATTATAGCTACGGTAGATGCATTATCTTTTAAAGATATCTTAATTTTAGTTCCGTATTTTATAGCGTTACCGATTAAATTAGACAAGGCTCTTTCAAAAGAATTCGGCTTAATTCGTACTTCTAATTTATTTAAATTAGTAGATTTTATAAATTCAATATTTATACTCGATGAACTTGAAAAATTGGCTACGTCGTCTTTGTAAGTCCTTGGATGCTCACGTATTAATATACGCTCCGCTCCTCGGCTTACAGACTCCTTGCTCTTTTCCAAGTTGATCTTCGTATAACCATTCCTCATTTTACCGGAATATACATGCGACCATTTGTTTAAAAAATGTTCCATCCAAGGTAATAATAAAATTTCTTCAAATTCTTCCGTACTTTCACCCTTAGCAAAATCTAAATAAGAATTTATCATTTGCTGCATAGTTAATATATCTTGTTTTAACCCTTTGATTTCTTCGTTTTCTTCCATTAATTCAAGTTGTAGTTTCATTCTTGTTAAAGGAGTTCTAAGGTCATGCGAGATCATAGCAAGCATAGTGGTTCTTTTAGTAATTTGTTTTTCAATACGAGCTTTCATTTTTAAAAAAGCAAGTCCTGCTTTTCTTATTTCTAAGGCTCCTGAAGGTTTAAAATTTTTACCTTTTAAAACACCTTGACCAAATTTATCCATGCTATCCGCAAGAGCAAGTATTGATTTAATCTGATTTTTGGAGAAAATAATAGAAACGGAAAGTAATATAACAGTTAAAGATATAATCCATAAAACGAAAATATATACCGTAGGATTAAGTAATAATTTTGCAGGAAAAGTAATATATAATATTCCATCTTTTAATTCTAAAAATACTTCGATTTTATTTTCTTTATTTAGTTTAACTATATTTTTTTCATGGATTTTTGTAGCTAAAATGTTTTTAAATATAGTTAAAGGCTCACTTAATTTAGGCTGTTTTATAGGTAACTTTTTACTAAGCTGAAATTGATAAGATAAATTAAGATAATTTTCCGATAAATGGGTTATCTCTCTTGAATTATTTCTATGTTCTTTAATCAGCGATTCTATTTCATTGATAATAATAGTACTAGTATAATATGAAACATTATACCAATGACGATCGTAAAACAAGAATATAGCAACGATTTGTCCTATTAAAATCGGAATGATTATAATGAACATGAACCGTATAAACAGTGTTCTCGGTAATAATTTAGATATAAAGTGCATAGCCCTCATTACGCACGGTTTTTAAATATTTCGGTTCTTTTGGATTATCTTCTATTTTACTTCTTATTCTAGTAATTTGTACGTCTATAGAACGCATACTAAGTCCGCCCATAATTTTTGAAAGTTCAAAACGACTAGTGGATTTACCGGAATTTTTTATTAATATCTCAAGTAATTTTTGTTCGGTAGAGCTAAGAGATACAATTTGATTATTCTTGGTAAATTCTTTTGTATCAAAATTATAGCAATTATTGCCGAATTTAATTATATTCGTTTCTTTTTTAAAGTTATTATAATTATTGATTAAATTATTTATCCGTAATAATAATTCTCTCGGTTCAAAAGGTTTAGTTATATAATCAGAGGCACCGGCTTCAAGTCCTTTAACACGGTCATCGGCTTCCGATAAAGCAGTAAGCATAACTATAGGAATATTATTGCCGGCATCCCTTATAGTAGTAGCAAAATCAAGCCCGGTTATTTCAGGTAACATAACATCTAAAATAATTAAATCATAATTAGAAGTTTTTAATAGATTTTTAGCTTCTATGACTGAGTTTGCCGTTGATACCAAAAACTCGTTTTTATTTAGAAATTGCTTTAAAAGTGCTAATATTCTGCTATCATCATCAACGATTAAAATGTGTGCTTTGTATGTATGCATGTATACTCGTTTAATTTGGAAAATTGGCTTCGTTGCTCGTTTTATGTCATTCCCCCGAGGTATTGTTGCGTGGATCGGTAAAATCCGCTGTGTCACCCCGTGGCTTGACCACGGGGTCCATAAAAACAACTTAAAATACTAATAATTTTAGTATTTTTACTGGATCCCGCGATCAAGTCGCGGGATGACAAGAATAAGAATGATATAAAAAATGAAACTAAATTACGTCTACTTTAATATAAATATAGGTTAATGACAATGATAAAACTAGAGCAAATTTTTTGGCATGTTTGGATTAACGGTGATTTAGTTCCTTATCAATTTGCAAGGATTCATGTTTTGACTCATAGCCTGCATTATTCAGGATCGGTATTTGAGGGTGAGAGAGCTTATAACGGTAAAGTTTTTAAACTAAAAGAACATACGGAAAGATTAATAAAATCAGCAGAAGCATTAGGTTTGAAAGTACCTTATAGTGTGGATGAAATAATGAAAGCTCATGAACTTGTAATAAAACAAAATAATATTAAGGATGCATATATAAGACCGCTTATTTGGTGCGGAGACGAATCGCTAAATATTACTAATCCTGATTTATCTACTAATCTTTTGATTGCCGGTATTCCATCTATGCCAAGGTCTTTTGAGAAAGGTATAAATTTACATATAAGCCGTTGGCGTAAAGCAATGCCTGATAGCACGCCGGTACAATCTAAATCCGCCGCTCAATATAATATGGCAATAACTAGTAAAAAAGAGGCTAAAGCTCTTGGCTATGATGATGCATTATTACTTGATTATGAGGATTATATTGCCGAATGTACTACAACAAATATTTTCTTTGTTAAAGATAAAACATTATATACTCCGATTGCCGATAGATTTTTAAACGGCATAACAAGACAAACTATTATTGAAATTGCAAAAGATTTAGGTCTAGAAGTAAAAGAAGAGCGTTTGAAATTAGAGCAAATAGAGAATTTTACCGGATGTTTTGTTACAGGTACGGCAATCGAGGTACAAAATATTAATTCTATAGACCTGGGCAATAAAAAGATTATTTTCGATGATCATCAAATTGCAAATACCCTAAAAAAAGAATATGATCGTATTGTTAGGGAGTAGAGATATTGTTCTGAAAGCTGTCATCCTGTGGCCCCTCCACGGGATCCATATCAACAACTTGTTTTAGGATTTTAACTAGATCCCGTGGAGGGGCCACAGGATGACATTAATAATTAAAAATTATGCATAATATATTTAAAGGTTTAATTACCGCAGCTATAACCCCTTTTAAAGATAATAAATTAGATGTAGAGGCTTTAGAGAAAATTTTAAAACATCAAATAAAATATGAAGTCGATGGGGTGTTAATTGCAGGCTCAACCGGGGAAGGTAGTAGTTTAAGTTTTGAAGAATATAAATTATTACTGCAAACTAGCGTAGAAATCGTTAATAAGCGTATTCCTATAATAAGCGGATGTTCATCAAATAATACTGCTTATGCAAGAGAGCTTGCAGCGGAATCTACAAAAATTGGGGTTGACGGTTTTATGGCTAGCCCCCCGTCTTATATAAAACCTACTCAAGAAGGGATTTATAAGCATTTTGAAGCGTTGCATGAAGCATGTAATCTACCTATTATGTTATATTCGGCACCGACTAGAAGCGGAGTAGATTTTTCTGATGAGACAATATTAAGACTTAGCAAGCTATCACGTATTTTAGCATTAAAAGATTGCGGAGTAGATTTAGAACGTCCTATGCGGATTAGAGCAATAGTTAAAGAAGATTTTAATATTTTAACCGGTAATGATGAAGTAGTCTTAGCTTTTAACGCTCAAGGCGGGGTAGGGTGGGTTTCGGTAGCTTCAAATATTGCTCCCAATATATGTAAAGAACTATTAGAGAAGTGGTATAAGAATGATGTTAAAGAAGCTCTTGAAATCCATCAGAGATTACTACCTTTATATAAAGCTTTATTTGTAGAATCTAATCCGATTCCGATAAAATATGCTGCACATTATTTAGGCTTATGTGAAAATAAAATTAGATTACCTCTAACTGAAGCAAGTGATAAGGCTAAAAAACAAATTGAAAACATTATAACATCACTATCTATAAAAATATGACCGGGTATAAGAAAGTTATTGCACAAAATAAGAAAGCACTTTTTAATTATTTTATTGAAGAAAGATTAGAAGCAGGTATTGTATTAAAGGGTAGTGAAGTGCAGTCTCTGCGTCAAGGTAAAGCTTCCATAGAAGAAAGTCATGCAGCCGATACCGGACATGAGGTATTCTTATATAACTGTCACATTGCGGAATATGAAAAAGCAAACAGATTTAATCATGCTACTAGAAGACCGCGTAAATTATTATTGCATACTAAAGAGATAAAGAAAATTATTGGTAGAATTAAAATAAAAGGCTATACGCTAGTAGCTCTTTCTATGTATTTTAATAAAAAAAACAAAGTGAAAGTTGAGCTTGGTATTGCTAAAGGTAAGAAATTACATGATAAAAGAGAGTCAATTAAAGCACAAGATTGGAAAAGAGCTCAGAGCAGATTGATAAGACAAAAATAAAGTAAAAATAATATAAAATTTAAAGGTTATTTATGCAGCATATTATAGGTAAAATATTGGTTATATTCGTAATTATTATAGGTGTTTTATTTATTTTCAAAACAATGAAAACTTATTCTACAAAGTCGGTTTCCGTGGAGGTTAAACAAAGTGAGAATGCAAGAAAATGTGAAGAGGAAAGAGTACAAGAAATAATCAAAGATTATTTGCTTAAAACTCCTGAAATAATAATAGAATCAATAGAAGGTTTACAAAAACGTAAAGTACAGGAAAATGAGACTAAAGTTAATAATTATCTAAAAGATAATAAGTTAGGTATTGAAGATAGCCAAAGCTTTCCTATTATAGGCAATAACGATGGTGATGTAACAATAATTGCTTTGTATGATTACAATTGTTCTTACTGTAAGAAAGGCGATATTTCTATAAATGCATTATTGCAAAATGATCCAAAAGTTAAAGTTGTATTAAGACCACTCCCTATCCTTGGAGACGCTTCCGAATATCTTGCAAGAATATCTTTAGCGGTTTATAAGATTAATTCAAGCAAATTTAAAGTTGTTCATGATGAATTAATGAAAATAAGAAATATTTCTAAAGAATCCGTAAAAGAGTTATTAACCGAGAATGGCTTAAATGCTACGGAAATTGAAGAAACTGCCGATAGCACGGAGATTAAAGATTTAATTACTCAAAATATAAAAATAGCTAGAAACCTTAGAATCCAAGGAGTACCTGCGTATATAATTGATACAAAATTAATACCGGGGTTAATAGATTTCCCACAATTACTAAACATAGTTAAAGAAATTAGGGATAATAAGAGTTCTTAAGAAGAGATAAATGTCATACCGTGGAAAGGCCACGGTATCCAAAAATACAACTTATAATACACATTATTTGGCTATTTTTTCTGGATCCCGCGATCAAATCGCAGGATGACAATGAAAAATCCAATCCACACAACAACACCCGCTCGCAAATGACGACTTGAGTATCCATGCAACAAAAGCGAATGCCACGCGGGAATGACATCGATTGCTATTGAATAACTTTAACCTTTATTTAACAAATCCAACATAGTTTTGCCGATATCGGCAGGGGATCTAGTAATAGTTACGCCGGCACTTTGTAGAGCTTCAAGCTTATCTTCGGCGCTTCCTTTTCCTCCGGCAATAATAGCTCCGGCATGCCCCATTCTTTTACCGGGAGGTGCTGTAATACCGGCAATAAAGCTAACAATAGGCTTCTTGATTTTTGATTGTTTGATAAAGTCGGCTGCATCTTCTTCTGCATTACCGCCAATTTCACCGATCATAATAATTGCTTTTGTTTCATCATTTTTCAAAAACATCTCAATACAATCAACAAAATTAGTCCCGTTAACAGGATCGCCGCCTATACCGACGCATGTAGATTGTCCAAGACCTACTGCTGTTGTTTGAGCAACGGCTTCATAGGTTAGAGTACCTGATCTTGAAACAATACCTACCGTTCCTCTTTTATGAATATGTCCCGGCATTATACCGATTTTGCATTCTCCTGGTGTTATAACTCCCGGACAATTAGGACCGATTAATCTAGTTTTAGAACCGACTAAAGCACGTTTTACTTTCACCATATCAAGTACCGGAATTCCTTCCGTTATACATACTACTAATTCAATTTCGGCATCGATTGCTTCTAATATCGAATCAGCAGCAAATCCGGGCGGAACATATATAACGCTCGCATTTGCACCGGTTTTTGCTTTTGCTTCATGTACGGTATTATATACGGGTAAATCAAGGTGAGTATGACCGCCTTTGCCTGGTGTAACACCGCCAACCATGTTAGTGCCATAAGCTATCGCTTGTTCAGAGTGAAAAGTTCCTTGTGACCCTGTAAAACCCTGACAGATTACTTTTGTTTTTTTATTTATTAATATTGCCATGTTAAATAATTAATTTTATATATTATGTTTTTATTTTATGTGTGTTATCATTTTATGTCATTCCCACCTAGGCGGGAATGACATCAGCAGCCATGCTTCTACCTTATAGCCTCAACTATTTTATTTGCAGCATCTGCTAAATCATGTGCCGGTATTATTTCTAAACTGGAATTTGATAAAATTTCTTCGCCTTTTTCAACGTTTGTACCAGCTAAACGAACCACTAACGGCACTTTTATACCTATTTCTTTTGCAGCTGCAATAATTCCTTCCGCTATAATATCACAACGCATAATACCGCCGAAAATATTAACTAAGATCCCTTGTACTTCTTTATCGGATAAAATTATTTTTAAAGCTTCTTTTACACGCTCACGATCGGCTCCACCGCCGACATCCAAGAAATTAGCAGGCGAAGCACCGTAAAGCTTAATAATATCCATAGTAGCCATGGCAAGACCGGCACCGTTAACCATGCAACCGATATTACCGTCCATTTTTACATAACTAAGTCCTGCATTTGCCGCTCTAGTTTCTAGAGGATCTTCCTCATCGTGATCACGCATAGCGGTGATATTAGGGTGTTTGAATAGGGCGTTCTCATCAAAAGTGATTTTTGCGTCTAAAGCGAGTAGATCACCGTCGGTTTTTACAATTAAAGGATTAATTTCAATTTGTGCTGCATCGGTTTCAATAAAAGCATTATAGACCGATTTTACTATTTCTTTCATCTGTTTAGCTTGGTTATCCTTAAAGCCTAGCTCATAAGCTATGCCTCGCATATGAAAATCTTGTAAACCGGTTGCAGGATCAACAGAAAATTTAACAATTTTTTCCGGAGTTTTTTCTGCTACTTCTTCAATATCAACTCCTCCTTCGGTAGAAGCTATGAAAGTAATACAGCTAGCTGATCTATCAAATACGATACTAAAATAATATTCTTTTAAAATATCACAACCTGATTCAATATAAAGACGGTTTACTTTCTGTCCTTGAGGTCCTGTTTGATGTGTTACTAAATTAATGCCAAACATGTCATGGGCAACTTTCTTGGCTTCTTCTTTACTCTTAACAACCTTAACACCACCCGCTTTACCTCTACCGCCGGTATGTATTTGTGCCTTAACTACATATACTTCCGTATTTAACTTATCTATGGTTTCATTAATCCTTGCGGTTTTCGTAACAACTAGTCCGGTGGAAGTAGGTACACCGTATTTTCTTAAAATCTCTTTTGCTTGATATTCATGAATATTCATTTTAAATAATTTATTTAAATAATTAAAGCACAGTATAATAACTAATCTTTAAGCTGTAAAGAAGAGAGTTATTGTTAATTAAGGTCATACCGCGGCTTGACCGCGGTATCTTGTATCACAGGCTGGTATCCTAAGATCCCGCGATCAAAAAGTCGCGAGATGACATCATTTTACTCATTCCATATCCTCTTAAGTACGTTATCTTTTTTAATAAAGTGATGATAAAACGCAGCTAGTATATACAAAATAATTAAAGCAGTAAATAACAAAGCAGCCTTTTTATGGATTTTCTTAAAGATTTGAGCTAATTGTAAATCTTGAGCAAAAGAGTTTATAGTGAATAGACCGTATGATGATTTGATAAAATAGTCATGAAGAAGCCGCTTATCGGCATTAATAACATTAAAAGATATAGCAAATTTATATTAATCTTAGCGGCTTTTTTTGCTAATTCGGCATACCTTCCGGTAGCAAAACATTAGCATTATAGAATTTCCATAAAAGCCTTATTATTACTAAAGATAAAACAACTATACCGGTTGCTTCATGTATCCCGTATAGCTGCCATTTTAAAGGAGGCTCTACGAAATTATCCATTGAGAAACCGACAATAAGCATTACTATAACTATAATGCTCATGATCCAGTGAAAAAGTTTTGCAATTAAGCCGTAAGAATTTTCAGTATTTTTAAGTAGCATAATAGTACTCCGACTATGTCATCCCGCGAGCTTGTAGCGAGATCTCATAAAGTAAGCTGTAATTAAATTTCTAAAGATACCGCTACAAGCTCGCGGGATGACAATAAAAAAATCGAGCCACGCAACAAAGCTTAATTACCAACTGCTGTATCTATAATCTTTTCTGCCTCTTCACCGGTAATTTTTTCTTTATCATTCAGAATGAGATTAGCATTCTTTAAGTCCTCTCCTATGCTTTCCGCTCTTCCTTTTAAAATCTTAGCCAAAAACTGCTCGGCAAGAGCATAATAAGATATTCTATTGCCAGGTTTTGCAAAGCCATGTCCTTCATCGTTATAAAGTGCATAAACTACCGGTATATGCTTTGCTTTCATGCTATTTACAATCTGATCGGATTCTGTTTGTTTTACACGAGGATCGTTAGCTCCTTGAGCAATAAAAAGTGGTTTTTTAATATTATCAACAAATGTTAAAGGAGAGCGTTCATTTAAAAATTCTATATCTTTTTCGTTGTCCCAAGATCCAATTCTTTTTTTGAATTCATTTAAGGCCGGTTCCCAATAAGGCGGCACACTTTTAATGAAGGTTAATAAATTTGAAGGACCTACAACATCAACACCGCAAGCAAATATGTCAGGTGTCATAGTAAGACCGACTAAAGTTGCATAACCACCGTAACTACCGCCCATAATACAAACTTTATCAGGGTCAGTGATATTATTCTTAACTGCCCAGTTGACTCCATCAAGTAAATCATAATGCATCTTTCTTCCCCATTCGAGGTTACTAGCATTAACAAAATCCTTACCAAAGCCTGTAGAACCACGGTAATTAATACTAAAAACTGCGTAGCCACGATTAGCAAGCCATTGATGCGCAGGATCATACCCCCAGCTATCACGAACCCACGGACCGCCGTGAACATTAATTATTAGCGGTACTTTTTTATCGGGGATATTATTTTCATCAAGCTTTATATCATTTGGAAAAGTGATATAGCTAACTAAATTAAGCCCGTCACGTGACTTGATAATTACCGGTATCATCTTAGCAAGATTATATTGCTCAAGTTCTTTACGGTTAGTAAATAAAAACTCAGCTTTTTTATTTTCCCTATCATATTTATAATATTTCACCGGTGCATTATCACTATCATAAGCGACAATCCAAGTTTTATCGTCTAACGTCCTGCTATTAATAATTAAATCACCGCGATCAAGTGCCTGCAAATATTTAACATCACCTTCAATATCTTTATCTAATATCTTGTATGAAACTCTATCATAGTTTACGGATACTGCTTGCGGAGTTTGCTTGATAGGATGAACTGTAAATAAGCCAACATCGGCTTTTGAATCTTCAGCTAATATTTCATCTTTACCGGTAGCTAAGTTTAAAGCTTTAAGTGCCGAAGTATTGCGATTACGCCCATCAATCATATAGAGAATTTTATCACTAGCATCAAAACCTAAAATAGAAGTATTCGCTGAATCTTCCATTGATATTTTAGTAAATAATTCCCATTTATCATTTTTTAGCTCATAATATTCTGTGCCTCCGTCCTTATCAGGTGCAGCAGCATACTTTATGTGTAAATTATTATCTACTATGAAACCTGTAAATTTTTCGTTTTTTAGTACTAGCTCTTTTTCTAAAGTATCTAGATTTAATTTATAAACATCAAAATATTTAGGGTCACGCTCATTTAAATCTATTAATATTTCATTAGGATTTTTATAGCTTACTGCAACTATACCTGCTCTAACATCACGTTCAGGAGTGAGTAATTTTGTTTCTTTTGTTTCTATATTATAACTATATAGTCTAAAATTCTCATCGCCCTTATGGTCCTTAGAATATATAATATTCTTATTATTATAAACTACCATATAGCCTCTTATCCCACGATCTTTATCATGAGTTATGGCTTCAGCTTTACTAATATTATCTGCAGGTGCTAGCCAAATATTTAAGACACCGTCTTTTGGTGCGATATATAGAATATACTTACCGTCATGAGTTAAAGAAACTCTTGCTTTATCAGGATTACCGAATAAAACTTTTCTTGGGATTATTTGATTGTTATTATCTGCTACCGCGGTTTGATTTTGAAACATAAAAAGCACGCCTATTGTTAATATAGTAGCTATAATATAGGAACATTTTGTCATTACTAATAGTTTGTTATTTAATTTTGTGGTTCTTTTGATGTCATTCCCGCGAAAGCGGGAATCCAGTCACTAAAAAGTATAAACACGCTAGATTTTAAAATTAAAAGCTCGAGTTAGCTCGCTTTTTTCTGGATTCCCGCTTTCGCGGGAATGACATTCAAGCCACAATATAACAGCTACATTTTCTCGATATTGCTTAAGAACCAATCAACTTCTTTGGTATTAGCATTACGTGTAAATGTCCATTCTTCTTTTAAATCTTCGATTTTGTCAACTACATTTTTACCTTGGAATAATAATTTAATAAATATGTTGTTACCGAACAGGTAAATTGCCGAATATTTTGCACTTAAAGCCGATGAATCAAAAAAATCACCGTAAGATGGTGTGATTTTTTCAAATTCTTCCAAGTATCTTTTATCTATCAGCTCAGATAATTCTTGAGTGTCTTTTTTATAAGCAGCTTCTATAATCATTTGAAAAGCAGTTTTAGCATTATTTATAAATTTAACCGGATCAAATGAGTAAAGGCGTTTATGGACTTGTTCCATTCCATCTACGACCGCAGTTATATTTTGTTCCACTATTATATCTTTAAAAGCTTTAATATCTTGGGCTGTTGGAAAATTTTTTTCTTCTTTATTAGATTTAACTGCACTATGAGTTACGTCTTTAATAACAGGTTCGCCAAAATAAGATTTTTGCTTTGTCTGCTCCTCTTCTGAAGTAGAACCGAGAGTCGTAATTAATTTGTTGATAATAAAAAAGGCAATAACGGCAAAAATTAATAACTCTATTATTTGAGGAGACATTTTCTATTTATTTTTATTTGAGTTACACTTAAAGTTTAAAAAATCACTAAAATATCTTGATTATTTTAATTATTATAATATTATTGTTTTGTAAATGATGTTTAAACTCCATCATTGCAAAACATTTATAGCCTTTAGTCCATTTATGCTAGGGGGCTGTTGTACTAAAGCTTAATTTTTAAGCGTTTTAGTATAACGGATAATTATTGTTTTCAATGATTGCGTTTATCCCCTAGCACCTTTTTATTTATTCACTTATCTCGTCTTTTAGACTGATATTTTTTAATAGCTTTTCCACTTTTATAGCATTATCAAATCCGTGATCGTAATGAAATCTTATATCAGGCGAGAATTTCATATTTATTTTATTAGTAATAAAATTTCTGATAGCATTTTTAGAATTATTTAATGCATCCATAATTTCATCTATTGTTAGTTTAGTATTAAAAGGCAAGAAATAACAATTAGCTATTTTTAAGTCGGCAGTAACTATAACTTTCGTAATAGTGAGAGGACAATCAAAAAGTCTGCTATCCAGCATTTTACCACGCCTTAGAATTGCGATTAATGCTTCATTTATAATACTTGCTAATTTTTGTTGTCTATGAGAACTGGTTTTAGTTAATTTTTTCATAAATTATAGAATATATAATGTTAGGGCATAATAACATATTTTAGCTAAGCTACAAATACTTAAAAATTTTAAAAATTTGGTTTTAAAAAAACCGGAGAATAAAGAAATAAAGCTTCCCCAAAAAGGAAATGCCATTAAGAAAAGTATAAATATCTCATATGTGTAATATAGTTTTGCTAAATTTTTATGCCTCAAAATATTTTGTTCATTTTTGGAAGCATAAAAGATATTTAAAACTATTCTTCCAAAAATATAATTGACTGCATTACCGCTAAGAGAAGCACAAGTAGCTACTAGCAGCATTATTAAACTATTATAGCCCCCAAACATTTTCATAGAATGAAATATTAATTCATTCTGAAAACCAATAACAAGATTTGAGACAAAACTATCAACAAATAATAAACTATATGCTTCAAATTGTTCCATAAATATTATATAGTAAATTTTAATTAGGGGTGTTGTATTGCTCGATGTCATTCCCGCCTAGGCGGGAATCCAAAAAATAACCTTAATATTAGGTGTATATTTGGTCAAATAAACATATAAAAACAAGTTTTTATATGTTTTACTGGATCCCCGTTTTCACGGGGATGACATTGAATGCTTTTTAAAAGTCATACAACAAAGCCATTCCAATTATATCTAACACCAAAATAAAGTAACCGGCAATGAAAAAGCAAATTATTTATCCTGATTTTATAGCACGAATTTTTTCTACGGCACTTGATTTATCATTATTTGCCTTTATAGCAATCCCAATATCACAATTTTGTTCTTTTAATTTATTATGGTTGTTCTTTAATGATTATTTCCTTAGCAATAACATTAGTCTTCATAATCCTAATGCAATGTTTAGTTCTATTATGAGTCAGGAATTTTATGAATATCTTAAAGCAGGAAATTTTAATAAGTATATTTTGTTTAATATTTCAATTTTTGCTACTAATATATTAGTAATAGGCTCATATTTCATAACGCTTTGGTATTATAAAGGTGCAACGCTTAGTAAAATGTTTCTACGTATGAAAATAGTAGATGCCGTAACATTAAATCGTCCGACTTTAAAGCAGTTAATTAAAAGATTTTTAGGGTATATGACTTTTCCTATCGGTATTTTTTTCATACTTTTTTCTTCTAAAAAACAAGCATTACATGATAAAATAGCCGGAACAGTCGTGATCAAGGCTTAAGTATTCCAATGAATGAAACAAATGATATAGATCAGCTAATTTATCTTTTTTCAAAATTACCTGGTCTTGGTAGTAGGTCGGCAAGACGTATAGTACTATACCTACTACAAGATAAAGACGTAAGATTAAAAAGTCTTATTAACAATCTGATAGATATAGACAAAAAAATAGTAAAATGTGAAATTTGCGGTAATATGGATACGGAAAATATTTGCTGTATTTGTTCTTCCGAATATAGAGACAAGTCGGTTATTGCTATTGTCGAAACCGTAGCTGAATTATGGGCAATGGAGCGTAGCGGTAATTTTAAAGGTTTATATCACGTACTTGGTCATAATTTATCGGCAGCTACTAGTAGACAAAATCCTAGCATACTCAGATTACCCGAACTACTTAAAAGATGTTTTGCAGAAAATATTAAAGAGGTTATTATTGCTACTAATTCTACTTTAGAAGGTCAGACTACCGCTTATTTTATCACCGAATATTTAAAAGAGCATCCTGCTAAAATTTCTCGCCTAGCTAGCGGCATACCTATCGGAGGTGAACTTGACTATTTAGACGAGGGTACATTATCTGCCGCTATTAACCTACGCCAACCTTTTGAATAAGTATTAACAATTTTATTAAAGTTATAGCAAATCTTGATGAAATTCTAGATGATGTTCGCCGGCAAATTTTATTACATCATTATGATTCCCTTGATGATCAAAATTTATCAGTAATTCACCATGTTCGTTTGAATGTAATATATTTGTGAATAAACGCTGGTCACCGTCAATTTTAATTGCAACTGCTTTTTTACCGATAAATTTAACGCCGTTATCACCTTGTTGTCTATATATTATACCTTTCTTTAAGGCATTCACAAATTTATCACATTGATTCTTATCTAATTTTTCACTAATTCTTCCATAACAATCTAGACCTCTATATTTACCAAGCGGAATAACGTCGTTGATAGTAATATCATGCTCTTTTGCAATATGCCATATACTATTAGGAATCATTTCTTGCTGACGAGTAATTTGTTGGAGAGCATGAAATAAATCCTGTTCTTTTCTTAACTGATAATATTTATGAATTTCTATAGGATCCCACTCTTTGGGTATCTCATAGTTATCATCTTTAGATAAGAGATTAGAATATTGTTGTATCTTTTCTTGATTGTTAATTAATGAAGCAACTTCTCAACCTCTTTCAAGAACTTCTTGATTTTGAGGCTCATGGTTTAGAACTTCATCAATTTTTTCTAAAGCTAGATTGTATTTCTTATCTGCAATCAAACCTATACTAACCTTATCAACTATTTTTATAGCTTGATCTGATGAAAAATGAAGTTCGTTGGTAAGATTTTCTATATGAATTTGGGTGCTATATTTTTCAGGGTTTAGTAAAAATCCCAGTGCCTTAAAAGTATTATTTACGCGTGTATCTAAATAGAGAGTTATTTGAGGTACATTTTCTAAAAACTGCTGTGCTAGTTCGTATTGTTTAGTCTTTAATGCAACTTGAGCTAATGTGTATGGTTCATTAACACTCTTACTAATTTTAATTAACTCATCCTTTAGTTTTTCTTTATTTGAAATTTTCTCAGAAGTAGAATATTTATTATATTTAGCCATATATTGAAAGATCCGTAACATGCCTTTACAATTATCAGGTAAATTATTTTGATTAATTGAATTTAAGTTAGATTGAGCAATTTCGTTAAAATTCAAAATCATTTTTGCTAAAGTTTTTATATCATTAGAAGCATTTTGTATTAAATTCTCTGCTTCTGTAAATTTTCCATTGAGCTTATAAATCGTAAACAAATTATAGAAGTTACTATTATTTGGTTTATCTTTTAACATGAGCAATAATTACCCTTCAGCTAATGATAAATTCCTTGTATTAACATATGCTGACCACAGATTAGTCCGACAACGATATAAAGCTTCTTTTTCTTCACCATCGCTTACTAAAGTCGGTAGCTGAGGATTAAGTAGTGTAGATTCAAGTATTATTATTACTGCTTCATATTCTTTAGCATTATTTAATATTCCTGAAAAATGAGCTAAGGCCATGAGATCTATAGTTATTGTATTTATTAAATTTTTTATAACTTCAAGTTGTTTTGCAGGTTTTATAAATATTATAATCTGCTCCAAGAATTGAAGATATTGTTGATAGCCCATTGTAGTGTTTAATAATTTTGAAACTACGGTGGCAGTATTAAGTAGATCTTTGGCTATTTTTTCCATAATTTGAATATTTGTTGCTGCTACGGCTATAAAGAAAATATTTTTTTGTGCATTACACTTATAAGTAATACGATCTAAAGGATTTTGAAATGATATAGGTTCAAATTTAAACTCGATTTCTGATTCATAGCTTTTGTGAATTATAGCCGTTTTATCTTGATTTATGGTATAATTTTCAAATAATTTGTGGTTTTTCAGGTCTTCATAATTATAATTTTTTATGTCTATTACTTAGTCTATTACTTGCCATATTAGCTGTTTCTAAAGCTAATTTTAAATCCTTTATGTTCTCTATAGTCTCTAAATAATTTTCTATTTTAAACTTTGTAACTTCATTTTCGATATGTGTTATTGTCCCTTGTAGCATAATATCACCGACAGGCGGTAACCATAAAATATGGTTATTTTCAGAAAAGTGAATAGAGGACTTTTGTGCTTTCATATAATACCTAGTTATTTTAACAAGGCATTATACATTAATTTAATCCTTAGTCAAAAAATTATTAATATTTCTTAATAATTACCCGCCGAATTGCTCTTTAATAATTCGATCTTCCAACGTATGATTTTTATTAAAGAGCAATTTGATAGGCTTGTCTTTAGTAGAGCTAACGGTAACCTGTATGATATTATTAAACTCCTGAAAGTCGGCAGTAGCATTTACCGGTCTTTTGGTTGTATTAAATATTTCAAATTTAATCGTAGCAGATGAAAGCAGTAAAGCACCATGCCATCTACGTGGTCTAAACGAGCAGATAGGGGTTAGGCATAACATGTTTGATTCAAGCGGTAAAATAGGACCGCCGGCAGATAAATTATAAGCACTGCTTCCGGCAGGTGTTGCAACTAAAGCTCCGTCTGCTACTAATTCACTCATTCTCTCTATCCCGTTTACGTCTATTCTAAATTTAGCAGCTTGATTAGTTTTGCGAAATATCGATACTTCGTTAATAGCAAGTGCCGTATATATTTGACCGCTCGTATCTTCGGCTTGCATAAGAAGAGGATTTAGTATAGAAACCGTACTTTCATGTATATTTTGTAATAAATTCTTAGTATCTAAAGGATTCATTAAAAAGCCGAGGCTTCCTAAATTAACTCCGTAAAAAGGGAGGTTAAGATGCATATAGCGGTGAATATTATGTAGTAATTCTCCATCGCCTCCTATTACTATAATTACTTCTGCTTCCTCTATCTCACAATAATTATATAGCTTTTTTATTTCTTCTATAATTGCTAAAGATTTAGAATCTTTATTATAAATCAATGCTATTTTATTTATATTCATTATATGAATTTCTTTTTTAATAATAGACGCTTAACTAATAATAAGTTATAAGAATAAAGTAATAAAATAAATATTAAGTTAAATTATGTCATCATTCAACATTAAAAACCATAAAAACGATTTATTATTTGTGCCGCTAGGAGGATCTAATGAAATAGGTATGAATCTTAATCTTTATCATTATAAAGGGAAATGGCTAATGATTGATTGCGGTAGCGGTTTTGCCGATGATTATTTACCCGGTGTTGATATGATAATTGCCGATAGTAGCTTTATTGAAAAATATAAAAAAGATATAGTAGGTCTGATTTTAACTCATGCTCATGAAGATCATTTAGGCGGTGTTCAATATTTATGGAATAGCCTTAAATGTCCTATTTATACTACTACTTTTACGGCAAACTTTTTAAAGATTCGTTTAAATGAATATGATTTTGCTAAAAATATAAAAATTCATGAAGTAAAACCGGGTAGTAAAATAAATCTAGATCCTTTTTCCTTAGAAATGGTGCCGCTGACTCACTCGGCTCCTGAAATGCAAGCAATTATGATCCGTACGGAGGCGGGTAATATTTTACATACGGGAGATTGGAAATTTGATAACGATCCGATACTTGGTAAAAAAGCCGATGAGGAACTTTTAAAATCTTATGGAGATGAAGGGGTTCTTGCGCTTGTTTGTGATTCAACTAACGTGTTTAATAAGGGAAGCTCAGGTTCTGAAGGTGATGTTAGAAAAAGTTTAGTAGATATCATAGCCGGCTGCCCTCAAATGGTAGTAGTTTCAACCTTTGCCTCCAATTTAGCACGACTTGATACAATAATTCATGCCGCAGGGCTTGCGGGTAGAAAAGTAGTCTTAACCGGTAGAAGTTTGCATCGTATGATGCTTGCTGTTCAAGAAAGCGGCTATTTTAAAGATATTACTCCTCTAATTAGTGAACGTGATGTTAGCAGATTTAGAAGAGAAGAATTATTAGTAATTGCTACCGGTTGTCAAGGTGAGCCTATGGCCGCCGCCGCAAAACTGGCTAGTAATTCTCACCCATCTATAAAGCTTGCTCCTAAAGATACAATGATTTTTTCTTCAAAAATTATTCCCGGCAATGAAAAGAAAATATTTAGATTATTTAATATATTTGTTAAAGCCGGTGTAGAAGTTATTACCGAGCGAGACCATTTTGTCCATGTTTCAGGACATCCATCGATTGACGAACTAAAAAAAATGTATTCTTTAATTAGACCGAATATTTGTATTCCTGTTCACGGCGAGCCTGTGCATATTCATGAACATGTTAAGCTTGCTAAGAAAAACGGTATAAAACAGGCAGTAGAGGTTGAAAACGGTAGCGTAGTATTGCTTGAATCTAATAATGCAAAAGTAATTTCAAAGGTTGAAAGCGGTTATTTAGCCGTAGACGGTAATTATTTACTCCCTGTAGAATCGCCGATTTTTAAAGCTAGAAGACGTATGCGTGAGTCGGGTATCGTGATAGCATCGGTAGTAATCAATAAAAAAGGCTTGCTTGCTGCAAACCCAATGCTGTCTATGCCTGGACTGCTTGATCCAAAGGAGGATGTTGCGTTAGTTAATCTAATTAAAAACGATATTAAAGAGCTTGTTACCATTCAAAATAAACAAGCTAAAAAACTATTATCGGATGAGCAAGTGATCGAGGCAATAAAAGGGACAATCCGTAAAACCTTAAAACAAGAAATAAATAAATCACCCGTTATAATAGTAAATATCGAGAAAGTTATAAGTGAGTAAATTTAAAAATATTGCGGTTTACGGAGGAGGGAGTTTTGGTACTAGCCTAGCTTCTTTAGCAGCACGAAGCTGTAATAATGTTACTTTATTTTTACGTGACGAGGAAATAGTAAAAGAAATTTTACATAACAAAACTAACGTAAAATATTTAGGGGATATTAAACTACCTTCTCATTTACAGGCTACTACAAACTTAGATATAATTAAGGATTTTGAACTGATTATTATTGCAGTACCGTCTTACGCTTTCGATGATTCAATAAAATTATTAAAAACTCATGGCATTTCCACAGACAATACTCTTCTAATCGCAACAAAAGGTTTTGCCCGTAATCCTACTGAATTATTTTCCGATAGACTCAAAACCCTATTACCGTATAACTCTATAGCATTTCTATCCGGTCCTAATCTTGCAAAGGAACTTGCTAAAAATTTACCGGCTTCAGCAAGCATTGCAAGTTTAGATATAGATGTAGCAAATAAAATAGCCAATAATCTAGGTTCAAAAATTTTTACTACTAATGTGACAAGCGATATTGTGACATTACAGGTGGCAGGAGCATTGAAAAATATCTTTGCTATTAAAAGCGGGATTGATTTAGCAAAAGAGCAGGGCGAAAATGCAAGAGCAACACTTATAGTATCTGCCTTAAAAGAAATTATAATTTTATCTAAAGCTTTAGGCGGTATGCAAGAGGGGCTAGATATATTATTAGAAGCAGGAGTAGTAGGCGATTTAGTACTTACCTGTTACTCTTTAGGCTCACGCAATACAAAATTCGGTTATGAGCTTGGAATTAGTAGCGATAAAAGGAAATTTTTACAGGAATATAAAGAACTAGTAGAGGGAAGAGAAGCATTAAAATCGGTTTTAGATTTGATAAAAAAATATAATTTACAAATGCCTATAATTTCCGAATTGGCTTCGTGTGTTATTCCTACATAGGTGTTGGCATGGATCGGTTTTTTGATTGTCATCCCGCGACTTGATCGCGGGATCCAGTTAAAAATGCTAAAACGATGTATACTTTAAGTTGTTTTTGGATACCGTGGCCAAGCCATGGTATGACAAGTACTACAATAATCTCTTCATCTGCTCTTGCTCTAGTTTTGCTTCTTTATCTAGTTTATTTAAAAATTCTTTATAGAAACCGTTCGTTATATATACAAGTTCCATTTCAGGATTTAATTCAGAAAAGTCAAGTATTACTAAACAATCACCATCCTTGAAAGTAGCAACTTTATTATTTTCTTCTTCTAAACTATATTTATTTTTATCTATAGTTAAAATAACGGTTTCTATTACATTAAAATCATTACATATCACTAAAGCTTTAGAGATAGTTTTTTCGTTTGGTTCTATATAATAATTATATCCTTGCCAATAATTAGGTTCTTTATTGATAATTTTGTATTTTTTTGTTAGATCTATATTGGTAGTTTTATTTAATTCAAGACCAAGAGGCATAGGATTAGAATAGGAATTTAAGCATAAAAATATAATGAATAAGGATAATAGATTTTGCATTAATAATATTAAAATATTATTCTAAATTAGAAGCTTTAAATAACATAATTCTTTTGATATTTCAATTAAAAGTTTACGAAATAAAAATCTTTATAAAATCTAGTGAAAAAAATAAAATCTCATGTATTATAAGTAATTATATCTTTAGCTCATTACATGATAATCTTTAGTATAGTTTTTTTTAAAACCGTTTCGGTATTATTAAGTGTAGTAATAGGATTTTTAGCAGGTAAATATTCAAATGTTGAAAGAGATAGTATCTCTTCGTTACTGTTCTATTTTATATCGCCTATAGTATTTTTTACTATACCCGCTAGTACAACCTTAACACTTTCGGCATTAAGCGTTACGGTCGTAACATTTGTAATCGCAACACTCTTATCGCTCTTTTCTTATTATTTTTTTGGTAAATTTTGGCAGGATCATACACGTAATATTATAGCTTTATCTGCAGGTACGGCAAATGGCGGGTATTTTATGCTGCCTATAGCTGCGGCACTTTTTGATGATTATACTTTAAGTATTTACATGATGGCTGTTATAGGAGTTAATATTTATGAATGTTCCGTCGGTTTTTATATTTGTATGAGGAGCTTTGCTAATACTACCGATAGTATATTAAAAGTAGTAAAACTGCCAATTTTAAATGCTTTTTTCTTGGGATGTTTGTTTAGTTTTTGCGGTTTTACTTTACCGGATTTTTTAGATGATTTTATATATAATATGAAAGGCTCTTTTTCGATACTCGGTATGGTTATGGTGGGTCTTGCTCTTTCGTCTCTGCAAAAATTTGAAGTCGATATAAAATTTACTCTTGCTACTTTTGCTGCTAAATTTTTATTCTATCCTTTGGGGGTAGGGTTATTTATCATGTTTGATCATTTTGTAACAAAATGGTATAACAATGATTACTATAATGCCTTAAAGCTACTTTCCACAGCACCGCTTGCTGCAAATACTATAGTTATAGCGAATTTACAGAAATTTTATCCTGAGAAAGTTGCTGCTACTGTGTTTTTATCTTTGCTTTTTGTAGTTATATATATGCCGACGATGGTCAGTATATTTTTAAGTGACTTAAATTAATAACATGATGACAATGATTTTTTTAAAACTTATTCTAAATTGGTATTAATAGGTTCATATGAAAATTAATTCAATAAAAATTGGTCCCTATATTAATTTATTACCTCTTCAATATATACCGAAACACAAAATTTCTTATGTGGAATTCGGTGATCCTAAAAATAAAAATATAATAGTATGTGCTCACGGCTTAACTAGAAATGCTCATGATTTTGATAAAATAGCTAAAGAATTGAGTAAAAATTATAGAGTAATTTCAATAAATTATCCTGGTCGCAGTGATAGCGAAAATTTTAAAAAAGCTAATCATTATAATTATACTACCTATATTAAAGATACGTTATTCTTTTTTAAAAGACTAAATATTAAAAAACCTATTTGGCTTGGTACTTCAATGGGCGGTATTATAGGTATGGTACTTGCCAGTAAATATAAAAATATTTTTAAAGCCTTAATATTAAATGATATAGGGGCATTTATCGATGCTGCTCCTTTAATTAAAATTGGAGGTTATGCTAAAAAAACAATTATCTTAGATGATTTGGCTGGTGCCAAAGAACATCTAAAGCTTATTTATGCACAATCAGGTATCAAAGACGAAGAAGATTGGGATTATTTAACAAAATATAGTGTTATTTCTACATTTGGTGGAAAATATAAAATGAATTATGATCCTGCTATAACAAAAGGAATAAAAAATGCCGGTAACCGTAACCAAGAAGATGTTAAGTTATGGTCAGTATGGAATAAAATAAAATGTAAAACATTAGTAATTCATGGGATGAAATCTCAAATTTTAACAAAATCTACCGTTAAAAAAATGAAAGAAACAAAAACTTTTGATCTTTATGAAATAAAATACGCAGGGCATACACCTTCTCTAATGAACCCTGAAGAAATTAACTATGTCAAATCTTGGTTAGAGAAATTAGAAAACAAAAAAGAAAATTAATAGATAAATATAATTATGAAAATTACTGCTAAAGTACTAATAATAGGTTCAGGTCCCGCAGGTTTAAGTGCTGCTATTTATACGGCTAGAGCTGCTTTAAAACCAATATTAATCAATGGTATGCAGCCCGGTGGGCAGCTTACAATTACCACCGATGTTGAAAATTATCCCGGGTTTGCGGAAACGGTGCAAGGACCTTGGCTTATGGAGCAGATGTCTATGCAGGCTAAAAATGTCGGTACGGAAATTGTTAGTGATTACGTAGAAAAGGTGGATTTATCAAAAAGACCTTTTAAAGTATTTACCGGAGCCGGGAATGAGTATGAAGCAGAAAGTATAATTATTTGTACCGGTGCGGAAGCAAAATGGCTTGGTATAGCTTCAGAGCAGGAATTTCGTGGTTTTGGTGTTTCAGCATGTGCTACTTGTGATGGTTTCTTTTTTAAGAATCAAGAAATAGTTGTAGTAGGGGGAGGGAATAGTGCAGTAGAAGAAGCTTTATACTTAACCAATCATGCTAACAAAGTTATTATAGTGCATAGAAGAGATAGTTTTAGAGCTGAGAAAATATTACAGGATCGATTATTTAAAAATCCTAAAATATCGGTAATTTGGGATCATGTAGTAGATGAGATTGTCGGTGATAATAAACTAAAATCCGTTACCGGAGTTAAAATTCAAAATGTTCACACTAAAGAGATTAGTTTAGTGAATTGTAGCGGTGTATTTGTAGCTATCGGGTATGCACCGAATACAAGCTTATTTACCGGACAAATTGCAATGGATGACGATAATTATATCATAACGAAGCCAGGCACGACTAAAACTAGCGTAGAAGGTGTTTTCGCTGCCGGTGACGTTCAGGATAAAATGTATAGACAAGCAGTAACTGCTGCAGGTAGTGGTTGTATGGCAGCTCTTGAGGCTGAAAAATTTCTAAATAAATAATTCGTTTTCTATATTTCATCCAGTGCTTTTTTCAAGTCATGTAACCAAGCCTTTTCTAGACCCATCTGATAAGATTTTCTAAAAAAAAGAAACAGTCGTATAAGAATTTATTAATTTTTTTAATAAATTCTTGTATTGAAAATTATAGCAATATAATTTTTCTTTCTAATTTTAGAAAATAGAGAGGAATTATGCAATATATTGATAATATTGAGCAAAAGGTGGTTATTTGGAAAATATTAGGAGAACAACTAAATTTGATCACTCGAGTACAAAAAGGTGATGTTTTTATTGGAGATAAAGTAGATACCGATAAAGAAATTACATTTTCTAAAGACGGTCAACAATTCACGATTGGAACAGAGGAGGCTGATACAGAAATTGCCGGCGTGGTAAGAAGTTGTTATGATGAAGCAGCTTAATTAATAATGCTTTCTATAATATTACTTTCTTTTAAACTAAGCTTTATTGTATGATTCTAAAATTATGATAAACATCACTGATGTCATTCCTGCTTGGCGTTGTTGCGTGGCTCGAAAAACGAGTTCAGTGTCATACCATGGTTTGACTACGGTATCCAGAAAAAATTTAAAAAACTGGATCCCGCGATCAAGTCGCGGGATGACAGGGCCGGAATCGATCCCTACACAACAATGCTTTCCCGCTTTTACGGGAATGACATCCACAGCTTAGCAAGCAAAGTCATTAATACTATTGAGGGAAATATGAACTTACTTAAAAACATTACGGGAAAGAATTATATAAACGGTGAATTTGTAGAATTCGGGAAACAAATATCCGTTATTAATCCTTCGACTTTAAAAGAAATCGCTACAGTTCCAAATTTAGAATTATATGAAATTAATTCTGTAATAGATAATACAGTTAAGGCTTTTCCTGCATGGTCACAAAGTTCATTTGAAGAAAGAATAGCGATTCTTAGAAGATGGTATAACTTAGTAATCGAAAATATTGATGAGTTAAGTCATATATTAACCTTAGAGCAGGGGAAGATACTTGCCGAATCAAAAAAAGAAATTCTATACGGAGCATCTTTTATTGATTGGTATACATATGCTATACATAATATTCATTCGACTATCAAACCGGGGAATAATAAAGCTCATAAAATTGTTACGCAATATGAACCGGTAGGACCTTCGGCCGCTATAACTCCTTGGAATTTTCCAAATGCAATGATTACACGCAAGGTAGTTCCTGCAATAGCAGCGGGTTGCAGTGTTATATTAAAACCGTCAAGCCTTACGCCTCTATCAGCTTTAGTACTTGCAAAAATTGCAAGTGATGCCGGTTTGCCTGCCGGAGTATTTAACGTAATTACAGGTAATTCGGATATTATAGGTAAGGCTTTTTGTGAAGATTTTAGGCTTCGGAAATTATCATTTACCGGTTCTACAGATGTCGGTAAAATTCTATATAAAACTGCCGCAAATACTATAAAGCGTTTATCTTTGGAACTTGGCGGCAATGCTCCTTTCATTATAACGGCAGATAATGATTTAGAAAAAGTAGCAGGTGATTTAGTAATCGCTAAAACTAGAAATAGTGGTCAGTCTTGTACTTCCCCTAACAGAATATTTATAGAAGAATCTATATATAAAAAATTTATAGAAATTCTAAAGGCGAACTTTGCTAAACTAAAAGCCGGTGACGGATTCGATAAAACATCGGATATAGGTCCATTAATTAATGGGGCGGCTATAGAAAAAATACAAAAGCTTTTAGCAGATGCACAAAATAAAGGAGCTAAATTAATTTGTGGCGGTACAGCTGTTGATAATTTTATTGAACCGACTATGATTACTGATTGTTTAGATAATATGGATATCTTTAAAACGGAAATATTCGGTCCGGTGATTGCGTGCTATAGATTTAAAGATTTAGATGAAGTAATAGAGCGTGCCAATAATACCGAATATGGCTTGCAAGGATATGTATATTCAAATAATATATCCGTGGCACAAATGATAGCCGGTAAGCTTGATTTTGGTATGGTATCGATTAATGACCCGTTACCTGCAAATGCAAAAGCACCTTTTGCAGGGCGTAAAGCTTCAGGTTTTGGAATTGAAGGCTCATTTGAAGGGATATTTGAATATCTAAATACTAAATATATAAACTTACAAAATATAATAAATTATGCCGGTTCCTATAAATGATATTGAAAGAGAAATTGAAAGAACCAATGAAGTGTTTTCTTTAATAGATAATAAAAATGGAGTTGATTCTTGGTTATGGGCAATATCTGATTGTCTTGCCGGGTTATTAGATCAGCATAAAGAATTGTTATCAATTGAATATGCTTATCCTTTGATTCAACTAATTAAAAGGTTCGAAGAGAAAAATATTATAATACCCCAAAGTCTTAATGATGCTTTAAGTAATATATTATTAATCTTTGAGGATAAATGCAAATCTGAAGAATCAGAACTAATAGAAAATATAACTGATAGTTTAAATACTCTTGATATTCTAGGAGTACATGCATATTAATCTTCCAAAAATCTCAATAGTTCTGCCGGTCTACAATAGAGAGAAGCTATTACCTTTTGCTATTGAAAGCTGCCTTAATCAAAGCTTTAAAGATTTTGAGCTTATTATTATTGATGATTGCTCGAAAGATAATAGCGTTGTAGTAGCTAAGAAATATGCAGAGCAAGATTCACGTATTAAAGTAATAGTAAACGAGACTAATAAAAAATTGCCGGCGAGTCTTAATATTGCTTTTAAAGATGCTAAGGGGAGGTATTTTACTTGGACTTCCGATGATAATCTTTTTCATGAAAATGCTTTAGAGAAAATGGTTAGGACACTTGATAATTCACCTGAGATAGGGCTTGTATATACTGATTATACTTTAATCGATGAGCAGGGTAGGATAGGTACACGGCTCTATCAAGAATCGCCTGAATTTTTACCGATTAGAGATTGCGTAGGTGCATGTTTCTTGTATAGAGCCGATTTAGCAAGGCAAGTAGGCGGATATAATGAAAATATGCGGTTAGTTGACGATTATGAATATTGGCTTCGTCTTGGGCTTGTTACAAAATTTACTCATATACCGGAATCTTTATATTTTTATAAAGTTCATGATCAAAGCTTAACAATAGAGCGTAAAGTAGAAGCAAAACAGGCAAAAAGAGCTTTGAAAGAATTATTTAAAGATAAATATATTATTCCTGCTGAGATTAAACCTATAAATGATTTATATAATTGGTTTATTGAAGATAGAAATTTAAACGCTTATTTTAGGTTATTTAAAATAATTCTTTGTAACCCTATAATTACTCTTTCTTATATTATTAAAAACCTTAGAAGAATTAGGTAATCTTTTTCATTGCTATAAGCAAAAATAAGAATATTATTTTAGGACAGTGTCATGCTGTGACTTGATCACGGCATCAAGTCTTTTTAAATTTTTTTCGTGGATACTGTGGAGGGGCCACGGTATGACAGGTATAATGCAAAACCAAGATTTTCTAAATACATTAAATCCGCAACAGCAAAAAGCAGTTCTTCACACTGAAGGGCCGCTTTTATTGCTTGCAGGTGCAGGGACAGGTAAAACAAAGGTACTTACCTCAAGAATAGCTAATATTATTCATCAAAATTTAGCCTCGCCTCAAAATATTCTAGCTGTTACTTTTACTAATAAAGCGGCTAAAGAGATGGCTGAAAGGGTTCATAGTTTAATTAATTGCTACGGTCTTAATATCGGTACTTTCCACTCAATGGCAGCTAGGATATTACGGGAACATATAGAGCATTTAAATCTTGGATTAAATAATAGATTTACTATTATTAGTCAAGATGATCAATTAAAACTAGTTAAAGATATAGTAAAGCTAAAAGATATTGATACTAAAAAATATGCTCCTAAATTAATACATATCATAATTTCTAGATGGAAAGATCAAGGATTACTACCAAGTAAATTATCAGCCTCAGATATTAATCTACCAGTGCAACGAGTAGCAAAACTTGTTTATCAAGAATATCAACAGAATCTTCTTATCTCTAATGCATTGGATTTTGGAGATTTGCTACTTTATAATAATGAGCTGTTTATTAAAAATCCTGATATATTAAAATATTATCAAGATAAATATCGGTATATTTTGATAGATGAGTATCAAGATACAAATATTGTGCAGTATTTATGGGCAAGAATGCTCGCAAGTTTATATAAAAATATCTGTTGTGTAGGGGATGATGATCAGTCTATTTACGGCTGGCGGGGAGCGGAAGTCGGTAATATATTACGTTTTGAAAAAGATTTTTCAGGTGCAACAATTATTAAATTAGAGCAAAATTATAGATCAACTCTACCAATACTTGCTGCCGCTTCCAATGTTATCAATAATAATAAAAACCGTCACGGTAAAACATTATGGACAGATAGGGAAAACGGTGAAAAGATAAAAATCATCTCTTGTTGGAGTGATAAAGAAGAGGCAAGATATATAGCCGGCGAAATAGATAGGTTAGTAAGAGCAGACCGATATAATGCAGGTAATATCGCTATATTAGTACGGGCAGGTTTCCAAACTAGAAGTTTTGAGGAAGCTTTTATAAATAGTGCTATGCCTTATAAAATTATAGGGGGCTTAAGATTCTATGAACGAATGGAAATTAGAGATGTCCTTGCTTATATCCGTATATCTTTGAATCAAAACGATAATTTAGCACTGGAACGTATTATAAATGTACCAAAAAGGGCAATCGGTGCAGCTACTTTAAGTAAAATTAAAGCCTATGCTATTGAGCAGAGTATTTCTAATTTTGCAGCTATTAAGGAAATGCTAGAAAAAGGTGAAATCAAAGCAAAATCATATGAAACTCTAAAAGATTTTGTGACTAAAATCGATAATTGGCATGAAAGATTTTACACCGATGCCCCGATAAATGTTGCTAAAGCAATACTTGATGATTCCGGTTATCTTGAAATGCTTAAGGAGGAGAAAACTGAAGAGGCATTCGGTAGAATCGAGAATATTAATGAAATGCTTAGAGCTATTGCCGAGTTTAATGATATTCATGATTTTATCGAACATTCAAGCTTAGTTATGGAAAATGAGAGCTTAGAAACTAATTACGGCGGTTCCGTCACTATAATGACCCTGCACGCTGCTAAAGGGCTTGAGTTTGACGTAGTGTTTTTACCTGGTTGGGAAGAGGGGGTATTTCCGTCTCAAAAATCTCTAGACGAAGACGGCGAAAAAGGCTTAGAAGAAGAACGCCGTATTGCTTATGTCGGCATTACTAGAGCCAAAAAAGACCTCTACATTACCCATGCGGAAAGCCGAAAAATATTTTATGAAATAGTCCGCTCTTACCCCTCAAGATTCATAACTGAAATTCCTGACGAAATTACGATCAGGACCTCTTCTATGAAAAAATACAATTCTTTTTACAAGTTTTAATTAATTTTCATTCATAAATTTTAAATTGGTTTGCATTCTTTAACTAATTATTATCTAATTTAATTAATAGAGGAAAAGTATGAGTGCGCCAAGGAAAGTGCGTAAAAATCAGTTGGTGAAAATCCCACCTATGCAAAGTCTAACCAACAGCATAGAAGCAACTATTGCATTACAGGAGGCGACAAATGTGATGAAGCCAGTAGAAGCGACATACCAGGCTGCAACGCAAGTGAAGGTGTTGAGCCCCGAAATATCCAACATTATAGAGGCCGACGTTTTTCATAGTGCGGAAGGCAGCATGAAGGGTGACGTAATGGTAAGTCACAACTCACTCTATCGGGGTCGGAGTCCGGTGGCATGGTATGAGATGGAGTTTACGTAAACTTGGGAGATCTTCTGTATTCTCGAAAGAGTATGTTGGGACAAGTCAAAATAGGCAAGAACTGACAAATGATACAGAAGAAGTCGGACTGACTGATAGTACTCGGAGTATAGGAAAGCTATGTACATGGGGAAGCGGTCAGCAATGGAAAGCTTGGTTGAGTACCGTTCAAGATAACACGCTGAGGTTATTATAGTGATGCAGGTTAAACTCAATCAAATAGCTAAAAGAGCGAAGCAAGATAAAAGGCTAAAATTCACATCATTAATACATCATGTTAATGAGGCTAATCTTGCAGAATGCTATCAAGTGCTCAAGCGTAATAAAGCTTGTGGGATTGATGGTGAGACAGTGGAAGCATACGGTATTAATCTAGAAGATAGGCTTAATCAATTAGTGGAATCGATAAAGTTGAAGCAATATCGTCCTAAACCAGTAAAGAGGGTATATATCCCAAAAGCTGGTAAGAATGAGAAGCGTGGCCTTGGTATACCATCAGTTGAAGATAAGTTAGTTCAAATTATGCTAAAGCAAATCTTAGAACAGATTTATGAAGCTGAGTTTTTGGATATGTCTTATGGATTCAGACCTAAGTTAAGCTGTCACGATGCAATAAGAGCATTACACAAAACGGTTATGACTAAGCCAATTAATTACATTGTGGAAGTAGATATTAAAGGGTTCTTTGATAATGTTAATCACTATTGGCTACAACGTTGCTTAGAGGAGAAAATTGTTGATCGTAATTTATTGTGGTTAGTAAGAAAATTCTTAAAAGCTGGAGTAGTTGAGGATGGAAAGCAGTTAGTAACGGAGGTAGGCACTCCTCAAGGAGGAGTGATTAGTCCATTACTTGCAAACATCTATCTTCATTATGTACTAGACTTATGGTTTAAGAAAGTTAAATCACAAGCAAAAGGACACATGGAGCTAATACGCTACTGTGATGACTTTGTAGTATGTTGTGAAAGTGAGAAAGATGCAAAGAATTTTCTAGATCTGCTACATGTAAGGTTAGAAAAGTTTGGTCTACAGGTATCAGAAGATAAGACTAGAGTTCTTAAATTTGGACGAAAAGTTTGGAAACATGCTCAGGGAAGTAAAGAAAAAGTAGAAACTTTTACCTTTCTTGGGTTTACGCATTATTGCGGTAAGAGTAGACAAGGGTATTTCGTTATGGGTCATAAGACGAGTAAGGAGAATCTTTGTCAGAAGCTTAAGGAAACTAAGGAATGGTTAAAGAATATACGTAATAAATTGTGTCTTAAAGCATGGTGGCCAGTACTTAAATCTAAATTAACGGGCCATTATAATTATTTTGGAGTGAGTGGTAATTATCGCTGTCTCTATAAATTTTATAAGTCGATCTTTTGGATAGTATTCAAGTGGATAAATCGTCGCAGTCAGAAAAAGAGTATGAATGTCAAAGAGTATCAAAATTATCTACAGTGGAATCCACTACCAACACCGAGGATATGTAATGCAATGTATTAATTCTAGCTTTATAGTAAATGTTTCATTGAGGAGCCGTGTGCGGGAAAATCGCAAGCACGGTTCTGTGGGGGTTACCATAGCATGGAACTAATTTAATTAAAATATGGAGTAAATGTTATGGTTTCTACCCGACCTAAAGATATTAATAAACCTGAAGGAAATCGCCAAGCTCCATTAAGTACAGAAGAATTATATAATAAATTTTTAGATAATATAAGTAGTATTGATAGTAAATCAAATAATCAAATTAAATTTTTTAAAGATACTTCTTCTCTGCTTAACTATGTTACCGCTACTAGACAAAATATCTTTATTGCAATAGAATCGCAGTGTGCTCCTTTTAGTACTAATTATTTACCACATGATGTAGTTCAATCTTTAACTGATACTAATATATAACACTCATGATGAAGTAATTAAATTAATTTCGTCGGAAGAAGAAAAAAGAAAATATAGTTTTGCAAATGCTAAAAATGAAGCTGCTTTAAAAGGTTTTGCTATAGATTCAAGTGAGGCTCAAGTAGAGCAGATGAACGACCGAAAACGTAATGGCTTGAGCCAAGATGAAGTGATGGATATTAAAAAACCATTAGAAAAAGCTATGTTAGAATTAGCTAACCAAAAAATGTCTAAAGAACAATATAGAGAGAAATTAATAGATAAAACATTAGATAACCTTAAAGAAAATGTTTCAGAAGCAAAATTAAATAATTACAGAGAATTTCTGACTAAGAATACTACCCCTAAACGTGATGGACAAGAGAGAATTAACGATCCAAAACAAGTAGAAGCATTAACACAAGAAGCATTAAAGATAGCCGAATTTTTTAAAATTACTTTTCAAACAAACGAAAAAGAGGCAAAAGCTTTATCATGTATTTATAAGCAAGGAATCAAAGAGCCTGAGATAATCAAACCATTACTATCAGCAATAAGTAAACTATCGCCTGAAAAAATGACGGAGCAAGGTAGCAAAATTATTAAGGATTTTGCTCCATTACTTGAGAGTAGTAATCCTGCACTTGTTAACGGTGCTAAAAAAGCATTAACAGAGTTAGATCCTGAATATTTAGCAGAATACACAAAAGAATCAGGAGAAACTATAGCACAAGAATTACAAAAAGCAGCCAAAACTAATATATTGCAAAAAATTGTAAAATTTGTTACCGGTATAGATTATGCTCAAAAAAATATAGATAAAGCATTCACTGTCCTAAAAGCAAATAGTGACAGATTTACGAATTGGCACAAAAACTCACCTAGTAATAAAGGAAAAGAGCAGGGGCAAGCCCAACAAAAAGTGCAAGGCTTAAAGCCATCTATATCAACTTCTAAATCTCACGTTGAAAACCTTAATAACAGTAGAGAGAGTCAGAAAAAACAGGGGCTTACACGCTCATAGCTTGCAAATTATAAAATTTTGGTATATATTAAATATTTTAATAATGAGTAATATATGGCAGAAGTTGTAACTAATAGAGATATTGAAAAAATTAAAAAAAATGATGAAGTAACTGAGATATCGGCTGCAGTAAAAGGAAAAATAGTTGATATAAAAAACGTAGATAGTAGATTAGATACTTTGAATAAAAATATTGTTACTCTAGACCCTATTCAACAATATTTACAATCTGAAGAATATATTACTAGTACGCTTGAAGTTCTTGCCAGTAAAATTATTAGTGAAGTTGTAGAAAATAAAGATGTACAAAAATTAGTAGATAACCTGCATATTAATTTAGGACAAGATACAAAACTAATACCTAGTGCAGCAGATAAGCTAAAGTTTGATATCGCTAGGGCTGAGGCAGCACTTAAGGGTTTTGTACTTCCTCTAAATAAAGGAGGACCTTTTGATGAATTATCATTAATGGGTATAGAAGATGAAGAAGAAATCTTTGCCAATCCTATAAGAGCAACTAAAGCAGCATTAATAGCCGTAAGTGGAAAAGCTATACCTAAAGAACAATATGCACAAGCTATAAAAGATAAAGCTATAGAAATTTTAAAACAAGATCCTAAAAATACTTCGGAAAAACTTGAAAAATATGAAAAATTTATTATTCAAGGAGATAAAAATCAAAAATTTGATGAAGATAGTAAGCGGTTTATCCCAAGAGTAAATCAATTATCTCAAGCGGAATTTAAGGAATTACAAAAGGCAGCCACTAATACGGTGCAGCAGATTAATAATAGATTAGAAAAAAATAATAAAATTAGTAAGCAATTAGAACAAACTATGGTACTTACTAACTCATCAGGCATAAAGAATCCTGAAGTCATAATACGGGAATTAAACAAGTTAGATTCTACTTATCTAGCTGAAAATAGTACTAAAATAGCCACTGAATTAAAAGATATTAATGATAGAGGTACTTCTTTATGGAAAAAATTTAAGCAGATATTTACAGGTAAAAATTATTTGGAAGAAAGATTAGGAAAAGTTGTAGATAAATATATTACTCTAAATGATGGATATGTAGTGAAAACAATTAATGATAAAATCTTTTCAAACGCTTTAACAAATCCTGAAATTGCTGAAGGTCTAACAAAATTTTTGAATGAAAATAAGGATAAAGCAGCAACTAATCCTGAATTTAAAAATTTAATTCCTGCTACGAGTGGGCCTATTGTAGTTCAACCGCAACAAGTTAATAATTTTAATTTAGTAGAATTAAGAAAAATCAATCCAATAGCATTTGATAAAACTATGTTTGAAGATTTAATAAAACTGAGAAGCTCGAATATAAAACCACCGAAAAATACTCCTAATACTCTTACTCAAAATCAAGGAGTAGTAAGAAGTAAAGGTTAAATTTTAATATTAGGTGGAACGGTTAAATACTCTTCTTTCCATAGCTCGTTATAAAGAATAGGATCGATATTACCGCCTGAGATTAGTACTAGTAACTTTTGAGGTTGGGATTGCATTTTTAAAAAATTTATTACCGAAACCATATTTATGCTACTTGACGGCTCGCATATTACTTTTAGTAAATGAGTAAGCCACGCCGTCCAGTAATATATTTCATATTCTTCTGCTAAATAAAAATGATCAAGCTTTTTCAGATATTCAAATGTACGAGCCGATACACTCAAGGTTTTAAGACCGTCTGCTATGGTAGTCGGTGCATTATCAAATCTATATATCTTATTATTTTTAATCGATAAATAAGCATCATTAGCCATAAGAGGTTCTGAACCTATTAACAAGCTTGTCGGTGATATTAATTCCTTGGCAAGATATGATCCGGAAATTAAACCGCCGCCGCCGCAAGAGGCAAAAATAGCATCAGGACTAAAGCCTAGCTGCTGTAATGCTTCATAGCATAACGTGCCGGCACCTGCTATCGTAGAATCACTATCGGAAGGATGCATATAGTAAAATCCTTGCTCCGTATCTTCTTTTGCTCTCTCTTCTGCTTCTTGCCGAGTATTTGTATATATAACTTCACCGCCGTAATAAAGAGCTGCTTGTTGCTTTACTTTTGAAGTATTTAACGGCAAATAGATCCTTGTTTTAATACCGAATAATTTACTTGCATAAGCAAGACCGATTCCATGGTTACCTGTACTATAACCGACTATTTTATCAGGTAATTTTCCTTGCTCTTTTAGTTCTAATAAATGATTTAATACTCCCCTAACTTTAAATGCACCGGTTTTTTGTAATGATTCAACTTTAAAAAAAATCTCGTGACCGAGCATCTCATTTAAGCTTTCGGAGTGAACGATCGGAGTTAAATGTAGATATTGTTTTATTCTATTATGTGCGGCTGCTACATTTTGAGAGGATTGTAGTAATAAATTCATAAATATAATTAATAAAGATGGCTTGAAATCGTGTTTATGCTATATTATATAGTTAATAATTAGAAATTTTAAAAGGTTTTAATTGATGAATAAAAAATCCCTGCCGCTTATGGTATTACGAGATATGGTAGTATTCTCCGGGGTAATTGCTCCTATTTTTGTGGGTAGACAAAAATCGCTGCAAGCACTCTCTCATACTACCATTTCCGAGGAAGATAATAGTAAATATATTTTAGTAACTTTACAGAAAAAATTTGATCAAGAAAACCCTAATAAACACGAGCTTTATAACACAGGTATACTTGCCAAGATTATCCAAATAGTGAAGCTGCCTAATAATACGGCAAAAATCTTAATAGAAGCAGTAGCAAGAGTAAAGCTGAGTAACATTAAAGGCGAAGAAGCTTTTGAAGCGAATTACGAAATTATTCCGGATGAAGAAATATTTGACGTTAATAACATGCGTTCATTAGTGGATAATGCAGTACAACTATTTAGTAAATATGCGATTAATGATAAGAAAGTTAATGCGGAAATTATTGAAACTATCAATAAAGAAATAAGTAATAGTACTAATTTCATAAATATTATAAATATATTAGCTTCACATTTGATAACTTCACTTGAGGCAAAGCAGCATTTATTAGAAGAAACTAATCCTTTTAAGCGTATCACTACGGTTATTAGTACGCTTACTTCCAATATAGTAAATTCAGAAACCGAGCAAGCGTTGCAGCAAAGAGTAAGAAAGCAAATCGAAAAAACGCAGCGTGATTATTATCTACACGAACAAATGAAAGCTATTCAAAAGGAGCTTGATGAAGATAAATCGGAACTTGCCGATATCGAGAAAAAAATTAAAAGTTTAAAATTATCAAAAGAAGCAAAAGAAAAAGCTGAAGCTGAACTTAAGAAACTCCGTACCATGAACCAAATGTCGGCGGAGTCGGGAGTAACGCGTAACTATCTTGAGACGTTGCTTAGCCTGCCTTGGGGTAAATATGATAATAGCAAAATAGATATTAACCAAGCTGAGCAAATTTTAAATCGCGATCATTTTGGCCTTGAAAAAGTTAAAGAACGAATTATAGAATATTTAGCGGTATTACAGCGTTCAAGTAAAATTAGAGGACCTATATTATGTTTAATCGGTCCTCCTGGAGTCGGTAAAACTTCACTTGTAAAATCTATTACCGAAGGAATGGGTAGAAAATACACTAAATTGGCTCTCGGCGGTGTTAGAGATGAAGCAGAAATCAGAGGACACAGAAAAACTTACCTTGGATCAATGCCCGGTAAAATTCTAGGTCAACTTAAGAAAGTTAAGACTAGTAACCCTGTAATGCTGCTTGATGAAATCGATAAAATGAGTTCTGACTTCAGAGGTGATCCGGCATCCGCTTTGCTTGAGGTATTAGACCCTGAGCAGAACAGTCACTTTGTGGATCATTATCTAGAAGTAGAATATGATCTATCAAATGTAATATTTATTGCTACTGCTAACTCTCATGATTTACCTAGAGCTTTAAGTGATAGAATGGAAAAAATATATATTTCCGGTTATGTAGAGGAAGAAAAGCTCCAAATTGCCAAAAATTATTTAGTTCCAAAACAATTTAAAATGCATAAAATCAAAAAAGATGAAATTACTATATCCGAGACGGCAATTTTAGATTTAATTAGATATTACACCAAGGAATCAGGCGTAAGAGCTTTAGAGCGTGAAATAGGAGCGTTAACTAGAAAAGCACTAAAGCAAATTTTAGCAGATAAAACGGTTAAGCATATTGCCATAGATAGTAATAATCTTGAAGAATTTTTAGGGGCTAAAAAATATAATTTCGGGCTTGCCGAGAAAGAAGATCAAATCGGGAGTACTACAGGACTTGCTTATACTGAAGTAGGAGGAGAGCTTTTAACTATAGAGGCTTTAGCATTCCTAGGGAAAGGTGAAATAAAGACCACCGGAAAACTCGGCGATGTTATGAAAGAATCGGCAATGGCTGCCTATAGCTGTTTTAGAAGTAGAGCAACAAATTTTGGATTAAAATACGACAATTATAAAGATTTTGATATTCACATTCACGTACCGGCAGGTGCTATTCCAAAGGACGGTCCTTCTGCCGGTTGTGCTTTGTTTACGACTATTGTTTCGTTAATGACTAAAATACCCGTACACCGCACTGTAGCAATGACAGGCGAAATTACTTTAAGAGGAAATGTCTTGCCTATCGGCGGTCTTAAAGAGAAGTTATTAGCTGCGAGTAGGGGAGGGATTAAAACCGTGTTGATTCCGGAGGAGAATGTCAAAGATTTAAAAGATATACCGCCAAATATAAAAGAAAGCCTAGAAATTATATCCGTATCAAATATTGATCAAGTACTGAAGCATGCTTTGGTAGAAACGCCGATAAATGAATAGAGATTTATTATTGTAAGCAGTCCTTGGCTCTGTTGTATGGATCGGAAAATAGTCAAAATGTCATATATTAAATTAATGCAAGCTATAGTAGTGTAATTCTTTTTGCCTTTTCAATCAAAATGTGATTTTCCTTGCTTAATATATATCCTTGCTAATGCCTTACTATTCTGATGTATAGTCAATTGATTTGAACTTTCGCCTATTATTATAGGCTTTGTTCCTTACGCCTGTCAGCAAATAGGGCTGAATTGACTATATAAGCTATTCTTTTTTAATTAAATTTATTTTAACTGAACTATCCGCTTTTATTGGTGGTTTTTAACATCAGCATCTTAGAAAATATTAGTTAATTTTTTAATAAAGCTATTGACTAAAATATATTTACATGTATAGTGCGTTTAAATTTAATTATTATTAATAATATGGTAAAAGAAAAGTTAATTTATACTTACCAATCAGCTATACACGATGGTATTAAAGTGGCATTTGAAAGTGGTATAAAGGAAGGATGTACTGTTATTTCTTCATCGTTTCTTGGAGCTAAGTTAAACGTCACAATACCGGTTGTAAAATCGATATTAAAACCGCTTTCTAAGGGCAGGGCATCGATATAGATTTTACAGAAATTATTATTTACCGGTTTATTGATGATGCAAGTATAATTATAATCACCGCTTATATAATGCTTAATTAGCCTAAATTCTGTTTGTTGTCCGTTACCTTTGCCGATTAGTTGATTAATAGCCCTATAATCCGACCAATCTTTATAACGAAATCCTATTGCTTTGCCTCTTCTTGATCTAAATGCTATTAGCTGCTGCCATTGTTCTTCGGTTTTTATGCCGCTACTAATGTCGTATCTAGCTCGTGCCTTGTGCCAGTTAATGTTACGCTGCTCATAACCGCTAAATGTAGCTACAATATCAGTGGAAAATTCAGGACCGCCTTTAGAGCCGTAAGATATTTCCGGCGGAAACTGACTTTCTGCAAAGGAAATCATATGTAAGAAAGAGTTATTTAAGATGGATTATTAGATACAGCTTTGAGATTATCGTAAACTTCTTTGCGATCGCCTATTTTTAGTACTAAAATTAATAATATTTTATGTGCTACTTGATAAATTACTCGATAATTTCCTATTCTTAAACGGTATAAATTATCTATACCAGATAGCTTTTTTATCCCTACAGGTAAAGGTGTAGTTTTTAAATCTTCGAGTTTTTGGATTATAGTAAGTTATAATTGTTTAGATAATTTTTTGAGTTGCCTTTGAGCATTTGGGGCAAGCTCAATTTTATATTCAGATTGCATATTTACAATATTTCTTTTTTAAATTCTTCTAAAGAAATAGTACCTTTTAGCTTTGCTTCTTTAATAGCTTCTTTAGCTTCTTGTAAATCTAATTTATTTTCAATCATTTCTATTAGCTTTAAGTCTTCCATAGGAATTATGGCAGCAAGGTCTTTACCTCTACGACTTAATACTATTCTTTCTTTACCATAGCTGCTACGATTTATTATTTCTGAAAAATGTTCTCTAGCATTTGCTGTAGTAATACTACTCATATTAGCCTATATTGTTAATTACAACTACATTGTACAATGCGTACTAACATCTTGTCAAGTTTATAATATTATACATTACGTTTACTTCTTGATATTTGCCTTGCCATATCAGCGGTAATTTGATTGCGGCTTTGGTTAAAGGAAGCTACATCGGGAGTTTGGATATGCATGTTAACAACAATATTACCGCTACCGGCTGATTGTATTTGGCTAAAAGGTGTGTGTATAGAATTTGGTATAAAATACCTCAGGCTCACCGCCGTCACCGACAATATGGGCTTTATTTGGGCGAACGGTGTCGCCTTTTGCAAGAATCCGCCAAATGTAGAACCAAGCCCTGATAAAATGCCGCTTGCTCCTGACTGACCGCCACCACTGCTGCCACCGAATAAACTGCCAAGTAGTCCACCACCACCGCTTGTACCAATAATATCTTCTTTCAAAGTCATTTTTAAAATATCGCTTTGCAATTCCTTAAAGAAATCGCTACATACTTCCTTTAAGCTCTTAACATGATTACCTACACCAAAAGCAGCGTCGGCAAAATTATCAATTAAACTATCCACCCCCCCTCACGTGACTTGTTTCCTGAATCTCTACTTCTTGGGTCTTTAACTAGATTCTTAAACACCTCACTATCTCTTAGCATCGGTAATAACCGGTCACAGTCGACCAGCTCTCAGCTAGCTTTTCGGTGGGCTGTACTACTAAAACATCGATGCGGGGTCTTGATGAATATGGTAGCCGACTATGTTGTTAATGATTTCCGTCTTACCGACTTGTGCCGATGACATTACAAACGATCATCTCTATTTTTGGATCATTCAAAGAGCGTCCATAATAGTACGCTGATAAGGAGCTTTATCGGTACTCCAGCTACCGGGTTCGCTACTAGCCTCACTTGATAATTTGCGATACCGATCCGCCCACTGGCTCACTGTTAATTTCGGTGGTGGTTTTATTATGCTCGCTATTTTTTGTCATATCTTCTTCACCGCTATAATTACTAAGCTCTAGCAAAGCCGCATATATTTCTTTCTCAAGTAAATTAGAGACTGCGGCAAAATCATTATTAAGGGCTATTATTTGCCTTGCTAGATTATTTGGAAGCCTAGCATCCTTGTGCCCTAAAAGCAAGTAATAAGTTCGACCAAGTAAGTTCTACTTCCGTTACTGATAAGTATTTACCCTCTAATATCTGTACCTCAAGCTCTGCCTTATCCGCTTGGGCTTTTAGTAACCTCAGCTTTGAGTATGTAGATTATTGTTTTTGCCTAGATTCTGCTGTTGTAAATACTTCTCATAAGCTCTAATACATCCCGCTAAATCATAATTGCCGTTAACAGGCTTAGGTAATATATCACTCTTAACTAGTTGCTGAACCCTGCGAGTAGTTAAACCTAATGCTTGTGCTATGTCAGGTGCTTTATAAATAGTAGGGTTCATTATCGAAATTAAATTACTTTACATTTTACTAAATATTTAAGATATTTTCGTTGTATTGTTCACTAACATATATTTTTATGGATCCCTTTAAATTAATTTATAAATTTTGTTCTCGCCCTCAAATTAAATTTTGGTTACAAGCACTTCATGCAGTAATAGGGTTGTACCTCACATTATATGCCTTAGCTTTTGCTAGATATGAATTTACTCTTTTCTCTATAGATAATAAAGTTGTAAACTTAGTAACACTTGCTGATGGGCAAAATCATAAATTTATATTAGAAAGAATCCCTTCTTTTCAACAAATAAAAGTTCCTACAGAACCTAAAATTTATAATATATTTAGTATTATCAAGTCGCTTATACCGGCTTATGACAATATTAATCTTGACCTTTGGAAGGAATTAAGCATTTTTGTCGCTTATTATAAAAATGATTTAAAAAATCTTATTTTAAATGGTATCCACTTAAGTGGAATAGGCAAATTGTATCATGATATAAGTTTTAGAAATTCTTACTTTGAGAAAGTAAGCTTTATTAAAGCAACCTTGGATTTTAATAATTTTCAACATAGCCAATTCATTAATGTAGATTTTTTGCTTGCAGACTTACGTGATAATGATTTTTCTTTTTCACAATTTGATCATTCTAGTCTAGTTGGTGCAAATTTTACAGGAAGTAATCTATGTAAAGTACAGTTCCATAAAACTCTATATTTGGATGCGAATTTCAGCTATGCCAATTTAATGGGAGCAGATTTATCTGAAAGGCCAATGTTCTCTTCTAAGCCTGAAAACCTTTATCTTACTCCTCGCGTTAATATAGAAAACGCTTATTATTAATTTTCAAGCCATTAATCCATGTAATATAGATTATAGAATTTGGGCATTTCTACAGTTACATTTTCCGAATTGTATAGGTCTGTCGTCCGAAAGCTTTCCGCCTACAAAATTTCCTCAAGATTTTGATCCTGAAAAACATGGTATGATTGATATAGCGAAGCCTGAAAATAAGACATTATTGAACATAACGAAATAAGATACTTCATTTTTTGTCGTAGTTTGCATTCATATATGATAAGCTACAACCCTTATATTTAAAGGCTTTTGAAAGTATTTAAGCACTTAAAATATTCAGAACGAAACGAAATGGTTTAAAATTTCTATCGCTAGAAAGTAGGTGGGGTGGTCAGTTACCCGCAGTCGAAAGGCTAGGCAAGTACCTTTTATGTTATTTAGCCGTGTCTAATGCATGGTTAAAACTCTCTGTAAATATACCCAATGTTTGTTAAACGTTGATACTGCCATATCTTTAAAGCCGAAGCGTGCTTTAATACTTGCCTTAGGTGTTAGGCTATATAGACGCTGCAACCTACTAGAGCCTAACCGCTTATATATATAGAGTGACCAAGCTTAAAGATATTCTTATTGCTGTCTTCCCCTTACGTAAAGCATTAGATACTCTTAATTTCTTCGGTACGTTGCTTGTGGGTACGGCTATCATTTTACCCGAATAAGGTCTTTTTGTGCCGCCTTCCTCTTGAATATTTGCAAAATGAGCCTTAGTATAAACGGCAGAGCTACGTTTATATTTATCAGCAAACTCTACTTTAATGCCTTGTCTTCTATCCCACCAATTCCTGCTATTGTTAAAGATGCGTGGAATGGCTTTGCAAATATGTTTTTGTGATAACAGGGCTATTTTGTTTAAAGCAAGGCTTGTACCAAATGGTAATTGCTTCTTTTCTAAGTTGTCCATATAACGCTCTAGATGCTTGATATTACTGTTGATGTTAATAACAAAGCTCATTGTTTAATTTACTCTGATCGGTTTATATTTAGGAGCGTGTTAACGCTGCAATCCCTATTATTACGCCTTGATTTCCAAAATCATCAGTTACGGTTATTACCGGTCTAACATAATCTTTAGCCCCAATATAGCCCATTATAAACCTTGTGTTAATATCGAGAACTGCTTTTAGCTCAATTATATTGCCCTGATTCTGCTGGTTACTAACTACTTCGTCATCAATACAGTCTGTAAAATTGGCATTTTGATCGTTCGAGTGTTGCAGCTTAATTTGTACATATCGATCATCGTTTAATGCTCCTGTCGATGCTCCTACCAGCACCACAAAAGTTACGCTATCAAACCCTGCAGTATTTACCGCTATAATATCGTTTTTATTAGCGTTCATCGCTATCGGTGCTAGTAATTGCTTTAAATCGCTATTGCTAATTTGTTCTCTAATGACTGACATATTGCTCTACTAATTTCATTCTTACATATCATTATACCATCCGTTTTCCCTAGTAGCAATAGGGGTAGAGGGACATGTTTATAACAGTAACCAAATTTTATTATGTATCCTTTTTCTTAAGCCAAACAACCTTTAAAATTATTTTTTTAAGTAACCGATTTTATTATTTTTACTCGTTTTACCTCAGTAAATTCTTATAAATCTCTGCTAAATCATCAAGTGCTTCTCGCAGCCTTCTAGTTCCTGTGCCTTTGATCCACTGCGGGCTTTGCTTCAGCTCACACTGTCTTACAGGTAGCTCATTCAAATAAAAATGCTCGATAATCTCTTGTGATTTTTGATTTAACCGTGAGAATACTAGCTTGTGGTTATGTAGTGCATCAATTTGTGATTCAAGCTTCGCAGTGCTATAACTGCTTTTGATTTGTTTAACACTATCAACTTTGATAACGCTACTGCCTCCTTTGCCGGCAAAAGCATGCTCGTAATTGCTAATCAACCGATCCGCCGCTCTAAACTGCTCCTCGTTAATACCTCGACATTTGTTTAAGCCGACGCCGTTTTTAATATCCTCAAGATAGCAGTGATAAAATTTGGTTATCGGTCTTTTGTCCTGTTTGCTTATTTCTAACATTTTTGTACCTTTGATTTTATCATTGTTTTTTAGCATGGTTTATGATCCATCACGCACGCAAAATCCTATACTATAGTTATCAAGGACTTTTATAGTCCTATATACTATACATAGTATAGGTGTTATTTTCCTAACTTAAATTATCTCTCTCAAACCCTTGTAACTTAAGGCTTACGGCGATGCCTAACTTGATTTTTTAGCTATTCATTTTCCTCAACTTAAAAACCCTGTAAGTTATTGATTTTCTATAGTTTTGTAATTTTAATTGAAGTAGTTGTAGAAAACCTCCTCAACTTAACCCTTAACTTGAATTGTGCCTATAGTATAGGGTATTTCACGGCTTTTTTTAGCTTGTGTGAATTTTAAGTTAGGGGAAATACCTCAACTTGATTCCTAACTTGAAACCTTAACCTTAAAAATCTTATCATTAAAAGGGTTTTAAAGCCTTAAAGTTGTATAAACTTCATTCCTAACTTGAATATCGTTAAATTATCCAACATCTATTTTTTTATCATGCATGACCCAAAATTCTTGGTTTTCCACAGGGTGCAATTCTTCAAATTCATGATGTAAGTAATGAGTAGGTAACACTTTTTTGCTGCCTCCACGTTTTCTACCTAGCTGCATATCTTTAAAACACATTAAACCATAATTAGAGGTACATTTATCTAAACCATAATCTGTAGTATTTTTAAAAAACTTTATATGCCCTTTCCTAGTTAAAACCTTGATCCTTGGTTTAATAGAATCTTTACTGCCAAGCCCTTTCTCTCCGTCAAATGCTTCGCAAAAAGCATTAATTGAATATGCTCGTCCTACGCTAGCTTCATCTTCTAAAATATCCATAATAAGTTGCTCTCGACGGTCTCGTTCCGCATTAAGCTTATTGCCGTAATGTTGCTTTATAATCGGTATGTTTAAAGGATTTACTTCAACCCAAACACCATCAGCTTTATTAATTATTTTAGTAGGAACTTCTTTGCCGTTACGCAGTTCAAAAATTAAATGTCTATTTTCATTTTTCGGTTCAGGCTGATATAATAAAATTCCGCTGGTATAATAACCTCTTAAACTGCTAGCACCACTGAAAGCTTGGAACGGGTCTTCATCAAATTGTGTATGCGTTATCTTTTTAGTATGATGGACTAAAACAATGCCTGCTTCGGGGTTTATTTGATCTCTTAATTTCTCAATCCTTTCCCTTAAAAAGAACATCATTGCATCGTTTTCATTTTCGGTAGCACCGCTTCTTCCGCCGTCAAATACGTTACGGATAGGGTCAACTGCTATAATATCAGGAAGACCGTTTAAAGCTTTTTTTACATTTCCTACGTTTTTTTATTCTTTTCAATATTCGGTTCTTTCAAAGAACCAATTTACACAAGTTGTTTTTTTCAATTTATACTGACCTTAGACCAACGAGTAAGCTGAACTAATAAAGCTTTTCAAGCTCTCATATTTCGGTAAATAGTATTACGGGTTAATAAGCTCGCCTGTAAGGGATATCACATAGTGCTTTTTATAAGTATTCATATGAGGATGTAATACTGGAACAGGTAAATATGCTCAAGATTGCTGCCAAAACCCATGGCTTAGTTACTGCTAATATTTTGTAGGAACTACCACGCAGTTTATCACGAAAGTATTACAAGAGCCTTATTTTCTAAATGAGGTGTTACGTAACCCAAAAATACTAAAAGAAATATTTAAAGAGTAACTAAATGAATACGCATAACCATAAAACAATATTAGCTCTTGACCTCGGCACTACTACCGGCTGGGCAATATATAACAAAAAGCAAATAATTAAATCAGGAACGATAAATTTACAACCTAACAAGTTTGAGGGTGGCGGTATGGTTTATTTACGCTTTAGAAAATGGCTTGTAGACCTTAAAAAATCCGAAGACGGCATTGATCTAGTATTTTTTGAAGCAGTAAGAAGTCATAACGGCGTAGATGCCGCTCACAAATACGGCGAGTTTGTAGCTCACTTGATGGCTTTTTGTGAGCATCACCAAATCCCTTATTTAGGCGTGCCTGTCGGGACTATAAAGAAACATATAACGGGCAAAGGTAATGCTAATAAAGATGAGGTAATTAAGGCGGTTAAGAAGAAATGCTTTACGCCGATTGACGATAACGAAGCCGATAGTTTGGCTTTATTGCACTACGTTTTAGCAAAGTATGATAATTACGCATAAAGATTAATTTTAGAGTATACACGAGCAAAATATCTTAAAAACCGAGAACGACAAAAAACTCTTGAATTGACTTAAATGCATTAATAATTTAATATCACAATCGGAATGGCAAAGCTGTTCTGGAGTGTAGAAACCTCCTTCAATAAGCGGTAAAACCACCGTTAAATTGGTTTATTCCTCGACATCTTATGGTCGAGGAGGTAGTAGTTATGTTCAGGGCTTAGAGTATTACCTTTAAGCCTAAAAACTACTCAGCTGTTCTTATTGACGGTGTTTCTAACTCCCCGATCACCATTGGTTTTAACTCGGCTTCTTGGTGGTCAAACTTGAATTATTTAAGTTCAATTGGGAGTTGTAACTGTTATGCATGACAAAACTATAAAAGAAAGAATAGCTATAATTGAGCCATATTTAGATTGTAGCATTAAAGATCAAGACTTATTACGTGAAATTTATCCAAACGGGATAGGTAGAAAATTAACTGTAGAATTTATTTTAGCTAGGAAGCCTGATACAATTCATATGCCTACTATAAACTAATCAGTATTTTATTCAAATTGCCATAAAATCATACTTCTAATTGATAGAAATTTATTAAAATCACCCCTGGGTTTATTTCGTTCAATTATTCTCGGTACTCTATCGTATTTAAATTTAGTTACAATTTTTCTCTATGATGAAAATGATTTTATATTGAATATACGAGCTTTAAAAAGTAACGAAAATTACTTTTGGTCTTATAAAGTTAATTATTTTAAAAAACTCATTAACGGGGAATAGTATAATAGTAGTAGGTACAGCATATTTTTTGAGCAAAACATAGATCAAATATTAGACAATTTGGAGCATATAAGGAGCATATGGATTTTTTAGAAAACGGAGGGCAGTCCTGAAAACCCTTGAAAAGATTGGCGAGAGTGACGGGACTCGAACCCGCGACCTTCTGCGTGACAGGCAGACGCTCTAACCAACTGAGCTACACCCCCTTATACATAAGAGAAACAATACATATATAACAATTCTTCCATTTCTGCAAGAGTAAAATATCTTATTTTATCAAAAAATATACAGAACCTAAACCTCTAAACGTTACTGCTTATCACTAATATTATAATCAATAGATATCTCTATTAATCCAAGTTGTTACTATTAGTTGAAGCCTTGAAAATTATTATACTTTTTAAGGATTTTGTTAAGTAATTATTAGAGATTTTATATGACTAAACCATATGTCATTAAATTAACTACTCCTTTTGAGCGTATTAAACTTTATAATCCTATACCCGATATTGCTCTTAGAAGTGCTATTATTATGCAGACAATAATAGATGCGACTAATACTTCCACAAAGAAAGAAGCAACAAAAGCAGAATATAACGCTAAAAAGTGGCTTTTTGAAAATAATGAAGATTTTGATTCTACTTGTTTAGAAATCGGCATTGAGCCTAGTTGTGTAAGAAAGACTGTTAAAAAACTAATTAATAAATTACATCTTAAAGATAATCCTCCTAAGCTCTGCGGCTAAAGTTTAAATTAAATTAATTTGTAATAAAACTTGAAATTACTCTAAATATAAATTAATTGTATAGGTGTTACTAAGTAACACCTATACAATTAATTTATTCAAAATTATAAAGGTTCTTTATGATTATTTCAGTTTCAGCTCAACATATTTCGATCGGTAATAGCTTACAAGAATATTCAAAAGAGAGGGCTACGCAAGTCGTTAAAAAATATTTTACCGATATAATAAATATAGATATACATTTTTCAAAAGAGGGAATTAACTTTAAATGTGACATTATAGTAAAATATGGTTCAGGCAAACATAATATAGTCAAAAGTAATGATAGTTGTAGCGATATATATGTAGCTTTTGATAAAGCTATGTCAAAACTAGAAAAACAGCTTAGAAAATATAAATCAAAATTCAAAAATCATCATACGGGTAAAGTAAAAATATCCGAAATTGCTCACGAAGGTACTAAATATATTATTAGTTCGCAACCTGATAGTGAAACCTCTCACTCCGAAGATAATGATAATCCGGCAATTATTGCCGAGAAGCCTGTGGAAATATTAAAATTATCAGTAAAAGAGGCGGTAATGAAAATGGATTTAGAAGATTTACCTGCGGTAGTGTTTAAAAATATCAATAATGATCGTATAAATATAGTTTATTACCGTAAAGACGGTAATATTTCTTGGGTAGATTATAATTAAATGATATGTATATTATCCCTTATAAAGGAATTACGCCAAAAATCGATAAAAGTGCATATATTGCCGAAAGCAGCTCTTTAATAGGAGATGTTGAAATAGGGAGTAATTCAAGCATTTGGTTTAATACGGTTCTACGAGGTGATGTTGAATCGATAAAAATAGGAAATAATACTAACGTACAAGACGGTAGTGTAATTCATACTTCAAGATTTAACGGACCGGTAGAAATAGGAGATAATATAACTATCGGTCATTTGTCTCTTATTCATGCCTGCACAATACATAATAATGCATTTATCGGTATGCGTACTACGATAATGGATTATGCAGTAATAGAAGAATATGCTTTTATTGCTGCAGGAAGTCTTATTCCTCCAAAGAAAATAATTAAATCTAAGGAATTATGGATGGGCTGCCCTGCAAAATTTGTTAGATATTTAACCGATCAAGATTTAGAATATATGCAAGATAACGTAAGAAATTATGTAGAACTTTCTAATATTTATAACAGTGAAGTATAGGCGTTATTATATAACCTTGATGTCATTCCTGCTTTCGCAGGAATGACATACGGTACTATAAGAATCTTTAAACGCTTTTACTGTATTTTTAAGTAAAAACGCAATAGTCATAGGTCCAATACCGCCAGGAACGGGAGTAATATATTTTACTTTAGACTTAACATTTTCAAAATCAACATCACCGATAATTTTATTGCCGTTAATTCTATTAATACCTACATCAATTACTATAGATTCAGGATTAAAATATTCTGCAGTTAATTTTAAAGGATTCCCTATTGCAGCAATAACGATATCAGCTTTAGAGGTAATCTTACTTAAATTTTGCGATTTAGAATGACAGATAGTAACACTGCAATCTTCTTTTAATAGTAAAGCACTTAAAGGTTTACCTACTATATTTGAGCGTCCAATAATTACAACATTTTTACCGCTTAAATTCGGTTCGTATTTTTTTATAACTGCAAGACAACCAAGGGCAGTGCAGGGTATAAAGCCTTGACTAATACCGCTATGTAAATAACCGACATTTAAAGGATGAAAACCATCGATATCTTTAGAGGGTAATACAGCCGATAAAATTTTATTTTTATCTATGGAGCTTGGTAAAGGCAGTTGAACTATAATTCCAGAAATCTCGTTATTGAGGTTTAACTCGTTGATTTTCGATATTAAATCATCTGTATGAATAGTAGTAGATAGGTTTACTAATAAAGTATCGATTCCTATTTTGTGAGCATTTTTTATTTTATTTTTTACATAAATAATACTTGCCGGATTGTCGCCTACTAATACTATAGCAAGCTTTGGTGAAGTTTTAGTTTTATCTTTAAGCTCTTGAATTTCTAGCTTTAAATCTGCCAATATCTCATTTGCTAACGCTTTACTGTCAATTATATTATTCACTATATTTTTATCCATAATATCTTACGCTTTTTACAAAGATTATGTATGTCACTCCCGCCTACGCGGGAATGACATAGAACCGCTATATCGAGCCATGCAACAATGCTTTTGCTGGAATAACATAAAGTAAAAATCGTAGGGTACTATGATTTTTACCTTACTTCTTTTCCCCATATTTTGTGGTAGAATACTCAAAATGTAAGGCTTTGCCGTCAAATACTCTACTATAAGCGTGATGAAGGCTACTTGCCGCTTCGGCAAAACCTGTAAGAATCAGTTTAAGTTTACCGGCGTAATGAGCAATATCACCAATGGCATATATACCTTCTATATTAGTTTGATAGTAGGAATTGTCTACTTCAATATGGTGAAGCTTAACATTTAAACCCCAATTTGCTAAGCTACCTAGATCTTGTTTTAAACCAAAAAACGGTAGCAATATATTAGCCTCTAATTTATGGGTATTATTTTGTAGATCTCTAACTATAACTGATTGAAGTGCACCATTATTACCATCTAAAGCATTTAACTGATAACCGATTACTAATTCAATCTTACCGGGTTCTGCAAGATTTCTTAACTGCCTTACACTTTCAGGGCTAGCCGTAAATTTATCACGTCTATGAACTAAATATATTTTATTTGCAATCTCCGAAAGAGAAATAGCCCAGTCAACAGCCGAATCCCCGCCGCCTGCTATAACTATATTTTTACCTGTGAATTTATTTTTATCATTAATGAAATAGAAAACCGATTTGCCTTCAAAATCTTCAATATTTGCAAGAGGAGGTTTGTTCGGACCGAATGAACCTCCTCCTGCTGCAATAATAATAATTTTGCTTTTAATAAGAGTGTTTTTTGAGGTTTTAATTTCAAAAAAATCATCTTGCTTATTTAGCTCTATAGCTTGCTGATTTAAATGATATACAGGCTCGAAAGGAGCTGCTTGAAGCTCTAACTGTTTTATTAGCTCTTCTGCTGCAATTTTAGGATATGCCGGTATATCGTAAATAGGCTTTTCAGGGTATAGAGTAATACACTGACCGCCAACAGCCTCTTGTGCGTCAATAACGTGACATTTCATGCCAAGCATTCCTGCCTGAAAAACTGCAAACAATCCAACCGGACCGGCACCTATTATTACAACATCGGTATTATGCATTATTTTTTATATTTAAATTTTAAAAAGGATTTTATTGGATATTGAGGAAATAATCAATTGTTATATGAGTATATTTATAGAAATTAAACAGTAGAATATAATTGTGATAGGTCTAGACAAGATGAATTTAAAGGTTGTTCTACATTCCACTTTTCTTCTATTGGTTCTAATATATCAGTTTTTATCTCAGCCTTATTTTTTAGCATACCGAATAATGAGATTTTTTAGTATTTATAGGTAATATTGGAGTTACTGCTTTATCTCTTTTAGTAATTATAATAGATTCCTATCGGTTTGTAATTTTTCTATTATTTCAAGACAATGAGACTTAAATTGACTGATTGCTATTTTAATAGCCATTTAATACCCCAAAAAAATAATAAAATTTAAAGAACAACTAAAACAAATTTTTGTGGGAAAAATATCATATATTTATATTAAAGTATAATAATTTTTTAAGCTAGTCTTGTAAAATCATTAAGATTTGTAAAAGATTAATAATGAATATTAATTATTTTTATTAAAATTATGAATAAGATTCTACGAAATATTATCGGTTTTATTATCTTAACTATAAGTACAGGTAACAGTTTTACTTCATCTGCCAATGCTTTTTTCCTTGTTAGTGCAACTGTTTTACCGTCATGCTTGGTAGTTGCTACTCCTTTAGCTTTCGGTACTTATGTTCCAACTGTCGATTCCTTGCAAACAAATACGCTCACTATAACTTGTACTTTAGGTACTCCTTATACTGTTTCATTAAATGCCGGTCAAGCTCCGGCCGCTACTACAACTACTCGAAAAATGACCGGTAATACTACTAGTTATTTACCCTATAATCTTTACTCCAATGCGGCAAGAACTCAAAATTGGGGAAACCACAATCAAGTGACTGGGTAGCAGGAACAGAGGTACGGGATTACCTCAAACACTCACAGTATATGGCAAGATACCTTCCAGGGGCAAATGTTCCTTCTGATACTTATAACGATACAATTACGGTAACCGTAGCATATTAATATTATGAAAAAATATTTTTTAAGATTTCTACCTATTCTATTTATATTATTTACTTTTAATTCTTTTGCTAGTGCTACTATCGTACCTGTCAACATAGAGATAAACAAAAGTAATAAAATAGCAACTATGACGGTGCAAAATAATGATTATACACCTAAAAAGTTTCAATTAGTCCTTTTAAAACGTATATACGAAGATGGTATAGAAGAATATAAAGAAACTAAAGATTTAGTGGCAACTCCTTTACAGGGCGGTCAAATGCAATTGATACGAATAGCTTTAAAAAATACACAGAATTTTTCTACTAGAGAAAAAGACTATAGAATCTTGGTGAAAGAATTGCCGCGTAGAGTAAAGCTAGAGAATAGTGTGACTTCTACGGTAAATCTTGTCGTTCAACATAGTATACCCATAACAATATCAAGGTAACATCAATAGCAAATTACCTTTAACTTTAAATACATAAGCTAATGTGCTTTTTAAATAAAATAATATCGGTTTTTATAGGTATTATTTTATTTATACCGCTAAGTTTTGCAGATGGAGCTATTTCCGAATCTCTTGGAGACACTTCGCCTCGAACCGCAGTGTACACAAACGTACGTGAGGATGAGGGATTAGGATCATTGTCCCAATTACCTCTAGAGGTAGAATTTGGGAATAGCTTCAATGAAATTGCAGGCGATAGTGAGTTAATAGTTTCGCTAAAAGTAAATTATGCTGAAACTGATATATTTCCGACTATTATACAAAATACCCAAGGGCATTATTTAATTCCTCTTGAAGATATAGAACATTTTGATGTTCAAGAAGATTATCTTAAGCAAGGGTTAGTAAACTATCACGATACTGCTTATATTAATCTAGATTTGCTTGAGGGTACTAAATATGATTTAAACTTCGAGAATTTAGATTTAAACATTACTTTTCCGGCTGAAAAGATGCAACCCCAATCATTTGATGCTTCAGGTGGACCCATGAAAAATGTTGATACTAAACTTATTAGCGGGGCATATTTAAACTATGATGTAACTCTTAGCCAAAATGATGATATTAATTATTTAGCCGGAGTAGAGGAACTCAATTATTTCACTGAAAACGGCGTATATAGTTATAGTTTTTTATTGCAAACCGAAGCCGTTAAATCAAAAATACCACAAAAAACCAAAATAAATTTACACGTTTAGAAACAAACTGGACGTATGAGGATGTAAACAAAATGACTAATTGGCGAGTAGGGGATAGTATAACTAAAGCATCTTCTTGGTCTAATTCAACTAGATTTGCCGGTATTCAATATGCTACAAATTTTGCAGTTAGACCAAATTTAGTTACCTATCCGTTACTTGATTTTAGAGGGAAATCAAAACTTCCAAGCAGTATAGAGATATTTTCAAATAGTATACCTATATATAATGCTAAAGCTCATATGGGAGATTTTGATATAACCAATATTCCGGTTATTACCGGTAGAGGTGATTTAATAGTTAAAACTCAAGATATAACTGGCAAAATTCAGACAATTACCATTCCTTATTATGCCTCACCGAGTTTACTACGCCCCCCGGATTTTCGCATTTTTCCTATGAAGCGGGTTTTCAAAGGCAAAATTTTGCTATAAATAGCAATGATTATAAATATTTAGTTCTAAATACCGATTATATGCTCGGTATGAATGGATTATTTAACAAGCGGTGGACATTTTGAATTTTTAAAAAATAATGGTAGGGGTAACTAATAATTTAAAAATCGGCAATTTGGGTGTTATAGGTATTTCGGCTGCAAGTAATATCAAAAATTTCGGTAAGTCACAAAGAATTAATTGCGGTTATACTTATGAATCGGAATATTTTGACATTAATAGTAATTTGGATTGGAATAATAGAAATTATAAAGACGTATATAACTATCCCGATAAGACTTTCTCAAGTTTAAATTATCAGGTTTCAGCTAGCTGCGGCAATACCGACTTTGGTAATATAAGTGTTAATTTTTTGTCTTTTGTCGTAAATAACGCAATACAAAAAGGTAAACGCTCAAATATATTATCGTTGACTTATCAAAGAAATATTACTAAAAAAGGTTTTTTAAGCTTTACTATAGGTACTAATCTAAAAAATAAACGTAAAAATAATTTTTTGCCTATATGTCATTTAACTTAAATCTAGATTCTAATAAAAGCGTTTCGTTTACCGATTCATATCAAAATAAATATCATACTAAACAAATCGGTATTTCTTCACCGGTTACTTCAAATATGGGGTGGGGATATAATGCTAACCTAATTAAAAAGCTAAAGCTACAAATTATAACGTACAAGTTAATTGTAACGGTAAAAATAATGATATTGGAGTTTACCTGCAGAAAAATGATACCGAAACATTAAAACAGTTTAATCTCAAGGGAGGGATTGTCTCTATTGATAAAAGCTATTATGTGACAAGACCGATTACCGGAAGTCTTGCCTTGATTAAAGTCAATAGTTTAAAAAATGTCGGAGTTTATAATAACAATCTGTTAGCAGATTATACGGATGATCAAGGTAAAATGCTTGTACCGAACGTAACCCCTTATGTTCCTTCCGAGGTAGATGATGAAAATCTACCGCTTAATACCGAGTTTGAGGATATTGCTTTAAAAGTTGCTCCAAAAATAAAATCGGCGGTATTATTAGACTTTAATATTAAAATAATTAAAAGCGTTGAAATGACGGTATTTGATAGTAATAAACATTTTATTCCATTTGATAGTACGGCTACTATTGAAGGTTTAGATGAAGAAATATTTGTAGATTATGAGGGTAAAATTTATATTAATGATATTAAAGACCTTGAAGTGTTAAACGGCTCTATTTGCGATGAAAATGAAGAGAATAATAAATGTTGTCATTTTAGCATACCGGTGAATAAAGATTTAAATGACCCGGTAATTGATTTAGGTGAAGTGATATGCAAATGAAGACCCTATTGTCATTCCCGCTTTCGCGGGAATGACATAGAAGTATTAGGCTATCCCAAGCCATTCTTTTTAGGCAACGCCGGGAAATTAATAATAATATTGTTTATTAATATAATTATATCAGGAAATGCTACGGCGTTACTCACAACATGCAGTATATCAGTTCCAACGGTAAGCTTCGGTAGTTTTGCCGTTTCCTTCCGTTAATGCTACTGTTACGTGTAGCGGTTTACTATCGCTGCTTGTTAGCTATACCGTAACTTTTAGTACAGGTTCTGCTCATGCTTATAATCCGAGAAGTATGGCTAATGGGGCAAAGAGATTAAACTATAATTTATATAAAAATGCCGCTTTTACTCAAATACTCGGTAACGGCACTAGTAATACGGTAACATTTACCGATAGCTATTTACTAGGTCTTGGACCGGTTACCAGAACCTATACCGTATATGCACGCCTGCCGTCACAACCTCTTGCTGCTGCCGGCACGTTTCAAGATACTATTACCGCAACCGTAACCCAGCCATAGCTTGTTAAAATGCTACGTGCTTAAAGTAAGGTATATGATGTAAGCACCTAGCTAACTTATAATCTTTTAATTCTAAGCAGCATAAGTACAAGCACAACTTCCAGTAGGTACGACTTCTTCAAAATTATCTTGGAACTGAGCAATAATTTTACCAAAGTCACCTGGATCTTGTTCAATGTTAGTACATCTAAAAATATCACCCATACATGCATTCATGTCACGTGTAGCATCCCAGCCATTGAGATTCTTTATACCTTTATTTAAAGCATAATCATTAAGTTGTTGTTGATTTTCTAGAGTAAAAACTTTTTTATTAATATACTCACCAAACATTGGACAAATACCAATATGAGCATAAATTTCCTTATCACTCCAAATCTCTCCATAAACTTCTTTAATTTGTTTATGTAATCCTCTATGGGCATGTTCAGTACTATTTGGGTTTCCTTCTATAGAAAGTCTAACACATTCAAAAAGATTTGAACTAGCACCTTGTCCAAACTCCATAGACATAGCATTAATAAGAGAAGGTCTAATACCGGCTTCATATAGCATTTTTAATAACATTTCACCATTACCATTCAATCCCATTAAGCCAGGAGCCCCATCTACTAGTAGAGTATAAGAAATTTTTAAATCTGGATTAGATTGTAATACTTTTGTTATTGCAGCAATATGTCGTTCAAGAGCTGGAATATTACCTAAAAAACCACCTTCAAAATCAAAATCTAGGTATTTAAGATCATAGTTTCTTATAGTTTGTATATAAAAATTAGCAATTTGTTCAACATTTTCTATAGATGCTTCTATTGGTTCATTTGAAGCTCCACCAAAAGACATAATAACTTCACCCCCTAGAGCTCTAAAAGATGCAATATCTGCTTTGACATAGTTAGAAACGGTTACATTAGCATCATGTACTAACCCGCCATCTGCACCATTTGAATCTACTATCTCAATGTTACCTCCTCATGCAGGTTGGTGATTAGCATTTGCAGTAACAAATCCTAAAAAATATCCCTTTAGGCCAGTTTCTTCACTATATTTTGTAATTTGTGGAGTTGGCCATGCTGTATAATCAACAAAAGATGAACCTGTAATTTTCCATTCCCCCGGACCTTTAAGTGCTTCTGAAGTAGTATGTGTTTGTGGTTTAGAAAATTCACTTTCATTGCCTGCAAAATCTATTGCTTTTATTTTAACACTGTATGTGGTTCCGGATTTTAGATCCTTTAAAGTAATATTAGGTGAGGTTGTAGTAAATGTTTTTTGAGTCCTACTAGTAATTTACAACCATATTATATTCTTTTACTGCAACATTATCTTCACTTGGTTGCCATTTTAAAGAAATACTGGACCGTTTGCTATTAATTCAGAAGCACCAGGAATAGTAGGTGCCTCGTGGTCTTCAGGTATTACTATTAGGTTATCATTAAATTTAAAATTAGTAGGAAGAGAAGGGTTTGGAGTAGCAGCATTAAAACCTACACCAAAAAGTAAGGAAAGTAGTACTATGAGCTTTTAATACTCTCATATGTTCTGCTAAAGTACCTTCAACTAAAGGTCCAAAGGATGTTTGAGCAAATCCTGTGTAGGCTCTAATTTCACCGGTATAGTTTATATTATTAGTGTTAAAACTTATTTTTGGTTCTGTAACATCTTGATCGGTTCTATTTATAATCTCAATTTCCAATGGTTTGTACCAATCACTGTCACTTTTTCTCCATTTAGCATTAATAATATACGGTCACTGCTCTTGTATTCTTGCTTTTTTATTAGCACTTTTTTTAGGCATATAAAACTCCTTATTAAAATAAAAAATTAGTATAAGATTAATTAATTTTAATAAAATTGTAATAATTAATAATAAATTAATATTCGATACTTAATTAATATTAACTTTTTGTTTAAATTTTCTTATTTTTTAAAAAGAAGTGATATAATTGCCACTATTAAAAACTATAGGGACTACAAATAAATTAAAAAGACTATTTTAAGTTGATATAAAGATTTAATGCCAAACTAAAATCTATTAAATACTCAATAATAAATTATCTATTTAATGGATAATCTATTATAAGTTTTTCCTATCCAATTAAGGGGTAGGAATAATTTTCTAACTTGTTAAAATTATATTCATATTACTCAAGCTATTTGATTAAAATTTTAATTCTTGAAAGTTAAGCCGGCGTTTTATTGTCAAGTCAAAAATCTAAAAAAAAATAAATATTTATATTGAATAAATTATTATTCTCATGTCTACTTAGGTGAAGATTCTACACACTGAATATGGTGTCATTTTTTCAAAATAAGCATTATAAATAACGCCTACAACCCCATTAGTACCTATAATGAACACGCTTAAAAAAAACAAATTTCAAATAAATATAAACAACAGCCACAACAATTTACTTACTCCTTTTGGTAAAGCTATTCTGCGAGATCGATATCTTATGAAAGGTGAGGATTTTCAAGATTTATTTGTAAGAGTTTCTAGTTATTATGCCGAAAATAAACAGCATGCTCAAAAGCTATATGAATATATGAGTAAAATGTGGTTTATGCCGGCAACACCGATTTTAAGTAACGGCGGAACTGATAGAGGGTTACCTATATCATGCTTCTTGAATGAGACCAACGATAGCTTAGACGATATAGTAAATTTATGGACGGAAAATGTTTGGCTAGCTTCAAGAGGAGGGGGGATTGGTAGCTATTGGGGACATGTGCGATCTATTAACGAAGAAATCCATAATAAAGGTCATTCATCCGGTATTATACCGTTTATTAAAGTAATGGATTCTATGACTCTTGCTATTTCGCAAGGTTCTATTAGACGAGGTTCATCGGCTGTATATTTGCCTATTAATCACCCTGAAATTGAAGAGTTTATCGATATAAGACGTCCAACAGGGGGGGATGTAAATAGAAAATCTCTTAATATTCATCACGGTATAGCTATTACTGATGAATTTATGAACGCCGTTGAAAACAATACGGATTTTGACCTTGTGAGTCCTGCTACCAAAAAAGTTACAAACAAAGTCAGAGCAAGAGACTTATGGGTCAAATTATTAACTACTAGAATAGAAACAGGTGAGCCGTATCTGTTATTTATCGATAGCGTTAATAAATCTATCCCTGAGCATCATAAAAAACTAGGACTTCAAGTTAAAATGTCCAATCTTTGTAGCGAAATTACATTGCCTACGGGAATTGATCATTTAGGAAAGTCAAGAACTGCCGTTTGCTGCCTTTCTTCTTTGAATTTAGAGTATTTTGAAGAGTGGAAAGACGATAAAGAATTTATCCATTCTATTATGTTGTTCCTTGATAACGTTTTAGAAGACTTTATTAATAAAGCACCGGATACCATGGCAAGAGCTAAATATTCGGCTTTGCGTGAGCGAAGCGTTGGGCTTGGCGTAATGGGATTCCACTCATTTTTGCAAATGAAAAAAGTACCGATAGAATCGGTTATGGCAAAAGTTTGGAATAAAAAAATATTTGAATATATATCTGCTGAAGCCGATAAAGCCTCAATAGAAATCGGTAAAGAAAAAGGAGCATGTCCTGACGCTCTAGATGCAGAAAGTAATGAGCGGTTTAGCAATAAAACCGCAATAGCACCTACCACTTCAATTTCGGTAATAGCAGGTAATGCCTCGCCAGGAATAGAACCGTTTGCCGCTAATAGCTTTGTACAGAAAACTTTAACAGGTTCTTTTAACGTACGTAACAAACATTTAGAAAAGTTATTAGAAGAGCAAGGATTTAATAATGATCAAGTTTGGTCTTCGATTGCAACACATGAAGGATCGGTGCAACATTTAACATTTTTATCCGAAGAAGAAAAGCAGGTTTTCAAAACTGCCTATGAAATTGATCAGAATTGGTTAATTGAACTGGCAAGCGATCGTACTCCTTATATTACTCAAGCACAATCGTTAAATATCTTTTTACCGGGTAACGTTAGTAAGAAATATTTAAATAACATTCATTTTAAAGCCTGGAAAAAAGGCGTAAAAAGTTTATATTACTGTAGATCGACATCAATACAGCGAGCCGATAAGGTCTCGCATGATGTGCTAAAGGCAGATTTTAAAGATTTAGAGAAACAAAATGACAAGATAGCAGAAGCCGGTAACTACGAAGAATGCTTAGCTTGTCAGTAAGTATAAGTGTTGTTGCAGGAATCGAGAAACGTGTTCGGTGTCATACCGTGGCTTGACCACGGTATCTTGTATAACGAATTGTGTCCTAAGATACCACGGTATGACATTAAAGATTACTGGATTGCCTCGTCAAAACTTATAGTTTTTCCTCGCAATGACGAAAAAATACGAGCCATGCAACAATGCCTACAAGTGAGCTAGATGATAGATACGTTATTAAGAAATTAAAAAATAAATAAGAAAAAATTATGTCACTACTTGATGCAAGTCCAATTTATAAACCGTTTTCATATCCATGGGCATATGAAGCTTGGCACACTCAACAAAAAATTCATTGGCTACCGGAAGAAGTACCGCTTGCCGACGATGTTAAAGATTGGAAATATAACTTAACCCCAGGTGAAAAGCATTTATTAACGCAAATATTTCGCTTTTTTACTCAGGCAGATATAGAAGTGAATAATTGCTATATGAAGCATTATTCACGCGTATTTAAACCGACTGAAATATTGATGATGCTATCGGCATTTTCTAATATGGAAACGGTACATATTGCAGCATATTCGCATTTACTTGATACGGTAGGTATGCCGGAAGTCGAATATTCAGCATTTCTTAAATATAAAGAAATGAAAGACAAGTATGATTATATGCAGCAATTCGGGGTGGATACTAAAAAAGATATAGCAACTACTTTAGCAGTATTTGGAGCTTTTACGGAAGGATTACAGCTATTTGCTTCTTTTGCGATCATGCTTAATTTCCCTCGTTTTAATAAAATGAAAGGTATGGGACAGATTATTGCTTGGTCAGTGCGTGATGAAACACTCCATACTAACGCAATTATTACTCTATTTAAGACTTTTGTAAGAGAAAACCCTGAAGTTTGGACGGAAACTTTACGTAAACGTATTTATGAAGCTTGTACGACTATCGTGCATTTTGAAGATGCCTTTATTGAACTTGCTTTTGAAGTCGGCGGTATTGAGGGGTTAACGGCATATGAAGTAAGACAATATATTCGTTATATTGCCGATCGTCGTTTAATGCAGCTAGGACTCAAAGATGTATATTTGGTAAATCATAACCCGCTTCCTTGGCTTGATGAAATGCTAAACGGGGTCGAGCATACGAATTTTTTTGAAAATAGAGCAACTGAATATTCTAAAGCGGCGACTACCGGTTCATGGGAAGAAGTATTTGCTGAAATGGATAATAAATAATACATATTAACAACAAAAATAAAAAAATTTAAGAATATTTAAAAATTTCGAGTAATTTTATGGCTGTTATAAACAATAAAAAGTATCAAAAAGTTGTAGAAAACATTTTATCTTCTTCTAAAGCTAATAAAGTACTAAAGAGTGCAATTAAGGATTTATCGTCTTCAAAAAGTATAAGTTTAAAAACGATGCTACTCGGAGCAAGGTTTGTTTTAACTAATCCTGTAAATACTTATAATCTTATTAAGCTTGCTAAATCTTCTAATATATATCTTGATCCGGAATTTCAAAAATCACTTCTCGAAAAATCTCCAATATGGGAATTTTTAAAAAAACATTCAGATGATTTGCCTAAAATAGGTCAAATCTTAGCAAAAGCAGGCTTTAGAGAATTTCAAGATAAGAGTGCTTTAGATCAAAAGGGACTCGAAATACTAAAAGAATGTTTTAAAAATGAAAAAGTACTTAAAAAACTTCAAGAAATTGCAGTTGAAGTAAAGCAAGAGCTACCGGACTGGAATAAAGTGACTTCTAGAAGTTTGGATATGCTGGTTACCGATAAAAATTTCAAAAAATTTTTTAACGAAAAGAGCGAAGATATTACGAATTACATATGTATCGGAGCAACTGAAATACTTCCAAGCGATTATATAAAAACTTTTGATGATATATTACAAAAACCTCAAAGTAAGGATATATATGCAAAAATTATAAAAATATTTAATGAACATCCTGATTTTAAGCAAGAACTAGCTGAAAATATAAATAATACTAATTCTCTAAAAAGATTTAACAAGTTATCTCCTGAAAAACAAATAATTATTGAAAATTTCTTAGCAGAAGCGAAAGAACAAGCTAAACCTGTCTTAAAAGAACATTTTGAAAGCTACAAAATCGATCTTAAAATTTTAGATATTATTCCTACTTTATTAAACAAAATTCCTGAGACAAAAGAGATTTTGGATACTCTTAATGCTCCAAATCAAGGTGTAATGATAGCCCTTGAGAAATCCTTAGAAATGGTAGCGGGCGACGATAAATTAAAAAGTTTTTTTGCTGATAATAAAACAGTCTTACCAAATATTGCCTCAGGTATTATTGAAAATACTCCAAATATACAAAGCATGACGAAAGAATATAATTTCGATAAACAAATGCTTAAAATAGTCGGCGAAGTTATGTCAAAGCCGGAGACCGCACATGATATTATTGCAGATGTAAATAAAGGTTATTATATAAGTGTAACAAGTCGTGTAATTGGGGCCCTTAACGATCCTTTGTTTAAGTTAAAAGATATATTAGTAGAGCAAAGTAAAGAAGGGTTATTTGATAATTTAATTAAAGGTGTTTTAGAGCAAGATGAAAAAGGTAGCCACAATATAAAACAACAACTTGAAAATTACGGATTAGAAGCAAAAGATGTTACAAAACTTACGAGTGTAATGCCGACTTTAATTAACAATCCTGAATCATTACAAAAGGTTTTTAATGGATTTGTTAAAGGTGAGTATACAGGAATGGCGAAGGAGTTAATAACTTTAACTAAAGATAACCCTGAGATTAAACAATATTTAAACAATAATAGAGAAATATTTGCGGGTATTTTAGATAAAACCTTAAAAGATATACCGGGTATCAATAAGCTTGATAAGAAAGAATTATATAATATACTTCCCTCTATGTTAAATCATCCGGAAGAGTTAGTTAAAACTATAGAAGGAGTTGAGCGTGGTAATTATAAAAGTGCTGCCGTTGGTATGTGGAATATATTTCAAAAGACAAATTATTTTGAGGGTCAGGTCCCAAAGCTTGCAAAAGCAGGAATAGTAGCAGGATTTAGCTATGCTACTCAAAAATTTAAAAAAATGTTTAGCAGTACATCTGTAGAATTAGAAAATGAAGTTCCACCTTCTGTATTAAAAGAAGCACAAAATATCGTCTCAAATTTAAATAGTAAGACTAATATTGTAGGATCTAAGACAAATTCACTTTCCATTACTCCTATTTCCAATAATAAAAAGAAAGAAGAAATACATAGATAAATGCATTAATTAGTAAAAAAATTTCTTAAAGACACCTTTCAAAACTCAACTTCTAGAGGTAATTTATACGTCGATCCGATACTCGCATCCATCCTCACGTATGTCTATATACGCTGAGGTGCTGCGTTTCGTGTCTCCTTTAAATTCCTCTCTATAAGCGAGTTTGGAAAGATGTCTAATATTTGGGTAAATTCTTCTTGGTTAGAATATTCCAATGTGATTTTATCTTGTATCTGATTTTTAAACCAAGTAACTTGTCTTTTAGCATACCGGCGTGTTCTTATTTGAGCTGCACTTAAAGCGTCGTCTAAAGTAAGATTGCCGTCTAAATAAGCTAAAATCTCTTTTACTCCTACTGCTTTTAAATTTAAATAATCTTGCGGTGTGAATTGTTTTTTTATTAAAGCAATCTCATCTATGCTACCTTCTTTAAATATTTTTTGTAAACGTTGCTCACATGTTTTATATAAAAATTTTCGCTCAGGATTTAAGAAGATAATTTTACAATTAAATTCAGATAAGATTTGTTCTTTTGGTAAAGTTTGAAAGAAAAAAATAGATTTACCGGTTTGCTTAAAAACTTCATAAGCTCTAATTAAACGCTGAGTATCATTTTGGTTTATTTTAGAAGCAGCGAGTGGGTCAAGCTTCTCTAATTTATTCCATAACTCTATATTACCTATTTTACTATGCAGTTCTCTAGCGTGTTTTTGTAAATCCTCTGTTATATCAGGAATATTATTATAGCCAAAAACTAAAGAATTGATATATAAGCCCGTTCCTCCTATTAATATAGGTAGTTTGCCTCTGCTTGTTATCTCTTTTATTTTTTTGGCAGCAAGTTTTAGATATTTTATTACCGAGAAATCTTCCGTAATTGATAGAAAATTATACAAGTGATACGGGATTTCAGTTTTATAAATTTGAGACGGAGAAGCAGTAATAATAGGAGTTTCCTTATAAACCTGCATTGAATCGATATTAATGATTTCGCCGTTATAAGCTTTGGCAAATTCGTGACCTAAATAAGACTTCCCACTAGCAGTAGGGCCGCATAATATAATTATTTCTTTTTTTTCACCTATCTATTGTTAATCCGTATTTACTTAATAAATCATTGATTATAGCTTTTAATTTTATCAATCCTTCATTGCTTGTAGATTCAGCCCTTGCAACTATAATAGATTCGGTATTAGAGCTACGCAGCAGCCACCATCCATGTTCAGTATTTACTCGTACACCGTCTATATCGTTAAATGCTCTTTTATCATCAAATAGTTTTTGTTTTATTTCTTCTATAATTTTTAGCTTTAACTCTGAAGGAACAAATATTTTAATTTCCGGTGTACTATAGCTTTTCGGTAATTCGTCTATTATCTTATCTAGAGTTTTACTTGATCTGCTAAGTAAATCTAAAAATCTGAGAGCCGCATAAATTGCATCATCGAAGCCAAAATATTTATCGGCAAAGAATATATGCCCGCTCATTTCACCGGCAAGTAAAGCCTTTGTCTCAAGCATTTTACTTTTAATAAAGGGATGACCGGTTCGCCATATTATAGGATTTCCGCCATATGATTTTATTTTATCAACTATTAACTGACTGGTTTTTACATCAACTATTATAGTAGCATTTGGATTTTCCTTTAAAATATCCTCAGCAAATATGCATAAAATTTGGTCACCGAATAATATTTTACCGCTTGAGCTTACAATACCGATTCTATCGCCGTCACCGTCAAAAGCTATACCTAGATCGCAATTTTGTTCTTTAACCGTTTTAATTAATTCTTGTAAATTAGCAGGGTTAGTAGGATCAGGATGATGGCTTGGAAAATTCCCATCAATTATACTATTTATGATTATGTTTTCATTATAGTCAATTGATTTGGACTCGCCTACTATGTCACTCGTCGCTCTCCTATTAGTTATAGGCTGCGCTCCTCGCTCCTTGTACCCGCATCCAACTGAATTGACTATAGCTAAATGGCTTTTTAACTCTTCAATGATATTGCCTGTTGCTCCATTACCGCAATCCCAAGCTACTTTTAATTTTGGATTAATATTTATTCCCTCTAAAATATTTTTTAGATATTTAGATGCTATGGTATTTCTGTACTCTATGTCATTCCCGTGTAAACGGGAATCCAGATTACTTTTTATTATTTCCTGGATTCCCGCCTTCGCAGGAATAACATGAGGGGAGTCGAGAATGACATGATTATCCAAAATCTTTGCTAATAAATCCTGTATTTGAGTCCCAAAAAAAGATTTGCCGTTTTGCAGCATTTTAAAGCCGTTATCGTCACGAGGGTTATGCGATCCCGTAACCATCATACTACCGCTAGGCGTGAATTCTTTATCGGCAAAATATAATACAGGAGTTGGCACTACGCCAATATTTATGACCTTAGCCCCTGCATCAGTTAATCCTAATTCTAAGGCTTTACAAAGGGTAGGGGAGCTAAGTCGACCATCTAAACCAACACAAATTTTGTTATTATCATTGCTTATACTCATTTTGGCAAAACAAAATCCTATCTTATAAGCTACTTCTTCCGTTAAATCCTTAAGGCTATTGCCTCTTATATCATAAGCCCTAAAAATTTCTTTGTTAATTTGCATAGAAAACCTTTTGTGTCATTCCTGCAAAAGCAGGAATCTAGTAATTAAACAATGAAGAATAGGTATACGAAGATCAACTTCAAAAAGAGCAAGGAGTTCACAAGACGAGGAACGGAGCGTATACTTAATACGTGAGTACCGCAGTACTTGTAGAACGACGTAGCCAATTTTTGAAGTTGATCTTCGTATACCAGCCTAAAAACTAAAACTCTCACCTAAATACACTTCCTTAACTTTCTTGCTATTTGCTATTTCCTTAGCGTTTCCTTCTAATAATACTTTGCCTTCAAAAATAACATAAGCACGATCAACGATATCTAAAGTGTCACGCACGTTATGATCGGTAATTAAAATACCTATATTGAACTCACGTAAATAAGTAATTAGGTTTTTGATATCGGAAATAGCAAGCGGATCAATACCGGCAAGCGGCTCATCAAGCATGATAAATTTAGGTTCTATTGCAAGTGAGCGTGCAATCTCAAGCCTACGCCTTTCACCGCCCGATAAGCTGGCGGCAGAAAGATCTTTTAAATGCACTATCGAAAACTTCTCTAACAAATTATGGGTTTTTTGTTCAATTACTTCCTTACCGTTTTCAGATATTTCAATTATAGCTTTAATATTATCTTCAACCGATAATCCACGAAATATTGAGGGTTCTTGAAGAAGATAACCGATTCCAAGCCTTGCTCGTAAATAAATAGGCAAGTTGGTAATATTTATATCGTTTAAAAGTAATTGTCCGGAATCCGGCTTCATTAAACCGATAATAATATTAAAGCAAGTTGTTTTGCCGGCTCCGTTAGGACCGAATAAACCAACTATGTCCCCTTGTTTTATATTAAGAGACACATCGCTTAATATATTCCTTTTTTTATAGGATTTTGATATATTTCTAACTTGTAAGCTGTCCATCTTTTTTATTTGCGTTTTGTTGCGTCTATCAATTCCACCCCTGTCATCCCGTGACTTGATCACGAGGTCTAGTTTAAAATACTAAAATTATTAGTATTGTAAGTTATTTTTCTGGATACCGTGGAGGGGCCACAGTATGACAAGGCCAATGCTATTTATTAACAATATCTACATAATAGATTAGTTTGTTAGTTTTTAAAACATTATCGTCACGTTGTAATATTACATTACCAATTAGAATAAGTTGTTTATTATCGAAAAAATATTTAGCTGAAGCTGCAAGCAATAATTCATTATTTATTTTTCTTTCTACAGTCAATTTAGTAGGAACAACTATATGATCAATAGTTTGCTTTTCATATATTGTTTTATAAACAATATATAATTCTTCCGTTCTAAGTATCGCATTATCGAAGTAAACAACGACATTTCCAAGATATTCTGCCTTTTGTTTGGTTCTATCAATAATTAAAGTATCAGATGTAATATGTAAATTTGAAATATCTTTATTACTAGCATATATAGATATACTAACAGTAAGAAATACTACAAGTTTAATAATCCGATAAATCGATGATTGTAGAGACATTGCCTTTAAAAATTATAATATTATTTTCATCTCTCGTATTAAAACTATCCGAAGTAATTGAAGAGTTTTTGTAAAATAACTTAGCAGAGGAATTGCCGGTTATATTCTTATTTACTAAATCAATCCTTGCATCGTTAGTGTTAAATATGATCGCATCAAAAAAAAGTTTTACATCGTTTTTTAAATCTAATATGTTTGATTCTTCGTCTAAAAAGCCTTCTTTCGCATGTATGATAAGAGGTTGGTCTTTATTTACGTTATAAATAGCATTTATTATATCTAATTTATATTTGTTATCCGACTCTTTTAGAGCTCGCTCAGTTTTAATCGTATACACATTTAAATTTTTATTTACTCCCTCAAAAATTGAATCTTTCAATATAATATTATATTTTAAATCAAAATTTTTATTATCTTTTAAACTTTTTTTTGTAACATGAATATCGTTTGCTTCATTAATATAACCGCTTTTAATTAGTATATATCCTATATACAAAATTCCAAGTATTATTAAAAGATAGACAGATTTCCAAAATTTTTTCCGCTGTTTATAAGAAGAGGACATAGATTTTAATTAACTCCGATACGAAGTAAATCATGAATATGAATAATGCCCGTAATAATATTATCATCAACAATCGGTACATTAGTGATATTCTTGGCTTTCATTAAATTTAAAGCCTCTTTTGCAAATATTTCCGATGAGATATGAATAGGATTTTTGGTCATAATGTTTGATGCTGTTTTTAAGTGGATTTGATCGTTAATATGACGACGTAAATCCCCATCAGTTATAATTCCTACCAAATTTTGGTTTTTATCCGTGACAAGTGTACAACCTAAACGTTTTTTATTCATAACAATTATAGTTTCGGCAAAGGAAGTATCTTCATATACTAAAGGTATTTCATCACCGCTACGCATTAGGTTTTTAATTTTTGTTAAATTAGCGCCAATTGTACCTCCCGGATGATAAACCTTAAAATCATCTTTGGTAAAGCCTCGTTTTTCATGTATAACAGTCATTAAAGCATCACCGAGTGATAACATTATTAAAGATGATATAGTAGGAGCACCGATTACAGAAGCTTCTGAATATTCAGGTACTATTAATAAAAAATCGCTTCTTTTAGCTAAAGTGGAATTTTTATTCATTGTCATTGCAGCAATTTTTATGGAAGAGTGCTTGCAATATTCAATTATATTAAATAATTCTTTAGTTTCACCGGAATTAGATAGCATAATTACTAGATCATCTCTCGTCACCATACCTAAATCGCCGTGACTTGCTTCTGCCGGATGTAAATAAAAAGCAGGCATGCCGGTAGAAGAAAAGCTAGCAGCTATTTTTCTTGCAATATAACCGCTTTTACCTATACCCGTTAAAATTACCCGTCCTTTAAAAGATAATAAAAATTCTATAATTTTGTTAAAGTCTTCAGGGATATTTTCGGATAATTTTTCTAAAGCACTTGCTTCACTAGAAATAACCCTCTTTGCGATGGTGCGGTAATTATTTGTGTTGGTCATTGTTATTATTGGCTCTGTATTTATGTCATTCCCGCCTACGCGGGAATGACATTTAATTAAAATACTTACGTTCTGTAATTACTTCAGCCGTTTCAGCATTATTATCTTCATTCCAAGCTCGTTTTTTACTAGAATCACGTCTCTCAGGTTCTGAATTTTCTTTAGCATTGTTAATACTATTTTTTGGCTTTGGATTATTTGAAGCTTTATCTTTATCAGCATTTTTAATAGTTAGTTTTGCTTTGCCTTTATTATCAACACCTATTAGCTTAACTTTTACTATATCGCCTTGTTTTAAAACACTGCTAACCGTTTCTATTCTTTCTTCTGCAATTTCACTAATATGAACAAAGCCGTCTTTATTACCTAAATAATTAATAAAAGCACCGGAATCTAAGACTTTCATTACCGTACCGTTAAATATTTCACCGATCTCAGGTTCGACGGCAATAGCTTTAATTTTATCCAAGGCAATTTTTAGCTTATCTCTATCTGAAGCATAAACGGAAACTGTACCGTCATCGCTTATATCTATTTTAGCACCGCTAGTTTCACAAATTTCCTTTATTACTTTACCGCCTGGCCCTATAATATCTCTAATTTTATCTTTATCTATTTTTATAGTAGTAGAAGAAGGAGCATTTTTACTTAGTTCGCTATTTGGTTTACTGATAACTTTATTCATTTGCTCAAGTATATGCAAACGACCGAGTCGTGCTTGCTCTAAAGCTACTTTCATTATTTTAAAATCTACTCCGGATATTTTGATATCCATCTGTAATGCAGTAATTCCTTCGCTAGTTCCTGCAACCTTAAAATCCATATCACCGAAATAATCCTCATCTCCAAGAATATCCGATAATACGGCAAATTTCTTGCCTTCTTTAACAAGCCCCATAGCAATACCTGCAACCGGTGCTTTTATTGGAATACCGGTTTGCATTAAAGCAAGAGAACTACCGCATACGGTTGCCATTGAAGAAGAGCCGTTAGATTCCGTAGTTTCAGCTACAACTCTTATAGAATAAGGAAATTGTGCTTTATTAGGTAATATTGGATTAATAGCACGCCATGCGAGTTTACCGTGTCCGACTTCACGACGACTAGGTGCTTTCATAGGCATTGCCTCATTTACGGAGTAGGGCGGGAAGATATAATTAAGCATAAAACGCTCTTTATATTCACCCTCTAAACTATCAACTATTTGTTCATCTAAACTAGTTCCAAGTGTGCTACTGACTAAGCTTTGCGTTTCGCCTCTAGTAAATAAAGCTGAACCGTGTGCAGAAGGTAATAAACCTACTTCACAGGCAATTTGTCTTATATCTGTGGTACTTCTTCCATCGATACGTTTATTCTTTTCTAAAATTTCTTTGCGTAATATATTTGATTCAACAAATTTTAAAGCTGATTCTATTTGATAATTATTATATTTTTTATTTTCTATGTCGCTTATAAAATGCGTAAGAACTTTGTCAGGAATTAAGTCTAAACTAGTGCTACGTTCCTGTTTAGATTTTATCGCAAAAGCTTGTTCAATTTCTTTTGCAAATAACTGCTCAATTTCTTTCTTTAATGCAGCAGGGTATAAATCTTGCATTTCAAGCTTCGGTCTTTTAGCTTCTTCTTCTAGTTCTTTAATTATTTTTACTACCGGCTGGAAGCTTTCAAATCCAAACTTTACAGCTTCTAGCATTTGTTCTTCAGAGAGTAAATGAGCTTCCGATTCAACCATCATTACTGAATCTGTTGTTCCTGCCACTACTAAATCAAGCTGACTTGTTTTTAATAATTCAAATGTTGGATTTAAAACAAATTCACCGTTGATTAAACCAACTTTACTTGCAGCAACTATTTCTAGATAAGGGGCAGGGGATAGAGCAAGTGCAGCCGATGCACCGATAATTGCAAGTATATCTACCGGAGTTTCAGGGTCATATGAAAGCACGGTACAAGTTACATGCGTTTCATTAACAAAAGCCGGATGAAATAACGGTCTAATCGGTCTATCTATTAAACGAGATACTAAAACTTCTCTATCTGATGCTTTTCCCTCACGCTTAAAAAAACCACCGGGTATTTTACCGGCAGCATATGCCATTTCTCTATAATTAATTGTTAAAGGAAAAAAACCGATACCCTCTTTTGCTTTGTTAGCTACTACTGCCGTACATAATAAAACGGAATTACCCATTTTTACCGTAACGCTGCCGTCAGCCTGCCGTGCTATTTTACCTGTACTAAGCTCAAGCACTTTCCCATTCCATGTAACACTCTTAGTTATTTCGTTAAACATCTATTTATCTCATTTCATAATTTATATTTTTTGTATTCTTATTACTTTTTGTGGATTGCCACGCTCCTTTTAGTCGCTCGCAATGACGATTTAGGTCATTAATGTAAGTTTATATACTTCAAGTAAATGAAAAATTGGTATACGAAGTTCATCGAGTATACCACTTCACTTTCCTAATACCGAGTTTACTTATTAACTCTAAATATTCACTAATATTGTTCTTTTTGATATAATTAAGTAATCTGCGGCGACGCCCGACTAAAATTAATAATCCACGCCTTGAAGTATGATCTTTATGGTTAGATTTAAAATGCTCGGTTAAATTATTGATTCTTTCAGTTAAGATAGCACATTGCACCGCACTTGAACCGGTATCATTTTCCGTTATAGCATATTCTTTAATTAATTGTTGTTTACGTTCTGTAGTAATCGACATCGATAATTTCTCCTTATTTATTAGACTGCTTACCTAACTTGTTTCTAAAGGTAATTTGTACGTCAATCCGATGCTCGAATCCTCACGTACTATATAGTGTACGCTGCGGTTCGTGTTTCCTTCAAATTCCTTCTGTATTAACTACGTTATGCAAGAAGTCTATTGTGTTAAATTAAATACTCGTAAAGAATTAAAGCAACTCTTGTTTAAGCTACCTATTGCAAGCAAAACGCCTTTATAGCGAACCCATAAAAGATTAACGTCTTTTTCATAATTAAATAAACATTTCTGTCCATATTTAATTTGCTGTGCTTGCTGATCTGTTGCATCAAGAACCAGGATGTCGTCCAGTATTGCTTCTATCTTTATACTTTTTTCCTCTAGGGAATTTTTGGTAATTTCGTCAGGCGATTTAATTCGAATAGCATTTTCTTCTTTAAATATTCCAACCTGAGTACGGCGTAATTCTATCACAAATCCTAAACTTTGCAAGGATAATGCCAAATCTTCTGCTAAAGTCCTTATATACATACCTTTTGAGCATTCCGTATAGTAGGTAGCGGTAGCATTTTTCTCATCAAAATTTAAACATTTTAGATCATAAATAGTTATATTTCGTGGCTTTAACTCTACTGCTTTCCCAACTCTTGCTAGCTTATAAGCTCTTACGCCGTTAACTTTTAGAGCAGAAAAAGCAGGAGGTATTTGGGTTACGTTACCGATAAATTTAGAACATACGGCATAAGCTTCTTCTTTAGACGGTATATAATCTTTTGTTGCTATTACTTTGCCTGCATAATCACCGCTATCGGTTTGTTTTCCAAATTGTACGGTAAAAATATAGGCTTTTCTAGCATCAATAAGCATTTGAACTAATTTTGTTGCTTCGCCTACGGCAAGCGGTAATATCCCTTCCGCTTCTACGTCTAAAGTACCGGCATGTCCTATCTTAACTTTACCGAGTATTTTTTTTACTATGCTAACAAGTGTAGCAGAACTTATACCTCTTGGTTTATAAATATTTAACCAATAATTACTCATTTTAATTTGATTTTAACTTGACTTAAATTTAGAAAATCTTTAGTATATAATTCTAGCCAATAGCAAGATTAGGTTAGACCAAATAATGACGATTAACCCCAATAATATAGAAAATTCTTCCTCTAAAATCAATAGCCGTCTTTCCAAACTTACCGATTATATCTGGCCTATAAAACGCCACGAAGTTTCTAAATTTTTATTCATCACCCTATTAATGTTCTGTATTTTATTTATCCAAAATTTAATCAGAGCTTTAAAAGATAGTATTGTTACCACTATGATCGGTGCCGAGACTATCTCGTTTTTAAAATTTTGGGGAGTAATGCCGTCTGCTTTCTTAATGACTGCTATCTATGTAAAGCTTGTTAATAGGATGAAAGCAGAAAATATATTTTATCTTATTATATCAATTTTTTTGGCATTCTTTGCTTTATTTGCTTATATTATTTTCCCAAATCATGAAATATTACATTTAAGCCCTGTAACCGTGCAAAATTTAACAGTAAGTTTACCTAATTTAAAATGGTTTATATTGCTTTTATCAAAGTGGAGTTTTTCGCTATTTTATATAATAGCCGAATTATGGCCAAACGTAGTTTTTGCATTACTTTTTTGGCAGTTTGTTAATAATATTACTACAGTTGAAGAATCTAAAAGATTTTATCCGTTATTCGGTTTACTTAGTCAAACAGGCATTTATTTGGCAGGGCAATTTTTAGAAAATCTAAGTAATATTAACGAGTATGTAACTAATAAATTTGCATTACAATCGTCTTTTCATACGCTTTCTATACAAATTATACTAAGCATAGTATTAATTTTAGGCATAGTAGCTATTAAAACTTTTTGGCTGCTTAATCATAAAGTACTCGATAAAGAGCATATGGCATTACTCAAGTTTAAAGCAAAGAAAAAATCAATGACGATTGCCGAAAGTTTTCAGATGATTCTCTCTTCAAGACATATCAGATTAATCGCAACTTTACTAATTTGCTACGGCATTGCAATAAATTTAGTAGAAGGTCCTTGGAAAGCAGCAGCTACTAAAATTTATAAAACTCCAACAGAATATGCTGCTTTTATAGGAAGTTATTTAAGTTATACCGGTGTATTTACTATTTTATTTGTCGTGCTTGGTTCAAATATAGTTAGAAGACTTGGCTGGTTTACGGCGGCCGTTATCACACCTTTAATAGTTTTTATTACCGGTATATTATTTTTCGCCGTTAATAATTTTGAAGGATTTGCGGCTCTCATAATAGCAAACTTTATTCTAACCGACCCTGCTTTAATTGCTATAACAATCGGTGCTATTCAAAATGTGCTTAGTAAATCAAGCAAATATACCTTATTTGATTCAACAAAAGAAATGGCTTATGTTCCTTTAGATCCGGAAATAAAAATAAAAGGTAAAGCTGCTGCTGACGTAATCGGTACAAAACTCGGCAAGTCAGGTAGTGCATTTTTACAATCATTAGTATTTATAATGTTACCTTCCGCTAGTTATCAATCTATTGCCGTCTGTTTAATGATTATATTTATAATTACTTGCTTAACCTGGCTTTGGGCGACTAAAGAACTCAATAAAGAATATAAAAATTCTATTAAAATTTCTCAATAATAATATCAGTTTTTTCTTGATATTCCTAAAATCCCTATATACTATCTTTGACAGTATAACACAAACTGCAAAAAAAGATGGGGTTTTTATGTCATTCCCGCGACTTGATCGCGGGATCCAAAAAAAAATTAAAAAAGACTAGATACCGTGGAGGGGACACGGTATGACAAGAAAGCAAAACTGGATTCCCGCCGTTGCTGGAATGACATCGGTATCAACGCAGAATCTTCATTATTTGCAATTTGTGCTAATTAATTTTTGATTAAATTAGAGGTTTTATGAGTAAAGACGGTAACCCGGATACAAGTGAATTTGATCCTTTAGCAAATAGAGAATTTACAAAAGAAGAAAAGCAACAACAAGCAAAACAAGAACAAGAACTTTTTTCTCAAACTACACTAGACGCAGCTGATGATGGTTTTATCGTTACTCCGGCATCTTCTGCTCAATCTACCCCTTCAATTAGTGCTTTATCGGGAAGTATATCGGCTGACGGTAAAACATTAGACCCCATAACCGAAGCAATCAGAAAAGAAATCCTAAAGCAACAAAGAGATATATTAAGAGAATATTTTGCCAATACAAATCCAGAATTAGCTGAACAAATAGCAAAGGAAGAAGAAGATAAAAAATTCCGTGCTTTTTTGAGTAATCCGGATAATCGAGGATTGATTGATAAAGCTTTTGAAGATTCAGAAACTAAAAAGAAGCTAGAAGCAGCAGAAATAACAGGTTATAGAAATGTTCTCTCAACATATAGTGCTGAAAATTATAAAGGTGGATTCAAACCAATACAGTGGGAAAATCAAGTAAGTGCAAGTGATCTTAGAGCAACAGTAGTTAAAAATGATGCAGGCGATGAACTCTGTACCTTAAATGAAACGACCCATAAAACTAAACCTTTTACCGTAGCTAAACAAGACGGTACTCAGGTTCAGGTCAGTTCATATAGAGCAATAGATTTTCCTATAAAACTTGATAAAGCCGATGGGTCGATGCATCTATCGATGGTAGCATTAAAAGCCGACGGTACAAAACCCTCTAAAGATAAAGCAGTATATTTCACTGCTCACTACGAAGAAGGACCAAACGGTAAACCTCTACTTAAAGAAATAAGCTCGCCGCAACCTTTAAAATTTGCCGGAGACGGACCGGATGCGGTAGCTTATATTGAGCATGGAGGAGAAATTTATACACTTGCGGTAACACGCGGTAAATATCAAGAAATGATGCAAGAGGTAGAGCTAAACAAAGGGCAAGCGATTGATTTATCACAAACTATAGCTGAAGATTTAACAAAGGTACAAGGTCGATCTCAGGAAACACCACAACCAATAATAACTCCAAATCAAGGATTGAAGTCATCTATTGAAACGCCTACTGCTACACAAATGCCACAGCCGCAACAAGCTGAATCTTCAGGCATTCCAAATCCGGTACTTAACGCAGTTACAGCTTTATCAGGCAGCATGCAAGATTTATTAAATTATGTAAATGCAGGTTTAACAAAAGAAACAGACGGTAATAAACAAATTGACTTAATTAAAGAAGCAGCCGCGGCAATTCTTAACAATGAGAAAAGTGATATCGCTGAAAAGCAGGCTAATATCATTGCTTTAGCTGAAAATACGGTCAATAATAAAGATCTTGCACCGGACGCAAAAGTAGCGGGTGTAGGCAGTATATTAGAAAGCATAAAAAGTGATAATGCTTTATCGGATCCCGAAAAATCAAAAATGCTTGAAGCTACAGTAGCTATTGCTTTAAATTCAGAGAATCTTGAGCCAAAATATAAGCAACAAATAGTGGAAAAGGCAGTAGATTCAAGATTAGGGCTTAATGATGCAAATGCTAGAGCTAATACTATTGACGGTATTACAGATGCTGTAATCAAAAGTAACCTTTCTACTGAAGATAAAGGGACAATGCTTATAGCAGTAGGTGATAAGGTTAATACTTCTCAACTAAGTAACGCAGAAAAACAAAAATTATTAGGTTCTGTATTAAATAAAGGTGTAGAAGCCGGAGTGCTCAGCGAAGAGCAACAACAATTGATGCGGCAGAATTTAGATAAGATTACGGCGGAACAAGAGAAAGAAAGTAAAGTAGCAGAAGTTCTAAGTGTTTTGGCTAATCCTGCATTTAATACTATTGCTAAAACGAAAGAAATACAAGATGTTACTACAAAGGTTTTAGATGCTCCAGTTAAAGCAGAGGTAAAAGGTGAAATAATTGAGGGAATTACTAAAACAGTTGCAGAAAGCTCACTTGATGCTAAAGATAAAGCAGATATTGTTAAAGGGGTAGGTGAGACTATAACTAGCCATAGTAATACATCCTTAACGGATAAAGTAACTATTATGGAATCGGCGGAAAAAGGTATTGCAGAAGGTAAGACTGATTTACCTGTTAGAGAGTTAATGACTAAAGGGTTAGTAGAAGGTGTTTATGAAAGCAAAGCAGATCCTGAAATAACTTCTGAAATGACCAAAGCTGTTTCTAACGGGATTGATAAGAGTACTGCTATACCGGAAGATAAACAAGCACTTAAAGATGCAGCGAGTGGAGCAGTTTTAGATAGAGAAACTCAAAATTTAAATAAAGATTTATCTCAAAGTGTAGAACAAACTAAGCCTCGTGACGATATATATAATAAAGCCCAAGATGTAGCTGATGCATTAAAAAATGTTGTTGATCCTGTTTTAGCAGCCCACCTGGAAAAACGTGAAGTCTCAGAAGAAGAAGTTGTGAAAACAACTTCTAGTATATTAAGTGATATCTCTAAGCTTGCAGTTGAGAAAGTCAATAATTTTCGTGCTATGCTTTCTCCAAATGGTAATCTTAAGACTCTTGAAGCAAAAAGAGCTGAATCAGAGAAAGAAATTAGTAAAATAGTTAATGATTATAAAGCTATAGATGAGAAATATAAACCACAATATGAACAACAACAAGGAAGTTATAATAACACTAAAGAGTTAGAAGAGAAAAAATCATTTATTGAAAATTTAAAATTAGACGATAAAGAAAAAATAAAATTAATTAGTACCTTAATTCAAAATGAAGCAGAAAATAAGAAAAAAGGTACTGTTAATAATATAACAATGTTAACAGAAAATCGAACAAAGCTTGAAGCAAAAGTTGCAATTCAAGATAAATCGAAAGTATATGATACTCAACTAAAACCACGCAAGGATACAGGAAGAGTGCCTTAAAATGTCATTCTAGCTAAAAGCGGCTTTGTTGCATGGATACTAAATCGTCATTGCGAGCAGTCGTAGTACTTGCGTGGCAACCTAGAAAAATAATAAAAAAATGCTAAAGATTAGCATTTTTGTCTTCCTTACTTCGTCAATTACCTCGTAACTTTCTTCGCAATGACAAAAAAACTGTTACGGGTGCTGCTAAAGCTTAATGATGTTCACAAAATTGTATGTTTTATGCATTAGCTTTTAGCTTTTCTTTTCCGGCTAAACATTTTACTAAATTATTAACGGCTTGTTGTTCTTCCGTACTATTAATTTTCATGAAATTTCTTGAAACTTCAATGCACATACGTTGATGTTGAGTATGTACAGGTTGAGGTTTATTAGCTTCTTCTAAACCTTCAAAGAAATAATCAATATTTCTATCTAAAGCTTCTGCGATTAGTACTAGCCTTCCTACAGAAATTCTATTAATTGCTTTTTCGTATTTTTGTAATTGTTGATGAGTAACATCAATTACTTCAGCAAGTTGTTGACGAGACAATCCCTTAGCGAGTCTTAAAGAATAAATTTTCTTGCCGATAAAACTATCGATTTTTTGTATAATATCGTTTTTTCTACCCATTATCTTCTCCTTGGTTACTAATTATATCTATATTTAAAAATTTTCTTTGAACAAAAATGATATTATCCTATATTATTATAAAACATGTGGTTATTAATAATTTTATACCATTAAATTTACCCAACTATAAGTAGAAATAATACCATAAATTAATATTATAAGCAACTATAAAATAACATTTTTTAAGCTTTTTGTAATCATTTGGTAAATAATTATTAACGAATCGTGCAAAATTATTTCTTATAAAATAAAAATATCATAAGAACTTTAAATATTATTTTAAAGATAAAATATGAATATCTTATGTTTTAAAAACTTATTTACTGAAGCATAAATTACAATTTATAAAAAAATAAAATTTTGGTGTATTATAGAAAAATATAAAATTAATGCAAGGGGAAATTTCATTTCTATGTTAATATTTCAAATCAAGGATAAAATTAGTTTCATTTTAATTATAAATTAATTATTTACAGCGAACTTATTTAAGATTAAATATAACATTAGGTTCTGTGAAGATTTCTAATTAATTTATATTGTGAGTTATTTTTTAGCAAAAATTAATAAGATTTTTGCAGAAATAGTATACCTATTTTAAAAAAATCTTATTAATTTGCATCAAAAAAGAACCATAATTATCGCCAATAGCAAATTACTTTTGTAATTTGCTATTGATTTAAAAGTTGTAGCAATCGGGGTTTGAAGCGGTTCTTCACCCCGATTTCAGAATAAAATGTTATTATTTTTAGTAAAGAATTATAAGTTTTTACTAAAAAATAACATATATAATTAATTTATATAAAAGGTGAAAGCCGTCTTTCACCTTTTATATTCAATATTTCTAACCAAATAGCGGATTATGTAATAATTCGCTATTCGCGTTAATTAGATTATTTTAGAAATCAACCTATTAATTAATAATAAACACTTAAGCTTATAATGAGAAAAATTTTTAATTGTCTTTATGTAGCCTTATTTAGAACAATAGAAGATGATGGCGTTGAACATTCCGGATATATGTCATTTATGATACTTTTATCTATTTTCCCCTTCCTAGTATTTTTATTAGCTTTGACAAGTTTTTTAGGAGCTTCAGAACTTGGTCAAAATTTTATACAGATTTTTCTAGAGAGTCTTCCGGAACAAGCAACGGAATCAATAGAAAAGAGAATCCGAGAATTACTAAGCTCTCCTCCTCAAAGTTTAATGAATCTTGCCATCGTAGGCAGTGTTTGGACTGCTTCTTCTTTTGTAGAATGTTTAAGAACTATTTTAAATCGTGTATATCAAATAAAATCTCCGCCCCCTTATATAAGAAGAAGATTACTTAGTATTATACAGTTTCTTATAATTAGTGCTTTGATTACATTTACTATGTTTCTTTTAGTGGTGATTCCAATAATATTTACGAAAATTCCGATAATATTAGAGACTATTGAAAAATATAAGATCATTTTAAATTTTATAAGATATTCTTTAATTTTAATTTTATTATTCTTAGGAGCTTCGTCTTTGTATTATATATTACCTAATGTAAAACTAAATTTTGTTGATGTATTTCCAGGGGCTTTATTAACTGTGATATTATGGATAATAAGCGGCTATTTGCTTTCAACTTATATAGTCTACTATAATCAATTAAATTTAATGTACGGTTCCCTTGGTAGTATAATAGTTACATTAATATTCTTCTATATTATAAATATGATATTTATCTATGGTGCAGAATTTAATTATCTAATGAAAAATTATGAAAATATAGAGTGAAGTGCGGCTTAAAGTACTTCATAAGTATTTAGTTTTACAAAAATAAAATAATTAATTGAAACAATTTCGGCAGTTTTATATTTAAAACTTTATATCAATTTTTATTTTAGTTGTAAAAAACAATTATTTTTTAATTTATAGTACAAATTATTTAAAAAATTCTGGTTTAAATAACATAAAGCTCTCATGAGATGATGTCGGTAATGGAGTTAAATTATATTGCGGGTCGAAAGCGTTTCCGTAAATTTTTTCTATTTTTTGGAGCGAATTCGGAGATTTTAAAGCCAATAATATTGATTTTAAAATAGTGAAAATTGCTATATACGGATCAGTTTCGGGAGAAGACAAGCGATGTTCTACACGTTTAGGAAAAGAATTTGGAATTCGTACGGCTACACTTCTATTATTTCCACCGTACGATATATGCGTAGGAGCCATAAATTTTTTATTTATCCGTGAATAATCTATAGTGCTTGGCATAAAAGCGAGTAGGGTGTCTAACATATAGTGACATAGCCCTTGTGCTGCTAAAATTATGTAATAATCATTGAACTCAGAATTAAAATTAATATGAAAATGCATACTATTACCATAATCATCCAAAAACGGCTTAGGAGAAAAATCTATATAACCGTTTAACTGCTGTGCCATTTTTTTTAAAATAGTTTTAACCTCTAATATATTTTTTATATATTGTATTAAGTTTGCAGAAGGAGGTAGGTCTATTTCAAATTGGTTATTACCTTTTTCTTTTTTTATTTTAGGAATTTTAAATCTAGCTAAGTATTTTCTTGAAAGTATTTCAAATTTAGCTATATCAATATTGTGGCTTAAATAAAACTCTATTTCTACGCCTATAATAGGAATTAGATTATCGTCTTGGTGAAATTGTGCTATTATTTTTTCCAGCTGTTTATTTTTTTGTAAACGGCCGGATAAAGTATTAATAAAACTATTATAATTAATATAGGGTATTTTCATGGAAGGATTAATAAACGGATCAGTTTATTATAAAATTTTTGATAAAACATTCAATAATTCTAGTCATAGATATATAAAAAAAAATAACTCTATAAATGAAACGGAAATAGTTGAAAACAACAAATCTATTACTACTTATTTTAAAGCACAAGATATTTTAATTTTAAACCAAGTGCATGGCAACCAAATTGTTAATGCTGATGATTCCATAATTGCCGTACCTGAGGCAGATGGAAGCATTACAACTAAGAAAAATTTAGTATTAGCGGTACAATCGGCAGATTGTGTACCGGTACTACTTGCAAGCGGCGACGGTAAAATAATCGGAGCAGCACATGCGGGTTGGAAAGGAAGTATAAATAATATTATTAGTAATATAGTTACTAAAATGACAGAAAAAGGAGCAAAGAATTTAATAGCAGTGATAGGTCCTGCTATAGCTCAAAGTTCATATGAAGTTGATGATGAATATTATAAAGCTTTCTTAAGTAAGGATATTAACAATAAACAGTTTTTTATAAACTCAAAAAGAGAAAACCATTATATGTTTGATTTACCGGCTTTTGTAGAGTTAAAGCTTAAAGAAGCAGGTGTTAAAAACATAAAAAATATTGGTGAAGATACTTACACAAAGCCGTTAAAATACCCAAGCAGAAGACGCTCATTGCACTTGCAAGAACCTTATAATGAGAATATATTATCAGCAATCGTAATAAAATAATACTCGATGAACTTCGTATATCAACCCGTTATTTCACAGGATATACTATGAATCAAGATAAACCTTACTATCAAATAGTTTATGCACCCAACGATATTTTTAAAAAACAAGCAGAATATATAGACGTTGTTGATGATAGTATTCGTACTATTGTCGATAAAATGCTTCAGACTTTGCATATAGAAAGGACAGTTGGACTTGGTGCTCATATGGTAGGGATATTAAAGCGTATAGCGGTAGTTGACCTACATGAAAATAATAAATCATCTCCTATAATTTTTATTAATCCGGAAATAACTTATTTTTCTGAAGAAAAACAGACTTTTATTGAGCGTTCTTTATCCTTTCCGGGCATTGAAGCATCTATTACACGGTCAAAAGCAATCAAGGTGAAGTATCTTGATTATAACGGTACTAAACAAGCATTAGAAGCAGAAGGCTTTCTAGCAACCGTGATTCAGCATGAAATAGATTATTTAAACGGCAAAACTTTCTTAGATTATTTATCAAAACTTAAGCGTGATACACTTCTTAAAAAGATGCTAAAGCATATAAAACTCCATCCTCCACATATTCACGGTAGCGGTTGTAGGCATTGAATGAGGATCTTTATTGCATGGATCACAAATCGTCATTGCGAGCGACTGCAAGGAGTGCAGCAATCCAAAGAAATAATAAAAAAGTGCTAATTTTAGCATTTTTTTTCTTTCTTGCTTCGTCAATTACTCCGTAATTTTCCCTAGCTCAGACGAAAAAATTGATCCATGCAACAACGCTGATCAATTTGCAGGATAAAATCACATTTTCACAAGCCGTAGCCAAGCTTCCCAGTCACGTTTGTCTAAATCTTCTTCAAACGATAGCAAATCTTGCACTGTTTGTTTACATATTTCTACGGAAGGCACTATAAGCTCTTGTTGTTTTACAGAATTTAGTAGGCATTGCGTTTTACAGGCTTGTTCTAAATGGTAAGTATAAAACATAGCTTCATGAATAGTTTTGCCGCAAGTAATAGCACCGTGATTACGAAGTAACATCACATAATTTTGCTTAAGATCATTAACAAGTCTAGTGCTTTGTTTGTCGGCATCTAGCACTAGAGAATTATAATCATGATATGATATTCTCTCGTAAAAATGTAAAGCCCACTGGCTGAGCGGTAAAAGTCCACATTTTAACGCAGAAACTGCAATGCATGCAGGAGTATGATAATGAAAAATAGCAGAAATATCAGGACGTGCTTTGTAAATACTACCATGAATAAAGCAACCGGTTTTATTATATTGATATTCTTCCCCTTCTAAAATTTTTCCGTCTAAACTAACTTTTAAAAGTTTATCCGTAGTTACCTCTTCAAATCTTAGTCCAAAAGGATAAATATAGTAAAAATCAGCCTCTTTAGGTCTTGCGGATAGATGCGTATAAGTATGATCATCCAGCGATAAATACGCCATTATTTGGTAAGCAGCAGCTAAATTATATTTTATATTCATTATTGTTAAAATCTATATTGGTGTTGTAGTCGGAATGACGTTGTTGTATGGATCAGAAAACCTAATCGATGTCATTCCCGCGTAGGCGGGCATAACATAAGAGACATGCAACAAATCCCCTTTTAGCTAGGAATGACATAAAAGCTATTTAAAAGGCGTATATACTGCTTCTTTTTTTATCTCTATAATCGTTTCTTTAGGGGTTTTTATACATTCTTGTAAATATTTTTTATCTAAATACGGTGCTAGATTATAATTTAATATATAACATTGTAAATTATCTTTCTTACCGCTAAAATTAAATTCAATTTTATTTCCTTGCTCTAATAGCTTTTTAACTTCTGTTGTTTGCTGGATAAAAGTCTTTTGTTCTAAGTTTAAGTGCTTGATTCTTAGTATGTTTTTTACTACGGAAAACGTAGAAACAGCAAGGAGCAGAAGAAATATAAATAACTCTTTATTGCTTTGCTTATTTAAGAAAATACTACTTTTAACATATGAAGCTGCAATCATTACGATACCGATAACATAACATCCTAGATATCTAAGTAACGATACTCCTCTAATTGCTTCCTCATAACTAAAGTTAAAGAAATATAAATATAATCGCCACAAGGCAAAAATTATAAAGCAAATAAATGTACTTATCAGAAAAAATCTATATTCTTTCAGCAAATCCGGTTTATATTTACGAATTCCGTACCATGCCGCTATACAAATAGTATATACAACTAAACTTCCTTCTTTTACTAAGAATAATAGAAAAAATTTACCGTAATTTAGTAATAATAACTTATGCCGTTCATTAAAATTTTCAGCAATATATACTAAATTGCTAAAGCTATGTTCGCCTCTGTCAAAAAAATCATGAGTGTTTTTAAAATAACTCATCCAAATAAAATTACATAGAATCGGTAAAGTAAGTAGAATTAGATATATAATATAATCACTTGTTTTTTTAGGTTTTTTATAAAAAATTGTATAATGAACTATAAGAATTATCGAAGCAAAACTAGCAAGCCATGTTCCAATTTCTCGAAATAAAGCAAGCAATATCGTGATAGGTAAAATAAGCAGTAATGCTTTTTGTTTATCTTCCTCAAATATATAGATTGCAAAAATAGCTCCGAACATTAAGCCGATAGTACTATCGTTATATATAGAGCGAATCCCTGTCGTATATAATACTACGCCGCACAGTAAAAGTGAAAACAACACGCCGGTTTGCCAAAATGTCTTATTTGCGGCTAAAGGAGCTAGAAATGCTAAATGTAATAAGAAATGTGCAAATAATACATTACCATCAGAATAACCTGAAAGTAAAAGCATAAAATAATGATAAACTGCAGCACCTCTTGGATAATGGGCGTGAGTAGTAATGATAGAAGTTAATGAGCTTTGATTTTCAAAAAAGCCGAAATATAGCAATTCTTTAGTAAATATCCCCCAGTGAGAAAAATCATCATAAGCATGCAGTGAGGCATCTCTTGTATAAAGAAAAAATATAAAAATTAGTAAAGTGAGGACAATAAATTCTTTAGACGGAATACGCAAATTTCTAAGAGCTAAAAATATACCGATGAAATAACTTATATATGTTGCAGCCGATAATAGCTTTAACATAGCAAAGCAATATAAAATTGGTACTAATATGCTGATTGTTACGGGAATAGCAAAAGTCAATTTTGTTTTGAAATATTTGGCAAAAAAAGACGAAAACCCAAAAATGCTTAGTATAGGTATTATGATCATATACGTTTTAAAATAATAAATTTAGGTTCTGTGAAGATTTCTAAAAGAACCATAATTAGATTATTTTAGAAATCTTCATAGAACCTAAATATTCTACCCAACAAATATAAAAATGTAAACCTTGCGATTTCTTAAAAAAAGATTATAATGCCTAATTTCTTAATAATTAATTGATTGATTTGAGTAAATATATGGGGAAGAAACAAGTTAAAAAGGTAGTAAGTAACAGTAATATTAGTGTTAGTAAGTTTTCAGTTAAAGCCAATGAAAAACTTTTAAAAGAAGAGATATAATCTTTGATAAATGATTCCACTAGTAGAAGTAACTTAATTGCAGTAGCGATAAATAGTAAAGATTGGCGAATTCTTGAATTATTTTCTAAAAACGGCGGTAAATTAACTGCACAAGAAGTAGCAAAGCATTTTGAATTTATTGCAGCGAATGATAGAGTAGATCTACTAAAATATTTTATAGAAACACTAAAATTAGATTTTAAAGAACCTGTAGAGGGTTTCAGTCCAATATCTATGCTTCATTTTTCTGCAATGCATGGAGCTAAAAACTGTATTACATATCTTCTTGATAAAAATTTTAATAAAAATCAATTAGACGGTAATAGTTATTTACCGGTGGAATACGGAATATTATCTGAACGTACAGAGGTTGTAAAGCTACTTATACAAAAAGGTGTTAAAATAAATCAGTATGTAATTAATAATTTAGCAATAGCATATAAGTATGATGAGGCTATTAAACTATTAGATGCTATACCTGATCATTCGATAAAGTTAAATAGTTACATACTATATGAAAAAGCAAGAAATCATCCCAGTGTAAAAAGCAACACTAGTTTATCTCATGACACAAAAACACATTATGCCAAGTTTTTAGAAAGATTGAAAACTATAGAAGAAAACGTACAACTGAGGTCTAATTATTATAAGCTTGTATTGGGTAAAGAATATCATCTACTTCCTGCAGTAATAGAAAATCAGAAACAATTTATTGATAGTAAAATTAGTTCTATATCCGAATATACCGGTAAGAGTAGAAAGGATATTATGCACAATATATCTGATGCAATTGTATCAGCCATTAGTGTGCATAAAATTTTTAAATTTAATGAAAAGACAAAACTAGAAGATTATATTTTAGAAGTTTTAGAAAAAAATAAAAATCTTTCAAAAGGTTTCTCAGATATATTATTAGTGTTCTGTTCACGTTTGATGAAAGAAATTTATGACCAAAGTGACCATTTAGGGAGTATAAAATATGCTAAAATAATTGAAGAAAATTTATCTACAATAGAAGCTTTGTCAAAAGAGAGTCAAGCTAAGGTTTTTAATAATTTAGGAATTGTTTATTCTAACTTTGATTCTTTGAAAGCACTGGATTATTTATCTAAAGTAGAGCGATTAGATCCTAGCAAAAGCCGGAGCATAATAGAAAGAAAACATAATATTTATCTTAATAAATTACATAATCCAAATGCAGCTATTGCTGAAGCAGAAAAAATAACAGATAACGATCTTAAATCTTTATTGCTAATAGCAGCTTATTTAGCATTGCCTAGCTCAAAAAACCTAGAAGTATTTAACACTATATTGGCAAAGCATAATTTTGATAAATTATCACCTAATAAATTCAAGAATGACCTTTCAAAAAGCCAACTATATTATGAGGTGCAAGCCCTACAATATACATATAACGGATAGCTTGAATTAGCTTATAGTGCATATGACAAAATATGAAAGCAAGCAATAACTACAAATAATAATCCGTTGTTTTACGATACAATATATAATTGTTTAGTATCATTTTAAAAAAAAGAAGATTTCCCTAATGGATGTAAGATTTTAGATAAAATATATCAAAAATATTCTACCATTTTAGCTAATCATAATATTTTAGCATTAAAACCCCTAGAACTTATTTTTTATAATTCAAATGATCAATATTTAAACAAAGGTGACAAAATTTTAGCAGATATCAAATCGGAAAAGTACTGATAGATAAAAAATGGGTAGAATTTATTGTAGCAACTTATAACAGTAAATTTTATCAAGCAAATTCTAATCAAAAGGTAAAAGAAAAACTACCGATTTATATACAGAATATAGAAAAATTATATGGTGATTCTTTAAATAATTCTGAAGTACCGGCTAAAACTAGAGAGCAACTCCTCTATTTAATAAAAAGAGGAACATTTATACAAGCTATATTAAGTAGTCATCAAGATCATTTACTTAACGAAGTTCCTATAGACTCTACACCAAAAGAAATAGAAATAATTGAAACTAAAGAGCAACCTACGGCTTCTTCTAATAAAATGATATATGAGCTGCTTGTAAGGTCAGTATCTAAAGCACCTAGGGATAAAGATAGTGTTAAAAAAATAGAAGCAATAATAAATGCAGGAGATCATGCCGCTCTTACTCAACTTGATCAAAAACTAGTGCAAAAATATTTCGCATATAAAAAGGAAGAATTACAAAAGCAACAAATACAAAAATTACTTGGTGTTAAAAAAGCGATTTCTTGGCATATTGGTGATGAAGAAAATTTTACAACAGAATCAGAAGAAGTTATAAAAGTTCAGCAAAATTGGTACGCAGTAATTGATTCTAACCTAAAGCTTGATAAAGTAACATTTGATATATTTACTAAAGCTTTAAAAAAAGGAGTTACTCATAGGAACCAAGGTGAAAACGGAATAAAATTCTTTGACGATTTAGTAGAATTAAAAATTAATCAAGATAGCAGGTTATATACTAATACAGTATATCGAAATGGCGATAAACATTTAATCATATTTAATCAAAAAGGAAATCATAAAGCTGTATCTAATGCTGGTAATGAATACACTGAGCTGGATATAATAGATGTAAATGGTTATAGTAATCTTACAGGTGAATCATCAACATTTGAAGAGTAATATTATAATACAGGAATCTTTAGATTCCTGTATTATATTTTATTACCCATGTTTAATTTTAGCTTGTGCTGCGGCGATTCTTGCTATAGGGATTCGGTATGGAGAGCAAGAAACATAGTTTAAATGCATCCTATGGAAAAATTCTATAGAGACAGGGTTTCCTGCATGTTCTCCGCAAGCTCCGAGTTTTAAATTAGCATTACTGCTTTTTCCTCGTTTTATAGCAATTTCAATTAGTTCTCCTACTCCTTCTTCATCGAGGGTAGTAAACGGATCGGATTCAAAAATCTTTTCTTCTAAATAATATGGAAGGAAAGAAGCAATATCATCTCTAGAAATTCCGTATGTAGTTTGAGTTAAATCATTAGTACCAAAACTAAAATAGTCCACTTCCTTAGCTATTTTCTTACTGCCAAGTGCTGCTCTTGGTAGTTCTATCATAGTACCGAGCGTAAAGGAAAACTTATACCTATAACGTTGCTCTAATTCCTCTATTACCTCATAAATATCCATTTTAAGCTTTTTTATTTCACCTACATTGCTAATTAAAGGAATCATTAACTCTAAATTACATTCTATATGTTCTTTTTTATGTAGCTCAAAAATAGCCGTAAAAATTGCTTCTATTTGCATTTGGTAAATTTCCGGTGAACATATACCAAGTCTACATCCACGATGACCAAGCATAGGATTTACTTCATGCATAGCATGAAGACGCTGATTAATCATGGATAAAGGTAAATTTAAGCTATTTGCCAAATTCTTTTTATCTTCTTCGGTGGTAGGTAAAAACTCATGCAACGGCGGATCAAGTAATCTAATATTTACCGGTTTTCCATTCATTACTCTAAACAAGGCCTTAAAATCCTCAGTTTGCAGAGGTAATAATTTCTGCACGGCAAGCTTTCTTCGTTCTATATCGGGAGCAATAATCATGTCCCTTACTAAAGGAATTTTATTTTTATCGAAAAACATATGTTCGCTACGACACAAACCTATACCTTGAGCCCCAAACTTTATGGATACTAAAGTATCATTAACCGTTTCGGCATTTGCACGAACTTTTAAGCTGCTAATTTCGTCTGCCCAATCTAAAATTAACTTTGATTCCTCACTGAAAGTAGGCTGAATTAACGGCATTTCACCTAAGAAGACTTTACCGCTACCTCCGTCAATCGTTATAATATCACCTTGTTTAATAACTATGTCGCCTGCCGTTAGTATTTGCTTTTTCTCATCTATAGATAAATTACTTGTGCCGCAAACGCAAGGTTTCCCCATACCTCTTGCCACAACTGCGGCATGTGAAGTCATTCCCCCTCTAATAGTTAAAATACCCGAAGAAACATGCATTCCGTTAATATCTTCGGGACTGGTATCATGGCGTACTAAAATTACTTTATGATGATGAGATAATTTTTCGGCATCATAAGGTGAGAATACTACAATACCCGTTGCAGCACCTGGAGAAGCAGGCATCCCCTCGGCAATAGAAGTAAGCCCCTTACTGTAATCAATTCTTGTATGTAATAATTGATTTAATGATTCCGGATCTATTCGCATTAAGGCTTGTTCTTTAGAAATAAGCTTTTCTTCCACCATTTGTACGGCAATATTAATAGCAGCAATGGCTGTTCTTTTTGCGGTACGTGTTTGCAAGATATATAGCTTATTATTTTCTATGGTGAATTCTATATCCTGCATATCTAAGTAATGTTCTTCAAGCTTTTTCGCAATTTGTGATAACTCCTTAAAAACTTTTGGCATCATTGCTTGCATAGACTTTGAATCGCCTGCAATAATAGGCATAGGTGTTCTAGTTCCCGACACTATGTCTTCACCTTGAGCATTTATCAAAAACTCTCCAAAGAGCTTTTTTTCTCCTGTAGAAGGCGACCTAGTAAAAGCAACTCCCGTAGCTGAAGTTTTACCTAAATTACCGAAAACCATTGCTTGGATATTAATAGCCGTACCGAAGTCCTCCGAAATATTATTGATTTTTCTGTATATAACCGCTCTATTACTCATCCAAGAATGTAGTACCGTTTTAATTGCCGATTCTAATTGCTCATAAGGATCATTAATGAGTTGCTTAGTATACTTAATATGCAACCGTTTGAAATCATCAATAATTTTTTCTAATAATTCTACGGTAATGTCACTATCTTTATAAATATCAGCTTGAATCTTGTGTTTTTCGTAAATTTGTTCAAATAGATCACTAGGTATAGATAATACCGTTGAGCCGTACATTTCTAAAAATCTTTTGTAACTATCAAGAGCAAATCGTTTATCACCGCAGGAATCCGCAAGAGCATTACACACTTCGTTATTCATTCCAAGATTAAGGATAGTATCCATCATTCCGGGCATTGAAACCGTAGAACCCGATCGCACCGATAATAACAAAGGATTGCTTGTGCTGCCGAAAATTTTACCGGTAGTTATTTCAAGTTCGGTGATAGCTTTTTTTAAGTCACTTTGAAAATTTTTAGGAAAGTTATTATTGTGGGTATAAAAGTAATTACATAGCTCCGTAGTTATTGTAAAACCATCCGGAATAGGTAATTTTAGGTTAGACATTTCGGCAAGACCGGCACCTTTGTTACCAAGTATATTTTTCATGCTAGCGTTTCCATCACTACCATTACTGCCAAAATAATAAATTAATTTTTTCATCTCATATATCAAAATTTGCTAACACTTTATGTGTTTAGGAGCATTAAATCATATTTATACAGTATGAACAAAATAGTAGCAACGTTAAATTAAGAATATCTTTAATAAAATAGTTGAAATTATAAATTTGTTATTATATTTACTAATTTAATTAGGTTCTGTGTACAAAAGTCAAATATCTTATAATAAATTTTATCCGCAGAACCTAATAAGTTAATTGAATTTCTTCTAAATGTTATTGACTAATTTAAGAAAATTGACCATAATTCATAAATGGTCGTGCAGTTGCGTGATGATATAGCAGAGCTATAGATCACGAGGAAAGTCCGGACTCTATAGAGGTATGGTGCCGGCTAATCTCCGGCGGAGTATTATTACTTTAGGGAAAGTACCACAGAAAATATACCGCCGAAATATTTCGGTAAGGGTGAAAAGGTACGGTAAGAGCGTACCGGTAAGTTGGTAACAAATTACGCATGGTAAACCCCACCAAGAGCAAGATCAAATAGGCGTTACAGAACTTGTATTTCAAGTTCCCGGGTTATCTCTAACCGGCTTGTAATGCGGGTAGATCGCTTGAGGTAAACGGTAACGTTTATCCTAGATAAATAACTGCAATGAATTCATATTCATACAGAATCCGGCTTATAGACCTTAAAAATCCTAAGGTAGTCATCCCGGGGTCAAACCACAGGATGACACCGAACTTACTATGACATAAATTTAATGAAAAAGTTATATCATTATCCTATTTGTCCTCTTTCAAGACAAGCTCGTGTCTTCTTAAAAGAATTAGATATAGAATTTACTACGATTAAAGAAGATTATTGGCAATTTAATAAAGATTTCTTAAAAATAAACCCATCCGGAACTTTACCTGTTTTAGAAGAATCATCCGGCTTATTCGTAATAGGAATTTATCCTTTTGTCGAATATCTTAATAGCAAATATCCGAATTTTAATTTTTTAGATGAAGATATTGATATTTGTACCGAAATTAGACGATTATTTTTTTGGTTTAACGATAAGTTTTATCGTGAAGTTACTAAAATTATTATCGACGAAAAAGTTATAAGATCAATTGCTAAAATGAGCAGCCCGCGAACTGAGTTTTTACGTGCCGCAAAAAATAATTTAAACTATCATTTAGAATATATAACTTCTTTACTAGAAAAAAGAAGCTATATCGTATCGGATTCACTAACTATTGCCGATATTGCCGCCAGCTGTCACTTATCGGTACTCGATTATTTCGGTGAGATTTATTGGGATAAATGGACGCTTATCAAACATTGGTACTCTCTAATCAAATCAAGACCCGCTTTTAGGTTATTATTACAAGATAGAATCCCGGGTTTTACCCCTCCGAGCTATTATACAGATTTAGATTTTTGAATATATAATTTAATAATTTTATTCTTTCCGTATCATGAGCTTTTAGTATTTTACGAATATTATTAAGAGATTGATTTTTTATAAGTGCAGGATCATATTCAAGATGAACACCGCTTAGAATAATTGTTCCATTACCATATGCACATTTTATTATTGCAGACTTAGAATCCTCATAATTTGCTATTATTTCAGTATCTTTGGTATTTTCTACGTCAACAAAATATCCTCCACCGTTATAAAAAATATAACCGTCTTTTATATTTAACTTAAGTTTAGGGTTTATTTTCAAATAAGCATCTCTTGCTCCTTTATGTGAATTGTAATAATAAGGAGCAAGCAATGGTCCTCTAACTGCTCCATTGAAAATCTTTAATTCTCTTTCACCTATAACCTCTATATTTGTTCCTTTAGCAAATTCCAAATAATTACCGCTATAATAAATATTCCAAGAAAATTACCACCGTTTTTTTAAATAACTTTGTATTCTAACATTACCTTTTCCTTGTAATTTTTGGACATAATACAAGTCTCTTCCTCCGAGTAAAATAAGTAATAAAGTATTTTGAATCCACCTCCCGTCTATAATTTCTTGTGCAGAAATATATTCTACTTTATAATTTAAAGCGTAAAGTTTTAGGGTATATTCGCAATGCTTAATACTTTCTGTTGAAACTCCTAGATCATTATAAATTTTTATTTTCATTTTTATATTATTGACAAGAACATTATATAATTCTATTTAGTGTAGTTACTTAAAAATAAATTATGAGGTAATTTTATGCAACTTAATTCAATCTCACTACCTTTAATCAAAAGGCAAGCAATAGAAATAGTTTTGGGGGTGGCATTACTTGCTATTTGTTCGCAAATAATAATACCTATAAAGCCTATATTTATTTCATTGCAAACTGTTGCAGTGATGTTCATCGGACTTACATATAATAAGACTACCGCCCCTTTAACAATATTATCTTTCATAACTCTTGGAGTAATGGGAATCCCTGTGTTCGGAGAGTTTTCAAGCGGTTTACGAATATTATGTGGTCCTACCGGAGGATATCTAGCAGGTTTTTTACTTGCCGTTTATGTTATAGCTAGCTTAAAAGATAAAATTTTTACTTCTAATAAATGGTTAAATCAGATATCTTTATGTTTGATCGGTAATATAATTATTATGAGTTTTGGCTGGATGTGGCTCTCTAAATTCTTAGGAGTAAGCGGTGCATTTTACGGCGGCGTATTACCTTTTATTATACCTGGTATAATAAAATCAGTCTTATTAATTGAACTTATTAACGTAGTAAAACCAAATAAATTAGGAAGCAATAGAAATAAATAAAATGTTAATGCCACATTTTCCGGTACCGACTTGGAAAAATAACATTAAATATGATCTTGAAAATATAGCAAGACTTTTAAAAGCCTTAGGTGAACCTCATTTAAGGCTTCCTCCCATTATACATATAGCAGGTACAAACGGTAAAGGTTCAAGTGCCGCTATGCTCAAAAGCATCTTTACGCTTGCCGGTTATAAGGTACATTGCTATACATCTCCTCATTTATTAAAATTTAATGAACGAATCGTAGTAGCAGGCGAGAAAATCTCGGATAATGAATTATGGCAGGTTTGTGAGCAGGTGAGGATAGCAAGCGAAAAATTTAATATCGAACCTAGCTTTTTTGAAGGTACTACGGCAGCAGCGTTTCTAGCGTTTGCGGGTACTAAAGCCGATATATTAATTTTAGAGACTGGGCTTGGCGGACGGTTAGATGCAACAAATATAGTAGAACGACCGTTAATTACTTTAATTACACCTATTTCATATGATCATATGAATGTGCTGGGTAATACATTACCCTTAATAGCAGTTGAAAAAGCAGGTATCATGAAACGGTTCGTTCCTTGCGTTATAAGTATGCAAGCTTTGGAAGTTTATGAAACATTATTTATAAAGGCTGAAGAGCTAGAAGTGCCGAGTTTCTGTTATGAATATGATTTCAGTATTAAAAAGACGGACAACGGATTTATTTACTCATCACAAAATTTTACTTATAAATTTCCGATTCCTTCACTGCTTGGTGATCATCAATTAATAAATGCGGCAAGCGTTATTGCTTTAATAAGTTTGATAAATAAACAATTTAATATCAGCAACAAAATTATCTCTAAAGGACTGCAAAATACTGTTTGGTCTGCAAGAATCGAAAAAATAGAACCGAAAAAATATTCTAAATTAATAGGTGATAATGTTCAAATTTGGGTAGACGGAGCCCATAATAATAGTGGAGCACAGGTTCTAGCTAGTTGGATTCGCGATAATTTAAAATCGCCGATATATTTAATACTCGGTATGACTAAAAATAGAAATATCGAAGAATTTTGTTCTTACTTTAGGGGTTTGACAATTAAAGGGTATGGTGTTAAAGTGCTCTCTGAACCGCTAAGCCATAGTGCAGAAATAATAAATTCCGAAGGAAAAAAGAGCGGTATTGATTTTAGTGAAAGTGATTCCATCGAAGCAGCGATTAGTGATATAAAGAAAATAAACGGCGATAATAAAGCGAATATTATAATAACCGGATCGCTTCTTTTAGCTTCCGATTTTTATAAGTTGTTGCGTGGAATATATCATACCGCGGCTTGACCGCTGTATCTAAAAAAGACAACTCAAAAGATACCGCGGTCAAGCCGCGGTATGACCCAGTATAAAAACTAACATAGGAGAAAATAAATATGGTTTATTGCGACAAATCTAATCAAACTTCATATCCTTTTATATTGCCTGATTTACCTTATGATAAAGAGAGTTTTAAACCGCATTTTACTCACGAGACTTTTGATTATCATCATGGTAAACATCATAATGCATACGTACAAAATCTAAATAATTTACTCAAAGATAAAGAAGAATTACAAAAAAAAGATTTAGAAGAAATAATAGAATGGTCTCAAAACTCAAATGCAGCTATTTTTAATAACGCAGCCCAAGTATGGAATCACACCTTTTTTTGGCATTCAATAAAGCCGCAGGGCGGAGGTAAGCCAAGCGGTAAAATATTCGAACAAATTAATAAAGATTTCGGTAGTTTTGAAGAATTTTGTGAGCAATTTAAGCAAGATGCAGTAGGACAGTTCGGTAGCGGCTGGGCATGGCTTGTATATCACGATAATAGGTTACAAATTATAAAAACTGCTAATGCCGGCACGCCTATAGCAAACGGTATGAAGCCGCTTCTCGCATGTGATGTTTGGGAACATGCTTATTATATTGATTATCGTAATAAACGACCTGATTATGTTGACATATTTATTAAACATATGATTAACTGGAAGTTTGTAGAAGATAACTTAATAAAATAATCTTATGGCTGAAAAGATAATAAAAAATCCTATTATCAATAATCTAAAAAAAGAATTAAAAACTCCTGTAGTTAATGAGAAACCTGATATATTAGAAAGGTTAGAGGAACTAAACACAATTCAGAAAGATCTTATTGTTAACAATCAAATAAAAACATTACAGGAGTTAGAGCAAGCACAGAAAAATCCTATCGAATATATAGCTTTTAGTGGAGGGGGAGCTAAGGGCACAATATATTCCGGAGCTTATGAGGCAGCAAAAAAAGCCGGTATTTTGGATAATGTCAAGGCGGTAGCAGGTTCTTCCGCAGGTGCTATAACGGCAGCAGTGGTAGCGCTTGGGACACCGCCTGAGCGATTTGAAGAAATTTCTAAAAATACAAATTTACAAACATTACTTGGGAAGAAAGGATTTTCTGCCGGTATAGTACAGTTAAATAAAGACGGTAAACCTTTATATGATCTATTAGAACTTGTTATTAAAGAAAATATAGGAAATTTTTTACAGAGATCAGATATAGTAAATGTTAAAGGTGATGAAGCTCTTGATGAATTAAGAGAAAGATACAACCAAAAAGACGGTAAAATATACTTTAAGGATATAGCACTACTCCGAAAATACGATCCCGTGCAGTATAAGGATTTAGTAATTACGGCAACTCAGCAAGATACAGGCGAGCTAACTATTTTCAATAGCTTTGATACGCCTAATGTTGAAATCGCTTTAGCATGCCGTGCTTCTGCTTCTATACCTCTCGTTTTTGAACCGGTAGAAATTAACGGTAAGAAATATGTTGACGGTGGGTATTTAGACAATATACCTACAAAATATTTTAAAGATAATGAACCGGAATTTGAAGCAAAAGAAGTCACTGATGATATGGAGGAGATTACCTTAGCTAAAAAGCAAGGTAGGACTCTAGCTATGGCTTTTGGTAGCGGAATGGAAGCTGACGCTAATATTGCTATATATAGTGCAAAAAAATTTGAAAATCCAAGTGAAATCGTAAAGTTTTTAGCTGACGTATTATTTAAAATGCTTGCAAAAGTAGGAGGAAAATTTAAATATACTGAAACTCTAAAAGAAACTAATGAGCAATTACGTGAAAATGCTTTAAACACTGTTGTTTTAGATACTGCCGGAATAGATACTTTGGATTTCAAAGATGCACAAAAATATTCTGATTATTTGCATATTAAAGGATATTGTCAAACTAGAGAATATTTAAATAATCATGAACTTGGAAAAGCAGCAGATAAAACATTTGAGTATCAAAATTTCCTGCTAAATGTTTATGAAGTTTATGATAATAAAAATCTACATAAAACTTTTGGCACTAAACTATTAGAGATGTTTAACTCTTCAGGAGAAAAATCTTCCTCTCAATGGCAGGATGGAGTTATCGAAAATCATGACGATAAAGCAAAAATGCTATTATCATTTTGTAAAACCGGAGCATTAAACGAAAAAGCATTACAAGAAAACCTTAAAGAATATGTAATTATTGCGGCTACTAGTCGTAATAATACATTAAAAGCCGATACAAAGTCATTAAAAGCTTTGCTGCATACATTAAATGATCCTACCGCTTCAAGTAAAGTAAAAGATAGTTTTATTGAGGTATTTGGAATAGATAAAAACAAAGATGCAAGATTTGACAAAACTAAAACCTTTGATGAAAATATTGCTAAGTTTAAGTTTACTAAACAAGATTTAGAAAGCTTTATAACTAAAAGTAAAAGCGAAGCACTAAAAATGCAAAACAAACATAGTGTAACTAGAACTCATGCAAGTAGGGGATGAGTCAGGTGTTCTTATGTCATTCCCGCCTACGCGGGAATGACATCGGTTTCAACAACATTAATTCTAAAAATGAACATAGGTAAATTTAAACTAATTGTTTTTGACGAAATAGATAGTACAAATTCTGAGGCTATGAGAATTGCTAAGAGTAACCAAGTTGATTCAAATTATGCAGTACTTGCCAAATCTCAAACCAAAGGACGAGGAAGAAGCAGTAAAAATTGGCAGTCTAGATCAGGTAACTTACATGTAAGTTTACTAATAAAACCTGATAAAGAGCTAGAATTATTAACGCAATTATCTTTTGTTACGGCACTTGCCGTTTATGATAGTATGTCATCCCGCGACTTGATCGCGGGATCCAGTAATTATATGGATACCGTGGTCAAGCCACGGGACAGTGTGAAACTAAAATGGCCCAACGATGTTTTGGTGAACGGTCGAAAAATCGCCGGTATACTTCTTGAATCCGTTAAAGTAGAGGATAATTATTACATTATCATCGGTATAGGGATTAATATTACTTATCATCCTATAGATATCGACCAGCCTACTACTAGCTTAATAAGCGAAAATCTACCGCCTATAGAGCCGCAAGCTTTACTTAAGATATTAATAGAGAATTTTGAAAAATATTATCAAATTTGGGATAATAACGGTTTTTCTTTTATTAGAGAAAAATGGTTAGAACATGCCTATAAGTTACATGAGAATATTAGCGTTAAACATCAAAATGATATAATAACCGGTCTTTTTAAAGATACCGATAATACCGGCAGAATAATATTGCAACTCCCTTCCAAAAAAATAATCTCTTTTTCCACTGCCGAACTTTCCTTTTAGCAAAAATTTTACTAAATTTAAATTATTGGTTTAACTATTGTTAACCATTACTTAAGCTCTAAAATTAACAAGGTAATATTAATATGCCCCAAGAGAATAACAACCCAAGTTATATGTCTCAAGCATTTTTAAAAAATGCATATGAGCAATTAAACGAATTTAAAAAGCTTTCTTATGATAATATTCGTACATTAATGGAAGATTTTAATAAAATTGAAAAAACTTTTAAATGTGCATTATTTACCGGTAATAATAACACATTTGAAGGTTTAATAGAACTATATGACGAAGTAATAAAAAAAATACCTAATTATGAACTTCAAAATATAAGTATAAAACAATTTAGAGATATTATGGTTTTAGTAGGAAGAGAACTTGAGAATGAAAAATGTACAAATACTTTCTTATTATCAAATATTAATGAAAAATTTTTCAAACCAAGTGTTGTTGCTCACGTAGAAGCTATTAAAATATGTCAACAGCAAAATAGTACAAATCCTTTCGCAATTATAGAGGATAAAATTATTGAAAATTTTAATCTCACTCTTAATAACCTCCCATGTATATATACCAATAAACTATTCAGAGCTTGTATCCTCACCTATAGACGAATATGAGGTTGAAATAATAACCTCAGAAGATAGTTCGTGTATTATATTATAGGGATATAAAATATGAAAAAAACTACTTATGATGAAGAAATCATAGACAATGAAAAAAACAATCATTATTTGAAAAGATGATGCTAACAGCTTATAATACTCCAAAGACATTATTAACTCCTCAGTATATATACAATAAAGGGGTAGATTTATATTCCAATGCTATAATCTTATATCAAGATAAAAAAGTAATTAATGATGCAATACAAAAAAATTTATTCAGTCTATAAAATATTTACAAGCAGCAATGATACTTGGAAAATTAGAGGCTTGTTTTTTGGTTAATGATTTCTATCATAAAGATTACCTTAACCTTGCAATATCTCAAGTTGGTCATTTAGTAAGTATCATTGGTTATATGTTATCAAATGTAACAATTCCGGAAATTCGTGAATTATCTAAACATGAAACACTTGAAATTAAAAATTTGGCATTAGAAAAAGTACAGTTTATCAATAAAACTCAAAATGAATGGAATAATCCTGAAATTTCTTACTTTCGTAAAGAAACTTCCTACTTGAAGCCATTAATAGAAAAATTTAATAGTGGCTTACCGGAAAATTACAAGCTTATTAGTGGAAATAGAGCCTGTAAAGAACTTAATAAGGAAGTCGATGATTTTTCTATGATTGAATTAACGGAATTCCATAAAGACGAAAATAATACAGAAGTAATGGGTAATCCCAAAGAGTAACGATGTTCAAACTTGTTGCTTTGAATTATAAAAAACTTTTATCCACAATATCTTTAAAATAAAGGAATAAAAATAATGATAAAAAGGAAAAATAAAAAAATAGAAAAGACACTACTAACTTCTTCTGAAGTGTTACAAGCAGCATTAGCAGATTATTTACAAAATGTTGAAATGCCTCTTACAAATTCGGGAAACAATACCCTAATAATAACAGACGATAATATAGATATCGTAGTTGAATTGCACAAAAAGTTAAAAGAGGCGTTAATTTGCGGTCAAGGAGATGCAGCTTACTAGCGGGGTCCAGTAATTTTTTTCTAGATACCGTGGTCAAGCCGGACTGTTGAAAAAGTCATCAAGGTTGCAAATATTTTTTATTTTTAGTAGCAATAGATAAAAAACCAAAAAATAATTTTAAGTATCCGTTTGAAATTTTGCACTATTGCAATCATGAAGACTTGAATCTGTGTTTTTTGTATACTTCTAAATTGTGCTCTTCGTAAGCCATGATTATCTTTAGCTTCAGCAAAGATGCCTTCTATTTTCCATTTGCTCTCAATTAGTTTTTGCTTAAAATCAATGCTGTTCTGTCTTGCTTTTACTTCATCTATTTCATCCTGATAAGGATTACGGTATATAAATCTTGCTCTATTACTATAATTATCAGAAATACAACGTTGTCTTAATAGACAATTTTTACAATGTCCACCCGTAATACGATAACGCTTTATTCGTTTTTATCTAATTTTGTATAAGGATAAAGGTAATGTCCTTCAGGACATTTATACCTATCGTTCTTTCTGTCATATTTAAATTCACCTCTACTTATTTTTCCTTCACCAAGATTGTCTACGTGTAAAGGTATATAAGTAGTAATTCCTAGCAACTGAAAGTATCTATAAGTTGGACCTCTACCGTAACCTTTATTTGCTATCCATTCTTTTATTTTAAAAGAAAAATTATTTAATATATAACAAACCCTATTTGGCAGTATAACACACTCATGTTGTGATCCTGTACTTACATAACAATCTACTATAATACGCGTACCGCTATCAATCGAGTAATGTGTTTTATAACATAGCTTTTTATAGCCACTAGTTCTTGATACAAGACTACAATTAGGATCTGTTTTGCTTACATGAGGTTGGTTAGATATTTTTCTTACTTTTTTCCCTTCTCTAAAATCATGATAACGACGTTCATATATTTTTAATTCTCGTTTTTGTGTATCATCTTTATCATTTCTTAATATCATACTATCTATAGATGCATACGCTTCAACTAAAGATGCATCTGAAATAATGGTTTCTCCTTTTAAAATACCTAATTTATACCATCGCTTAATTAAGCTTTCAAATATCTGTTGAAATAGCTCTACTCCATATCTATCTCTTATTCTACTTAATGATGAATGATCGGGTACCTTATCATCCAAACCTAAATCACAAAACCATCTATATGCTACATTCAGATGAATTTCTTTACATAATCTTCTATTTGACCTTATACCATATAAGTAAGATATTATTTTCATCCTGAAAAATAATACAGGATCAATTAATGGACGTCCGTTGTTAGCACAATAATATTTTTTGGTTATTCCATAGATAAAAGAAAAATCTAATGCTTTATTTTCATGAATCCTTACTAATAAATGATCATTGGGTATCATTTGCCTTAAGCTAATACTACCACTCATTACATCTTGATCAGCTTTATAACCATGCATCTTTATACCTTTATTTAAGCATAAAAATACATCTTATTTCTTAACTTAACTGCATTCCGCTCCTTCTTATCACTTTTTCAACAGTCCGAAGCCACGGTATGACACTGAGGGTTACAGTATGTTCAAAAAAAACAGTTTTCAAATCATAAAAATATTCCCGCAAGAAGTGTGGAGTTTAGAGCAGGTAAAAAATTATATGCGGGTGGAGGCTAATTATGATGATGATTTAATAGTCGGATTAATTGATGCCGCCATAACTGCGGCAGAGAATTTTACTAAACTACATTTTATATCAAAACAAATAAAATTTATTTGTAATATTACAGGAAAAAGAGAGTTTTTATTAAAATATAAACCATTACTAAAAATAATAAAAATAAAGAAAAAATTTAAAGACCAAGAAAATGATTTAGCGGCAGATGATTATATGATTGATCAAAATATTTTAATTTTAAATAAAGCATTAAGTAATGAAGAGCTGACAATAGAATATATAAGAGGTTACGATAAAGGTAATATTGCTATAAAACACGGAATAATGCTACATATTGCCGAGATGTATGATCGTCAAGCCACGAATTGTATCGGTCTTTCCAAAGAGGTAAAAATTTATACCTACCTTATCGAAAGGTACAAATTTGAGGTAAAAACATGCAAAAAAACATTCGTAAAAAATTTCGGGCATCAAATTAAGTTTTTAGAAAATATAGCAGGAGAGGGTATGGAGGAAGATAGATGGGTAGAGAAATGTACCACTTATGCCGAAATTAAACCGTTATGCGACAGCAAATTTCTTACTTTAGAAAATATAAGCTTTGGACATATAATAACAGAAGGATATTTTTTATTTAGAGTGATATTTATTAAAAATATCACTACTAAAATGCGTATTTTATTTAAAGAACGGGAATTTGAAATTAAACGAATCATTAACGTTGAAGAAAAAAGTAAATTTTTAAATATAATAGCGTTGGAAATATATGTATCATGATTTTATCTATAATTTTCAATTAAGTTTGTATAAATTACTTATAAACGATAATGAAATAAAAACTAAAATTAATAAAATATATTTTTCCGTTGTTCAAGATGCGAAATGTCCATTTTTACTTGTCAATATATTAAATGTTAATAATATATCGACTAATGTACAAAATATAATGCAGCTGGCATTTGAAATATGTATTTTTACTAATGATAAAAATCGTAATATGGCACTAAGTCTTGCTAGTAAAATAAGCGATAAAATAGAGCATCACTCATTTGAAAATGTTGCAGGTATAAAAGCAAATAAAATAGAATTTCAAACTAGTAAAGACTTAGTCAGTACAAAACTGGTAATAAATTACCAAACATTACTAAAACAAAAAATAAGGTTATAAATATGCACGTAATTGAAGGATTAGATATAAGTAGTTTATTAAGGTCTAGAAATAAATTTGAAGAATTTCGTAAACATTTAGATACCGAGCAGAATAAAACAGGTAGTATTCAGGCTTTTGAATTTTGTTATGAAGTTGCTTGGAAAATGATGAAACGTTTTTGTGAAAAAGGCGGTAAGTCCCCATATACTTTAAAGGAAATATTTCGAGAAGCTGCAGTTATCGGTTTAATTTCTGATCCTAGCATATGGTTTAAGTTTGTAGAAATAAGAGAATTTGCATTTCACACATATGAGGAAGAAAAGGCTGAAAAAGTTATAGCAATTTTTCTTCTCTGATGCTGTGGGTGAACTTGTAGAGAATTTGGAGAAGCGTAAAGCGCTGATTCTTTAATGTCATTCCCGCGAAAGCGGGAATCCAGTATTTAAATGGTGCAAATATCCTGAATTTTTAAGAGTAAAAGCTCAAATAATTTCGCTTTATTCTGGATTCCTGCTTTCGCAGGAATGACATAACACACATAACTTTAGGTATCTTATGAATTTTCATGATATACGTATGCCGGAATTTATTGAAAGTTTTGCGGTCGGGAAGCCGGAATTTTCTACTTCTCACGCTATAACTAAATCGGGTAGAGAAGCAAGGCATTTAGATCGCACTAATAGCTGTCAAAAATATTTAATAAAAAATGCAAGGTTAAGCAGTACAGAATTTGAGCAATTTAATAGCTTTTTTAAAGCTAGAAGAGGAAGTAACTTTGCTTTTAGATTCAGGAATTATGCTGATTATAAAGGAATTAGCGAAGTTATTGCTAAAGGTGACGGTAATTTAAATAAATTTCAGCTAAAGAAGATATATAGCGATGCTATTGCTCCTTACGAACGAGTAATTACTAAACCTGTTAATAATAGTCCTTACGTTATATATTAATAACGTAAGGACTATGGGTATAGTCGATTACAACGACGGTGCTATAACATTACCGAATCCTTTAGGTCAAGATGTAACTTTAACTGCTGATTTTGTTTTTGATATAGCTGTTAGGTTGAGCGTAGACAGTTTTGAAGATTCTTATTGTAATGACGGTTCTATAGAATTATCTGACATAGAGTTAGTAGAGGTAGTAGTATGAGTATTGCCCTTAAAGAAGTAATTACAAAGTTAGAGAATTTTGTTTATTGTTTTCAAATTAAATTAGCTAGCGGTGAGGAATTAAACTTAACAAATAGTGATCATACTATAAAAAGTGAAGAGATAGTTTTTGTACCGAATTCCGGTTTAGATTTAAAAGAAGCGGAATTTAACGATTCCGCACAAAATCATATAATCATTGAGGGTATTTTTGAAGAAAAAGGCATTAGATCTGATATGAATTTAAATAATGCTATTGTTAAAATAATAATATATACTAACGGTGTTTTTGAGCATTTTGTTACATATTATTGCACTTTATATACAAAATACGATTTAAGCTTTTAAATACATTTAAAACCCGAAACGGTAAAATATAATCAGACTGTAATTAATTGATATAGTAAAACATGTAGAGCAGTTTTCGGAGATAATAAATGCAATATAGATAAAGGTTTATATAGCGGAATATATAAGGTTAAAGAAATGTTCAAGGAAAGTGTAAGAATACTAGATTTAGATAAAGAAAACAGCTATTATAACGGCGGTCAAATCATATTCGGCGAGAATCGTTTTAGCAGTAAAGTTCTAAGTAATTTCGGTGATTTGATTATATTACAGGATATTATACTGGACTCGGTTAAAGATGCCGAGGAAGTAAAAATTACTGCCGGATGCGATAAAAATTTTATAACCTGTTGCAATAAGTTTAATAATGCTATAAATTTTAGAGGGCGAACCGCTAATACCCGAAAAAGATTTTATAAATTGAGTATAATCAATGAAAAAAAATTTTATAAAACTAGTATATGCAGAGCTAAAGAATATAACAAATATGAAAAACTCTAAACAACAGCAAAAAAAAGAAACGCAATTAATTGATTATTTTAAAATAGTTGAAAGTAATATATTATATACATTTCAAAAAATAAAAAAGGAATATGAAAGAGACTAAACGTTTTTTTAACAAGAATAATAGATTAAATAAAGGTTATGCTAAGACTTTTAGTGTAAACGAGCCCGATAATAATTTTGACCGTAAAAAATTTGAACATATATTACCGCCAATTGATTTAATCAGTGAGTATGAGCATATTTATCCTGGTACTTTACAGGAATTAATACATATGGCACAAAAAGAACAAGCTCATAAGCATGCTATAGATCTAAAAAACTTGAAAATGCAGGAAAGAGTCGCTAAATTAACACGAATCTGTTTATTAATATTTGGAATTTGCCTCGTAGTTTCAATATTTTTTTAAAACTTTCTATATAAAATTAAAGATGAAATATTTTATTTACTTGTAATTTTAAATAAAATAAGTTAAATGCAATGTTTATAAATAAATATAACACGGAGAAGTTTTATTTCTAAAAATAATTTTCCTAAGGCTAATAGAGAAATCAGAGCTAGAGAAGTTCGTCTAGTAGGCGAAAACGGTGAAATGCACGGCATCATAAATATTAGAGAAGCATTAGACATGGCTGACAAAGCCGGTCTTGATTTAGTCGAAATATCACCGAATGCCGAACCTCCCGTATGTAAGATTTTAGATTTCGGTAAGTTTAAGTATGAAAGCAAAAAGCGTTTACATGAAGCACGCAAAAAGCAAAAAATCGTCGTACTTAAAGAAATGAAATTTAAACCTAATATTAGTATAGGTGATTTTGAAACTAAGCTAAGAAAAATAAAAGAGTTTTTAAAAGACGGAGATAAAGTAAAAATTTCTTTATGGTTTAAGGGGCGAGAGATTCTTCATAAAGAAGTCGGTCAAGAACTATTTAAACGTATAGAAGTAGGATTAGAGGGACTCGTTAAAATCGATCAGCATGCTAAAATGGAAGGTAAGCAGATGATAATGATAGTTAGCCCTGATATTAAGGTGTAATAGATACTCGCGTCGTCATTGCGAGGAAATTATGGTGTTGTTGCATAGATCAATTCTACCCCTGTCATCCCGCGACTTGATCGCGGGATCTAGAAAAAAATAGACAAATACTAATTGTGGGTTGTATTACTGGACCACGTGGTCAAGCCACGGGGTGACAATAGGTTACTGGATTCCCGCCTCTGAGGGAATGACATCAATTGCCATTAAATAACAATAATAAAAAATCAAATCTAAATAAATTATGCCGATTAAAATTTTAATGCCTGCTTTATCTCCAACTATGACGGAAGGAAATCTAGCTAGGTGGTTAAAAAAAGAAGGAGATAAAGTTAATCCCGGAGAAGTAATTGCCGAAATTGAAACCGATAAAGCAACGATGGAAGTAGAAGCAGTAGACGAAGGTATACTTGCCCAAATAGTTATCCCACAAAATAGTCAAAATGTACCTGTTAACTCTTTAATTGCCGTGTTAAGCGAAGAGGGAGAAGACATAGCCGATATTGATGGGTTTATTGCAAAAAATAGTAGTGTATCACCATCACCGAAAGCAGATGCTAATCTTCCAAAATCCACTGAGAATATAGCTGTGCAACATTCTAATATAGAAGAGCAGGTAGCAGTTACAAATCATGACAAAAGTAAATTCGCCTCACCCCTTGCGAAAAGACTTGCAAAAATTCAAAATATTAGACTTGAGAACGTAAAAGGTAGCGGTCCGCACGGTAGAATAGTCAAACAAGATATTTTATCATATACTCCTAGCACTGTTCATAATAAAATAGTTAGTAGCAATCCCGAAGAATATCGTTTAGTACCAAATAATAATATTCGCAAGATTATAGCTAAACGTCTACTTGAATCTAAACAAACAGTCCCGCATTTCTATTTATCGATAGAATGTAACGTTGATAAATTATTAGAGATAAGAGACGACATTAATAAATCTTTTTCTGAAGATAAATCAACAAGGATATCGGTTAATGATTTTATTATTTTAGCAGTAGCCAAAGCTTTGCAAGAAGTGCCGAATGCTAATGCTAGTTGGGGGGAAGATGCGATTAGATATTACAATAATGTCGATATTTCGGTAGCAGTAGCGATTGAGAATGGGCTTGTTACGCCGATAGTTAAAAATGCCGATCAAAAAAATATTATCGAGCTATCTCGTGAAATGAAGGAATTAATCAAGAAAGCAAAAGATAATAAATTAACCCCTGAAGAGTTTCAAGGCGGAGGGTTTACCATTTCTAACCTCGGTATGTACGGTATTAAGAATTTTAATGCTATAATAAATCCACCGCAAAGTTGTATAATGGGGGTCGGTAGCAGCTCAAAACGTGCTATAGTCAAGAATGATCAAATAAGTATAGCAACAATTATGGACGTAACTCTTTCTGCCGATCACCGAGTAGTAGACGGGGCAATCGGTGCTGAGTTCTTGGCAGCATTTAAGAAGTTTATAGAAACCCCCGCTTTGATGTTGTTATAATCAAGTCTTTGGTGTCACCCCGTGGTCAAGTCACGGGGTGACAGAGGGAAAACCGATCCATGCAACAAAGCCGACTCGATCGCGGGATTCAGTCTTTTTTAATTTTTTTATGGATACCGTGGAGGGGCCACAGTATGACACTAAGTACTTTTTTGAGTCATGCAACAATAAATATTCTCACTCTAAATAAATCACAATAATACATAAAAAATAATATGAGTTTTTCAGATAACTTAGCAAAAATTTTAGATAAATATGAAAATTTAGGCAAAAAACTATCTTCCGGTATTATGGGAGATGAATTTGTTAAAGCATCTAAAGAATATGCCGAACTTGAAGAGGTTGTAGACAAAATTAAAGGATATAATAAGGCTAAATCTGAGCTTGAAGAAACAAATAATTTTAAGCTAGAAGTAGGACTTGATAATGCCACTTTAGAAATGATTGAAGACGAAATACACACTCTTGAAAATTCGTTACCAAAACTTGAAAGAGCCGTAAAAATTGCTTTATTACCGAAAGACGAGGCGGATAGTAAAAGTGCTATTATTGAAGTTAGAGCAGGAAGCGGCGGAGAAGAAGCAGCACTTTTTGCTGCCGTACTTTTTAATATGTATCAAAGATATGCAGAGTTAAAAGGATGGCGTTTTGAGATATTAGCAATTGCAGATACAGGTATAGGCGGTTATAAAGAAGCATCGGCGTCAATAAAAGGCAAAGATGTATTCTCTAAGCTCAAATTTGAGTCAGGCGTTCATAGAGTGCAACGAATACCGGAAACTGAATCGAACGGACGCATCCATACTTCGGCTGCGACTGTTGCCGTCCTTCCTGAGGTAGAAGATGTTGATATTAAGCTTGAAGATAAGGATTTAAGAATCGATACTTATAGAGCTTCAGGGGCTGGCGGACAGCACGTTAATACTACCGATTCTGCCGTGCGTATAACCCATATCCCTACCGGTATTACCGTAGCTTTGCAAGATGAGAAGTCACAGCATAAAAATAAAGCAAAGGCGTTAAAAATTCTACGTGCTAGAATTTATGAAGCAGAACGACGTAAAAAGGAACAAGAAAGAGCCGATAGTAGACGAGGGCAGGTAGGTTCGGGAGATCGTTCGGAGCGGATACGTACTTATAATTTCCCGCAAGGAAGAGTATCCGACCACAGAATAAACTTAACGCTTTATAAAATAGACGAAATAGTTAAAAATGGGCAATTAGATGAGTTTGTTGAAGCTTTAATTGCAGATGATGAAGCTAAGAAACTTTTGGAGATATAAGTTTAGCTCGATGTCATACCGCGGGCTTGACCGCGGTATCCAGGAAAAAGCAGACAAATATTATTATATAAGTTATATTTCTGAACCCCGTGGTCAAGCCACGGTATGACAATGTAAAATGAAACCACAAGCATCTATAAACGGTAAAATCTGGCAGCAGAAACTGATTAACGAAGATATAGTCATGGAATTATGTCGGAGTTTTAAAATTAGTGATTTACTTGCTAGAATAGTATCATTAAGAGTAAAGAATCTAGAAGAAGTAGAAAATTTTTTGATACCGAAAATCAAAAATTTACTACCTGATCCTTTTCATCTACTTGATATGGCTAAAGCAGTAGATAGAACTGTTAAAGCTATTTTAAATAACCAAAAAATATGTATCTTTGCCGATTATGATGTGGACGGTGCTACTTCAGCTGCTTTACTTAAAAATATCTTTAGAGATTTAAATATAATATGTGATATTTATGTTCCCGATCGTATAGCTGAAGGATACGGTCCAACTCCTTTTGCTATGCAAAAAATTAAAGATAACGGCACTGAATTATTAATTACGGTTGATTGCGGTGCTATGGCACATGAAGCCCTAAAATATGCAAAAGACATTAGCCTTGATGTTATAGTCATCGATCATCACATAGCTACGGAAATATTACCGGATGCAGTAGCTATAGTAAATCCAAATCGTATTGATGAAAAAAGCGAATATAAACATTTGGCAGCCGTAGGAGTTGCTTTCTTATTTGCAACTGCCATATTATCGAACTTAAAGAAGCAGAATTATTTTACAAAAACTCCTCAACCTAATTTAATAAACTATTTAGATTTAGTAGCTCTCGGTACTGTTTGTGATATGGTAAAACTAACAGGGATAAATCGTGCTTTTGTAGCAAGCGGATTGAAAGTAATGCAACAAAGGCAAAACATAGGGATTAAAACATTATATGATATGGCAGGGCTTAATGAAATACCGAAATGTTATCATTTAGGTTTTATTTTAGGTCCGCGTATCAATGCGGGTGGTAGAGTAGGGAAGTCAAGTTTAGGTGCTAATCTCTTATCTACTAGCTGTTCTAATGAAGCAAGCAAATTAGCTGAAGAACTTGAAAAACATAATAATGAGCGTAAAGTAATTGAGTTATTAATGATAGAAGAAGCGATGGAAATTGCTTTGACACAACAAGATAGTAGTTTATTATTTATTGTAAAAGAAGGATGGCATCCAGGCGTTATAGGAATCGTTGCCGGTAGGCTCAAAGAAAAATTTGATAAGCCGGTAGCGGTTGTGGCTTTAAATGACGGAATTGGTAAAGCTTCATGCCGTTCTATTACAGGTATTGATTTTGGAGCTGAAATTATCAATGCTAAAACCCGGGGTTTACTAATAGCAGGAGGCGGACATGCTATGGCAGCAGGTTTTACCGTAACTGCTGAAAAATTACAAGAATTACAGGAATTTTTAAATAACGCCTTTAGAATTAGTATAAATAAGCTAGAAAATTATAAGCAAGTAGAATATGATCTTGACTTGAGCCTCAATAGTATTAATTTACCTTTAATGGAAGAATTAAGTAGTCTAGAACCTTTTGGACAAGGTAACCATGAGCCTATATTTAAATTTGATAATTTATTTGTATTAAAAGCAGATATTGTTGGAAGTAAACATATTAAAGCCTTGCTTGCTCCAAATAAACAAGGTTTTGGTAGTAAAGCTTTATCTGCTATCGCTTTTAATTCGGTAGGAACTTCGTTTGAAGAAGTGTTATTAAGTCCTAAAGCAAAAAATATTGCCGCAATAGGAACGTTAAAAACAAATAACTGGCAAGATAATTATACTATTCAATTAATTATAAAAGATATAATAACAACTTAAAAATAATATTTATGAACAATTCAAAGAAAACAAAAAATACCACAATTTCTAAAGATTTAGCAGAAGTACAAGAACATTATCAAGATTATCCATATCCGTTTAGGGATCCTAATCAAGAAAAAGAACGTTTACTTGCTATTTGCGGTGAATTTCTAGGAGAATTAAACCATTTTCTATATAAAGGAAAAGAAAATTTTAATAATAATTTTAGATGCTTAATAGCCGGCGGCGGCACAGGGGATTCAACTATTTACCTTGCTGAGCAGTTAAAAGATAAGAATTCCGAAATAATATATCTAGATTTTAGTAAACCTAGCATGGAAGTAGCACAAAAACGTGCAGAAGTACGAGGTCTTAAAAATATTAAATGGATTAATGATTCCATATTAAATATACCTAATCTAAAACTTGGAAAATTTGATTATATAAATTGTACCGGCGTACTTCATCATTTAGCAAATCCTGATGAAGGTTTAAAAAATCTAAAAGACTCTTTGAAGCCAACCGGCGGTATGGGTTTAATGGTATATGCTAAATACGGACGTACCGGTGTTTATCAAATGCAGGGTTTAATGAAAATGATAAATAAAGATACTAAAAGCCGTGTCGAAGAAGTAATGAACGGGAAATTAATTCTAGATAACCTGCCTGCTACTAACTGGTATAAAAGAGGTTGGGAGTTATTTTCTGATTACCAAAATTTCGGTGACGTTGGAGTTTATGATATGTTCCTGCACAAGCAGGATAGGGCATATTCCGTTCCTGAGTTATATGAATTCGTAGAAAAAGCAGACTTAAATTTTGTTGATTATCTTGATCCTTTAGAGAAAATTTTATTAAGACCGGAAAATTACATAAAAGATTTTTCACTTCTACAAAAAGTTAAAAAGATGGATAAAGTAACTAGGGAAGCAATTTCCGAAATACTTACCGGCAATATTATTAAACACTCATTTTACGTATCAAACCAAAAAGATAGTGTAGCCTCGCTTGATGACCTTGATAATATACCTTATTTTCACAATATCACTAATTTTGCTAAACAAATTTATGAACATTTAGAAGCAAATCCTTCAACAGTAAACGGTGCTATTAATTTTACTATTAATAACGGAGTGTTAACTAATGTTAATATCTCAATATCGATATTTAGAAGTACTAAATATATTTTCAAATATATGACAGAAGAGAAAAGTTTAAGAGAAATATTTGATGCAGTACGCAGTGAATTAAATCAAGAAATAAGCAATGAAACATTATTAAACGAAGTTAAAAACGTATTCACTCCATTACTTAATACAAATGTGTTATTGTTAAAATCAAAGGATTTGTAAAACTTATTATACTAAGATTTAATCGGCATTGTTGCGTGGATTACCCAAGTCGTCATTGCGAGGAGCCGTAGGCGACGTGGCAATCCAGAAAAAATAATAAAGAAATGCTGATTTTCAGCATTTCTTACTGGATTGCTTCGTCAATTACTGACGTAATTTTCCTCGCAATGACGAGGAAACAAATCATAACCTATTATGTTCAAATAGCTTGACAATGGGCTATTACATTGTTAATATGCTTTTACATACATTATAGGGTCTGTGAACATTCCTAAAAAGATTTTATTTTGGCTCTTTTTTGCTGCAAATTATAAGACTTTTTTGAAATAGGGGTACTGTTTAATTTTTGCTAAAAAATAGCAAGTCAAATAGAAATTTTTACAGAACCTAGGCTTTTAAAACTAACAAAATAAATAATTCTTCAAACCGCAAGCATAAAAATTTTCTAAAAATCTAATTTGATTCCTAATTTAAATAAGTATATTACTTCCTTTAAACTTAAGGTAATTAAAGTTTTGCTAACTCAACTCTTGCAATTATAATCTATTAATAATAAAATAATGAACACAACTCACAAAGAATCCACAGAAGAACTTAACAATTCCGAATCCAATAACAATCATAATAACTTTGCAGAGAACGGTAATATTATTAATTTAAAACAATTAAAACGTAAATTACCGGAGGAACTACAAGCTCAAGCAGAGGAGTTGAAAATTGAAAATATTAATTCATTACTTAAACAAGAATTAGTTTTTGCAATTTTAAAAAAATCCGTAGAGCAGGGTGGTTTGATAGTTGGAGAGGGGGTACTTGAGGTATTACCTGACGGATTTGGTTTTTTACGTTCGCCGGAAGTAAACTATCTAGCAGGTCCTGATGATATTTATATTTCTCCTAGTCAGATTCGTCGTTTTGGTCTGCGTACCGGTGATACGGTAGAAGGTCAGATCAGAGCCCCAAAAGCCGGAGAGCGTTATTTTGCTTTACTGAAAGTCAATAGAGTAAATTTTGAAGACCACTCTAAAGCTTATCATCGTGTTCATTTTGATAATTTAACCCCCTTATATCCTGATGAAAAATTAGGATTAGAACTTGAAAATAATAGTAAAGATAGTAAGGATTTTAGTACACGGGTTATTGAACTCGTCGCACCTATGGGTAAAGGGCAGCGTGCATTAATAGTAGCACCGCCTCGTACAGGTAAAACCGTATTATTACAAAATATCGCACACGCTATTACTACTAATAATCCGGAAGTATTTTTAATAGTGCTGCTAATAGATGAAAGACCTGAAGAAGTAACCGATATGCAGCGTTCGGTACGCGGTGAGGTTGTTAGCTCTACTTTTGATGAACCGGCAAGTAGGCACGTACAACTTGCGGAAATGGTTATTGAAAAAGCTAAACGTTTAGTAGAACATAAAAAAGACGTGGTAATTTTAGTAGATGCGATAACACGCCTTGCTCGTGCTTATAATACCGTAGTGCCGTCATCCGGAAAAGTATTAACGGGCGGCGTTGATGCTAATGCACTACAAAGACCGAAAAGATTTTTCGGAGCAGCAAGAAATATTGAAAACGGCGGCTCGCTTACTATAATCGGTACAGCTCTAATTGAAACCGGTTCTCGTATGGATGAGGTAATTTTTGAAGAGTTTAAAGGTACAGGTAATTCCGAGATAGTTCTAGATCGTAAGATTGCCGATAAGCGTATTTATCCGGCAATTGATATAACTAGATCAGGAACTAGAAAAGAAGATTTACTAGTAGATAAAATAATATTAAATAAAATGTGGGTTCTTCGTCGTATTATTGATCCAATGGGTAGCAGTGAAGCAATAGAATTTTTACTCAAAAAACTTGAAAACACTAAAACTAACGGTGAGTTTTTTGAGATGATGAAGAGCCCTGAACGTCCTAAGCATTGTTTATAATCAATTAATACCGGTGTTGTTGCGTGGATCAGTTTCCCGATCATCATCCCGCGACTTGATCGCGGGATCCAATAAAAATACTAAAATTATTAGTATTTTAAGTTGTTTTTTGGATACCGTGGAGGGGCCACGGGATGACACCGAACTTGTTTTTCGATCCATGCAACAAAGCCAATTTTTCCTTGCAATGACGTTGATTGTACTAATTAAAAACATAAAAAATCATGAATATATCATCTGATTATTTAATTGAAAGAAGACAAATAAAATCCCGTCTGTTAATTTGGAAGTTAGCGGCTATTATTTTGATTGCTATCGTATTCTTACTAGTCGGTAAAGATTTTGCTCCAAAAGAGGTTTTACCTATTACCGGTAATGAGGATTATATAGCTTCTATATTAATAGACGAAATAATTCTTGAGGATGAAAAGCGTGACAAGAAGCTCAAAAAAATAATCGATGATTCTCATATTAAACGTTAATAGTTAACGTAAATTCTCCTGGCGGTACAAGTAGTCGGCTCTGAAAAAATTTATAATATTCTGCGTAAAATATCTGAAAAAAACCGGTATTAATAGTTATGGGGACGATGGCAACAAGCGGCGGTTATTTAATCTCTCTCGGAGGTGATTATATTATTAGCCATAACGGAACTATTACGGGTTCAATCGGTGTAATATCACAAACAGCCGAGGTAACGGAGCTTGCTCAAAAGTTAGGGATTAAGTTTAATAATTTTAAATCAGGTGAATTAAAAGCTGCTCCAAATCCTACCGAAAAACTGACGGAAGCAGTACGAATAGCTATTATGGAAAATATTGAAGATACATATGATTTTTTCCTTGAACTTGTTTCAGAAAGACGTAATCTTCCTATAGAAGAAGTAAAAAAACTCGCAGATGGACGGGTATATTCAGGTCGTCAAGCTTTAAAGTTAAAACTTGTGGATAGCATAGATTCAGAAGATACTGCATTAAAGTGGCTACAGCAAGTTAAGAAAATTAATACTAATTTACTAGTTAAAGATTATCAATTAAAACCAAAACCCAAATTAGTGGAAATGATCTTTGAAGATTTTGATAGTATCACTCCTAGCTTTTTTAAAAACAGTTTTAACGGAATCAAAGCAATTTTTCAATAATGGTCACAAAAACTTATTTAATCGATAAAGTACATGATAAACTGCATTATCTTTCCAAAGAAGATGTTAAAGATTCAGTAGATTTAATTTTGGATTATTTAAGTGAATCTCTTAAAGATCAAAAACGTATCAAAATCAGAAATTTCGGTAATTTCTCCATACGCAAACGCAAATTCCCTGAAAGCGAAAAATTCTATAATACGGTTTATTACCGAATGCCTAAAAATTTATTTAAGGAGTAAATAAGTTATGGAATGGTCTAAATATAGTACTATAGAGAAGTGGAAAATAATAAAAAACATGGTAGTACATAATAATATTTTTGCCATGGCTCTTCATATTCAAGATTTAGAACGCTTTAAAAAAATATTGTCAATAGATGGGAGCTTATTATCCAAGCACTCACTATGGACACTCTTATATACCATGATATTATGGGCGATGGGAAATATAATTCCTTTTTTCAAGAATTATATAATTACTTAAATGATAATAAATTCACGATGAACTTCATGCCTAGTAATATTAACAAAAAGCATGGATACTACCCTTTTTATCAAGAAGTATATAATAAATTTTTAAATGAAAATATATTATCAATAATGATATATTTAGAAGATATTTTAGAAAAAAGATCTAATGATCAACCTCTACCTAGATGGGGATATGAAGACACTTTAGAATATTATTTAAAAACTAGAAAAAATTATGATAAGCCTAAGCCTGAAATAGAAAGAAGCGAAGATGGACCTAATTTAAATTAGGCCGAATTGAATTTTTATGAAGAGTCTTTAGATTATTACTTAGAGGTTATAGGGCAATAAAATTTTCCTCTCACTTGACATTATACTAATAGGCAACTATCTTAAGTATAAAATTAAAATAGGGTGTTTATGATAAGATATTTAATAGTTTTATTTGCTTCTATAGCTTTAATTGGCTGTACCGGTCAAAAAACTACTAAATCAAAAGAAGTAGTAGAACTTGACGGTGATCCAAGCTATGCAATTATGAAAACAATAGATAATACTAATAGAAATATTGCTAATACTACTTCACAGCGTCCGAGTACTCCGGTTAGATAGGAATGCTTGTTATTATTTCTTTCGCTAAAACTCTTAATTTTGAGTCGTTAGCTCTTAAGACAGAGATACTAACCAGGCTATAATGCTTGATGTAAGAGCAGCAATTGCTGGGAAATTAAATGTCTCTCTTGATCATATTGATACATATATAGGGATTTCTCCTCAAGGAGAAGGGGGATTAACTGAAGGCTGGGATTCGGATATAGTAAAATGGGATAGATATATTTTTACTTATAAATATCGTGATAAGATTAAGGAATTTAGAGAAAAAGGCGAATATTGGCAAGTAATAGATCAACTTGCAGAAGCTTTGGTTGAAGAAAATGAATGTTATGAAACAAAACGGATATGTCTTATGAGTGGCAACAAGTTATTTTTCAATCAATATAATGTTAATCGGCCATTGTTAGAGAGAACAAGTCAGCTATCAATGCTACTCTCAGCCTCTTGATGGCTGTAATCACTTAAAATCTCAAGGGTACATGCTGGAAACAAGTAATTGTTTAAAGAAAAGCGGAAATATCTGCTTATTATGGAAGAAGAATTACAGCTGCAATAGAATCACAAAAAAACTCAGCTCTTCTATTGCAGGATCACAAATGTTTTGTCTAGGTGGAGATTGCCATAATCCTACAACTGGGACAAATACAGACATAGAAAATATTGCTTATTTAGCTGCTCTAAATGAGATGAAAAAAGATATGAAGACTCATCCTATCAGCGTATTTGCAGGTACAGGTAAATCTTGTAAAAAGAATCTTATTAACTTTCTTAATTGCTGTTCTGGATTAAAAGGATGGGGTGTTCCTATTACTAAATTACAAATGAATTTACAAACTTGATTTCAATTCAAAAATACAAAAACCATTTTAATGGTATTTTTAAAAGATTTAAATTATTTGATAGGGGGAATATACCTGAAAAAGAAAAATTCTTTTATAATACCCCTTTAAATCGCTAATTTAGTATTATGAGCTTTACTACTAAAGATAGTATTGAAAACTTTTTGCTATTTTAGAATTTGACAAATGATTTTGAAACAAAAAATAACCAATCAAACCAAACAGAAGTAAATTTTATAAGCATGCATTTTTACACTAAAGAGCGAATAAAAGGTTCTTCAAGACCAGTTACACTAGAAATTAAAGAAAAATTACAACCTTGGGATAGAGCATCTTCCTTGCTATTTTCCACTCTTCTCTCAGCTTTTCCCTCAGCTTTTCCTTTTTCAATACCTTGGATTATGCCATGCTGAATGCCCTCATCTATGTATTTTTGCGCTATTGTTCTCATAATATTATCTTGTTCTTCTGTTGATAAATGTTTAACTATTATTTGTTCTAACTCTTGCTGCTTCTCTTCAGATATCTTAGCGTCAGTATACCATAAAAACGATCTTAAGTAAATATATCCTGATTCCTTATCCATGTGCCGGCTCTACCTCGAAGGATTCTAATCCCTTGACTATTAATGCTGCAGGCTCTTTCTTTGTGCTGCATTAACACTAGCAAGATTATCGATATCACTTTTAAGCTTAATAACATTATTAAAATGCATCTGGCTATTTACCTTATCAGCTATTCTTAGTAATCTTAATTCTTCATCCCGTATGTCTTTAGTAGTATAGTATTTAGTATCAGTGCCATCTTCATTATATAGTTTGATTAATCTATCAGAATTTAATACCTCCCTTAGTAGTTTTGACTTTTCTGCTGCTGCTGGAATCTCTTTTACTGCTTTTTCTATATCCCATTTAGTAAAAAGCTTGATGACGCATAATGCGATCAAGTACCCCATCTGCTCCTTTGATGATTTCAAGATGGGCTAACTGATATATTTTATTTTGCTCAGATATTTCATTGATAATACTTCTCATGCTAGTAGGGCCAACATGCTGCTGAGGCACTTATCGGGTCTACTTTGATTTCTAAACCTAACTGAGCAAAATATTTATTAATTACTTCTTTAGCTCTTTCATGAATTATCTGATCTTCTGGAATATAATACGCGCCCACTTTATATATTAATTTTATTAAAACATATAAATCCATTTTTGTATACTTAAGTTATTGATTTTATTTCAAAATATATTTGACTTCTAAAATTTATTCAGCATTCATGATGGTGTTAAAGTATTTCAATTATTGCAAAGATAATCTACTTCTAAATGATAAAAAATAAAGTAACATGTTAGATTATTTGAATAGATTCAGTGTTATGTTTAAAACAATTCCAAAAGTTATACTTAAGATTACTAGTTAATAATGTATTTTCCATTAATCTATTTTTATGTGTAATATTAAAACATAATCGATAAAAGTGTTTTTCTAGTGATGAAATTCCAAGATAAGGAATCAAAACAATAAAATTTAGTAAAGTTTCATTTATAATTTTCTTAATTTTTTCAGGAGATTTAGCACCGATTGTTTGCATATTATGCAGCCTATCAAATAACTTTATTAACAGTATATCATATTTTTTCTCCGTATACAGTAATTCTACCATTTCAGCGGCACTAATCTTGATACCGTCTTCTTTAATTCTTGTTAAATCCATTACTTGATTTGCTACTTTCCACCCAAATTCTTCAGCTACTTTCTCTTTGGTAAGTTCTGTATCCTCAATGCAATCGTGTAATATGCTAGTTACTAATATATCTGTCCTAAATAAGTAATCTGATATCATGCAGGCCACTTCTATCGGATGTGAGTAAAACGGCTCTCCTGATTGACGCATCTGCGTGCCATGATATTTTCTAGCATAGTAGATTGCTTTTTTAATTTCTGCAATATCTACTGCTGAAGTTTTGACTACACCATTTAAATAAGTGATTGTATCTAATAACTTTTTAGCATAATTACAAACTTCAAATTTTTCTTCCCAATTATCAATATTTTCCATAAATTTTCTTTATACTTTCAAAACTTACGCTATGTTTTACAACAAGTGGCTTAGTACTGGGATATTATTATAATTTTCCAGTATGAAAAAATGGCTTTTGCCAAGGTTTTTAGTTATATTTGAGATAACATAGCGTAAGTTTTGCTTTTGCAACAGTCCGTCTTGACTTCTACAAATACAAATAATAGCTTAAGTCAAAATTTAGTGGCAGTTCCATGTTAACTTATTATATTACGCTTCCTATCTCAGTTATATTGCCAATAAGAAAGGGGGGAATCATATTATTTCCTTCAAAGTTTTGATTCATTACTTCAAGGCCTGTTAATACTGGCCTTGCATCATGTAATAAATAACTATTATTATAGTACTCTTGACTATTATTGTGATCAATATAATATACGGTATTGTGTTGTACACCATTACTAGTATGTGGTAATTGTTCTATACTTATCTCTTGGTTACAATCCTCTTGAACATCAATAAAATATCTATTTTCTGTTTCATCTAACTCTTCAATCAATGCTTCTAATTTCTCATTAATAATTTCATATTCTTTAGTTGTGATAATTTTTTTCTCTATATAATTCTTAATATTTCTTTTTATTTCACATAAGTCATAATTGGTGTCGTTTATAAATTTTAAGTCTTCTTGGTTTAAGTTTTCTAAATCCTGTAAATCATTTAATAAGATTAAAACTTTTTTTTATAGATTTAGTCCATAAGTCAATAGTCTCTTTATCAGTTTCTATGTGTCTTTCTATATATTCTTGCTTAGGCTTTAGATAATCCAATGCTTTTTTACTAAGATAATCCAATGCTTTTTTACTAAATGGACGCCAACTCTAAATAGCATTATTTGTATATCCAAATTATCAAAGAACTTAGAGTGAAATACAGGAGTATAAATCATATTAGTACCTTCACAATGTACAGAATCACGTCCATAAAACTCAACAGGACGACAATTTTTATAGATATCTTCTCCCTGTATAGAATAACCTTTAGTCTGTATAAAATTAGTTTCTTGATGAATATTACTAAAGACCTTAGCTTGACCACTAGGTGATACATAAGTCATAGCATCTGTAACATATGCTTGATTGTTACTATCCCAACTATAAGGTACGCAATGTAGTTTCTGATCATTATCACTAGGTGGTACAAAATTTTTATACTTGCTATTAGGAATTTCATAATCATATTGTGACGTTATATCATCAGATTTATTTATTTGAGTCTCAGATGGATGATTATTAGATTGTTTTATTAGTTTATAAATATCATTAAAGGATTTACTCTTGTCAAGAGTAGCAGCATCTGCTTCCGGTAATAATTTAAAACTTAAATTAGATAATTTATTCCACACCCAATTCCACAATCCATTATTAAGTTTATCTATGGTTACAGATACTGATCCTTCTGAATATTGCTTATCTTCTTTTATAGCACGACGAAGAAGGCGTGGATTAGCACTACTACTTAATAACTCTTCTAATTGATCTTCAGCCTGAGGAATAATATTGATTCCTACAAGATTGTTAAAAAATGATAGTGGCATAATAATATTACCAGGGGCAACAATTCCCATTTGTTTTGGCATATCAACAATATTAACTCCATTAATATTTAATGTACCATTAACTATAGATACATTTTGTATATCTGTAGAAAATTCAAGACACTTTTTATTATCAGCTATGGTACTTTTATACCATATAAAATCTTTATTCATTATACTATGTTTATTTTCTATTTTAGCACATAACACATTACCGTCTTTTATAGTATGTTATATTATTAATATTAGGACTATCAGTAATAAAATGATGCTTGATTATATTACCATGAGAGTAAAAGACTAACGTAATTCCATTTTTTAAATACTTAGTAATATAGCTTTTATCTCTGAATGTTGGAATATCATGATTTTTATGTTCAATGATTTCAGTTAAATTCAATTCAGACTTTGCTAATATAATTTGTTGATCATAATGCACATGCTCTATTACAAACAGCTCATTGTTATTAGGAAAAATAGACAATATATACTCATAGAGTTTTCCATTATGAATAATTAGCTCTAAGTCACCAAGTTGGTTATCTAATATTCCTCTTATAGTAATCATATTATTACCAAAAAACTCAAATGTATACTGACATGGATATTTTAAAAATGATATTGTATTTTCCTTTATGTTTTGGATTCGAGATAAAGCACTTAATGGCCAATGAAGGATCAAATGGTTGTAAATTATCACAAGATTCGATTATAAATTGATTACCAGGTAGTTTAGAATATTTCATCGGGATTGCGTCGTTGTATCTACACTTGAATATACTCAACTGCATTTTACTGTTTTTATCTATAATATGCATGCTACCTATTAACTGAATATCAAAAGAATGATTATGTGCAGCAATTTTTTCTAAAATTATTTTACCCGGTTTTCTATAATTTATTCCATTAGCATTAATAATATTACAATATTTAACAGATAAAATTAATTCGTCAATATACCACCATTGGTTGAATCATAAATATAGCAATAGAGTCTTTATACCCAGGAATTATCAATTTTTCCTCAGAATTAAAATATATACCATACCCACTTGTACCTAAATTTTTACTACTCAACTTTTGTTGCCATAATTCTGAGTTGGTAATGTTATCTTGTCTAATATTACTTAAAGTGATAGACATATTATGTGCACGGTCATATATTTCAAATGGTACTACTTGTTTTAATGCATTGGCATCAATAATATAATTAGTATTGATTTTAGTATTATGATTATCTTCTATTCTAAGTTTTGTGTTATTTGTTGTACGTATAAAATTTACTGAATTTGGGTAAACAACATTATATAATACGATAAGTAATGAGTAAGTATCAGGAATATTGGGTTTTAAATGTTCAAAACAGTAATCATTAAGATCTGTTGCACATTTGTCATGTTCTTCTTTTGCAAGATATTCATTATTTACATGTGAAAAGTAGTTTTTATCAAGATGATTTAATCCTTCAGGATGGAAATATATATTAGTATTACTGTGTACCTTAGGATCAAATAGCATAATCATGTTATGACGATATGGACCGTTGAGCCACACGGCTTCGCTAGTACTACATGATCCAGCATATCCATTACTTAAGCATTTCCCCCATGTAGTAAGATTGTAGTATATTGCTGACATACCTCCTTCTATCTGAGCAACTTGATCTAGAAATACATCAGGATCATTAGTTTGTTCAATTGTTTTTGAAGCAATTCTTATATATTCTTTGTTCATTCTTTCACCAACAGGGTATTGAATATTTTGAAACATATTGTGTTCTTGATGGATTTTGGTAGGTACAAACTTAATCTCTCTATTTTTAGAAATAATATCAAAAATTTGTTGCTGCCAAATATCTTGTGTGTTAATATATTTGTCTTTTTTGAACCCAGCATATTCACATATGTGTACATGATTACTTGGCCCAATCTTGAATCCTGATTTACAAGCTAATCTTTGATTAGCTTGTAAGTAATCTTTTACTTCACTTGGTATATCTTTTAAATTAATCCTTTCCCATCTTACATCCTTTACATCAGGTAGGTATACTATAATCCAAGCAGATGGGAAATTAAACTCATCTAAAAATTTTAATTGTACATCAAGCAAATGTCTCTCTTCAAATATTATAGGCAATTCATCTTGATAAAACCCTAAATTTATTAGAAATGCTTCCCATAATGATGTATCAAGTAAGTGGTACTGATTACGCAATGCTATTGCTCCGTATAGCATTTGTTCAGCCATTAACCCTATCCATAAGGGACCAGTTTCAAATCCACACATTTCAACAAACATCAACCCAACGGTAAAATATTGTTCTCCTAAGTGATGTCTTATAATGCTAGCTTCTTCTGAATCAGGTGGTAGACTATTTAATTTTTTATGTAATTCTCCTATTGAATAAAATGTAATTATTTTAAATATAGGACTTGTAATTGGTAGCTTACTGAACAAAGTTCTATCTAAAAACATGTCTCCACCGATCATCCTCACAGTTTTTATTAGACCTTCAGAGTCACCAGTATTGAATGAACGAATAATATCTGATAATAAAAATGCTCCTTGTGTTATTGCACCCTTTAATGCGTGAAATTTACTATGAGTTTTAGTATGTAGCTCTTGAAAATGATTTAAAGATTTCTTTCTTATTTCCTTAGGAATGATGTCCTTATAATTTATACCTTCAAAACTACCAGTTTCAAATTCATGGTTCAACGTCTCCCATAACAACTGACTAATCTTATCAAGATTTAGTACTTCCGATGATTTTAATTGGGTTAATATTTTGTTATTATAATGTTGTAAAAGATTTTTGTTACTCTCTGGTATCAAATCAAGACATTGTGTATCCACAGATAGATTATACTTTTTAATAACATCGCCTAATGCTTGTATTTGTTGTTCTGTTAATGAAGGTAACATTTTATGTAGGATATCTGCTCTAATAAGTAATACCATCTTTGTTTAATTGGAAAAAATCTTGATCTAGTAATTTAATGTCCGGGGTTTTGTTATTTAGAAAAAATAATTCTTTTACTACCTCTGCAGGTACAGATTCAATTGATCCAGCATGTTCTTTATTAAGTAATACCAAATCAGAAACAACATTATCTGGTGTCCAGAATGGAGCTTGTGTTAAATGAACTATAACATCTTGAGGTAAATTTTTAGATAAAGTAAATATTTTATATTCCGTATTACCACCACTACGCCATTGGAAAAATTTTTTAGCTAAATTTTTTATAGCTAAAAAATTTACATCTTTTGTTTGAAAAAGTAACCGATAGTTATAATCTTGACTGTATAATTGATAATAATTATCATGGTCTGATACTAATAACGTTTGTTGACCGTTAGTAAATAAATAACCAGAAGCAGTAATAGGCTTATTTTCCTTAGTTACTAAAGAAAATAAGTTATCTTTAGAATACTTATTAAAAAATTTTTTGATAACAATACTAAACTGTGGAAACCCTGGAGATAAGGTGGTAGGCGATGGGGGAGTTGAACCCCCGACCTTTACGATGTCAACGTAATGCTCTAACCAACTGAGCTAATCACCCTTATAATTTTAAATTCTATATTTATTGCATAATGTACTAGATTTCAAGCTTTATTTCTATTATTTATAATATATTATTTTGAAATCGGGGTAAAGACTAGCATCAACCCCCGATTTCTACAATTTTTATGGGGTAGCAAATTACAAATGTAATTTGCTATTGGGGATAGTCTATAATTTTATGATGGATTTAAAAACTAAAGCCTTTGATATTTCTCAAAATTTTACTATTTCTCTTGACGGTCCTGCTGCTTCAGGTAAAGGGACTATCGGTTTAATGCTGGCAAAGAAATTTTCTCTTAAATATTTTCAGTCAAGTATTGTTTATAGGCAGCTTGCTTTTAACTGTATTAGTCAAAAAATAGATATCACCGATATAGATGCGGTAATTGCTTTATCTAAAAGATTAAAACTCGATAATAATCTTGATTTAGAGAATGAAAATATAGGAGATATAGCATCGCAAATTGCCGTAATAAGTGAAGTTAGAAATAATCTAAACAAATATCTGATTAATCTAGTAAAAACAACGCCAAGAATTATTATGGAGGGTAGGGATATAGGAACCGTTGTCGCACCTGATGCCGATTTAAAAATTTTTATCACTGCAAATCCGGGCGTCAGGGCTGAAAGACGATATAAGCAGTTGCAAGCAAAAGGAAAAGCATGTATACTCGATGAGATTTTACGGCAAATAATTTTGCGAGATAAAAGAGATAAAGAGCGAAAAGCAGCACCGTTATTACCGGCTTCAGATGCTTTAATTATCGATACTTCAAAGTTTTCGGCTATAGAAGTCGTAGAAGAAATAACGCATTATATTCAAAGAATAAAATAACTTGAAAAAGTGCTAGGTTATTTTATTCAATTTTATTGGTATTGCCAAATAAATTATATATATCGTCATTGCGAGCGGTCGAAGACCGCGTGGCAATCCATAAAAATAATAAATTTAACTGGATTGCTTCGTCAATTACTTCGTAATTTTCCTCGCAATGACGTAGTTTTTTCAAACCGTCAATATTTATTTTACAATATCATTTTATTAACCTTTTTAAAAATTTTTATTAGTTTAGCACTTTAGCTAATATTACGAGAAAAATATGTCAATAAAACTAAAACAACGATTTGTTCCACAACTTGCAGCAATTAACCACGAATTTGAAGAAGATTTTTCTAAAATGCTTGAAACCGTTGATACAAGTCATATAAAAGAAAAAACGGTAGTTAAAGGTCAAGTAATCGAAATAAAAAACGATATGGTTATTGTTGACGTTGGATTAAAAAATGAAGGTAGAATACCTAAATCTGAATTTTTATCTTTACCTGAAGTTGGGGACGTAGTTGAAGTTTACATCGAGAAAATTGAGGGACGTAACGGTAGAACAATATTGAGCCGTGAAAAAGCAGTTAAAGAAGAATTATGGGGACAACTAGAAATTATGTATTCTAAGGGCGAATTTGTCGACGGTACGATTTTCGGTCGCGTGAAAGGAGGGTTTACCGTAGATTTATCCGGTGTAGTAGCATTTTTACCGGGAAGCCAAGTTGACGTTAGACCTATTAAAGATCCTACTTCTATAATGAATATCAAGCAACCGTTTAAAATTTTAAGCATGGATAAAAAGCTTGGTAATATAGTAGTTTCTAGAAGAGCCATCTTAGAAGAGTCACGTTCTGAGGCTAAAGACGAGATGTTGTCTAAAATTAAAGAAGGAATGATTTTAGAAGGAACCGTAAAAAATATTACTGATTACGGTGCGTTTATCGATCTTGGAAGCGTTGACGGTTTATTACATTTAACCGATATTTCTTGGAGAAGAGTTAACCATCCTTCAGAAGTGTTAGAATTTAACCAAAAGGTTAAAGTAATGGTTATTAAGTTTGATGAAAAAACCAAAAGGATATCACTCGGTATAAAACAACTTGATTCTAACCCATGGGAAGCAATTAAAGAAGAATTCCCTGTCGGTAAAAAAATGACTGGTAAAGTTACAAATTTTGCTGATTACGGCGTATTTATAGAATTAAAAGACGGACTCGAAGGGCTTGTACATTCAAGCGAAATTAATTGGTTAAAATCTAATCAAAATCCTAGAAAAACGCTAACTATAGGGCAAGAAGTAGAATTCGTAGTTTTAGAGGTTGATACCGAAAAGCATCGTGTTTCTTTAAGTATTAAACAATGCCAAGAAAATCCTTTAATAAAATTTGCCGAAAATAATCCTGTCGGTACTGTAATTAAAGCACCGATTAGAAATATTACGGATTTCGGTATTTTTGTTGCACTCGGTAATAATATGGACGGCATGATTCATGAAGGTGATATTAGCTGGGAAGATAAGGGAACGGACCTGCTAAAATCATATAAAAAAGGTGACGAAATAGAATGCAAAGTTTTAGCTATTAATATTGAAAAAGAACAAGTTAGTTTAGGTATAAAACAATTGTCACAAAATCCATATCAAAAAATCAGTGACGAATATAAGAAAAGCACAATAGTTAAAGCTCTTATAACGGAAATTAAAGATGATGGACTCGAAGTACTATTAAACAATAAAGTAGCAGGTTTTATTAAAAGAACTGAATTATCAGATGAAAAAGATGAGCAGCAACCTGAAATGTTTAAAGTAGATGAAGAAATAGAAGCAAAAGTTACTTCTATCGAGAAATCAACCGGTAGAATTTTATTATCGGTAAAAGCCCATAAAATAGCAGCACGTCAAAAAGCTCTCAAAGAATATGGTTCTAGCGATAATACTACCAATATGGGAGATATACTTGTTAATGCTTTAGAAGATAAGAAGTAGAAGCTTTTTTGTCCAATTTGTCATACCGTGGCTTGACCACGGTATCCAGTCTTGTTTAATCTTTCCTGGATCCCGTGAATAAATCACGGGATGACAGAGGGAAATACTGAGAGCCATGCGGGCAACGCAGACTTGACCACGATATGACACTTTTAATTTAATTCATCAATTTCAGGAGAAAATATTAATGTCGTATGTACCGATAGTAATTGAACAAACATCACGCGGTGAGCGTGCTTATGATATATATTCAAGATTGTTAAAAGAGCGTATAATCTTTGTATGTAGTACTGTTGAAGATCATATGGCAAACTTAATCGTTGCACAATTATTGTTTCTTGAAGCAGAAAATCCTAAAAAAGATATATATATGTATATCAATTCCCCTGGAGGCGTCGTAACCGCAGGCATTGCTATTTATGATACAATGCAATATATAAAGCCTAAAGTGGCTACACTATGCATAGGTCAAGCTTGTTCTATGGGTTCATTTTTACTTTGCGGGGGCGAAAAGGGAATGCGTTATAGTTTACCTCACAGCCGTATTATGATCCATCAACCGTCAGGAGGTTATAAAGGACAAGCTACCGATATAGAAATTCATGCTCAAGAAACCCTAAAAATCAAAAGGTTACTTAACGAATTGTACAGTAAACATACCGGACAAGATTTAAAACATATCGAAAAAAGCATGGAACGCGATAATTTCATGTCACCGGAAGAAGCAAAAAAATTTGGAATAGTAGATAATATAATTGCTTCTAGAGATGCTATGGGATTATTAACAAAATAATTTTAAAGTTAATTAAATTCTTTTTAGCTGCAAAAATCTTATTAATTTTCGTCTAGAAATCTCTTTAATTATCAATTAAAGCTATTTTGTTAACAGTCCCATATTAAAAGATCAAAATTAGATTTTACAAAAAATCTTATAGATTTAATTTGATTATTATAATATAAGGAAATTAATTTGTTATTGGGGTCATAGCTCAGTTGGTAGAGTATTTGAATGGCATTCAAAAGGTCGGGGGTTCGACTCCCCCTGGCTCCACCAATCAAAAATTCTATATAATTCAGCATAATTCATATGCTTTTTTAGTTAATTCTAAAAATAACTTATTTTCTATATTATCTTCTAAATTCCAACAGATAGCTAAAATAAGCTGTACAAAATACCAATTTCTAACATCTTGTAATTTAAAGCCAAAATAATTTGCCGCAAATTCGGTATCTTTCTCTATATCCATAATAAATGCCCATACTTCATTTATAGAATATCCAATTACTCCTTTAGGATCATTACTACCCACTGCTTGTCATTTTGCAGTATATTTTCATGATGTAAATCACCGTGAAGTAAAATTTGAGGTTCAGAATTTTGAAGAAGCTCATCTCTCAATTTTCTTGCCTTTTGTAAATAAGTTTTAGGCGACTCCCTTTCTTTATCTAAAGCTTTTAGCTGATCTTTAACATTAGGAAAGTGATGAGTTTTTGGCATGGATGCCTTGTGAAGTTTGTTCATAACAGAACAAGCTATAGCAATTTTGTTATTCGCCGAATATTCTTTTAAAGAAATACTGGATACCGCTCTCTCAAGTAATAAAGCATTATCTTTTTGGGCTAGAATAGTTGCAGCACCAAAACCTGAAAAAACTTTTAAAGCTTCCACTTCATTTGCTAAGTCTCTAGCAGCAAAACTTAATTTTAATATGATAGGCTTGTTACTTTGATAACCTGACAGAACATAGTTACAAGATAAATTATCTATAGGAATTAGGTTAGATAAATTCCACTCTTTAGCTAATTCTGCTACAATTTCAGGTAACTTTTCAAGCCAGATTTCCCCTTACTCTTTATGTATACTAATTATATTATTTCTAAATCTATCCATACTATAGATTATATATATATGAATATTCATTTTAATGAAAATTATATTTTAATTCATGACGCCAATAGTAGCGATATTGTTGCTATGGTTTCTTTATCTTACGCTAAACGTCGTGCTTATGAAAAAGCACAGCCGCAATTTTGGCGATATAAAGCCGGTGCAGAAGAATCATAAAGTAAATGGTTTAAAGAATTATTACGATTAGACGATTATATAATATTAATTGCAGAAGATGAAAGTAGAATGCTTGGTTTTATTATAGGCAGAATAATAGAAGCACCTGAAGTTTATGACCCGAAAGGACTGACTCTAATGATTGATGATTTTTGTGTTGAAACCGAAAATGATTGGTATTTTATAGGAGGGCAGTTAATTGAAAAAATTAAGCCTAGAACTAAAAGCAAAGGTGCTAGCCAAATATTAGTAGTTTGCGGAGTACATGATAAACCTAAAAGCCAACTTCTAAAAGCACTTGGATTAAATGTTGCTTCAGAATGGTATACCGCTGCTATATGATTAGGCTAATAATATATTGCAAGTTAGTTCTTATTCTCACTTTTTTAGTTAGTTGCCAAAATAGTAGTAATAAAAATGATTTTCTTGAATTTATTTATAACCAAATTCAAGAGAATCATCCGGGAATTTTTAATGATCTTAATCCAAGTTTCAAAGAAAATTTAGAACTCAATTATACAAAGGCACAAAAAGCTATTTCTCAAACATCCGATATAACTCAATATAAGCAAATTATAAAAAACTTTGCAGATAGTTTTAATGATACTCATCTAAGAGTTCACTGGTATGATAAAATAAATCCGGCTATATTACCTACTTCTAAATCATTCCAAAATAACAATTGTTATAAAAACTCTACTTGGATAACTCTATCTACTTTTAATCTCAATGAAAAATAGCAGTAAGAATTTATTTTAATCCTTAATGCATTAAAAAACCTTAGAAAGAAAAACATCATAATATTTGATTTAAGGGGTAATCAAGGCGGTAATTCCGATTACGGCAGTCAAGTTGTAAATAAGCTATTTGGACAAAGCTATGCTGAGTATAAAAGAAATTTAGCTAATAAAAATACTTATGTAGATTGGCGAGTAAGCAGGGGTAATTTAGAGCATCTTAGAAATTTATATAACCGATATAAGCTACCTTTTATTAAAAAAGGCTATAGATGGATTAGAACAAAACTTAGCAAAACATGAACCATATTATAGAGAAGTATTATTTGATAAATCATTAGCCGATCATACTCTTTTACCAAATCCTATTAAAGCCAAAATTATTGTAATTATCGATGAGAAAAATGTAAGTGCGGCTCTTGGTTTTAATGTCATCAAATGTAACTTTAATAGGAAAAACAACCAAAGCCGATAGATTATATATGGAAGTACGAACGGTTAAATTACCAAATGGACTCGGTACTTTTACTTTTCCAATTTAAAGTTTGGAGAAATAGAAATCGCGGCGATAATGAGCCTTATGCACCTGATTTTGAAATTAATATAAAAGATACATCAAAATTAGAAGAATTTATTATTAAAATGTTCTTTTAAATATATTTAGGGAATAAAGAAGTATTAATGCTTAAGAAATTAAATTAATGCAATAAGGTCTTTTTAAAAATTGTGTAACACAAAGCCACCTTTTTTAGGCAATGCCAAATATATTTTGCAAAGCTAGATATATTAATATAGATTAAGTATAAAAAAGAATTAGTGAGTAAAATGCCGAGAAATCAGAATTTAGACATAGAAAGAAAGCAAGATCATATTGAAATTAATCTTACAAAAAACGTTGAATCTACACTTAAAAGCGGTTTTGAATCCATTCAATTTATTCACAACGCATTACCGGAAATTAACTACGATAACATAGATACGACTACTACTTTCCTCGGAAAATCTTTACAAGCACCTATTCTAATTTCTAGTATGACCGGAGGAACGGCTAGAGCTAGAGATATTAATTATCGACTCGCAGAAGCAGCCCAAAAAGCCGGTATTGCTATGGGGCTTGGCTCTATGAGGGTTCTGTTAACAGAAGCCGATACGATCAAGACATTTGCAGTAAGGCATATTGCTCCTGATATCCCTTTATTAGCCAATATCGGGGCAGTGCAGCTTAATTACGGAGTAACACCGCAAGAATGTCAGTATTTAGTTGATGCTACCAAAGCCGATGCCTTAATCCTTCATCTGAACGTATTGCAGGAGCTAACTCAGCCGGAAGGTAATAGAAATTGGGAAAATCTTTTACCTAAGATAAGAGAAGTGATGAATTACCTCTCTGTCCCTGTAATTGTTAAAGAAGTAGGATACGGTTTATCTAAACAAGCTGCTAAAAACCTTATTGATGTAGGAGTTAAAGTTCTCGACATTGCAGGGAGCGGAGGAACGTCCTGGAGTCAAGTTGAGGCTTATCGTGCTAAAAATTCATTACAAAACCGTATTGCTAGTAGCTTTATTAACTGGGGAATCCCGACTTTAGATTCTCTCAAGATGGTACGGGAAGTTTCAGAAAATGTTTCAATTATTGCTAGCGGTGGATTAAAATCGGGTATTGACGGTGCAAAAGCAATTCGTATGGGAGCTAATATTTTTGGACTTGCCGGTCAATTATTAAAAGCGGCAGATACTTCGGAGTGCTTGGTTTCCGAAGAGATACAATTAATAATTAAGCAGCTTAAGATTACCATGCTATGCACCGGATCACGTACTTTAAAAGACCTCACAAAAGCAGAGATAAGGTTGTAGTAGTTTATTCATGATATGGTATTAAACTCAAAAATAATTCTTTTCGGCTTTATAATCACTCATTTGGACAAGTTTAACTTCTTCATGATAATCACCTTTAGTAAATTTGTTAACGACTTTCTGCCAAAATATTAATGCCGGTTTATTTTCAGGAATAACTGAAACTTCCCAAAGTCCTTGGTGCATTTGCCAAATTTGCTCTGCTACTTGTTTACCAACTCCTTTATTTTGAAACCTTTAAGGTTCGACAATTGACGAAAAAAGAGAATTTTTAAATTTTATATTTGCGAACCTAAGTTTGAGAGGCGGAAACCTTGATTACTCCTTGGCTTTTCCGTTCGATAAACCGCAAGAAGTGGCGAGCTTTCTAGAGTTGGCGGAGAGAGGGGGATTCGAACCCCCGACACGTTGCCATGAACACGCTTTCCAGGCGTGCGCCTTAAACCGCTCGGCCATCTCTCCAAGATTTTTGGCGTTGTTGCATGGCTTCTATGTCATTCCCGCAAACACGGGAATCCAATAGAAGCCATGCAACAATGCTAAGACTTTTTTAACAATTATTCTTAGAAAAAATATTATTGGCTTCCTCTAGCTCATTTTTATTATTAACACCAACAATTAAATCATGATCAGTAGATAATAAATATGAAACTTTTTCACCGTGATTTTTACATATTTTTACTATTTCAGTTAAATAAACTTCCTTATTACCGGTAGTATTAGTAGCAAATAAAGGTAAGTATTTGTTTAAAACTCCTCTACTGAAAGCCATAATACCCGAATTACAAAGCTTTATTTTTTTCTCTTCTTCGCTTGCATTTTTATACTCGATTATTTCTAAAAAATCACCGTTTTTATCAGTAGCTATTCTACCGTACCAAGCAGGATTTTCTCTCTCAAAACTTAAAGTCACTAATGCAGAATTAGTAAGGCTTAAATAATCTATTAATTCATGCATAAGTTTTGGAGTAATAAGAGGATGATCGCCGTATAAAACTAATATTATTTTATTTTCATCAATTAAATCTATTGCTGCATAAGTAGCATGAGCTGTACCTTTAGGTTCTTTTTGCAGTACAAAGCGACACATATTCTCATAGGGCGTTAAATATTTTTTAAGTTCCTCTGAATAAACTATAACTACATCATTTGTTACTTCGAGCGAATTCTTTAATACCGTTTCAAGCATTGGAACTCCGCCGACTTTATGCATTACTTTCGGTAAAGCGGACTCCATTCTAGTGCCTTTACCGGCTGCTAAAATAATTATTTGATAATTTGCACCGTTATAAGTCATTATTCTCCTTGTATTATTTCGTAAACATCATCAGATAGCTCATAATTACCGAAAACTCTTTGCACATCGTCGCTTTCTTCTAAAACTTCCACAAGCTTTAGTAATTTTTCGGCTTTTTCCTTATCATCTATAATTATTGTATTTAATGGAATCCAGCCTATATAAGAGTCTTCAGGTATGCCGTATTTGCCGGTTAAAAATTCTAGAACTTTAGAAAAATTTTCAATATCCGTATAGATTGTATGGGTGGTATCATCAGATATAATATCATCTACATCTACTTCTATAACCGCTTCTAAAATATTTTCACTCGATGCTATGTTGCTTAGATATTGAATAACACCGCAATGTTTAAATAAATAATTAACACTACCGGTTTCGCCTAAACTCCCACCATATTTAGTAAAACTAGAGCGTACCTCAGCAGCAGTACGGTTTTTATTATCGGTTAAAGCTTCAACTATTATAGCAATACCGCCAGGTGCGTAACCTTCGTATCTAATTTCCGTATAACTTTCGGTATTAGAAGCATCATTAGCACTATTAATAGCTTTGTCGATTCTTTCTTTTGGGAGATTTTGACTACGTGCAGCAGTTAAAGCATTTCTAAGACGTGGATTATTTTCAGGGTTATTAGAAGAACCGGTTTTAGCTGCAGTAACTATTTCACGAATTAATTTAGTGAAAACTTTTGCTCTTTTTTTATCTTGAGCCCCTTTACGATGCTGAATATTTTTGAACTTTGAGTGACCGGCCATTTTGCTATTATTATATTGTGTATATTTTAGGAATTAGATTTTATTTTGATTGGTGAGTACACGAATCCCTGGTAAAATGAAACAATAATTCTTAAAATATACATAATATTAACCTTGTTTTGCTTTAAATCTTTTATTCTTTTTATTTATCACAAAAATTTTGCCTCTTCTTTTAACGATCTGACAATCTTTATCACGTTTTTTTAATGATTTTAATGAGCTAACGACTTTCATAAAATATACTTATTACATTTAATTTGGACTAATAATAAACATTTTTATTTATTCAGTCAATTACCAATTTAAAGCATTTTAAAATAAAATACCTCATTTCGTGGTTTTTGAATATAAATTTAACCAATAATTACAAAGGGGTCAAATTATGAATAAATATTCATTATGAAACTATAAATGAAATCAAACAAAATGGAAGTGAATGGAGTTTAGACAAACCATATTATGATGAATTTTTTGTTGAATTACCGAAATTAGTTCAAAAATTTGATCTATCTGAAATAATTACAAAAGTAGATTATCTAGGTAAACATGTATCCATATTTAATGCAGTAGGAGACCTGGCACCATATGCTCAGCTTGCTAAATAGGCTGAGAATGCTATTAAAGATGAGCAGTAAGGTGAAAATAAAATGCTAAGTGAAGGGCAACGTAAAAAACACTATGAAAAAGCTAATAATCAATGGAAAGCTATAAAAGCCGTATTAGAGCCTGCTAAAACATCAGGTATAGATTATTGTAGTTTAACAAGAGGCTGGGAAAATAATAAAGGTGCAGCACACGGTGATCAGATACTAAAACTTCTAGAGAAAAATTTACAGGCAACAAAAAACCATGAAATTAAATCAGAAATATTTAATCTCCTATTAGAAGAAGCAAATAAAGGAGAACACGGTTTATATGCTATTCCAGGTAATTATAAAAATAATCCAAATGTACAATATGCAACTGCAAAACATCAGGCATTTGTTGATGATGAGCTTTTAGTATGGAGCCTACAAAAGATTCATTTGAAAATGAATCTTTTGATGAAGAATCAAATATTTCTTATAATGATTTTACTCCACCTACAGGAATGCCGAAATATATAGACCTTAATAATCCTGAGCAACTTGCCGCTTTATTTAATCAAGCAACTACCCTTGCTGATAAAGCTACTTCAACACCAAAGAACTTGCAAGCATGGCTAAATAATGCCGGCTCAATATTAAGTAATGCAGAATTAGGTGAACAACCTTCTACTAGTTCGAGTACGGCTAGCTCTAGTAGAGTAGAGTTCAATGTTAAGGAAAGTATTAATGAAATTAATAAGTTAATAAAAAATTATAAAATAGTAATCAGTGAAGAATATATAAATAGAGCCATAGAAACCGGAGATGCGGAGACAATAGATCAAGCTTTAAATAAGCCTCATTTTATTAAACAAGAACTTCTCATAATAGTAGAAAATCTTACGAAATCATTGGGTAGTCATTATGCTTCTCTGAATGTTGTAAGTAAGTCTTTATTTGTAGAGTTAGATGAGTTTCAAAATTTAGCAGAATTAATAGAAGATTTACTACCCATATCAGATAAGGAAAGTAAAGCTCTAAAATATGAATATTGTAAAGTAATAGCAAAAGGAACAAGTAATCCATTACAAGTATTAGGCTCTATGTTTGGTGGAGAACCATTAAATCCATTAAAAGCAGCAGCAGAAACATATATAAAATGGTATGAAGAAAACTTTAATGTAGAAGTAAATCCTACTCCGGTTGTAGTTTAACCCAGAAATTGACGTTGTAGCAGCTGGAACAATTTTTGAAGATTTTAGTTCAGATTTAGATTAAGTCTTTACGTCTTAAATGTCATAACTCCTCTTGTTTCATAAGAGAAGTTATGATAGCTTGCTTTTTTCTTAAAAAGAATTAATAATTTCTACACAAAAATCTTATATTTTATTGACAAAATTTTACCAATTCTATATATTTCCGTTTTCAAAAATTCAAAACCCATATTTTCTTGAGATTTGAATTTAATTTAAATAAGGATATATATTTGTGTAAAGAGTCTTTGATTGAAAAATTTAAAAAAGATGCAGTAGAACCACTAGAGACAACAGATTATTTGAGCATACTTATCGAAATTAGAAAGCTTATTGAAGCTAATGATATTGATAATGTAGCATTAAAGCAAGGTTTATTGTCCTTAGAACAGGTTTCAAAAGAAGCCAAAAATAATAATGAAGCTATTATAAAAGGTAAGGAAATATTAGAGTTACTTGCTCCGCCCCAAATTTACCGGCAACTAAAAGTGATCTATTCAAAGCAACAATATTTCACATGTTACTAAATGATTGTATTAATTATTATAGAAATAATGAAGATGTTAATAATACATATCAATGGCTTAAAGAAATTGACGTAAGATGGAGTAGTGTAATAACTTCAAAATCAGACGAAGAAATATTTTTTCAGCAAAATAAATCAATATCAAAATATTTTACGGAAGTTATAAATGAACAAGCTATATTAGATCCAATAGAAATAGAGCTAACTCAAATATTAAAAATGTTAGGTGTTGCTGAAAATAATTCTGATATTAACTTATCTAAGCTAATAATAGTCGGGTAGAAACCATAACATTTACTCCATATTTTAATTAAATTAGTTCCATGCTATGGTAACCCCCACAGAACCGTGCTTGCGATTTTCCCGCACACGGCTCCTCAATGAAACATTTACTATAAAGCTAGAATTAATACATTGCATTACATATCCTCGGTGTTGGTAGTGGATTCCACTGTAGATAATTTTGATACTCTTTGACATTCATACTCTTTTTCTGACTGCGACGATTTATCCACTTGAATACTATCCAAAAGATCGACTTATAAAATTTATAGAGACAGCGATAATTACCACTCACTCCAAAATAATTATAATGGCCCGTTAATTTAGATTTAAGTACTGGCCACCATGCTTTAAGACACAATTTATTACGTATATTCTTTAACCATTCCTTAGTTTCCTTAAGCTTCTGACAAAGATTCTCCTTACTCGTCTTATGACCCATAACGAAATACCCTTGTCTACTCTTACCGCAATAATGCGTAAACCCAAGAAAGGTAAAAGTTTCTACTTTTTCTTTACTTCCCTGAGCATGTTTCCAAACTTTTCGTCCAAATTTAAGAACTCTAGTCTTATCTTCTGATACCTGTAGACCAAACTTTTCTAACCTTACATGTAGCAGATCTAGAAAATTCTTTGCATCTTTCTCACTTTCACAACATACTACAAAGTCATCACAGTAGCGTATTAGCTCCATGTGTCCTTTTGCTTGTGATTTAACTTTCTTAAACCATAAGTCTAGTACATAATGAAGATAGATGTTTGCAAGTAATGGACTAATCACTCCTCCTTGAGGAGTGCCTACCTCCGTTACTAACTGCTTTCCATCCTCAACTACTCCAGCTTTTAAGAATTTTCTTACTAACCACAATAAATTACGATCAACAATTTTCTCCTCTAAGCAACGTTGTAGCCAATAGTGATTAACATTATCAAAGAACCCTTTAATATCTACTTCCACAATGTAATTAATTGGCTTAGTCATAACCGTTTTGTGTAATGCTCTTATTGCATCGTGACAGCTTAACTTAGGTCTGAATCCATAAGACATATCCAAAAACTCAGCTTCATAAATCTGTTCTAAGATTTGCTTTAGCATAATTTGAACTAACTTATCTTCAACTGATGGTATACCAAGGCCACGCTTCTCATTCTTACCAGCTTTTGGGATATATACCCTCTTTACTGGTTTAGGACGATATTGCTTCAACTTTATCGATTCCACTAATTGATTAAGCCTATCTTCTAGATTAATACCGTATGCTTCCACTGTCTCACCATCAATCCCACAAGCTTTATTACGCTTGAGCACTTGATAGCATTCTGCAAGATTAGCCTCATTAACATGATGTATTAATGATGTGAATTTTAGCCTTTTATCTTGCTTCGCTCTTTTAGCTATTTGATTGAGTTTAACCTGCATCACTATAATAACCTCAGCGTGTTATCTTGAACGGTACTCAACCAAGCTTTCCATTGCTGACCGCTTCCCCATGTACATAGCTTTCCTATACTCCGAGTACTATCAGTCAGTCCGACTTCTTCTGTATCATTTGTCAGTTCTTGCCTATTTTGACTTGTCCCAACATACTCTTTCGAGAATACAGAAGATCTCCCAAGTTTACGTAAACTCCATCTCATACCATGCCACCGGACTCCGACCCCGATAGAGTGAGTTGTGACTTACCATTACGTCACCCTTCATGCTGCCTTCCGCACTATGAAAAACGTCGGCCTCTATAATGTTGGATATTTCGGGGCTCAACACCTTCACTTGCGTTGCAGCCTGGTATGTCGCTTCTACTGGCTTCATCACATTTGTCGCCTCCTGTAATGCAATAGTTGCTTCTATGCTGTTGGTTAGACTTTGCATAGGTGGGATTTTCACCAACTGATTTTTACGCACTTTCCTTGGCGCACTCATATTTTTCCTTGCCTCATAAGATAAGTTATGATACGTTAATTTATCTTATTGTAACTTAAGTTATTTTAGCGTTGCCGGCATGGTTTGGAAAAACAATATGTCATCCCGTGGCCCCGCCGCCACGGGATCCAGCAAAAACGTCAAAGCAAAATATATTATAAATTTTTTTTTGGATTCCCGCTTTCGCAGGAATGACATAAGAGAGGTGAGGAATAACATAAGAAAGTGGGTGAATGACACAATAACCATACTAATCCTATTATTTTCCTTTATTTTCTTTTCTAAGCCGGCTATTGCCGATCCTGAAATAGCTGAATCCTTTAAATGCTCTAAGCTTTTTCCTTATTTTGAAAAAAAATTTAATATCCCCTCTAATACACTACATTCAATAGCTTTAAAAGAATCGGGTAAAAAACATACAACCCGTAAAATTAGAGTAGTATGGCCTTGGACGGTAAATGTCGAAGGAAAAGGCTATTATTTTAACAGTAAAAGAGAAGCCGTAAGTTTTGTTAGAATAGAGCTTATAAAAGGGCGAGAGAGTATTGACGTCGGATGCATGCAGATTAACTTAAGACATCATTTAGGGGCTTTTAATTCTCTTGAACAGGCATTTGATCCAAATAATAACATTGGTTACGGTGCAAAATTCTTGCGTTCAAAATATGATCAACTAGGGAGCTGGCACAAAGCGATAGCACATTACCACTCAGCCACTCATGCTTTAGGGTTTAAATATAAGCAAGATGTAGTTAAAATAGCAAGTAACATGGCACTTTATAAAGCATCCTTACATGGTTATCTAAATAATAATGAAGGGGTTTTAGAAGATAAAATTTCGGTAAATAATAACAAAGTTCAAAAAAAGTCACTTTTTAGTAGCAATAAAAGATACAGAAGTAGTATTATGATACCGATTCCTGCTAAAATTAATTAAATTTATGAATATTAGGTTCTATGAACAAAAATTTAAATATTTATATTTTAAGATATTTTTATGCGAAAATTAATAAGGTTTGTGCAGGAATAGTGATTCCTATTTCAAAAAAATCTTATAATTTGCAGCTAAAAAGAGCTAAAATAGATTATTTAAAATTTTTGTTCATAGAACCTAAGTTAATAGCATGTTTTTTAATATTAGTAAGTACGGTAAAAGCAAATGCTGATTTTAACAATATTCAGGAAAATTTTGAATATCAGGAAGAGCAGGTAATAATAAAATTACCTTGGAGCGATTGTACCGAAATTCATAAATTATTAGAAGAAAAATTATCTTTTTCAGAACAACAAATAAAAAAGGGAAAGAAAATTCATGAGAAATATAAGCAATTTTATTTAAAACATAATAATCCTGCTAATTTTTCTATGCAATTTCTTGAGAAAAAATCTGAGACTAATGGAGTAGAAACGTTAATTTCAGGTTTTTTAAAATTTTGTGAAGATAATTTCCAAACTAGTAATAGTAAATCTAATTCCTTAAATTATCATATTAAAAAACAACAAGAGCAGTGGTTTAATGATATGAAGAATGAGAATTATAAAATATATTATAGAAAGAAATATAAAGATAATATCTATAGAAATAATTAATTTATTTCTATACTTGATTCATATATTATTTAATTTATATTAACTATAGTAATATACAGGGTTATTTATGTTAAAGAAATTTATATTAGTATTGTTGTGTATAAGTAGTTATAAATCTCTAGGAGAATCTAATAATATAGAAAAAGAAAGAAATAGTAATTTCATAGATTTTCAAGAAAATTTAAGTGATACAAATCCTGATATAGAAAAACCCTCAATTTTTATTAAGAATGAACAATTAAAAGAATATAAAGAATTTTATATTCTAGATAAAAATCAGTGGGATTCAAAGCTTTTATTGCCTAATAAAAATACGAAGCCTGTAGTTATCGGTATTCAGGATAATTTTGAAGAGCTAAATAGAGTTAAAGGTGATGAGATTCACACCGCAAGACAGAGAAAACTTATCCAAAATAGTTGGCTAAAAAATGATCAGTTGGGTTACCAGCCGATAAAAGAGGCGAATACTCTAGAAGAAAAAATACAAGATAAATTGAGAGAATTATATATTCAACAGATCAAAACTAAAAAATCACCGAAATAATGCAGTAGAGGGAATAAGTAACAGCTTATTTATCAAGCATGCAGAGGGTGACATAATTGATAGGTTAAAGCTGATTAATAACGATTTTTCTGATATTCTAGAAATATCTGCAAAGTGCGGTTATCTTACAGGTTTACTAAAAGATGCTTATCGAAATGCCGATATTACCGCAACAGATATGTCTCCTTTGTTGCTTGATTCATTTAATCATGATCGTAAGTTATTAATTGATGATGAATATTTAGAATTTCCTCCGAATTCTTTTGATTTAATTGTTTATTCATTAGGATTACACTGGATAAATGATGTACAACGCTTTCTATCTAATATTAGAACATTTTTAAAACCTGAGGGCATTTTTATCGGTAATTTTGTCGGTGGTGATAGTCTAAAAAACTTACGTAAAGTTTTGATAGAGGCAGAAATAACAAGTAATTTTCAACATTCTCCTCATATTTCTCCTTTTATTCATTTTGATCATGTTCCGATTTTATTTTCGCAGGCAGGATTTGCCGAAGTAATTGTTGATTATGAAAATATTAGCCTTGAGTTTGATAATCCTTTAGCTTTAATGAGAGAAATAAAAAATATCGGTGAGTCAAATGCACTGAATCTTCATCATAATTACGCTATTTCTAAAAAGATGTTCTCTTTACTACAAAATTATACAAACACTTTTGAAGATAATATTAATTTAATTAGTTTTATTGCTTCACCAAATAAGAATAGTATAAGATTAAAGTTGTTATAGAGATAATAGTGGTGTATGGTTTATGTCATTCCCGTGTGGCTTAGACAATACAATTGTCATACCGCGGCTTGATCGCGGGATCCAGTCTTTTTTAATTTTTTTTTTGGATACCGTGGTCAAGCCACGGTATGACAAATTGATAGTAATATAAGGTAAAAATATGCAAGAATTTGATTTAGTGGTAATAGGTAGCGGTCCAGCGGGTTATACAGGCAGTATTAGAGCTGCTCAGCTCGATATGAAAGTAGTGTGCATTGAGAAAAACGATACTCTTGGCGGCACTTGTTTAAATATAGGATGCATACCATCAAAAGCTTTACTTAATTCCTCTGAAAAATATGAAGAAGCTTTAAAGCATTTTGAAAGTATCGGTATTACTGCAGAGGTAAAATTAGACTTACAAAAAATGCTCGCTAATAAAGATAAGGTAGTTCTTGATCTTACAAAAGGTATAGAAAGCCTATTTGCCAAGAATAAGGTTACTAGGATAAAAGGTGAAGCTAAAATTATCTCTAACAATATCGTTGAAGTAAATAATGAGCAAATTAAAGCTAAAAATATCTTAATTACTACAGGCTCTAGCGTCATAGAAATACCGAATATCAAAATTGATGAGGAATTTATTGTTTCATCTACCGGTGCTTTGAAGCTTTCTAAAGTACCTGAGAACTTAATAGTAGTCGGCGGGGGGTATATAGGCTTAGAACTCGGTTCGGTTTGGCGTCGCCTAGGAGCTAGAGTAACGGTTGTTGAATATGCACCGAGCATTGTACCTATGCTTGATAAAGAAATTGCTACGCAATTTATGAAGTTACAGCAAAAGCAGGGTATAGAGTTTAAACTAAATACTAAAGTATTATACGCAGAAGTAAAATCAGGAAAAGTAAATCTGACAATAGAGGAGGGCGGTAAAAGCTCGGTAATAACTAGCGATGTGGTATTAATGGCAGTAGGCAGAAAAGCCTATACGCAAAATTTGGGGCTTGAGTCTGTCGGTATTATTACGGATAAGCAAGGTAGAATTGAGATTAATGATCATTTCCAAACAGCCGTTTCAAATATTTACGCAGTCGGTGATGTTGTGAAAGGAGCGATGCTTGCTCATAAAGCCGAAGAAGAGGCCGTAGCTGCCGTGGAAATTGTGGCAGGGCAGGCAGGGTATGTGAATTATAATTTGATTCCAAGCGTGATATATACTTATCCTGAAGTAGCAAGTGTCGGTGAAACGGAAGAGCAGCTAAAAGAAAAAGGCATTAATTATAAAGTCGGTAAGTTTCCGTTTTTAGCAAATAGTAGAGCAAGAGCGATCGGTAGTACAGAAGGTATGGTTAAAATTCTTGCCGATAGTAAAACCGATAAGGTTTTAGGAGCACATATTATAGGAGCCGATGCAGGTACATTAATTGCTGAGCTTACCGCTTATATGGAATTCGGAGCAGCAGCGGAAGATATAGCACGAACCTGCCACGCCCACCCAACATTAAGCGAAGCTATAAAAGAAGCAGCTCTTAGTGTGGATAAAAGAACGATCAATATGTGATATTGCAATGTCATTCCCGCTTTCGCGGGAATGACATTGGGGAGTATGGGAATGACAGTAATAATGAACAAGCAAGAACTGCGTCTTTATTTCAAGGATCTTTTAATAAAAAACCAAGAAAAAATTACTTCCGGCTTAGTCAGAAACTCCTTAATAAGTAAAATTAGCCATTTATTAAAGGAGTTAGAAATCCAAACCGTTGGTCTCTATTACCCTCTAAAATATGAAATTAATTTACTTGAAATAACAAACTTACATCCTGAAATAAAATTTTTCCTACCGAAAATTATAAAAAATGAGATAAAATATTGTCCTTATCATTATAATGACTCATTGGCTTTAGGTGATTTTAAAACTTTTGAGCCTATAAATAATGATTTTTTTATTCCTGAGTTAGTTATTATCCCAGGTCTTGCATTTAGTAGCGACGGTTATAGACTTGGATACGGCAAAGGACATTTTGATCGATATTTAAATAATAACCGAAATATATTAACCGCCGGAGTTTGTTTAAAAGAACAATTAAGCGATAATTTTCCGGTTGAATCTCATGATCGTAAGCTTAAATTTGTGATCTCGGTATGATTTCTACAATAAGGTCTATAATAATATCATAACATGACCAAAAAGTTATTACACAAACTTATTATTTCATCTTTATATTTTTGTTTATGCAAATATTTGCTTTTTAAATTTAGATTTTTAAAATCTTTATTTGTTACCGGCGGGTATTTACAAAGCTTTATTAAATCTTCATCTAAAATAAAATGCTTACGAGGAATATTTATAGTTTGTGCATTCTCTTCGCGATAAGCTGCAAGTATTTGAATTTTACGGTTAAAGCTCTCATCATCACTTCTATATTTTATTTTTTTCCAAGCATCTTTCGGCTCAACCTTATAATTTCTAACGTCTAACAAAGAACTAAGAGTAGTTTGATATTTATTAACTAAATTATTTCTAATAATTATATTATTTAACTCTTTATATATCTTATATAAATACTCCACGTCTAACATAGCATAATTTAACATATCACTAGTGATAGGGCGTTTTAGCCAGTTAGATTTTTGATGAGTTTTATCAATAGCAATACCGAATCGTTTATAACAAAGATCATCATAGCTTAGTTGTTTACCGAATCCACAAATATTTGCCGCAATTTGTATATCAAAAACATTAGAAGGTAGTGTTTTAAACAAATTATAGAAAATCTCTAAATCTTCACGAGGAGCATGAAATATTTTAGTAATATTATTGTCTGCAAGCAGCTTATTAAAAATATTCAGATCCAAATTGCTTAATGCATCAATTATTCCGCAATAATTTTCTGCTTTAACTTGAATTATACTAAGCTGAGCATAATAAGTATAGCGACGCTCAAATTCCGTATCTATGCTTAAGCATGTCTTACTTGCTAACTGTTTACAAACTTCTTCTAATGTTTTGTGATTATCGATAATTTGCATAGAAGCGATTCTATAAAGCTCCGATAATTTTTAAGAAAAGATTAGTACGAGATAAAGATAAAACAACTTCAAGACCAATTAAAATAATAATGATCCACTCAAGTTTGGTAGAATGTTTATAATTAAGATCGTTTGAAAGAATGTCTAAAAGCTCATGAATCATATTAAGACGATGATTCATTATATTTTGCCGTATTGCTATGTCTTGAAACTCTGCCGTCATGAGATATAGAGGCTCATAGCTCGGGCGACGCCAAAAGAATTCCGGAGTATCGAATATATCGCTATGCAGACTAATTGAATAACGTTCGTTAAATAATATACCTATTTGCTGTAATATTTCCTTTTTAGAAAGTGATACGCTACCGGTTCTAGCTAGTTCCTGCTGTATAGGAGTTGTCTGAACAATCAAGTTACTAACAGATTGCTCAAGAACGCTAAGCTTAACTGATTGTGCAAGAGCATGAGAAATAGAGAGTTTAACAAAAACCGATTTATCAGCTAAGATTATTTTATTTTTTTCTTCATCAATAAAGGTTTTCTCGACTGCCGTATTATATTCAAAATAAATATAATCTGATACCGGTTCTTTAAGCTTATTTACCGTTACTAAATCAGTATCGCTTAAAACTATTTTTTCTTGAATTTCATCACCGCCCCAAATAGTTACGCAACCAAACGGAAAGAAAAATATCTCTATAAAATCAGAATCTTTATTTATCTCTTTCCGAATATATAAAACATCGTCAAAATGTTGAGGTTCAAGACCAATCTTTTTTAAATTAGTAACTAGATCACTCATCTTATATTCGGAAGAAGTACAGTAAGATGAACATCTCATGATTATTAAGTTTAATTTATATAAATTTAGAGTATAGTAGTTAGGCACGTATAAAGTCAATAATATTATAATTATGTATGAAATATTAAGTGATAGAGAGGTCATTAAAATAATAGGTTTAGATTCAGTAAAATTCCTACAAAATCTTGTTACTAACGATATAAATAAAAGTAAATACTGTTATACTTATTTACTTAACAATCAAGGAAGATACCTATTTGATTTTTTTGTGTATATTCATAACTTTGAGGAAATTTACCTTGATATTGATAAAAGTAATAAAGCTGCTTTGATAGATCATTTAAATTTCTATAAATTTCGTTCCAAAATACAAATAATAGACTGCAGTGACGAATATAAAGTGATCTACGCACATCAAAAATTAGATATAGACACGTTAGTTACATCTCGTGATCCTCGCTATACTAAGCTTGGTTTTCGTTCAATAGTAAATGGAACATTAAAAGATACTCTCGACCCTTTATGTCATTCTCGCCCCCTATGTCATTCCCGCGAAGGCGGGAATCCAATATACCTAGAAGATAAATATAATTTTGCAATAATAGACGGTGTAGAAGATTTATCTTTCGATAAATCCATCCCGATTTTATACGGCGGTGAAGAATTAAACGGGATTAGCTACGATAAAGGTTGTTATGTAGGACAAGAAGTCATTTCAAGAGCTAAATATCAAGGGGTTATAAGAAGAAAGATATATAAAGTTATAGCAGATGAAGATTTATCCTCATTAGTTAAAGATGAAGAAATACTCGCATATAAAGATAAAATCGGCGTAATATGCTCAAGTTACCGTAATAAAGCACTCGCTTTAATTAGAGAAGAAAAATATCTTGCCGTTAAAGAATCTGGTATTACCGTTAAAGGGATTAGCATAGAGCTATCATTAGCACCTTGGTATTAAATTTAATAATTTATTGATATTTAGTAACTTTTTATATATTTTAAAAGCGTAAATGAAAAAACCATGTTTCATGGTAATTTTATTGTAAAATATAATATAAATTTTGGAGCTTTTTTATGTATACACCTTTTCAATTACTAAATTCAGGAAATATACAAAACATACAACAAATACCGGCTATATTAAACGGAACTAATATTAATGATGTTAACAATAACCTTAATATTTTTGAAACTCTTTGCAGCTTGATACCTAACCAACAAGATCAGAATGTTAAAAATGCTTTAGAAAATATTACATTACAGATATTAGAAAAAATGATTTCTATTCCTGAAACTAATTGGGATAAGAAAGATGCAAACGGTAATACTATATTTGAATGGGGAGTTTGGAGTAATAGCTCTAAGGTAATGGGAATATTTCATAATAATCCTCAAATAATGAATAAATTTGTTTCAGCTGAGAAAGCACAAATTCATAATTTTTTCCGTGTTTTAATGGAATCACATATTTCTGATGAGTTCCGTAAGACACAAATCGAAAAATTAAAGCCGGAAGGTCGGTAGGTTTAGATATTAATGATCTTGGTCAAGATAATCATACTGCTTTATATTCTGCAATAAATATCAACTTATTGCTAATAAGCCAAATAATCAAAATATAAATTTATTTCAAGCTCAAATGGATAAATATAATAAAATAGTTGAAAATTTGCTGAAATTTGGAGCTAACCCTTCACTTGAAGCAAATAATATATTAGTTCAAGGTTCTTTACAAATTCAAGAAAATATTTCTAAAATTTCAGATGTAGGGCATAAATTTTTAGCTACAACAAATTTTAAAAAATTAACTGAGAATGTACATAAGTTAGTAGAAAAAACATTAGAAAATTATGACTTTAAAGATTCTAGTAATATGATCGTAATGCTTATGAATAAAATATTACCTATTAAATCACAAGAATTATTAACTGTAGTTGAGCCTATAATAGAAAAAATAGTTAAACAAGAAAAGTTTAATCCTAACATTAAGGACGATAGTAATTTTGGTTCCAATCCAGTAGCATGGCTTGGTGAATTAGGAGCTGATTTCTTGGAAAAATGCATAAAAAATATGCAAACAAAACCTGATATAAATCTTGAAGATAAAACCGGCAGGACTGTACTACATTGGTATAGTGATTATAATGACGATAAAGTTGTAGAAGTTTTAGTAAACAATGGTGGTAATGTAAATTCTGTGAGTAGTGAGAAGTATAAAATAACATTTCCTGTAGGCCGGTATAAACTGTACAGTGGAACATGAGCTTAAAGCTACGTCTGTTCATCATTTATTTTTAAATAAATCAGAAAAGAATGCTAATACCCCAAAACTTCCAACTTTAAAAGTTTTATTAAATAAAGAAAATAAACCGCCGTTTGATCCAAGTATCAAGATGGTTGGTAATAAAACTGCTGCAGATGTATTAGAAGAAAAAAAACATCTATAGTTGATTATGATGATTGTCATAATGCACTTGATGTATACACAACTTGGTATAATAATGATTATACTGTAACATCATTAGGTCAGGCGGTAGAAGAGTTTAATCTTTATGAATAAAAAATAGTCTATTTATAGTGTACTAGTCATGACTTTCTATGTCATTCATGCGACGGCTTGGTCTTGTTGCATGACTCGAAAAACGCACTCGATGTCATCCCTGCATAGACGGGGATCCAGAAAAATAACCTTAACATTGGTACAAAAATTATATATTTGATAAAATAAACATATAAAAAAACAAGTTTTTATATGTTTTACTGGATTCCTGCTTTCGCAGGAATGACATAAAACGAGCCGTGCAACAAAGCCTATATTCTTTAACTTTACAAAAATATTGTTTGTTTCTTTTTTATCTTTATTATTATTTGCATAGAAAATTCTTTATTGCTACCTGATAACTTAACTCTATGCCAAATATAGATATCATTGTTTTTACTAGCTTTTTAGCGATTAATTTGCTAGTTGGACTTCTAAATATCAAAAATATAAACAATATTCGTGAATATGCGATAGGGAAAAGGGATTTTTCCACAGGTACGATAGTTGCCACTCTTATTGCTACTTGGATCGGTACTAGTACTTTTTTAATTGATAATTCAAGAATATATACGGATGGCTTGTTTTACTTATTACCTAGTATATTCGGTAGCGTCGTTAGTTGGTTATTAATTAGTTACTTTATAGCTCCTCGTTTTGAGAATTTTTTGGGTAGCTTATCGGCAGCGGAAATAATAGGGGAGGCGTACGGCAACAAAGTTCGTATTCTTACATCGGTAGTTAGTATATTAATGGCTATAGGTAGGATTGCTATGCAATTCCATGTAGCAAGCTTAATATTACAGCTATTCTTTAATATTTCAAATTTTTACATAGATTTATGTATAGCCACCGTAATAATAAGCTATTCTGCTTTTGGTGGCGTAAAATCGGTTACTTTTACTGAAGCGGTACAGTTTTTTACCTATAGTGCCGTTATTCCGGTAATAGGAATTATCGTATGGAATGTTTTTAGCGCCCCGCATATAACTATAGACTCAAATGTACAAACTCGTCTGACTGATTTACAAGGATTGTTTCACCATACTAGTCCTAAATTTTGGATATCTTTAAATATTTTTATATATTTTGCGATTCCGTCGCTTGGTCCTTCAATCTTTCAAAGAATATTGATGGCAAAAGATACAAAACAAATATCAAAAACTTTTTTTATTTCGGCAATTATTTGCCTTTGCTTATCCGCTTTATTTATTTGGATTGTGATATTACTACTCTCGCAAAATCCTGGTGTCGATACTAATCAATTGTTTTTACGGATTATTAAAAGTTATATAGGATTTAAGGGGTTAATAGTTGGTGTTATTATGGCAATGATAATCTCAAGTACTAACTCTTATATTAACGTTGCAGCTATAACTTTTACTAATGACATCATTAAAAAAACTTCTCTAAAGTATAATTATATAACGGCAATTACTATAGGCTTAATAGGTTTTATTATATCGCTCTATACGAAAGATTTAATAAATCTATTTTTATTATTAACCAGTATCTATTTGCCGCTAATCACCTTATCGTTAATTTTGTTAATATACGGTTTTAAATCAACTGCCAAAAGTTTTTTTATCGGTATGATTGCTGCAATATTAACTATTATATTGTGGCAAATATTTTCTTTAAGAGCGGTTTTAGGTATTTATCCGATATTACCCGCAACTATCGTAAATTTACTCTTTTTCCTTGGAAGCCATTATATTTTAAAGCAACCAGGGGGTTTTAGTTCTTTAAAAGAGCCGTTAGCCGTTAAAATAATCAGCAAGAGAGAAAAAGAAAATTTTTGACTTTACTCCGTGATCTTAAGAATTTTAACATCTTTAAATATTGGGAAAGTACCCTACCTAGTAAGGAAATTACTTATAGTTATGTCGGTATATTTATTTTAATATCGATGTTCTCATCTTTATATACCACGCCCAATAGCAGAATAATGAACCATTTGGAGATATATAACATTATTTACCATACCACACTTAATAACTGCCGCAATATTAATCACTTATCCTTTATGGTCTTTAAAGTTTAAAAAGAATTATATTATATCTTTATCTTGGTTTGTTGCTATTTTCGTTATATTAATATTTTTCGGTAGTTTACTTGTTATATCAAGTAGTTTTGATCAGTTGCAATTAATGAGTTCGATAATTAACTTACTTATAATTGCAACGATATTCAGGTGGCAAGCTACTTTACTTATGACCCGTTACCGGCGTGTTTGCTAGTATAGAGTTTTATAAATATTTTATGGATGAGAAGTTATTAATTAGTATAGACAGCTTCCAGTTAAAAGTAATATATTTCTTAACCTTATTTAGTAGTCTTTTAATAGTATTCTTAAAACCAAGGCTAGAGCAAGAAAGATTAATTAAGCTGCACAATGCTCATTTAGGCAATAGAGTTAATTATAGAGAACAGGAACTCGAAAAATTACTTGATTTGAAACATGAATTTTTACGTAATATAAACCATGAAATAAATACGCCGCTAACCGGTATTTATTAGCCTTGGTGGAACCTTATGGGGTAATTATGATAAATTTAATGAAGATCAGCGTCGCAATGCCGTAGAGATTATAGCTAAAAGCTCTATTAGAATTAAATAGCTTGATAAATAATATTCTAGATTTTTCAAAATTATCCAGTCTGAATTATAAATTAAATAAAGAAAATATAAACTTAAGCGAATTGCTACACGAAAGAATTCAAATATGTAAGAAACTATATCTAAACGGCAAAACCCTAAATTTTATACCTGATATTGAAGAAAATATAATATTTAACTGTGATCCTCATTATATTAAACACACATTCGATAATGTAATTATTAATGCTATAAGCTATTGTAGTGAGGGAATAATAAAAATTGATCTACACATGCAGGAAGATAATATTTTATTCAGTATAAAAGACGATGGAATAGGAATACCGAAAGAAGAATTACAAACTATATTCGGTGTATTTGTCGTAAGCTCTAAAACACGCACGCCGGCAGGAGGCAGAGGAGTAGGGCTTGCATTATGTAAGAAAGTAATAGAACTTTGCATGCTGGAAAAATTTGGGCAGAAAACGATAAGCAGGGAAAGACTAAGTTTATTTTTATGATACCTTGTGAGCGACTGAAAGGAGCAAAGCAATTGTATTGAGTTATATTTATATGATTTATTTTTGTTTTTTAATCTTGAAAGTTTTTAATATATGTGCTACAATGTAGCTACATTCTTTAAAAGAAAATTTTTATGTCTGCTGATTCTATTGTGCGAGCCCGTATTAATGAAGACGTGAAAGAAGAAGCAGCTTTAGTACTTGCTGCCATGGGGCTTACTTTATCCGATGCTGTTCGTATGCTTTTATTTCGTGTTGCTCGTGAAAAAGCATTGCCATTTGAACCGCTTATCCCAAATGATGAAACAATTAAAGCCATGAAAACTGCAAGAAGCGGTAAATTAGTTCATATTGGTAATATAAATAATTTGTTATCCGATTAAATGAGAACGATTAAACGTACTATACAGTTTAAACGTGACTACAAGCGTGAAAAACGTAGAAAACATTAGAGTTCTTTCGAAACTCTACTTCTAGAGGTATTTATACGTCGATCCGGTACTCGCATCCTCACGTACTTCTATGTACGCTGCGGTGCTGTGTTCCGTGTCTCCTTTAAATTCCTCTCTATAAGCGAGTGTGGAAAGAACTCTATTGAATAAATTTGGATTATATCTATACTGAAAGCAGTTAAGTACTTGATTGCTGATATAACATTACCTGTACATATGAGCGATCATGCTCTTATAGGTAATTGGAAAGATTGTAGAGATGGTCATATTAAGCTAGATTTAGTATTAATTTATAGAAAACCTGATACTGACACATTGGAATTAATACGATTAGGTTCACACAGTGAACTTGGTTTTTAATTATTTGGGAATAAAATAAGTTTATAGTACTTTTTGTTACAGCATTTACTTATTATCCAAAAAAAAAAATCAAAAAATGCTAAAAATTAGCATTTTTATTCTTCCTTGCTTCGTCAAAATTTACAATTTTTCCTCGCAATGACGTAAAATCGAGCCATAAATTAGAATCCTTATCTATGAAGAAAATTATTTTTAACAAACAACAAGATTTTATATCTATAATAGCTCCTGCGTTAGGTTGTCCGGATGCACAGGATAAATTAAAGGAAGCTATTAAAATGCTAGCTTTACAAGGGTTTAAAACTTTAGTAGATGATAGGATTTTCTCAGGTGATGAATTACCATTTTTTGCCGATACAGAAGCAGAAAGGGTGAGAATGTTTAAAGAAGCCATGGAAAATGAACAGGTTAAAATAATAGGCGGCAATTTAACGGTTTTTAGCAAGTTAATAGGAACTTCTATTAACCTAAAAAAGGTAATATATTACTGCTTGAAGACGTTAATGAAAAAGCCTATGCAGTACATCGTAATCTAGTGCAGTTAAAAAATGCCGGTATATTTGATGGTATAGAAGCGATAATTTTCGGTGATTTTACTAAAGGAGATGAATTAATAGGATCGAGTATAAAAGATTTCTGCTTAAAGCATATCCAAAATATAGAAGCTTATAAAGCTGAAGGAATAGAGCATGGTGAGATAAATCATCCAATTATTATGAATCATGAAGTAATTATAAGCGATAGTGTTTTAAGTTTTACTAGTCCTTTTGAAATAATAGAAAACGAATGACAAATTCTATCAGAATAGGTACAAGAAAAAGTCCGCTTGCTTTAATTCAAACTAATTTAGTTATTCAGCAAATCAAGCAATTTTTTCCTGATATTAATTGTGAAATAGTGCCGATTACTACTAGCGGTGATTTAATCCAAAATAAACCCTTATACGATATAGGCGGTAAAGCCTTATTTTTAAAGGAAATAGAGCAAGCTTTACTTGATAAAAAGATTGACTTAGCCGTTCATTCTTTAAAGGATGTGCCTGGAAGGATTCCTGAAGATTTAATAATTGCTGCCGTTTTAGAGCGTGAAGACCCTAGAGATGTTTTTGTTTGTCTAAAATATAAATCTATAGAAGAGCTGCCGCAAAATGCCGTAATAGGTAGCTCGGCAGTACGAAGAAAAGCATTTATCCAAAAAATAAGATCTGATTTAAAGGTAACGGTTTTTAGAGGGAATGTTGATTCAAGAATAAAAAAGCTAATGAATGGTGAAGTTGATGCAACGATTTTAGCATATGCAGGGCTGAAAAGACTTAATGCATTTAATCCTCAATATTGTCATTTGATAGAGTATTCACAGATGTTGCCGTGTATAGGGCAGGGAGTCGTGGCAGTTGAGATTAGAAAAGATGATAATGCTATGCTTGAGATATGCAACCAAATTAATCATCTTCCTACCTTTGAATTAATAAAGCCTGAAAGAGCATTTTTAGAATATCTAGATGCCAATTGTCGCACGCCGATTGCTGCTTACTCTAAATATTTAGATAAAGATAATATAAAAACCGATTTTATGCTCGGTAACCTTGACGGCAGTAAAATAACTTTCCATACTGAAACTACCAATATAAAAACCTCAAAAGAAGCAGGCATAAAAGCTGCTAAAATGATGTTGAGTGAATTAGAACGATAATAGCAAATAATATTTAAATTAATCGAGGAATTATATGAAAACAATTTTACTTGTAGCACTGCTTAGTTCTCAATATATGGGTGACAACAGTAATGCATTGGGAATTAGAGCAGCATTGCAGAAAGGCTATGAAAAAGAAGGCTTTAAAGTTGAGAATGCTGATATAAATATTGAAGACTTAAGTCATACTCAAATAAATACTAATCAGACACAAAAGCAAGTCATTTTATAGGTGCAGGGCTTGATGGGATTAAAGGATTTGACATTTTAAAATCAATGAAAAACAGTAGTAAATTTATTTGGAGTGGGCATCAGCTACCAACGGAAGTAAAGGCAAATCTAAAAATTTTAGATACAATATCATTGCCTTTTTATGCTTTAAACGAAGAGCAGGTATACCTCATAATCTTACAAAAGAAGAATGTATAAAAGATTATAATGATTTAAAAAATGATGAAAAGATTCCTCTTTCTTCCAACGGTTGTATAATTACTTGTTTGGCAGGCGGATGCACCGGATGCACAAGGAAATATAAAATTTTATACAGAAAATGACACATATGAGTTAGGAAAGCAGTTAGCTAAAATTGCAAAAGATCAAAATATGATACTTTTAGCAACTAACGGTCCTAGAACCGGTCAATATAACCCGGAAACTAAAGAAAAACTTTCGGTACATAAAAAAGAAGATCAATTAGATAAAGTTAGTCAAAAATTCCTAGATGGAGTTAAATCAGAAGGAGTAAACCCAATATTTGTAAATTTTGTATTTGGAGGAAAAAGTGTATTTAATAGTTATTTAGGAGCAGCCTTAGAAAATCAAAATAGCGTAGTAATTATTCTAGGCGAATCTTCAAGCCAAGTTACTATAGGTACAAATTTATTACCGGGGCAGGTATATATTAAACCTAATCAGGCAATGAATGATATACATAAACTACAAGTAAATAAATTATTGCAAGAAGGGATAAAATATTCAACGGGAATGAGGAAGAGTTGATTCCATATACTCCTACTATAATTCCTAATGATGCAAATATAGTAGCAAGGCAGTTTATCGAATTTAATGATGCTGAACTAATGGGTAATATAGAATGAGAATTAGTATCAATAAATTAAGCAAGACAACAATAAGATGACGGATAGGGTGATTTTAGTATTTAAATAAAAACTATTGATTTTATAAAGATTACTTTCCTAAAAGTTAAAGATACACGTCTATTACGCATTATTTTATTATCACTCTTTCTAGGTACAATCCCATGCTTCCATACATATCTTGCTGCATTTTTAAAAACTAATAAACTTCTAGGCTTAAGTAGAATAGAATGTTTTGTTTTATCATTTGTTAGCTCCATAACACAGCTCCCGCCTAAGCTTAGTGAACATACGGTATCTGAAAAGCAAGGTATACAATCTATATGGGAGAGGCGATGCCTTGTCCCGGCCTATATTCATTTATAATTACTTGATTTGGGAGTTCGTTAAAAATATTTTGTTTATAAAGTTCATCAGCTATAACCTGTAGCCACTTAGGTAAGAGACCTAAATAATATGATTGATCTATAGAACGGTTTTTATAATCATATTTATAGCCGTAATGCTGAACTCTACGTTTTAATTCAGTAATCCACGGGTTACTATCTATTAATTTTATGAGCTTATCCTCTTGTTCTACTGTTATATATTCTGCAATATATTTTAGTCCCGAAATAATTATTTGGTCATCAAAAAGACTAAGTTGACTCATAATTTAAGTTCCCAAGTAGCAAATTTAGAATAGTCTTCAATTGCACTTTCATCTTAATTAGTCATAGTGTGTATATATTCCGGGTAATCTTTTGGATCAAATTTATATTTAATAGGGGTAAATATTCTTAATTCTTGTGACAATTTTTCAAATCGAAATATGTAATTATAGAAATCGCTATCCACTATGGTAATTAGAATCACTCCGTGTTTCTTTAATACATAAGAGGCAGAAATTATAAAATCACGAACAAGAATATAATTTGGATTTAAACCATTTACTTCTTCTCTACTACCGGAATGAGGAAATTGAAAAATTATTGTATCAAAAGAATTATGATTAAAAGTTTTATGTAATTTAGTTGCATTTACGTTATGTAATACGAGGAATAAAGTTATATTTTGTTATGCTTTTCAGAAATGTCAAAAGCTCGGAAGCTAAAGCTTTTAATTCTGTATTATGTCGGTAATAACCTAGTTTTACTTGTTATAACTTTAGATTTAGTATATTTATTTGTAATTCTAGTATTTTAAATGCACAATCAAAATCTTCTTTATTCATCATAATAACCTTTTAGCAATATTACAGATATAATATCACTATAAATACTTCATACTAAGTTATTATGTTTCTGTTTATATTTTTTTGGAAGTAACTTGATTTTAAGCAGAATACGAGCTGGCGGATAGGGTGGGATTCGAACCCACGGTACGGTTGCCCGTACGCCAGTTTTCAAGACTAGTGCCTTAAACCGCTCGGCCACCTATCCAAGAAGATTCATAGCAAATAATCTTGTATATTTCAAGGGAAATCTTGAAATATATAAATTTAAATTACAAATCCAAATTGTTCTTTCACTTCATTTACCGTTTCAGAGGCTCTAATTCTTGCCTTTTCTGCTCCCTTGTGAAGTATTTTTAATAAATACTCTTGATTATTCATTAATTCTAAATATGTATCACGTATCGGTTGTAGATTTGTAATAATAATTTCTGCTAAATCTTCTTTAAATTTTGCGAATCCTTGATTTTGATAATTATCGATTATTTTTTCCAAACTTTCTTCGGATAAACTTCTATAAATATCTAATAAATTACTAATTTCAGGTCTTGTCTCTTTATCATAGCTAACAAAGCTTAAATGATCGGTTTTGGCTTTTTTTATTTTTTGATGAATAAGATCGTTATCATCTTTCAAATTTATACGAGAAAAATCCGCAATATCAGATTTACTCATTTTCTTTAACCCGTCCCGCAAGCTCATGATTCTTGTGCCTGAGCCGTTAATTAGCGGTTCGGGTATTTTTAGAATTTCTTTGTTACATTTCCTATTTATCACACCTGCAATATCTCTTGTTAGCTCTAGATGCTGTTTTTGATCTTCACCGACAGGCACTATATCGGCTTTATATATTAAAATATCCGCTGCCATAAGTACCGGATAGGAAAATAATCCAAGGCACGCTTTTTCTTGATCGCTACCTGCTTTATCTTTAAATTGCGTCATTCGCTTTAACCAGCCAAGCGGTGTAACGCAGTTTAGTAGCCAAGCAAGCTCGCTATGCTCTTTTACCATACTTTGTGCAAAAATTGTTACTTTGTCGGACTCTAGCCCTGCTGCTATATAGATTGCAAGAACCTCCATAATTGAATTATTAAGTTCTGACGGCTTAATATCAACCGTGATAGCATGCAAATCTGCTAAGAAGAAAAAACAATTATATTCTTCCTGCATTTTAACCCAGTTTCTAATTGAACCTAAGTAGTTACCAAGATGTAAAGAACCGGTTGCTTGCACACCGGCAAGAACAGTTTTTTTCATTATAATACCTTTTTATTTTACTCATTGTAAAATTATGTTATAAATACCATTTTAATTAATATAATTATTTTAATAATTATGCTTTGGCGTTTAAGAATTTTATCATTTTACGGATTATTATCGTTATTTACATTTATTTTCTTTCTTATATGTTACATACCAGTAACATTTTTCAATGTCAACTATCAAATAAGATATAAAATTGCCCTTATCTTCTCTTATGCTTTTGTGTGGCTTGCAAAAATTTGTTGCGGTCTTAAATATGAAGTAGAGGGGCTTGAGAAATTACCGAAAACAATCTCAATAGTCGTGTCTAATCACCAATCCTTTTGGGATCAAATGTTTATGCAGTTGATTATTCCTAAACATTCTTGGGTATTAAAGCGTGAATTATTTAATATACCCTTGCTTGGTTGGGGGCTTCGGATGGTTAAACCGATTGCGGTGGATCGAGGTACTAATAGCTCGGTTGCTCAGATTTTAAGAGAAGGTCAGGAAAAAATAAAAGAAGGATTATGGTTAATAATATTTCCGGAATCAACCAAAGTCCCGCCTGATAGAACGGTAAAATTTAAGCCAAGTGCCGTAAAGCTTGCTTCAATTACTAAAGTTCCAATTGTGATGATGGCTCATAATGCCGGTTTATTTTGGCCTAGAGGTTTTTGGTTTAAGCAGCCTGGAACTATAAAGGTAAAAATTATTGGAGTAATAGAAAAAGAAGAGGTAGAGCAAACAGATGTACGTATACTTAATGATAAGGTTGAACAAATAATTAATAGTGAAAAACAAAAATTATTAGGTTTTAAAAATAATTAGTATTATCATAAAATTACTAACTAGTTTTTATGGAGGTATTTATGGTAAGTACAGCACCGTTAAAATTAATTGCGGTTATCGATAGTAAGCAAATGATGCTTTACGACGCTCAAGGAGTTAAAATTACTACTAATAAACCTTTAAAATTATCTTTGGATTTAGAGGAACATCACCACCATAGAGAAAAAAGACAAAGCTTTTACCAAAATAAATCTACACCGGGATCATTGTTTGAGCCTCATACTTCTCTCAGAGAAATAGAACATCAAGAAGCAGCCAAAAGTGTTATTAAGCATTTAGAAAAAATAGCAGGGAATGATCAAGCTAAATATAAGGAATTGATTATTGTAGCAGAACCGCAAATGCTTGGATGTGTTAGACAAGAACTAAAAAACGGTTTAAAAAAGATGATTACTAAAGAAATCGCTAAGGATTTAGTACAACATAGCGTAGATGCAGTCGAGCGAGCAGTATTTTCTTAGATAATAGTGAATAGCAAATTACTTTTGTAATTTGCTATTGGTGCTATAATATGGTTTAAAATAAATCTGAATGAGTTCCGGTACGCTCAAAAATAATTGAATCTTCATCAATTTTATAAATTAAGAGCCAATCAGACTCTATATGGCATTCTCTTCTACCAATAAAATTGCCAATTAAGTTATGATCTCTATATTTTACAGGTAAAGGGCTTTTGGTAGATAATAATTCGATAAGCTTTTTTAGCTTTCTTAAATCTTTACCTCTTTTAATTGCGATTTTTATATCTTTCTCAAAAGAATTTGTATATATTAGCTTTAACACAAATTAGATACCTAACTTATTAAACATTTCTTCTGTATTATTTGAGATAGTTAAGCCAATTTGCTTATCTGTATCTTTAAAAGTTCTTATAGTCTTTTCATTAGGAATCTTAATATGTGGTTTGAAAGGCAAACCGCCGCTATTTATACATTGATTTAGGAATATTCTCATGGCTTCCGACATAGTCATACCCATTTGTTTAAATATTGTTTCTGCTTCTACCTTTATATCTTCCGAAACACGTAATCTAATATCTACCGTATTCATAATATAGCTCTATTTAGTTATATCCACTATTTTAGTATATATGGCGGCGTACGTCAATACAATCATATTTTAATGATAGTGGCTTAAAATATAAGAATAGTTGCACTAATAAGAAAAAGTGGTAAAATATCATATCGAACAAATTAAATATTATGAATAATTATGCCGCAAATTTATTTTAACGGTCCGGAAGGACGAATTGAAGGAAGATATGCAAAAGCTACCTCGCCTAATGCCCCTATTGCATTAGTTCTTCATCCTCATCCTTTATATGAGGGTAATATGAATAATAAAGTAGTTTATAATGCCTATAAAATTTTAGCAGATAACGGTTATACCGTCTTACGTATTAATTTTAGAGGAGTAGGGGGATCGCAAGGTAAATTTGATAATGGAGTCGGTGAAGTTGTTGATGCGGGGGCAGCTCTCGATTGGTTACAGCAGAATAACCCGAATGCTCAGTCTAATCTGATATTAGGATTTTCGTTCGGAGCATGGATAGCTATGCAGCTTGTAATGCGACGTCCTGAAATAAATCACTTTATTGCTATTTCACCGCCGGTTAATACAATTCATAAATATGATTTTTCATTCCTTTCACCTTGTCCTATCCCAGGGTTTATATTACAGGGAGATAATGATAGTATAGTATCGGCAGATGATGTAAAAGATCTAGCAAATAGATTATCTAAGCAACAATCCCATATTAAAGTTGATTATAAAATTATCACCGGTGCTGACCATTTCTTTCGTTATAAAACTGAAGGATTTTCTAAAGCAATAAATGATTATTTAATAACAATCCAATCTCATTATCATCATAATAATAATGTGAATGAAGAAATTAGTAAGAGTCAAAAGAAACTATTTTTATATTAGTTTTTGTTGTATGATTTGGAAAAGGGCGGTTGTCATTCCGTTGATCGCAGGAATCCAAAAAAATAACCTTAATGGTAAAATTACATATTTGATAAAATAAACATATAAAAACAAGTTTTTTATATGTTTTACTGGATTCCCGCTTTTGCGGGAATGACATGATGCAACAACGCCTACAATTCTAAATAAGCTTCTATTGCCAAAATTAATATTTCATCTTTTTTAGCATCTAACTCTTGAGTTAATTCTTCGTAAATTTGCCTATCTGATAGAGATGTAAATTTTTTAAATAGCTGTACTAACTTTAAAGAGGGGACAATATAAAAAGCATCTTTTAATATTTTGGTCTTTTTATTAACATTAAGCTTATCATTTAAAGTAAAGTAAAATTCTAACAATTCGCCATTATAAAAATTTAAATCTATAGCTGTTTCCAAATAATCTATAGCATGAGCCGTATTATTACTTTCTACTTCTTGCTTCGCTGCGAGTAAGTAATACTCGGCTATTTCCTGCATTTGTTTTATAGAGTCATGTTTATGAAATTTTGTGAGTTTATTCGTTATAAAAGTAAATTTTGTCCATAGAGAAAGCTTTCCGTAACAACGCATTAAAGTAATTAAATTGTCACTATCAAGTTCATTTAAATTATAAGCCTTTATTGCATAATTTTCTGCTTTCTCATACAAAGATTTATCATAATAAAGTTTTGCTAGGTTTTTGCTACCGTAAAAAGCGAATTCTTTAGATTTAATAAGTTTTTGAAAATAAGAAATTTTTGTATCTATATCCTCTTCAGTTACGGCTAAGATTAAATTATGGAATTCTTGTGAGTCTTTTAGATCTTCAGAAGATAAATTTTTGCGGGCAATAGAAGCAGATTTAGCTTTATTACTCATAATATATTCTGCAAAAGCTAAAATTAAAGCATATCTATCATGATTAATTTTTCGTTTATTAAAAATGTTATGTATTTTAGACGGTAAATCGATAATTAATATTAGAAATCTAATGACAATAAAACAAGAAATTAGTAATAAAAGCCCTAAAATAAGATTAAAGAACAAAGTAGTTTCAATATTATAATCGTATAAACTAATAAAAACTTTTGAATCAAAGCTCTCTATTAAAGTAAACCCGAAATAAAATAGTAAAAAAGTAGCACATATTAATAATAACCTAAACATCTTTATTTACGAACGCCTGCATAAATTTTTCTGAATAAAGAAAATCGATTAGATAGTTTAATTTCTCTAAAATTAGATTTTTATCTTGTTCTTTTATTATCATAACAGAAGATTTTTTCTCAATTTTGATAAATTTTTCCAGCCATTTATGATTTGTAGGAAAAATTACTTCCGGACTCCTTGATTTAGAGAAAAGATAATTATTATTATATGCTTCTAAGTTATTTAAAATATTCCTTATATCTTGAGGTAGCAGGCGGGATTTTACTATTCTTAGTTCTTTACTATAATCCTTATCTTGCATGAAATTATATACTAATAAATTTACGCTTAATAAGTAATGAATATAATCTAGAGTATATATTTTTGAAGTATCTGCGGTATAGTCAATTGATTTGAACGTACCTACTGTGTCATTCGTCACTTTTCTATTAGTTATAGGCTTCGCTCCTTGTTCCTTGTATCCGAATGAGGCTGAATTAACTATAGTTTCTAGTTGCTGTTCGGGCAGTAGTGCTTCAGGGAATTTTAAAGAACTTACGTAATTTAAAAGCGATTTAGTAGATAATAGCGGTGCTTCATTTTTTTCTTCACTAATATTTGATTTACTTTCTTCTACCGTATCAAATGTTTGGCTTAAATCTTTGGCATCACTTTTAAACAATTTTAAAATATCAGCGCTATTATGATAAAGAGTAAAAGAAGATAAGACAAATATTACTATTGCTATAAAAAAGATGTTTTTACTTTTAAATAAACTATCAAATTTTTGCATTTTCGGATAATAACTTGATTATATCGTTAGGGTTTTGATCATCACAATAAACCATATTTTTTATAAAAGGTCTAACTATATTTGCGACTTTCAAACTTATAGCTACAACTAAACTATCTTGTAAATATTGGAGTAAATTATTCTGAAGTAATAATTTTACTAAAGTTTTAGCACTATTCTGAGAATAAAATAATATGAAATCAATATTTTTTTCAAATTCTTTTATAATAGATACGGGCAGCTCATTTAAATATTCTACATTATACATGATATGTCTAGCTATTTTATTAGGTAAATCTTTAGTAATGTCATTTGAAGATAAATATATAGTCTGCTCATATAAATTAGGTGGAAAATGCTCAATCAAATCTTCCACGTTTTTAGCGGTATAAGCTACTTTTAAACCTTTATTTTCTAGCAATTTTTTTGATGTGTTACCTACTACCCAAATATTTTGATTGATGTAATGTTTTGCAATAATTATAGCAGCATATTTACTAGTGATTATTATATTTGAGTAATTATCTAAAATATTAATATTAAAATCTAATGTTTTATATTTAATTAAAGGACAATGAATATAATGTAAATCTAAATTATATTTACTCATTTCTTTAATAATTTTCCTATTTTCTTCTAGGCTTCTAGTTAATAAAACCGATTTCATGCAATAACTGCACTCCTATATAAAACGCAACTACCCAAATAATAATAGCAGCTATTTTATTAATCATAGTTAAAATCGTACTACTTTTATTTAATTTTCTAATATTATAACCTGCAACTGCTAAAGAAAAAAACCATATCCAAGATATAAGTATGCAAGTTAAGGTAAATATAATTTTTGCACTACCGTTATACTTTAAAGCACTAGTACCTATTACTACAATCGTATCCATAATTGCATGCGGATTTAATATTGACACCGATATAGCAAATAAAATTTGTTTTTTAGCTGAAAAAGCTTGAGAATGCGTTGTAAGATCAATAGGCGGTTGATTCCAAGTATTATATCCTATATAAATTAAAACAATAAATCCAACAATAAATATAGATAATTTTAACCAAGAAATTTCAAGAATTAACAAAGATATCCCAAGAACTGCCATACATATAAGAATAGTATCGCATATTGAGGCCGCAATTATGCTAGGTAAAGCCTTGCTAAACTTTGGCTGTTTTGCTCCTTGATTAAATATAAAAATATTTTGTACTCCGAGTGGCACTATTAAACCGAGAGCTAAAACGATGCCATGTAAAAAAGCACTTAATATATCGTTATTCATTTAGCCTATTACACTTATCATTACACATAATAAGACCACCCCAAATTATCATGGCTCCTATTTTATTAATTATTTTTAATATTATAGGCATTTTTATTTAATTTTCTAATATTATAACCGATTATTGCCAATGATAAAAACCATATACCTATGAATATATTAGTAATGCCAATGTTATTTGAGTGATATTTACCAAAATAAATATACATTATAAACATTCCGTACGGATTTAATGCAGATAATATTGATATCAATATAGAAACTAAAATTTGTTTCCATATAAAAACCGGCTGAGATTCTATTGTTAAATTAAAATATGATTGATTCCATATATTATATCCCATATAAATAAAAAAATAAGTTCAACTATTCCTATAATAAATGTGATAGCCACAATAAAGAATTGATCGGCGGCAGCGACCATACTTATAATAAAGCTATAACATGCCCAAGCAGTAATTACACTTGGTAGAGCTTTTTTAACACTACGATATTTTGCACTTTGATTTAATATAAAAATACTCGGTATAATGGAATATATAGCCAAATATGGTGTTAAAAATATTATATGTAAAAAAGTATTTAATACCATTCATTGTAGTTTAGTTTTTATTTTTAATAATATTAGCAAAGAGGGAATAGTAATAATTGTAGTAAATAAAAAGAAATTTTGCCAACCGAAATTTACTACCATATAGCCTGAAATTATAGGAAAAATTGAGCGCGAAATCCCCATCATCGATGAAAGGAAAGAATATTGGGTAGCTCGAAACTTACCTTGGCAGAGCGAAGAAATAAAAGCGATATAAGCAGTCATTGTCATACCACCGGTAATACTTTCTATTCCTATCGTAATAAATAATAATAAAGAATTTTTACCGTTTATTTCAAGAAAAATAAATAAAATATGTCCTAAAGCGTGAATAATACCAAATAAAAATATACTATTTAATATATTTTTATGTTTCATAATAACACCGCCGACTAATCCGCCGATTATAGCTCCTACAACGCCCCAAAACTTTCCAACGCTTGCTATTTCAAAAGCATCATATCCAAGATGAAGCAAAAACGGATTAATCATAACATTAATTAAGTTATCCGGTAATCTATATAATACTAGGAAAATTAATATAAGAATAATGAAATAAACAGAACCTATAGGTTTTAACGCATTATATATAAAATTTATGATGTTTTTTTTATTTTGATTATTTTTTATATCATTCTTGATTATCTGTATATGTATATTCTCATTTAAATAACAATACTTAATTCCTACAATCAATAAAATTAAATAAATAAATACTAAACCGGCAAAGATTTTATATATTTCATTAAATGTTAAATAAATAGATAAATAAATAGCTCCGGGACCTGCAAGAAGCATACCGACCCGATAACCGAATATATATATTCCTGAAGTAAACCCAAGCGATTCTTTAGGTACTATTTCCGTTCTTAAAGCACTTAATATAGTATCTTGTACGGCACTAAAAAAAGAGATAATTAAAGCCGTGAAAGCAAATAATAATAGATTAGTACTAGGATCTAAAAAGCTAAAAATATACACAAGAAATACTAATGCACTACTAGTTAAGCAAATCCAAGATAATCTATGACCGAATATTTTATTCAAATATTTAATTTGCAGAGCATCAAAAACCGGTGCTAATAAAAAATTAATAGAGTAGGGAAGCGTTATGAACGATAATATACCGATTGTTTGCAGGGCTATATTTTCTTTAGCAAGCCAATAATTTAAAGTATTACCGGTAATCATTAGATTAAAACCGCTAATAAGTCCAAACAACCAAATAATACATAAACGAGAATTATTTAACATAAAGCCTATAATAACTGAAGATAAGCAAATAATCTAATCTAATTATTGCTCTTTTTATTATTAATTGTTAAAATCCGTACATTAATTTTTTATAAATGTAAATGTCTCGTACGAATTTAATACTATCTTTTTTATTTTGCTAATGATAATAGTTATTGCTACTTTTTTCATAAGTAATTACAGAATGCATAAAAATACAAGTTGTGTTATGGATATTGGTACTTATAGTTATAAAAAGTGCTATAGTACCATACGTAAAGATCAATTAAATTTTGATTTAGTACTTGAGCAATTAGAAGATAGCGAATCTTTAAACTCAAAAGATAAAGCAAGGTTAGAAAAAATTTGTTCTTTTCAAGTAGAAGACGTAATGGTACGTTTAGAGGTAGCAAAGGGTATGATTGCTTACTACGTCTTTATGCCGATAAAAATGCTACTTTAATTCAGCAATATAAAGCAATTAAAAACGGTAGTTACGGTTTAGATACTTTATATACTAAAAAAGCTGCAGTTAATTTAGCTAAACTCATTATTTTAGGTCATGAAGGGAAAGTAAAAGAAATATTAGAAATAAAAAATGATGATGATTTCCTAAAATATTATAGCGGTTATACAGCGGATGAGATTCCTTTTTTAAACAGTTTAATCTCTCTTAATATACCAGACCTTACCGCCAAGTGCTTATATAGGCTTAGCTTAATTCATTTACTAGGTAGAGCATCTTTTAATGCAAAAACTATAAAAACTGATTATAGACTTGCTACAGAAGAAATACAAAAAGTGATAAAAATTACCGGTATTAAGCAGGATAATATTCTTGATATAGCGTTGAGTATTAATGATAAATTTGCTGTTCATGCTGACACAGTAATTTCTTCTAGTTTACTGAATAGCGATTTAGATAGTTTTTATAGATTTCATATTGTCATGAGTCCAAGTGATATTCTTACTAAAGAATCAATGGAAAAATTAGCTTCCATGAAATATATTAGAGATTACTCTATAGATTTTACTGTTTTTCCTGAAAATATACTAGATCAAGATTTAGGTAATAAAAAAATGCGATTTTCAGATAATTGGCCTAGTTTAGTAATGTATAGGTTATATCTTGATCAAATCTTTCCTCATCTAGATTCTATATTATATCTTGATGCAGATATTGTAGTACTGCGTGATTTGAATTCTCTTAAAAAAATAGATGTGAGTGATTATATTGCGGCTGGTAGCATAGATACAGGTATTACATATTGTAATGATAAAGTAATGAATGTAATAGGAATATGATTAGTTCTTATAAAAATAGTGGTGTTATATTTTTTAACCTGAAAATATAAGAGAACAAAAGAGTAAATATATGATATTAGAAGCTATGACAAACTCAGAATGTAAATTTCTTTTTCCTGATCAAGATTTATTGAATGTTGCTTTTCATAACTATATATACCCTTTATCGATGAGATGGAACTTTTCTACATATTTTGAGGATCAAAGCCCTTATTTTTCTTATTTCATTTTACATTATGCAGGACCTAAGCCATGGACTACCGATAAGCAGGAATTATGGGAGACAAACCAGGACAAGTTAGATAAAATCACAAAATATTACTGGCGATATAGAGAAATAACGCCTTGGAGCAGTATAAATTGATTATTTTAATTGACTTTAGCACTTAAGAGATTTAAAAGTTTAATTTAATTTTTATGTAAGGTTACAATAAAAATGTTACCGCCTAAAATCTTTTTTGAACAAGTTCAAGAGATAATTTGGCCTATAGAAAGGAAAGAATTAAAGCTATTTATACCTATGGCTTTAATGATGTTATGTATTCTTTTTAATTTTGGGGCTTTAAGATCTATCAAAGATAGTTTAGTAGTACCCTCTATGGGTGCTGAAATTATTAGCTTCTTAAAATTATGGTTAGTATTACCCTCGTGCGTAATCTTTACCGTACTTTACGTTAAGCTTAGTAATAAATTAAATTTTGAATATATTTTCTACATTATAGTCTGCAGTTTTTTACTATTTTTCTTATTATTTGCCTATATTATTTATCCAAATCAAGATATTTATCATCCTAATGATGAAATGATAAATAATTTAATTGCTTCATACCCTAATTTTAAATGGTTCATTAAGATAGGTAGTAAATGGAGTTATGCACTGATGTATATTTTCTCAGAATTATGGAGTGCAGTAGTCATAAACTTAATGTTTTGGCAGTTTGCCAATCACATTTTTGATACGTCTAAAGCTAAAAGATTCTATCCCGTTCTTGGAATGGTCGGCAATATCGGTCTTATAATAGCAGGTAGCGTACTTGTCTTTTTCTCAAGCGGGCAGGGCGTCATTGATTCAGAATTATTACCGGATTCTTTTAATTCATCTTCTCAAAATGCTATAATGCTTCAGCCGATCATGTCAATTATTGTTACTGCAGGAATAATTGCTATGCTTCTATTTAGGATAATAAATAGATTTATTTTAACGGATTCCATCAATGTTTTAGATGCAAAAAAAGTTACGGCTAAAACGAAAACCACACTTTCGGTAATTGAAAGTATCAAATTAGTAATTCACTCAAAATATATAGGTCGTATTGCTTTATTAATAATTTGTTATGGATTATTAATAAATATAGTCGAAGGACCGTGGAAAGCAAAAATAAAAGAATTATATCCAAATACTATAGACTATGTTAATTTTATGGGCAGGTTTAATATTTGGATGGGAATATCATGCGTTACTTTCATGGTAATAGGCAGCAATATTCTTAGAAGACTCGGTTGGCTTATTTCTGCATTATTAACTCCTATTATGTTGTCTATTACCGGCTTGATATTTTTTATCTTTATAATTTTTATTAAAGAAATAGGATCATGTTTCGGTGATTTTAATCTTCTATATGCAGCGATTATTGTTGGAGCGATTCAGAATATACTTAGTAAGTCATCCAAATATTCATTATTTGATTCAACAAAAGAAATGGCGTATATTCCTTTATCTTTAGAGCTTAGAACTAAGGGAAAAGCTGCCGTAGAGGTAATAGGTACTAAATTCGGTAAATCGCTTGGAGCATTTATCCAGTCTTTGATATTTATTATTATTCCGACTGCTACCTTTGATTCTATTATAATATATTTATTAGTAATTTTTATAGTTATGATGAGTTTATGGATTTGGAACGTTGTAAAATTGAATAAGGAATATATAGAATTGTGTAAATGAAAGCGTCATTGCGAGGAAATTACGTGAGTAATTGACGAAGCAATCCAGTAAAAAATGCTAATCTTTAGCATTTTTTTAATTTTTTGCTGGATTGCCACGCTCCTTTTAGTCGCTCGCAATGACGACTTAGAAAATCACGCAACAATGCCGATTTAAAATGAAAAAAACTCTTAAAATAATATTATTTATAACTATCTTTATTATACTCGCATATAGTGGGCTGTGGTTTGCTATTATGCTCTCTTTATCACACTCTATAAACCAAAAATATGCCGGTACCGATCTTAATATAGAAGAGGCTGATAATAATCCTAATCAGCAATATCTTATTAAATTTTCCAAAGTTCAGCCCTATGGTTTTCCTTTTAAATGGGGTATTGCGGTAATTAATTGGCAAGAAGAGAGTATTAATAGAGCAATTGAATTTACCTCCCCGATAAATATCGGTTATGATTTACTTAAGCAGAATTTATTTATAAATTTTTCCGGAGAAGCATTCGGAAGATTTAAGCCGGTTCAAAGAGGATTTGGAGTAAGATTTTATAATGATAACTTCATATTATCGGCAAAAATACCGTTAAATTTTAAATTATTTGAAATAGTGCGGTCGAAAAAAGATTTGTTTGAAATCATAAATTTTATTGAAAATATTAAATTTAATTCTGGTAAAACAGAAATTTTTGACTTAGTCGATAATCAAAAATTATATGAAGAATATCATACTATATTTACTATGTTATTTGACAAGAGTAAGTATTATACAAGTAAACAGGATTTCCTTGATAACATACCGCAAAAATTAGAAATTTACTATGAAACCGAAATAATACAAAGCAACCTTGAAGATAGAATAATACCTGCCGGCTTATTATTATATAGGCTTGCTTGGAATAATAATTTCAAATTTTCCGGTAATTTCGTGATTAGTACTAGTAGTTTGCATTTTAAAGATATTGCTAAAGATTTAACAATTGAAGTTACTAATGCAAAAATAAATAGTAATGGTTTTGAAAACAATATTAATTTACTATATAAAGGTAAGTTAAACGATTTCGGCAATAATAATATTGATTTTTTGGTAGATTCGCAATTTAAGCTAAAACATGGTTTTATAATTGGCTTATTAGAGGTTATAAAGAAATATTATGATAAGCGGGACTATTTGTTTAAACTTTCCGATAATAAGATATATAAAGATTTTAATAATGAACTAAGCTATATTTTGAATAATAATAAACAATATAATTTTAGTATTTTTGAAGATAGGCAATATAATTTTAATTTAAATATTAATTTAGTTACTGAATTAAACAAATTAACTAGAGCACAGATAAATAGCTTAAGTCTATATTCAAACGCATCGGGATTTAATATAACAAATGAAACTATCGTAAATGCTCTTAAAGATTCTTATAGTAAAGGTGTAATAATAATTAATAACTACTCTAAAATAATAGATGTTGTAAGCCCATATATATATGGGGTAGGGGATTTTAAAAACTTTCCGGAAGAGAGCAAGGAAGTATACGGAGATACTTTAAAATCATTTTTAAAAACTATTTCCGATCACCCGAATTCATCTAATTTAATTGACGCTAGCATTGAGTATGTATTTGATTTATCCGACTTAAACAAAGCTAAAATAGGTACTATAGATGATATAAATAAACTTATACCTTTATATTATTTATCTTTATATCAAGCGGCAGCAAAAAAAGTGAAACCGGGAGAAAACGTAAAAGAAAAAATTATGGAATTAATTCCTAATGCTAATCAAAAAATATTAGAACAATGTATACTCGATAAACTGTAAAAATAATTTTTCGGTGTCATACCGTGGCTTGATCACGGTATCCAGAAAAAATTAAAAAAGACTGGATCCCGCGATCAAGTCGCGGGATGACAATAGCAATTAAAAGATACCATGAATATTATAGTAAAAATACAGCAAGATTTAAAAGATGAAGTAACGAAGTTAAATAATCTGATTATTCGCTGTTTAAAAAGTGATGAAGAATTAATAGCAATAGTCGGTAAATATTTACTGGAAGCAGGAGGTAAAAGAATTCGTCCGCTTTTAACTATAATAACCGCTAAAATGTTTGATTATAAAGGCGATAATCATATAAAGCTCGCAAGTGCCGTTGAATTCATTCACACCGCTACATTGCTTCATGATGATGTGGTAGACAACAGTACTTTAAGAAGATTCAAACCTACGGCTAACGTTATTTGGGGAAGTAAAACAAGTATTTTAGTCGGTGATTTCCTATTTAGTCAGTCTTTCAAGTTGATGGTAGCTTCCGGCTCTATTAAAGCTATGAATATTTTAGCTAAAGCTTCGGCAATTATTTCCGAAGGAGAGGTAGTGCAGCTAGTTAAGTTAAATGAGCGACGTATTATAACTATAGACGAATATCAGCAAATAGTTAAATCTAAAACTGCCGAACTATTTGGAGCTTCTTGCGAAGTCGGGGCAATTATAGCAGAGCAGGTAGACCATGTTTCTAAAGATATGCAGGACTTTGGAAAATTACTCGGAACGATATTTCAGGTTATAGATGATTTACTTGATTATTTGGGTGATGACAAACAGGTAGGCAAAAATATCGGTGATGATTTCTTAGAAGGAAAAGTTACGTTACCGTTGATCTTTTTATATAATAAGTTAGAGCAAGATAAGCAGCTTTGGCTTGAAAATGTAATTAAATGCGATAAGCGTACTAATGAAGAGTTTATTAAAGCACGTAATTTGATGATTGAGCATGAAATTTACAATGACACAGTTAATTATTTGAGTAACTTAGAAAATGAAACAAATAAGTTATTAAATAAAATTCCGGTTCAGAATATTTATAAAGATTATTTGTTTTCGATTATTAGATTTATTTTGGATCGTTCTTATTAATCGTCATTGCGAGGAAAGCTTTATGCCGACGTGGCAATCTCAGGAGTCCTATTGACTTTCGCTCGCAATGACGATTTGCATTCGTAGCTCAGCTGGATAGAGCGTTGCCCTCCGAAGGCAAAGGTCGTTGGTTCAAATCCAATCGAATGCACCAATCACTAAATTAACTCAATATAACGGTCATTTAAGAGATAACAACCATATTTTGAGCAGAAGTATCAAATAAAACCTTGTATTATTTTCCATAATATAGATTATAGAACTTTTTACTTGATTTGTTCATATTAAGGTTTATTTATATTTAGCGAGTCTGTTTACCAAAAAGCTTCGTAAAAGCATCGAAAATTGAAGGATGGCTGGGACGGGAGGATTCGAACCTCCGGATGACGATACCAAAAACCGTTGCCTTACCACTTGGCGACGTCCCAAAGTAATATTGACTGCGTCATACTGTGGCTTGATCAAGCCACAGTATGACATTAACTTTGTATAGACTTTATACCAATAAATAGCGGAAACGTCAATTACAATAATGATTGTAAAAATAAATTTATTTCATTATTAAGCCAATTCCCCGCTTGCGTAGATAACAAATCATAAATTTTAGCTCTAATTTTGTTATAATATTCCTTGATATAGCTTATTTCATCAATATTAAGTAGTTTCACATCAATTAATTTACTAGCATAGGGCACTAAGCTTAAGGTCTCAAATTCAAGCCATCCGCTATTTTCTTTTACATACATTAAATTTTCGATTCTAATTCCGTATTTTCCAGGAATATAAAAACCTGGTTCATTAGATAAGATCATACCTGCTTTAAGTACGGTTTTATTACGAAGATTTATGCTTTGCGGTCCTTCATGAACACTCAAGAAGCTCCCTACCCCATGCCCTGTACCGTGCGGATAATCTAGCATTTCTTGCCATAAATATTGCCGAGCGAGTATATCAAGATTAGCTCCCACAACGATATTTTTAGGGAATTTTGCTCTTGCTAAAGCAATATGTCCTTTAAGTACTTGCGTATAACGCTTTTTCTGCTCATCGGTCGGCGTACCTATTACGATCGTTCTAGTTATATCGGTGGTAGCTCCTCTATATTGACCGCCGGAATCTATTAGTAATATCCCCTGCTCTATAATTTTTTTAGCAGTTTTTGGGTCAGCTCTATAATGAATAATTGCACTATTTTCCTGAAACCCGCAAATAGCAGGAAAACTATCCGCAACATAACCCTCTTGTTTAGCTCGATACTCTGTAAGCTTTAACCCGAGGGTGTGTTCTGTTATTGTGTCATTCCCGTTTTCACGGGGATGACATTGAGAAAAATCAGCAAAAAATTCGCACAAAGCTACTGCATCTTTAATATGAAAGTCGATTGCATGCTTAATTTCGATCTCATTTTTACAGGCTTTTGGTATTAGGCACGGGTCAGTAATTTTTTGTACTTTTTTATCAGTTATTAAGTCCATTATATGGACAGAGGCTATACTATCATCAACAAAAATATTCTCGCTATCTCTTAAAATATTTTCAAATTCTTTTTCAGATAAAATTGTTATTTCAGGGCGTGCATTAATAATTTCAGCATCAATTCTTGATGGAGCGATAAATAGATATAATTTTGTAGACGTGAGTATAACTTTAGCAAACATTAAAGGTGTATACGCAACGTCACTAGCCCGCAAATTTAGTAACCAGCATATAGAAGAGCTATCGAGAATGACCAAGGCTGATAAAGTGTCATTCCAGCCCTCTTTATTGTCATTCCCGCGAAAGCGGGAATCCAAAAAAGTTTTACGGCACTGATTTATTTTCTCTAGATGACTACTACCGGCAAATTCAATATCATGCAAATATACCTTAGAATTTGGCTCTAGAGGCTGATTATGCCAAATCTTATCAACTAAATTACCGTTAATTTTCTGAAAGTTGAACTTTAAATTTGATATAGTAGGATAAGTAAATAATTCAGAATCATAACCTACAGCATTATGCTGTATTTTTTTATCTTTATTTAATGTGGATATATCTTTTAAATCAAAAATCTTAAAAAGCTCTAAATCAAGTTCTTTGTTTGCTTGCTCTAAATAGCGACCGTCCGTAAAAAATAATGCTACATCCTTACATATGATAACCATACCGTTTGAGCCGGTAAAACCTGTGATATATTCAAGTCTTTTAGCATAATCCGGTACATATTCACTCATATATTTATCGTTAGACGGAATTATATAACCGTCTATATTATATTCTGTGAATAAGCTTCTAAGTAGATTAACTCTCTCTTTTATCATGTTTATCTGTCATACCGTGGCTTGACCACGGTATCCATAAAAATAACTCGATGGACCCCGTGATCAAGTCACGGGGTGACACCGAGGGCTTTGCAACGGACTATTTACTACTTCTATACCACATGTAATATAAAGGAATACCAAGGATAGTAAAGGAGCTAGCTATAATTAGAGTTTTAACAGGCGTTTCATAGATGACCCCACTACAAAAGATAATAGATATCATAGCTATAAGTAAATAATAATAAGAAAAATTTTCTTTTGAACTAAGAATTACTTTTAAAAATGCTAAGCTACAAATTAAGTAAACAAATAAAAATGCTATTACCGAGAAATCTATTATTTGTGTGATCTGCTCGGCAAAATTATCATTTGCCGTAAAGACTAATAACGGCACAATACCAAGGCAGCTTACAATAATTCCGTAAGTTGGGGCATTATTACTGTTTTTCTTAGCAAAAAATTTCGGCAGTAATCCATCTTCGGCAAGCCCAAGAGCAATCTGTCCGCTAGTTAGCACCCAAGCATTGAGTGTACCTATACATATAATCGAGGCTATAACCGCAATGACTCTTGACCATTTACCACCGAATAATAATGCGGCAGCATCAGCATAAGGAGCTTTAGAACTAATAAGTTCAGAAGCAGGGATTAATCCCATTATACCTATACTATTTATAATATATAACACCGCTACGCAGAAAGTTCCGAGCATGATGGCTCTTGGAATGGTCTTTGCCGGATCTTTTACCGCCCCTGCCGTAGTAGTTGCACACTCAACCCCAATAAATCCCCAAAAAGTAAGCAGTGCAACTCTTCCCATTATAGTCGGAATACTTAAATTCTCTACTTCTTCAGCTATAGCAATATTATCTATATTAAAATGAGATAATGCAGCTAAACCTATTACAAGCAGTGGCACAAATTTTAAGAGAGTTAAATAAAACTCTGCTTTTCCTGCTACTTCAGGACCTTTTAAATTTAAAACCGCAATAGCACTTAATAATATTATCTGTAATATTAAATCCAAAATCGCTTGTGATTTAAAAAAAGGTGTTAGGTAACCTATCGCTGAGATAACAACTATACTTGTACTGACAAAGGATATAACCCAGTAAGTCCAACCGGTGAAGAAGGCTATTTTATCCCCGAAACTTTCCCGTACATAAACGTGAGGACCGCCCGTTTTAGGAAATTTTGCACATAAGCACGAGAATACAAGCGCTATACTCATAGCACCAAATAGCGACAGCACCCAACCCCAAATGCTATATATACCGAATGGAGCTAAACTTAACGGCAATATAAAAACGCTAGTACCGATTTGACTTCCGGTCACTAAGGCAAAAACCGCCCAGAAACCTAATTTTTGCGACATATATTTTGTTTTGATTTTATTATATAGAAATGGCTTTAATATAGCTATAAAAACGATTTTATGCAACTTATTTTAGAAAACGTATATATTGACATTTTTTAATGTGCTGTAATTGCTAAAATAGTAATGTGATCTTTGTTTGGTCCATAATGCCAAAAAATTCTATAAGCAGCAGGAGTATTGTTTTCAGCATAAGCTTCAAATATTTCTTCTCCGTTATTTCCTTTAACAGATTTATATTTATGGGTATTTAAACTAGGATGGCGAGGATTTGCTTGTAAATATGCTAATGTTTTTTTTTACTGCTTTTAAACGTTTTTCTAATCCTTTATTATTTTCAAGTTCTTTCAAATCTTTACTAGCTTGAATAGTAAAAAGAATTTTAAAAGTCATCATCTAAATATTTACTAAAATCTTCTATAAATTTAACTTGTCCTTTAGCGGAATCTTTAATACCATTATTTAATTGTGTTAAAGCCTTTTTGTTATTAAATAGCCAACTTTCTTTTAAAGGTATTTCCGTATAGGGTTCTAAAATAATTTGTCCTTTTTTACTATTAACAATAACGTGAAAACTACTTACCCCTTTAGCTAATTTACCAAGTGTTATTCTTCCTTTCGTATCCGGTTTTAATATACATGCTTGTGTCATATAAATTACTTTTTATATCATAACTGATAGAATAATACATAGTGGGTAATTAATCAAGTGGGATTATCACACACTAAAAGATTTGCCGCAGCCGCAATTAGCTTTTTCATTGGGATTGGTGAAAGTGAATTGAGATTTGAATTTAGTCTCTACATAGTCCATTTCAGAACCTAGAATATACATTAACGCTTTTGGATCGATTAGTATCCGCACGCCTTTGTCTTCAACTACTTCATCGAATTGATTTTTACTATCTGCATATTCAACGTAATAAGTTTGACCTGCACAACCACCTGACTTAACCCCTACCCTAATACCAAAGGTAGGCTTGGCTCGTTTTTCTATTAGCAATTTTACTTGCTTTGTAGCAGAATCGGTTAATGAAATAACATTTTTCATGTTTTAAGAATCTTTTTTGCTTTCTTTTTTCTGTTTATAATCGGCTATAGCTGCTTTTATTGCATCTTCTGCAAGTAGTGAACAATGTAATTTTACCGGCGGCAGCGATAATTCTTTTGCTATTTCGGTATTTTTAATAGCTTCAGCATCATTTATCGATCTTCCTTTAACCCATTCCGTTACTAAAGAACTTGAAGCAATAGCCGAACCGCAGCCGAATGTTTTAAATTTAGCATCCGTAATAATGCCGTTATCGTCAACTTCGATTTGTAACTTCATAACGTCACCGCAAGCAGGAGCTCCAACGAGTCCCGTACCGACATTTTTACTTTCTTTATTAAGCGACCCGACATTACGAGGATTTTCATAAAAATCTATCACTTTTTTGCTATAAGCCATTGTTATTCTCTAAAATTTAATTTTTAATGTGTCACTCCCCGTTGTATATGTCATTCCTAGCTAGAAGCGGGAATGACATTAAGGACTTTAATGAAACGCCCATTTGATCTTCTTTAAATCAATACCCTCTTGCATCATTTCCCAAAGAGGGCTTAATTCTCTTAGTTTATCGATTTTTGAACATATTAAATCTACTGCGTAATCAATTTCCTGCTCGGTAGTAAATCTACCTATGCCGAACCTAATCGAAGTATGGGCAAGCTCTTCACCGATTCCCATGGAACGTAAAACATATGACGGTTCAAGTGAGGCAGAAGTACAAGCAGAACCGGAAGAAACTGCTAAATCTTTAATGGCAAGAATAATTGACTCCCCCTCTACTCCGGCAAAGCTTAAATTTAAATTACCTTTATATCTTTGATCTTCATCGCCGTTTAAATAAACTTCCGAAATTTTTTGTTTTATATTGTTTAAAAACCTGTCAAATAAGTAATTTACATGCTTAGTATCTTTTCCCATCTCATTATACGATATTTCAGCAGCCATGCCAAGCCCTACGATTAAAGGAGTCGGCAGCGTACCCGAACGCATACCACGTTCTTGACCACCACCGTTTATGAGCGGCGTAACACGTATACGAGGCTTTTTCCTTACATATAATGCACCTACTCCTTTTGGACCGTAAATTTTATGTCCTGAGATACTGGCAAGGTCAATATTAAACTCGTTAACGTCAATTGGAATTTTACCAAAACCTTGAGCAATATCGGAATGAAAGAAAACGCCTCTTTCACGACAAATTTTTCCGATTTCTTTCAAAGGCTGGATCACGCCTATTTCATTATTAACCGCCATAACCGAGACTAACATAGTTTGATCGGTAATAGATTCTTTTAATATTTCTAAAGCGATTATTCCATTTGGGTTAATCGGTAAGTATGTGATTTTTATACCTTCTTGCTCTAAATGCCTACAAGCGTCAAGCACACATTTATGCTCACTGACTACGGTAATAATATGATTCTTTTTATTGCCGTAAAATTTTGCTATTCCCTTTATTGCAAGGTTATTAGACTCGGTTGCACCGGAGGTAAAAATAATTTCTTTAGCATCTGCTCCTATTAACTTCGCTACTCTACTTCTCGCCTCTTCAACGGCGTTTTCTGCTTCCCAACCAAAAGAATGGCTGCGTGAATGCGGATTACCGAATTTAGTAGTGAAATACGGCAGCATTGCTTCCATTACCCTTGGATCTAGCGGCGTTGTTGCCTGATAATCCATATATATCGGCAAAATTAGGTTGTTTAATTGTGGGCTCATATAGTTAATTCTCTTACAACTGTGTCATACCGTGGCTCGACCACGGTATTCAATCCTTTTTAATTTTTTTTGGACCCCGTGGTCAAGCTCACGGGGTAACATTAAATGTTACTATTGCAGGAATGACATCGTCCAGTCATATATCTCTTCAAAAGCTTTTATAAAAGCTTCTATGTCCTCAATTGTATTGTTATGGCTTAAAGATACCCTAATCGAAGATTTTGCCTCTTCTTCCTCTACACCCATATTGGTTAATACGTGCGATTTAGATATTTTTCCTGATGAACAAGCAGAGCCGGAACTTACACAAATATTACGTAAATCAAACCCTATCAATTTTATCTGTGCATCCGTACCAGGCACAGTAAACAAGCTAGTATTAGGCAATCTTGAAACATTTTCACTAATAATATTTACGTTTGGATATTCTTTTAGTTTTTTCTCTAAGGTTTCTTGTAAGCTTTTGATTTTTATATATTTTTCTGAGATATCTTTTGTTATTAATTCAGCAGCTAAACCAAGCCCTGCAATGGCTAAAACATTTTCCGTGCCTGATCTTATCCCTTTTTCTTGTCCTCCCCCTATAATCATTGGAGTAACGTGAAAGTTAGAGTTAGAAATTAAAGCAGAACTACCCTGCCCCGCTCCTATTTTATGTCCTGAAATTGTAGCAAAATCTAACCCTAACTCTTTGATATTTATAGATATTTTTCCTAATGATTGTATTAAATCGCTATGAAATTTTGCCTCATATTTTTTAGTTATTTTACTTATCTCAGCTATATCTTGTATAACCCCGCTTTCATTATTAGCCATCATTACGGAAACTAGTTTTTTAGCAGTACTACTTTGAGATAATAATTCTTCTAGATGTTTTAAATCAACTAAACCTTGATTATCAACTTTTATAATTTTAATATTTGGAGCATGTTTTATATGGTTATAGATTGATAAATGTTCAATAGCTGAAATCAAAATATCGCCGTCATAAAAATTTTTCATTATTAAATTATTACTTTCAGTTCCCGACGACGTAAAAGTAATATCATATTCTCTAGATGATAAGGTTATACCAAGAGCCGTTGCTATTTGCGAGCGTGCTATTTCTATGATATTCTTAGCAAATCTACCTGCGCTATGTGCTGATGAAGGGTTAAGCTCCGTGTCCATTAAACTTATTATGAATTCCTTAACTCTAAGGTCAATAACAGTAGTGGCATTATGGTCTAAATATATCATATATTTAAATTTAAGGCATCTTTAATGGATATATTTTCAAAATAATCTCTAATATGCTTCCCAAGACCTTTCCATAATTTATGCGAATTACATTTTATTGTATCAGCTACGCAAGTTTTAACTGATTTCTTATAGCAGGTAGTCATTATAAAATTTTCGTTAACGGCGTCCATAATATCGGAAATTTTTATTTCTTCTAGGTTACCTATTAAAATATATCCCCCTTTCGATCCTCTAATAGCCTTAACTAAATCAGCTTTGTTTAAGTTTAGAAAATATTTGCTCTAAATAGTTAAGCGATATATTTTGTTTTACGGAAATTTCATTCAAAGTAACCGGTTCAGCACTTGATTTTGAAGCCATTTCAAGTATTGCCATTACGGCATATCTTCCTTTCGTCGTCAACATCATTGTAGAAATCGGGGTTTGAAGCGGTTCTTCACCCCGATTTCAAAATTATATATTATTATTTTAAGTAAAAGCTGATAAGTTTTTTAATAAAAAACAATATAATTAATTTATATAAAAGGGGGAAGCCGCCTTTCACCTTTTATATTCAGTATTGCTAACCGAATAGCAGATTATGCAATAATTCGCTATTCGCGTTATTAAAACTTAAAATTTTTTTAAATCTACAACATCCAAGTAATTTAGTCAAGTATATAAATTATATTATTTCATAAAAAATTAGCTTGTTAATATAAAATAAAGTTTAATTGTGTGAAATCTAGTAGAAGTGGAAAAGAAGGGCAGAGTATTATAAATAATTGATAATTCTAGCATTGCTTAAGAAGAATTACTTTATAGCATAGCTTAACGCTTCGATGCCATTCCGGCTAAAAGCTGAAATTCATAAAAGCACTTTGAAATAAAATAAACTATTTTATTATCCACGACCTCTGTTTGTTTTTCTATTTCTGGCTTTAGGCTTTGAAGAAGCAGCAATATTTTTTAAATTAGTTTGATAATTTTTAATTTTCTCCATTCTTTCCTCGCTTAGTTTTTCATAATGAGTTTTAGCATTTTTTCTGAAACCTATTTTGGTTTCCATATTTTTTACAAAATCATTAACAAGTACTCGTGGATGCCCTTGAATATCGATTTGACAATTTTGATCTAAAGGACCAGGCATAGTTTCTTGTATTTTTTTTATAGCACGGTACATATCTAAAGCTTCAGGTTGATAATGACCGCTATTATTACTAAGGTAATCAATTTTTCCCTTATCATTTATACCTATAACACCTGATGTTTCCGCAGGCTTTCCGCTTAAAAATGAACCGTGAACAAGATTTTTAGTATTTGGCAAATATTGATTTTTATGAGTACCTATATAAATTGCTCCATCCTTTCCCATTACAAATGCTTGAACATTATCCATGCTTTTACTTTCTTTACCGATAGTAGAAGCTACCTTACCCTTAGAATCAAGTAATCTCGGAGAGGAGGTATCATAGAATAGTCGGTGATTTTTTTGTTCCTCCGGACCCATACGCAATATTTCAAATTCATGCCCATCCCATATTTGTTTACCTTGATCTATTTCTTGAAGATGATGTTCTGAAAGTTTTGGATTTGGATGAACTACTTTAACTCTTACGGAATCTACTATAGCATCGTTTAATTTTCCTAATTCATGTTTTTCCGGTATTAAAACATGCTTGAATTTATCTATTAATCTATTCCAATTATCTCTAGCGCTAGTTTTTGGATCTCTTAAAAGGTGTATCAATATTTCTTCCGGCATCCCCAACTAGATAAACTTTATTATCTTTGTGGATTAAGTTATCTTTGTATAAAGGCTCTCCCTCGTGATTAATAAGTTGACCTTTTCTTTCAATAATAGCTAATTGACCATCCTTATAAAGGATAATTTTTTTCATTATTTAATCCAAGCTTTGAATTAATTTGTATTTTACCTTGATGATTTAAATTACCAATACCGATACCGTCAATATCCGCAATTTGAAGATCTCTATTTTTAGCAACAAATTTTCTAATTTCTTCAGGATTATTAATAAATTGACCGTTATCCTTTAATATTCCTTGTATATCGCAGGCAGTATAAGTAAATTCTTCTTTGATTATTTTTGTATCTTTTATAAGACCTACTGCAGCGAAAATTTGTTAAAAGAAATTTAGATTTCTCTTTACTTCAACATTTTTGACTCCGGTAGCTTCTCTTTCATGAATACTAATTGATCCGGCTTTAAGTAGCCGCCTTTATCATAAATATTAATTACTCTTCCTTTTATAAGGTTTACTTCTGTTGCTTCTTGATTTTGAGAAAATTCTTTAACGTGAGGCTCCTCTGCAAACCTTACTTTCTTTTTTTCTTTACCCATTTGAATTCCCTAAATTTATAAAAAAATAATTTTAGGTCTCATTTTAACAATAAAAACTTTTACTTTTTTAGTAATAGGCTGTTTTTTTAGTAAATTGAGGATTTAAAATCACATATCATACGATAACCGATTTTTCTTATATATAACTCGACAGGCTCTTGTTAATTTGCCAAATAGCGATAAATACTAAACAAGTTGTAAATATTTGTAGTAGCTGCAATAATATGCTTAATTCCGGTATTAATATAATAATAACCGGTTGTAATATTATCGGGACTCCGCTTGAAAACATTACTAACCTTATAGAAGTTTGTATTGAAGTTTTAGTAGTAAGTAAATTAGCTAAGCTATACACTAACAAAACTATAATACTTCTTTCTAATAAGAATGTTACAAACCAAAATAATATAATAGCCGGCATACCAAAATAAATAAATAAATTTGGTGCATATAATAAATTATCGGCAAAATATTTTTTTATTATTTCAGGAGTTAAAATTACTTCATTTTGTTTGAATATCTCAGAATAGTTAACAATACTTGGAAAATTTTTCTTAGTATTGGCCACAATTAAATTTATCCTAAGCTTATTCTCTTCAAGTACAAACGGTATTTTGCTTTTTTCTTTGTTAGAAACGTGATGTTTTGTATCAATGACGACTATTTTATTGTTATTTTTACTATATAAATATATAGGCTCTACTTCTTCAACTGAAATTTTTGAATTATTATATTTAATTTCCGGTAATTGATTGATAATATATTCAATATTATCTGTAACTTTTGATGATTGTATTCCGTTAAAATAATCTTTTAAAGTTATTATGTAATTTAATATAAAAATACAATAAATTATTGATGGAATAAAAGATACGGTAAATAAATATCTTATTCCGTATCCTTGATAGTTTCTATATACGTCTTTATAAAACTCTATAGAGCTAACGGATAACCATAATTGACGGAATAATGTAGTTACTCCTTCTAATATAAATGATAGTAAATACATGTATGAGTAATTTATTTAAGTTTTTCAACCTCTTCCTTCTTTAATCCGGTTGAGGTAACTATTAAGTCAGTTTTTAAACCGGCTTTGATTAAATTTTTGGCTATAATAATTTTTTCTTCTTTTAATTTCATTGCACCGATATGTATACCTTTTTCGATACCTTACTTTTCCCAGTAATGTGCTATACTTCCCATAATTTCTTCTCCTGTTTCAGTATTTAATTGTGATTTAAGTATTTTTTCTATTTCTATTATATCATTTTGACTAGCTTTGGTCAAAGTGTAGAATAAAATTAACTCTATATAATCAATCCCTATATTAATTTCAGCAAATGCAGGTAAAAGATCGGCTATTTCTTGCTATTTTTTTATCAAATCTCGTTTATGAATATGCTTCATAAAAAATTGTAAAATTCCGGACCAAGCATTTTCTTTTAATTTCTCATCAGGAATTTCATGAACATTAATCAGCTGATAATCATTAATCCAAGTAGCTTTTACTAATTCACTATTTTCAAATAATTCCCATAAATTTAAAGGAACATTATATTTTTGTATGCCATTATAAAACACTAAAGGATATATGAAAGGAAATTTTTTATTTTTTAGTACTTTCATATGATATTCCGCAATATTTAACATATACTTAAACAAGCGAAAAGCCATATAATAATTAGGTTTACTTCGATGTTCTAACAATAAAAATAAATAGCCGTCTTCACCGTCAAATTTAGCAGAAAATAAAATATCCGATATAGATTTCTTAAGATTAGGCTCTATAAAACTATCCTTTTCCATTTTAAGAGTTTCTAGAGAAAATACAGCTTTTATATGCGGCGGTAAATGCATTTCAAAAAACTCTTTAGCAACTATAGGGTTTGCAAATGCACTACGTACAATCTCATCATGTTTAGGTTTTTTCTTTTTTTGCATAATATAGATTATGAAGTAGTATTATATAAGTTTTTCTACTATTAGTATATAAAAGAAAATAATTTTAATTAGAGGTAGTTTTAAAGTTCAATATTATATATAAGTTTGTTGATAAAAAATGATTTATTTACTAATATCTATATTTCCATAAATAATATTAGTTTTATATGCTACTGCTACTTCCCGAAATAACTTTAATTATAATAGCACTTTTAGGGCAGTTTTTTGCCGTAATGATACCAAATAAAAATAGAATTATTTCTAATATCATTATTTTATTATGCATATTATCAATTTTTCTTACCTTTAAGTATTCAAGATATGAAGGAGTATGGCACTCATTTGCTACCGGAATAAATATCGGTATTAGTAAAAGCATAGTGTTACTATTCACTATTATATCCATGATTATATACCGTGATTACTCTATTCTTGCCGACGAGGAATTAAAGTTTGAATTTATTACTTTAATGTTATTATCGACTGTAGGTATTTTTGTTGCAATTTCATCACAGAATTTCCTATTATTATTCTGCGGTATGGAGCTTACTGCTTTAACTTCGTATGCACTTGCAGGATTTAAATTAAATGATATTAAATCATCGGAAGGTGCTTTAAAATATTGTATCTTGGGTAGTTTAGTGAGTTGTTTATCATTATTCGGGATTTCTTTTATATATGGATTTGGTGGAAGCTTACAATTTGAAGACATTTTATATAAGCTAAATAATTCTTCTTCAACAAACCTTGGTTTAATAATCGGTATTGTATTATTTTTAAGCAGCATTTTCTTTAAACTCTCAAGCGTTCCACTTCATTTTTGGGCACCTGACGTATATGAAGGATCCCCGATAGCGTCAGTTACTTATTTTACTGCTGCTTCTAAAATCGGTATGGTTGCCGTTTTATTAAATATCAGCAAATTTATTATAGGTGATTATCATCCTATTAATTATAATTTAATAAAGATAATTGCTATATTATCTATGCTGTTTGGAGCTTTTGGAGCTATTCGTCAAACTTCTCTAAAAAGATTAATGGCATATAGCACTATTTTAAATATCGGTTATGTATTAATCGGCGTTCTTCTGCATAATCAAGAAGGATATAAAGCAGTTCTACTATATATTCTAATATATGCGGTAGGGAGTATAGGATTTTTTACTTGCTTAATTATGTTGCTCGGTAAAGACGCCGATAAAGCTAGTTTTAAAACTATACAAGGAATTGCAGAGAACCATAAAACTATAGCTGCCGTAATTAGCATAGTTATGTTTTCAATGATTGGAATCCCTCCTCTTACAGGATTTTTCGGTAAATATTACCTTTTTTACCAAGCAATTAATCAAGAAGAATTTGCATTAGCTTATTGTGGTATTTTTACCAGTGTAGTTGCTGCTTTTTATTATCTTCAAGTAGTAAAAGCCATGTATTTTTCTAAAAAGATTGAGATAATTAAGCTGCCGATGCAATATGGGCTTTTACTGATTAATTACTTAGTTGTAGGCTTCTTGTTGCTTGGTTCGTTTATTATCTCATTTTAGCTTTGCTTTCTTTAGATTTCAGAGGTTTTTTGTTATCAACATCAACCAAAGTAGTTTTTGTCGGTTTCATAACCTTTTCGTTGAGATTCTTTATATGTTTTAGATCTTCTTCATCTAATTTTAATAAATCTTGGTCTTTCTTTTTAGCTTTTTTAGCTAGACCTAATTGACTTGGAGTAATACTAACAATATCATCTGTTCCGACTTCTTTCTTGAATTGTTCTAGAACATCTACATATTCTCTGTTTGCATCTACATTTGTCTTTACCGATTTTTGTTCTGGTTCTTTTTTTATTTTTACTTTATCAGAAGAATCAGCTAAATTTCTTTCATATTTAATATCTTCATTTAAACTTTTTATTGTCTTTATTAAATGTTTTTTTGCACTATCCCTAACACCGAGTATTTCTAAAATTCTTGCAAAATTAGTAGTAACTTTATTTCTTAATTTAATTTTTTGTCCTCCTTTTTTTCTTTCTTCATAATTAAGAATTTTCTCAAAATAATCAGAATATTCTTTCATTAATGTTTTTAATCCTTGCTCTTTCACTTCGTAATAAGGAAAACTATATTTTTTAGCGATTAAACTATTTATTTTAATTTCTAAGCCGTATTCCTTTAAGGATTCTTGCTTTTTTTCATTATATCTATTAAACTAGCCTTAATTTCTTCAGGCGTTATTTCTTTAGATTTTTTATTATTAAATTTCTTTGGCATCGCTTGTTTTGCAAATTCTGCAATTGCTTCATTACTATAATATTTAGTTAATTCATCAACACTTTTATCAATAGTTTTGCTTAAATCAATTTTAGAAACTGCAAGTAAGCTATCGGCAAATTTAGGATTTTTTGTTCTTAAACTAGAGGGAAATTCTCTAAAATGGTTAGTAGGACCAAATCCCGGCAAATGTTTAACTCTTGAATGTGGGTAGATATTATTTGTTAAATTATCAAAACTACCGGCAAAATCAATTCTTACTAATTTAGGTAAAGTTTTTGGATTTTTTTGGTCTCTGATAACTCCTATATTTCCAACATGTATATCAAAATCGCCGATCAATAAACTTGCCGGCATAATATTTTCAAAGTTCTGATACTTAATTTCCTTAAAAGCATTTTCTAAGGTTCTAAATAATTTATTGCGAGCCCCCATAAAAAGCGGTCTACCACCGTCTTTTCTAAACCAAAAACTCGGTTTAGTTTTAGCAGACATATGTTTATCCATGTCCACATACATATCGCTACTATAATTCTCAAAAAATTCAGATTTGACATATATTTGCGAATCAACGGCTTTAGATTTATTAAAATTATCAGGAGCAATTAAATTAACCTTTGCTCCATTTCCAGGACTTATAGCTTCAAAAATTTGAGATCCTAAAAACTCGGCTATATTTTTTGAGCTTGAAGTCTCTTTTTTTATCATCGCCGTAATTTTACCGTCTGAGCTTTGATATACTCCGCCATGCTCTCCTGCCTCATTAGCTCCACCTCCTTTAGGCTTTAAAAAATTCCAACCTTTAAATACTGATTTCTTATTTTGCGTCATCCTCGCCTCTTTATAATGATTTACATAAAATTGATAATTTTGGTATAATTATAAAACATATTATTTATTTTATATCAAGGGCAGAAGCCGTTTTTCTACTTAATTTTATTGTTCTTGAATATTTCAGCTACTTCAAGAGCTGCGTAGGTAAATATAGCAGTTGCTCCTGCTCGTTTAAAACTAGTTAATGATTCAATTATGGTTCTCTCCCAGTCAATTGCCCCTGCTTCGGCTGCAAATTTTAACATTGCATATTCTCCGCCAACCTGATATGCAAAAATTTTAGCATTAAAATTATTTGCTGCTTCACGAATAACATCTAAAAACGGCATACCTGGTTTAACCATTACCATATCAGCTCCTTCAGCTATATCGTGTTCAATTTCAAGCATTGCTTCCTTAATATTACGCACATCCATTTGATAGCTTGATTTATCTAAATAATTCTTTTTGTTACTCCTAACTGCATCGCGAAACGGACCATAAAAGCTTGAAGCATATTTAGCGGCATAAGCAAGAATTCCGACATTTATAAAACCCTCTTTGTCAAGATATTCCCTTATAGCTCCGATTCTGCCATCCATCATATCGGAAGGTGCAACAATATCTACCCCTGCTTTTGCAAGCACTAGTGCTTGATTACACAAGGCTCTTACTGATTTATCATTATCAACTTCCCCGTGATGCACAATACCGTCATGACCATGTGTGGTATAAGGATCAAGTGCTACATCGCATATTATACCGATATCAATATTAGCGTTTGTGATGCTTCTAATAGTTCTACATATCAAATTATCTAAATTATAAGCCTCGTCGGCTTTTTCACTTTTTAGACTTTGATCAATACTAGGAAATAATGCAATAGCATTAATACCAAGCTCTGCTGCTCTTTTAGCCGTCTCTACTATTTGATCGATCGATAAACGATATATACCGGGCATAGTCTTAATTTCTTGCCTTTCATTATGCCCATCAATGACAAATAAAGGTAGCACTAAATCATTGATTGATAAATTACTTTCAGCTATTAACTCTCTAAGCCACAATGCTTTTCTATTTCTTCTAAGTCTAACAAGAGGGTACATAAAATTCATATCTCATTTTAATTAATAACCTTATCTTATAGTAAAAATATCGCACTACAAAAAGAAATTTTGCTTGCAATCTATAAAAAATTTAAGCAAAATAACGAAAATAACAAATATGGTTTAATTATGTAAATAAATATAGGAGTTTAATATGGCACAAGATAATATTCCAAAATCAGTAAAAGATAGAATAAAAGAGTGGGAAGAAAAAACAACTATGTCAAATAATCCACTAAAAAATACAACACCAGCTGTTCCTCCAAAACCTACTCCTGAGCAAATAAAGGCATGGGACGAGGCACATAAAAAACAGACTGATTTAACTGCACATGCCCAAGCACTTAATATAGTTGTCGGTACCCCATCTCCGCAATTTGAAACCCAAAAGCCTATAAAGCCTATTATTCTTTCAAAACCGGCTCCGGAACAAACAAAGGTACCAGAAGAAACGCATAAAAAACAATCTAATTTAACCGTACAAGAAAAAATAGAGAAATTTTTTCAAGATCATCATATTGATACCAAAGATGCTTTTATTCCGGAATTTAGCCGCTATATAGAATTAAGCGCTTCTATGGCAGGGAAACGTCTTGACGTTACTGTTAAAGCTTATGAACAATCATTAGGACGACTAATAAAACAAGTAGGAGTACCTCAAAAAGAGTTTATTTCTTTTATAGAAGATGATCTAATAAAGAATCATCCACATAAAGATAAATTTGAGAAAATCAATCAACATTATAAATCACCTGAACCACCTAAATTATCTGATATAATTGATAATCTTAGAGCATTAGTAAACAATGATGAGATAATAGCTAATTTAAAACAAAGTAGAAAACACATTGAATTTAAAGAAAAAGTAAATAATATTATTCAGATTTATGAGGACAATAAACACAATTCAGCTACTATAGCTAAAGTTGAAGCAAAACTGAAAGAAGTAGGTAAATGGTGTGAAGAAACTACAAAAATGGATAATACTCCTATTTGGAAAAATATTGGTAATTTTATAAAATATTCTTTTACCGGAGATAAAGTTAAAGCTGCTTTTTATAAAGATGCTATAAAAAATTCTACTCAAAATACTAAAAAAGCTATAGCAGAAATACAAAAATCTCTTACTAATCCTTCTTCTCATTCATCTAATGTTCCACCGTCGAATAAGAATAAAGGAGAAAAATATAGAAGCTAGGTTCTGTGAACAAAATTTAATAAAAACTCTTAGGATCGATATCTATTTTTATCTGACAAAAAGAGGGAATTTTTATAAGGCTTAGCCAAAATTTTAAATATTTCTGCAAATTAAATTTCTTATCGGCTATAATAAGTATTCGGTAGCGATATTTACCGGCAAGCTTTGACATTAATGAGCTTGCCGGTCCTAAAATTTTCACGTTTGCTTTTGGTGCAATTCTGACCATATTCTTAGCAATTTCTAGAATTTTATGTTCACTGGAACCTGATAAAATTACCGATGCCATTTTGGAAAACGGCGGCATATCTGCTGATTTTCTTATTTCAAGTTCATTTGCAAAAAAACTATATTCATCACCGACTTTAACATAACTAAAAATTATATTATCAGGATAATAGCTTTGTAAATATACCACACCTTTACTATCGCCCCTCCCCGCTCTGCCGCCTACTTGATGTAGTAGCTGGAAAGTTCGCTCAGATGCTCTAAGATCGGCATTATTACTCCCAAGGTCGGCATCTATTACTCCCACTAAAGTAAGATTTGGGAAGTGATAACCTTTCGTTATCATTTGTGTCCCTATTAATATATCAATTTCTAAATTTTCCATTTGATGCAAAAGCTGTGCTATTTTTTCAGGATTTTTAGCATGATCTTTACTTATAACTGCAATTTTACTCTCAGGAAAGAGTGCTTTTGCTTCCTCTTCTATTCTCTCTATACCGGGACCGCAAATAGTTAATGTTTCATCTTCTAGACATTCAGGACAAGAACTAAAAATTTTACTTTGATAACCGCAATGGTGACATTCAAGTTTTTTAGTCGCTTTATGTACTACCATCCAGCTAGAACAATATTTGCAGGTAAATCTGTAACCGCAAGCTTTGCAGAGCATTAGCGGAGCATAACCTCTCCTATTAAGAAATAATAATGTTTGCTTTTTATTATCTAAATTATCTTTTATAGCTTCTATAAGAATCTTAGATAAATAGGAATTCTTAGGTAGCTTCTCTTTAGTCATGTCGATCATTTCTATATTCGGCAAATCAGCATTTTTATATCTATTAATTAAAGTAATTAAACGATATTTCCCTAACTCCGCATTATACATCGTTTCAATAGACGGTGTTGCCGAACACAAAACAATTTGTGCTTTATCAAATGTACTTCTGACGATAGCCGTATCCCTAGCATTATATAATATCCCATCATCTTGTTTATAAGATTCATCATGCTCTTCATCAAGCACTATTAGACCTAAATTTTTGAAAGGTAGAAATAAACTACTTCTAGTCCCAATTACTACTTTAACTTTATCGCTTAATATGCCTCTTAAAATCATTTTCTTTTGAGCTTTCGTAACGCTAGAATTCCATATTATAGGTTCAAATCCAAAACGCTCTATAAAACGATTAATAATTTGTGTACTAAGTGCAATTTCAGGAAGCATAATAAGCACTTGTTTACCTTTTGCTAAGTAATCTGCTATTAAATGAAAATATATTTCCGTTTTACCAGAGCCGGTAACACCTTTAATAATTACCGGCTTATTACTTTCATTTAAGACTGTTACTGCTTGTTTCTGTTCTTCCGATAGATCAGGTAATATAAAATCGTTATTTACTTTTTGTTCTTTAATTTTTATAGGTTTTTCAGCAATATCTATAGGTAATACTAACTTGGCTATACTACCAAGCTCTGACATATAGTAGACACTCATCCATTTAATTAATTCTAAAACTTCTGAAGTAATATTTAAGTTTAGCGATACTTTCGTATGAATAGTTTTTAATTTTTGTGTTTCAGAATCTGATGCAAGCTCCCATACTATACCGGTTAATTCCTTATTTCTAAAAGGCACTATGACAAGATCACCTATATTTACAGATAAATCTTTAGGAATTAAATAATCTAGCGGAAATAATTTTGCTACCGGTAATAATATTTTTGCTATTTGCATATATAATGTATTTTATAAATTTTTTTTATTATATACTAAACTTATAAATTATAGAAACCTAGATGAATAAAGAAAAAAAGATTATTATAGCAATGTCCGGAGCTTCAGGAGCAATATACGGTATTCGTTTACTTGAAATACTAAAGCAGCAAAATATCGAAACTCATTTAGTTATTTCAGAGGGAGCAGCTCTTACTATAAAAGCTGAAACCACATATTCTATAGAAGCAATAAAAAATTTAGCAAATTATTATTATGACGATAAAGATTTAGGAGCTACTATCTCTAGCGGCTCTTTTAAAACTTCAGGCATGATAATAGCCCCTTGTAGTATGAAGACCCTAGCAAGTATCGCTCACTCAATGGAGGATACTTTAATTAGTAGAGCGACAGGTGTTGTACTTAAAGACAGAAGAAAACTTATTTTAATGACTCGTGAAACTCCTCTGCATATCGGACATTTAGAAAATATGCTAAAAGTAGCGAGTTACGGCGGCATTATAGCACCGCCCGTGCCGGCTTTTTATAATAACCCTGCAAGTATAGATGATATAGTAAATCATTCCGTTACTAGAGTTTTAGATTTTTTTGATATTGAAACTAATTTAATTAAACGCTGGGGTAGTGTTTAATAAAAATTAGTTACTAAAATAACAATGGTACTATTATTGTTATTAGTGTAGTATATAGTTATATATTATTTTATGATTATGGTATATATATGATAAATAGTGCTAAAATAACTAAAGGCGGCAAAATTTCTCTTCCAGCTTCATATCGAAAACAATTACATTTAAAAGAAGGTGATAAGGTAATATTTACTCTCAAAGAAAATGAAGTAGTAATTTCTCCATTAAGTTTTATGTTAAAGAAATCTCGTAATATTATTAATAACTATTATTCACCTAAAGAAAGTTTAGTGGATCAATTAATTGCTGAACGTAAACAGGAAGCAAAAAATGAATAATGTAATATTTGATGCTTCTGCTCTCTTGGCTCTAATTAAAAATGAAACTGTTAATATAGAATTGGAAAAATTCTTAGGAAATGTATATATGTCTTCTGTTAATGTTTCCGAAGTAGCAGGAATTTTGCTAAAATCTGAAATGTCACTTCACGAATGTAAAGATGCTATAGAACCGTTGATTAATTCCGTTATTGACTTCAATCAAGAACAATCTTTTCTTGCTGCTTATATTAAAAAGCAAACCAACCACTTAGGTTTATCACTTGGAGATCGAGCTTGTATTACGCTTGGTTTAACTACAGGCTATCCTATATATACTGCAGATAAAGCTTGGGCTAATGTGCAATTAAATTGTAAAATTATACTTATTCGTTAATTATATAAATCAACCAAAATGGCACGTAATAAAATAAACAACGATAAAAATATAGATGCTAACGAAGAAGCAGATATTCCCATACCAAGGGTTTTACCTTCAAATATTCAAGCAGAGCAAATGCTACTTGGGGCAATTCTAACCAATAACGAATTACTAAATTATGTATCGGCATTTTTACGTTTAGAGCATTTCTTTGAGCCTATTCATCAAAAAATTTATAATGCAATTGAAGCAATTACCGAAAAAGGGCTGATAGCTACACCTATTACTTTACGTAGTATGTTAACTCAAGATGAACTATTTCAAGAAATAGAAGGAGCGGAGTATTTAGCAAAATTGATAACCATGTCAATGATGGTAATAAATCCGATTGATTACGGTAAAATAATATATGATTTAGCAATAAAGCGTAATTTAATAAATATCGGTGAAGAAGTAGTAAATAATGCCTATAATTCTTCATTAGAAGTTGAAGCAAAGGAACAGATTGAACATGCCGAAGCTAAACTTTACGATTTAGCTAGCGAAGGCTTAAACGAAAAGAGTTTTACTAAAATCGGTATTTCTATTTCAGAGTCACTAGCTAGCATCAATAGAGCTATGAAAAATAATGATCATGTAATCGGTATATCTACCGGTTTGATTGATCTAGATAATAAATTATTCGGCTTTCATAATTCTGACCTTATAATTCTTGCAGGACGTCCGTCGATGGGTAAAACGGCATTTGCTATAAATCTTGCATTTAATGCCTGTAATAATATGCGTCTTAAGAATATTCGCGATAATCAAGAAATTCAGTCGGTAGGTTTTTTCTCTTTAGAAATGTCCTCAGAACAGCTAACCACGCGTCTACTTTCAATGTGTGCAGAAATTGATTCTACTTCTCTTCGTACAGGGATTCTAGGTGAAGAAAAATATAACCGTCTTCGCAAGGAAGCAAATACTTTATCGGAATTACAATTTTTTATCGATGATACCCCTGCTCTATCTATTTCCGCTATAAGAACAAGAGCTAGAAGAATGAAACGCAAGCATAATCTCGGTATATTATTTATCGATTATTTACAATTAATTAGAGGAGTAAGTAAATCTGAAAATAGAGTTAGCGAAGTTTCAGAAATAACTCAAGGTTTAAAAGCAATAGCAAAAGAGTTAAATATTCCGGTTATTGCGTTATCTCAGCTTTCAAGAGCAGTAGAACTGCGTGAGGACAAAAAACCTATGCTATCCGATCTTCGAGAATCAGGAACTATAGAACAGGATGCAGATATAGTAATGTTTATTTACCGTGAAGAATATTATCTAACTAGAAAAGAACCGGCAGCAGGCGATGCTAAACATGCCGAATGGTTAGATAAGCTCAACAAAGTATATAATATTGCCGATATAATTGTTGCAAAACATCGTAACGGACCGGTTGGAAATGTTTCGCTTTACTATGATAGTCAATATTCTAAATTTAGTAATTTAGAGAAAAGGACTTTTAACGCTGTTTAAATTATTTCATCAAAATTTTTGCGTCTTTTATTTTTTTCTGCCCATCTTATTGCTTTATCAAGTAGCTCATTATTATTTTTACTATAAAGCCACATCTCATTATCAGGAACGAATCTGCCAGGCTTTATTATTATAGTACCATCATTTAAGGTTAAAATTTTTATCTGTTTTCCTGCATATTTCTTTCCTAAAAATGTTTGCCCGTTATTTCCCACTTGTTTAATTGTTTTTATATTATTTTCTACTATCATAATATTTAATAGTTAATTTAGTTACTATATTAACAAGTTCATAGCCCATTATAAGTATTCCGACAATTACGCATATAATAATTAGATGTTTTTTTGCAGCTCAGGATAATAAAAATTTTTTATCTTTGCTTTATATAACAGATAAACCGGTAATAAAATTGCAATTATTACAAGAATCATACCGGCAAATCCTAAAATTGTAATAAAAGCATTCGGTACTACTACTGCTACAATATAAGCCGGTAGTATAGTAACAATAGAAGAGGTCATGTTACGAATTACCACATTCGGTATCGCATTCATAAACATAGTTTTAAGGGAATCACATAGCCCTACCCCTACTCCAAGTATTGATGTAGCGATAGCAAGAGTTGAAATTATCCAAACTAATAATTGTACGGACTGCCATTTTGCTATATTACTTAATTCCTTAATTAAATCTCCGACTTCTACATTACTTGTAATCATTTGTTGATAAAATGTTGGATTATTATGATGTACTACAATAAGAATACTACAAGTCCAAATTATATATACTACTGCAGGAATTAAGCTTCCAAATAAAAACGCCGTCTTTAGCATTTTTGTTACAATAATTAGTTAAGGTATGGAATATGGCAGATTACTTGAAACCCAAATGAAGTAAAAACTACCGGAGTTACTACACCCCATATAGATATTTCTTTATAATTTGGTGAGAATAACGGTAAATCATCCCACTTAATCATGGAAACAAGTCCAATAACTAAAATTGCAATTATTATAAGCAATCCGATAAATAGCACACGATTTATATAATCTACTAACTTTAGAGGTAATAATAATATTAGAATGCTAATAATAACATACCATGCTCCTATATAAGTTATACTTGTATTTAAAGCTAATAACTTCTGTAATATTGAAGAACCTCCGTATATAAATACTGCAAGTAAAGCATATGAAAGGAGCTTAAGGCTTACCGTGCCGATGATTTGAGCAGTATGTCCTGAAAAATATTTTCCAAGTGTTCCGAGTGTTAAGCCTTTACCAGCTTGAAGGTTAAGCTCTAAATTAATTAAAGAAGTATAATACATTATAAACCAAAGTATAAACATCAATATTATACTAGGTATTATACCTAATTTTGCTAATACCATAGGCAGTGCTATCATACCGCGACCTATGCAAGTACCTGAAATTAACAGGATTGAACCAATAAGTTTTGGCATAATTTCATGCAATTTAGATTAAAGAAAAAAGACTTAATTTTCGCTAAAAAGAAAATCAGCTAAAAAAAGAAGATAAGAATTTTAAAGAATAAAAAGTTTTGATAAGTAAAATTAACATTTGTATAATTTTGTTAAAATATATATAACAATATAATATAATTATATTAATAATTTATGTCAAATTATTAATATTGCTTTTTAATAGCATTTTTATATATTCTTATTGAAATTTACTATATTTAAAAATGCAGAGATTAGCCAAAGTAATTAGTAATTCAGGAGTTTGTTCTAGACGTGATGCTGAAAAGCTGATAGCTGAAGGGCAGGTAAAAGTAGACGGCATTACAATTTTATCACCGGCTACAAATGTTGATATTAGTAATCAAATTGAAGTATCCGGCATATTAATCAATCAATCGCAAAAACCAAGGCTTTGGATCTATTACAAGCCTGTCGGTTTAATTACCACTCATAAAGACCCTTTATCTCGTAAAACCGTGTTTGAGGACTTAACCGGTTTACCTCGTGTGATTTCAATAGGTAGATTAGATTTAAATAGTGAAGGTTTGTTATTACTAACTAATAGCGGTGATTTAGCAAGACAGTTTGAATTACCGTCAAATAAGTTAAAGCGAGTATATCATGTCAGGGCATACGGAAAGCCTGATATTCTACTAAAAAGTGATTATAAAAATTTAGAAATTGACGGGATATTTTATAATCCCCATTCAATCAAATTACTAAGGGGAAATAATACTAACGCTTGGTTTGAAATAGTTTTATTTGAAGGAAAAAATCGTGAAATTAGAAGAATATTCGAGTATTTTGGACTAAAAGTTAACAAATTAATTAGGGTTCAATATGGTAGTTTTACAATAGGTAATCTAAAACCTGGAGGTTATAAAGAAATAAATAATACAATACTGGAAAAATAATTAGTAATGTGTTATTACTAATGCATTTTAACTAATCATATAAAAAACATATGACAAATCTTAATATATATAAATGTGAAGAAAAAGACTTAAATGATTACCTTGGTTATATAAAAGATAACCCTAATGTTTCACTAAATGATTTTATCAAAAATACCTATTTCTCTAATGATAAGGACAAAATTGTTATTGCTAGTTTAGCAGATCAAGAGATCAATGATAGAGATTTAACGAATGCTAATTTGCAAGGTACAATACTAACAGATACCGTATTTAATAATTGTGATTTAACAAATACCATATTATGTGATTCAGATTTAACAAATGTAAAATTTAATGATTGTAAATTTATCGGTACTGACTTTAGAGGGGCAAATCTTCATTACACAGATTTTAATTATAAAGATTATGATTATGATAACTATAAAATCCCCAATCTAAAAGATAAAATACGAGATATAAAACTATCTTTTTCAGATCTTGAAAGATTAAATAAATACATAGATAAAGATTTAGAAAAAGAACGTATTAAAGAAATAGTTATAGACGAAGTTACAAACAAAAAGAAATATATTTTGGCTGGGGAAGACGAAAAAACTTTATGGGAAGTTAAATCAAAAGAGCTAAAAACCAAGCAAGAAGAGTTAGAAGATTTAAAGCAAAACTTAGATAATCCTGGGATTGCTACCAATCTTTTAAATGCTTTTTGGAATAGTGCAGAAACTATTGCTCAAAACCGACAAAATGAACTAGCGAAAATCAACCTATTACAGCAAAAAGTAAATAAATTAGAAACTGAGGTGCATTCTTTAGATAATCTCAGAATGTTCTGTGGTAAGGGTCTAGATGGTATTTTTGAGCAGCTAAAAGACGAAAAAATACAAATAAAACTAGATCCGTCATATATTATAGGTTCGACTGCCAAAGAACGAGATATATCGAAAGAATATATAAAATTAACTTCTCAAGAATTTGATCTATATTTAGCTGAAGCAGCAAAACAATCTGACACAAAATTATCTCTTACCGAATTTGTTAGAAAGAAAAAAAACCTTTCAGAAGATATACATATAATTCCTGATCTTTCAGAAATTGATTTATCAGGTAAAACTCTTACTAATCTTAACCTGAAGAATACATTATTTGCTTCAGCTAACTTAGAGAATATTAAAATCTCAAATTGTAACCTAGATTTTACTAATTTTGAAGGATCTAATTTACAAAATGCTGTTTTTCAAAATGTTACAGCTCGTAACGCAGGATTTCTTTTTGCTGATCTTAAAAAGAGCAAAATTGAAAATAGTGATATGTCGAGAAGCTATATGCCCAAAGTAGATTTATCTGAAGCAGAGGTAACAAATAGCAAATTTAATGCGGTTATGATGGTTAATGCCGATGCCGCAAAGTTAGTTATTAAAGATTCAGAATGGCAAAATTCTAATCTTACTGGTATATCGCTTGCTTACGCAGATATGCAAAGAGTTCAAATGCAGGGAGTAGTTTTAAATAATGCACTGCTAGATCAAGCAAATATCGTTTCTACTAATCTTGAAAATGCTTTTATGAATAACGCACATGCGTTAGAAGCAAAATTCAAAGAGCAATGTAACATGAAAAGCATCACTGCAAGGAATGCCTATTTTAGTGATACTGAATTTGCAAATATATTATCTTTAGAAGAAGCAGATTTAAGAAATGCTATTATGGAAAGAGTTAATCTTGTTAATGCTAATATGAACAAGGCTTTACTTGATAAAGCAAATCTTGAATATGCTAACCTTACCGGTGCTATACTTACTGATGCAAGCGCACAATTTGCTAAGTTAAGTAATGCTACTTTAGAAAAAGCAGAAGCTGAAGGATTAAATATTTCGGATGCTATTGCTAAAAATATTAATGCTAAGGAAGCCAATTTTAAAAACGCAATAATGAAGCGAGCTGACCTTACAAACGCTAATTTAGAAAAAGCTATACTTGAAAATGCTGATATGCAAGCAGCAGAAGCACTTGATGCTATATTTAAAGAAGCCAATCTAAAACAAGCAAATCTAAAAGCAGCAAATCTAGCTAGAATAAATAAAGAAGGAGCAGATTTTGATAAAGCAAAGATCGATGATGCTACAAAGATGCATGATACTAAAGGTGAAGCTAAAGGGAATTTAGAGCATCATGATAAAGACGATAAAAAAACATCTGTAAATGTTAACGAACATGCTAAATTACAAGATAAAATTCATGCAAGAGAGAAAAGCGGTTGGTTCCTGAAAACCGGAGTGGGACAGCTTTGTACAAAACTTGCTAAAAGTACTACATCAGGAATTAGCAGCGTAACAAATTTTTTAGCAAGTAAAAAATTTTTAGTAGGGGTGGCAATAGTAGCGGGGCTTGCAGTAGCAGCTGCACCTTTCGTAGCAATGCCTGTGTTATTAGTCACCGGCACGGCACTAGCTACTAAAGCTGTCATTCTAGGAGCAAGTATTTTGGCCGGTGGAGCAGTTGCTGCCGGAACTTATAAATTTACCCAAAAACCTTTACGCAATATTCAAAAATCATTTGAAAATTTGACTAGCAGTATAGATAAATATATCTCACCGCCTCCTGAAAATATTGATGAGTTAGTAACAGAAAAGCAACAAGCAAGACAAAAAGCCGAAACAGAAAAATCTAAAGAAAGAGAAGAAAATTTAAATAATGTAAATAATAATATTGATAAAGCTAAAGAACAAGATATTTTAAAACAGGCACAAAATAATTTAAACCAAGAAACGCCAAAAGTAGAAATAAAAGAAAAGAAAGATAAAACTGTAGAAAAACAACAAACAAAATCTAGTACATTCGCAGCAAAATTTAAGCCTAACACTAAGAACAAAGGATTCGCTGCAAAAATAAAAGACGAACAAAAAAATCAAGGTCAACAAAAGAAACATATAACTAAATAAGTGTTAAAAATAATATCCGGTAAATATAGAAACCAAATTATACCTACCGCTAAAAATATCAAATATCGACCTTCCACCGGTAAGCTCAAAGAGGCAATATTTAGTATATTAACCTCCGGTGAGTTTACCGATAATAAATTATTTAATGAAAATACTCACATACTCGATTTATTTGCCGGTAGCGGAAGCCTTGCTTTTGAGAGCCTATCAAGAGGAGCGGGTCTTGCTACCTTAATTGACATTGATCCGTCTTCATTAAAAATAGCAGAAGGATTTGCTAAATCTCTAAATATTGAAAATGAAATTAATTTCGTTAATCTTAATGCCTTAAATCTACCGAAAGCAAATAAAGCTTTTGATCTTGTATTTATCGATCCCCCTTATCATAAGGATATAGTACCTAAAGTAATGAAGTTACTGGTAAAAAATAACTGGCTTAAAGACGGTACTATCATAGTTATTGAGATGGCTAAACTAGATGACTATGTTTTAGATGAAAATATTGAAATTATACGTGAAAAACTATATGGTAAGAGTAAATTATTGATTTTAAGATATACCCTTGCAAAATGAAAGGTTGGTAGACGAAGATCAACTGGGGAAAGAGCAAGGAGTTCACAAGGCAAGGAGCGGAGCGTATACTTAATACGTGAGCACCGTAGAACTTGTAGAACGACGTAGCCAATTTTTGAAGTTCTATCTGAGTATACAATGACCAAAGACAAAAAGCATTATACATGTTCTAATTGTGGAAATATTAGTCCTAAATGGTCAGGGCAATGCTTTGATTGCGGTGTATGGGGCAGTATTGTTGAAGAGATAGTAAGTTCAAATAAAGCAATTGTTAAAACAGGTAGCAAACAAGATTTCGATAAGCTTTCCGGTAACGTCGCCGAGCAGTTACGCATCCCTACCCCTATAGGCGAATTAAATAGAGTGCTTGGCGGGGGTTTAGTGCGTGGCTCTGCTATATTAATAGGAGGCGACCCTGGTATAGGCAAATCTACTTTGTTACTGCAGTTAGCAGCAAGTAACTTTGCATCAAAGATGAATTGCTTATATATCACGGGTGAAGAATCATTAGACCAAATAAAATTAAGAGCTATAAGACTAAATCTAACTAATTATAATACAAATATTTTAGCAGCTACTAATTTGGAAGATATTATTGCAAGTATAGAAGCTAATAAAAATAATATTGATTTAGTAGTGATTGATTCTATTCAAACAATTATGACAAAAGAATTATCCTCACCTCCAGGCACTGTTTCGCAAATTCGTACATGTGCAAATGCACTCGTTAATTATGCTAAGCAAAATAATATAATTATCCTGCTAAGCTGTCATGTAACTAAAGACGGGCAGCTAGCAGGTCCTAAAATACTTGAGCATTTAGTTGATACCGTATTATATTTTGAGGGAGATCATAATAATCATTTCCGTATTTTACGCTCATACAAAAATCGTTTTGGCGGTGTGGGAGAAATAGGAGTATTTGAGATGAGCGGCAGCGGACTTATTGAAGTAACAAATCCGTCTGAACTATTTTTAATGAAGCGAGAGCAGAATGTTATAGGTACGTCTATTTTTGCAGGAATTGAAGGTTCAAGACCGTTACTTATGGAAGTACAAGCCCTCATAGTACCCTCAAATATGGTAACTCCTAGACGCTCTGCAGTTGGTTGGGATGCTAACAGGTTATCAATGATACTTGCCGTACTTAGTAGTAGGATAGGACTTAATCTTGCTAATGATGAAGTATATTTAAGCATTGCGGGGGGGCTTAAAATTGCCGATCCTGCTTCGGACCTTGCAGTAGCAGCGAGCTTAATATCTGCCGCAACAGGTAAGCCCGTACCTGAGCAAAGCGTCTTCTTCGGCGAAATAAGCTTATCGGGTGAAATAAGAAAAACTGCAAAAGCAGAAACAAGAATAAAAGAAGCCGTAAAACTTGGATTTAATAAGATTATCTGCTCTAAACTTGAAAATTTAACTTATGACTTTATATCTTCCGTCTCACATTTAAAGGACCTAAAAGAGATAATTAAATGAGTATAGTTTATGAAATAAGAAATTTAGAAGAAGCACGTGATTTTTTATCTAGTGTAGAAGAAAAGCGGATATTAACAAATCATGCCTCTAGCGTAAAATATTACGGTATGCTAGCAATTGATTATATGTTTAAAACTTTAAGCAGAGAATTTCCTGAGAAAGTTTTAGATCTTGCTGTAGATGTAGGAGATGATCACGCCGCTTTATTTACTGCAATCAAACTAGGGTATAAGAATATAATATATACAGGTAATTCAAATGAAGTTAGGGCATTATTGCGTGGATTGGAAAAGCGCCCACTTGTCATATCGTGGCTTGACCAAGTAGTATACGAATGTCATTCCCGCGTAGGCGGGAATCCAGAAAAAAATGATAAAAACAAAGAAAATTAAAACTTAGTATACAATTTGTTTAAAAACCTGGATTCCCGCCTACGCGGGAATGACCTAGAGAGCTGGGGAAATGATATAAAAGAAAACTTAAAATATACAAGTCAAAAAACATAGTATTTACTAAAAAACCATGAATATCAAAGATATAGGAGTAATAGTTGCTAAAAAACCTTTAAAAGAAAATACCTTTATTATTACGGTTTTTACTAAAAATTATGGTTTATATTCGGGAGTTGCAAAAGAATCCTCTAAAAAAAGCAAATTTATATATCAAGAAGGTAATATTGTAGATTTTCTTTGGCAGGCAAGGCTGCATGAACATATCGGCATGGCTAAATGTGAACTCATCAAATCTTACACCGGTTATTTTATTACAAATAAAGCTAAATTATATGCCTTTAATTCCGTTATATCTTTAATCAAAGAGTTATTTCATGAAAGAGAAGAACATTCTAATTTTTTTTCATTTCTAATTAACTATTTAGATAATTTATCAAAAAATTTTTGTTTTCGTGATTATATTAATTTTGAGCTGGCTTTACTTGACATAGCAGGTTATAAACTCGACCTTAGCAAGTGTGCCGTTAGTAATGTAAAACAAGATTTATACTATGTATCACCTAAATCAGGTAGAGCATTATCATATGAAGTAGGAAAACCTTATAAAGATAAATTATTGATTTTACCAAAATTTTTACTTTCAGATAATAGAGAGATTACATTAGAAGAAAAAAGACAAGCTTTAACTCTAACAAACTATTTTTTTAATAGATATTTATTTCATAATAATAGACACGCTGAAGCACGCCAAGCTTGTATGGAGTATATTCTTAATCGGTGTCATCCCGCGACTTGATCGCGGTATCCAAAAAATAACTTATAATATACATTTTTTAACATTTTTACTAGATGCCGTGATCAAGTCACGGCATGACAAAGAATAGTTTATGAAAATACTAGCATTTGACACGGCAAATAATACTGCATCGGTAGCAATATCCGAAAATGAAAATATTCTTGCATATATAGAAGAATTACGCCCTTCTATGCAAGCAGAAAATCTAATGCCCATGATAGAAGACGTAATGAAAGCAGCTAAATGTTCATATGATGATCTAGATTATTTAGCGGTAACTACCGGTCCCGGTAGCTTTACCGGTATTAGAATAGGTTTAGCTAGTGCTAAAGGTATATTATTTGCCAAGGAAAATATTAAAGCAGGGGCAGTTAACAATTTTGAATATGCTTATTTTAGAGCCATAACTCAAGTTAAAAATTACGATAAGATATATGTCTTTTTAAACGCCTACCGCTCACAGCTTTATATGCAAGTTTTTCATAAATCAGGAAAAATAGAAGAGGCGTTATTGATAGATTTCGAGTATGCTATAAAGTTGCTTGCAAATGAGAAAGGTAGTATAGTTTGCTGCGGTAGTGGACTTGAATTTATACATAATCAAATTATGCATTTACCGAGTATAATAACCTTGCCGCGTTTTGCACGAGTTAAAGCATGGGTCATTTGTAGATATATTGCTAGTAAGGGGCGATGCGGTATAAAGTTAAATAGCTCTATCGAACCGCTTTATATACGCCCTCCTGATGCTAAAATAGCTAAAAAAGGATAAGATTTAAGAAAATCTTATCCTTAATTTATTTAGAGTGCTGTTATTTCATCTTCTAAGTCAGAACCCAATCCAGAATCATTATCTGATAATGCTCCTGATAATTTCATAGTAAAATTACCATTATACGGTTCTACTTCTTGCTTTACACACTTCTTGTCATGTATTAAGGTTATTATTTTCCCAACTAATGATTCTGATAAATCATGATCATCCGAGTCAATAATATCAACGATTCTCACTAGACTTTCATCTGAGGCGTGATAAATTATTGTAGCTAGCTTATCATTTGAAATATTACTCATGATTCTTTCTAAATTTTCATTTGGAATAATATCAAGCTTTTCTGCAAGTTTTGCTTCTCCTGCTAAAATAATTATATTTTCAAGCTGTTCATCAGAGATATCCTCATTTGATAATTTTTTTAGTTCCTGCTCGACGAGTTCATCTAAAGAAAGGGTTTTATCTATATATATATTTAATTTATCTAATGGAATAAATTTCATTAATTTTTCAAAATGCCAAGGCATAATATAATTAACTAATTTTTGTGCTTGTTCATCGGAAACATTATTAATTAATTCTGCCAATTTTTCATATGTCATCTTTTCAAAAATTTCATCTAATTCATTCTCAGGTGTGTTTAAAATTTCTTCTACCGGATCATTAGGAGCTTTTTGAAATGATAAATTAAATTTAAACCCAAAGTGATAAACTTTATCAACTATAGGCTTTATTGATTCTTTAATAGTTGCATATGTCGTTTCTGCTTTCTTTTTGATTTCACTAAAACTATTAGCTCCAAAATCATAAACTGTTTTTAATGATGAACTAAATGAACTGAAAAAACTTTTGCTTTCATGTGCATTAGTTACTTTTTCACTATCATCAAGCTTATCTAAAAGATCTGTAAATCTGATTTGAGAGATGCCTAGAATATCTACCTTACCTTTTACTGCTTCTTGGGAGGCTATTTTAGAATTTAAAAAAGGATATTTAGCTTGAGCTTCTATTATTTTTTTATTACATCTTGCACTTTCTTCGTCATACTGCTTAATCGAATTATCTAACACTGCTAAAAATTCAGTATTTTCAGCATTTTTTTCTTTATCAGTAGTTTTCTTTGGATAAGTTATAAACTCAAATTCATCGTTAGCAAGATAGGAGGCTGGTTTTGGAGAAATATTAGGTGTGATTAAATTTTGTAACTTATTAAAAATTGATGTTATTCCCATAATTCTCCCTCATTTTTTATTATAATAATCAGCGTTGCATTATAATAAAAATTATAAGGAGGTCAAGATAAATACTAATAATTATTAACTTTTTATTATATTTTACTTAAATGATTAAATGTATCAAGGGAGGATATCTCACTAAATGTCATGCCCGCAGAAGCGAGGCTTTGTTGCATGGAACTAGATGTCATCCCCGCGAAGGCGGGAATCCAAAAAAATAACCTTAATATTGACAAAATAAACCTAAAAAAACAAGTTTTTTATAGGTTTTACTGGATTCCCGCAATGACATAAAGAGTATTACCGATCCACGCAACAACGCTGAGCTTGTAGCGGGATCCAGTTAAAAATACTAAAATTATTAGTACTATAAGTTATATTTTTGGATACCGTGATCAAGCCACGGGGTGACAATATTATAAGCAATTATTAATCACTATAATTGTCTCTGTTCTTGAATTAGCTCAAAAACTTCAACTACGTCATTTTCTCTAATATCTTCGTAATTTTCAAATGCTATACCGCACTCATATCCTTCTCTAACTTCTTTAACTTCATCTTTAAAGCGTTTTAAGGTTTTGAGTTTTCCTTCATGAATGACTATATTATCACGTAATAGGCGTACGCCCGCTCCTTTCTTAATAATCCCTTTAGTTACATAGCTACCGGCAATTTTTCCGACTTTGGTAATATTAAATACCTGTCTAATTTCTACGCTTCCGATATATTGCTCTCTGACAATCGGGTCAAGCATACCGCTCATAATGGCTTTTACGTCATCAATTAAATTATATATTATACTATAATATCTAATATCAACTTTTTCTTTTTCTGCGGCAGTTAAGGCATTTGCCCCTGCTCTAACATTAAAGCCGACAATAATAGCCGAAGAAGCATGTGCAAGAGATATATCGGATTCCGTTATCGGACCTACACCGCTATGAAGTATACGCAGTTTTATCGCATCACTCGGTAATTTTAATAAGCTACCCGAAATAGCTTCAACCGAACCATGAACATCACCTTTAATAATTAAAGGTAATTCCTTAATTTTACTATTACCGGAAGCTTTCAAAAATAAATCTTCTAAACTTGAACGCGGAGCAATAGATATTTTCTTTTCTTTAGCAAGACGCATTCTATATTCAGCTATATCTTTTGCTTGTTTCTCGTTTTGTACTACGTTAAATTTATCACCGGCAAAAGGCACTTCGTTTAAACCTTGAATTTCTACAGGAACAGACGGAGTTGCTTCCGCTATTTCTAGTCCCTTATCATTAGTCATCTTTTTAACTTTACCGTAAGAAGTACCGGCTATTATAATATCACCGTTTTTTAAAGTACCTCGCTGAACTAATATAGTGGTTAGCGTTCCTCTTCCTTTTTCAATTTTTGACTCGATTACAACACCGGCAGCCGAACCGAAAGGGCTTGCTTTTAAATCCTGCATTTCTGCAATTAATAAAGTTGCTTCCTCAAGTTTATCTAAGTTAATTTTCTTTAGTGCCGAGATAGGAATAACCATAACGTCACCCCCTGCTTCTTCGCCAATAATTTCATGAATATATAACTCGTTTTTTACACGCTCAATATCAATATCAGGCTTATCAATCTTATTAATAGCAACAATTATAGGAACACCAGCTGCTTTCGCATGATTAATTGCTTCAACCGTTTGTGTTTTGATTCCATCATCTGCTGCGACCACTATAATAACTATATCCGTTACTTTAGCACCTCTTGACCGCATTTCCGAAAAAGCTTCATGCCCGGGAGTATCAATAAAAGTAATTGCTCTACCGTCTGCAAGAGTTACTCTATAAGCACCGATATGTTGAGTAATTCCGCCTAGCTCACCTGCAGCAATATCTGTAGATTTAAGAGCGTCAAGTAATGAGGTTTTACCGTGATCTACATGTCCCATTACCGTCACAACCGGTGCACGTGTTCTTAAATCTTCAACCTTATCATCACTAATTAAAACATTTTCAACATCTGATTCTTGGACTCTTTTTACTGTATGCCCTAAATTTGTTGCAACTAGTTCCGCCGTATCGGCATCTATTGCTTGGCTGGCATTAGCAAGAATACCAAGCTTCATTAGTTCTTTAATTACATCAGCCACTCTTTCAGACATAGCATTTGCAAGATCACCGACTCCGATAACTTCCGGTATCGTCACTTCTCTATATACTTTCTCGGGTGCTTGCGATACTAATTTACGTTTTTCTTTTTCTCTTGCTCTTTTTATAGAAGCAAAACTTCTAGTTCTACCACTACCGCTTTCATCGTCACTCAGCATATTGAAAAGATCAGCTTTTTTGAATTTTTTCGGTTCTTCTAGCTTAATCTTTGGTGCAACTACTTTACTCTCTGCTGTTTTATCTAACTCTTTCTCTGATTCTATACTGTAACGTGTTCGCATCCCTACTAAAGGAGACTTTACAAAAGTTTCTTCTTTCTTTTTAGGTATTTGCGACGGTATATCTTCATCACCTTGAACGATTTTAGCACTAACTTCTACTTTATTTTCTTCGGTATTTTGCTGTTTTTGTTCAACTTCTTTATCAGTTTCTAGAGTTTCTATTTTTGAGTTAGCAGACTGGTTAATACTTGCAAGTTTACTTAAAGTGCTTATTTGTGAAGGGTCATTTAATTTAGATTGCTCAGCAGCTTTTTTAAGAATAGATAAACGTCTGTTAAATTCTTCCTTATTAGCATCAATAACAGTTTGATCTAAGCTATTTCTCTCTTTATTTAATGAAAGGGTAGTAGTACTACCGGTAGAGCTTTTTCTAACTTCTACTAGCGTTTTAGATTTAGCATTAACAAAGCTTTGAGCTCCTGTAAGAGAGTCAAAAGACTTATTAAGCGATAATTTTGAATTGCCAAGCGTCAACTTTTTGGGTTTGATTTCCTGGTTATCCGTCATATTTAAAACCTTTGTGTTTCTGTTTTTCCCGTCTATTACGGAGAAAAGCTAATTGTATAATTCTGTACTGATGTTATTTCCGCAGAAGCGGGAATCCAGAATAAATATTCTAATAATAACAGGACATACTTGATAAAACAAACCTATAAAAAACAAGTTTTTATAGGTTTTTTCTTACTTCCTGCTTTCGTAGGAATGACATACACCCTATACCCAATCCTCTAATGACCTTTTAATTCGCCATGCTGTCTAGCAGTTTTAATCAGCAATTTAATATTTTCGTCCGTTATATTAGAATTTGGAGCTAAATTTTTAAATTCATTTACGCGCATCTCTCCTAAATCTTCTATGGTCTTTATACCATATTCGGCAAATTTTAATATTAATTCAAGCGGTAATTCTAATATATCTATTAATTCTTGCTCAACTCCCAGCTCCTCTAACTTTTTGATAATCTTTTCATTTTTAAGGTCAACGTAATTAATAGCTCGATTTTTGATCTCTACGGCAAGTGCTTCCTCAAAACCTTCAATTCTTGTTAAAGTACTAATCTCACTACTTGTAATTTGTTCTACTGAATTAAATCCCGTTACCGATAAAAGCTGACCTATAACTTCTTCAACATCCAAAGCTTCCATAAATAATTCCGTAGAAGTTAAGAATTCTTCATTTCTTCTTTTTGACTCTTGCTCTTCGGTCATTATGTCGATATTCCAACCGGTAAGCTTAGAAGCTAAGCGGACATTCTGCCCTCTTCTACCTATTGCAATACTTTGATTTTCTTGCGAAACTACTACTTCTACCTTATGCCTATCCTCATCAATCAAAATTTTTGTAATTTCAGCGGCTGCAAGCGGTGCAAGAGCATTAACTATAAACTGTGCAAGATCATTACTCCATAATACTATATCAATTTTCTCTCCGTTTAACTCATTTGTTACGGCTTTTACTCGATTACCTCTAATACCTACGCATGAGCCTACGGGATCTATACTACTATCCGAAGCAAATACCGCTATTTTTGCTTTTGAACCAGGATCACGTGCTACCGATTTTATTTGAATAATATCTTCAAGAATTTCAGGTACTTCTAGCTTAAATAGCTTAACCAGCATTTGGTTATCTACTCTAGACAAGAAAATTTGAGGTCCTTTTGTTTCTTGCCTTACATCCTGTACATATGCTTTTATACGATCATTAGGTTTAAAATTCTCGCCCTTAATTAATTGATCTTTTTTTATTATTGCTTCAGCACGACTTAGATCGACTATTATATCACCGTATTCTATTCTCTTAACTATCCCGTTTATAATTTCGCCTTTTCTATCTTTAAAGTCATGATATTGTTTTTCACGTTCAGCTTCTATAACACGTTGAGTTATAACTTGTTTTGCAACTTGAGCCGATACTCTAGCATGATCAATCGGCGGTAAATATTCATATATCTCATCACCGATTTTAGCTTCCGGATTTTTTATTAAAGCTTCTTCAAATGAGAGTTGCGTTAAGTAATCTTCTACATTTTCTACTATTTTTAAGATCCTTAAAAGATTTATCTCACCGGTTTTCCTATTTATCTGAGCTTTAATATTATATTCATTACCGTATTTTTTTCGTCCTGCTACTTGTACCGCTTGTTCAACCGTTGAAATTAAAATTTCTTTTGATATTCCTTTCTCGCGAGCTACAGAATCTATAATTTGTAAAATTTCCACATTACCTATATTAGACATAAATTATCTCGTATTGCTTTAGCAATTTTTTAAATACTTCTTCCGTTAAAACTAGATTAGCATTTTTAATTAAATCATAATCAATTAGTACTTCTTGTTCTTCACATTTTAAATATATTTTATTATTTTCGGCTTTAATGATTTTACCCTGATAACGGGTTTTGTCGTTCAATAATTCTTTAAGTTTGATTTTAACTTCTCTTCCCAAAAATCTATTATAATTTTCAAACTTTACTAACGGACGTTCAAGGCCGCTTGATGCTACTTCTAAAGAATATGCATCTTCTATCAAATTTTCAACATCTAGAATAGCGGAAATAGTCCTACTTGCTTTAGTACAATCTTCCACAGATACTTTTTCGCAGTTTAAGCTATCAATCAATATCTCAACTACTTTAGAGTTAACACCTTTAAACTTAACAAGAACTAACTCGAACCCCATATCCATCAAGGATTCTTCTATTACATTTGTTATTTGTTGTTCAATAGTTTGCATATTCGATGTTTATAACAAAAAAGTGGGATAAACCCACCTATCTATAATTTTTATAATGCTTATCCGTAATGAAAATACACTAATTAGAATATATAAGCAATATTTAACTTCATCTTTTTCGTACTTTATTGTCATTCCCGCAGAAGCGGGAATCTAGGAAAACATATAAAAAATTTGTTTTTTTATATGTTTATTTTATCAAATATGTACCTATATTAAGGTTATTTTTCTAGATTCCCGCCTCCGCGGGAAAGCGTTGTTAAGTGGATCGATTTCACCTCTGTCATACCACGACTTGATCGCGGTATCCAGTAAAACTTGACTACTACAAGTTGTTTTTATAAATCCCATGGTCAAGCCACGGGATGACACTGAACGCGTTTTTCGATCCACGCAACAATACCTTCCCGCGGAGGCGGAACCTTGTTATTAGACTACCGATATCATTCTTAGCTAAAAGCGGCTTTGTTGCATGGATCGAAAAAAGCCCTCTGTGTCATATCGTGGTCTGATTGTAAAACGATATATTTATAAATGGGCAAATACTCGATAATCCCTCTTGCCCGCTTAGAGATGGATCATAATTTCCTCCTGATGAGCAAAATTCTTCTACATGAATTAAAGTATCTACACCCCCCATGTTCTCTTCTAATATATACTGCACATAATTGTTAAAAGAATTAGGACCACAAATTTCATAAGTTTCACCTTTTAAAAGGCCTAATAAAAATTCTTCAGCTATTCTACCGGTATGATAATGTATATTATCGTTCCCATTAATATTATCATCAGTATCTTGAGTATAAAATTTATCATAGTGAATTTCAGTATCACATATTGCTGCAATATCAGTTAATTTTTTTACAGCTGCATCTAATTGAAATGTGTCACTGTTTTTATTTCTAGTAGAGTGAATAATGTGGATAACGGCGGGAAGCTTAACATTTTCTTCATTTGTTATACTATTAATCCTAGAAATAGAATGGCTTTCCCCTGACCCGCCGCTGATAAGAACGAGATCTTTATTGCTTTCTATATCCGACTCAATATACGAAGGGTGTACTTTTACTAGCTGATTTTCAGAATCAAATAGATACTTTGTTACAGTTCCATTAGGATTTTTCTTTATTAGACATTCATAATAATGACCTTCTTCATCATGACCGGTTTTTATAACTGTAAATTCACTGTATTTTTCTCCTACTTTAACAGTAATAATTTCCCATATTTGTGCGGTATTACTTCTTGTTCATTTTGTCTATAAAATTTTATTTTTGACGTATTTTTATCAGCACCTTCTATTTCGATTTTTATTTTATGACCTTCAAAACTCTCTATGTTATATTTTTCTTTTAATTCATCGTATTGCTTCTTTTCGGTACTTACAAAATGCTCTCCTACTATATTTAATATTTCCGTTACTAACTTGTTACCCTCTTCTACACTTGATATAAGTTCTTCAGCAACAGGTTGATATAGCTCTGAAGGAATATTACGTCCTACATGTATACCAACAATTTTTGATACCGCTTTTAAATTTATGATCATTCTCTAACGCTGATTGGATCACTTCTAAAAGATCTACTTCATCTGTTTCATTATATGAACTTAAAGCCTTTAGAATACTACTGCCGGTAAGATTTAAAAAATTTTTCATTGCATTTGGCTGTATTCCTTTCTCAGGTTTTTCGGTATTAAAACTATCAATTATTAAAAAATTCATTTACTACTGCTTCATATTTAGCTGCTAAATTTTCATAAAAATTTAAAGATTTAGTAATATCGAAATTCTTAAATAGCTCAGCAGCTTTTCTTATTTCTTTCACTATAATTGTTCTAGACATGATAACTCTTTTTTAATAATATAACTCTTACTATAATATGTATTTAAAATACATATTATAGTAAGAGTTATATAGACGTTTTTTTGTATATTCAAGATAAAAATAAATAAAATTTTTATGCAGTTAACAAGTTTTACCGACTACGGGTTACGTAGCCTTATATATCTTACTTCAAAACCGGAAAGAATTTGTAGTGTAAAAGAGATATCAGAGTACTATAATATTTCCCTTAATCATTTGGTAAAAGTGGTCCATAGATTAGCACAATTAGGATATATTAATAGTAGTAAAGGAAAAGGAGGGGGAATTAAGCTAGCATTTAGTCCTTCTTCCATGAAGTTGGGAGATATAATAGAAAAATTAGAACCTAATATGGATATAGTAGAATGTTTCAATAAAAATACTAATAGCTGTAGAATTACAAATTCATGCCAATTTAAATATTTTATTAAAGAAGCAAGTGAAGCATTTATAAAAACATTGAATAATTATACATTAGAAGATGCAATAATTACTAAAATAATTCAAATTAAGGATAAGTTATAGAAAAATAGCCATTTTTTCTTTTTCCACATATTAAAAACTCTTTATTCCCCTTAGCACCTAGTATAGGGCTTTCTATTATACCGAATATTTTAAAATTATGCTCTTTCTCAAGCCAATCTTTGATTTTATCGCATACTTTTTGATGTAGAATAGGATTTTTTATAATACCGCCTTTTTCAACCTCATGCTTTTCGACTTCAAATTGCGGTTTTATTAAAGCAATAAGCATACAATCTTCTTTAGCTAAATTTAGTGAAGTCGGTAATATAGTAGTTAAACTAATAAAGCTGGCATCACAAACAATTAAATCAGGCTTCATTGTTATTTGTTTATCGGTTAAATATCGTGCATTAGTCTTCTCAAGCACTTTAATTTGCAAATTGTCGCGTAATTTAGGATGAAGCTCACCATACCCGACATCTACGGCAAAAATTAATTTTGCTTTACGCTCAAGTAACACTTGGGTAAAACCACCGGTGCTACTACCGATATCAATACAAACTAAATTTTCAGGAGTAATTTTAAAATCATCCAAAGCGGCAATTAACTTTAATGCACCCCTTGAAACATAATTATGCTTCGGTAGCTTTACCTTAATGTTGGTGTCATGTATATTAACCTGTATCCCGGGCTTAATTAACTGCTCATACTTATTATGTACTTTACCTTGGATAATCAAGCTTTGTGCTATGGTAATATCTGTTACAAAACCTTTTTGCAGCAAATATTCATCAAGCCTTATTTTCGTTGCTTTAATCATTTTAATATTTGATTGATTTGTCCTAATGGAATTAAATTAGTATTTAAAAAACTACCGTTTTGCTCTCCATGATAAACTAAATAATTTTCAATATTAGGATCAAGTTTAGAAAAATAGGTTAGATTCTTAATAAAATCTGCCTGTAGAGTGGAATTAAATTTAATCTCTATCGCTTTGATCTTACCGCCCCACTCACCAATACAATCTATTTCATATCCGGTTTTATCTCGCCAAAAATAAAAATTTGTCGGTAATCCTAAATTTAATCTACCTTTTAAAAGTTCTAATATAACTAAATTTTCATATAATGCCCCTTTAAGGTCATGACTTTCTAATTGTTTATCTTGTTCAAGTCCTAACAAATTGCAAGCAATACCGGTATCATAAAAATACAATTTCGGCATCTTTATAAGTCGCTTGTTAAAATTTTTATAAAATGGCTGAAGAAAAAAATAATATAGCTCGCTTCAAGTATGTTAAGCCACTGCCTAGCCGTAGTATGCGAAATACCGCAATCTTGGGCAAGAGATGAAAAATTCACAATCTGGCCTATGCTGCCTGCACATAATTTAAAAAAATTATGAAATTGATTTAAATCACCGATATTTTTTAGTTGCCGCACATCTCGTTCAATATAAGTCTGAATATAGTTTGGATAAAAATCAAGGGAGGATATATTTAGATTATGCACAGAAGGATAACCGCCCTTAAATATAGAAGTTAAAGGATTTTCTGCTTTTTGAATTTCAGCACAAGGCTAAGAGGTAATAAAGTAACCATCCCAATACGCCCTGCAAGGGATTGTGTTATATGATGATTAAGGGCAAAATTTTGAGAACCGGTAATTACATATCTTCCTTTTTGAGGTGAGTCATCTACTATCCCTTGTAAATAAGATAATAACTCAGGCACATGTTGCACCTCATCAAAAATAGCTCCATTATAATATCTAGATAAAAAGGCGCGCATATCTTCTTTTGCTTGCAGTCTAATATCTAAATTTTCTAACGATACATAAGGTAAGTGAGGAAATAACATTTTAGCTCGAGTAGTTTTTCCTGATTGTCTAGGACCGGTAATACCGACTACTGGAAAAAACTTAGAATATCACTCTACTACTTCTTTTATAAAACGCTGAAACACGGCTATATCAATCCAATTAAATTTTATAGTTTCAATTTAGCATAACTTAATTTTACATTCAAGTATTCTTCTCAAATCCTAACCAATATATGTCTTTTTTTACCGGCAGAGAGTTTTATAACATTTTTATCAAGTAAGAAATTAGTATTAATTATCATGTTCTCATCTTCTATTAACTTGTCATTTATCTTAGCTCCTTTCCCTCTTATAAGTTTGCGTGCTTCTGATTTAGAGGTAGCAAGACCTGCTTCGTGAAATAACTCATATGCACTAATACCTGATTGTAATATTTCCGGTTCTAAAACGACCGTATGCAGGTTTTCATCGATTGCTCCTTGTTCAAATATCTTTACTGCAGTTTCTAGAGCTGATTTTGCCGCTTGCTCCGAATGACAAAGCTTCGTTAACTCATAAGCAAGCTGTTTTTTAGCTGCATTAATATCTTCAGCTACTAAATTCTCAAATTTTGTAAATTCTTCAGTGTTTAACTCACTATATAATTTGGCAAATCTAATTACATCGGCATCCTCACAATTACGCCAATATTGGTAATAATCATACGGGCTTAATAAATCTTCATTAAGCCACACGGCACCTGCAGCAGTCTTCCCCATCTTAGCACCTGAGCTAGTCGTAAGTAGCGGCGTCGTCATACCGAATACTTCTTTGCCGCTTATTTTACGAATTAAATCCGCTCCCATTACGATATTGCCCCATTGATCACTACCGCCAAGCTGTAAACTACAATTATAATGCTTACTTAAATAGTAAAAATCATATGCTTGCAGCAACATATAGTTAAATTCTAAGAAGCTTAAATGCTGCTCTCGCTCAAGCCTTAGTCTTACCGAATCCATAGTTAGCATGCGGTTTACCGAGAAATAGCTACCGAAATCCCGTAGGAAATCTAAATAATTAAGAGAATCTAGCCACTCTGAATTATCTAGCATAATAGCATCGCTGCTCTCCTCACCGAATTTGATAAATTTTGACAGTAATTTCTTTATACCCTCAGCATTTTTAGCTATATCTTCTTTACTTAAAATTTTACGTGCTTCGTCTTTCCAAGTAGGATCACCGATTTTACTCGTACCTCCGCCGATAATCACAATAGGCTTATGCCCATACTGCTGAAGCAATCGCAGGATCATTATCTGCATTAAACTACCGATGTGAAGTGATGTAGCAGTACAATCAAAACCTATATAAGCAGCTATTTTTGTTTCTTTCGTTATACTAGTTAACCGATCCAAATCGGTACATTGATGGAAATATCCTTTGTTTATAAATTCTTTAATAAAGGTCATAGTAATATTTTTTATCCTTTTAAAAATTCTTTTTTTGCTTTTCTGTTAGTCACTTTCACTATAGACATTTTACTCACATATATTTTTGCAGACTTTTGCAATAAAGCTATTTCACTTTGATTATTAAACTTTTGCTGCTTTTCAAAGTTATTTTCAATGTCTTGTTCATAAAAATCTAATTTATCACTCATATACATCTTCTATTTCTACATCTGATTTATTATAAAGGATGTAAAGACTTTGTCTATATTTGATATATTTTCCACTCTTATAAAATAAGAAATTATTAATTTTTTAAGAATTATTTAATACTTCTCCTTGATATGCGATGACATATTAGTGTATAATGCACCTAAGACAAAAACTATCAATAACGCATTATAATATTTAGTTAGAGTATGTTAATTGATTATTACTTTTTTAAGTAAATTTAAAGACTAAATTAATAATTAAATCAATTTATTTTTAAAGGGGAAAAATTATGTTTAATTTTAAATCATATAAAGGAATAACCGTTTCTAAAGAAACATCCGAATATTTTTCTAATGCTACAGGTCATTTTGCTAATGCCGGTAAAGCTTTAGCAAACTGTGGAATAATATGCTACTGCAACAGCTACATACGGTGCTAAAACAGCAACGCAAGGTTTACTTGGGCTTTGTGCTTACAAAGAATTTGCCGGCACAGTAATGACCGGTCATGCTTTTGGATTTGCTATGCCGAAAATTGTAAGCGGAATAGTAGCAGGAGTGGCGGGTGCAATTTATCATCATCCTACAGCCGTTATGGCAACTTTTGTTACAGCAGCAGTTGTGGCTTCTCCGCATAATGCCATGGAATGTGCTAAAAATGCAGTTTATACCGGCATAGAAGCGGCAAATTTCACTTACGAAAATACAGCAGGTATAGTAAACGGAGTAGCCGGCGTAGCTCATCTTGTTTATGATAATTTACCTAGTTACAGTGAAACGGTAGATCTAGCAGGAAGCACAGAAATAGTTTCATGGATAGATGCTGTTGCGTAAATATTAAAACCTCTAACGAACAACTCAAAACGTTGTTGCACGGATCAATCCCACCCCTGTCATACCGTGGTCAAGCCACGGTATGACATCGGAGTTATTGCTCCACGCAACAATAATACCTAATAGGCCCTCAAAAACTTATCTATAAAAAATCTTAACTTATGCTTTTTTAAGTAATAATTTAATAATATTTAACTTAGTTTAATTTAAATTAACTTGTTGATGGAATTAAATAATAGTTTAATAGAATTAATAAATAAGTTAGGGGCGTTATTATGTAGAAAGACAACCAACCAGCTAAATCACCTATTACTGAGAAGCAAATTAAAGAAATTATTAGTGGTGCAAGAAACGATATAAGGGATATAGAAGGTTATGTTCTAGGGCAGTTAAAAAATCAAATAATAGCAGATAAAGAACCTATGGATATTAATAGCAAAGATTTTAAAGGAACATTTTAGGCTGATCCTAATTACACTTCTACAATAGAAATAAATGGAAAAAAAGCAGTAATAAAGAACAACGTTATAAATGTTCCGGCAACAATACTTGCAATAAATGAAAGAATACAAAGGGCAGTAGAAGCAGGAGCCCTGATAGTTTCAAGGAACTGAAACAAGAAATGGAAAAGTTTTCCACTGAATTTCGAGAAGCTTTTACTTCTAATGAAAAAATAAATAATTTAATAAAAAATCGTTTTAAACAAGAGGTTATAAATGAAGCTGTACCTTTTAGTGAATTAATAGACGGTCAAGCCGCTCAAATGAATATGGGCGAGAAAAAGAACTTGGTTAACAATATTATATATATATATACCCGACAAATTATATGAAGATATAGTTATAAACGGAAATAATGGGCTTAAAGATCAGCTAGCAGAAAATATTATCGGACCGGAAATAAAAAAAGCTTTTGGTAACCCACCGATTACTCTTAAAACCGAGTATGACAAACCTTATGAAGTAATAACTTTAGATAAGGCTAAACTCGAGAATCCTGCAAATGTAAAAAATTTTAATGAAGCAATTAATAATAAGATTAATGAATTTAACAACAGATTAATACTCAATGAAAAAATATCTAAGGCATTAAAAGATATTACTCCTCCCCTTACGGGCACCCAAACTAAACAATATCAGAATGCTTTATCTAAATTAGATACAAAATATTTGGAAGAACATAAGGAACAAGTGGTTGATTCATTGAAACATCTTCATGAAACAACAAAACTTTCAATTTTTAATCGAATTATTACAACAACTAAAGGACAAGATAAGGAAGAATATTTAGCTGAAAAAGTAGGAAAACTGGCAGTTAAAGCGTTTATTAATACTAAGCCTATAATTAATAGAGCTGAGAAAACTAACATTAAGGAAGTGTTAAGTCAACCATCTCGAAATTTACCTAAAACTATAGAACAAATCAAAAAAATGCAACAAACTTTTAAAAATTATCCAATCACTCAAAGCTCTATCCAATCCCCAAAATCCACTCCTTCTTTTAAGAAGAATAATTCACAACAACATGAAAGATAATTTTCTTCAACCGATAAGGTATTAACCCAAATTTTATAAGCTTCACCTATGCTGTACAGCTAAATTCATAAAGCGGAAGATTTGATGAATTTAAGGCAGAGCGTACGTGAGTACAGGCGAATGCAGCAATATTTGCTTGTATTGAAATATCACATATCAAGCTTTATGAATGACGCTATACAAGTTCGCTTTGAAATTTAATGCCAATACCTTACTGATTTTTGTTATATTTTATAATAATAAAATTTTATTTCGTTGTTTTTAAATGCATCTTTTTTATTCCTAAAACCCTTTTTCAAAGAGTTACAGGAAAAATTAATATTACCGGCTTGAGCTGTGTCCGGTCCTTCATTTGTTATTTTTTCTATATCCTTACTACTTGGTACTACAACGGCAATATGCCCTGCTCTTTTTGGATTAGCATTTTTATATACGGATACAACAAAATATCCTTGATTAGCAAACTTTTGTGCTTGAATAAAACTATCATCACGATTTCCTGCTTTAATATAATTCCATCCGTTTTTTATTCCGTCTGTTTCAAGCCACTCAGCTTGCTTATTTGATAAAGTAGGTATAAATTCTTTATCGCTTTCAGGATGAGGAAGTAGAGACTTATTTGGAAGACCTAAGGCTGCACTAGCAATACGCAAAACAACTACAATGAGTCAAACGCTTTAACTTAGGAGAGTTATATTTTTCTGTTTCTTCTAATAAAGTTTCTCCTGACTTACAATTTATTACATTACCTTTCTGCCATTTTTCCTCAACATTTAAAGAGTTAATTATCTCTAAATTTTTTTTAGCGGTTTCCGATATATTGTCTGCTTGTGCAGTCATATTAATACAAAATAAGTAAATTATAATTAATTTTATTTTATTCATTTTTTTCTCATGTTAATTTATGAACCTCTATATACAATATATAATACGATAATTCAACTATTAATTATAATTTTTTATATTTTATTATTTAGAGAAATATAAGAACCCTCTATGTTTCTTGACAAATGCTATGCTTTTATATATGCTTCTTCGTATGTTAGCAACAAGAAATAAGACTTAGAAATTAAGCACTAAATTTAATATATAAATTTACTTAAAGCTTAGCACCCGTAGCTCAATTGGATAGAGTATATGACTACGGATCATAAGGTTAGGGGTTCGACTCCTCTCGGGTGCGCCAGTTATTTTAAAACTTTTAAGACATAGAACTTATCCTAAACTTCGCATTAATAATAACTTTACTGAAACGAGCTTAAAGCTTCGGCTAGTCTATCGATATTCATAAAAATTTCCTTTACCTAAGTCTCTATATCAATTATACAACTTCCAAATAAATTAGGTTTTTATATCAAAATATGATTACAACTAATGATTAAAATTATTGACTTATTTTAATTACTTCTATAGATTACTTCTCTCAGGTGATAATTAAGCTCTATCATTCATATATAAGTTAATTTTTAAACCTCTGAATCTTAATTGATGAAGAGGAAGAAAAGCCTTTAAAAGCTGAAGAGTCAAGGAAAGAACTTAAGTTAATATTAGTAACATTTGCTATTATTCTTACTAGTTTTTTAACATTTTGTTATTTCTTTTTTAACTATATGGAAGAAAAAGCAGCAGAGTATAAATTACAGCAAGAACAAAAAGCTAAAGCAACTAATAAAACAGAATGATAGTTGTTAAAATACTAAAGGATTAAAATTATTAATACTTCGTTAGGATTAAAAAGCTATTTATTATTACAATTTTTAAATTTTTACTATAATTGTAATCAACTATCATTAACAAAAATAAGAAATAACTTTTATGGAAGATATAAGCTCTTGGAAAGAAAAGTTTGAAGTTTGCGTTTACGCTAAAAAGCTACTCGATAAACTCGAATATTTAAACGCTAAAGTAAAAAACCCTGTTGATATAGAGGAAGTTAAAAAAGCATTTATTATGCCCGTAAATATCACGGCTCTCAAATGCGTCAATCAGGCGAGCCTTATTACTCTCATCCAATTGAGGTTGCGATTATGCTTGCGGAGTTTGTAGCAGATGAAGCCCTAAGCTTTTTACTTCTAACATGATAAATGCCGCTCTACTTCTCACGATACTATTGAGGATACAGAACTTACTGAAGAGATGATCACCGAAATTTTTGAAATAGAAGTAGCAAGACATGTAGAGGGTTTAACTAGGATTAAATCCTACGGGAAAATTAGTGCTGAAGAAAGTCTTAATTTATTAGTTAAACAAAAAAGATATGATACCGCTCTTATAAAATTCTTTGATAGAATTCATAATGTACAAACTTTAGGAGTCAAATCACCTGAGAAAATTAGAAAGATTATTGAAGAAACTTTAAAGGGATTTCTAATTTTAAGTATGTATCTAGGCAGATCGCAAGTAAAGAATAAATTAATAGAACTATGTTTAAACATAGCTTACTCTGATATTCCTAAGCAAATTGCTCTTTCTGAAAATAGTTCTCACGATTCTTTTCTAACTGCTCAAAATACTGTATCCCGAATCCATAGCTTATACTTGATAACTAATATTCCCCAGTGTCCAAAATAGCTTACTAAATATACTATACCAAACGAAGTAACTAAATATATTAAAGCACGAGATAAAGCATATAAAAAACTTGAATAAGTAAATCTTTTAAAAACAGAAAAATGTTTAAAGAAAATTGGTACTGCTGGTGCATCTCCTAAGCCGGTAATTACTATAATTGATTGGATAATAAGTAATTCTGTTGGAGTATGAAGATTATTTAATAAATAAGGAAAAATTAAGATAAATAGTAAAAATATAGCTAAAAATCCTTTAAGAATTTTTAAAGGATTTATTATACCACTCAAATAAGCTCTAAAAATTAAGCCGCCAAAAAACTGTATTATCGATACAATAAAATTGTGAGTTATAATTTCTTCAGGAGTATAATTAAAAGAACTTTTTAAAATATTAGTACAATATATGTAGGTAATATAAAATGTAACAGGCCAAGTATATTGAATTAAAAAATAATATAAAAAAGTTTTCCAGTGAACTTTTTCTTTCCAAATTGGATCATTTTCTAGTATTTTTATATTTACACTAGCTTTATTAAAAATATTCTTAACTTGTTGTTTAGCGTCTATAAAATCACGAGTTTCACGTAAACGAGTCCTAGCATAACTTCCTGTTATAGCAATAAATGTTCCTATAAAAAAAGCTATTCGCCAACTAAAACCATAATGAGAAATTATAGATGCTAAACCTAGAGCCGCAACACCTACAAGAACATAAAAAGAAGAAATTAATGATACAACGGGATATTGTTTAGGAAGGTTTATTGTTTCTGTAAGATAAAGTTCTGCTCCAATTATCTCACCTAGAGCTGACATACCTTGAATAATACGGCATATAGTCACTATATCCAAGTAGCCGTCGTAACGCCTATTTGTGCATAAGTAGGTAATCCTGCCATAACAGCACAAGAACAAGCCCTTAAAATAGTAGTTATAATCACAGTAGATTTACGTCCATTCCATACTTATCGCCTATCCAACCAAAAAGTAGAGCCCCAAAGGGTCTAAAAACAAATGTCGAACAAAAAGCAGCAGCTGAATATATAGCGGCAGTCTGAGTATCGGCTTTTGGAAAAAATAACTCGTTAAGAAGTACTGCCATATGTACATAAATCATTAAATCAAAATACTCAAGGAAAGTACCTATGGACAGTAAACCTATTGCTTCTTTTCGTTCTCTATTTAAACTTGTTTGTGCTTTTTCATAACCTAGCATAAATTCTTTATAAGAAATTAAATTGTAAAGAAACTTATACTGTTTTATATAAAAGTCAATAGGAAATTTCGCCTTACACGATAAATAAGAAAATGAAGTGCAACTTAACGCACTTCATATACTAATGCGTTGATCGTACGTGAATATGACATAATCTTACCAATAGTAGAAAACTAAAGCCTATTAAGAACCAAGTTAAATAAAATTGATATCCTAAATATTGCTTGAATAAATAATTAATATATTCAATCAACGCTATTAAAACGACAATTATAACTAAGTTGAAGAAATAATTTAATTTTGATTGAGAGCTCCAAATATTTATAAAATAACCCCCAAGAAATAGTAAAACCGAGCAATCCCCAAAATACCGTCCATACCCATGCAAAACAATTCACTTCAATAATTTTAAGATAAGCTACCATCGGCACGGTTAACGCCCACAAAAACGCTCCAAGCATAAAAGGATATTTTTGAACAATCTCCTCTTTGGTTAAACTATATACAAAAGCAACAACCATTATTCCAATTGTTATAGACGCAATAATATCAACCGGATAATGATAACCCTTATAAATCAGCGAAATCCAATACCGGTTAAAATCACTACTATTATTATTCGTAATAGGGAATGTCTAATATTCGCAAAAAACCAACCGTAAAATACTACGCCACTGCTCATATGACCGCTAGGGAAAGCAAAACCTTTAACGCAGGATTTAAAGGTATTTCAAATGTATATTTTAGCAATATATTTAAAATTGTAGTGAAAAGTAATACACAAATAGCTCGTGCAAATAGTTGCCTCCTAAATATAGTAAATCCGAGTATTATGATAATCTCATAGCTATATTCCTGACCAAATGATAAAAAAAATTTTGTTAAATATTGAAAAAATATCCTTATTCATTGCTTTACTTAATTTTATTTATATATAATTGAAGTTATCAAAAATTATAAGCTATAGATATGAAAAATATTTTCCGCAAATTTATATTCATAATTTTCTTATGTTTAATAAATTTACAAGTAATTGCTGCCAGTTTTAACGAAAAAATACCTTTATATTTTAAATTAACTAATGAAAATCTGTTAGCCGGTAAGAATTCGTTAAATATTGATCTTTGCGATTCTAGAATTAAAGAGTGGTGTACAAAGCCGCAAAGAGAGCTAGGGCTTTTAACGGAAAAAGACTGAATGATTACATATCTATTTCACCTGATATTAAAGGAGAATGGCGGTTTGGCTGGTGGTATAACATAAGTTTTACTCCGGAAAGCAATTTTGCAGCTCATCAAACTTATAAGATTACTATCGAAGATTATATATTTCCTCATTTTATCGGTTTAAAAAGTCACAATATAAGTTTCACAACTTTGCCTCTACTTCCTATTATTAAAGAAATGAATTATCTGCAGGATAATATCGATATTTCCAAAAAATTTGTTCAAACTAAAATAGCCTTTAACTACCCTATCGATCCTAAGACGTTAGAGGAAAGAATAGAGTTTATTAAATCATCAACTAAAGAAAAATTACCGTTTTCTATCAAATTTAATACAGATAACACGGAAGCTACGATTATTACTAATATACCACCGCTTAAGGATAAGGAAGATACCGTTTCCATAAGTATAAAAGACGGCGTTAAACCTCTATACGGCGGAGAAAATTTTGCTCAAAAAAATGTAGAAGCTCAAAATAATAAAACGTCAAATAACATAAGATATTCTTATAAAGAAAACGTATTAATTCCAAGTCTATCATCATATTTAAAAATCACTAATACTACTGCTACAATTGTTAAAGACGACAAACTGAAACCGGAGCAAATAATTATAATTACTACAAATACACCGGTTTCAGGCGAAGAGGTAAAAAAACATTTAGAGTTATTTTTATTACCGCAAGACAAGCCGGCTTTTTTAGGGGTTGCAAGCAAAAAAAACTACAAATGGCAAAGTCCTAAAGAAATAACTGCAGATATCCTTAAATCGAGTGAAAAAATAAATTTTGAGCTTTTACCTGCTGTACCGAACATTACTACCATGCATAGTTTTAAAGTAGATACGCTTGCCTCAAGAACTTTGCTTGTTAAAGTAAATAAAGGTGTTAAAACATCGGATAATTTAACGCTTGGCAGTGATTATTCCCAAATCGTACAAACACCGGATAATCCTAAAGAAGTTAAGCTAATATCTGACGGCTCTATTCTTTCATTAGCCGGCGAGAGAAAGCTTCCTGTATATTCACTTGGCATAGATAAATTATATGTAGAAATCGATAAGATTAATCAGCAAGAAGTTAATCACTTAATCAGCCAAACAAATAGATATAATATTTTCCAAAACCCGACTTTCATGAATGAATATTCTTTTAATGAGTATAATATTTCTGAAGTATTTCAAGAGGAAATAATAGTTAATTCCCAAAATTTAAATTTACCTAATTATACCGATTTAGATTTTAGCAAATATTTTAATCTAGAAGATTCAGGTACTTATTCTAAAGGCTTATTCTTAGCAAAAATTTTTGCTAAAGATAATTATAATAATATTATTTCTCAAGATAAAAGATTAATTTTAGTAACCGATCTTGGTTTTATAGTAAAAACCGATAAAACCGGAACGCATCATATATTTGTTTCTTATATAAGTAACGGTAAACCGGCAAGCGGAGTTAAAGCAGATATTATAGGGCTTAACGGTGAGGTACTCGTCAGCAGCAAAACCGACAGTGAGGGACATGCTGTTTTATCAAATATAAATGATTTTACCAAAGAAAAAACTCCGGTGGCTTATGTATTAACTACTAAGGATGATTTTTCGTTCATGCCGTACAGCAGAGTTGATAGGCAAGTTAATTATTCGAGGTTCAATGTATCGGGAGCCGTTAGTTCCGATCAAGGATTAAAAGCTTATTTATTTTCCGATCGTGGCATCTATAGACCAAGCGAGCAAGGTCATATAGGTATTATGCTCAAACAGACTGATTGGCAAGGAAAATTTGACGGCTTACCTTTAGAAATACAAGTAACTAACCCTCGCGGGAAAGTAATAGATAAAAGTAAAATAACTTTAGATGCAGAAGGGTTTGGTGAATATTTATTCTCCACTTTCGATGATTCCTTAACCGGTTTATACAATGTAAGCTTATATTTGATAGGCGATAAAGGCAGCAATAACTATCTTAATAGCGTATCGGTAAGGGTTGGTGATTTTCAGCCTGACCGCATGAAAATAAACATAAGCTTCAATAACTCACAAGGTGAGCTATGGACGCATCCAAAAGACCTAAAAGCAAATGTTAATCTTATAAATCTTTACGGTACTCCTGCAGAAAATAGAAAAGTCAGCGGCTTTATTGATATTAGACCTACCGAGTTTTTTATACCTAGCTTTAAAGAGTATAAATTTTATAGTAGCAAAGGAAATAAAGAGTTTTTTAATGAGCGTTTAGGAGATATTACTACCGACTCTAAAGGTACGGCAAACTTTGACCTTAACATTGAGAAATATTATAACGCTACTTTTAATCTAACATTTTCGGCAGAAGGATTTGAGCCTGACTCAGGAAGAAGCGTACATGCTAGTAAGTCGCTTATAGTTTCGCCTCTGCCCTATATAATAGGGTTTAGAAGCGATAGCGATCTAAAATATATTAAGAAGCACACAAATTCGGCAATAGAATTCATAGCCATATCAAATAAAGCAGAAAAAGTAGCCGTACCTGATTTAACTCTTAACTTAAAAAAGATTAATTACGTAAATAACTTAGTGGCAGATAGTAGCGGTAATTATTCCTATAAGTCGGTACCTATTGAGACTAATATATCTTCAAATAAGATTAATATTACGGCAAACGAAAGTTATATTTATAACGTACCTACTAAGGAAGCAGGCGATTACGTTATTTATTTAACCGATAAAGAAGATACGGTCTTTGCTCAAGCTGAATTTGCGGTAATAGGCGAAGGAAATGTTACGGCTAATTTAACAGACAAAGCTAACTTAAAAGTTAAGCTTGATAAAGATGATTATAAAGCCGGCGATACTATTCTTTTAAACATTATAACTCCTTATACAGGTTATGGGTTAATTACTATCGAGACAGATAAAGTACATAATTTTGAATGGTTTAAAACTGATAAAAATAATAGCATTCAAGAAATAAAAATCCCTGACGGCTTTGAGGGTAAGGGATATGTAAATGTACAATTTATAAGAGACATAGGAGCTACGGAAATCTTTATGTCACCGTTTAGCTATGCAGTCATACCGTTTACTGCGGGCATTTATAAACATAAACAAGATATTGAATTAACAATTCCTTCAAAAATCAAATCAGGCGAAAAATTAACAATTAATTACCGCACCGCAACCCCTAGTAAAATCATAATATTTGCCGTTGATGAAGGGATATTATCATTTGCCGGTTATCAGACTCCCGATCCGCTTAATTACTTCATTAACGATAAAGCCTTGGAAGTCCGAACATCACAAATCATGGATTTAATATTACCTGAGCGTCCTTTATTAATGAAAGCTTATATGGCGGCTCCTGCCGGAGACGGTTTTATAGATGTCGCTCGAAACCTTAATCCGTTTAAAAGAAAAAGCCAGCCTCCGGTAGCATTTTGGTCAGGAATTTTAGAAGCAGATCTAGATGAGAGAGAAGTTATATTTGATATTCCAAGCTATTTTAACGGCACTTTAAGAGTTATAGGGATAGCTTCAAGCCTTGACGCTATAGGAACTTCCAAAGCTGATTTATTAGTACAATCCGATCTTATTATCAATCCAAATTTACCTTTATTTGTAGCTCCGAATGATGAGTTTACAGTACCGGTAACAATATTTAATAACCTAAAAGATTCAGGCAATGCACGAGTTTTTATAAATATCGAAACAAGCGAAGGGCTTAAAATATTAGATTATCCTAAAGAGATACCAATAGACGAAAATAAAGAAGCTACTATTAATATTAAATTAAAAGCGACAGATAAACTCGGCTCGGCAGATTTCAAAGTTACGGCTTCTATAAATCACCTAAAGCCGGGTATAATATCTTTGGCAGTAGTGCGTAGCTCAGAATTAACTAGTACTACGAGCGTTCGCCCTGCTAGCCCTAATGTTACAACAGTTGATACAGGCTTTATTACAGGCAACAAAACTAATTTAAAAATCTTGCGAGATTTATATCCTGAATTTGCTCAGCTGCAAATTTCCGCTTCTAAATCGCCGCTTGCTATTATTTCCGGTTTTAAAGATTTTCTAGATAATTATCCTTATGGCTGTACTGAACAATTAGTAAGCCAAAATTTTGCTAATATTTTATTATATAATGAACAAGAACTAGTTCAGATTCTTAAAACTGATCGTAAAAAAATGGATGAATCATTATTAAGAGCTTTTCAAACCTTATCGGAACGTCAAAACTATGACGGTGGATTGAGATATTGGAACAATTTTAACGATGATTCCGATCCTTTTATTTCCGTTTATGCTATGCATTTCTTAAGCGAGGGAGCAACTAGATATTTAGCCGTTCCAAGTGATATTTTTAATCAAGGTATTTACTACTTAGAGAACATGGCGAATAGATCAATTAGCTCTTTAAACGAAGCAAGAGAAAAAGCATATGCGGTTTATATCCTGACGAAAAATAGTGTTATTACTACAAGCTATATTGCAAATATTTTAAAATATTTAGACGAGTACCATAAAAATATGTGGCAGGATGATTTGACTAGCGTTTATTTAGCAGCTAGCTATAAAATGCTCCAAATGAATGAAGAAGCGGATAAATTATTAGATAAGTTTACTCTAAATAAACCGATATCGCAAACAGACTATCAATATTATAATCCTCTAATAAAATATAGTCAGTATTTATACTTAATTTCTCTGCATTTCCCTGAAAGACTAAAAAACTTTGACTCAAAAATTGTACAAGATATAGCTCTCTTTGCTCAAGATAACTATAATAGCTTATCGGCAAGTTACGCAATTATGGCAAGCCTTGCCTATGCCGATAATATAAATAATGTAGATGGAGGTACTATTAAGGTGAATTATTCTAACGGGGAGGTTACTTTAGAAAACAATAAGAAAATGCTTACAGAACTTCCGGTAAAGGAAACTAAAGAAATCGACTTAACTTCCTCAAGTAACGGCTTTTTCTATCAACTTCTAACTTCAGGTTATGACAAAGTTTTAAAAGAAAATAAAGAAATAGTTAAAGGCGTAGAAATAACCAAAAAATATCTTGATGCAAATAATAAAGAAGTCAGCAAAGTAAAATTAGGTGATAATATTACGGTAGAAATCACTATGCGATCAGGTAGCAATAAAACCCTAAGTCATATGGTGATACTTGACTTATTACCGGCAGGATTTGAGCTTTTACCGGATAATAATATAAATATATTACAGCCGCGAGATAATAATGTAGATATATCTATTTGGAAACCTATCTATACAAACCGTCGTGACGATAGAGTGATGATTTTCGGCACTATTTTCGATCACAAAATGACTTATCAATATAAAATCAAAGCTGTTAATAAGGGCATATTCTCTACTCCTGCTACTTATAGCGAAGCTATGTATGACCTCGGGACTTATTACCGCGGCACTATAGGCCGTATTGTTGTAGAGTAGAATATATGCTTAACGCAACCGAACTATATGAAGAAGGCTTAAAATATGAGAAAGCAGGTGATTATGTCGATGCTCTGTTACAATATTTCACTGATATTGCCTAGAAGCAGTTGATGACTTGAAAAGTTTACGTCATTGCGAGGAAAATTACACAGTAATTGACGAAGCAAGGAAGAATAAAAATGCAAATTCAGGTCTCGCTTCTACTTCTTTTTGTTTTGTTGCAAAAGCCGCTTCCAGCTGAATTTTATTCAATTTATCAATATTCAGAATTTTTTCTAAAAATTCCTCTAATGCTTTGGTATTTATTCTCTCTTGTCTTTCTAATTCTTGCAACTCTTTTTCATTTTGATAATTTCCGGCAATTAATTTCAAATTATTTATTTTATTAATTTTATCATTTCTCTGCTCTCTACGCACTAAATTGCTATCGGCTTCACTACCGGTATTAACCAATCCCGTAGCGGTTGCAGCTACTATACCTAGTATACCGCCGCTTGCAATACCTTCAAGCATTAAAGAACTATTCTCTAGCATAGAATCACGAATTGCTCTAGCAAGTTCTTTAAATTTACTACTTTCAAAAGGCTTATCAGGTGCAAGTTGTTTTGGATAAATATCAGGAATCTTGCTATCTAGAAATTTTTGTAATTCCAGCGATTCTTTAGCTATAGATTTTTGGCTATTAACTATTTGCTGAACCTACTTTTGTTTATTTTCTTTAATACTTTCTAAGTTTTTTTCTCAACATTTAAATGCCGCTCTTCTCTTACATCTAAGGTTTCTTTCACAACATTAAATCCAATAGCACTTAAAGACAATGCTCCTGCTACAATTCCTACAGGAGTCGGATTAACAGCCATCGAAATTATAGCCCCTCCTGCCTTTGCTGCACGTAGTACCGGTTTACTGGTTAAAGTTTTATAAGTTTTATCTAATACATTTGCCGTAGCTTGCCCCGGTAAAGTTTTTACCTTGTCAATTGCCTTATCAATCAATCCGGGACTTCTTGCTCCTTCTTCTTTAATTTTACCTTTTTGGTTTACTAACTTATCAGCCGGCCCTGCTGCTTTGCCAAGCCCCTTAGCTATATCAGATGCAGATTTTAAATCATCTACTGCACCGGCAATATCCAAATTAGCACGGACTTTTGCTGCAGCACTAACAACTTTAACACCGACTAGCACCGCACCGGCAGCTGCCGTACCTGCTCTTAAGCCAAGCATTTCTTTGGTCTCTATAAGTCCTCTCTTCTTTTTCTGTCCTGATTGTTGAGTTTGGGGTTAAGATATATCGGGATTTTCATTTATATTAGACTGAGTAGCATTACTTTCTTTAGCATTTTTTATCCCTTCTTCAGGAGTATTAATAGATAATTTACTGCTTAAATTTTCTTTACTCATGAATGCTCTCTAATACTTAGTTCGGGGTCATATCGTGGCTCAATATTTATCTTGTCACCCCGTGGCTTGACCACGGGGTCTAGAAATATAATTTACAATACTAATAATTTCAGTATTTTTTTCTGGATACCGCGATCAAGTCGCGGTATGACATCTTATCGCTCTCCCATTGCATAATTCATAATTAAATTCTTAATAGGTTTAAAGTTATTTATCACCTTAAACCCTATTTGTCTTATACATCTTAAATTTTTTGAATAATGTGAAAAAATATTATTTAACTCATCAGTCAGCTTATACATAATAAAATTATCGTCTTGCCTTAGCTTTTGATATTCTTGTAACGTACCATTATTACTAATTACCATGCTTAAAGTCTCTATATCCTTTATACCTTGATTAAGCCCCTGCCCGGCGAGCGGATGCACAATGTGGGCAGTATCGGCAATAAGCACTATCTTATTATGAAAATATCTATTTGCCATACGAGCTTTTAATGGGAAGCTACTCATCTCGCTATCAATAGTAATTTTACCTAGGGAATTACCTGCATTCCTTTGAGTTAAAAATCTAACTTCTTCTACGGGCAAATTCATAATTAAAACAGCTTGATCAGAAGAAGTTGACCATATTACGGAAGAAGCATATTGATCTTTTAAAGGCAGCAAAGCAAAAGGACCAAGCGGCAGGAAATGCTCCATAGCACTATTTTCATGCGGCTTTTCATGCTTAATATTAAATGTAAGAGCGGTTTGATAAGGTTTTTCAATTTCATTAGCAAAATAATGAGACCTCGCTTTTGAATTTGCTCCATCACATATAATTAATAAATTACATTTAATTTGTTCATTATCAAATTTTATAACCGAATAGTCATTATGGCTTATAACTTCTTGATATTTATAATTATCAATTAATGTTACTAGAGGATTATTAGTTATTTTTGACAATAATATTTTTTTAAAATCGCTATTTTTTACTACATACCCCAGCAAGTTATTATCGTCATTTCGTAAGTCTAATATCTCTGATGCCTTATTATCTACTACATATACATCTTGCATTCCTGCGGTAAACTCTTCAAGCGCTTTCCATATATCAATAAAGGATAAGAAATTTTTAGAATGCGGCGTTAAAGCAGTCGTTCTTATATCTTTAAAAAACTCCGGACTTTTTACCGACTTACTCTCGAATATAGTAGTTTCAATTCCTTGTGTTGCAAAAGAAAGAGCCGTTAGCATACCGCTCAGACCACATCCTAAAATTACTATATTAGTCATCTTCCCAAGCTCTACTTCTAGAGGTAATTTGTGCGTCGATCCGATACTCGCATCCTCACATACGTTTATGTACGCTGCGGTGCTGCGTTTCGTGTCTCCTACAAATTCCTCTCTATAAGCGAATTTGGAAAGATGCCTATGAATCTGTTTTGTTTTCATTCGACTCATTTATAAAATATTTTAAATATCCGTTTGTTGCTATAAAGCTTAGGAGAAAATAAATAATTGCGATATCCAAATATGAACTATTTCTTGAGTATAAGCCTAAACAACAAATAAATAAACTTACAATAGTCGTAAAACTGTTTAAAACTAATAGCTTGGTAAAAATGTCTGTTTTTTTGATAAATAGGTGGGTTGTTAAGCAAATAAATAACGAAATAATAATTAAAAAGATGTTAAGCATAATTTAAAATAAGTATATATAATATAATCACCTATAATACTACAAACTGCAAATAAAATTCATTAAAATTCCTTAAATAATTTTAATATTATGTAATCTTAGCCAATCTTTACATTATAAATAACTATTGTGACAAAAATGTTATAAAAAAATGTTGCTTTCTTTTACATTCGGCATTAACGTATATTTAACATTAATATTTTTAAGGTAAATTGTAATGTCACCAATAGATGTTTTAATAGTAGACGATGAAGAGGATATACGAAATATTATTGCCGCAATTTTGAAAGATGAAGGTTTTAACCCTAAGGTTGCCGCTAATAGTACTCAAGCTCTTAAAATACTTTCCGAAAAACCGATCTCTGCTGTTATACTTGATATTTGGCTTCAAGGAAGCGAAATTGACGGGCTTGGGATTTTAGAGATAATTAAAAAACGCTATCCTTTAATGCCGGTAATAATTATTAGTGGTCACGGTACTATAGAAACAGCGGTAAATGCTATAAAAATGGGGGCTTATGATTATATAGAAAAACCATTTAATAATGATAAATTGGTTATTTTACTTAAAAGAGCTTGTGAAGTAACAAAGTTAAAACGTGAAAATATAGATTTAAAATCAAAGGTTATAGATAAAACTGAATTAGTAGGCGGATGTTCGGTAACTTTAAAATATAAAATGGAAATAGAAAAGGCAGCTAGCTCTAGCAGTCGTATAATGATTCACGGTAAAGTCGGTAGCGGTAAAGAGCTTGCAGCAAGGTTAATTCATAAACAATCTAAAAGGGTTAATAATCCGTTCATTATTTTCAGCCCTACCTGTATGACTACGAAAAAAATCAATCAAGAATTATTCGGCGAATCGGAAAAGCAGGAAAATAATAATAAACGCCCTACTATCTTAGAATTTGCCAATAACGGTACTTTATATATAGATGAGGTCAGTAATATTCCTATTCCTATCCAGGTAAAATTATTAAAATTTCTTAAAGATCAAACTATTACAAAACCTTGCGGGAAAAATATTAAGGTTGATATAAAAATTATTACCGGCACTTCTAAAAATATCCAAGACGAAGTTAATAACGGCAAATTTCTAGAAGATCTATATTATCGCCTTAATGTATCCTCTCTAAAAGTACCTTCATTATATGAAAGAAAAGAAGATATACCATTACTCGTAAAATATTTTGTTAAGCAACTTGTAAAATTTTCAGGTTTAAAAGAACGTGCCTTTGCAGATGAAACTATTGCAGCTCTTCAATCCTATGAATGGCCGGGCAATATTAGACAATTACGTAACGTTGTTGAATGGACTTTAATTATGAATCCGTTAACTACAGGTAATAATGAAATTATCAAACCTTATATGATACCTTCGGAAATATTAGCAAATAGTGCTAATATTACAAAGCTTGAAGATAGCTTTGATATGTTATCTATGCCGCTTAGAGAAGCTAGAGAAGTTTTTGAGCGTCAATATCTATCAGCACAAATGAGTCGTTTTAACAACAATATTTCAAAAACATCGTCATTTGTCGGTATGGAAAGATCGGCTTTGCATCGTAAATTAAAATTATTAAGCTTACATATACCTCCTGCCAATAGAATAAATGAAGAAGAATATGAGGAAGCAAATGCTTAAAATCATATCAATAATTACTATTTACTTGTTATTAAGCAGCTGTTCCGAATCTACTCGTGATGCGAATGGATTACTTACAGATAGCCAAAGCACGGTAATTCGGAATTATATAATATCACAAAATTCTAAAAACCTTAAAGTGAACCTTAAAGAGAAGTTCGGTTCAAATTTAAAAGGAGTAAAATTAATAGGAGTAAAGCTAATAAATGAAGATTTATCAGGAATAGATTTAACTTCCTGTGAAATATTACGTGCTGATTTTGTAGGTAGCAATTTAGAAAAAGCTATATTAACAAATGCTATAATTCAAGAAAGTAATTTTGCAGATTCGGTAATAAAAAATATTTCCGGATATAATTCTGACTTTCAAGGTTCAATTTTTAACAATATAACATTACAAGATACAAATTTTGTTCAATCAAATTTTAGCGATACTGCTTTTAATAAAACTACTATAAAAAATGTTAACTTTGAAAACTCTAAATTTAGTCATGTATTATGGAGCAATAATACTATCGATGGTGTTAATTTTCAAAAAGCTAACCTAAAGAATAATAGCTTTAAAAATACTAATATAACAAATTCAATATTTTACGGTACGGATTTAGAAAAAAGTGTAATAAATAATACCAATTTTACTAATAATTATTTTGAATCTAGCGACCTAAGTCAAACTAAATTAACAGCAGTAATAATTAAGGATTCTCACTTCACACAAAGTATTTTTAATGAAGTAAGCTTTAATAACGTACAAAGCAATAACTCTTTCTTTTCATACGCTTCCTTTCAAGGTTCAACATTACAAAATATTAGCCTTACTAAATGTGATTTACAAAACAGCACAATTAGTAGTTCAGTTTTAAATCAGTTTAAAATCGATAATAGTATATTAAATAATATGCGTCTAAACGATAATAAATTTAATAATTTATCAATAAAAAATAGTAATGCTAATTTTGTAAGGATTAATAAAACTAAAGGTTCAAATATTACTTTAGATAATATTAGCTATGCTAATAATATTTTTAGCAATAATGATTTTAAACAATTTATAGTGATTAATACCGATTTAACCGGCAGTGAAATAATAAACTCAAATATAACTAACGGGCAATTTAATAATGTAAATTTTTCTAAATCTTTAATACAAAACGTAAATTTTTCAGATGTTAAAATTAATTTAGGCAATTTAAACCAAGTAGCTCTAATAAATTCCAATCTAACAAATACTGCAGTTATTAATTCCGCCCTTTCTAATGCACAAATAAATAATATTAACTACCAAGCATATTCCGGTTTTATTAATACTAATGTTTCTAATAATATTATTTTAAATAGCGATAATTCGAGTAAAACCCCACCGAATAATATAATAATAAACTCAGTAAAAGATCTGCAAAAAATAACTAACTTAGCAAATATGAATTTAACAAATTTTGACTTAAGCAATTTAATATTTGATAGAGTAGATTTTTCAAATAGTATTTTTAAGAATGCTAACCTAACAAATACGGCCATTAAGAACTCTTCCTTACAAAATGTAGATTTTTCTGCAACAACAATTTCTAAAACAGATTTTTCAAACTCAATATTAACAGATAGCATATTTAAATCAGCTAAAATTGATCAAGCTAACTTTAGTAATTCTGACCTAACAAACGTTGATTTTAGTGATGCAGCAATTAAAGATACTTCGTTTGACAAGGCTAAGACAGGCGGGATAAAAGGGGTGGAATAATTTATTTAAACGTCATGAGCTAAGCAACTGCAAGGAGTACGGCAATCCAAAAAAATATGCGCCATGCAACAAAGCCGATCAAGCCACGGGGTGACACTAGTATACGCTCCGCTCCTCGGCTTACAGACTCCTTGCTCTTTTTCAAGTTGATCTTCGTCTACTACTTTTTATTTACTTGAAGTATACTAATTACGTGAGCACCGGAGGACTTACAAAGACGACGTAGCCAATTTTTCAAGTTCATCGAGTATACATCTTACCTTTGGTTGCTTTTTGAAGACCTTACTTTATTAGTAGGAGTATTAGACGGTACAAATGAATTATTATTTATAAAAGCAGTAGGACTTTGTTTCTTCATTCTATTAATAATTTGTTGTTGTTTAAGATTATTTATCTTTTGTTTTCCGGCTATCCTTATAGATTTAGTAATTTTAGCAGTTTCTACAAATATTTCCTGAGGAGTTTGTAGCTGATCAATTCGCTCATAATGTTTTTTAAGAAATTCTTCTTTTATCTTTGGTTTTACTCCTTTCAAATCAATATATGTTTTATATAACTTCTGTAATTTTATTTTAGATTCTTTTATTTGTTTTTTGGAAGATTTTTGGGGAAGTGATTTAATCGAATTAACAAAACTACTACCTATTTCTTTTAGAATATTAACTGCAGGCGAAGCTATTTTCTTTATTCCCTCATAAATTTTATTTAACCCGCTAGCAATAACATCTAATATTTTAGGCTCATATTCTTTAGATATAGGAGGCGTATCTCTAATAATATCCCTAGCTTCAGTCAGATTATTAGCTAAATGAAGTAATGCTTTTTTCTCCTCTAACTCGGTAAATCGATTAGCATATAAACTAGCTATATCTGCCTGAGCATCTATAGTATCGGTAATGATTGATTTAGTATCATTAAAAGAAAGATCTGTAGATGTCTTTTTTTGCGTTATAGGGCTATCTTCTCTTAATTTATCTAGCCTATCACGTATTTCTTGATCTTTTTGATTACTAAGGTTTCTACTTTTTTGTTCTAGTTTAACCTCAGATTGTATCTGCTCAATTAGATCATCTACTTCATTACCGGATTTTTTTGTGGGGACATAAGGTCTATCTTGAAGTTTAGCAAACCTTTCTTCTAACTCTTCCAGTGTTGGAGGAGTGCCTTTAAGCTTTGCTAGTCTTTCTTCTAATTCTTTTATTATTTGATCGTCTTGCTTTTTCTTAGACATATATACTTCTGTAATAATTCTCAATTATTAATAACACAAACTACTAACTAAAATAAAGTACTTTTTAATATGAACAGGAATATAGAGATATAAATATTAAGAATGATCGCCATCAGTATTATTTTCTGAACTTACACCTGCTATTTTAATGCTACTATCTTCAAACTGAAGATACTGAGTTATTATAGGTATTATTGTGCTTACATTTTCAAAAGCACTGCCGGCAAGATTTTTACCTATACAAGCTATTTCAAAAAAATGAGCTTTTATATAATTATCTACTTTTATAAGCTCATCAGAATTAAAATTCTTTCGTGCTAAATAGGTTTCTAATATTTCCTGTTTATGCTTTGTCAAACTGCTATATTCTCTAAGAACAAAATATTCCTTATATCCTATAGTACTCTCTTTGCTAAACTTCTCTTCAATAAATTCAGCCAATTTACTTAAACGATACCTCGATACTCTAACATCCCAAATTTCTTGAACTTCAGGGCTTAAGGTTTTATAAGCATAAATAAAATCGTTACCTTGTAAATTCTCAAGTTTTTTTATAGAGAGCAGAGAAAACTTTTCATTTCCTGTGAACTACAACCAACACCCAATAAATCTTCATTAGGCATACATAGGTCATACTTAAGAAGAAATTTAACCATCTCCATATCGTCAAATTTCAAAATATAAAACCAAGCAGTTGTTAGTTCTAGAAGCATAAATCGAGCATTAATATCTGCCCCCTTTTGTAGTAGAAGCTTTGCAGCTTCAATATTATTACCTTCAACGGCTGAATGAAAAGGTGTTTTACTATTTTTAGAAGCTCTTTGATCTACAGTAAAAATATTTTTGTCAAGCAGATAATTTATAATATCTCAATATCCTCTTTCTGCAGCAATATTAAGTATATTTAATCTTTTACTAAAATATGTTGTTACAAAATATGGATTACCTCCATTTTCACTAAAATACTTTATTACAGGCAATAAATCATAATCAACAGCCCTTTCTACTATTGCTTCTACTTTTTCATCGTTATAACCATGCTTAAATTTTAGTAATTCTTCTTCAGATAAATTGTGTTTTTCTTTATACAATTTCAAAAATAACTCCGTTAATCTTTCTGAAGTTAATTCTTCTAACATAATGTTATCTTAATTGAATTATAAGCACATCATATAGTTTATAAATACTTATCCAGCACATCCGACATGATTTTACGAGCTATTGGGGCGGCTGCTTTACTGCCCCCTCCCCCATGATCAATAAAAACAGTAACGGAATATCGAGGATCGTGATAAGGAGCGAAGCCTAAGAACAAGGCATGATTACGCCTCTCCCAAGCGATAGAATCACGGCTTAAATCGTCTTTAGCATTTAGTTTACCTTGTACTTGAGAAGTACCTGTTTTACCGGCAAGCTGCCTATTTTCGCCTAAAATTCTATTATAGTACGCTGTACCTCCCGCAACATTAACGGTATTATACAAACTTTCTTGTATTATTTTGATATTTTCGAGCTTAATATTGACATTATAAAATTCCGGATCATTTTTTAATATTCTGGGTGTATATAGCTTGCCATTGCTTGCAATAGCCGTAATAAATCTTGCAAGCTGCATTGGTGTCACTCCTAAAAATCCCTGCCCGATTGCTAAATTAAAACTATCCCCTATTGACCAAGGAAGCTTTAATTTTTTCTTTTTCCATTCTTTGGAAGGGACGAAACCCGTATTTTCAGGAGCTAAATCAATACCGGTCTTTGAGCCGAATCCCAATTCTCTTGCAACTTCAAGAATTTTATCCGGACCTATTATTCTTGCTAATTCATACATATAAATATTACAAGAATGCTTTAAAGCAGACATCATATCAAGAGTACCGTGTCCGCTATGATTCCAACATCTAAAGCTATTAGTATTAAGGACAGAGCTACCGTCACAAAAAACGGTTTTATTAGGATTAATCCCTACTTCAAGGGCTGCAAGTACGGTAATTATTTTAAAAACCGAACCTGGGGGATACGAGTTTTGTATTACCTTATTAATTAAAGGTTTATAAGGATCCCCCGTTAAACTTTGCCAATAATTTTCTGATAATTTACTGAAATTATTTGATTCAAAACCTGGTGTGGAAGCACAAATTAGTACGTTTCCGGTTCTAGTATCCATAACTATTGCCGAAGAACCTTTAGGATTTAAATATTGCTGTATATTTTGTTGAAGAGAAGAATCGATATTTAAATGCATATCTTCACCTGATTTAGTAGGGGTGCCTGCTATTTCTCTTACCTGTTTACCGTAAGCATTCACTTCTACTTTTTTATAACCGAATTCTCCTCGTAATTTGTTATCGTAATATTTTTCAATGCCGGACTTACCTATATTAAAATCGCTTAAACTATATATATTTAACTCTTGCTTCTCTTGCTCATTTATTTGACCGAGATAACCTATTAAGTGAGAAGTAACGCTTGAAAAAGGATAAAACCTTAAATATCCTATATCAATAAATATTGAAGCTAGTTTATGCTTTTGTTCTTCAATCACCGATACTTGCTGCCAATCAAGCTGATCAAATATTACTAAAGGTACATGACGACTAGATTTTTTAATCTTTTGTTTAATATAATTATATTTTTCCGGAGATAAATTTAAAATATTACTAATTATTTCTAATTCATCCCTATAATTATTATTAATGCTTCTATCTATTACTAGCTGATAACATGGTTTATTAGTAGCTAAAATATCGCCGTCTAAATCATAAATTCTTCCTCTACTAGGCGGAAGTACAACGAAATTAATACGGTTTTTATCCGATAAAGTCTTATATTCTTCACTTTTAATAAGCTGTAAATAAAACATTCTTATTCCAAGCAAAGATAAAAATCCGAGTTTACCTACTCCGATTATAAAGGCCCTTCGTGAAATTAACTCACCATGTAGTATTTTTTTATTTAGCATACTTTTTAAAGTAATTCATAGGAGAGTCAAGTATAAGACGAACTAAATTATAAGAAAATATAGTTGTTAAAAATTGAAAGAAAATTGTTAAATATCCGTCTGCTTCTAACTTTTTGATTGTTACTAGTAAATATTTAAAATTCAATATAAATAAACAATAAACACAAAAAATAATGAAATTTATTAAATAGTTTTTAGTTACAAAATATTTTGAAGATACTTTATAAATCATATATGCCGATAAAAAAACTAACGAATTTGTACCGATAGGCATCCCACTTATTTGATCTATCAATAGACCGAGAAAAAATATTCCAAAAATATTTAAGGAATATAACGACATAAAATAATAAATAAATATAATTTCTATCGCCGGAAAAATTCTGCTTTGAATATTTATTTTATAACTTACCAACGGAAATAATATTATAAAAAAACATAATAAAGCAACCAGCAATTTTAATATTATTTGTAAGCTATTTTTATATATTTCTTGTTTTATTTTTAACATAAATAGTTTTTTATATATAGTTTTGTCGGCAATTGTCATGCTGCCGCTTGACTGGCAATTAGGTTGTCATCCCGCGATCAAGTCGCGGGATGACAACGAGAAAGCTGATCCACCCAACAACCATATCCACCGTGTACAAAATATAAATTAATTTTCTATTTTGTACAGTTTAAAACAATGAATATAGACTCTATAATAACTCACAACAACTAGGGTTAGGTCTTTTATCATTTTACCGCTAAGCTCTAATTCTTCTTGTTCATCGCAACTTGTGGAGAAAAACGGTTGTTTTGTTATAATGTTATTTCTTTTTAACGTGGGATCAAAAGACTTAAGACGCCTGATAGGGATAGTGTTATTAGGTTTATTCGTTATATTTTCATTTTTTGACATAAAAACCTCCTTTTTAGCTTATAAAAAAGATTAATTTTCAACTTTCCTCTTCATTTTGTTCTATCGGTTCTAAACCGTATAAAGATATCATACGTTCAAAAACTCTACCGGCGGTAGGGGCAGCCGTCCAGCTTGCCGTTGCAAAGCCAAAGCTTTCTTTAGTAGGCTTCGGTTCATCAAACCTGATGAAAATAACATATTGCGGATTAGATGCGGGTAGTACACCTAAAAACGATGAAGCTCTACTATTTTTTAGATATTTCTTTTTACCTCCTGCACCTTGTGAAAGTTTTTCTGCCGTACCTGTCTTGCCTCCAACAAGATAGCCTTTGACTTCTGCTCTTTTGCCGTTACCTTCTTTTACTACCGATCTAAATAATTGCTTCATTTGGGTAGAGGTATTTTCACTAAAAACTCTTGTACCTATTACTTTTTCATCCTTTCTTTTTAATAAAGTAAGATCATATAAAGTACCGCCGTTAACAACCGGTAACATTGCTCTAACAAAATGCAAAGGGCTAATCGAAATGCCGTAGCCGTACGACATAGTAACACTAGTTAACTCATTCCATCTTTTTTCGGAAGGAAATAACGGCGTACCTCGTTCCGGCAATTCTATTTGTAACTGATCTAATAAACCTAATTTTTTTAGATATTTTTTAAAATTGCTTTTGCCGATTTCAAGCATAATTTGACTTGTGCCGATATTTGAAGAATATAGAAAAATCTCAGGTACGCTATGCCACCCTTGCCTTGGCGTATAATCCTTAAGCTGGAATCCTCCTACTTTCATATAACTAATGTCATAAGCATCGTTCATATTTATTGCACCGGTATCAAAACCGACTGCCATAGTTAATGCCTTAAACACCGAACCCATTTCGTAAATGCCAAGACTTGCTATATTAAACAACTCTTCCGGTCTTGCTAAATTAGGATGATGAGGATCGAAATCAGGCTTATTTACTAATGCTAAAATCTCGCCGTTATTTGGATCGGCAATAATTCCTACTGCTCCTATAGCATTAAATTGCTTTAAAGTTTTATCAATCTCCTCACTTAAAATACTTTGCAGTCTTATATCAATCGATAATTTAAGCGGCTCTTTCCGGTTCCCGGGTTCATTTAATTCATGATCGGAATTAGTTAAATACTTATCATAAGCGAGTTCTAAGCCACTAAGCCCCACCGAGTCTCTACCTACATAACCGACAACATGCGACAATAAATTAGAAAAGGTATAAATTCGTTTCTGCTCTTCTTCAAAATCAAAACCAAGTAACCCAAGACTAGTTATTTTTTCTTGCTGACTAGGTAATAAATCTCTTTTAACCCATATAAAGCTTTTATTTGACTGAAGGTCCGCAAGTAATTTCGCTTTATTAATATCAGGTAAAATTTCCGCTAGCTTTTTTACAGAAGTTTCAGGATCAAGTACTATTTGTGGATTAGCAAATAATGACGCAGAAGGTAGGTTAACTGCTAATAAATTACCGTTTCGATCAACTATTTCTTTTCTAAATTGATTATTTTTTTTGAAAGAATTAAGGTTTTTATCGTAAACATTCGTAGCAACGATTATTAACCTATAAGATAAAGTACAAAAAAGAAAAGAAAAGCCACAAATAACAATCAATAATCGGATTTTTGTATTTTTACTACAAACATTCCAAATTATCAGACTTTTAATTGCAGGTTTCCATTTTTCTAAAATATGTTTCATAAAATAAGTTGTCATACCGCGACTTGATCGCGGTATCCAAAAAATTAATATTTATATATAGATACCGCGATCAAGTCGCGGTATGACAATCACTTAACCCTACTCGAAACAGTCTGTATATACTTATTATTCGTAATTCTTCTGTAACGCCATTTACTGTCCTTAGGAATACTAATATTATGAGCAAATTTAATATTTTGGGTAGTGGTAGGTAGCAACGGGTCTTTTATCATTTGATAAGATGTAACTGTTTCTAATGTTAAATAAGCCGCCACAAGCTTTTTTAGTCTAGCCGGCGAAAGTAGATAAGCTTGCTCTGCTTTTAAAATATGAATATTATTATTCTCACTATTTATCTGTTTTACAACGCTACTTAATTGATAATCAAGAGTTGAGACCCGCTCCTTTATGCTAAACAAACTACATACTGCTATAATTGTTATCAATAATGTTAAATAATGGAATTTTCTTATACTCATAACTAATTTACTCATATATCGCTTTTGCTGCCCGAAGCTTTGCCGATCTTGCTCTAACATTCAATGCTACTTCTTTATCTGACGGTGCTTCCGCTTTGTTAGTAATAACCTTAAGCCATTTATTCGGATCAATTACCGTATCGTCTTTAGCATATTTTGATCTTGCTACCGGCTTTTCCGAATTTTCTTTAAAGAAATTCTTAACTATTCTGTCTTCTAAAGAGTGAAAAGACACAACAACTAAACGTCCGTCTTTATTTAATATATTCTGCACATTTGCTAAAAATCTTTCTAATTCTCTAAGTTCATCGTTAATATAAATCCTAATAGCTTGAAAGGTTTTAGTTGCAGGATCAATTTTGCCTTTTCTAAATCCTATACTACTCCTAACAATCTCGGCTAACTTACCTGTACTATCAATTCTCGCCGTTTTTCTATATTCTACGATTCTCTTAGCAATTCTTCGTGAAAAACTTTCATCGCCATACTTGTAAATTATGTCGGCAAGCTCCTTTTCTTCTGCCGTATTTATAAATTCCTCTGCACTTAAACCTTGTCCGCTCATACGCATATCTAAGGGGCTGTCATGTAAAAATGAAAATCCTCTATCTGCTATATCTAACTGCATTGATGAAACACCTAAGTCTAGAACTATCCCATCAAATCTTTTTTCCTTAAGCTTTGCAAAACTATCCGCAAAATTCGTTTCTATAAAACCAAACCTCGTACCGTAATTTTGTTTAATTCTTTCGGCTCTTTTAATCACGTTCGGATCGCGATCCAAAGCTGTGACATAACAGTCACAGCTTTCTAATATTGCTTTGCTATACCCTCCTGCTCCAAACGTACAATCTAAATAAGACTCACCGTCTTTTGGAGCTAAATTTGCTAGCATTTCATTTAGCATTACCGGTATGTGAGATTGCTGCATTAATTCGCATTCCTTAGAGTTAAACGCTTTTCATGGGCAATTTTTTGAGCAGAATTTAAATATTTCTCAAAATTCTGTGGCTGCCAAATCTCAAAAATCACCCCCTTACCTACAAAACATGCTTGCTCTTCGATCCCCGCATGCTGCATTAAAGACTGCGGCAATATAACTCTGCCCTCACCGTCAAACGCAAGTTGCACGGCTTCCCCGAATATTATGGTCTCAAATGCATCACGTTCCTCGGAATAAGGATCAAGTGTTTCAATCATCTGCCTTAATTTTTCGATATGCGAAATACCACACGCCTCTATACAGTGATTCCTAATCGACGGATAAGCAATTACGCCGTTAAATAATTCTTTCCCTAGTACCGCACGGTAATTCGCCGGCACCGACACCCTACTCTTTTTATCAACACCATTTACATACTTCGATAAAAATACATTCATTGGGTTAATTTGGGATTTAATGGAAAATTATAGGATATTATAGGAATATAACGGAGTCAAGGGTTTTAATAACTTAATATTTAAAATATTGACATATGTTTTAAACTGAACTAAACTAAGCTAGTTTAAATCAGTTAAAAATTTAAAGGTTTAAAATGCAAGTAGTTAACATTCACAATGCAAAAACTCATTTATCCGAATTAATAAAATTAGCTGCAAATGGCGAAGAAATAATTATATGTAAATCAGGCAAACCTACCGTCAAACTTGTACAATATAATTCTAAGAAGCAACCACGTAAACCTGGATATTGGGAAGGTAAAGTTGTTATAAAAGAGGATTTTGATGACTTACCTGATGATTTTATGGATTTTTTTAAGTAATTATTTCAGATGAAATACCTATTAGATACACATATTTTATTGCAGTGGCTAAATAATGATAAAACCCTACCACATAAAATAGCAGAAATTATAGCTAATCCTGATAATATAATTTTTGTAAGCAGTGTAAACACATGGGAGATTACTATTAAAAAATCTTTAGGAAAGCTAGAAGCTCCAAATGACCTAGAAAAAGCCATTAAGGTTAATGAATTTCAAAAATTACCGCTTTCTATAGCTCATAGCACTTATATTGCAAACTTGCCGTTATATCATAAAGACCCATTTGATAGATTATTAATAGCCCAAGCAATAGTAGAAGGTTTAACCTTACTAACTTGTGATACTCACATATCTAAATATTCAGTACATACGATTAAAGCTTGATATATAAAAAATTAAGTATTTTTACAATTTTAATATAATCAAGATTAATTAGATCATTTTTAAAAAAATATTGATTTATTAATTTTTGTTAATGATTATCTTATTTTTAACATAAATAAAGGTTAATTATGCCGCAATTTGAATGTATAGCTACTTTACTTAGATCATTAGGAAGTTATCAACCTAATTTTCCTTTGCCTTATTTGTTTAATATTGGAAACAAATTTTTTACTTCTGTACCCTATCATGCATTTATGAAAGATAATACTACTAATACCCTTATAGATTTTGAAGAATGTGACGACAACACAAATTATAGCATTCATAATTGGGCAAGAATTTTAATGAGAAAATGTCCGGAAGAAGCTAAACATACTATTAACTCTATAATAAAAGACGGACACAAAATAAGTTTTATATTTAATGATAGTTTTGAAATATTTTCAAACAGTACCGTTTCTATTTTCGGCACGCTATACGATGTTATCGGAAATATAATAAAAGATTCAAATATACCGACTTTTTAGGCTTTAATACTACCGAAGATTGTATTATTAATGCTAACTTTGAAGCTAATTTAAGAAACTTTACTTCATATGCTTTAGGGCCAACTGTACATACTGCCGGATTTATGATGTTCGATAAAGAAGAATCAAATATGCCGTCCAGTGATTCTTCAATTGCCTCAACATTTTTATCATTTACTAAAGATGGAGTAGTAACAATTTGTTATGTACTTTTTGCTATATTAGCTATTTTAAAAATACAAGAATATTGTAAAAATAATAAAAAAACTTTAGACCAAGCGAATGATACTACTTATATGCTTATGGATATATTAAGTAAAAAAGAAAATAAGTTTATAGACCATCAAGATAATATATATATATATTATATAATCCTGATAAAGATATTTATGAAAAATATAGTACTACTATTTTAGGTTCTACATCTGAAATTTAAATTAATTATAGTATATTAAAAAATAATAACCTATAGTGAATGTCATTTAAAAACTTAACCTAATTTATGCTTAAAATACCTATAGATAATATTATCGTATTCATATACCTAATATCTATTCTACTCATTGGTATATATTACCGAGCTAAACATAGTAGTTTTAAGAACTATGCACATGTTGAAAGCAAAGCACGAAATAGTAAACTATTACTAATAGCTACAATATTTGCAAGTTCTGTCGGAGGTGCTACCACCTTCGGCATTATGGAAAAGGTTTTTTTAGGGCATGAATATTATGCTTACGCTCTTATACTTACAATACCGATAGATATATTAATTGCGATCTATATAGTGCCTTTAATTGCCAAACATTACGGAGCCGAAAGCATCGGCGATATCCTGAGTACATATTACGGTAATGTAGGTCGTTTTATCGGAGGGGTTAGTTCAGTTATCGTTTCAGTGGGGTTTTTGGCTGCTCAAATAAGCGTAAGTGGCTATATTTTTCAATATATCTTAGAAATAAATTATGTGAACGGGGTAATTTTAAGCTATAGTATAGTACTTATATATACTACAATCGGCGGTTTACAATCTATTGTTTTTACTAATTTATTACAATTTTTGGCGATGATAATCGCTATACCGACCATAACTTTTATCAGTTTAAATAAAATTGGTTTTGTAGATTTTATTAATAACTTCCATACAGAAAATGCAAATTTTGATCAGAGCAACTTACTTTCTTATACGATTGCGGCAGCTTTAAGCTTTAGCGTCATGAATCTATACCCTACATTTATCCAAAGAGCTTTAATTAATAAAAATCCAACACAAACGACTAAAGCAATATATGCAAAATCCGCTATATATTTATTCTTTTTAATTTGCATCACTTTAAACGGTTTAATTGCTTATAAGCTTTATCCAACCCAACCGTCAAATTTAGTATTACCTTATTTAATCAACCAAATCATCCCGCCTTTAATTCAAGGGATAGTAATGAGCGGCCTCTTAGCTGCCGTTATGTCTACTGCCGATTCTGATTTAAACGTTACTTCTATAGCTCTTGTTAAAGACATAATTAACCCTATACTTAAAGTAAGAAATCAGCAGAAATTATTATTAATTGCCCGAATTATTAACGTAATAATAGGAAGTCTTGCGATAATTGTAGCCTTAAAATTTAGTAATGTAATTGACTTAGTAGTGTTCTTCACCGGTTTTTGGGGGCCTGTAATATTAGTGCCGTTAATAACAACACTTTTTGACATCAGAGTATCTGAAAAAATAATGGTCTTATCGTCACTTGGCGGAGCAGCTACTTTCTTAATATGGGAATATTATTCTTTATATCTAAAATATTTTAACCTCAAAGGAGTATTTGTAGGAACAATGACTAGTCTGATAATATTTATTTTAGGGCGGTATTATTCTAATGTCGTTGTGAGAAAGGATTAATAATTAAATTATGAGGATTTTATGTTTAGACAAAATAGTATCATTGAAGAAGAAGGAGAAGATAAGTTAATAGCTATTCCCATTGAAAGAGAGGATGGTTTTATAAGATTTGGATACCGTACAATTTATCAATGTTATTATAAGCAAACTGGATATTTACCTTGGACAACCCCTTATACTCTAGACAGACCTTTGCATAAAACCCTTTCCCCAACAACAGATAATATCGATCATGATAAATTACCGTTAGGTGGCGAAATAAACGAAAATGCTTCTTCTTAATTAGTGTCACAGCGAAAAGACTATTGCGTGATATGTCATTCCCGCTTTCGCAGGAATCCAAAAAAGTAAAGCAATTTAAACTTTTTAGTTTTAGAAACTAATAGCACTTATGCATTTTGATTACTGGATTCCCGCTTTCGCGGGAATGACATTAACCGTTTTTCAAGAACCATACAACTATAAACATTTCTAATATCATGAGCTATAAATATTTATTTTATAACTCATATTATACCATAATTGTGAGTTATATATACTTTTTTCTATATGAAACTGATATCTAAAACAAATTATTGCTATTACGTACATAATGTGGTACACTTAAAGCTACAACTTTTTTAGGGATAATATTGTGGCTATTTACACGAGTTCGCAAGCACGAGCTAAATTATTTACTCTTATTGACGAGACAAATGAAACTCATGAACCTTATTTATATAAAGGGGAAGCGTAATAATGCAGTAATCATATCAGAAAAGGACTACGAAGGATTACAAGAAACTTTGGCTATTTATTCTGTACCTGGATTAGTGGAATCAATACTTAAAGCTAGTAAAGAACCATTAGAAGAATGTATTAGTCATGAAGAATTTTGGAAATCATGAAATATACTCTGATATATAATAAAAGAGCATTAGCTGACAAAGATCAATTAACTGCAGCTAAATTAATAGATAAAGTACAACAATTATGTAATGATTAGCTATTCATCCCACTCCTCCAAATAGTAAAAGACTTTATCGTGATTTAGGTGGTAAGCGTTCTATAAGAATTAATTTACAACATCGATTAGTTTATGAAATATTAGAGGATAAAAAAATTATAAAAATACTTAGCATGTGGGGACATTATGAGTAAGTATTTATTAAGACTTATGCCACGTTCTAAAAATCATCTCGGCAAGTGATTTACTAATTCCATTTACTTTAGCAAGCTCATCTATAGTTGCATCGCATACTGCTTTGTATGAACCGAAATAATGCAGTAATGATTTTTTACGAGTCTCACCTATACCCTCTATGTCATCAAGACTTGATAATTTGATGGCACGCGATCTACCTAGTCTATGATTCTTTATGGCAAAACTATGAGCTTCATCTCGTAAGATTTGCAAATATTTCATAACCGACAAATTCTTATCCAGAGTAAATACTTCCTTACCTATCATATGGAATTGCTCAAGACCGGCATTTCTATCAGGACCTTTTGACATACAAACAAAAGGAATATTCATTTTAAATTTATCCATTACCTCTTTAACAATGCCTAAATGTCCCCTACCACCGTCTATAATCATTAAGCTTGGCAATTTATACGGCTCTTGCTTTAATCTTGTAAGCCTCCTTGTTAGGACTTGTCTTAACATCTCATAATCATCACCCACCGCAGCATTATACATACCGTTGGTGTCATCCCGTGGCTTGACCACGGGATCTAGATTGTTTGTTAATGTACTAGATCCCGCGATCGAGTCGCGGGATGACAATGAGAAAACCCGATATTCTTTTTTATCAAAACCTGACTTACCGGCAACTACCATAACTCCAACCGCAAACTTACCTTGAATATGACTATTATCGTAAATTTCTATTCTTTCAGGAATCTCAGAAAGATCAAATAACTCTTTAATTTCAAGCATAATCTCTTGATTTTTTGCAAATTTCTTCAAATATTGCTCAAGAGAAAACAAAGCATTTGTTGCGGCGTTCTGAACTAGCTTGGCTTTACCTCCACTAATAGGTATTATAATGTTGAGTTTAGTAATATTATTGCTTTGCTTAATTGCTTCTATAACATCCTCTTTATCATCAACCTCATTATTAATAATAATTTCCGATGGTAGTTGTTGTTTTTGATAAAATTGCAATAAAAAATATTTTAGCACTTCCTCTTTAGTGCTATTTTCCGTGGAAGTAGGAAAATAAAGAATATTACCGCATGCTTGCCCTGCCCTATATAAAAACACTTCTACGCAATAATGTCCGTTCTTTTCTACAATAGCGATTATATCTGCGTCTTTAACAATATCCGAGATACCTGCTTTAAGCTGCACATAACTAAGTGCTTTAATGCGATCTCTAATTTCTGCCGCTTCTTCAAAACGCATCTGACTACTTAGCTTTTCCATCTTTTTAGATAGGTTCTCTTGGAGTTCTTTAGTGCGACCTTGTAAGAAAGCTTTAACCTGTATTACTAGCTCTGCATAATCTTTTTTATTTATCTTACCGACGCAAGGAGCATAACAACGTTTTATTTCATATTGTAAGCAAGGGCGAGTACGTGAATTAAAGTAATTATCCGTGCAGGAACGTAATTTAAAAATTTTTTGTAGTTCGGTCAAAGTAGTATTAACTTCCGTAGGCGAGGCAAAAGGACCAAAAAACTTGCCGTCACTTAGAGTTCTACCCCGATATTTTAGCAATTGTGGGAAATCATGATCTAAACGTAACTTGATAAAAGGAAAAGACTTGTCGTCCTTAAGAAGAATATTAAATTTTGGCTGAAATTTTTTGATTAGCTGTGCTTCTAAAAGCAGTGCCTCAACTTCGGAATTAGTGATACTATATTCTAAAAAGCGAGTATTTGCAATCATCCGAAGCGTCTTATTATCTAAATCTAGTTTAATATAATTAGTAAGACGCTTTTTTAAATTTTTAGCTTTACCGACATAGATAACTTGCTTGTTAACGTCAAACATCCGATAAACCCCTGAACATTCAGGAGCATCTACAAGTTTAGATTGAATTAACTCACTTCCGGTAGCTTCTGAGGTCATATATATGGTTTCCTATGTCATTCCCGCGTAGGCGGGAATGACATTAAAATTATTTGTCGAGCCATGTAATAATGTTTCTTCTAATTCCCCGCTGTATTATACGGATTGTCATTTGCTACTTTAACATCCACTGTTTTTCGTGTATTGTCATCAAAGAAAAAAGTTATTTTAAAACTACCTCCTACATTTAAAGGTCCTTTTAAATCATAAAGCATAATATGCATACCACCGGGCTTAAAATCAACGTTAATATTACCGGCAATTAAAAACGGGTAATCTACTTTTACCATCTTACTAACACCACTCTCATCAGTAATTGTTTGATGAAGTTCTATTTTATTTGCGATATCTGAAGATATATTCACTAAATTATAACTACTACTTCTACTATTTACTAATGTAAAATACATAGCAGAATTGCTAACTTTACCTTGCACATCCACTGTAGGTCTTGCCCAAGGCTGTGCAAAGTTAACGGCTATTGCTGCAGGTAATAGATCACCGGACTCATCAGAAGAAGAATTTGTAGAATTAGGATTTTGAGCTGTTTGGTTATCAGCATAGCTTACCGCACAAATTAAAGTTATAAAACTAATTAATAATGTTTTTAGCATAATAATACCTTTGATAAATTAAAATAAAATATTAGCATAGATAAAATATAAATCTAGTTTTTTAAAAGATATTTTTTGTACACTTCTTGCGGTAACCTCTCTATAGCATAACGAACTGCGGTGCTTGGCATTTGTAGAGCATAACGATCTAAAAAATCTATTAATTGTTTTTCGTCTTTTTTGCCTGCTTCACGTAGCATCCAACCTACTGCTTTATGCATTAAATCATGTTTATCGTTTAAGAGTAATTTTGCTATTTCAAAAGTCGTATCTAATTCATTATTTTTGATAAAATACCAAGTAGCAACTATAGCTATTCGTCTTTCCCAAAGAATTTTCGATTTTGTTAATGTAAAAAGATAATCCTTTTCTTTATCCCATAAATAAGCTCCGATTATATGATGGGCTGAAGCATCTACTAAATTCCAATTATTTACGTGTTTTATATTGTTTAAGTAGAAATTATAAAAAAATTCTTTATCTTGTGCTTTCTGATACTGCATAATCAAAATAACTAATGCTAAAAATCTTTCTTCATTAAATTCTGAAGTAATAAGCCGACTTAAATCATCTAACGCTAAATAATAATAACTTTTAGCTACCTTACGTAAAGTCGGCACGGTAACCCCAATAAACCGATCATGCTCTCCATACTCTCCTTCCCTAGTTTTAAAGAACAGCGTTCTACGTTCTACAGGAATAGTAGCTGAGCTAAGCAAAATATTTCTAATTTGTTGTAAATTTTCTCTCATGTTCAATAATCCATTTTTTACGATCTAGCCCTGAACCGTAACCACCAAGCTCGCCGTTATTGTTGATGATGCGGTGACACGGAATAATTATAGCGAATTTATTTGCCCCATTAGCATTTGCAACGGCTCTATAAGATCTTTCCCTACCTATTACTTTAGCTTGAGCAAAGTAACTTCTTGTTTCACCGTAAGGTACATTCATTAGCTCTTGCCATACTAATTTTTGAAATTCGCTTCCTAAAAGATATATAGGCGTATCAAATTTTTTCAAAGTACCGGTAAAATAAGATTTAAGCTCCTCTTCGATTGATGAAATCGGTTTAGTGCGATCTTCAGTAATAGCTGATTTTGTTTTAATCTTAAGTCTTTTAATTTTATGCTCTAATCCTTTACTTTCAGCAAAATCAAGCAAATAAAGCCTCTCTTCATCGCTAATTGCCAGCATGGCACCAATCGGAGTATCAAGCCAAGCTGATTTTAAAACATTATTATTTTCATATCCATATTGTAGACGGTACACACGAATTACATTATAGTTATATTCAACAAGAAATACAAAAAGCCCCGAATCAACCTATCATTTCTTATACGCTTTCTTATGAACTAGATACTCTAGATAATAATTTATTAAAACAAAATGCAACAGCTTATCTACAAGAACAGAATTATGAGCCAGTATGGCACACTGATAATTACCATAAAAACGCTTTAGAAATATTAGGAAATTATTACAATAATCCGGCTATAGATATTATATAAATGTTGATAGCTTAAAAATTCTACATTATTGCAAAGAAAATTAGGCATTGCCGGTATATTATTTTCATTACTTAATAATCAATAGCAAATTACAAAAGTAATTCGCTATTTGCGTTATTTAAACCAAATCATTTAGCTTCATGCTTTTTGGCCAGATCAATTAAGCTTTCCACAACATCACTTAAATTTTCGGTATTAAAATTAATCCCCATTTCTTTTTTAACAACATCAAAAAAATAATCATCAAGTGAATTTTTCATTTCATTTAAAATTTTAGTGTTTTTTGTCCAATGAACAATTATTTTTTTCTTAATGATCTCATAAGTATCAAGAGCAATTTTAACGGTTGTTTCATGCTTATTTTGATCTATTTGATCCTGTAAGAAGTGAAATGATTTTCTATAAAAAGCTATTATTGTTTTGTTGTTGCCTAATTCACTCGGCACATCATTTTTAAATTCAGATCTTATTTTTTTAACTCTATTTAAAAGATCACTATCCGATAAACGTTTATTATGATGCTGTATTATTGTGTTATTTATAAGGGTAGAAAATTTTTGATAAAAGGCAGGATCGATATTGATATAATCCTTAATACTTGTATTTGATTAGCCATATCCACGACCGTGATGTCTGTGCTTTTAATAAATTTTTCAAACATTTCATCGTCAAAAATGTTCACCGCTTCAGTCTTAGTAATATGACCGGCAATAACACGCTCATCAAGCAACTTTGTTATTTGACTGGTATATATTTTTTTATCCGGTTTTTCTTTATAACGCTTTTCCACTATCTCTTTGAGCTTATTAAATCTTTTTAATTCATTCTGTAGTTCTTTTGAAGAAACTTCAGATAATTTATTAGAGTTAGAGGCTATAGACATCAGATTTTTAAATTTATTCAACAAGAAATAAAACTTATTGCGTATAGCTTCATCGGCTAAATGCTGTTCAAGCTGTTCAAAATCCAAATCGTTAGGCACATTTATAAAAATATTTTTAATTTCTTGCAGTAACGGAAAAAGTTCTTTTAACTTATCATCTACAAAAAATATAGCGTCTTCTAAATCTTCTTTATCGAAATTGTTTAAACCGTAATTTTCATAAATTTGATGTGCTTGTTTTAATTTATTCGATAACCCTACATAGTCAATTATATAACCGTATTCTTTAACTTTCCCTTTTTCCTCAAATAGACGATTTGCATGAGCAATTGCCTGTAAAAGACTATGCTCTTTTAATTCTTTGCATATGTAAATAACAACATTACGCGGTGCATCAAAACCGGTTAGTAATTTTGAAACTACAATTAAAATTTCAGGATCACCGGAACTTTTAAATTTTTTAATAATTCTATTATTAAATTTTGGTCCATATTGTTCCCTCATGTTTTTTAAAAATTTATCTACTTCATTTTCGCTTTCAATATTTTCATAACCTTCCCGATCATCGGTAGAAGATATAACAACTTCAGAACTTACCTGTCCTATATCATCTAAAATTTTTTTAAAGCGAACGGCAATTAATCTAGAAGGAGCTATTAACATGCCTTTTAAACCCGTGCCTTTAAACGTTTTTAAATAGTGCGTTGAAATATCAAATGCTTTGGCATAAATAGCTTCCTTTGTGTGAGAAAGCATCTTTGAGCGACTGAATCTTGTTTTCAAAGGTGCTTTTTCTTCTTTATCTAATCCGTTAGTAATCATGTCAAAATATTTATCAAGCAATGATTCATCTTCAAGATATTGCTGAATAATACGTCCCTCATAAAATAACGGTACGATCATATTATCTTTTAATGCATCTTTTATAGTATATTTATGAATTGATTTACCAAACTTTCTAAAGGTATTGTTTTGGTCTTTTAAAAGCGGTGTACTGGTAAATGCTATATAACAAGCGTTAGGCAAAATAGTTCGCATTTTATCTGCTAAATCACCGTATTGAGTACGATGACCTTCGTCAATAAGAGCAAAGATATTATCGTTGGAATCTTGACAATTATCTTCAAAAACTATTTGAAATTTATTAATTACCGTAGTTATAATAGATACATCGCCTCTAATTAATTTAATTAGCTCTGCCGATGTAGTAGTTGCAAGTTTAGGTTCAAGTCCGCAAGCTTTAAAAGTATTTTCAATTTGTCCGTCAAGGTCAATTCTATCGGTTATAATTATGATACGCGGATTAGCAAGATTAGCAGATTTTAGGAGAAATTTACAATCATTACCATTGTTAAAGATTTGCCTGTACCTTGCGTGTGCCATATTACCCCCCTTTTCTAATGTTATGCTCCTCACGTTGTCCTATCCTTTTTATAGTTGCATGCGTGGCAAAAAATTGATGATGACGGGCTATCTTTCTTACGTCATTATCACAAACACAAAAATTTTTAACTAAATCAAGTAATCTTTCAGGACGGCATAGAACATAAAGTACTTTATCTTGCTCGGTAGGTTCTACGCTACTTGCTAATTGTTGTTTATCAAAATAATTTCTACAAGTAGCAAAAGCACCGGAATAAAGAATATTTTTGACCTTTTCAGTTAACGACTTGTTAATTAGATTACGTATAATATTGATATTTTGTTTTTTTTCTTCCTCTTCTCACCAAATACTCCAATATTTGTCCGAGCTGCCTACGGTACGGTAGCATATTTCGCTTCATTTTTATTTATAGCGATTAATAATTGAGCATAATGAAAAAGATGCGGTATTTCATCTGATTTTTGATTACGTATATGCTGAGATATGGCTTGATCTAATGACTCGGTAGGCGATTTACATTCAATTACTACAAAAGATATGCCGTTAACGAATAATACAATATCACATATACGTATACTACCTCTACGTATTTTTGACTCTACCGGCATTTCAAAAGCAACGTGGTAAATATTATTTCTAGGCTCTTGCCAATCGATATATTGTAAGGTATAGCTTTTACCTTTCTTAATAGTGGCCCCTAAAGTTAGTAAATCATATATCTCTTGGTTAGTTTTTATTAAACCGCAATTTTTAATATCACTAAGTTGACGCACAACTTCTTTTGCATCACGAGAATTAAATTTATTATTAAATTTTTAAATTTTTTCGATTAATATATTCTCTAGCAATATGTCGTGAGGATTGCTCCGTTTGTTCTTTAGCTCTTCTTGATTAAGCAGTTCATAGCCGAATGCTATTAGTGCTTTCACGGCAGGTAAATGAGAAAGGTGTTTTTCGTCGATATTCGATTTGTTATTATTTGAGAACATAATTTTAATCATTTCTAAATTTCTTTATGATTTCTAAGTAAGGTAACCGTAAAGATAATTTACCCGGTAAATTTGCTATCAAATATGAAATTTAGAATATTACTTTGTTTTATTTTTAAAGCAAATTATAATTTTTACGTATCTACTTGCACACGCCACTCGCCGGTAAGTAACTCCTGTATTAATCCTTGTTTTTGTTTTTTTAAAAGCTCAAGCTCTTTTTTGCATGTTTCTAACTCATTACGCAAGCTATTAAGATAATTTGCAACCCGGCTTTACTGTTCAAGCAAGGGTATATATACTACATAGTTCTCCATAGAAGATTTTTGGATATTCGGCAAACCTGATCCTGTTTTTAGCCGCATAATTTTAGGTTCATTTTGTTTGAGTTGAAAAAATAAGAAATATTTATTTAAATTGGCAGCTAAATTAGTAATTGAATAACAATGTCCGCCTAACCAAAAATTTTCTTTACATAAATTTACAAAACCACACGAACCCCCTTCGCTAATAGTAATAGTATTTGCTTCCATGTTCCATTGATCCGTAAAGCCTGAAGGAGTTACACCACCGTTCCAACCAGGGTAAATACCGCCTTTCATATCAAGGCGATTTAATTGCTTTCCTTTGCGAACAGTAGCGACGCTAGAAAGTTTAACAGCTTGCCATTTCTCTTCCTTTGTCTGATTATTAAAGATATCTCGAGCAATTATGTTATAATTTTGTTGTTTGATATCACATAATTTGGTTAATATCTTTATACTTTCATCCCAAACACGTAAAATGTTAGCTATTTTTTGTTGTTCTAGTAAAGGAGGAACTAAAATAGATAAATTTGAATATTCTGCAGCATTTATATTAGGTAATGCTCCTTCTCGTAAAATTTTTTTAACCCAAGCTTTATATTTATTAGATTGAGTGAACAAAAAAAGATATTCCGGTAGAATAATTTTTTGATTTGAACGAAAACGAATTAAGTAACTTGCATATGCTATAACTTCATTAGATCTATGTAAATATGTTTTTCCTACAGTATTGCCTGTACGTGCAAAAACAATATCCCCTTTTTCTAAATAACAATTTTTTACATCTGCAAGATTTATACTTTTAGCATTATGAACGATTAAATTACCTTGTTCATCGATATCGGTAATACGTAAATATCTCGGTAGTAAAGGATCATAATTTAGAGCCGCTACATTTGCACCATAAGAACCTTTCCCTATAATACAATCTTTTAATAACAAATTTTTCCAATCTTTATGCATTGTTTCCACTTCTAAACTCATACATCAACCCCAAACTCTTTTAGATGAGCATCCATCTGGGATCGTATATTTACTAACTCTTTTTCAAGTTGTTGAATTTCTTTTTGCAGTTCTGCAACGTCAATTTCTTCTTCCTCCTCGTATGTATCAATATAACGGGGAATATTTAAATTATATTTATTGCTACGAATTTCTTCGATACTTGCTAGATGAGAATATTTTTCAATGGTTTTTCTATTTTTATAAGTATCAACAATTTTATTAATATGCTCGTCTTCTAAAAAATTCTGCCCTTTACCTGCTTTAAAAAATCCACTAGCATCGATAAATAATACCTCCTTTCGTTGTTCATTTTTCCCTTTTGCTTCTCTTGAGCGATCAAATACTAAAATAGCAACCGGAATACGAGTTGAGGTAAAAAGATTAGCAGGTAAGCCATTACTGCATCTAATAAGTTTTCTTCGATTAAACTTTGGCGAATTAAACCTTCTGCTCCTCCACGAAATAATACACCGTGCGGTACTACTATAGCAGCACGTCCACTACGCAGCTTAGTAGTCTCAATCATATGAGAAATAAAAGCATAGTCTCCTTTAGTTTTAGGAGGAATACCACGCTTAAAACGATTATACTCATCGTTAGCTGCATTTTCATGCCCCCATTTTTCTAAACTAAAAGGCGGATTCGCAACAACTATATCAAACGCCATAAGCTTATCATTTTCAAGTAACGCCGGATGATTTAGTGTATCACCCCAATGAATATGTGCCCCGCCTTCCGCATGCAAAAACATATGCATCTGTGCTAATGCCCATGTTGTATTAGTCATTTCTTGACCGTAAAGTGCATAATTATGATCCTCTACTTCTTTAGCTGCTCTAATTAAAAGCGAACCGGAACCACAAGCCGGATCACAAATTGTATTGCCGGACTCCGGAGCAGCAAGCTTTGCAAGCAAAGTTGATACGGCAGTAGGAGTATAAAATTCACCGACTTTTTTGCCTGCATCTAAAGCAAAGCGTGATATTAGATAAATATAACATTCGCCTATAATGTCTGCACTGACTCTATCGGGACTTAAATCTAATTCCGGTTTGTTAAAATCTTCTAACAGCATTTTTAAACGACGATTTTGTTCTTTAATCTTACCTAAATTATATTCTGAGTTAAAATCAACACGAAATACTCCTTTTAACTTGGTAGAATTCTTCTTTTCTATTTGTTCTAAAGCTTTATTTATAAGTTCACCGATATTATTTTTATTTCGTGTTATAAAGATATCATAAAAATTTGCACCTTCCGGTATTACAAATTGTTCTCGTTTTAATTATTGTTGAGCTCTCAAAGGTTCATCTTTATATTTTTCTTCATATTTTTTTGAATGTGCTATCCAAACATCTGCAATATATTTAAAGAATAGCATTACTAATATGTAATCTTTATAATTTGCTGCATCCATCACACCACGAAAAGTATCACAAGCAGCCCAAGCAGCACTATTTATTTGATTTTGTTTTACTTGATCAGTCATATCTTTATTTGATTTATTTTATCTAGTGATAGATTATATAGGTTAAAAATTGAAAAGCAAACAATCTAGTTTTCATAAAAATAGATAATAAAAATTACTTTTTCAACTATTATGTTTGTTTATAACTCAAAATTAATGGTAAAATATTTAGCTATAAATAAAAACTTACTTAATTTGAAAAATTAGTTTATTTGCAGCATATGGATTTTTTAAAGAAATTTAAGGAACGCTGAGAAGCCTAAAGATATTTGGTGGAGATGAAGGGAATCGAACCCTTGACCCTCTGCGTGCAAAGCAGATGCTCTACCCCTGAGCTACATCCCCGATTATTTGTTAGTGAGATTTGGGAAGTGAAAATATTAAGATAAACTTTTAACTAGTCCCCAAGGTAATGGTTGACCGTTACTTCCTACAACTAAATCTCCGGAAGATTCATATTCGGCAGCTAGAAAAGAATTTTGAGCAGCAATAAGCTTTACCGGCTTGATTTTCTGACCGTTATGAAAATATTCTTTAGCTTGTTCCCTAGAAGTCGGGTTATTTTTGGAAGCAGTTTTTGCTTTAGCTTTAGACATACACTATTAACTTTTTCTTAAACTTGTGAAGAATATAAAACTTTTTCCTAAACTTGTCAATAACTACCGTGTTTATAAATATATTAAGACATCAAAAAATTATTATTGCTCTGTTATTATTTTACTTTCACCGACTAATGCTATTTTAAATTCTGCTATTTCTGATACCGTTTTTCCATCATATATACTAAACCCCACTCCTCTAAATTCTACTTTTGCACTGATATCAGCACCATATGATAATAACAGCTTATATATTTCATCATCTTGAATATCTTTAGAAGTACACCGAACGTTTTTAGCAACCACATGCAAAGGTGTTTCTCCGGATTTTCTTTGATCAATTGCAGCTCCTTTCTCAAGTAATAGTTTTGCTACATTCAAGTATTTACCGCTTACAGCTTCATATAAAGGTGATCCTAGCAACGCTCCCTCGTTACCGTTTACTGTAGCTCCTTTTGATATTAGATATTTCGCTACTTCATAATGTCCACTACGTGCAGCTGAATTTAAAGGAGTGTCCTTAAAAATATCACTACACATATTAACATCTGCTTTTTTTTCTTCAACTAACCATTTAGCAACTTTTAGGGCATTATTTGCAGATGCCGAAAATAATTCAGTAGTAGATACTGCCCGTAATTTATTTAAACCATTTACTACATCCACTCTATCAAGAGAGATAGCTTCTTTTAAAACCTTTTCAAAACCAAATTGATTTACATAAGACTTTACATCTTTCACTATGCTATTTGACTTTAGCAACAGAGTTAAATTACGGTTTAATAGTTCCTTTATCATATTCTACTTATTTATAATTTGTGTTTCTTAAAGGTGATAAAGATCTTATTGTCATTCCCGCGTAGGCGGGAATGACAGCGACAGCCTAGCAACAAAGCCTACAAATGAGCTAGATGACAATGTTCTTTATTATTGACCAATTCGCTTCAAGCAGATTCTTTCGGTGATTTCTTTCAATTTTTCTACTCTAGCGATTAAATATAAAAGCTGTTCTTTAATAATTTAATAGTTTTTATCATATCTTGCATCAACATAAGCTTTTTGAAGTAATCTAAAACATTCTTCTTGCTCCGACGTTGCTACAGGAAATACTTGCAATAGTTCACTATTATAATTTTTTGCTCTACTACCTAACTTTTTTATATCATGCAATTTAGGTTTGTAATGTGAGAAAACTAATAAAATAGTACTGTAAAAACTTTCGGTAGCTTGATGAAGATAAAAAGCATTATGTCTAAGACTGTTTCTTTCTAAATTATTTTTAGAATCTATAAGAAATCCTGCCCCAAAATTAAACCATTCTTCATAGTAATCTTTAGCAATTTCTTTCATCTCGCTCCAAGGTAACTCCTTAGCTTCGCTTAAAATAAATTCACCGCTATCATACAAAAGAATACCTTCTTTTTTTATATCAGTGTAAAAATAACGTCCTTTTTCTAACTGCCTATTTACCTCGTCTATTGATTCAAGCATTATTGATATTCGTGCATAATATGGGATAATCTGATCTTTTTTATTACTCCCGTCTTCTCTAATCTTTTATATATTTTATCTTCTAACCTTAAAGTAGCATGACCTTTATATTTACTTTTTTCAGAATTATCAAAATATCAGTATCGCTATGATAACCGTTAACTAAATCACGTACCCAATCACCTCTAGCAAAAGAGCCATACAAGATAATCATAGCGATTTTATCTTGTGCAATATCTAGAATTTGCTGCACTATAAAATTAAGTCTAGCACTAATTTTAAGAGAACGTTCGGGTAAAGCGGTTTTCATCTATTCATTTGCACCATGACAATATTTATATTTCTTACCTGAACCGCATGGGCATAGCTCATTACGGGATACCCTACCCCAACTGGTAGGAGCTTCAGGATTTCTATCTTTTGGGTCAATGCGTGATACAACAGGTTTAAGGTCTGTCTCAAGGCTACTTCCTGCATTATATTTACTAAATGCCGGATCTTCTCGACTTTCCTGCATATTTTTTTGGAGTTTTTTATGCTCAAGCGAAACATCTTCTTTTTGAACATGTTTTAAGTCGATATGGAAGTGATATACTGTTTGAATAAATAATTCTTTTAAATTATTAAGCATCTGCTCAAATAAATTAAATGCTTCTCTTTTATACTCGCTAAGAGGATCTTTTTGTGCATAAGCTCTAAGAGATATACCTTGTCTTAAATGATCTAAGCTATATAAATGATCTTTCCAAACTTGATCAAGAGTAGTTAGCAAAATATATTTTACGGCATTATGCATTAACTCGCTACTGTAAGCTTCTTCTTTTGACTTATATATATCATGAGCCATTTTTATAACGGATTTGGTAATTTCTTCTTCCGTTACGTCATTTTTACTTACTAAATTATGATCAAATTTTATAGAAAAGACACGATGTAATTCTACGCTTAAATTTTCTATATCCCAATCTTCTCTGTAAGATCCTGCTGGCATAAAAGTTAGCACTATCTTTTTGGCGAGTTCTTCAGTAGTACTATTTAAGAAACCATAACTATCTTTAGATTTGATAATTTCGGTACGTTGCTCATATATTATTTTACGTTGGTCATTCATTACATCATCGAAACGTAATAAATTTTTACGTATCTCGTAATTATGCCCTTCGACCTTTTGCTGAGCTTTCTCAAGTGAACGACTAATCATCGGATGGTGGATAGCCTCCCCGTCTTTTAATCCGAGTGTTCTAAGAACCCCTGATATACGTTCTGAAGCAAAAATACGCATTAAATCATCATCAAGCGATAAGAAAAACTTAGTTTTGCCTGGATCGCCCTGTCTCCCTGATCTTCCTCTTAGCTGATTATCTATCCTACGGCTTTCATGCCTTTCCGTACCTATCACAAATAACCCGCCTGCTTCAATAACCTGCTTCTTTTCTTCAGCAATTTGAGCTTTTATTTCAGCTATTTTAGCTTCATAACTATGATCTTTATCCAGCTGCTCTATTAACATTTCAGGGTTACCGCCAAGCATAATATCAGTACCGCGTCCTGCCATATTAGTTGCAATCGTTACTGCCCTAAACCTACCTGCTTGAGTAATAATAAAAGCTTCTTGTTCATGAAATTTAGCATTTAATACTTTATGAGGGATTTTTTCTTTATTTAAAACGCTTGAAAGTTCTTCTGATTTTTCTATGCTTATCGTACCGACAAGTATAGGCTGACCACGATCGTAACAATCTTTAATCAGTTTTAAGATAGCATCATATTTTTCTTTTTTACTACCGTAAATCTCATCATCAAGATCAAGCCTTGTTACTTTGTTATGGGTTGGAACTGCGACTACATCGAGATTATATATGTCTTTTAGTTCCGGTGCTTCGGTCATAGCCGTACCGGTCATACCTGATAATTTAGGATAATTACGAAAATAGTTTTGAAAAGTAATGGATGCAAGAGTTTGGTTTTCATTTTGAATTTTCACATTTTCTTTTGCTTCTAATGCTTGATGTAACCCTTCCGAATATCTACGTCCCTCCATTACACGACCGGTAAACTCGTCTATAATCATTACTTTACCGTCTCTTACTAAATAATCTACATCCACGTCAAACATATTATGAGCTCTTAAGGCTTGGTTAACATAATGCACTAAAGTTAAATTCTCAAAATCATATAAACCGGAATCAGGCTTTATAATATTTTCTTTACTTAAAAGCGATTCTATATGTGTAATACCCGGTTCCGTTAAGTTGATAGTTTTTAATTTTTCATCTTTTTCAAAATCACTTGCTTTAAGCTGCCGTACAATTTTATCAATTTTACCGTATAATTCTGAATTATCATTAACCGGACCTGATATAACGAGCGGCGTTCTAGCTTCATCTATCAAGATCGAATCAACTTCATCAATAATAGCAAAATTAAAAGGACGCAGTACTCGCTCTTGTATGCTATACCTCATATTATCTCTTAAATAATCAAAGCCAAGTTCATTATTTGTTGCATGGGTAATATCGGCATTATAGGCAGCTCGTTTTGCCTCATCAGGCATACCGGCAACAATACATCCAACCGATAAACCTAAAAAGTTATAAATTTTACCCATAGAGGCAGAATCACGACTTGCTAGATAATCATTAACCGTTACAACATGCACTCCTTTTCCGGTCAAAGCGTTTAAATATGCAGGAAGCGTTGCAACTAATGTTTTACCCTCACCGGTACGCATTTCGGTAATCATGCCTCGATGTAATATAAGCCCCCCTATAAGCTGAACGTCAAAATGACGCATACCGCAAACTCTTCTAGCTGCTTCCCTAACTACTGCAAACGCCTCATATACTATATCGTCTAAAGTTGCTCCGTTTTTAAGCTTTTCTTTAAACTCTACAGTTTTATTCTTCAACTCCTCATCTGATAATTTTTGTATAACAGGTTCAAGCGAGTTAATCTTTGTAATCTCGGAAAATAGTTTTTTTACAGTACGATCATTTGCCGTACCGAAAAGTTTTTTTAATATAGAAAGCATTAAAGTCCTTATGATATTTTTAGTATTTTAGTACTTAAATATAGGTATATTTTATAAAATAATCAAATGTTATAATTTTATTTAAATGAATAATTTTTTATTGAAAAGTATTTTTTTACTACAAAATATTTGTAAATTATTATTAATAAATAAAATATTCTCAAATAGCTATTGACGGTTATATATTATTTTTATAGAATTTAAGCTTATGTTTAACACAATTATGAGTCATAAATGAAAAAATTATCTGTTATATTTTTATCAGTTAGCATGCTTTCCGGTATTGCTTTTGCCGATAAAGACAAAGTAGTTGCTACCTATAAAGGCGGTGAAGTAAAAGAATCGCAAATTATGAAAGAATTTAAGCCACAGCTTAATCTTCAATCAGGTGAAACAATCAAAAATTTTGATGATTTTCCACCGCAAGATCAGGAAAAATTAATAAAAATTCATGTTAATAATCTTTTGTTAAAAGAAGAAGTTGCTAAGTCAAACATTACTTCATCTAAAGAATTCCAAGAAAAACTTGAAAATGCAAAAAATCAATTAGCTCAACAAGAATTACTAGCAAATTACATAAAATCTAACATTACGGATAAGATGTTCGATGACGAGTATAATAAATATGTTGGTAATCTTAAAGGTAAAGAACAAATAAAAGTTGCTCATATTTTAGTTAAATCCCAAAAAGAAGCTAATGAAATCAAAACCAAATTAAGCAAAGGCGGAAATTTTACTAAGCTTGCAGAAGAGTCATCTCTTGATAAAGCTTCAGCTTCAAATGGCGGCGTTATTGGTTACATTCTACTAAATCAACCTGGACAGTTAGTGCCGGAATTTGAAAAGAAAGCTTTTGCTTTAAAAGTAAATGAAGTTTCAACTCCTGTAAAAACCGATTTCGGTTGGCATATTATCAAAGTACTTGAGAAAAAACCTGTTCCTATCCCAACAAAAGAAGAAGCAAAAGTAACTATTGATAATATATTAGCCGCAGAAATACTAAAGAAATATATTTCCGATTTAGAAGCTAAAGCCGATTTAAAAATCATGTTACCTAAAGCAGATAGCAAAGCTGGAGAGTAATTATATTTAATATCATTCCTGCGAAGGCTGGCTTTGGCATGGATCGAAAAACACCTTTAATGTCATTCCAGCAACAGCGGGAATATAGTAAATCCTAGCTAACTTGATCGCGGGATCCAGTTAAAAATACTAAAATCATTAGTACCTTAAATTGTTTTTTGGATACCGTGGTCAAGCCAAGGTATGACACCAAACGCGTTTTCTGATTCACACAACAATACCCGCCTACGCTGGAATGACATTATAACCACCCTCAACCACGGCAAATGCTACACATACAGGATAATCATCAGAAAGAGAAAGGTGAATATTAAAAGAAGAGTATTTTTTTGTATAGTTTGAACTAACTTCTGCTATAGGCTTACCTAAATCATCATTTAGTATAGTAATATCTTTAAAATTTATACCTTGACCTATACCGACTCCAAAGGCTTTACTAACAGCTTCTTTAGCAGCAAAACGCTTTGCTAAAAACGCAGCACGGTTTGTTTTATCCAATAAAGCAAACTGTTTTAATTCCTTTGAAGTTAGAATTTTTTTAACAAAAAGTTCCGGATATAAATGTAATATTTTTTCGATTCTAGGAATTTGTACTATATCAGTACCGATACCGACAAGCATTTACTTATCTGTTTCATAATCTTCGCCATTCTCATCAATAAAGATTTGAGCATCTAAATCAGAATAATCTTCCCCGATATAAACTTCAGGTAAATACTCAAATTTTTCTTCTACATCTTCCGATTCATCTTGATTAACAAGCGGCTCTATCATAGTTCTTGTACGCAGACTGTTTATTAAGTCTTGTTCTAACTGAGCTACCGATACTTTTCCGGCAGCAATTCTACGTAATGCGATAACAGGAGGCTTATCACACTTTTCTTTTTTGCTTTGACTAGTTTCTACTTTATAATTTAATAATTTAGCATATCTTGTTGCTAGGACAACAAGCCGAAACCTATCGGGTATAATTTTATTACAATCTTCTGCCGTAATTCTTGCCATAATTCTTCTCCGTTAAAAATAGTATACTACGAATAAATAGGGAATGAGTATACGAAGATCAACTTCAAAAAGAGCTAGAAGTTCACAAGGCGAGGAACGGAGCGTATACTTAATACGTGAGTACCCGTAGCTCTTGTAGAATGACAACGCCAATTTTTGAAGTTCATCGAGTATATTATACCCTTTTTATATCCGCACCGCAATTACTTAATTTTTTTTCTAAATCTTGGAATCCACGATCTAAGTGGTATATTCGGTGTAATACGGTTTTGCTATTAGTACTAAGACCTGCTAAAATTAGTGATACCGAAGCTCTAAGGTCACTTGCCATAACTTCCGCTCCTTTTAACATTTCTACACCTCGCACGATAGCCTTATTACCTCGTACTACTATATCTGATCCCATTCTACATAATTCAGGAACATGCATAAAACGGTTTTCAAAAATATTCTCGGTGATCATTGAAACACCGCTGCTAAGCGTCATAAGACTCATAAATTGTGCTTGTAAATCTGTAGCAAACCCAGGATATGGATTGGTTTCTAAATCAACTGAATTTAACTTTCCTTCATAAATTACCTGCACACCATTATTGATAGGCACAACTTTTATACCTGTTTCAATGAGTTTTAAAGCTATATTTTCTATAATATGATAATCAATTCCACAAATTTTCACATCACCTTTAGTAATAGCTGCCGCAAACATATAAGTACCGGCTTCAATACGATCAGAAAGTACTTTATAGCTCGCTTTATTTAAAGAATCTTTACCTTTAATTGTTATTTCGCTAGTGCCGACACCTGTAATATCAGCTCCCATTTTAATAAGGCAATTACATAAATCAACTATTTCCGGCTCTCGGCCGCAATTAAAAAGCAGTGTTTCACCTTCTGCTAACACAGCTGCAAGTATTGCATTAATCGTAGCACCGACGGAAACTTTATCAAAAACAAAATGTGTACCTTTTAAACGTCCTTTACTTGAAGCGTTAATATAACCGCCTTCTATTTCAATCGTAGCCCCCATAGCTTTTAATACTGCAATATGCAGATCTACTTGCCTTGCCCCGATAGCACACCCGCCCGGAAGCGATACTTTTGCTTTACCGTATTTGGTAAGCAAAGGACCAAGCACCCAAATCGATGCTCTCATTTTACGAACTATTTCATAATCTGCGGTAAAGTTATTTATATTTCCGGTATTAATTATAAGCTCAAATTCATCTTGGTGTTCTATTATTTCAATATCTGCTCCGTGACTTCTTAGCAAATCTTTCATAGTACTAACATCCGTTAATTTTGGGACATTAGTAATGTGCAGTTTATCGGTAAGAATAGACGCCGCCATAATAGGTAGCACGGCATTTTTAGCACCGCTAATATTAATACTACCTCTGAGAGGTTTACCGCCGTGAATAATTAATTTCTGCATAAATTTTTATAAAAATGTTTAGGTCATTCTTAACTAGAAGTATTGTTGCGTGGATCGGAAAACACGCTCAGTGTCATACCGTGGCTTGACCACGGTATCCAGAAAAAAATTAAAAAGACTGGATCCCGCGATCAAGTCGCGGGATGACAATGGAATAACTGATCCACACGAGCAAGCTTATCGCAAGCATAACATCGAAGGCTACACATCTAAATTCACGACATTCAAAGCATTCGCTTGGATAAATAATCTGCGAGGTTCAACAACATCACCCATTAAAGTAGAGAAAATGCCCTCTGCTTCATCGACTTCTGCGACTCTTACCTGAAGCAAAGTTCTTTTTGCGGGGTCAAGAGTAGTTTCCCATAGCTGATCGGAATTCATCTCACCGAGACCTTTAAAACGCTGAATATTTATACCTTTTTTCCCGCATTCTATAATGGTATTTAACAACTGACGCGGCGTTAAAATATCGAATTCCTGACTTTTTACTATAAGCTTTAATTGCTTACTAAATATATCAAAAATCGTTAAAGCAAGCTTTGATATTTGTACAAACTCAAATGATTCCAACTGCTCTTTCAACAATATTTTACTTTCTTTTAAACCTCTGCTACAACGGAAAAACGCTATTTTATTTTCATGTTTTAAAACTTCCCAATTAGTTTTATCAGGCGACTCTTCTAGGCTATTTAAAACATCTAAAGCTTTTTTAAGCCTTAAATCACTTTCAGCCTCAAATATTTGGTTATTAAGTAAGTCATTAATCGCAAGAATTTCGGTAATTGAGCGATTAAATTTTTTGCTAGCATGATCAAGCAACCCGTTAAACTTAACTACTTTACTAATTAGCTCTTCTAAATTATCACCTACTAACTGCTCTTTACCGTCTAGAATTAAGGTTGCATCATTGATAGTTGATTTTATCAAATAATCTTGCAAAGCTTGCTCATTCTTTAAATAAAGCTCGGCTGCTCCTTTTTTTACCTTATAAAGCGGGGGCTGGGCTATATATAGATAACCTTTATTTATTAGCTCCAGCATATGACGATAGAAAAACGTGAGCAATAAAGTTCTAATATGTGAGCCGTCAACATCGGCATCGGTCATAATAATAACTTTATGGTATCTAAGCTTTTCAAGAGAAAATTCTCGGTTATCAACACTGGTTCCAAGAGCCGTAATTAACGTACCGATTTGATCAGAACCAAGCATTTTGTCAAACCTTGCTCGCTCAACATTTAAAATTTTACCACGCAGAGGTAATATAGCCTGAATCTTACTGTCCCTACCCTGCTTTGCAGTACCACCCGCCGAATCACCCTCTACTATAAACAATTCTGAAATTGCAGGATCTTTGGCATGGCAATCTGCAAGTTTACCGGGTAAGTTCGAGACTTCTAAAGCTGATTTTCTTCTAGTTAACTCCCTTGCTTTTCTAGCAGCTTCACGAGCATTCGCCGCTTCCATAATCTTAGCTATAATTGCCTTTGTTTCCGCCGGATGCTCTTCAAACCACTCAAGAACCTTTGTATAAACGGCATTCTCAACAACAGGTCTTACCTCAGAACTAACTAGTTTGTCTTTTGTCTGAGAGGAAAATTTAGGATCGGGAACTTTAACAGAAAGCACACAACATAACCCTTCCCTAGTATCTTCACCACTAAAGTCATTTTTAGCTTTTTTATTAAGACCCGTAGTATCAAGATAAGAAGTAATAACACGTGTTATCGCTGATTTAAAAGCACTAAGGTGGGTTCCGCCGTCACACTGCCTAATATTATTAGTAAAGCATAAAATATTTTCGTGATAAGAATCATTCCAGTGCATTGCAAGCTCAAGGCTTATACCGGACTCAGCATTATCTACATTGACTATTATACATGGGTGGATAGCGTGCTTCGCTCTATCTATATATTTCACATAAGCTTCTATACCGCCTGTATAATAAAACTCTGCTTCCTTAGCTTCTTCAAAGCGATTATCTACTAATAAAATTTTTACTCCTGAATTTAAAAAAGCAAGCTCACGAAGACGATGCTCTATAGTGCCGAAATCAAATTCTATATTAGTAAATGTTTCTGCAGACGGGAAAAAAGTAACTTCAGTACCTTTTTTATCAATATTTTCTTTGACAACCGCAAGCGGAGCTTCCGTTATACCGTTATTAAATCTAATTAAATACTCCTTATTATTACGCCATATACGCAGCTCAAGCCACTCAGAAAGAGCATTTACCACCGATACACCGACACCGTGTAGACCGCCTGAAACTTTATAGGAGTTCTGATCAAACTTACCGCCGGCATGAAGCTGTGTCATAATAACTTCAGCTGCCGATATTCCTTCCTCTTCATGAATTTCGACTGGTATACCTCGCCCGTTATCGGACACGGTTACTGAACCGTTTTTATTTAATATTACCCGGACTAAATCACAATAACCGGCGAGCGACTCGTCGATAGCGTTGTCGACTACTTCATAAATCATATGATGTAGACCCGATCCATCGCCAACGTCCCCGATATACATTCCGGGCCTTTTTCTTACGGCTTCAAGACCTTTTAAAACCTTTATAGAATCAGCACCGTATGATGATTCGTTAAATTTTTCTTCAATTTCCGACATAATCTTTTTATATTTGGCTCTATTATTTGTTGCTAGAAACAATAAAAATTACTATAACGTAACTTATTAAAATAGTAAAGTTTCTTGATTTAAAATTAGCGAGATAAAATGAATATATTAAAGTTAAAAAATATTTTCGACGTAATTGATGATTATGACGTGTTTTTATTTGATCTTTGGGGTGTAATAATCGAAGGGGGACATACCTACCCAAATGTTGTACAACATATTAATAAAATTATTGAACGAAAAAAAGTATATTTTGTCACTAATGCTCCACGCAATATTTTTTCAATGCATCAAACAATTAAATCTTGGGGATTAAATGCAGAACCGGAAATGATCATTAGCTCAGGTGAAATAGCAGTGCAAATGATCCTAGAAAGTAAAGAGCGGTTCGGTATAAAAAAACCTGTAATATATCATTTAGGACATTTAGAAAATGATATAATAAACGTAATTCAATGTCCTATCACCGATGATATTCAAAAAGCTAATATTTTCTTAATGACTATTTACAGGGACGAAAACGAAAATTTAGACTTAAACGAGTTCGATGAATTATTTAAAATTGTTGTAGAACGTAAAATGGTCAATATCTGTGCTAATCCCGATCTTGGAATAAATCAACACGGTGTTTATAGATATTGTAGCGGCTATTATGCTGAAAAAATAAAACAACTTGGTGGAAAAGTAATTTATAGCGGTAAGCCGTACGAAGAAATATATAGCAAAATTTTTAAAGAATGTCATAATACCCCTAAGAATCGTATTTTAATGATTGGGGACACTTTTTACACTGATATGCTTGCAGCAAATCGCCTCGGTATAGACTCTGCCCTAGTGTTAACAGGAAATTCTAGGGAATATCATATTAATTTTGATAATATTGATGAAAAACTGGATAGTTTAACGAAAGCTGCTATCAAACAATCGATTATGCCTAGTTTTGTGTTGAGTTTATCGTGATTACGTCATAATACTAATGTCATTCCCGCGGAGGCGGGAATCCAGTAATCCTTAATGTCGCCCCGTGGCTTGACCACGACGGAGTCCAGTCTTTATTTTATTTTTTTCTGGATCCCGCGATCAAGTCGCGGGATGACAGTACAACAACTCTATTGATATTATACTCATAATCTGCTATAGAGTAAAACTTAAGCGGTCGTGGCGAAATTGGTAGACGCGCAGCATTGAGGGTGCTGTTCTGTAAAAAGATTGGAAGTTCAAGTCTTCTCGACCGCACCATTCGCCGGTTTTTTACAAGGTCAAATTAGCGACTTCTTTCTGTAGTTGTCTCTTTTCTTTGTTCTGAGATCATTGCTCTAAAATTTTTCTGTTTTGGCACTTCAGATTTTATTTTTACTTCTAACTTTCTTTTATTACCAAATGTCTGTCCTACAAGCCCATACAACTATAGGATATCCCTCTGCGTCCAATGCATTCGGCTCAGCCCCATAGTCTAATAATGCTGTAACTATATCTAAATTTTTATTTCTTATAGCAGAGTAAATACAAGGATTACCATCTTCATCTAATATATTAGGATCAACCCCTGCTTGCAATAACTTTTGAACCTCTTCTAGATTCTCATCCTCAATTGTAGCAATCAATAATTCTTCCTTATTATTCATAAATTGCCCCCTAATATATTAATAAAAGTATACTAATAAAGATATGATTAATATATTAGACTTGTCAATATTTCCGATATGGATCTTTTGCTGAATAAAAAACTATTGCTTATTTGTACTCTGTGATTTATATTGATTAGCAAATTGTACACCACCTTGCGTCAAACCTAGCTAAATCAGTTTTAAATAATTATAATTAACTAAGTCTATAATAAACTATTAGGTAAATAGGTTATGCCTAATTTCAATATATTTAAAAGCATCTTACCTGATCATCACGATCAATTTGCCGAGATTTTCGATCAAATTAATGATTTGCTCGAAGATCATAATTATGATGCTGCGGCAAGCAGGCTGGCCGAGCTTCATTATGCCGATTTAGCGGGTTTCTTAGATAATCTTAACAATAAAACATATAAAATAATTATTCCTTTATTACAGGATAAAATTAAGCCTGAAACGTTAGTATCGTTAAACGCTTATAGTAAGCCTCTAATAATAGAAACTTTAGGCATAAAAAAATCTGCAGAATTAATCAATAAGCTAGTTATAGAAGACGCTATTGAAGTAGTAATTGATCTAGACGATGATATAAAAGATCTTATCCTAAGTAACCTTACTAAAGAAAAAAAACACCAAATTACCGTAGGTTGTACATACCCCGAAAATACGGTAGGTAGAGTAATTGAGCGAGATTTTATTAATCTTCAAGAAAACTGGACGGTAGAGGAATCATTACATTTTATCAAGAACGTAAAAAACGACTTTTATGCTGCTATCGTCACTGATAATAAATTACGTCCTATCGGTATTATTTCTCTCAGCACGCTAATTAAAGGCAAAAAAAATGAATTAATAAAAGATTTGATGAGCAAAGATTTTAAGCTTGCAGATGCTTTTACCGACTTAAATGAATTAAGCTTTATTTTTAGACAATATGCTTTAACTATTGTACCGGTAGTAAATAAAAGCGGTAAGTTAGTAGGTAGCGTATCAATCGATAATATAATTTATATTATCGAAGAACAAGCCGGAAAAGATATATTATCATTAAGCGGGGTGCATACTCAAGATACTTTCTTCAATGTATTTTATACCGTTAAACATCGTTTTCCTTGGCTCTTTGTTAATCTAATCACTGCCTGCATGACCTCACTTATCATTAACCATTTTAACGACACTATTGCAAAACTTGTAACGCTTGCAGCCACTATGCCTATCGTAGCCTCGATGGGCGGTAATGCCGGAACACAAGCCATGACCGTTACGGTTAGAGCCCTTGCTAATAAGGATATTCATTATAATAACGTCAATAAAGTTATATTAAAAGAAATAGCCGTATCAGCTTTTAATGGTTTTGTACTTGCAATTATCGGAGCAGGACTTAGCTTTGTAATGTTACTTGACTTAAATCTTAGTGTAATTTTTGCTATTGCAGTTATTGTAAATTTCTTAGTAGCCGGATTATTCGGCTCTGCTATTCCTATAATACTGCATTATTTTGATATAGACCCCGCTGCAGGCTCCGGTGTATTTCTAACAACCATAACCGATGCTTTAGGTTTCCTAACTTTCTTAAGCCTTGCTCATATTTTTTTAGTGTAAAATTTGGTGTTTATTCAAATAAAAATACGTACATATTACAGCAAGCAGTAGCTATAACTCCAAGACATTTACATATACCACAACTTGTATCCTGATTTGCAAAGTCGGTAATATTATTCTCATAAGATATGTTATTATCTCTCTGTATATTCTGATTATTATTATTAATATTCGACTCTTTGAACAATAAATTCGCAACAGTAAGTATTAACTCACCCTGTGACGCAGTTAGGTTAATATTATTTAAGGAGGTAGCTTGTGCATACTCTTGTACTTCTAAACTATTACGGTTTGACATAGTTACATTTTGACTTTAGGATAAAATAGACTTCTTGGATAACTTGCTTCTAAAGGTATTTGTACGTCAATCCTAATACCTCATCCTCACGTAGGTTTACTACGCTGCGGTTCAAGGTGAAGTGTTTCCGGAAGAATTACTCTTTATTAGCGGTCGTTTGCAAGAAGTCTAATATACAAAATTATACAACAATAATCTTTAATTTACGTACTTATATATGATGTTTTCTTATTTATCGTTTAATCTTAGTTGCCTAAATACAAGACAACCAAAGGTTATTAATATAATTTAAATTTAAAAACTATTTATCATTGCAATTTTAAATTTTCATTTTAATTATAGCCCACAAATTGTAATAAGATAAGAAATAACTTTTATGGAAGATTTAAGCTCTTGGAAAAAAAAGTTTGAAATTTGTGTTTATAGTAAAAAACTACTGAATAAACTCGAATATTTAAATACTAAAGTAGAAAATCCTATAGATATCCTTGAAATCAAAAAAGGTATCTACTATGCCCGTAAATATCATGGTTCTCAAATGCGTCAATCAGGCGATCCTTATTATTCGCACCCGATTGAGGTAGCAATTATGCTTGCTGAATTTGTAGCTGAAGAAGCCCCTCAGCTTTATAACGCTACTATGCTGCAAGCCGCTTTACTTCACGATACTATTGAAGATACTGAATTAACCGAAGAGGCAATTACCGAAATTTTTGGACCGGAAGGAGCAAAACACGTAGAAGGTCTAACTAGAATTGAACCTTACGGAAAGATAAGTAGCAGCGAAAGCCTTAATTTATTAGTTAAACAAAAAAGATATGATACCGCTCTTATAAAATTCTTTGATAGAATTCATAATGTGCAAACTTTGGGAGTTAAATCACCTGAAAAGGCTAGAAAAATTATTGAAGAGACTTTAATAAATTTTCTTTTGGTTGCTGCTAATATAAACTGTAAACTAGAACAAGAGTTTGCTGAATTATGCCTAAAAGTCTTTAATATTGAACTTGAAAGACAAAAAACTTTTTCTAATAATAACTTTCTGCTTCCTCCTCTAACTTTATAAAATGATTTACTCCAAATGTATAACCAATTAGAATTGGAATAATAAAGAATAATAATCCCCAGTGATTAAAATAATCTATCAAGTAAATTGTTCCAAAAGAAGAAACTGCAAACATTAAAGCTCTTGATAAAGCAAATATAAAACTGCCGCATGTAAAACGTTTTAATACCGGAAATCTTGCATAAAACACTGCACCTGCTGGAAAAGTAGTAGGTGCAAATACTACAATAAATAGTTGGAATAAAAGTAATTCGATAGTAGTTGAGATATTATTTAGTAAGATAGGGAACGTAATAGCTACAATAGAAAATATTATTAATCTTACTTTAAGGACTTTTAAAGACTGTATTTTACAAACCAAATAAGTAACAATTATTGTACTTATTAATTCTGTACCACAAACAATAAAATTTCGATGAATTACTTGAGCAGCACTATAATCAAATGAGTTTTTTAGCATATTACCGCAATAAATATAAACAATATAAAACCATAACGGTGCTCCACAGTGTATAAAAAAGAAAGCTATTGCTGTTGTTTTATTAATTCTTTCACTCCAAATAGGGCTTGATTTTAGCCGATTACTATCTATCCCCGCTTGTGCTACAGTCTTCTTTATTCGTCTTTTTGCATCAATGAAATCCGGAGTTTCTCTAAGATTTGTCCTTGCAACAGCACCAACTATAGCAATAGCTGCTCCAAACCAAAATGCAATACGCCAATCAAATCCAAAAGAAGTAACAGTTCCTACTGCCAATGCTACGGTTGCACCTAAAGTTACAAAAACAACAAGCGAAGCCACCACCCAATAACGTTGAAGAATTTTTGTCATTTCGGTTAGATAAAGCTCGGCACCTACTACCTCCCCCATAGAAGACATCCCCTGAGCGATCCGACACGCAGTTACTACAAAAGTTGCCGTAATACCAATTTCGGCATAAGTTTTTAAATTAGCCATTATAAGACAACAAAGCGACATTAAAAAAGTTGTAATAATGACCGTTGCCTTACGACCTATAGTATCTCCTATCCAACCGAATATTAAAGCACCGATAGGTCTAAATACATATGTGGAACAATATGCAATGGCAGAATATAGAGAAGCAGCACGTGCATCGGCTTCAGGAAAAAATAGCTCGTTAAGAAGTACCGCCATATGTACATAGAGCATGAGATCAAAATATTCAAGAAATGTACCTATCGATAGTAACCCTATAGCTTCTTTTTGATTACGGGCTAAACTTCTTTGCTCTTTTTTGAGTAACTTAACATATTTTCTTTATAAATTAGTTAAAATTAATAAAGAACTATACTGTTTTATATAAAAGTAAAAGTCAATTTAAAAAAATTAGATCTTAGGTCATTGCCTCGAAAGGGTTGATATCGTCATTGCGAAGAAAAATTGAAAATTTTGACAAAGCAAGGAAGAATAAAAATTCTAATTCATAGCATTTTTTATTACATTTTTTGGATTGCCACGCTCCGAGCAAATGCTCGCAATGACGGTATCTATCTTTATTTAGCAATGCCAATAAATTGCTAATTTAATACTTGCAATTTGTCTTATAATTACTTATATTCAGATTCGCTTAGATTAAAAAGCACTAAGGCGTTTTAATGTAATTAATTTTGATCCCCTTAAACTTTTTATATTAAAACGCCGTTATTTTATTTAAGCGGGTGTAGCTCAGGGGTAGAGCGCTACCTTGCCAAGGTCGAAGTCGAGGGTTCGAATCCCTTCACCCGCTCCAATTACCTTTCATACTAAAAAAGTCATTCCCGCGAAAGCGGGAATCCAGTAAAGCATATAAAAAAAACTTGTTTTTTTATATGCTTATTTTACCAAATATGTATTTTGTACCAATATTAAGGTTATTTTTTCTGGATTCCTGCTTCCGCAGGAATAACATCGGTAAGTTTATCATAATTTTGGAGCTATGCGACAAGATCAATTAAGCTATGGATTTTATGGTAAATTCAATCTTCCAAACCATGTTTTTTCTTAATATCTTCTAATGAAATTACTTCTTCTCCTTTTTCTATACGAGACAAAGCAATTAATAAATCTGCTTTTTCTTCTATATAACTTTCTATTGCTTTACGTATAATATATCCTTCTGGTCTATCGATTGCCTTAGCAACATTAGAAATGTATAATATCTAGTTCATTAGAAATTCTAGTAGTTATAACTGTCATAAAAATAGTCATTTATCATTTTTCAGTAGTTTATATTAGCATAAAATACATTTAAATACAATGTATTACCTTTGATTAACTTTATATTTTTATTTTACCCTTGCATTAAAAGCTTTGGGTAGCTATTTTTATTTTATTGCAACAATTAGGAAATTACATATGTCAGCAAGTACGCAAGATAATCAGGCAAATGATAACGACACTATAGAAATACAGGAAACAGAGGTAGTGCCTGTAGAAACAAATTTTCTACAATCGGGGTTAACAAGCTTAATACCGATGGTTTTAATTTTTGCCGTCTTTTATTTCTTACTATTACGCCCACAAGAAAAACGTCGTAAAGAAAGAGAGAAATTAGTAAGCGAAGTTAAAAAAGGTGAAGAAGTTCTAACAAATAGCGGCATTTACGGTATTGTGTCTAAAGTTAGTGCAAATGATCCTAATATTGAGATTGAAATTGCTAAGGATGTACATATTAAAGTTTTAAAAAGTGCTATTATCGCTATAACCAGCCGCTCTAAGGAAGTTCCGGTTAAAAAAGAAAACAATAAAAAAGATAAGAAGGTAAGTGGTGCAAAATCTTCCTAAGTGGAAAATTTTTCTTTCAATTATATGTACGGTTTTTGCGGTTATTTGTGCCTTACCTAATTTCATGCAGATAAACTCTAAGTTTCTGCCTCATGATTCAGTAAATCTAGGGCTTGATCTTAGAGGGGGGGCCCATTTATTACTCGATGTTGATTTTGACACCTACTTAAATGATTCAATGGAAAATCTTGCCGACACTTTACGCAAAAATTTTCGTGAGGATAAAATCGGCTATAAAAATCTGTTAGTTAAACAAAATAGCATTCAATTAGAATTAAGAACATCGGAAGAATTAAAGCAGTTAAAGAAAAGAATTAACAAAATCGATTCTGAAATTATAGTCGCAGTTAATGAAAATAAAATAAAGCTTAGCTACAGCGAATCTAGATTAAATGACTTACTTAACAAGGTAGTAGACCAATCTATTGAGATCGTTCGCATGAGAGTTGATAGTACCGGTACTAAAGAGCCGACACTACAAAAACAAGGCGATAAGCATATATTACTGCAAGTTCCCGGTGAAGAAAATCCTTCTTACCTAAAAAACATATTAGGCAAAACCGCTAAGCTAACTTTTCATTTAGTTGATGAAAATGCCAATATAGAAGAAGCAGTAAAAGGACACGTGCCGGTAGGTTCAATGCTAGTTAAGGGAGATAGCGAAAGTCATGGGGAGTATTATGTAGTTATAAAGAAAAAAGTTGTTTTAGGCGGGGATCAACTGACCACGGCTTCCGCTTCTTTTGATCAAAATTCGCAAGCAGTAGTTGCTTTTTCTTTTAACAATTTAGGTAGTAAAATATTCGGTGAAATAACTAAAAATAATACCGGTAAACGCCTTGCTATAGTTTTAGACAATAAATTACTAAGTGCCCCAACGATAAATGGAGCAATTATGGGCGGAAGCGGTATAATAACAGGAAATTTTACCGTTGAGTCGGCAAATGAGCTTGCACTATTATTGCGAGCCGGTTCTCTCCCTGCCCCGCTTAACATTATTGAAGAAAGAAGTATAGGTCCAAATTTGGGAACTGATTCTATAGAGTCGGGCAAAAAAGCAGGACTTATAGGGTTTATAGCAGTGTGTATATTTATGATTTGGTCTTACGGTGTACTTGGTTTATTTGCCAATATAGCCTTAAGCCTTGCACTATTATATATTCTAGCTTTACTTTCACTTTTCCAAGCTACTTTAACTCTGCCCGGAATTGCAGGAATAATACTAACTATGGGTATGGCTGTTGATGCTAATGTATTGATTTACGAAAGAATTAAGGAGGAACTACATAAAGGAGTTTCTAATCTTTATGCTATTAGAACCGGTTTTGAATCTGCGTTTGCTACTATTCTTGATTCTAACCTCACTACTTTAATCGTTGCTTTTTTACTTTATATATTTGGAGTAGGGGCAATAAAAGGTTTTGCCGTTGCATTAACGATCGGGATCATATCCTCAATGTTTTCAGCGATTATCATTACTAAATTATTAATAGATATTTGGGTAAAATATTTTAAACCTAAAAAGTTAGGTCTGGTGTAAAAAATTATGAAAATGCAGTCAAATGTTATAAAAATAATTATAATAATCAGCTTATTAATAGGAGTGGGAGCATTATATTTATTGCTATCTTTAAGAACGCCTGAAAAACCGCTTGCCGGTCAAGTTAATATCTATGAAGATAACGTAAAAATCGGCGGTGATTTTGAGCTAATAGACCAAAATGGGGAGATATTTAATAGTGATGAGTTAAAAGGCAACTTAAGTCTCATTTACTTTGGATTTACTAGTTGTCCCGATATATGTCCGACCTCTCTAAATAAAATGACGGAGATTGTAGAAATTTTAAATAAACATAAAATAGATATTCTACCTGTTTTTATCACTATTGATCCAAAACGTGATACTCCTATAGTACTTAAAAAATATCTAAAACATTTTCATCCGAAATTTATAGGTCTTACCGGTAACGAGCAGCAGATAAAAGATGTAACTGATAAATTCAAGGTTTTCTATGCTCGTGTAAATAATGACGATGATGACCCGAACTATATGCTTGATCATTCATCTTTTACCTATTTAATGGATGCGAACGGAAAATATCTGAAACATTTCTATTTAGATTCTTCACCTAAGGAAATTATGGAATTTTTAAGAAATGAATAATTATATATCGGTAGCATATTTATTTACCTTTTTGGTCTTAGCAATATTGCTAATCGCAAGTTTTTTAAATTACAAGTCACTGAAAAAACAAGAAAAATTTGATGCAAAAGAGAGTAAGAAATAGATTAATAACAATAATTATTTGTTTCTGCTCAGCATTTTTAGGAATTGGTATAATACTTTATAATTTAGAGAATAATATAGTATTTTTTTTGCCGCCGTCAAAAATTAATGAAATAGGACAAGGCAAAGAGTTAAGAGTCGGCGGACTTGTTAAAACAAGCTCAATAAATAAAATTGCCGCTGATAAGATAAGTTTTATTATTACCGATAATATTAAGGATTTAGAGATATTATACCAAGGTGTACTCCCTGCCCTATTTCGTGAAGGACAAGGAATTATCGCTATCGGGCAATTATCGGACGGGAAATTTATGGCAAGACAATTGCTTGCAAAGCATGACGAGAATTACAGACCTCCGAGGTGATTATATTGTCATACCCGTGGCCTGGCCGATGAATCAGGCCGTCACCCCGTGGTCAAGCCACGGGGTCCAGTTTAAAATACTAAAATTATGATAGTACTTTAAGTTGTTTTTTTGGATCCCGCGATCAAGTCGCGGGATGACACTGGAAAAACTGATCTATGTAACAATGCCTCACGGGAATGATATAAAACAGATGTAGAAATGACATCAAAGCTATATAAAAAATTCCAACCAACCAAATAAAAAACATGTTTATAGATAAAATAAAAGCAAAAGCAAATAATGACGAAATAAACGTAATTATCGAAATTCCGATGAATAGCGGTCCAATCAAATACGAATTTGACAAAGAATCAGGAGCGGTTTTTGTTGATCGCTTTATGCAAACCACTATGAGTTATCCGTGTAATTACGGTTTTATTCCTCATACTCTTGCAAATGACGGTGATCCGGTAGACGTACTAGTCGTATCTCATCATGCCGTAGTACCCGGTTCTGTTATTAAGTGTAGAGCCGTCGGCGTATTAATGATGGAAGACGAATCAGGACTTGATGAGAAAATAATCGCAGTACCAACCTCAAAGCTTGATATTACTTTCGATCATGTTAAAGAGCTAGATAATCTATGTGAAATGCTTAGAAAACGTATCGTTCATTTCTTTGAGCATTATAAAGATTTAGAAAAAGGTAAATGGGTTAAAGTTACCGGATGGGAAAATAAAGCAAAAGCAGACGCTTTAATCAATGAAGGTATAGATAGGGCCAGTCAGGAGTAAGAATTTATGGCGTTGCTCGCGTGGCATTGTTGCGTGGATCGATTTTTTCGTCATTGCGAGGACAATTACGAAGTAATTGACGAAGCAATCCAGTAAAAAATGCTAATTTATAGCATTTTTCTATTACTTTCTCTGGATTGCCACGCTCCTTACAGTCGCTCGCAATGACGATTTGGTATCCATGCAACAACGCCCCACCCGGGGAATGACATCAATCGCTTTAAAAGATAGGACAAAAAAATAAACAGTGACATTATTTCGTTCAGGGGTCGTAGTAGCTTTTTTCACATTAATTTCGCGCATATTTGGCCTCGTGCGTGAGCAATTTATCGCATCATTATTTGGCTCTACGCCTATGGGCGATAGCATTAATGTTGCTTTTAAACTACCGAATCTATTTAGAAGAATTTTTGCAGAAGGAGCATTATCAAGCGTATTCATTCCTATTTACAATGAAAAAATGCTGATCTCTAAAAGAGCTGCTAATAATTTTTCAGGCGAGGTCTTTACTCTTCTACTTCTGACATTAATAATCATAATAGCATTAATGCAAATTTTCATGCCGCAATTAATGCTGTTTATTGCCCCTGGTTTTCACGGTAAAAAGGAAAAGTTTGAGCTTACGGTATTTTTATGCCGAATTACTATACCTTATTTAATATTTGTTTCATTAACGGCTTTACTGGGCGGAATATTAAATTCCGTAAAGAAATTTGCCGCGTTTGCTTTCTCACCGGTTATTTTAAGCGTATGCGTAATAATCTGTACTTTAATGTTAGATGATTACATGGAATCTACCATTTCAATCAGTCTATCTTTAATAATTGCCGGAATATTACAAGTTTCTTTTATGTTTATCTGTGTGAAAAGAGCGGATTTAAACTTTCCGATAATTTTTAACCCAAGCGACCCCGATGTAAAAAAGCTTCTAATTAATATGGGACCGGCGACCATTAGCTCCGGCGTTCAACAATTGAACCTTTTTATATCGCAATCTATTGCTAGCTTTATTGAAGGTACTATTTCAATATTATCTTATGCCGACCGGATTTATCAATTTCCTTTATCAATAATAGGTACTAGCTTCTCTACTATATTGCTACCTGAGCTGTCAAAAATCTATAAATCAAATGATGATCTAGTATCTGCAAAAAAAATACAGAATAATGCTATTAGAATGGGATTATTATTATCATTGCCTGCTACATTCGGTATTATAATTCTATCTCATCCTATCATTAACATAATATATGAAAGAGGAGTTTTCACGAACCAAGATACTACAAATACCGCCGAGGCTATTTCTGCATTTGCCCTTGGACTTCCTGCTTTTATTTTGGCAAAAATTTTAACCCCTATTTTTTATGCTAACGGAGATACTAAAACACCGCTCAAAATAACCTTATTTTCAATAATAATTAATACCGGTATGAATTTGCTACTAATGGATTCTTTGAAACATATCGGTATTGCCGTCGGCACATCTATCGCAGCTTGGTATAATCTAGGTTTATTATATAGCTATACTACAAAACAAAATAAGCTACATATAGAAGCCGATATAAAACTTTTTTGCGGTAAAATTTTATTATGCTGCATAATAATGTCCGTTATAATTGCTTTAATAAAACATTATTGTTTAGAATATTTTTATTCGGAATATTTACTGATTAAAGTCTGCATGCTAGGCAGTACAATTGCAGTTGGAATGGGAGCATTTTTCGGCACGGCATATTTATTAAAAGTGGTTAATTATGATAATAACAAGAAATAAGCACCAATCAAATTATCAGGATTTGCTAAAAACCTTAGCTATTATAGCCATGATCATTGATCATATGGGTTTATATCTATATCCTGAATTAACGATTATGCGGGTTATCGGTCGTACTGTAATGCCGGTGTTTTGCTTTTTTGCCGGTTATAATTTTCATGATAAACCAAAAACTAAAATAATAATAGCCGGCGTTTTGCTACAAATATATACTACTGTGTTGTTTAAACAGTTTATTACTACAAATATTCTAATACCGATCTATTTAGGACAATGTTATATTTACTATTTTCGTAAGTCTTTAATTCGCTTTTTCTATAGCGGTTATTGTCATGTAATTATAATGGCGATATTATTTTATATTAGTTGGCCTTTGGTTGACTACGGTACTCTTGTAATTGCTATAATGATCCTTGGATTTATTGCAAAACATGAACAGGCAAATTTAAAACTTTGTTGTTTTATAGCAATTTTTACTTCTTTCGTGCATTCGACTCTTTTTACTCTTGCAATTCCCTTTAGTAATTTTAATTTTTCAAATACTGATTTAATTTTAAACCTCACTTTCTTAACAGTTACCTATATATTAATGATCATAAGCGATTATTCACAAAAAATAGCTATAAATTTAAAATGGATAAGTCGAAATGTTTTATATATTTACTGCATACAAATTATGATCTTACAATTTATATTCATATATAAATACACATATAGTTTTAAAAATTGGTAAGTAACCGTTAATAATTAGTGACAGTGGTTCTAGATTAATATATTTAGATAATATTGATATTACTTATATGGATTTGATAGATCGTCTAATTTCAGATAATGAACAATATAAAGAGCAATTTAGACAAAACAAACTCTTTGAAATTAAGTTAGATAGTACCCTGCAAAAAAATAAATTTCTTAAACATTTTCGGATTTGGTCAGACGCATTTCAGAAAATGGTATTAGCAAGAGTAGTATTTTCGGAAACAAAAGAATTTAAACAACTTGCATGGGAGCATCTCACCGATGAATTTGGACATAATGTAGCATTATCACAAAATCTAGAAAATGATGAAGAAAAGCCCCAGGCTCTATTTGTGAGGCCTTAGGTTCTTGGTTTACGCTAAAAATGATGACTCTTGGAGATAGTGAGCGGACCGTCCTTGTCCATTTAGTAATAGAGTCTTGTGCTACTATATTTTATGAAAAACTAGGCTCAATATTTTTTAATCATAAAGCAGAAAAACATTTCAAAACACATATGCATCTTGATCCGGAACATGAACAAATCGGTATAGATTTATTAAAACAAATAAATATTAATGATTCTTCTTTACTCGCTATTCAAAAAAAAGCTGGGATATGATTGAAGCTCTGTTTACTAGACTTGCTGAAATCACACAGGATTAGCTTTATCTTATAGTATTCTAGATTTTCATTTTATGTCATTCCCGCGGAGGCATTGTTGCATGGATCAGTTTTTCCGTCATTGCAAGGAAATTGCATGGCAATTGACGAAGCAATCCAGTAAAAAATTTTGTAAATCAGAATTTTTTTATTATTTTTTATGGATTGCCACGCTCCTTTTAGTCGCTCGCAATGACGATTTGGTATCCATGCAACAACACCAATAACAAACGGGAATGACATATTTAAACTAAACCAACTCGCTTACTTGCGATTTAGCAAAGAGTTCTATCTGAAAGTCAACAAAATCCGCATTATCTTTTGAGCCTATTTCCGCAAATTTATTAGCTTTAAGAAGCAAGTCATAATGCTCTGCTAAATCGGCGAAGAAAAATTCGATTTCGCCGCTTTGTTTTACTCCTAAAATCTCACCGCTACCTCGCAGTTTTAAATCCTGTTCAGCGATATAAAACCCATCATTAGTTTGTTTCATTATCTCAAACCTGCCTCGTGCAACTTTTCCGAGTCGCTTAGGATTATATAACAATATACAATATGACTGTAAATTACCTCGCCCTACTCTACCTCTAAGCTGATGAAGTTGAGCAAGGCCAAATTGCTCAGCATTTTCAATAATGATCAAAGTTGCTTCCGGTACGTCTATTCCGACTTCAATGACAGTTGTTGCAACCAATATCTTAATTTCACCTTCCTTAAATTGCTTCATTATTATATCTTTCTGCTCGTTCTTCATCTTACCGTGAATAATACCGGTATAACCTTGATAGATATTTTCGATAGAGTTAAAACGATTCATCACATCCATTAATAAACTATCCTCTTCTTGCTCCTCTTTCTCTCCCCTCTCTATCAATGGACATATCCAATATATCCTCTCGCCTACAATAAGCTTCTTATTTATCGCTTCTATAATATGTTCTATTTTATTAGTCGACATAATATTCGTTGCAATAGGCAGGCGATTTTTCGGTTTTCCTTGAAGTTTAGAAATAGTCATATCTCCAAACATGGTAAGTGCTAAACTTCTTGGAATCGGCGTTGCGGTCATAACTAAAACATCGGGATTTACCCCTTTATTTATTAGATTCAAACGCTGCTGCACTCCAAATCTATGCTGCTCATCGATAACTATATAACCTAGTTTTTTAAAACTTACTTTTTCTTGAAATAAAGCATGAGTACCAACCAATATTTCAATTTCACCGTTTTCAAGCTGAATCATAATATTTTTACGTGCTAGCCCTAGTATCTTACCTGTAAGTAATCCGACTCTTATATTAGTATTTTTTAAAGCTTTAACAAAAAACTCGTAATGCTGATTGGCAAGCAAATCGGTTGGAGCCATAAGTGTTGCTTGAAATCCAGCGGCTGCCACATTTACCATAGTAAGCAGAGCTACTAAAGTTTTACCTGAACCGACATCGCCTTGCAACAATCTCATCATTTCTACTTTATCGCTTTGATCAAGTTCTATTTCTTCTATAACTTGCTTTTGGTACGGTGTTAATTCAAATCCTAGCTCATTTAATATATTTACTTGAGTACCTGCAGCTTTAGGGAAAATATTACCTTGTCTTCTACTTATTTGCGTACGTACATTAAAAAGAGATATTTGATTGGCGATTAGTTCTTTAGCTGCTAGGTGTTTTTTGGCATTATTTAAACACACTCTCGTGTCATCCCGCGGCTTGACCGCGGGATCCATTTTTTCTGGATTCCCGCTTTCGCGGGAATGACATAAAGAATGCAACACCTTCAAATTCTGCAATATAACATCTAAATAATCCTTTACCTCTTTATCTTCTAGCCCCTTGCATTGCCCTTCAAATATATCTATTGCTTTTATGATATATGAATATAGCTGTTTATTACTAAGTAGATATGTTAAAGAATAAATAGGCTCTATTTCTTTTGCGAGTTTAGGATTCACAATAAATTCAGGATGCGAAATCTGTAAATGATGATCAAAAAATTGTACTTTACCGCTGATAATATGAGAAGTACCAACCTTTAACTTATTAAAAATAAATGGAGGTGGTCTATGAAAAAATACTAATAACAAAGAACCGGTATTATTGCTAGCCGTAATTTTAAAAGGCTGATTACTTTTTGTTGGTAAACTAATGCTCTCAATTACAATTTCCGTTTGGATTATTTCACCGTCTCTAACTTCGGTTAAATTAGGCGATAATGTTTTATTTTGATATGAAACAGGTAGATAAAATAATAAATCACGAATATTATTAATACCAAGCCTTTTAAGAGCAGATACGGTATCTTCACGTATATTGATGAACGTTTTTACAGAAGAGAATAGGAATTTTTCTAGAATAGTTAACATATATAGTCATATATCATTATCTTATATATATGACTATATATTATTAAAAGCAATAGACTAAAATTATAAATCTAATTTTAACCCTGCTCTAAGAATAGCTGAAGATTTTAAAGGCATACCTTCTATAAATCCGGCTGTTTTATAACCGCCTGAGCCAACTATTTTAAATGTTTCATTTAAGCTAAGCTCAAAATTAACTGCCCCACGTCCACCTTGTTTACAACTCTCCTTTAAAGGAGTAGCGGTTAACATTTTAGGCTGATTCCAAAATGCCGCTTCTAAACCTAAACCGATAAAATCGAATTCGATTAATTTATTTGCTTTAATTCCAACACCGTAAGACTTAAATTTCTGATTTTTGCCGTAATTAATATTAACTTGAATATATTTGTTATCAACAACAAAATGGTTAACTAAACCACGCTCTAAACCATATGGAGCAAGTATCGCTCTAGTAGCCGGTAAATATTTTACTTCTCCCAACTCAAACATTGGAATATTATTAAGGTTAGTATTCATTATAAATGAATATCCTGAATAGAATAAAAACGGATCAAATAAATCTAAATAAGCATATGAACGAATTTTATTTTTAGTAATATAATTTTTACCGTATATGGAGTTAATCACTTTTACATATGCATTTATATCATTGCCGCTTTTATCTTTATCATTAAATTTAGTACTAAAAATATATCCCGCTTGATCTAGTCTTGTCCATAAATAACCTATGCCATAAGTAGGATTAATTTTGTTACTTACCATATATCTATTTTTAATATTTTCAGATAGCAAATAGCTTGCTTGAATCCCCCCTGTATCTATAGCAATTTGTTTATGAACTTGCAAAGAATTAAAATCTTTATCTTTAAAATGTGTTGTACCCTCAAAAGGATCTACCTTATATTTTATTACTTTTAAGTCAAATTCTCTTGCTCGCCCGCCATGACCTCCTATTTCATGATTACCTACCATAATCCAAGATGTAGCAGTAAATCTTGTAATATAACTTAAGATATTCATAGCTATATTATCTGAATCGGCAAATATAGCATCATCCAATTGACGGTAACCTTCAATCAATGACATAGCAACATCACTACTTGCTCTTGAGGACATATCTGTATCATAAGTAACTACATAGCTATAACCTTTTTTAGAATTTTCGTGCATTGTTATATCATCATCAATATTTGATGCAGTTGCTAATACTGATGATGAATATAAAAGACAAGCAGCAATGGTTAAATTTAATTGATTTAATTTCATAGAATCATTAATTTTTGTTAATCACAAGTAGCCATAATATATAGTACTTAAAATTTGTAAAGTATTTTTTTAATATACTAAACTTGTGTATGTCCTTGACTTCTTTTGAAAATCCCCCTAATTTCTTAAATAATAGATATTAGATAATTTAAAATTTATGAATAAAATCTATCCTTCGGCTGAAGCTGCTCTTGAAGGACTGCTCTATGACGGCATGACTATAATGTCCGGTGGTTTTGGTTTATGCGGTACTCCTGACAATTTAATAAATGCACTTCTTAAAAGCAATGTTCAAAATTTAACAATTATTAGCAATAATTGCGGTGTTGACAATTTCGGACTCGGACTACTTCTTCAAACTAAACAAATAAAAAAAATGATTTCTTCGTATGTCGGAGAAAATAAGATTTTTGAACAACAATATCTTGATAAAATCTTAGAACTTGAGCTAAACCCGCAAGGAACTTTAGCTGAGCGAATTAGAGCAGCTTGCATGGGAATTCCGGCTTTTTATACTAAAACCGGTATAGGTACAATTGTAGAGGAAGGTAAAGAAACAAAGGAATTTAACGGCGAGAAATATATAATGGAAACGGCACTTCAAGCTGACCTTGCTATTATTAAAGGCTTTAAAGCCGATAAAAGCGGCAATGTAATTTATAATAAAACAGCAAGAAATTTTAATGCAGTAATGGCAGGTGCCGCTAAAGTCACGGTTTGCGAAGTAGAGGAAATAGTTGAGGTAGGAGAGCTTGACCCTAATAATATTCACACACCTAATATTTTCATACAGCGATTAATAGTAGGTGAAAAATATGAGAAACGTATTGAGCAGTTAACCATAAGAGAACAATAAACTATGGCTTGGAGCAAAGAAGAAATTTACCGAATAACCGCAGAGGAACTTAAAGACGGGTTATATGTCAATCTTGGTATAGGTATGCCTACTCATGTTGCAAACTATATTCCTAAAGGAATGAATGTAATATTTCAAAGCGAGAACGGTATGCTTGGTATGGGACCGTTTCCGTATAAAGGCGAAGAAGATCCTGATTTAATTAACGCCGGTAAGCAAACTATCACTGCATTACCTGAAAGTAGCTATTTCGACAGTAGCTTTTCATTCGGCATGATCAGAGGTTCGCATATTGATTTAACCATTTTAGGGGCTATGCAAGTCTCACAAAAAGGCGATCTTGCCAACTGGACTATCCCAGGCAAAATGGTTAAGGGTATGGGAGGAGCTATGGATTTGGTCGCTAACACCAAAAGAGTAGTAGTAATAATGGAACATAACGCAAAGGACGGCGGAGCTAAATTATTAAAAGAGTGCAGCTTTCCGTTAACAGGCAAAAAAGTAGTTAATAGAATAATTACCGATCTTGGAATTTTTGATATTGATAAAGATGAAATGGTATTAGTTAGAAAAGCCGACGATGTTACCGTTGAAGAAATAAGATCTAAAACCGAAGCCGAGTTTATAGTTAATTTATAATATGGAGAATAAAATGGTTACAGTAGCTATCATATATTATAGTGGATACGGTCATACTGCAAAAGTAGCTGAAGAAATAAATAAGAGCGTAAAAGAAACAGGAGCAAATGTTTCTATTATACAAATAAATAAAGGTAAACCTGACAATATCGATTGGGATTTATTGGACAATGCAGATGCTATCATTTTTGGAGTCCCAACTTATATGGGGAGTTTAGCAGGACCATTTAAAACATTTATGGATTTTACTTCAACAAAATGGGCTGAGCAGAAATGGAAAAACAAAATAGCTGCAGCTTTTACTAATTCTGCTTCTTATTCAGGCGATAAGTTATGCAGCATTCAACAATTATTTCATTTTGCAATGCAGCATTGTATCATTGTATGATTTGGGTCGGACAAGCTGAAGCTGCTCCCAATTTTGCCGATCATGAGATGCCTGATCCCGATAAAATTAACCGTTTAGGTAGCTGGTCAGGACTTATGACTCAATCTAACCACAAATCCTCCCCTGATATTACTCCTACCCAAGGTGATCTAAAAACTGCTAATTTATGTGGTAAAAGAATAGTTGAAGTTACTAAGAAGTTTAAAGGGTAAGTCAGTATGGTATTCTATGTCATTCCTGCTTTCGCAGGAATGACATAGAAGTCATGCAACAAAGCACACTTAAGAAGTATCTTAATTAACTTCTAACAAATGATGGTTTTTGTGAACTTCTACCGCTTACAACTGTTTGAGCATGCTTTCTAGCATCTCGTTCTCCTTTAGTTTTTAGAACCTTTGATTTAGTACTAACATCACTCCAGTTACCGCTATCGCTATCGCTTTCACTGCCACTACTGCTATCACTCATCTCCATAGCGACTCTTCGTGCTAAAATTGATGCAACGTCATTAGGTTTGTTAACATTCTGAGCAGGCTTACTACGAGAATGTGCAACCGGTTTCCCTGTATTAGGGTCCAATTCAACTTTTTTTAGTTTTTGTTCACCTCTTATGGACTGCAGTAGTAAATCTCTAGAGTCTTGTGCCTTAGCATCCGTTTTTTCAACTTTTCTTAGGTTTTTTGGTCCTACTATTTCTTTCATTAAATCAGAAGTATCTATAGAAGGACGTGGTTGATTTTCCGGTTTTTTAACCGTAGTAGCTTCTATAGGCTTAGATAATGTCTCAGTCTGAGCTGGAGCCATAGGAGGCGGTGGTGGTGGCGGAATGTTATTTTCCAGTAAAGAAGGAGGCGGTGGTGGTGGCGGAATGTTATTTTCCAGTAAAGAAGGAGGCGGTGGTGGTGGTGGAATGTTATTTTCCAGTAAAGAAGGAGGCGGTGGTGGTATATTATTCTCCAAAGGTTTAGCTAGGGACGAGGTTGTTAATATTGGTTCCTTTTTTGAAGTCATATAATTTGCAAGGTTACTTACTATCTTTTGTAACTCCTCGTTGTCAGGTAACTTCGCAATTATATCATTAATATTTCTTTCTTTATTTTCAATTAATTCCTCAAATTTATGCTTCGTTTTATATAATTGTTCATTAATCTTTCTAATTGTTCTAGTATTACTTTCTTTGTTTTTTGCCAAAACCTGTTCACTATTATTTACAAAAACATTTTTAACATTTTGCCAAATATTATTTAATTTTTCAAAAAATGTATAAGGTATTTCTTCCCTAATTTCAGCAACTTGTTTTTGTATTTCTTTAAGTTCTTTAATATTGGAATTTTCGGATATTAAATTTCGGATGTTTTGTTTTGTAGCATTTAAAGAATTATATTGCTTCTCTAGTTCTTCAGCATTAATAAATTGTAAGGGATTTGTCATATGTAGAGCTGAGAATCTTTCAGGTTTACTCTTATAACTAAAGAATACTTCCGCTAATCTTTCTCTTTGATCTTTAGATAAATCTTTCTTTGTTAAATCCTCAAAATTTTTTTTGATTTCTTCTTGTAATGCTTGCTTTAAAGGTGTAGATTTTTCTGCTATATTATATATCTTATTATCAATATCTTTTAATATCTTGTCATTATGCTTTATTGCTTCGTTTGTTAATTGCTCTTCACTTTTTATAAAAATATACTTTACATTAGAAACTGTTTTTACCAATCTTTTAAACCAAGGCAGCGATCTGTTATGTTCTTTTTCTAGCTCTTTAGTTTCATTTTGTATTTCGATTAAACCTTGCAACTTCTTATTTTGTTCGCATAATTCGTTTACTTGTCTTAGTATCGTATTTAAAGCATTATTTTCTTGAGTTAATAATTTATTTATATCTATTTCTTTAGCCATTATCTACACCTACTATAAATTAATTCTGGCATTATAGTACATTTCTTGTACAAAAGCAACGAGAAAGTTAATGTATGTTAATGTATTCTTGATAAATGAAAAGTAGATAGACGAAGTTTAATTTAGAACAGAGCAAGACGTTTCAAATTAAACGAGTATCGTTAACGTAATTTTAGAGATGATAAGCCGATAAGAGCAAATATAACTGAAATAATCCAAAATCTTATTACGACTTTTGATTCTGTCCAACCGTGCTTTTCAAAATGATGATGCAACGGAGCCATTTTAAATATTCTTGTTCCTTTAGTAGCTTTAAAATAATATACCTGTAAAATTACGGATACCGTTTCCACAACGAATAAGCCACCGACTATGCTTAAAACTACTTCATGCTTAGTAATAACACTAATAATGCCAAGTATACCGCCAAGACTTAAACTACCGGTATCGCCCATAAAAACTTCTGCGGGCTGTGCATTAAACCATAAAAATCCAAGGCAGCTACCGACTAAACCCGCACATAACACCGTTAATTCTCCGGTATTCGGTATATAAGTTAGCTGCAAGTAGTTCGAGTAAATTAGATTTCCTACTAAATAACTTATTAAAGCAAAAGAACCGGCAGTAAAGGCAATAGGAACGGTAGCGAGCCCGTCAAGCCCATCCGTTAGATTCACGGCATTAGAAGAGCCGACTATAACAAATATAGCAAAAACTATATAAAAATAACCAAGATCCAAGCTTAAATTTTTAAAAAACGGTATATTAAGCAAATGACTTGGATTTTTATCGGTATATTCTAGTAAAATACATATGATTAAACTCATAATTCCTTGCAGTAAAAGTTTACTTTTTCCTCTTACCCCATAATGGTTGTTTTTAGTTACCTTAGCATAATCATCCATAAATCCTATAATACCGAAACTAATAAAACCAAATAACGTAATCCAAATATATTTATTAGTTAAATCAGCAAGTAATAAAGTAGAAAGACAACTAGACAAAATAATCATAATGCCCCCCATAGTCGGAGTACCTGCTTTTGTTTGATGTGATTCAGGTCCGTCTGAACGTATAGGCTGACCGTTTTTTTGAAGAGTCCGTAAAAATTTTATCAATATCGGACCTGTGATAAAGCTAAGGCTTAGAGTTATAATAATAGCAAGACCGCTACGAAAAGTAATATAGTGAAATAAATTAGCTATATGTGAATTATGAATATGAGGAAGTAAAAGATTGTATAACATTTGTAGATTTAAATTTAAAAGTATATTTTGATGTCATTCTCGCAAAGGTATTGTTGCGTGGCTCGAAAAACGCACTCGGTGTCATACCGTGGCTTGACCACGGTATCCATGAATACAACTTTAATAGTAATTATGTCTATTTTTTTCTGGACCCCGTGATCAAGTCACGGGGTGACAACCATTTCACCAAGCCCTGCAATATTAGAAATATCCTAGTGTATTTATTTATAATAATCAACAATCTTATCAAGTTTTATACCTCTTGAACCTTTTATTAAGATAAGTTCGTTATTCTTAAATAAATCCGTGATATGTATAATTAATTCATCAACATTTTTAAAATATTTTTTAGCTATTTTGAAAGGTAGTAAATCATAAATATATTTAGTATTTTCTCCTACTAAAAAAACTTTAGAGCAATCTGCATCTAGTATATAAGGTACTAGCTCTTTATGTAATGCTTCTGAATTTTGTCCAAGCTCTAGCATATCACCTATTATAGCGGTTTTATTTTCGGCGGGTACTTGTTTTAAATATTCTAATGCAGCTTTCATTGACTGCGGACTTGCGTTATAGTAATCACAAATTACACGACAATTTTGTATATTGATAATTTCCCCTCTTCCTTTAGTAGGAGAAATATTTGCTAAGTGATTTGCAGCTATATCTAAATTTTTACCTAGTATATCGATAATTAAAAGTACACCTATATAATTTTCGGCAAAATGCCGAGGAATGAACGGTATGGTTATCTCTAGGGGCTTATTATTTATCTTATATTTTAAATGAACTTGCTTTCCTTTTGCATATAAGGTTAATTCTGCAGATGTATTATGCGATGCACCGAAATTATATATTTTATCAATAGATAGATTTTTTAATATTGATAATATTTTGTTATAGCAATTAGTATCGGCATTAATAACAGCAATATCATTTTTACTAAAATTTTCAAAAATCTCACATTTAGCTTCAGCTATATCCTCCAGCGAGTTAAAAAACTCTAAATGAGCTTCCGAAATATTGGTAATCATAGCAATATTCGGCTTTAATATTTGAACCAGCTCCCTTATTTCGCCTTTATGGTTCATGCCAAGCTCAAAAATAGCATATTCCGTATCATCAGGCATTGAAGCAAGATTAATGAGTACCCCCAAATGGTTATTGAAGTTACCTCGGCTAGCAAAAACTAGACCTCTTATATAACTTACTTCTAAAGGTAATTTGTACGTCAATCCAGTACTCGCATCCTCACGTACTTTTTTGTACGCTGCGGTGCTGCGTTCCGTGTTGCCTTCAAATTCCTCTTTATTAGCTTCGTTATATAAGAGGTCTAATGATTTATCGCTAGTCTCAGTTAGTAAGGTTTTTAAAGCTTCTTTAGTGGAGGTTTTGCCGACGCTACCGGTGATAGCTATGAATTTAGCTTTTGAAGAGCCGCGTTTATACAAAGCCATTTTTTGTAGAGCTTCAAAACAATTATCGACTAAGATAATTTTGTTTTTGTCTACTATATCTATGTGCTTGCTAACGATAACGGCATTTGCTCCTTTATCTATTGCATCTAGAACATAATCATGACCGTCGCCATTACCTTTAAGTACTATGAATAAATCACCTTTTTTAACGTCTTTGGAGTTAAATTGTACTTCATTGCAATTGATAGAATTAGATATTGTTATACCTAGTGCTTTACTTAGTGTTTCAGAGTTCCAAATCATATGTTAGTTTATATTATTATATTTCGGCATTATTGGTTTTACTCTGTCATTCCGTGATCATAGCCACGGCATGACACTTTATATACTTCTTCACAATTTCAGCATCATCAAAAGGCATTGTCTTATCACCTATAATTTGGTAATTTTCATGACCTTTGCCGGCAATTAATAAGATACCGTCTTGTTTTAAATTATTTATACCATATTTAATAGCTTCTTCTCTATTTTCTATTTCTATATAATTTGCTTTATCTATACCGCTTATGATTTCAGCTCTAATAAGTTTTGGATCTTCAAGACGTGGATTATCATCTGTAATTATGACGTTATCGGCAAGTTTTGCGGCTATTTGCCCCATAAGACTTCTCTTTGTTTTATCACGATTGCCGCCACAGCCAAAAATTACATTTAACTTACTGCCTAGTACTTGAATATTTTTCAGCTCTAGTAAAGCTTTTTCAAGAGCATCGGGAGTATGGGAATAATCAACAAAAATATTAGTGTTTTCTATTCGCTGCATTCTGCCTTTTACCGGTTTAACCTCTACTAAAGACCCTATAACTTCATCAAAAGCAACACCGGTATAATGCGCACTAAGAGCAGCAATTAATAAATTGCTAGCCTGAAAACTACCGATTATTGGCGTATTAAAACTATATTTTCTATTATTAAATGTAAAATCAATATTTTGTCCTTTTAAAGAGCTATTAATTCTAGTTATTTGTAAATCTCCCTTTATTCCAACGGTTATAAATTTAATATTAAGCTTATTTAAATAAGCTTTAATAAACTCTATTTCTGCTATATCGGAATTTAATATGGAAATAGTGTTCGGTAATAAATGATCGGTAAATAATTTTAGTTTAGCAAGTAAATAATTTTCTTTTGTATGGTGATAATCTAGATGATCCTGACTAAAGCTAGTAAAACATGCGATATTTACTTTTGTTTCCCCAAGTCTTGCTTGATCAAGACCATGACTAGAAGCTTCAAAAGCTAAATATTCTATACCTACTTCAGCTAAATTATGTGCAATTTTTCTAAAGCTTAAATAATCGAATGTGGTTAATTCCGGTACATCATTTATAAAGTTATCACAGCCAAAAATTTCTACGCCTATCGTGCCTATAGATGCAGCTTTCTTTCCAAGTAATGAATATAATTGAGCTATATAAGATACTACCGAGCTTTTGCCATTAGTACCTGTTACGGCTATCAGATTCTTTGGTTTCTTAGGGTAAAAGATTTCTATAGCTTCATATAAAGCTTTTTGTAAATCTTCTACAAAAATTACTTTATTTATAGCAGTATTTTTTTCATTATCTGTAATTACTAATACTGCACCTTTATTTAAAGCATCATTTATAAAATCATTTCCATCAACACTTTGTCCTTTAACAGTAAAAAAGACCTCCCCTTCCTTAATGTTTTTGGAGTTAGTCGACAAACCTTTTACGTTATGTTGTTGGAATAATTGTTTTAGATCGCAGAGCATATAGTTTCAATTTAATAGATGCCATTTTGCGAAAGCGGGAATGACATCCTGAATGTTCATACAGTAGAGGGGCAAGCCACGGGATGATAATGTCTTCAAATCTCCGCTAAATTCCAAAGTAATTGATTTGCCTCAACGATTATATTTTTATCTACTAATTTCTTGATAAATACTAACCTATTATCAGGTTTTATTTTAGCTTGAGAATGATAAGTGCTAACGAATTTTAAAATTTTATCAGCCATATCAGCATTTTTATAAAATTTAATCACAAACCCATTATCTCCTGAATCTAGATTTTCAATATTTAACTTAAAGCATAATAGCTTTATTTTTACAATATCAAATAAATTATTAAATTCAGTCGGTAGTGAGCCGAATCTATCAATCATCTCATCTTTAAATTTCTCTACTTCTATCTCATTACTTAAATTACCTATTCTTCTATATAGCCCGATTTTGAGAGCTGCATCGGATACATAGTTATCCGGAATAAAGACGGATAATCCCAAATTAATAGTCGGGATAAACGGTTGTTCTGAGACAACCGGTTCATCTTTAAAAAGAGCTATTTGTTCTTCCAGCATTTCTTGATAGAGTTCCGTACCTACTTCTCTAATTTGTCCTGATTGTTCTTCACCGATCAAATTACCGAAACCTCGTAAATCCATATCATGGCTTGCAATAGTAAAACCTGAACCTAAAGCACAACTATTTTGTATTATCTCTAAGCGTCTTAAGGAGTGCGAGGTCATTTTTTTATGACTTTCTACTGTTAGATAAGCATAGCCTCGCATTTTACCTCGACCTATTCGACCACGCAACTGATATAGCTGACTAAGACCAAGCATATCGGCTTTATGTATAATCATGGTATTTGCACCTTGTATATCAATTCCTGATTCTATAATAGTAGTTGAGACTAGTATATCAAATTTGCCGGCGTAAAACTCGCTCATAACCTCATCAATTTTATTAGGCGGCATTTTTCCGTGAGCTACTTTATAGCTTAATTCCGGCACAATTTGTTTAAGCTGTTTCTCAATATTAAGGATATCGTTAATTCTTGGAACCACATAAAAGCTTCTTCCACCTCTAAAATGTTCACGTAATAATGCATCTCTGATAATAACGGGATCAAAAGGCATAACGGATGTACGAACTTCTAACCTGTTTAAAGGCGGCGTTGCAATAATGCTTAGTTCTTTTAGACCGGTCATTGACATTTGCAGTGTTCGAGGAATCGGTGTTGCCGACATTGCAAGTACGTGAGAGGAAGATTTTAATTGTTTTAAGAATTCTTTTTGACCGACGCCGAAATGCTGTTCTTCATCGATTATTAACAATTTCAAATTAAAGAATTTTGTATTTTTATGTAATAAAGAATGAGTACCTATTATTATATTTATTTTACCGCTTTCAAGTTCTGATCTTATAATCTTTGCTTCTTTAGAACTAATAACGCTGGATAATTGTTTGATATTTAAACCAAAACCCTTGAACCTTTCTATAAACCTTGAAAAATGTTGACTACATAAAATAGTTGTCGGTACAACTACGGCTACTTGAGGTAAATGTTCATTTAGAGATTTTGCTACCATAAAGACGGCACGCATTGCTACCTCTGTTTTACCAAAACCTACATCACCGCATATTAACCTATCCATTAACATACCGCTTCTTAGATCTTCTCTAATATCGTTTATAGCGGTTAATTGGTCTTCTGTTTCGCTGAAAGGAAAATTAGCACAAAATTTATCATATTCTTCAAGATCAAATTCAACGGAAGCATTAGCATTAAGTTTTCTTTTAGCTGTTATTTGTATTAAATGCAGTGCTATCTCTTTTATACGGTTTTTAAGTTTTGCCTTACTTCTTTGCCATGAGACGCTGCCAAGCTTATCAAGCTCTGCATTATCATTGCCGTATTTCTTTATTACCTCTATATTTTCAACGGGTATATATAATTTATCATTGCCGGCATATAAAATCTTTAAGAAATCATGCAGTTTGCCTTTGATTTCTAAAGCTTCCAGCTTTAAAAACTGCCCTATCCCATGATCTTTGTGAACAACAAACTCCCCTTCAGCTAAATTATCAAGCTCTAGCAAAATATTTTTAAGTTTTTTGTTAGTGTTTGTAGAGCTAGGTTTTTCTTCTAATAGTTCGCTTACCGTAATAAATAAATATTCTTTAGTATAAAAACTTTGATTTAAAGGTAGTAGGGTAATATTTATTATGTCTATTTTAGCCTCATCTAATTTATTTATTTCATTATATGTATATTCATAATTTTGGATAATGCTTTTCACTCTCTCAAGACCGCTTAAAGAAGCTGCACCTATCACGATTTTTGTAGAAGAATGAGCTTTAATAATCTCAAATAATTTATCGAAAACCGTTTTCTTTTCTATAAAACTTGTAGAGCTAATATTTTCAATTAGAGTTGCTTGCTCGGAATTTTCATAACTAATTAATATATTATGTTTTTGTTCAAGTAATTCCGTGATTTCGGAGACGGTAAAATATAACCTAGTCGGTGAAAGAGTAGGATAGAAACTATTAAATTTAAATTTATTCGCCTCTGATCTTGCCGAATAGAAATCGTTATAACTATGTTCAAACTCTAAAATAGCTTGTTTTGATAAATTATCGAATATGATAATAGGATCGTTTAGGTAATCTACTAAGTTAGAGCAGGAATTATAAAATAACGGGAGTAATTGTTCATATCCCGAAAATTTTCTTCCCGATATTACCGCCTCATATAAAGGATTATCAGTATGGTTAACTCCAAAATTTCGTAAGTAATTATTCTTAAAATTACCTATAGTTTCGCTGTTTAAAACTATCTCATTTGCAGGACTAATAACTAACTCCGTGCAGGATTTAGTCGAAATTTGCGTATTAATATCAAATTCTTTAATCGATTCAATATAATCCCAGCTAAAATTAATTCTATAAGCTTTAGGACCGGGCAATATTATATCAATGATTTCGCCTCTAACCGCAAATTCCCCGACATCAATACTACTCGTATTTCTCGTAAAACTATTTTCTACTAGCAACATAGCAAGTTCATCCGTAGTAAATTTCATTTTAGGGGATAATTTCAAAAAGTACTTAGAAAAAAAATCTTTCGGGGGTAATGTGTTTAATAAGTTCGCCGCATGAGTGATAAGTAGTTTGCTGTTACTATTATTTGTTGTTAGCTTAGTTAATGTTTCTGCACGTTTAGATAAAATACTAGGACTTGGAGATGCATGATCGTATGGTATAGTATCATAACTCGGAAAATAATAAATATTTTCATTAGAAGAAAAAAATAAAGCTTGCTTGTATAATTGCAACGCATCTTCTTCATTGCTTACACTCAAGATAAAATCTTGCTTAAGATTCTTAGTAAAATTATCAATTGCAAAAAAAGATTTGGCAGTCGCCGGAAATTTTTGTTGTAACATTATGGTAGGAATTTATATTTTAGCTATTTTGCGTAATTTATCAATTATTTCAATATCTAGATAAGAAGGAGCAGAAGATTTATTATTAAGCCAATTATAAAGATCATTATCATTTTGATCAAGTATTAAAGCATAACTTTCAAGTTTTTTTTTATCCATCAAAGATAGGTACTTTTCGGCAAAGCTACCAAGTATATAATCCATTTCTTTACAGCCGCGATTTTTACTACGATAAAGAAGTTTTTTGTGTAAAGAGTTTTTATTTAATTTATTCATGATATAAAGCCTTGCAAAAAATTTTTATAATAATATTATTAAAACTATCAGATACCAAGGTCATTTTAAAAATGCTTTAAACATGGTCAATCAAGTTATTTTAATTAATAATTAAAATAACTTGATTGACCATGCCATAAGTACTCTAAATCCATATTCTACATGGGTAATCCTATTAATTTTTATTATCAATAACAGCAAAAAAGTGTAAATATGTCGGTTCAAAATATCTGTTCTACAAAAGCTTATGATATACTGGTTTCAAACGATAATGCTTTTCTTATAGATGTTAGGACTAGAGAAGAATGGAAACAAGTAGGAATACCTCATTTAGATAATAAAAATAAGGTGATCTTTCTAAGTTGGCAATTGAATAAAGATTTTGAAGATAATTTTTTATCTATCGTTAACGATAAAATTCATGCAATGATATTTTTTCTGTGTCGTTCCGGATATAGGTCATTTACGGCAGCAAATTTTATAGCTAATATAGGTTATAAAAATTGTTATAATATTAGTGACGGTTTTGAAGGAAACAATCAAAATAAAGGCTGGAAACAAAATAACTTACCGTGGCAGTTTTAA
>NZ_JBTEYY010000002.1:0-105606 GCF_055791265.1 Rickettsia sp. 109562A South Dakota
ATGAATATACCACATATCGAACAAAAACACAACAATAATCACTCATCCCTACAACACATAGGGAATCTAGCTCATAATCAAAGCAAAAGTGCTGCTAGTCATGATAGTATTAAGTCCTCAACTACTCATAATAATTATTATACTCTACTATATCCTGCTTTAGTACAAGAATTATTGAGTTTCTCGTTGCATAAACGCAACACTCATACAAATATTGCACATTTCTTAGGTGATTTAGGAGGTGGTACTCACAAATCTTCCTCTTTGGACTCCTCATTATCACCACGAAACATATTATTTTTCTTACAGATTGTTTCATTGTATCAGCTAGAACTACGTAAAGGTAATGCTTCTATTGTTTATGCTTCTGATACACTAGCTAAACTGCTTGGATATAATGCTAAAGAAAAAAACAATATGCGTAGCATTGTCTTAAGAAGAGTTAAAAAACTTGAGCAATTAGATTTCTTAAGCGTTACTAGACATAAAAACAAAAGAGGCTCAGATGAAGTAAACGAGATAGTACCAATACTGCCGGATAGCTTATATGACAAAATCAAATATGAACCATCTAATTTTAATGTAGATAGCAGAAGACTTGATAATGAATCTAATATTCAGCATATTTTACGTACCAAGTTATTTACTCCTATGGATCTTGAATTCATTAAAAGCTTATTTGACGATGCTACTATACCAGCTACACATAAACTCTTCCTTTTAAACTGTATTATTACTGCTTATAAGAATTATCATACTACAGGTGAATTATCTTTTTCCGCTACTGCAAAAGAATTAATGAGCAAAAATAATATAAGTAAGCGTACATTATTTAATATATTCGATTTCATCAAAAACCAATATCCTAATTACTTCATAGAAGTAAAGCATGGTTATGCTAAGTCAGATGATATTGATTCTAACCGCTATGATAAATCTACTTTTGTCATATCTATTAATCCTATTGTTATTCCTAAGTCTTTCCTCAACAAAAACAATTTAACAGTCAAAGAAGAAATAGAGCAAACAAAGACAGTAGAAGAAAAAGTAGAATATGTAGATATTAATAATACATCTTTAGTTGCAGATGATAAAACCTTACAACCTGATACTTATGCTGATTTTCAGGCGGGAGTGCAAAAATGGAAGCCTGGCAGTGCAAATTTGGAAGCCCATAATAATAAAGATATAATAATAAAAGATAACAAAAATATAGATAAAAAAAATAAAGAACTAGCTGAACTAGACGGAAATAATCAGATAAATCCACAAGCATTTCTACAAACTTCAAATTCAGAGCATTTGGAAAGTGAGCAAAGCTCACTTTCATCTAAATCTTTAAAAAATTCTATTAAGGATTTTATAGATGCTTTACCGTATCCAACCAATGTTACTGTCGAAGATGCCTCTAGAGGCATCAAGGATATATCTGAAAGAAAAAATAAAATAAACATTACAAACAATTTTAATGCTATCATTCCAAAGAAAACAGTATCACACTCTAAAACAAGTAATGACAAGCAAAATAAAGAACTAAGACATTTTTACCCATTGTCATCGAAAGATGTAGATACACTTAACTTCAGAACAAATAGAGAATTCAGTAATAATTTTGTAAATCAGTTACTCCTCAAGCTATATATCAAATATCCTGAAAAGAGCTTTAAAAATAAATTCACATTTTTAGACTACATGGTAAAAGCATTAAAGAACGAGAAGCATCAAGGACCCTTAGTTAATCATACAACATTTAGGTTTAGCTGTAACATTAACGCCGAGGAGAAAAACCTACTTGAATATGAGAAATACTTAATCCAAATAGAGAATTCCTTTGATACCAGCAAAGAAATGCTGGTAAAAAAGAAAATAGCAGGGCGATTTGGTACAAAAACAGCATATGAAATACTGACTCAAGTAGAATTTAAGACAAACGCCCACAATAGCTTAATAACCGCATTAATTCCAAGCAGTTTAGCTTTAAGTGAGAGACAAATAGAAATATTAAGCCAGCAACTAGAAGCAGTATATGGCATAAATAGCAGTTATGTAGAAATAGTAGAAGATAAGAAAGAAGTGGGCGTTGAAGATGTGCAAGAAAGATTGGAAGTAGGTGAAGAAACAAGCAATAATTCAGCTGAAGATAAGCACACAAAAATAAAAGAGCTGAGGAATATACAAACTTTTCCCAAAATATCAACAGGAGTGCCATTAAGAGCTATCCCAACAAACACCGTATGGCATCAAATCAGAGCAGGATTGATAGAGGAGTTAGGGGAAGCTATATATACAGCTTGGTTTTCTAAAGCTGTAGCTGTGGAGTGTAAAGAAACTAGCACGCTAACACTTACCATGCCAACAAAATTCATGACTGATTGGATCAAGAGTCGTTATGGCTATGCTATATCTAGAATATCAGGAGTTCTTGGTTTTAAATACATAGAATATACTGACTAAAGAAGAGGAAAAGTATGAGTGCGCCAAGGAAAGTGCGTAAAAATCAGTTGGTGAAAATCCCACCTATGCAAAGTCTAACCAACAGCATAGAAGCAACTATTGCATTACAGGAGGCGACAAATGTGATGAAGCCAGTAGAAGCGACATACCAGGCTGCAACGCAAGTGAAGGTGTTGAGCCCCGAAATATCCAACATTATAGAGGCCGACGTTTTTCATAGTGCGGAAGGCAGCATGAAGGGTGACGTAATGGTAAGTCACAACTCACTCTATCGGGGTCGGAGTCCGGTGGCATGGTATGAGATGGAGTTTACGTAAACTTGGGAGATCTTCTGTATTCTCGAAAGAGTATGTTGGGACAAGTCAAAATAGGCAAGAACTGACAAATGATACAGAAGAAGTCGGACTGACTGATAGTACTCGGAGTATAGGAAAGCTATGTACATGGGGAAGCGGTCAGCAATGGAAAGCTTGGTTGAGTACCGTTCAAGATAACACGCTGAGGTTATTATAGTGATGCAGGTTAAACTCAATCAAATAGCTAAAAGAGCGAAGCAAGATAAAAGGCTAAAATTCACATCATTAATACATCATGTTAATGAGGCTAATCTTGCAGAATGCTATCAAGTGCTCAAGCGTAATAAAGCTTGTGGGATTGATGGTGAGACAGTGGAAGCATACGGTATTAATCTAGAAGATAGGCTTAATCAATTAGTGGAATCGATAAAGTTGAAGCAATATCGTCCTAAACCAGTAAAGAGGGTATATATCCCAAAAGCTGGTAAGAATGAGAAGCGTGGCCTTGGTATACCATCAGTTGAAGATAAGTTAGTTCAAATTATGCTAAAGCAAATCTTAGAACAGATTTATGAAGCTGAGTTTTTGGATATGTCTTATGGATTCAGACCTAAGTTAAGCTGTCACGATGCAATAAGAGCATTACACAAAACGGTTATGACTAAGCCAATTAATTACATTGTGGAAGTAGATATTAAAGGGTTCTTTGATAATGTTAATCACTATTGGCTACAACGTTGCTTAGAGGAGAAAATTGTTGATCGTAATTTATTGTGGTTAGTAAGAAAATTCTTAAAAGCTGGAGTAGTTGAGGATGGAAAGCAGTTAGTAACGGAGGTAGGCACTCCTCAAGGAGGAGTGATTAGTCCATTACTTGCAAACATCTATCTTCATTATGTACTAGACTTATGGTTTAAGAAAGTTAAATCACAAGCAAAAGGACACATGGAGCTAATACGCTACTGTGATGACTTTGTAGTATGTTGTGAAAGTGAGAAAGATGCAAAGAATTTTCTAGATCTGCTACATGTAAGGTTAGAAAAGTTTGGTCTACAGGTATCAGAAGATAAGACTAGAGTTCTTAAATTTGGACGAAAAGTTTGGAAACATGCTCAGGGAAGTAAAGAAAAAGTAGAAACTTTTACCTTTCTTGGGTTTACGCATTATTGCGGTAAGAGTAGACAAGGGTATTTCGTTATGGGTCATAAGACGAGTAAGGAGAATCTTTGTCAGAAGCTTAAGGAAACTAAGGAATGGTTAAAGAATATACGTAATAAATTGTGTCTTAAAGCATGGTGGCCAGTACTTAAATCTAAATTAACGGGCCATTATAATTATTTTGGAGTGAGTGGTAATTATCGCTGTCTCTATAAATTTTATAAGTCGATCTTTTGGATAGTATTCAAGTGGATAAATCGTCGCAGTCAGAAAAAGAGTATGAATGTCAAAGAGTATCAAAATTATCTACAGTGGAATCCACTACCAACACCGAGGATATGTAATGCAATGTATTAATTCTAGCTTTATAGTAAATGTTTCATTGAGGAGCCGTGTGCGGGAAAATCGCAAGCACGGTTCTGTGGGGGTTACCATAGCATGGAACTAATTTAATTAAAATATGGAGTAAATGTTATGGTTTCTACCCGACCAAAAGTAAGATTTAATGAATGTTTAAACAAAGAGACACGATTTTTCAACATATCGATTGGAGTAATTATTGGTAGTGGTGTGACAGGTGTTACTGTTTGGGCGTTAAAGAACTTACTTTTTGGTGTAGCAGCAAGCGTTGTTGGTGCGGTTGTCGGAAGTTTTTTGATGAAGGAGTATATGAGGGGCAATATTCAAAAGAATTTATATTGGAAGTGGCTTGGTTCAAGTTTTTTACTTGGGGGGCATATACCTTCGTCATACCAGCGAAGAATATTTTAAAAAAGCTTAAGAGCTAAGAGTAAATAAAAAAATATTAACAGTAAAAGTAATAAGCAAATAAATAATAATCATGCAGGAAAAAATATTAAGTGATCAAGTAAGGATATTAACTAAGCAAAGAGGTTTATTTTTAATATTAACTTTAATGCTTAGTTTTATTTGCTGCGGTTTAACATTAAAGCTGATTACTACTCGGGATAAAACAATATTAGTACCTGGGCTTGCACAAGAAGTATGGCTAGGACAAGGGAAGATATCAGAGAGTTACATGCAGGAGCTAAGTTTAATGTATTTGTCTATGCTGCTTGATTTAAACAAAGATGTTATCGGTTATAAGGAAGCATTAATCAGTAAATATATAAGCCATAGGAGCACCAAATATATGAAAGCGATTAGACAGTATTTTTCGCATGTTAAGGAGCAATATAAGCAGTTTGGCTTATCTACATATTTTTCGGTTAAATCTTTAGAAGTAAATGCATCAGATAATAGTGTGATTGCCAAAGGGGTGCTAACTACAAAGTTTGGGGATCATGGTATTGACGTTAAAGAGGCATCATATTTTATGAACTTTGATTTAGCAGGAAGCACGCTTAGATTAAAGGAGTTTTACCATCTTGAAAGCGAAGAGGAGCTTAAGAAAAAAGAGGCGGCACTGAAGGAAGAAGAGGAGAATATGAAGAAGATAGAAGAAACAGTCAATAAGAGACAGGGACATTATGAGAATAGTTAAATCACTAATACTTGGTATAGCCTTTATTATTCTAACAAGTCACGGTGCATTTGCAGAACAAACATACTGTTATAAGCAAGGCAGCAGAATCAAGGCGGTAATCAGCAAGGATTATTTAAACAGAATATGGTTTTCAGGCAAACATATTATTGAAGTAATAGGGGATGCTGCAAAATACAAGATATTACAAGATGCTGTAGGTAAGAACTTATTTATAACGCCTCTTGCAGCTGTTGGTGAAGATATAGAAATGTCGGTTATAGAGGCTGGCGGTACTACTGTTGATCTAAGTTTAAGGGTAGCAGATAGCAAAGGGCAGTTAATTTTCATAGAAGAGAAAAAGGATTGCTATTCTAAGAGTGCAGATAAGGGGGAAATAGCAAGATTAATGCGATATATGCATTCAGGCAAGGCTGATAAATACATTGTAGATACAAGTAAGAGACAGATTAATAAATTAGAGTCCCAAGGACTAAAAATAAGACAAGATATGTCTTATAGATATGGTCCTTATATTGGAGCTAAATTAACTATCACTAATATTTTATCGGGCATATTTAAAAAGGGGCAAGATATAGAGCTTACTGATTGTATTTTAAAGCAGATATTTGAAGGCGAGAATATAATTATCAGGAAGGATTGTAGCATATTACGTCCTGGACGTAATTGCAATGTGTGGATCGCCTTGAAGGAGGTGGAGCATGATTAATTTAAAAGAAATATTTAAAAATATCAGAAAAAATAGAACGGGTGCAGTAGCACCTAAGGGTGAGGCAACCCCCAGCACAAGTGTTAGTACGTTTCGGAAAGTACAGGAGAGAAGATGGTTATATGTCTGTCTGTTTATTTTAGGAATGCTTGGTATCGTTATTAAGTTACAAGGTGGCAGCAGCAAGATCAAGCATGAGGAAGCAGTGACTGATGAAGGGCGTAATATAGCATTATCATTTGATAATACGGATGGGAACAAAATATGGCAGAATCATTTTGAAGACAAGCTAAGAAGCAATCAGCAGGAGTTACAAGAGAAGGTAGCAGTATTAATGCGTGATATGCGGGCAAAAGAAGAAGAGGAAAGAAAGCATAGAGAGCAAGAACTGCAAAAAATGGCTGAGCAATTAAAATTTGCCCAGGATGAATTAAGAAGTGCTACGCTTGAACTCAAGAGAGTTAGTGATATTGCCGAAAGTAACAGATATGAACAAGAAGCAGTAATTAGAAGGGGGGAGATTAACTCAATAAAGCTTGGTAGCCTTGTTCAGTGGGACAAACCAAAAGATATAAGAGAGTTTATCCCTGAGACTAGTTTTGTGAGTGGTTATACTTTAGGTGGAATTGTAACCTCTACTGGGATTAATACGGCAAGTGAGAATGCAACGCCGGTGGTAATAAGATTAAGCAGTAGAGGTAACTTACCAAAAAATATCAATGTAGATATTAGTAAATGCAGGGTACAAGGTAGTAGTTACGGGGATCTCTCTAGTGAAAGAGTTATTATTCGGGCTGAGAAATTAATCTGTATTGATCCAAAGACGGAGCTAGTCACCACAAGTGATGTGATTGGAGTAGTACACGGTGATGATGGTATGAATGGTATCAAAGGTAAGGTCATTGCCACAAGTAATAGACATATTAAAAATGCATTTATCGGCAGTATGTTAAGTGGTCTTGCCTCAAGTAGTAAAGGCGTGGAAGGGTTAACTCTTACATCTCTTGGAGCAGTAAATACAAAACGCCAAGGTTTTAAAGATTTAACAGGTCAGGGATTGTTAAATGGTAGTAGTAATGCTGGTGAGAAGATAGCTGATTATTATTTAAGGCTTGCTGAGCAGATGTCGCCGGTACTAACTGTGCCTGGCGGCGTTAAGGTGGATGTGATGTTTACCAAAGGTTTTTTCTTAGGTGAAGTTGGAATGCAAAAGAAGATTGCAAGAGCTCGCAAGATTAATAAGCAGGTGCAAAAAGAGGATTATGAAGAATATTAAAAAACTCTTAAAGCAATTCAAGCTAGGTTCAATGTTACTTATCGCTGTAAGTATTAGTGGATGCAGTACATATAGTAGTCATTTTGGTTGTCCGGATAGCAAAGGATTAAACTGCATGCCGGTAAGCATGGTTAACGAGCAAATAGATAGTGGCAGGATTGAAAGTGTTACAAACCAAAAGAAGAGATGTAGAGGCGGTAAATGTTATGTGCGACAAAATGATATGAAGCCGGAATTGAAGTTAGAGAATTTAAGGTAAGAGATGGTGCTTGGAAGATTAATAGAGATAGTAGAAGATTATTGCGGTTTTGCATCAGGTGAGATGAAAGAAACATCAAGAAAACGCTTAAATGCACATCTCGAGAATAATTTTTTAGGAGCAGTGCCACTGCGGGACTATCTGCATTATAAAAGTTATGTGCCGGGGATTGGTATATTTTTTAATGATGATGGTATTGCTGGCTTTTTAACAGAAATCTCAATGAGAGTAGGCAGTAGTGAGTCACTTGAGAAGAACTTAAATTTATTTTTCAATAATGAGATACCGGAAGGTATTTACATGCAGTTTTTAGTAGTTGGCAGTAACAATATTGAAGAGAAATTAAGGTTATGGCGGGAAGGCAGAAAATCACATAATGATAGAATGTTAGAGCGGATCACAAAATATCGAGAAGCTTTTTTAAGAGAAAGGGCAAGGGATATAGGTAGCAGTGATGGACGAACATGCCGGGACTGGCGAACATTTGTGAGCTGTAGCATGAAAGGGGTAGATGGCAATAACAGTAAATTAGAGCTTTTGGTTAAGTTTAAGGAAAAGCTGCTTAAGAAATTTGCATCAATTAAGCTCAATGCTCGTAGCTGTGATGCTGCTGATTTAAAGTATCTTGCAAATGACTTAATTAATATGCAGTTAACGCCTTTATCGCCGCAAGAACAAGTAGGCACAAAGGGCTTAGATAGCGGAAGTCATACGCAAAAAAGCTCTAACAAACATGATTTATTAGAGCGATTATCAGATCAAGTACTTGAAGGGATTAATGAGGCAAGTATCACTGAAGAAGAGATTAAACATTTAAAAACTGATCTTGTGACAAGAGGATATTATATCAAAAGATTACCTGAGAGTTTTGCAATTAACGACATGGTATCACTTCTTGGACCTGATCTTGAGGGAGGCTTTCCGGCAAGGTTAGTTATTAGTTATAGCATAGCAAATAATATTAACAAGGCAGATGAAGGTAAAATTATTGCGGAAGGATTACGCAGTATTCATGCATCTGAGAAATGGTACACAAGGCATGATTTGAGTCTTCAGCATGAAGCTAAATGGTGGAGAGTATTAATTGATCGCAACAAAAATGGCGAGAGATTTTTAACTGAGAATTTCCAAGTATTTATTACAACTAAGCGAGTATCGATGGAAATAGCAGAAGAAAAATTACTTAGCCACTATAATAGTTTAGATTTTCAGCTAGCCAGAAATGACAAGCTACATCTTGTAGGTCTTTTATCTATTTTTCCAATGCAGCAAGCGGCATTTTGGAAATCTTTAAAATTCTTTCAATTAGTAAAAAATGTGCCTGCAAGTGAGGTAGTTGCAAAATTACCGATTCATGGAGAGTGGAAAGGTATAAGTAAGAGCGGAGTATTACTTCTTGGTCGCAAAGGTGAGATGTTTAACTGGCATCCATTTTATAGAGTAGGTGGAGCTGGTAACTATAATGTATGTGTAATGGCACCATCGGGTAGTGGAAAGTCGTTTTTCTTGCAGGAGCTGGCAACAAGTTTAGTAGTGCAGAATGTACAAGTATTTGTGCTTGATATAGGTGCGTCTTATCAAAATATTGCGGAAGCTATGGATAATAGTGAATTTTTAAGATTCAATGCACTTAATGATCTATCACTTAATCCATTCCACGGGATTATAGGTAGTGGTGCGGTATATTTAGAGGCACAAAAGCTAAAGAGGGAAGGTAGAAGCAGGGAAGAAATAATGCAGCGTACGGGCTTAACTCCTGAAGGATTAGAAATATTATTTTCCGGGAATCAGGAGACAAGAGAGATAGCAGAGAATGAGACTATTGAGGTTTTAAAGATTGGCGAGCATTTTGTAACAAAGGATGCGATTATTTATGCAAAAACTACTATTAGCACGATGTGTGGAGTTAGCGGAGATAATACAAAAGAAGCCATTATTGAAAAAGGTTTAAATGAAGGAATTAAGCAGTACGGAGAGGGGTTAAACTTAGACAGATATGCCAAAGTTTTAGAAGAGATGGACAATGGCATCGGAAGAGATCTTGCAATATCTTTATATCCATATACATCAAACGGAGTACATGGTCGGTATTTTAAGCAAGGCAAGAATGCTAAATTCAACTCGCCGCTAACCGTATTTGAATTTGAAGAAGTCAAGGGTGATGAGGTATTTTTGTCGGTAATCTTAGGGATCATATTAATGCAAATAACAATGCAATTTTTATGCGGAGATAGAAGCAAGAGATTTGTCTTAATTGTTGATGAGGCATGGAGAATTATTGATCATAGCGTGGGATTTTTAGAAGCATTTGCAAGAACCGTCCGGAAATATGGCGGTAGTTTAATAACATGCGTTCAAGAGTTCAAAGATTTAGATAATGGACCAAAGCATCAAGCGATATTAAATAACAGTAGCTGGACGGCCGTGCTGCGTCAAGAACCTAGTGGCATTGGTCAAATGAGAAATTCTGAGAAATTCAAGCACTGCGTGCCATTAATAGAGACGCTAACTAAAGATGCCGAGAATAAATATTCAGAGATTATGATTATGGGCAGTAACTTGCGTGTTGTTGGAAGGCTGGTGGTAGATCCGTATAGTGAGTGTTTGTATTCGACCGAGAATGAGGATTATGGGTTTTTGCATCAATGTAGAATCAGAGGTTTAGATAAGGATACGGCAATTAGAGAGTTAATAAAAAGAAAAGGTAAGAAGCTACCGGCATTTAAAGTAGGAAGTAGTGGCATAGAGCACAAAAGCGGTAGAGAGGAGATAATTTTAACATGAGTCAGGATCAGAGATTACAGAACGAATTTAAGGTAGCACCGCAAGTAGAATTATTAAGCACAGCAGAAGATAAACGTCAAGTTAATGTTATAATGATTGCAATATTATTATCGATATTCCTAATAGGTTGCTGCACTGGTTACTTTAGTACGCATGTGTTTGGGAATGACTTAGATAGAATGCAAGTTGTGTATGTATCTCGCAGTGAAATAATGGATTTAGAAAAAGCAAGACTTGAGCGGGAACAAGATCCTGAAGGTAGAATGTTTTTTGGCAAGATTAACAAAGCAATTGATTTAATTCGCAAGGAAGCTTTTAATTATGAAGATGATTATCATCGTTTAATATTTGTCGGTGATAATTATGTAGAAGGCAAAAATACTAAATCTATTAGTAAAATAGTATATGTAAAAGTAATGAGTCAATTAGGAGGTAAAACAAATGCAAGAAAACAAACAATGTCAAATTATGAATAAGATATTAAATACTCCATATAACTTCAGTCTAATACTACTTACTGTAATAATATGGTACATATTTTGTTATGTACCGTTTGCAAATACAGGATATGACCGAGCAAGTAGTATGTTTTCTTATATTATGTTTTTTAGTGGTGGCAGTGTCATCGCAAGTTATGTGAAGCAAAAACAAGAAGCATTAGATCAGGTAGGAATATGTGGTGCTGCAAGCATGTTATTGTCAATGATGAGTCTATTATTATGTAAATCTATAGGTTTGTGGGCAGTGGTGCACTACGGCGTAATGTGGTTGTTAGTACCGAGCAGTATCTTTGTATTTCTACTGTTAGTAAAAACGATAATTATCAAGGGCAATAGTAGGTAATATGTTTAATTACTGAAGGCAAAAGTGAGATTAATATTTGGATTTGTAATATTAGTATTGAGTAGCTCGGTGCTAGGGGTAGATTTTGGCAAGCAAGCAGCGACATATGAGGTAGCAGAGGAAGGATTTGTTGCGATGGTCAAGAGTCGTTTAGCCGCTATTGATCTGCAGCAATATCAAGAAGAGATGCGAACTATTGCAACAAAGAAAGTGCTAGAGCCGGAGCCTGTTCTTGGCATAAGAGCTACAAATGAGCCAAGAGAATTTTGGTATGATCCAAGTTTGCTAGTTACTGAGGATATTAAGTTGCCGGACGGTAAAGTACTACATAAGGCAGGAACTAAAGTGAATCCGCTGGATCATATGGATTTTGATCGGGAATTAATATTCATCGATGGCAGAAGCTCGGAGCAAATAGAGTGGCTCAAGCAGCGATTAAAGATGAACAAACAAAAGAATGAAGCAGATAATAATACGCAAGAGTATAGTACACAAGAACGCAAAGAACCATGTAACAAATTAGAGATTCGAATTATCCTTGTAGGCGGGAAGATACTAGAATTACAAGAAGATATCGGTAGAACACTATATTTTGACCAAGGTGCGGTGTTAACCACTAAGTTTGGTATTGAGCAAGTACCGGCGTTAGTGGTACAGGATGGCACGAGGCTTAAGATAACAGAAATTAAGATATAAGGTAATTATGGGCATAAAGAAATATAGCACAGGTGATGGAACAAACATTAATATTCAAGGATATGCGGAGTTTTTAGAGCAATTAAAGGATCGAGTTGCCACAAGTAGGTATAAGGCGGCAAGAGCTATTAATACGGAGCTAATAACACTTTACCATTATATTGGTACTGAGATTTTAGATCGTCAAAAGAGATATGGTTGGGGTTCTAAAGTAATAGATAAGTTAAGTAAAGATTTAAGGGCAGAGTTTCAAAATTTAAAAGGATTTAGTCCTCAGAACTTAAAATATATGAAACGCTTTGCTGAAATATATACATTTGATGAAATTGGTCAACAGCTTGTTAACCGATTACCTTGGGGGCACAATATCATTTTGATGTATATGGTAAGTGATAAACAAAAGAGACAATGGTATATACAAAAAAGTTTAGAGTATAATTGGTCTCGTAATATTCTATCTATGCAGATAGAAACAAATTTATATGAAAGAGAAGGTAAGGCTATTACAAATTTTAATGATAGACTTCCATCTCCTCAATCTGATCTAGCACAACAAACGTTACGTAATCCATATGTATTTGATTTTTTAAGTTTAAGTAATGAAGCTCATGAGCGTGAAATTGAAAATGCGTTAATTACTCATATAGAAAAATTTTTACTTCAATTAGGTGAGGGATTTGCTTTTTTAGGTCGTCAGTATCCTATTCAAATTGGTACAGAAGACTTTTATATAGATTTACTTTTTTATCATATAAAATTACGTTCATTTATTGTTGTAGAACTAAAAGCGGGTAAATTTAAAGCAGAATATGTTGGCAAAATGAATTTTTATTTATCAGCTGTGGACGATACATTAAAACACCCTACGGATAACCCCTCTATAGGATTAATTTTATGCCGAGACAAAGGAGAAAGGATAAAAGTAGAATATGCCTTACGTGATATGAGTAAGCCTATAGGCCTAGCAGAATATCGTTTTACAGAAGCACTACCTGAAAATATAAGAACGTTATTACCAACTATTGAGGAATTAGAAGAAGAATTGTCTAAAGATTTAAAAATCAAAGAAACTAAAAATGAAGATTAAATAGAGGGCAGTAAAATAAGATGGATGATCTAGTTTAGATCGGGGAGTACAAAATCCAAAGAGGGAATTTTTAGGGCATTAATATGGACATCATAATTAAATAAAGAAAAGAATTTAATATGGAAGACCAAAAATGTTGGTTGACCTTGAAGCAAGCCGGCAAGCAATCTCTTCAAGGTCAGATGACTAAAAGTTTAATCATACTGATAATGGCTATTTTAATGCCTTTTTCAGTATCTGCAAATATTACATGTCAGGGACGATTTGTCAATCCGATAACTGATATATGTTGGTCATGCATATTACCGATTTCAATAGGCGGCATCAATATAGGTGGGGGCGTTGCTCCTAAAAAGAGAGATACTAAGAATCCAAATAGTCCTATTTGTATGTGCAACAAAGCTAACATACCAACGCCTGGGATCTCGATAGGGTTTTGGGAGCCAGTGCGTTTAGTAGATGTGACAAGAACGCCATATTGTATGACTAATTTAGGTGGTATTTCGCTTAGTAGCGATAATAAGAAAATCAGTAGTTTTAATAGGAGTTATGCGGATAACAGCTATAGGCACGATAGTTTCTATCACGTGCATTATTACGCATATCCATTAATTTACTGGTTGGAGTTAATCACGGATTTCATGTGTTTAGAGCGGGGTAGCTTTGATGTTGCTTATATGTCCGAGTTTGATGTTACTTGGAACGACCCAAAATTACAAAACTTATTAAATCCGGAAAGCTTGTTATTTGGCAGTCCTATAGCACAAGCAGCATGTAGTATGGATTGTGCTGCTGCAAGTCTTAAATTACCGATAGATAGCATGTTTTGGTGTGCCGGCTGTCTTGGCAATATGTATCCGTTTTCAGGTAGCAATGCTGATCATGAGGGAGGTGTGCAGTCTAGTAGTTTACTGACTTTAAGAGTCCTTGCAAAGCAGCATAGACTAGGGTTTGCGGATGTAACTTCAACAAGCAGCTCTAAGGTAAACGGCAAGATATGCCGCAAGTCTAAAGATTTAAAGATTAAAAAGAGCCAGTACAAACTACAAATGGTAAATCCAAAGGCAACAACCGGTGGCAAAGATATTGGTTGTTGGCCAGTTGGTCTTACTGATACTGCCTATAGTAGCTTCCGAGAATATCCGTATAAAGGGCAAGATTTTGGTTATTTGATATGGAGGAAAAAGAATTGCTGCGCATTTTAATTTTAATAATTTTATCAGTTTTTAGTATGACCGTTTTGGGAAGTTTTTTTGTGATATCTGAGAAGGATATTGAGTTTGCCGAAAAGCTTCAGGAAAAATTGCACAAAACAGTAGGTAAGGGGCTTAAAGAAAAATATCAAGAATTTGAGCAACTATCCAAAGAGGCAGAATTTACTCTCAATAAAAAAACTTTAGATGCAGATACACCAGGAGTTATAGAAGAGGATAGCACGAAACTCAGAATTTTAGTCAGTAGTTCTATGAGTTTAAATTTACTACGTAGCTATTATAAGGAAGCACAACGATATGGTGGTCATTTAGTGTTTAACGGTCTACCTAATGGGAGTTTTAAAGAATTATTAAAGTTAGCACAAGAGATAGTAGGAGGTAGCGAGATTGGGGGTATTGAGATTGATGATGAAGCATTTAGCGATTTTAAAGCTACGCAAGTGCCAATGATAGTATTGAGTCAAGAAGCAGATAGTTTTTTTAACGGGGGGGGCACTCCCCCTAAATACGACTCTATGCAAGGAGCTGTATCAGTTAAGTACGCTCTAGAGGAATTTGCTATTCATGGAGACTTGAAAGAAGCAGCAGAGCAAAGGCTAGCAAGATGAAAGTAAAAACTATTACTGTATTAACGCTGTTATTGGTAGTAATACAAATTATTACCAATGTTGCTATGGGTCAGTATTTGGATGAGCAGTTTGAGACTAATATCAATAAAGTTGATCCATTATTTGAGCGAAGCGTTCCAAATCTCGAAGAGTTCAAAAACGAGCTAGAGCAGGATAAGCAAGGGGTGGTAGCGAAAATTGGTGATAACATGATGCCGCCTATAGCTGATTCAGGAAAGATTGCAAATGAGAGAGCAAGGTTAGAAAGTTTAGATGTATTGGAATTAGATAGCATCGCTCGAGAGGAATTTGCAAGAGATCCATTTCATAATGAGATGTTTATTGATTTAAGTAGACCGGGCATGCAGGCACATTTAGAGGACACAAAGAAAATAGCAAAAGGCAGTTCTAAGATGATAGAGGGTATTATTGCTAATCTCAAAGATATAGGAGTGGATTGCAAGACAGTTAAAGGCAATATCGAGAGAGATCCTGAATATTTTATGGAATTTAAAAAAGAAGTAGATAGTGAAAGCAAAGATACTATTTACGATCAGTATTTCTGCGAGAGATTAAGAAATCGTTATTCCTGCTCTAGAAATCTTAGTATGAAGTGCGTGTTAGAAGGAAGACAATGGGGGCAGTGGCAGGATCAAGACATTGATATATCTGGAGAAGAGATATGCAGGCAGCACTACACTTGGCTAAGAGCAGTATTTTGGAAGAAAAAACGTTATGGTATGCATATGAAAGGAGACGTTGCAACGCAGCAGGATGTTAGAAGAGTAATAGCAGAGAAGCTATCGGTAGAGCTTGAGCAAATAGGAGAAGCCGTAGGTATTTCAGCTAGGGGTGAGGGTGCTTTAACTGAGTGTAGGAGGCATGAAGTGAAATGGGATAGTTATCATTTTAAATATCGATACCGGGATTGGCATAGGATATGTGTGCAGTGGCAGGAGAGATGGAATGAGATATGTAAGCTCCGAAATTAAACAAATGACCAAACTTTCAACAAAAATATTAAACATTGTCATAATAGTTTTTTTATTTTTACCCCGGCTAAAGGAGTAGCAGATATTTTTGCATCTCATTATCCGTGTCGCGATGTACAAAAGAAATGTCTTACAAGCGGCAAACGCACAATAGACGGTTTTGAGGTGGAGCGTGATTGCTGGGAGTATGCGTGTGAAAAAATCTGTGATTATCCAAGTAAAGATGATTGCGGTAAATATTCACATTGTTATTTCGTTTCTCTTAGAGAGTGCTTACTCACTGACAGCCTTGGTAATTGTGTTAATAGAAAGGAGGAATATTCCTGTAAGCGATGGATACCAGTGGTTAAAGAAAGTACTAAAGCAAGGGTGAGATTTCAGGAGAAAGAAGGGCAGGAGGGAATAATTTGTGAAGGCATCCCGTGTATTGACGGCAATTGTGTAGATCATAGATTCTTAACAAATGGTGAGATGATGGATTCTATCTCTAAATTATATGCGGTAAGTGAGATGAAAGCAGGGGATGGAGTAAATATTAGTCTGTTTAAAGGGAATAATGAGCATTGTAGTAAGAAGGCGACGGGCTACACTAATTGCTGCACTGTTAGTTTAAAAGGTTGGGGCAGCAATCTTGGAGCAAAATGCAGCAAAAATGAACAACTGCTTATAGAGAAGAGAAAAAAGAATTTATGTGTTTATGTAGGTAAGGAAAGCAACAAAAAGGCAGGAGTTACAACTCTTGTAAAGCACCATTATTGTTGTTTTGGGACACTGCTTAACAAAGTAGTCCAGGTGCAAGCAAGAAAGCAGTTAGGTCTTAGTTTTGGTAGTGGCAAGACTCCGGATTGCCGGGGATTAACACTTGAAGAGATACAGAGAATTAACTGGGATGAGATTGATTTTACCGAATTTATTGAGGATTTAAAGGTTAAATTCTTTTTAAAATATAAGATGCCAAGAAGTAGCGATTTAAAAGCGAGAATTAATAATAGTTTGCCTGATATTAGAGAGTTCGATGGGAACGTACAAAATCAAGATAACAATGCAAGCGGATGGCGAGTAGGAGAATCAGGATGAGATGCAGAAGAATTAAGGAGATATTTTGTATTTTACTTATTTGCATGCAGGCTAGCTCGCTATCTGCTAATGATTTTTTGCATCAAAGATATAGAGGCTGGTTATGGTTTGAGGAGCAAGAGAAGCAAAAATTAGATGATGAAATGCAGAAAGAATTAGAAAAAGCAACAAAGCAGAAGAAAGAAAGAGCCAAAGCAAGGGCGGAGGTAGAGGCGTTTAGCAGGGAGCTAGATGACTTAAAATATATGATGATTAGATATCCTGAGAATCTTAATCATGTCTATGCGTATAAGAAGAAAGAAGCTGAGATGTTAGATGCTGCATTAAAATTAGATCATTCATACAGATTAGTGAATTTACTTCATCCAAATGAAATAAACCACAAAGAAAATCCAGTAAATCTTTATGGTCGCAAGATTCATCAGCAAGAACAAGAATTAGAAAATGAACAAAGAATATCAGAGTTATCACACAAAATAGAATTATTTTTTGTGTTTAGCAGCAACTGCCCTTATAGCCTGCAAGCAGCACCTATTATTCATCAGTTTGCCCAAAAATACAAAATAGAGACAGAGGCACTTAGCACTAATGGAGAAAAATCACAATATTTTAAAACACATTTTAATCAGGAGCTAATAAATATGCTTGGAATAGAGTCAGTACCTAGTTTGATTTTGGTAACCAAAGACGGCAAGACAAGATTTGAGATAGCAAGAGGTGCGGTATCTTTCAGTGATCTTGAAGAAAAAATGCTACTGGCTCATGAAATATTAAAGGATCAAGAACTTAGACCAAAGGTTATAGTAGAGCAGGAAGCAAATAGTAGTGTGAGATTCAAGAATGATTAATAGGTTAAAGAAAATTCAAGCTAATTTAGCAAGATTAGTACTCTATAAGGCAAATATCATAAAGGTTTTAATCATTTTTGCGTTGTTACAATCATCTGTAGCACATGCCGGTATTGAAACATTAATGAAAAGCGTAATGCCATCAGGAACATTATCAAATAATAGTAAAGCCGCTTTAATTAAAGATCAGTTAGGAGGGCATTTAGTTGGTGGTTCTATGATTGTAAAAACGCCCGGTATTGATGATATATCGCTTGGTCACTTTACACCGCCAACTTGCAAATTAGGAGGTCTACCTTGTAATGCTCATTTTGACTTAAGAATGGGAGCATTTTCATATATCAGCAGTAAGGAGATGATGGATAGTATGAAGCAAATGGCACAAAATGCTTCAGTATATGGCGGGATCATGCTTGTTAAAACCATGTGTCCGCAATGTGAGAATTTAATGACATGGATGGAAGGGGTAGGGCGCAATGTTAGTGATATATTAAATGTTAATTGTGAGCGTATGATGGCACCAATTACCGGCACTATGGATAAGCTTGCTAAATCTGCTGAAGCAAAGCGTCAAGCAGATTTATATTTAAGCGGTAACTCTAAAGATTCTGCAGAAATAGTACAAAGAGCCAAAAAAGATAGTGATGCTGACCCAGCAGAATACAATCCCGAGCTTAAAACTCAGTTAGGTGAGAATTTCAATTTAGTTTGGAAGGCCCTTAGTAAGTCTGCATCTCAAACAGGCACTACAGAACTTAAAGAGTTACTAATGAGCATCTCAGGAACAATCGTCATACAAAAAGGCTTACCTCCAAAAGTATATAGTTCGCTTACGCAGCAGGAACTTATTGAGGAGTATTTGGGAGTAAGTAGCAAAGGTTCGGATCAGATTACATTATATAGCTGTGATGAGGCTCGCTACTGCTTAAATCCAAGTAAGCAGCAAAAAACCTTTGCAAGTAATGATACGCTGCATTCTAAACTCTCAAAATTACTTGAATCAATCACTACAAAGATCCAGCAAGATAAAGAAAATCCAGGTTTTACTGAAGAAGAAATGGATTTAATAGATCTCTCTAGTTTGCCTCTGATTCGTAAAATAGAGATGGATCTTGCGATCTTTAAATCTAGTCAGAATATCAGTGTTAAAAGTCACGATTTCATAACTCATCTGTGTTATGACGTTGTAACCTCGCATCTTGCTAAATTACTTAAGAAAACCTCGGACGCGGTAGAAGAGCTATCATATGTACAAATATCTGATACAGGTATATTTGAGCAATTTTCAAATAATGCAAGGGAGATTATGAGAATTATAGCGAGTGCCAAATCAGAAGCATACAAACGCTATGATCTAATTAGCCAAATGAAAGTACGGCTTCGTCAAGATGAGAGTTATTTTCAAGTACAGTTTGAAGAATACGACCAAGACAGCAAGTTAGCGGAATAATACAGAATTAAAACAAAGATTAATTATTGAGATAAAGGCAACATCATGGATTTAACCATTCATACATACGGCTATATTGATGCGATGTATAACACAATGCAAGCAATCGCAATGTTTAAACAAAGTGATGCTTACTGGTACTTAGTGCAAGGAGTGTGGTTTTGTATGGGGTGTTTTTATGCTGTTCAGCTTGCAGGTAGCACACATCTTGGTCAATTCAAAAGTCATATTTATAAGGTACTCGGGCTTTGCATCATCGTCAACGGACTATTACTGCCATCCACTCATATGATCATTAAAGATCATATTTCCAAAGATACAGCAAAAGTAGATCATATACCGCTTGCTTTTGCAGTTCCTGTCGGGATTCTAGAAGAATTTGGCTATATCATAACAAGAGGCTTTGAGCAAGCATTTAGACCATTTAGCAATCAGAGTTTTGATTACTTCAATTATGGTTTGCTTTTTGGACAGCGATTAAAGCAAGAAGTAAAAAATGTCCGTATTAAAGATCCAGTAAATGTCAATAATATGCGTGAGTTTGTTAAAAGATGCGTAGTGCTACCTGCGATGATTGGCTACAGATTCACTAAAGAAGAACTGTTCGCAACAGATAATATTTGGAAGCTAATTAAAGACAATGCAGGGGGACTAAGAAGGGTCGAGTTATTTGAACCAACAACTCGCAAATATGAATCAATGACTTGTAAAGAGGCGGTAACGTATCTTGAAAGACATTTATTTCCAAAAGAAGAAGAAAGAATATTAGTTAAATTCTCTAATAGAATATTTAACCAAGCAAACGACAAAGGGGTGTATTTTACATACGCCGAAAAGGGACAACCAAGAAACCCTGATTTAGAAGCAAGTTTATATCTTAAACATTATTTCAAAAATAATATTAAAAAAGCTTATGGCGTAGGTAGTGCTGAAGATTTGTTAAAACAGCAAATGATGATTAATGCTATATCAAACTTTAAAAGCGGATCATATGCGGTAGCAAGGGCACGTATGCAGCATGAAAGTAGTAGTTTAATCGGGGGTGATATGGCAAGTATTTTTAATGCTTGTAGTCTTCAAATGCATTGTATATGGAGCATTCATATTTGTTGTACCGATGATTTTAATGAGTGGCGGCTTTGCTAAATATATGACGTATTTAGTCATTATTGTATCGCTGCAGCTATGGCCGGCATTAAATGCAATACTTAATATGATCATGGAGACCTATAGTGATTTAGCTGAAGGATCAAGGCAAGTTATGAGTTATGCCGCTGTATCTACAATGTATAAGAAGATAGATACAATAGTAACTATTGCCGCGTCACTTCAGATGTTAGTACCATTTTTATCATTTTGGCTAACTAAGCTTGGAGGCGACGGCATTATGCATTTAGCAGGCAATATAGTTGGAGGCGTGCAGTCTGTATCAGGCGGGATTGGAGGAGAGGTTGCTACTAACAACAAGAGCTTTGATAATTACAGTAGCAGCAATCAGCAATACGCAAACACGAGTGCCAATAAAGTAGATACCGGCATGCAGTATTTTGATGGCACTAATAGAGCTCAATATGCAGATGGCACGGGTGAGTTTATTACGCAATCAGGTGAGCAAGTATTTTCAGGAGGTAGTGGTTACACAGCGTCAGTAGGTAATAGAAAGCTTAGCGAAGCAGATGACACTCAAACGCAGCTAAGTCAAGGCACGCAAATCATGGATAGCATACTTGAGTCAGATACACGTAGTCATAATACCGCTAAAAGTACTGAAATCTCTAGAACCGAAGATTGGGCGAAGAGTGTGCTTGATAAAAGGCAACAAGGCCAGAACTTCAATTTTGAAGAGCTAGGAGAGCAAGGGCAATCTGCAAGAAAGATCATAGATCATGCGGAAAGCTTATCTAAGGCCTATGGGTATGATAATCGCCAAGCTGCTAACGCTGCATTGAGGGCAGCTTTAACTGCTGGCACGCCTCTCTCAGGAATTACAGGCTCAAGTGCTTCAGTAACGGCTGAAGGTGCGATTAGTGCATCAAATGAGAGTAATCAATCTCTACAGGATGGTGTAAGTGATTCTAAAGGACAAAGTACTAGTGAAGATTATAACAACTTAGTTAAAGTTGCCTCAAATGAGAATTGGTCGCGTGAGCATGGCTTAGATCAAAGCCTAAGTCAAGGCGTACATGCTGCATCTATGGAGGCACAACGAACAGAAAAACAACTTGCTATCACTCAGGATAAAACGGAGCAATATCATAGGGCAGAGAATTGGCAAAGAACGCACGGAGCTAGTGCCAATAACGATGTTCGTCATGAAGTACAACATGATTTAGAGAGAGCATACGGCGTATCATCTAAAGAAGCACATGATATGATAGAGAGAGGTGATCCAAGATTTAGACAGCTATGGCAAAACCGCATAAATCATAGAGCAGCAAATGTTTTAGCATCAGTCTCAGCAGGACATAGCAGAGTAACAGGCAATAGTGCCACCTCAAGGTTAAATGATGCAAGTAGTAATTATGAACAGCAAGTAAATAATCAATCTGCTCAAAATTTTGCTACAGCTAAGAATGTTGCCTATAACGAGATGGAAGGCGTTAATTATGACCAAGTGAAAGAGAATATAAGTCACAAAGAGCAGCAATTAAAAGGGCAGTTCTACAAGATGCATTATGAAAATAGTGGTACATACCAAGCTGTGCAGGAGGCAAATCTAGAATCTGCCAGCGGCACACAACAAGAAGTAAATATACGTGAAGCAGATAGAATAGGGCAGGGATGGACTGCAAAGAATCTAGTAAAAGGTGGAGCGGTATTCGATGATGGAATAGGAGGAGTTAAAAACCCCTCAACTAACTGTTATTTTATTGCTATTCTGAAACAATACTACTATTTTTAATTATTATATTAGTACTTAAATAATATAAAGAGATTGAACTCTTATAAGATTATTCTTATATTTAAGATAGGTTTTTTATGGCAACTAAACCTCTTCCGACTGGCACTAAACTTGCTAATTTAGAGCAACTCAAAAAAGATCGCATTGCTAAAATAGAAGCGGAATTACTACTACAACAAAAACAGCTCCTTAGTAAACGTAAAGATGAATTATTTGATTTATTCTTGAGATACTCAGCTTTAACGATAGATGATAAACTATTGATTGGTTTCTTGAAGTTTGTACAAAATCCCGATAATAAAAATCATCCTATCTTGAATGAATTTAAGGAGCTTGGTAATAAAACTAAAATGCCCAGTAAACCAAAATCCAAAGACTCAAAAACTGATTAAATCTATTGTTAAGAAATTATGGTATAGTCGTATGCAATTACAAAAAACTGTCGCCTTTGATCGCAAAACTGACGCTAGAAAAAAGATTATGCTTGGCGGATTATTTGTTAAAGCAGGCCTTGACTATTTGCATCCTGATAATGCCCATATCCTCTATGGCATGCTTCTTGATTGTAAAGAGCAATTGATACTAAATCCTAAAATTATCGATAAATGGAAAGAGAAAGGAAAATCTCTCCTTATAAAGTAATTAATTAACTACTAATTATTAGGTTTTTCTATATGCAAAAATTCTTCATCATCTTTATAGCGGATTTTCTTCAATAATACTGCTGCAGGTAGCCATCATAGGCAGTTTATCCTTGTTATTTTCGCAAAAACTTGCCAGTTTTGTTATATCAATGCCGCACCACTAGAATTAAACACTACTTTTAAACCAAAATAATTATACAGATGCAAAACAAAGAACACGATGACAAACGCAGCCTAGAAAAATCAAGACCTAATAAACCTAAGCACGATGAGCTAATACGTAAGGCTTTTGAAAATCCTATAGTTGCTAAAGAGTTCTTTGATATGCATTTGCCAAAAGAGATTAAAGCTTTATTCTCACCTCATACTCTTAAAATGGAGAAAGAAAGCTTTGTAGAGACTAATCTTAAAAACTCTATATCCGATATTCTCTTCTCTGCTAAGTTCAATGATGATACCGGGTATTTTTGGATCTTACTTGAACACCAAAGTACTCCTGATCACTTCATGTCTTTTAGACTCTTTAAATACATGTTAGATATTCTACAGCGACATCTAACTTTAAATCCCAATGCCAAACATTTACCTTTCGTCTATCCTCTCGTATTTTACAATGGTACCAAGCAGTATAATTCCCCAAGGAACTTCTGGGATCTATTCAAAAACAAGCAATTAGTTCAAAATATATGGACCAATAATCATCAGCTTATTAACGTTCATGACATTCCTGATGATGATTTAAAGAAAAAAACTTGGGCAGGCATACTACAGTTCTTCATGAAACATATTAATGAGCGAGACTTGCTTAAACGATGGTATGAAATAGCCGATATGTTACCTCAGTTCGCTCAAATAAATATTGGTATTGATTATCTAGAACTTATCCTATCCTATACATTGATTAAAATTGAAAAAAGTGATAAAATAGAGCTAGAGAAAATGCTTAAATCACGTTTAAATAATAAACTAGGAGAAAAACTTATGACTAGTCTTGCTCATCACTGGGAACAACAAGGGGTACAAAAAGGTATGCAGATCGGCGAAGCTAAAGGTAAAGCTGAAGGAAAATATGAAGCTATGAGATTAGTTGCTCAAAACTTATTAGCTCAGAATATAGATATTAATACTATATCTGTTGCTACTGGTCTTTCTATTGATGAAATCAATAAACTAAGAAATGAGTAGTAAAACGTTATGCAAACTGCAAAATCTACATTGAAGCTTAAAGTACCAATAAGCGTTGTGACGCCTCTACCTAAAAAACAAGTAGTAGTAATCGAGAAACCGGTATTACAAAACAAATCTACTAATGCTAAATTGACTGTAGCTGTTAAGCCTAATGTTAGTAACGATAAATCTCAAGAAGGTAAAGCTTCTAAAAAGAAAATTAAAGCAGAAAAAGCGAGGATTTTAGCCGCAGCACAAAAAGAAGCCCTTAAAGCTAAACTTGCACGATGGAAAAAAGAATACAAACAAGTTTTAAAATTATTGCAAACAAAATACCCTCTATGTTTCTCTATTCCAGCCAAACCACTGGCCATAGGTATTCACAAGGAAATTATCGAGACAGAAAAAAATAATTTCTCAAAACAACAAATTCACAGATTCTTTAGAAGATATTGCTCTGATAACAAATATAAAAAACTCCTTATTGAAGGAGCTAGGCGCTTTAACCTAGATGGAACTCCTGCTACTTTAGTCACTAAAGAAGAAGTACCACCAAAAACTAACAAATTTTCTAAACCTAAAAAATCATCATCTACGTAAATAGTCTGATCACTTGACAGATATTCTTTTGGAAAAGTAGCAAGACTACTTTTCATCTATATTTTATTATAAATAATTATTAGGATCTAAAATATGCAATCACAACGCTCATACAATAACGCTATCTTCATCGACAAAAATACAGATACAAAAACAGATAAGAATATTACCTCTAATTATAAGAAAAGACGTGAGGAATTAAACGAAATAGTAGGACGTCATATAGAAAGGCAAAAGCAGAGAGCAACACAGAAGAAAAATTCTGTATCTGTCTAAAAACGAACGTTTCCGTACACCCTCTATTCCTATGTCCATAAATTATATTGACTTATTTTAGTACAGACCTTATATTCAGGACAACCTTTTTAATACATTTTACACTACACTTTTATGTCTCGTACTTTTGCTTATGTTCGTGTTTCCAAAATGCAACAAGACACTGAAAATCAAATCAGAGAAATTGAATTAGCCAGATTTATCATTGCACCATATCGAATAATTACTGAAACGGTTTCTGGTTCCATGCCTATAGCTAAGCGTCAAGGTTTTGCACATCTGTTAAATAAGATGGAAAATGGCGATGTTCTAGTTGTTACCAAATTAGACCGATTAGGACGTGATGCTATTGATGTCAGCATCACAGTTAACAAACTAGAGAAAATAGGAATTAAAGTTCATTGTCTTGCACTTGGGGGTGTTGATCTTACTAGTTCAGCTGGAAAAATGACTATGGGAGTAATTAATGCTGTTGCTCAATTTGAGCGTGATTTGTTAATAGAGCGTACTCAATCTGGGCTTGCGAGAGCTAAATCACATGGTAAAACTCTCGGACGACCACAAATTTTAGCAGAATTACAAAAAAAACAGGTTATACAGCAACTACAAGAAGGCAAAACTATCACATCTATTGCAAGACATTTTAATACAAGCAGGCAAACCATTATGCGTATCAGAGATAATAACCTCTAATACTTGCTTGTACCACTTTACATTCATTGATGATAATAAACACCCAAGATTATGTAAAACAAATTTATAACTTACTTATCTTCTATTTTGTGCTATAATATGTTAATGCATATACAAATATTAGTAACTAATTATGGCAGTTTCAAAGTTCCTAGATCCTAAAAATGATGTCGCCTTCAAGAAAATCTTTGGTTCTGAAAAAAACAAAGATATTCTTATTCATTTTATTAATGACATCATGGAATTTAAAGATGCAGAACAAATACAGGATGTTACTTTCTTAAGTCCTGTCCAAGATCCTGATATTGCTTATAAAAAACAATCTCTCGTCGATGTCCTTTGTAAAGCTCAAAATGGTACGCAAATCATCGTAGAAATGCAAGTCTCCCCTTCTAAAGGCTTTGAGAAAAGAGCTCAATATTATGCTGCTAAAGCCTATTCTCGACAACTATCCCAAGGACAAAAACAAGATGGTCTCTATGCTAACCTTAAGGAAGTCATCTTTATTGCTATTAGTGATTATATTATCTTCCCTGATAAAGCTGATTATATCTCTCATCATGTTATCCTAGATAAAATTACTTTTGAACACGATTTAAAGGATTTCTCTTTTAGCTTTATTGAACTACCTAAATTTAATATAGATCAAATTGAAGACTTAGAAACTATTACCGAAAAATGGTGCTATTTTTTTAAATATGCTGCTAACACAAGTGAAGCTGACCTGCAGAAAATTATAGGTAGCGATCTTGTAGTAGGGCGTGCTTATGAAGCATTAAATCAGTTTAACTGGAATGAAGCAGAACTCCTGGCTTATGAGCAGGAAATTAAACGCATCATGGATAACAAAGCTGTCGAAGATTTCATGATTGAATCCGCTGAAGCTAGAGGCGAAGCTAGAGGCGAAGCTAGAGGTATGCAGATCGGAAAAACTGAAGAAAAAATAGCAATAGCAAGAAACTTAAAAAGATCAAGAGTAGCAATTACGATAATATCTGAATCTACTGGCTTAACTAAAAAGCAAATTGAAGAATTAGATGATTAAATTTTAAGTTGAGTTAACTATAAAGTAAGTGCATATTTAAATAACAGACCGGCCATTGGAATTACTAAGAATCAGTTAACTATATTGGTATAGAATGCATTGAATGGCATGACCCAATATGGTTTAATAGACTGCTGTATATTAGATAAATATTCATTTCCAATAATCACCATTAAAATCAGTAATTAATCAATGAGAACGAGTAGCTAAAAACTAATTAATATTATTAAAAGCCAGATATTATGGCAAATCATCCAAAAAAATTAATAAAATAACTTATAAAGATAATGAGCAAAAAATCAATTATGCCAGAAATTTCTGTTAAAAGTACTAAGGAGCAAATTTTAACTGCCTATAATGAGGTGTTAGCTAAGTTAAATGATAAACAGCCAGCTACCCCTCAAGAACAGAAAAAACAGCAAGAGAAACAAGAGTTAGTAAGTAAGGTCAGCACTGATTCATCTGATAGTATATTAACTGAATTAAGTAGCTTAAAATCTAAAACTATCAAACAGATTGATAATTTATCAGAACAATTATTGAGCGAATTTGAAAAATTGGCTAATTTGCGAGAAGCTATTATTTTGGAGCAACAACATTTGCAGGAATTATACCAAATTAATGAAACAGCAAATAGTTTGTCAGCTTTATTACAAGCACAAGCTGAGCAAAAAGAACGTTTTGAGCAGGAGATGAGTCAAAGAAAACAAGATTTTGAACAAGATATAAATAGTCAGAAATTGCATTGGCAACAACAACGAGCAGCACTTGAACAAGACTATAAGGAACAGAAAGAATTGCTTAGCAAAACTAGAAAACGTGAGGAAGAAGAATATAATTATACTTTAGAGTTAAAACGTCGTAAGGAACTTGATGAGTATAATAATAAACGTATCTTAATTGAAAAAGAGTTGTCAGAGTTAAAAGATAATTTACTAAAACGAGAAGCTGATTTGACCACCAAAGAACAGGAATATGTTTCATTAAAAATGCAAGTAGATGGTATGGCAGATAAGATAAAAGAAGCAGTCTACTCTGCCGAAGAATTATTACGTAACCAATTATTACAGCAATATGATTTTGAAAAACAACTAACACAAAAAGAATATGATGGTATACTACAGCTAAAGGAGCAAAGCATTATCTATCTTGAAGATAAAATCAAGAAGCAGGAAAATACTATCCAAGAGCTAACTGCCAAAGCTGATAATGCAACACAACAAGTACAATCTATAGCGTGCCGAGCCCTAGATACTTCAGGCCAACGCTTCGTAAGCTTAACTACCAATAAACAGGAAGAAAAGGGCTAATCATGTGTAGAAGTTTCGACTTCTGCATGAGCTACCACACTAAGGCTATGCCATGGGTTTACTATTAGTTTGAGTGTGCCAAAGCTTGGCATATATACCTTGCTGCTGTAATAGTTCCGCGTGACTGCCTTGTTGGACAATCATGCCTTGATCTAGCACCAGAATGCGATTAGCATACTTAATAGTATTCAATCTATGAGCAATACTAATTACTGTACGATTACGGCAGATTTGATCCATATTAGCCATAATAGCTGCCTCAGATTCATAATCAAGTGCTGAAGTTGCTTCATCTAAAATTAAAATCCTTGGATTTACTAACAAAGCTCTAGCAATAGCTATTCGCTGACGTTGACCGCCAGATAGACCATTGCCTCTTTCACCGATTATGGTTTGATAAGCTTGCGGTAATCGTCTAATAAAATCATCTGCACCAGCTAGCCTTGCTGCTTGTACAATTTCTTCTTCACCAGCTCCTGGACAACAGAGCTTAATATTTTCTAATATTGATCCAGCAAATAACATGTTATCTTGTAATACCACACTCATATTGCAACGTAATGATGTAGGATTAGCTACGGCTATATCCATACCATCTACTAAAATCTGACCATGCTGAGGAATATAGAGACGTTGTAATAATCTAGTTAAAGTACTTTTACCTGAACCAGATGGACCAGTAATGCCGATAAATTCTCCTGGTTGTATTATAAAGGATAAATCTCTTAATATTTCTGGTGTATCAGCTTGATAGCAAAAACGTACATGTTGAAACTCTACTTTTCCAGTTAATTTTGGCATAGTAGCAACTCCTTTACCAACTGCTTCTGATTTAGTATCTAAAATATCTCCAATACGGCGTAATGCTATTAAACTATGCTGAAACTCTTGCCATATTTGTGCCAATCTTAGAATTGGCTGAGTTATATGATTAGCAAGCATATTAAAAGCCACTAATCCTCCAACTGTTAATTCATGTTGTAGTACAATCTTAACACCAAACCATAATAACAAGGCTGAAGTTAATTTTTGTATTAAGCTAATCCCCTGATTAGCAATAATCGCTACCTTCTTAGCTGAAAATATCGCTCTTAACTGACAAGATAGAACTTGCTGCCAACGCTTTAAAAAAGCTGATTCTGTAGCAGTAGTTTTTAATATTTCAATGCCAGTAATAGTTTCAGTTAAATAAGCTGTAGCAAGACTACTTGCGTCATATTCTTTAGTAACTCGCTGTCTTAATATTGGACCAATACTTAACCAAAACACGACATATAACACTAAGGATCCAAGTACTATCCAAGTTAATATTTTAGCATAACTAAACATTACTACTAAAAACATCAGAATAAAAATAATATCTAATACCAACATTAAAGCCGAACCAGTTAAAAACTGACGAATCTGGTTCATTTCACGCACACGAGCAACAATCTGACCAGTTTGTCGCATACTAAAATAGCTTAGTGGTAAAGTTAACAAGTGACTATATAATTTACCAGAAAGTTCAGAGTTAATCTTACTAGCTAAATTGCTAAAGATTTTACCACGTAAATAACTAAATAAAGGCTCAGCTAAAGCAAGTGCTAATATAGCAATAGCCAGGACCTTTAAACTTGAAATACCACGACTAACTAATACTCGATCTATAACATTTTGGAATAATTTAGGACCTACTAAAGCAATTAACTGCAACATTAATGATAAGGCTAATACATCACGTAACTGATTTATATGCCGCAATATCGAAGGCAAAAACCAATTAAAGCCAAATTTAATATCTGTAATTTGCAGTTCTTGCTCTGCTAATAATATTATTGGTAGGTTATATTTACTATTATTAGCTGTAGGAAGTAGCTCCTTATTAAGCTTTTCAGTAGCTACATCATAACGCCACCAATATTCTGTTTCAACTTTTTCAATCACACTCCATTGATTAGCTAAACAAACCAATATAGGCACAGGTAATGTTTGCAGATCACCACTAATTTCTTCATAATATTTTGTCCGCAATCCTACTGCTCGAGCTGCTCGGCAAACATCTATCCATGTTAATTCTTGGCAATCTATACCAAGTTTATGACGTAACGATCCTTCAGTTACTAATATTTGAAACTGTTTAGCAGCTCTAATAATTGCTGGTATACCATGTTTGCCAGTAATCATCTTTTGACCCATTATGGTTCTCTCCAAGCTTCTGATTTATATTCTCGAATTGGACTCAATAAATAGTCAATAATTCGGCGTTTACCAATTTTAATCTCAGCAACAACAGACATACCAGGGGTTAAAGTAACTAAACTATTATCTATCATGATATGATTTTGAGCTAATTCAATCTGAGCTGGAAATACTAACTCAGCACTTGACTCATTAAGTTTAACTGAATCAAGAGAGATACTTTGTACTTGACCGCTAATAGTACCATAACGGCTATATGGAAATGCTTCAATTTTAACTGTTACAGATTGCCCAGGACTAATAAAACCTACATCTTTATTAGCAATATTAACTTCTGCTTGTTGCGGTGCATCATGAGGCGTAATCATCATTAATGTCTGAGCACCTTGCACAATCCCACCAACAGTATGAACAGCTAGTTGTTGTACTATACCATCCATTGGTGCTCGTAAGATTTGTAAGCGATCTCGCTCCTTGGCTTTAGCTAGCTCTTGTTCTGTTATTAACAGAACAGATTGGGCTTTATTTAAATTATCATGCCACTCACGATATTTTTGAGCAATATAGCTAGCTTTATTCTCCCGTATGGTGTTAGCACGAGCCTGTAATACTTCCAATTCCTGCTGCTTAACTGTAATTGATAATTCAGTCTCTAATGCTTCTTTTTCTTTCGCTAATAACTCAGTTTTAGATACAAATTTAGACTTTAACAACTCACGACTTGGAGCAAGGCGTTGTTGAATATTATGTAGCAATTTTTGTAGCCCAACTATACTAGCGTGATTAGCAACTTGTTCAGATTGATTAGCTGCTACTTCAGCATCAAATTTCGCTAAGATTGCTTGATGTTCCTGCCAAATACTAATAAGATGAGCTCTAGACCTTATCGCAGCTGACTCCTCAATATTATCCGGCATTGTTAGTAGATTTAATGGCTCATCACTAATTAATGCCTGATAGCGGGCTAATTCTAGTTGCTGAAAAGATCTTTGTTCTTGAAGACGACGAATTTCTTGCGTAATGCCTACTATGTTAAGCACCAACAACTTATCACCACTCTTAACATGTTGTCCATTCTTGACCAGAATCTCTGCTACCTCACTTAATTCATAGACCTGAATAGTTTGAGAACGACTAGGTAAAATTAATCTACCTGTAGCAGTAGCATGAATATCTAACTGACCAAAATAAGCCCAAATAAACGCTAATAATACTAATATACTTATTGCAATTGCTGTAATTCTAGCAGTAGCAGAAGGAGGACATTCCATTAACTCAAGATAAGACGGTAAAAACTCATATTGTACATCATGAGTCTGAAAATAAGACCTAGCTCGGTACCAACAAAATTTAATTTTGCTAGTGATATTTTTAAGCTTATTATTTAGTTTAGCTTGCTGACAGTAATTTTTTAACCATAATAATTGTTTTATTATATTCATCAAACTGCCCGTCGTAAATCTTGTTGTAGCTGCCACAAGTAAGCATATTTACCACCTAATATTAACAGCTCCTGATGTGTCCCCTGCTCGATAATTCTTCCTTGTTGTAATACTATGATGCGATCACATTGTTGTACGGTAGATAAGCGATGAGCAATAGTAATTACTGTACGACCATAAGCTATTTTAGCCATATTAGCTTGGATTACAGATTGTGATTCATCATCCAAACTACTTGTTGCTTCATCAAAAATTAGTATTTTAGGTTCAATCAATAAGGCTCTAGCAATGGCAATGCGTTGACGCTGTCCTCCTGATAACGAACTACCACCTTCAGCAATAACTGTATCATAACCAAGTGGCAAACGTAAAATAAACTCATGAGCTCCAGCAAGTTTAGCAGCTCTAATTACTGCCTCTAAAGGAGTTTGTGGCTGTGATATTGCTATATTATCACGAACAGTACTATTAAAGAGGTAATTTTCCTGCAGTACTACTGCCATTTGTTTTCGTAAATGGTATGCATCTAAATTATTTAATAACTCTTTATCCAATAATATTTGCCCTTGTTCTGGCAAAAAGAGTCGTAATAATAAATGAGCTAGTGTACTTTTACCAGAGCCTGACTCACCTACTATACCGATTTGCTCACCAGCTGGAATATATAATGAAATGTCTTGTAGTACTAACGGAGCTGTTGGTTGATAACGGAAACTAATTTGCCTTAGGGTAATTTCACCTTGTAAATTAGTTTTCTTACCTGCAAATTCTTGTTCTACTGGTAAATTCAAACTGTCACCAAGTATATCTATTGCTACTCGTGCTTGGATAAATTTACGCCATAACTCAACTAATTTAGCTAAAGGCTGAGCAAAATGCTGCGATAGCATATTAAATGCAATTAATTGACCAAGAGTAATCTCCAGATTAATCACTGCTCTAGCTCCACACCATAAAATTAGAGTACTTGTTACCTTACCAACTCCCTGAACTAAATGTTCAGATAAAGAAGAGAATATTTGTGTTTGATAACTAGTGCTTACTAAGTTTCGCGTCTGCTCTTCCCAGCGTCCCGTTAAACGTGACTCTATTGCTAAACTTTTAACTGTTTCGGCTCCAGCTATAGTTTCAGTGAGAAAGGCAGTATTAACTGCACTGTAGCGAAACTGAGTCTCTAATTTTGCTTGCAATGGCTTAGTAAACCACCAAGCTACTATGACATAAAAAGGTATAGAAATAAGTACTATTACAGTTAATGTCGGGGATATTAACCACATTACTGCTAAAAATACACCCATAAAGCTAATATCAACAAATAGAGTAAATAGTGAGCTACTTAAAAATTCCCTGATACTATCTAATTCACGAACGCGAGCTACTAATGAACCAACTGAGCGATTTTTGAAATAAATTAAAGGGAGTCCAAGCAGATGCTTTACTAATTTAATACCAAGTAAAATATCAATACGTTTTGCTGTATGATTATATTGATATTCTCGTAATCCTTTTAATAAAACCTCAAAAATACTAGTAACTGCTAAACCAAACACTAATACATCTAGTGTAGCTGTAACTTGATACGCTAAAACCTTATCCATCACTATTTGAAAGAATAAAGGTAATACCAATCCCAGTAACTGTAATACTAGTGAAAAGAGCAGTATTTCAGCTAAGATATAGCGATATTGCCAAAAAACTGGTACAAACCATGATATGTTGAATTTAAGTGATGGAGTAGATAAGATAATTACTGCACCACTCCATTGGTGGCATAGTTGCTCCTTAGACCACAACTCAGTATTAGACTTAAATGGATGTTGCACTAAAGCATTATCTTGATCCATCTTAGCAAGTACTATATACTCTCCATCATTAGCAAGAAATGCTAATGGTAAATTTTTAATAGTTAGTTTATTATAAACTAGTCTCTTCTGTCGTAGCTTTACATTGTAAGTCTTACTCAGCTTTGTCAAACTAGTGCTGATAGCCTGAGAAGAACCCAAATCACTACTCTGACTAGAGTGCTGAATTACATCCTCGGTAACCTTAATCCCCACTAACTGCAATAGTAACCTACTACATGCCATGGCTGTTTTTACATTTTCTGTCATACCCCCATAAATCATAAGTTATATTGACAGCATTTTGTTATAACTATTACCTACCTAATAAGATCAGTACTTCTTATTTATTGACACTATCTGTAATAATAACTGACTACAAGCTATAACACTCTGTATATTACTTACTACCTTTTCATAAAGCTCCACATCAATCATTAGCAAATTAAGTCAAATGTAACTACCTTCTACTAAACCTTAAGTAAATCTAATTACCACTGAATCTAAAATATGACCAACAGAAAATGCTTGCATGTTATTCATTAATTAAATAACTATATTAATTTTTTCTTTTAATGCCTTACCTTTCTCTATTAATATTTTTTATCATAATTTATTTTAAAATCTCATTTAAGTATAGTTAGAAACTATTTGAGGATATTGTTCAATTACATGATTTAAATTTGTTGTACTACAATATCCTATATTATTATCTACATGTAACGCTGACATGCAGTGTACTAGATGTGCATGGGCTGAATATCTTGAATTACATTGTTGACTGTCAGTTTGTTGAAATTCTTGTAGTTGGCGGCCAGTATCACAAACACATTCAATAGATTCTTCTAGTTCTGTTTGTAGGACTTTAAGGTTCTCTTTAAGTTCTGTAATTATTTCAGTGTTAACAGTAGATTGTTGACTTAATTTGTCTATTTCCTCTATACGATCCTCGAAAATATTTTTAGCCCATCGTATATCCTTCTCATTTACCTCAGATGATAAAGTTTTTAGTAAATTCTCAATGTTTTTAATACTAACTTGCCACTCATTTCGTTGTTGAGAAGTAATTTCAATAATATCTGAATTTAGATACGTATTCTCTTCTTTAGCAACATGAAGCTCCTCTAAACCTAATAATACCTTAGCCCTAGTTACTAGTTTCTCTATTAACTTATCAATACCAAAAGTACGAGCTAACATTAATTGGGCATTTATCTGGTCCAAACTAGGAGGTATAATATTTGGAGTATAAACTAGATTCGTATGATTTCCTTTACAATATACTGATGGACGTCCATAAAACTCAACAGGACGACAATTTTTATAACTATCACCTCCTATAGAATAATCTTTATCTTGAACAAAATTAGAGCTTTGATGAATGTTACTAAAGACCTTAGTTTGCCCACTGAGTGATGTACAACTCATAGTATCCTTAACATATTTTTTACTCTCAATATTCCAACTATAAGGCACACAATATACATCTTGATTTTTAGTACTAGATGGTGGAGTTGCATGTTCATGGCTATTAGAATGTTGTGATCTTGTGTTATTCCCCATGTTACTTGGATAAGGTTTAAAACTGCTACCTAACTTTGTTGTATCATTAGTGTTGGATAAAGATTGTGCTCCTTTTTCAGAAGAGTTAGAACTTAAATAGTTCACTGCATCTATCGCTGTTGACCACATACTTTTAACTAAATTAACCGGCCAAAATTCTAATCTAGATGCACTAGAAGACATAGATTGAGCAATAGTTTCATTACCTTCACTTATTGCACGAGAATGACGGTAATTACTACCTTCACCATGATGATGAGATTCAGCAGTACCAGGCGTAATATTAACAATTTGACTATCCATTTGATCAAAAATAGAACTATAAATATCACTCTCGTACTGACCTAACTGATCCAAAAATTCTGTTGCATTATTTATTTTCTCGAGTTCATCTTTTAATGCTATTCTTTTGTCTACAAATTTAACGTACAGCGTCTGCATCTTATCAGGTTTCTCATAAAAATTACTTAATAAGATAGTGTACCAGTTTTCTTTTTCTATATTAGAATCAAAAACATTAGTTACAACCAAATCATTCTCAAAATTATGTGAATTATCTTCAATATAAAAAAAACTATATTGACCTATTTTCTTTGGTATTACTAATTCCGTGTTTCTATCTATGTCTCTTTCTGTAATAACAATAATTTGTGTATCATTGCCAAAAACTATAGGTTCTGGTATTAAAGATAATTTATCTTCACTATAATTTATCTTCATAGGTGCACTATTCAAAATTACTTGTAATTTTTCATACCACTTGCTTTCAAATGCATCCTTTAATCTAATTGCTGTCACATACTTCATATCTTGAAGATCATTGCCTGGTATAAATAGTTCTATTAGTACATCTCTTCCATCTTTACGCACACCCTCTAGTAATAACTCATCTCCCAGATCTCTTTCTATTTGCTGTGACAGTTGGCGTAAATCTATGATATCTGTTTGATTTGATCCATTAAAACTATATATAGTTGTTTCAGGAATTCTTAGTTCATCAGTACTATTAAGTTTTCCATAACCTGAAGTAATAACATATATATCTTCACCTTTACCACCAACTAAGTGACTTTTGTGAAAAGCATCATTAGAAATTACTTCATGGTTTCCGTGTCCTATAGACACAGTCTCATTACTTACAGAAGATCTTACAACCATAAACATCTCTAACCTATGTGCTATAGCCGGATATTCTTGAATAATCTCCTCTATGGATTTATTGCTGCTTTGTGTTGCATATAAATTTGTACCATTTATCCTTACCTCAGTACTATCATTTAAGTAATAAAAGATGCGGTTGTTAAAAACACTATCAGTATTAACTGATATACTAAAGTCCATTTCTATCAAATCAAATTTTATTGTTGTATTAGGGTTATTAACTCTTAATTCAATATATTGAACATCAAAGATCCCATAACCAAAATAAAATGTATGATTAGTGTTATACAAATTACTATCTGATAAGTCGACTAAAGCACTAGCATCCAATCTCTTGTTGAGGATCTTATAGTCAAAAGTGCCACTCGATGCCTTATTCAATACATTAGTATATCCATTTATCACTATAGTTACTCTATCTTTGTCTTGCCCTGCTTGCAATGTAATGTTATCTGGTTGATCAAGCCATCCTCCATTACTATCTATTATGACGTCTCCTCCATACCAGTCTATTATCTCTGGTTTAGTCCGACCAATAATATGTTCTATTTCTCGTATTGTTAAAACTATTGTAAAATTATTAAATCCGGGTGTTATATATCCATAATGATAATTATCTATACCAACACTCGTACTAATGTGAGGAGTTATGCTAGAAAAAGATTCTTCCGATAACTGAATAGCATCAAAACCTTTACGTCCATTAAGAGTACTAGTTATATAATCACATTCCACGACAAATAGGTCATCTTTATAACCTCCTGTATAGTGTTTGTATCCATCTTCCACTAAAAAAACATTAGGACTATCTGGGAATCCTATTACTCTATCATGACCTTTTCCTAAATCAATAAGGGTATAATTTCCTGTTCTGTTCTCTGAATAAGCTACCCCAATAGCATTTTTGCATTTATAAGCACCAGCACTTGGTACTTGTTCATAATCTCCTTCAGGATAACAGAATATTTCCCCTCCACTTGGATTATCAGGTTTTGATCTACTCCACTTTATATCAGTTCTTTTTTCATCAAATAAAACTGTATTATCTAAGTATTCCTGAATCTTGGTCGTACATTTTTCATGTGTAACTTTTACTTCTTTTGAAACACAAATAGGTAAATAAGCTGCACGAGTGCATACACTACGTCTCTCTGTTTCTGTTACTTCATGACAAGAATCAGTAACTGACTTTCCAGTGGGGAAAACGTACCTTTGAATATCAGGATGTTGTTTTAAAAATTCAATTTTTTGTCTAACAAGCCGGTTATTTACCTCTTTTTCTTCTATTAATTCTTCTAAATATCCTTCAGGATTCATACCTAAAAAGGCACGCCATCCTTCTTTAATTTTTTCCCATCCAGTTAAATGGATTACTTGATCAATCTTATCCACTTTTTTCACAGCAAGATAAATATCAGTTCCAACAAATACTATAGCTCCTATTGCAGCTCCAGCAGGACCAGTAACTGATGAAAGTCCTTCTAATGTTCCAAAGACTTCAGCAAGTTCTATTCCTACTTCAGCTACATCAATGGTTAAGTAAATACTATCTCCTATTACTCCAACTAATGCATCTTTACTACCGGCTTTTAGTTCTTTAACTTGATTCACTAAATCATATACAACAAAGGCTGAAGCTCCTCGAGCAAGAAATGGTGCAGCTGCTCCTAGAGATTTTCCAAGTATTAATTTTCCTCCTGAAACTAACTTTAACCCTTGCATAGATACAATTTCAGAAACTTTAGTTAAACCTTGACCACCAGCAATAAAACCTATGTTAATCGCTACTCCCTTATAGTCTCCCTGAAAGAAATCAGCTAGAGCGTGTTTACCCATCATTCCATACATAGTCATTCCTGAGATTCTTCCCACTTTATCTAAATGATTGATAACCTTATGATTATTAATTAGTTTATTAACTAAATTTTGGAATTTACCTACAACTTTCTCTTCACCATGACTTGATGAATGAATTATTTCATCAGCAAACTGAACCAATTGAGTGCGTTTATCATTATCTTCTGTATTTTTTATGTGATTCAAGAATTTTTCACTGTTAATCTTAATCTTACCTCTATTTCTCCTATCTTCCTGCTCTGCTACATTAAACTCATCTATATCATCCCATGAATACAGACAACCATTAACACTTCTTTTACCCCTGCTTCCATGTAAGCATTGCGATGAAGATACTTGTGAGTCTGATGTAGAATCTGTACTTCTACTCTGAGAACTATCTATTTGTGCTTGATTATCATGTAGAACTTGTGAAAATCCTTTTCTCTTATCTATAAAATATTGTTCACTATTCCTACTAAGTCTTTCAGGAGCTAGTTGTGCTCTAAGCCAAACTAAATCCCTATTCTCCCGTAACATAGTGTTAATGTCTCTAGCATTCTCAAGTGCCCAAAGACCACAATTGTAACCATCTATTTGTTGACGAATACGAATATCATGGATATTATTATCAGATACTTGGATTTGTTGCAAAATTTGACGAATATTATCTGGTATCTGGCTACCTAATGAGTCCACATAATATCCATGATATTGTCCATTTTGCTGAGCAATAACTAAAGTAGTCCAATGGTCACCACCTTGGTTAATAATAAATGTTCGTGTTGCTGTTGTTCCTTGTTGCTGTGCTATTCTGTTATTAGCAACATTGTCTATAAATTGACGTATCTGTTCACGTAATTCTCCAGTGTTTATGTCATGATCACGATCTGTAACTACAACAAGTCCTCTGCCACTAGTGTCATAGTTATTATTCATAGCATGTACATCAAACATATTGCTATATGTATTATCTAAATTAGCAATTCTTCTAATGTCTTGATCTGATAACCAATATCTGTAATCAGGATTCTGTTGTAACGTCACACTTTCAAGAGTTTGTTTACTTCGCTGTACGCTTCTGCCTAGTTGATGAACCTGACCAATGAAACTACGTTCAATATCATAAGCAACAAATTGTTCCCTTGTCATTACTAAAACATTAGGAGTTTCGGCACGACTAACAAAGCCAACAGGTAACGTTATAAAAAAATTGGCTCCTTCAGTTATCGCTCTTATATTACGACTTATCCCATATCTTCTTAGTTGCACTTTTTCAGCTTTTTCAAGTGTTCTCTCCATACTATCTACAGTGGCTCTACCGTCACCATATTTTAATTCTAAACCAATTAACACATCACTATCAACAGGATTCTTGCTCATCACATTGATGAATAAATCAATTCTCTCACCACCCCCTACTTGAAATTCAGGTCTTACGTTAATTTTAAAGTCCCCTTGATCAAATTCAATATCACTGTAACTGTTAAGCAATCCAGATAAAACTGCTGCAAAATACGCTTCACTTGTAATTAAAGACTTAACAGAGAATAGATTTTTTCCTATATTAGCAAACATATCACCATAAGACCCTAAATCTACTTTATTGTTCTGATCTCTTTGAGGTTGATAACTCATGCCTGCATCAAGTGCTTTCTTTAGATTGCCAGCTTGATTAAAATCCGGCATATTGTGTATTTCCCAATGATTAGCAACATTTGCCTGGAAATAATCATTTACAGAATTAGTAAAATCTTGAATTATTACACCATTATCCTCTGTTAGAAAATTCAAAGAACCATCATTGCCAGATCTAGCATCAACATATAATTCTATTACTTCCTTACAATTAGCTTGGTTTATTATTCCATTAAGAGGAACTCTTAGTGTTGGATCATTAATATCAACGTTACTACGTCCTCCTTCATGAAAATGTACAACTAATACTCTACTATCTCCTGTATTACTTCCTGCTATTGTTCTTTCAACAAATACGGATGTAGTAATATCATGGCTACGACGTGTTCCCCTAGTTATTTGCTGTAATTTCTTATAGGTCAGTACATGCTTATCTATTCTAGTTTCATCATTCTCAATCGTGTTTAGAATTGAATGTCCAATAAACAATCTACTTAAATATTGTGGTTCGCTTGAACCTTGCACACCTGGTGATAATTTATAAATTTTCTTTAATTGATTTGTGATAGTCGTTCTTATGACATCAGCATCACCATTATTGATGCTCTCAAAGATAGTCCTAATAATAGGAGCTGGGGGTTGTAACTCAGCCATGCTTATTTCAATAGGATTAGCATAATCCATATTAAAACCAACACGTACTACTCGATCAGCAAGTGTAACAAAAGGTCTATTATTCTGCCGTAAACCTTGCGTATAGCTTTCAGCCTCTCTTAACGCCTGCTGAGGATTTGTCCTACCACCTTGTTCCTGCCCAGTTTTTATTTCCATAAGAATTGGCATAGCCTTCTTAACACGCTGACTTCCACGTACTAATAAAGCTATATCAATATATCCTTCTATTCCTAATAATAATTCTAAATATAACTCTAAATTATAGCGATATTTAAAGTTTATTAAAGCACCAGCTGTAAACCCATGATCAGCTGCTTCTAATGCTCCTTGAATATTCGGTAATCTTGTGTGATATTTTCTATTAATATCATATATATACTCAAACAGTTTCTTAGCATCTCTTTCCATTGCTTGTACAATCTTTATATCTTTAACAGGATTATTTACAGTCTCTTTACTAAGATTCTTTATAACATCTTCTAAAAGATTTGATTTATACTCACCTGTTTTATGCTTTTGATGTTTCTCTATTCTTCTAAATTTAACTCTCATTCTTTCAGGAAGTGCTTGATCTGTCAGTTGTTCTGCTCTTACATTCACTCTATCTCTGTTATTTCTTTTACTGATTATTATTACAGCACCAGATTTAAATTCTATCTCATCAGCTCTTGTGTGAGCTCTGGATCTTAGATGATACGTATCATCTCCTTCACTAAATAGTAATCTACTTTCTTCTAACCACCTCCTATCATCTCTACTAAATATTGCTCCCATAATTTGTCTGCTATATCTCTTCTCAGAAATAACAAAAACATATTCTTCTAATTTTTTAGTAGTAGGTTCTTCAGTAATAGCCACAACTTTTAAAAATGGCACTTCATCAGCATCACTTATAGTACAAAGCTTAAAATGAAGCTCCGCTAATCCTAACCTATCAAAAAGTTCTGTATTTTTTAAAGTAGTAAACATCCCAGCAAAAAAATTCACATAAAATCCTTTCTTTGCTGGTGCTGCACCTACACCACTTGGTCTTGGTATTTGATCTAAAAATGATTGAAACCTTTGTTTGAAATTATTATTTTCGTCTATTTGAAAGAGGTGATCCACTAATTCAGGCACAACATCATTAGTAATTTGTTGATAAAGATTTCTTTCTAAACCAAAATTATAATGATTACGTTCATTACCTTGACTCGCACTTCTTGCTGCATTTACATGATATAATCTTATTGGAATGTCACCATTCCCACGAGTATGTGTTGTTCCACCGGCATCTACCTCAATGGTTGCACCAAACATACGACCCATTGCTTCTATTTCAGGCTCACCACCCCAAGAGTTTTGATCCCTCATATAATTCAGGTACTCATTAAAGCTACGTTCACTTTCACCTTCAACAAAAGCTCTGAAATCATTTTCATGGGACGATATATAATTAACTATTCTAGTACGTAATACTCTTGTCACTAACCTATTAAAAATTCTATCACTACGAACATTATTTGAAAATGGATCATATTCTTTAATTAACTCCCTTATATGTTTTATGTTCCCAGATTCTTCTTCTCCAAATAATCTTTTAAACCTCTCTGAAAAAGCAGTAGAATTATCTTCAACTGGCAGTAAATAAGCTAAAGTAGTAGCCCAGAACAAACAACTACCATCCCCTGGTACATCAACAGGCACAAATGTGCTTGGTGGTTGATTGTTATCACCATTGGCACGGCGATACCTTATAAGATTTTGTGGATTTTCTTGTGTCGGAGACTCAGCAAACTCTAAGTCATTATTGAGATTATTTTTTGTGGTGGGATTTAATGATAACTTCCTATTATCATTGACAATGTTTCCTTCCTTTAGATGCCACTTTTTGTTCCAGCTACTACTCTCCATGGTCTTCATAACTACCTCCACACCTTTATGCAACAAAAATAATTTTGCTTGTTAATGAGAGTGTCACATAAATTTTATAAAAGTACAACTTAATTTTTTAAGAAAAAAATATTTACTAAAGTTAAGAAAACAAAATCACAACCTACTTAAAAAAGAGATAACAGTGCTAAGCTTATTATTAAAACTATTTACTATTAACTATTAACTGTTAGTAAATTCAGCACTATATCCTTCTCCCATCACTAATACTTCAGTATCCAATGAACCACTATCATCTTGTGAAGCATCATGGTGATCGCTATCACTAGAGTTATAAAATAGGGACTCTTTATATGATTTCTGCGTATTAGCAATCATATTACTTAATTTATTTGACATTGCCTGATCTATTTTATATAAAATTTTCCCTCCCTTAGCATCACCAAGTATATCACATAATAGCTTTTCTAGTGATTGCCTATCATACTGCTTGTAAAAATTAAATGCTTGCAAAGAAACTGAAACATCATCACTTGCACAACTATCACCTTCTCCTTTATAAGAAGCTAGTTTCTTATCAAACACACCCTCTAATTTTTGCAGTACATCTTGGTCTAATTTTTCTAAAAACTTTTTAGTAGGTTTTTTAACAGTAGTTTTAATAGAACTTAAAAGTTTTTGTAATAACTTTCCTTCATTTTGAGTGTATAAACTGTAACAAACATTATTTCCTTCTTGGCACGTTAGAGTAAATAATTTAGTATGAAAACTATCCATTGAATTAAGGATTTTATGAACAGGTTCTAATACCCCAATTTTTATAAGATCACCTAATATACTAGATGTTGTCTCTACAGTGTCATAAAAATGTTGTTGATGACTTTCATAACCTGGTAAATCCCACAGCCAAGTTAAAAACTGTACTGCTTGATCAAATACAGCCCTAGGACCAGAAACTATATTCTTACATGTAAACCAAGTTAATTCCTCATACTCTTTCTTAGGAAAATCACTCGGCTTTAAATGCTTCATTACTTTTTCTATATGTTTATAAAAATAATTTTGTTCTAAACTAGCCATAACATGAGAATAATTATCATGATATATAGTATTCTTTACCAAATCGTCTTTCATAAGTTTCCTAAAGATATCTGGTTGTCCACAAGAATCTAGTTGCTCAACACAAAAAGCTGCAATGTAAGAATGACTAGGGGCATAACTACTGCTTTTAGTATTTATTGCTGTCTCTATTAGAATCTCTAGATTCTTATTAGGTAGTTTATTCCAAAAAAATTCTACCGCTTCCTTACTGCCTCGTGCTACTGCACAATCAATCCCATATCTATACAAAACTTGCTTATCTTCTATATCACCTGCTAGTTTCTTAAACTTACTAACCATCTCTGGATTAGGGTTTTCAACATTAATAATATTTGCATAATAGCACCAAAAAGCTAATAATTTATTAGAACCAAGGACAATTTGTACAAATCTTTCTATAGTTCCTATTTCTTTTCTGCTATCAAATATACTATTAATGTCATCTTCTAAGCAAAACTGACAAGCAATGTGGTAACGCTCAATACTATCCAATTCTCTACCATCTAACATTTTAGATGTCATTAATTTTTTTGCCACAGCAGTTCTATTAAGCTCAGAACCATGCCAACATTCACTGTCAGATAGTATGTTGTAGATAGTTTCAATCCTATAATCACTTGGATGTGTGATTTGTTTATTAAGAAAACGTGCATGATATTCAAACCATTTTTTAATTTCAAAACGTTTTACATCACAATGTGGATCATCCTCTGCTACAGAACTAGCTAAAAACCTTTCGACTATAGTCCACTTCTGATATTCGCTATTACTAGGAATAAGTGCATTTGCTTCAGCTAATTTACTTCTAAATTCTTGAAACTTTGCTTCAACTTCCTTATTATACTTACTTTTAGTCTTTGCAAATTCCCATGCTTCACGCGATATCTGTTTGGCTTCTTTGTATAACTTATTTGCTGTTTGTTCTTTTTTCAAATCCTCTATACTTATTCTCTTCATTCGCATTCTCCTAGTTTTATTTAATAAATATAAAATTCTTAAGTTTAATTATCTTTTAATTTGTAAATACCTACATTAAAAACGATATCAACTTGTTGTAAATAATTATTTTTTTACTCATTTACTGAAAGTAAATCATATAATTTTCCTTATTACAATGTTACTAATTAAATTACTGTTAATTTTTTGTAACTGAGGAAATTATGCAACAATTAACTAATTTCATTATTAGCTAAAGAGTTTTTTTATTATGTAATGATTACTATTTAGATTATGTTGCAAAAATTGCACCGCTTCAACTAGATATGCATTACTTTTTTTGGTATTGGTAGTAAAATTCAGAATTTTAAAAATATGCCTTAGGTTATTTTTTTCTTAAATTATTGGGGAGGTCTATACAGAGCAAATGGAGAAATCATACTTACATAAAATGTCTAACAGACCTATAAAAATTTGTAACATTTATTATTAGCTTGAGTGATTCACTATTTAATTATGTTTTTACTGTAACAACTAGGTTGTTACAAAATCTAATCCTTTTACTACTGGTCCATCTTCAGATGCTTCTATTTCTTCCTTAAAAAGTGGTTTATCGTACAACGCAAGATGAATGCCTTGGGCTAAATACATTAGCTTATATAACTTTTTTGCTGTCACTAAATCACCTGCTTCTCTATCCACTAAAATTGAGAAATACTTAGCTACATCAATAGCATTTAGTATCTCCTCTTCCTGTGCTTGCTCTTCCATCTCGTTACTCCCTGTCATACTCCCTATCCTCCTTTAATCAGTATATTCTATAAACTTAAAACCTAAGCTAGTTGCAAATCTGTAAATTATATGACCATACCTACTATTGAGCCAATCAGCCATAAACTTAGTGGGCATAGAGAGGGTTAATGTTTTCATCTCTTTATCCTCTTTAACTCTTGCTTTAGAAAACCAGGCCTTATCTATCTCATAACCTAACTCCTTTATTAATCCTTGTCTTATAAAATACCAGGAGGTAGTTTCATTTATACTACTTAATGACTTATACCCTTCTGCACCTACACTTAACTCTTTTTTGGGCTTAAAGTAGTTATTATGAACCCGATCTGCTTTAGATTTATTACAGATACTCGCGTTACTTAGTATAATCTGAATATCAATATCGTCTCCATAAACTGATTTGATAGCATTTTTAAGTATTTCTTCTTCTCTTATTATAAGGACTAGCTTGTTACGAAATTCAATGCTAAAAACACCGTTTAAATAGCTAAAACCACTATTTAGTAAAATTTCATAAGCTTTTCTATTTTCAAATAAACCAGCTATTTTACGTTTTAGTTGCATTTCATAACTTGTGTCATAATTATTTTCTACTTCAGTTAGGAATTTTTCTATAGTTTTAAGATCAGGCTCATTGTTGCTTTTCGTTGCATTATTATTCAAATTATAGCTAAGTCTGAATGTTTCGTGGTTAACAAGTGGTCCTTGATGTAATTCATATTTAAAAGCTTTGGTCATGTATTTTTTCATATGAGTTCTCGTTGGGAATTTATTCTCTGGGAATTTTGAGATAAGCTTCAGCATTAATTGGTTAGCAAAATTGGTAGAGAATTCCCTACCAGAATCCCAATTAATAGAACATACTTCTCCTTTGGTTAGAGGATAGTAACATTTCAGGATTCTATTTGGATCGTAACGTTTTACCCTATTTGCCTTTGCATTACTTTCTGTAGCGGTTTTTTTTATTGTGGTATTTGTTTCTGTACCAACCGGTTCTGTTGCTGTACGTATTGCTGTGTCTCTTGTTTTGTCTGTATCATTGTAGAAAACTCTGTTTCTTTTATTCCTTTCTTTTGCTGGGTCATCATTGGTGGTTCTAGAACCAGGCTCAGAGTAAATGTTGGATGAAGAAGGTGAAGCATCTATAATATCCTTAATAGAATTTTTATAAAATTTAGATGAAAATGAGCTTTGCTCATTTTCTAAATGCCAAATATTTGATGTTTGCTCTAGCGTAGGTGGATTATTAAGATTAGATTATTAAGATTATTTGTACCAATTTGCTCATTTATATTATCTATATTCTTAATACTAATTCTTTTTTCTTTATTCTTTTTTATTATGGCGTACAAATTTGCACTACTAGGATTACAAATTTGCACTCCCGTCTCAGAACCTATATAAGTATAAGGTTTTTCAGTAGATTTTTTAGAATCTGCAGCTTCAATTTGGCAATTAGGTATTACAAGTGGATTAATAGAGATAGTAAATATAGATTTATCATATCTATTGCTATCAATATCATCTGAATTTATATATTTGTGTTCTGCTGTTATAAAAAAATCAGGAGCTTGGTTTTTGATATATTGCAATATGTTAAATAGAGTACGCTTACTGATATTATTTTTTTGCATTAATTCGCAAGATGTAGCAGCAAAAGATAAATTACCATTAATCCTATAATTCTTATAAGCAGTAATTACGCAGTTAAAGAAGAAGAGTTTATATTTATTTGACATTGGATTATTAAATAAAGATTTAGCAAATTCTATGGTAATAGGTACATAAAGTTTAGTGCGCAGGATATGCTCAAGATTAGATTCATTAGCAAGTCTGCTACTGTCTCCGTTATGCTTATCAGGTTCATATTTGATGTACTCATATAGATCATCAGGCAGCATTGGGATTATTTCGTTGATTTTATCTGTACCTTTTTTGGTCTTACCTCTAGTAACTTGCAAAAGTCCTATTTGTTCAAGTTTTTTTATTATTCTTAAAGCAATACTACGCATATTGTTTTTATTCTTGGCTTTGTATCCAAGAAGTCCTGCTATTTTCTCTGAAGAATAGACGATTGATTCTTTACCTTTGCTTAAAGCCGACTGATACAAAGCTAACACTTGAGAGAAAAATACTATGTCCCGAGGTGAGAGCTCTTTGGAGTATTTCCTTAAGATCACTTCAAATAAACAAGGAATTATAGAGATATATTGTTTATGATCGAGAGTAGTTAACTTTTTGCTATTTTGCTCTAAACTGCTAAAAGCTTCAGGATGATTTGGTAAAATGGGTAATTGAGTACTTAATAAGTTCATTATTTGAACTCCTTGTTAAAATTGTTAAAGAAATCATCCAATCCTTCTTCCTCATCCCAAGCTTTTCTGATCTCAATATTAGCTAAAAGGAGTCCAATATCTTTTTTCATATCCATTTGTGTTTTAGCAATCATTCTTAAGTAAGTCTCAAAGCGTCTGTTATCATTAGCATTGCTAGTCATGGAGGACATCATCATACCTGATAATGCACGGATACTGCTTTCTATATTCTGTAACTTGGTGTTGATTTCAGGAAAGTTCATATTAATACCCTCCTGCTCTTTGAAACGGAAAAGAATGCCACAAGCAAACGAAAGGATAAATGAAAGGCAACAATGGTAAGTAAGAACGTAATTTAGATGTAAAAGATGCTAAATTGTCTGAATTTTGCTGAAATAGGTGATTTATTGAGATTTTTGTATGCCTAAAAGATAACAGGGGCTTGATTTTATGAGGGACATGTGTTAGTGTCATTGTACTATAACCTCGTCGTTTAGGTTTGGTAAGAAAAATAAACCGGTAAATACTCAAACTATTTTGCGATACTTTTTAGTATTTACTGGTTTTAATTTAAATAATATGAATCTATGTTCATATTCAAATCTAAAGAATATAATTCTTAGTGTCAAGTAAAATATTATCGATTTCGATCAAACTGATCATGTTATCTTTTCAATATCATTTCATTTCAATATCAACAAATTCTTTTGACAACTTTATATGAATATGTATACTTATACTCATATAAGTATATGATTAAATAAAATATGCATATCATCGCAATCTTAAATCAAAAAGGTGGTTGTGGGAAAACTACTATCTCTATAAATATTGCACATGCTTTTCAGCAGCAGGGATATAAAGTATTATTAGTAGATAGTGATCCTCAAGGCTCTGCACGTGATTGGAATGAGGTTAATGATGGACATATATTACCTGTAGTAGGACTGGATCGTGAATCTTTACCAAAAGATATTGACGCAGTAAAAAATGGTTATGATATAATTATTATTGACGGTGCACCGTCAATAGCTAAATTATCTGTTGCAGCTGTAAAAATATCAGATCTTGTATTAATTCCCGTACAACCATCTCCTTGGGATATTTGGGCAACACAGGATCTAGTTGATATAATAAAAGCAAGACAAGAAGTAACTAATGGTATACCTAAAGCTGCTTTTATCATTAGCAGATCAATTAAGAATACAAAATTAAGTAAAGAAGTAATAAATGCATTACAACAATATAATTTACCTATTTTAAATTCTTATACTACACAAAAAGTAATATATCCTAGTACAGCAAGTGATGGATTAACTGTATTCTCAAATCATCCGAACAGTGCGTCAGCAGAAATTAATAACATTATCAATGAGTTAATAGAGTTATTAAATGGTATTAAAAATTAAGATTGGTAATAGGTTAAATACTAATAAAGAAAAAGCAATCAAAGATGTAACTTCTGACAAGATTGTAAGACTCAATGTCAACTTACCTAATACACTACTAAAACAATTTAAACTGAAGACAGTTCAAAATAATATTACTATGTCTGAGTTAATACTCATATGGATAAATGAGTATATAAGTAAATAGACATATACTCATTTATTTTGTTCTACCAATGAGTTGATCCATAGAAATATTAAAATAATCAGATATTGCAATAATTATAGCTGTATTTAAAGTCCTAGTAGGACTAGTATCATTTATAAATTTAACAATAGTCTCATGATCAAATCCAATATTCTCAGAAAATTTATAAGGATTTATATTATCATTACTGAGTTTTTTTTGGATAAAATCTTTGAGGTAAATATTCCAACTATCTAATACCACGTCAATTGTCCTATATTCATTTTGTGATATATAATTTTTTCTACCAATGATTTCATCAATAGAACAATTAAAATAATTAGCTATTTTTATAATCGTTACAATACTAGGGTTAGTACGATTGTGAAAAATCTGACAAATAGTATGATATGAAATTCCGACTAATCCGGCAAATTCTTTTCTATTAATTTTGAATTGATGCAACTTTTCTGTAAGAAAAATTTTTATATTATTTGCTACGTCCATATTTTATTCGGATGCCTTCATTACAAGTTTTTTAATAAAAAATATTATCGAAATCGATAATATTTTACTTGACACTAAGAATTATATTCTTTAGATTTGAATATGAACATAGATTCATATTATTTAAATTAAAACCAGTAAATACTAAAAAGTATCGCAAAATAGTTTGAGTATTTACCGGTTTATTTTTCTTACCAAACCTAAACGATGAGGTTATAGTACAATGACATTAACACATATTTATAATATCCGCAACAAAGTAGTATCGTCTGTACAAAGCAATACTGCTAAGAATTGCACTAATTTTTCTAGTCACAAATCGTTCAAATCAAGGATCAAACAAATGGTTACTGTATCATTGATAAAAATATCAATGATTACAGGAGAGGTATTTGCAGGAGACAAGAGACCGAAAAGCAAAGCCTCATCAGGTAGGAAGAAAGAAGCTGCATTTGAAACAATTAGCTTAAGTAATGCTCTACCTGATGGAGTGCCACAGTTTCCATTACCTGATCTAATACCATCAAATCCGCCAGTACCATCAGCCCCATTCTTAATGCCACCTGTTGCTCCAGCAATACCGGATTTACTTGGGAGTGCTAGCAGTAGCGCTCTAAAACAAAAGACAGGATTTATACAAATAATAAGGTAAAGAGAGATTGAACAATGTTATACAAAATAATACTAGCCTTACTAATGAGTTTAGAGTTGGTAGTTGTATTGATATCCCTAAAATATTTACACCGGAGCAATGTGATTAGTAAAGAATTTGCAGAAATATTTAGCAGTAGCAGAGAAGAGGTAAAGAAATTATTTCAGGAGATTAGGGAATTATCGGAGATAAGTAGTAAGAAAGAGAATTATATCTTGCATATGAAGTTTCATGCAGAGGAGACACAAATGTATGTAAGATTAATATATAAAGAGCTACAAAAGGAGGATAATAAGTGTTTATTAAAGAAATTATTAGATGTGCAACAATTCAAAACAGAACTATCAAAATAAGTGAGATAAGTTAACAAGTAATAAAATTATAAGAATGAGAAGTTTGATTTAAGTAGGAGGCAAGGCATGAAGAGTCAAAAAAGCAATATTAACCCAAGAATAGTTGATGGGATTAGTAAGGGAATTCAAAGCTTATTGCAAGAACACGCACAATGTCGGGAGCAAAATATGGGACTTGTTATATGCAGCAAGTTAATAAATTTAATGCCGGATAATGGTTATGTTTATTACTATCGAGGATATTTATTAGATGATCTTGGGAAATATAAGGAGGCATTAGAATCATTTAATAAAGCAATTGCAATAGATGCAACGAATGCAGATTTTTATAGTGGACGAGGTGATATTTTATCTACCATGAGAAGGCTTGAGGAAGCTGTGATGTCGTATGATATATCGATAGCACTTAATGCGAGTAATGCTAAGGTTTTGCACTATCGTGGTTTAGCTTTGTATGATCTTGGAAGATATAAGGAAGCATTAAAAGATTTTGTACAAGCAATTAAGTTAGAACCTAGTGAGGAAGTATATTATGTTAATCGAGATTTAGCTATTCAAACGATAATGCAAATTGCCTGTTAGAAGTTCTGTATTATGGTTTTTTAGGAATTTTAGAGGTAACTTGGTCAATATCTGCAACATTAGATTTGGGGTATGATTTGAGTAGATCAGAAACTTGTTCAGGTGATTTTATATTTTGCAGGGTATTTTGTGTGGAATCAGCTATAATTTTGTACTATAGCAAGTATCAAATTAGGGTTTTCTGGATATTCTACCAATCATTTCATCAACTGAGATTGCAAAATAGTCAGCAAGAGCTACGATAGGAGCAATACCTAAGTTTGTTTGTATATTTTTGCGATTTTGGTTAACAAAATTATCAATAACGGCAGCACTAAATCCAATGTTAAGACCTAATTTATAGGCAGGTAAATTATGTTGTTGCATTTTATTATAAATAAAGTTTCTTAAATTTGTATTGTAATCATCAATAGTTAAATTTTGGAATTGGATTATTTCATTAGCTTTTTTAAGCACATATTTTTTTCTTCCCACTATTTCATCAATAGAGCAATTAAGGTAATTAGCAATTTTTAATAAAGAATTAAGAGCAGGATTAGTTTGTGTAGCATTTATAAGATTAATAAGTGAGGTATAGGGTAATCCACATTCTTGAGCAAAAGCTTTGCGTGTTAATTTAAGTTGAAAAAGTTTTTTATACAAAAATTGTTGTATTTTTTTAGGTAAGGTCATGATAGTTTAATTTAATTAGCAATAATTATTAATATAATAGATATTACTATTGACATTAGTAAGTATGTATATCTAACATATTAATACTTATTAAATTAATAAAATACAATTAAAAGAGGATAATCTATGTGTGTAAAGCTAAAAAAAGAAAATAATAGAGCATTATTGTTAAGTAGCGAAGAAAGAACAACGAAAATAGCAAAATATATAATATTTGTAGGTTTTATAGCATTAGTCTCTTTTGATGCAAATGCGGCATGGGATTTAAGTAAGCAGCTTGGAGATAGTATAGTAACTCCTGTAGCTAAAGCATTTAAAGACTGGGTATCTGTTATTATCGGGATGGCAGCAGGAGGAGGTTTAGCACTCGGCACACAAGGAGATTTAAGAGAGAGATCAAAAGTAGCAGGCATTGGTTTCTTAGGTGGTTACGGTGTAATCGAAGTCATCAAAGCCATGAGCGGCATATAGAGATGATATGACAATATGAAGGAGCATAAGCTATGACAAAAGTAAGATTTAATGAATGTTTAAACAAAGAGATGAGATTTTTCAACATCTCGATTGGCGTAATTCTTGGTAGTTGTGTGACAGGTGTTACTGTTTGGGTATTAAAGAATTTACTTTTTGGTGTGGCAGCGAGCGTTGTGGGTGCGGTATTGGGAAGTTTTTTGATGAAGGAGTATATGGGGGGTAATATTCAAAAGAATTTATATTGGAAATGGCTAGGAGCAAGTTTTTTGCTTGGGGGGCATATACCTTCATCATACCAGCGAAGAATATTTTAAAAAAGCTTAAGAGCTAAGAGTAAATAAAAAAATATTAACAGTAAAAGTAATAAGCAAACAAATAATATCATGCAGGAAAAAATATTAAGTGATCAAGTGAAGATATTAACTAAGCAAAGAGGTTTATTTTTAATTTTAACTCTAATGTTTGGGTTTATTTGTTGCGGTTTAACATTAAAGTTAATAACTACTCGGGATAAGACAATATTAGTACCGGGACTTGCTCAAGAAGTATGGTTAAGCCAGGGCAAAGTATCAGAGAGTTATATAGAGGAGATAAGTTTAATGTATCTATCAATGCTGCTTGATTTAAATAAAGATGTCATAGGTTACAAGGAAGCATTAATCAGCAAATATATCAGTCATAGTAGTGCCAAATATATGAAAGCGATTAGACAGTATTTTTCGCATGCGAAGGAGCAATATAAGAAGTTTGGTTTATCTACATATTTTTCAGTTAAGTCTTTAGAAGTTAATACATCAGATAATAGCGTGATTGCCAAAGGAATACTAACTACGAAGTTTGGAGATCACGGAATTGACGTTAAAGAGGTATCATATTTTATGAGTTTTGACTTAGCAGGTAGTAACTTGAGATTAAAGGAGTTTCGTCATATTGAAAGTGAGGCAGATATTAAGAAAAAAGAAGAAGAATTGAAGGTTGAAGAGGAGAAGATGCAGAAGATAGAGGAGAAATTAAATAAGAGGAAAGCTAATTATGAGAATAATTAAGGTAGTAGTATTTAGTATATATGCATTCATTATTTTGATAAGCCAAGGCTCATTTGCAGAGCAGATATATTGTTATAAGCAAGGACAAAAAATTAAAGCGGTCGTTAGCAAAGATCATTTAAATAGAATATGGTTTTCAGGCAAAGCTATTATTGAAGTAATAGGCGATAGTACAAAATACAAGATACTGCAAGACTCATCTTCTATGAATTTGTTTGTAACTCCACTGGCAGCTATTGGTGAAGATATAGAGATGGCGGTCATAGAAGCTGGCGGTCACACAATTGATTTAAGTTTAAGAGTAGCAGGGAGTCCAGGGCAGCTGATTTTCATAGAAGAGAAGAAAGATTATTATGCTTCTTTAGTACAAGATGATCAGGAAATAGCAAGACTAATGAGATATATGCATTCAGGAAGGTCTGATAAATATATTGTAAATGTAAATAAAAGAAAGATTAATACATTAGAGGGTCAAGGTCTTAGTATAAAGCAAGAGTTATCTTATAGATATGGTCCTTATATAGGAGCCAAATTAACTATAGCTAACATCTCATCAGGAATATTTAAAAAGGGTAAAAATATAGAGCTTACTGATTGTATTTTAAAGCAGATATTTGAAGGCGAGAATATAATTATCAGGAAGGATTGTAGCATATTACGTCCTGGACGTAATTGCAATGTGTGGATCGCCTTGAAGGAGGTGGAGCATGATTAATTTAAAAGAAATATTTAAAAATATCAGAAAAAATAGAACGGGTGCAGTAGCACCTAAGGGTGAGGCAACCCCCAGCACAAGTGTTAGTACGTTTCGGAAAGTACAGGAGAGAAGATGGTTATATGTCTGTCTGTTTATTTTAGGAATGCTTGGTATCGTTATTAAGTTACAAGGTGGCAGCAGCAAGATCAAGCATGAGGAAGCAGTGACTGATGAAGGGCGTAATATAGCATTATCAATTTGATAATACGGATGGGAACAAAATATGGCAGAATCATTTTGAAGACAAGCTAAGAAGCAATCAGCAGGAGTTACAAGAGAAGGTAGCAGTATTAATGCGTGATATGCGGGCAAAAGAAGAAGAGGAAAGAAAGCATAGAGAGCAAGAACTGCAAAAAATGGCTGAGCAATTAAAATTTGCCCAGGATGAATTAAGAAGTGCTACGCTTGAACTCAAGAGAGTTAGTGATATTGCCGAAAGTAACAGATATGAACAAGAAGCAGTAATTAGAAGGGGGGAGATTAACTCAATAAAGCTTGGTAGCCTTGTTCAGTGGGACAAACCAAAAGATATAAGAGAGTTTATCCCTGAGACTAGTTTTGTGAGTGGTTATACTTTAGGTGGAATTGTAACCTCTACTGGGATTAATACGGCAAGTGAGAATGCAACGCCGGTGGTAATAAGATTAAGCAGTAGAGGTAACTTACCAAAAAATATCAATGTAGATATTAGTAAATGCAGGGTACAAGGTAGTAGTTACGGGGATCTCTCTAGTGAAAGAGTTATTATTCGGGCTGAGAAATTAATCTGTATTGATCCAAAGACGGAGCTAGTCACCACAAGTGATGTGATTGGAGTAGTACACGGTGATGATGGTATGAATGGTATCAAAGGTAAGGTCATTGCCACAAGTAATAGACATATTAAAAATGCATTTATCGGCAGTATGTTAAGTGGTCTTGCCTCAAGTAGTAAAGGCGTGGAAGGGTTAACTCTTACATCTCTTGGAGCAGTAAATACAAAACGCCAAGGTTTTAAAGATTTAACAGGTCAGGGATTGTTAAATGGTAGTAGTAATGCTGGTGAGAAGATAGCTGATTATTATTTAAGGCTTGCTGAGCAGATGTCGCCGGTACTAACTGTGCCTGGCGGCGTTAAGGTGGATGTGATGTTTACCAAAGGTTTTTTCTTAGGTGAAGTTGGAATGCAAAAGAAGATTGCAAGAGCTCGCAAGATTAATAAGCAGGTGCAAAAAGAGGATTATGAAGAATATTAAAAAACTCTTAAAGCAATTCAAGCTAGGTTCAATGTTACTTATCGCTGTAAGTATTAGTGGATGCAGTACATATAGTAGTCATTTTGGTTGTCCGGATAGCAAAGGATTAAACTGCATGCCGGTAAGCATGGTTAACGAGCAAATAGATAGTGGCAGGATTGAAAGTGTTACAAACCAAAAGAAGAGATGTAGAGGCGGTAAATGTTATGTGCGACAAAATGATATGAAGCCGGAATTGAAGTTAGAGAATTTAAGGTAAGAGATGGTGCTTGGAAGATTAATAGAGATAGTAGAAGATTATTGCGGTTTTGCATCAGGTGAGATGAAAGAAACATCAAGAAAACGCTTAAATGCACATCTCGAGAATAATTTTTTAGGAGCAGTGCCACTGCGGGACTATCTGCATTATAAAAGTTATGTGCCGGGGATTGGTATATTTTTTAATGATGATGGTATTGCTGGCTTTTTAACAGAAATCTCAATGAGAGTAGGCAGTAGTGAGTCACTTGAGAAGAACTTAAATTTATTTTTCAATAATGAGATACCGGAAGGTATTTACATGCAGTTTTTAGTAGTTGGCAGTAACAATATTGAAGAGAAATTAAGGTTATGGCGGGAAGGCAGAAAATCACATAATGATAGAATGTTAGAGCGGATCACAAAATATCGAGAAGCTTTTTTAAGAGAAAGGGCAAGGGATATAGGTAGCAGTGATGGACGAACATGCCGGGACTGGCGAACATTTGTGAGCTGTAGCATGAAAGGGGTAGATGGCAATAACAGTAAATTAGAGCTTTTGGTTAAGTTTAAGGAAAAGCTGCTTAAGAAATTTGCATCAATTAAGCTCAATGCTCGTAGCTGTGATGCTGCTGATTTAAAGTATCTTGCAAATGACTTAATTAATATGCAGTTAACGCCTTTATCGCCGCAAGAACAAGTAGGCACAAAGGGCTTAGATAGCGGAAGTCATACGCAAAAAAGCTCTAACAAACATGATTTATTAGAGCGATTATCAGATCAAGTACTTGAAGGGATTAATGAGGCAAGTATCACTGAAGAAGAGATTAAACATTTAAAAACTGATCTTGTGACAAGAGGATATTATATCAAAAGATTACCTGAGAGTTTTGCAATTAACGACATGGTATCACTTCTTGGACCTGATCTTGAGGGAGGCTTTCCGGCAAGGTTAGTTATTAGTTATAGCATAGCAAATAATATTAACAAGGCAGATGAAGGTAAAATTATTGCGGAAGGATTACGCAGTATTCATGCATCTGAGAAATGGTACACAAGGCATGATTTGAGTCTTCAGCATGAAGCTAAATGGTGGAGAGTATTAATTGATCGCAACAAAAATGGCGAGAGATTTTTAACTGAGAATTTCCAAGTATTTATTACAACTAAGCGAGTATCGATGGAAATAGCAGAAGAAAAATTACTTAGCCACTATAATAGTTTAGATTTTCAGCTAGCCAGAAATGACAAGCTACATCTTGTAGGTCTTTTATCTATTTTTCCAATGCAGCAAGCGGCATTTTGGAAATCTTTAAAATTCTTTCAATTAGTAAAAAATGTGCCTGCAAGTGAGGTAGTTGCAAAATTACCGATTCATGGAGAGTGGAAAGGTATAAGTAAGAGCGGAGTATTACTTCTTGGTCGCAAAGGTGAGATGTTTAACTGGCATCCATTTTATAGAGTAGGTGGAGCTGGTAACTATAATGTATGTGTAATGGCACCATCGGGTAGTGGAAAGTCGTTTTTCTTGCAGGAGCTGGCAACAAGTTTAGTAGTGCAGAATGTACAAGTATTTGTGCTTGATATAGGTGCGTCTTATCAAAATATTGCGGAAGCTATGGATAATAGTGAATTTTTAAGATTCAATGCACTTAATGATCTATCACTTAATCCATTCCACGGGATTATAGGTAGTGGTGCGGTATATTTAGAGGCACAAAAGCTAAAGAGGGAAGGTAGAAGCAGGGAAGAAATAATGCAGCGTACGGGCTTAACTCCTGAAGGATTAGAAATATTATTTTCCGGGAATCAGGAGACAAGAGAGATAGCAGAGAATGAGACTATTGAGGTTTTAAAGATTGGCGAGCATTTTGTAACAAAGGATGCGATTATTTATGCAAAAACTACTATTAGCACGATGTGTGGAGTTAGCGGAGATAATACAAAAGAAGCCATTATTGAAAAAGGTTTAAATGAAGGAATTAAGCAGTACGGAGAGGGGTTAAACTTAGACAGATATGCCAAAGTTTTAGAAGAGATGGACAATGGCATCGGAAGAGATCTTGCAATATCTTTATATCCATATACATCAAACGGAGTACATGGTCGGTATTTTAAGCAAGGCAAGAATGCTAAATTCAACTCGCCGCTAACCGTATTTGAATTTGAAGAAGTCAAGGGTGATGAGGTATTTTTGTCGGTAATCTTAGGGATCATATTAATGCAAATAACAATGCAATTTTTATGCGGAGATAGAAGCAAGAGATTTGTCTTAATTGTTGATGAGGCATGGAGAATTATTGATCATAGCGTGGGATTTTTAGAAGCATTTGCAAGAACCGTCCGGAAATATGGCGGTAGTTTAATAACATGCGTTCAAGAGTTCAAAGATTTAGATAATGGACCAAAGCATCAAGCGATATTAAATAACAGTAGCTGGACGGCCGTGCTGCGTCAAGAACCTAGTGGCATTGGTCAAATGAGAAATTCTGAGAAATTCAAGCACTGCGTGCCATTAATAGAGACGCTAACTAAAGATGCCGAGAATAAATATTCAGAGATTATGATTATGGGCAGTAACTTGCGTGTTGTTGGAAGGCTGGTGGTAGATCCGTATAGTGAGTGTTTGTATTCGACCGAGAATGAGGATTATGGGTTTTTGCATCAATGTAGAATCAGAGGTTTAGATAAGGATACGGCAATTAGAGAGTTAATAAAAAGAAAAGGTAAGAAGCTACCGGCATTTAAAGTAGGAAGTAGTGGCATAGAGCACAAAAGCGGTAGAGAGGAGATAATTTTAACATGAGTCAGGATCAGAGATTACAGAACGAATTTAAGGTAGCACCGCAAGTAGAATTATTAAGCACAGCAGAAGATAAACGTCAAGTTAATGTTATAATGATTGCAATATTATTATCGATATTCCTAATAGGTTGCTGCACTGGTTACTTTAGTACGCATGTGTTTGGGAATGACTTAGATAGAATGCAAGTTGTGTATGTATCTCGCAGTGAAATAATGGATTTAGAAAAAGCAAGACTTGAGCGGGAACAAGATCCTGAAGGTAGAATGTTTTTTGGCAAGATTAACAAAGCAATTGATTTAATTCGCAAGGAAGCTTTTAATTATGAAGATGATTATCATCGTTTAATATTTGTCGGTGATAATTATGTAGAAGGCAAAAATACTAAATCTATTAGTAAAATAGTATATGTAAAAGTAATGAGTCAATTAGGAGGTAAAACAAATGCAAGAAAACAAACAATGTCAAATTATGAATAAGATATTAAATACTCCATATAACTTCAGTCTAATACTACTTACTGTAATAATATGGTACATATTTTGTTATGTACCGTTTGCAAATACAGGATATGACCGAGCAAGTAGTATGTTTTCTTATATTATGTTTTTTAGTGGTGGCAGTGTCATCGCAAGTTATGTGAAGCAAAAACAAGAAGCATTAGATCAGGTAGGAATATGTGGTGCTGCAAGCATGTTATTGTCAATGATGAGTCTATTATTATGTAAATCTATAGGTTTGTGGGCAGTGGTGCACTACGGCGTAATGTGGTTGTTAGTACCGAGCAGTATCTTTGTATTTCTACTGTTAGTAAAAACGATAATTATCAAGGGCAATAGTAGGTAATATGTTTAATTACTGAAGGCAAAAGTGAGATTAATATTTGGATTTGTAATATTAGTATTGAGTAGCTCGGTGCTAGGGGTAGATTTTGGCAAGCAAGCAGCGACATATGAGGTAGCAGAGGAAGGATTTGTTGCGATGGTCAAGAGTCGTTTAGCCGCTATTGATCTGCAGCAATATCAAGAAGAGATGCGAACTATTGCAACAAAGAAAGTGCTAGAGCCGGAGCCTGTTCTTGGCATAAGAGCTACAAATGAGCCAAGAGAATTTTGGTATGATCCAAGTTTGCTAGTTACTGAGGATATTAAGTTGCCGGACGGTAAAGTACTACATAAGGCAGGAACTAAAGTGAATCCGCTGGATCATATGGATTTTGATCGGGAATTAATATTCATCGATGGCAGAAGCTCGGAGCAAATAGAGTGGCTCAAGCAGCGATTAAAGATGAACAAACAAAAGAAGGAAGTAGATAATAATACGCAAGAGGATAACACACAAGAAAGCAGGGAACTAGGTGACAATTTAGAGATTCGGATCATCCTTGTAGGTGGTAAGATATTAGAATTACAAGAGGATATAGGAAGAACTCTATATTTTGATCAAGCAGGAGAACTAACAAGTAAGTTCGGTATTGAGCAAGTACCGGCGTTAGTTGTGCAGGATGGAAAGAAGTTAAAGATAAGAGAAATAAAGATATGAATATAAAAGGTAACACAAAGCAAATTCATCACACACTACGTGACATTTTTGCAGTAAAGTTTAATCGGAAACTAGTATGAAAAGAACAGTAATGAATTTTAAAATAACTAATACAAAAATATGACATCTAATAATTCTCATACAGCACTATCATTAAATGAAAGTTATAAAATATTACTTCAAGAAATAAAATTAAAGTTACAAAGCTCTCAATTAAGAGCAAATATAAGTGTTAATGTCGAACTAGTTAATTTTTATTGGGAAGTAGGAAAATTAATAATCGAACAGCAGAAAAAAGCAAAATGGGGCGACAAACTATTTGAGGTATTGTCTGCAGATTTAAGTAAAAGCTTTCCGGATAATAAAGGTTTTTCAAAAACTAATTTAAAAAATATGTATATGTTTGCCTCACATTACGAGAGATTTGCAATTAGTCAGGCGTTGCCTGACCAATTAACTTGGACGCATCATATAGTATTATTACAGAGTATAAATAAAGAAGATTTTAGTAAGAAACAATGGTATGCACAAAAGGTCATAGAAAATGGTTGGTCCTATAGACAACTAAAAGAAAATATAAAAGCTGAATTATATGAAAGGCAATCAAATTTAAGTATAAAAACAACAAACTTCAAAGAAAAATTAAAGCTGCCTACATCAGCATTAGCTGAAGAGATGTTAAAGGATCCATACAAGTTTCATTTCCTGACAATAGGAGAGGATGCTCACGAGAAAGAAATACATAAAGGGTTATTAAATCATGTGAAGCAGTTTCTAATGGAATTAGGACAAGGTTTTGCATTATATGGCACTAATTATCCGGTAATAGTGTCTCATAGAAGATTCGAGATTGATTTGTTAATGTATAATACAAAATTACATTCTTATGTGGTAATAGAAATTAAACGAGGAGACTTCAAACCTGAACATACTGGACAACTAAATTTTTATTTATCAGCAATAGATGAACAATTAAAAATGCCGGAAGATGGACCAACAATAGGTATATTACTTTGTGAACGTAAGGATCGTATTATAGCAGAATATGCATTAAAAAGAGTAGAAAGTCCTATAGGTATATCTGAATATCAACTAATGAAGAGCTTACCCGCAAATATTCAAACAATATTACCAACTATTGAGGAATTAGAAGAAGAATTGTCTAAAGATTTGAGAATCAAAGGAAGTAAGGATGAAGATTAAATAGAGGTCAGTAAAATAAGATGAGAATTAAGGAATTCCCGATCTTGAAGAGAAAGCTTGCCGGCAGACTTCAAGATCGGGTGATTAAGCAAATAATCATACTGATAATGGCTATTTTTGTGCCTTTTTCAGTATCTGCAAATATTACATGTCAGGGACGGTTTGTCAATCCCATAACAGATATATGCTGGTCTTGCATATTACCGATTTCAATAGGAAGTTTAAGTATTGGTAAAGGAGTAGTGCCTAAAAAGCGAGACACTCAGAATCCAAGTAGTCCTATTTGTATGTGCACCAAAGCAAATATTCCAACGCCAGGAATATCGATAGGTTTTTGGGAGCCAGTGCGTTTAGTAGATGTGACAAGAACGCCATATTGTCTAACCAATTTAGGCGGCATATCACTTGGCAGCGATAATAAGAAAATCAGTAGTTTTAATAGGAGTTATGCAGATAACAGCTATAGGCATGATAGTTTTTATCATGTGCATTACTACGCTTATCCATTAATTTACTGGCTTGAGCTAATTACCGATTTTGTGTGTTTAGAAAGAGGCAGTTTTGATATTTCTTATATGTCTGAGTTTGATGTTACTTGGAACGATCCGAAACTACAAAGCCTGTTAAATCCGGAAGGCTTGTTGTTTGGCAGTCCCATAGCACAAGCAGCATGCAGTATGGACTGTGCTGCTGCAAGCCTTAAATTGCCAATAGATAGCATGTTTTGGTGTGGAGGTTGTCTTGGGAATATGTATCCTTTTAGCGGTGCGAATGCAGATCATGAGGGCGGGGTGCAGTCTAGTAGTTTACTAACGCTAAGAGTCCTTGCAAAGCAGCATAGACTAGGTTTTGCGGATGTAACTTCAACAAGCAGCTCTAAGGTGAATGGTCCACTATGTCGCAAGTCTAAAAATTTAAAGATTAAAAAGAGTCAATACAAGTTGCAGATAGTGAATCCGAAAGCAACAACCGGTGGCAAGGATATTGGGTGTTGGCCGGTTGGTCTTATTGACCTTTCTTATAGTAGCTTTCGAGAATATCCGTACAAAGGACAAGATTTTGGTTATTTAATTTGGAGGAAAAAAAATTGTTGCGGTCTTTAATTTTAATATTTTTAACAGTTTTTAGCACGACCATTTTTGGGAGTTTTTTTGTGATGTCAGAGAAAGATATAGAATTTGCCGGAAAACTCCAAGCTCAATTACAAAAAACAGTAAATAAGGGGCTTAAGGAAAAATATCAAGAATTTGAGCAACTATCCAAAGAGGCAGAATCTGCTCTCAATAACAAAACTTTAGATATGGATACACAAGGCATGATGAAAGAGGATAATACTAAACTCAGAATTTTAGTCAGTAGTTCTATGAGCTTGAATTTGCTACGTAGTTATTATAAGGAGGCTCAAAGATATGGCGGGCATTTAGTGTTTAACGGGCTACCTAATGGAAGTTTCAAGGAATTATTAAAGTTAGCACAAAGAATAGTAGGAAGCAGCGAGATTGGTGGTATTGAGATTGATGATGAAGCATTTAAAGATTTTAAAGCTACGCAAGTGCCAATGATAGTATTGAGTCAAGAAGCAGATAGTTTTTTTAACGGGGGGGCACTCCCCCTAAATACGACTCTATGCAAGGAGCTGTATCAGTTAAGTACGCTCTAGAGGAATTTGCTATTCATGGAGACTTGAAAGAAGCAGCAGAGCAAAGGCTAGCAAGATGAAAGTAAAAACTATTACTGTATTAACGCTGTTATTGGTAGTAATACAAATTATTACCAATGTTGCTATGGGTCAGTATTTGGATGAGCAGTTTGAGACTAATATCAATAAAGTTGATCCATTATTTGAGCGAAGCGTTCCAAATCTCGAAGAGTTCAAAAACGAGCTAGAGCAGGATAAGCAAGGGGTGGTAGCGAAAATTGGTGATAACATGATGCCGCCTATAGCTGATTCAGGAAAGATTGCAAATGAGAGAACAAGGCTAGAAAGTTTAGAACCATTGGAGCTAGATAGCATCGCTAGAGCAGAATTTGCAAGAGATCCATTTCACAATGAGATGTTTGTGGATTTAAATAGACCTGGCATGCAGGCACATTTAGAGGATGCTAAGAAAATAGCAAGAGGAAGTTCTAAGATGATAGAGAGTATTATAGCGAATCTCAAAGATATAGGAGTAGATTGTAAGACAGTTAAAGGAAATATCGAGAGAGATCCTGAATATTTCATGGAACTTAAGAAGGAAGTAGATAATGAAAGCAAGGATACTATTTATGATCAGCATTTTTGTGAGCGATTAAGAAATGTTTACAGTTGTAGTGATGCGTTGGACCTAAAATGCTTAAGTGAGGGACGCGAGTGGTTACAGTGGCAAGATAGAACAATTGATATAGCAGGTGAGGAAATATGTAGACAGCACCATCATTGGCTTAGTCAAGGCAGTTTATATAAAAAGGACAAAAGAGGGCGAAAAACAAAGAAATATTTTTATATGAATATGAGAGGGGACTCTTCTGTGCAGTATCAATTAAGAGCGGTTATTGCGGATAAAATAGGAGCGGAGTTTGAGCAAATTAATGAAAATATAGGTATTAATCCTATAGGTAGTGGTGGTGTGAGTGAGTGCCGCAGATATGAAGTAAAGTGGGATGTATATCATTTTAAATACCAGTACCGAGATTGGAAAAAGATTTGTACTTCATGGAGTGAAGTCTGGCATGAGCATTGTAGGTTAAAGAATTAGGTAATGATGAAATATAGCATGATGTTCAAACAATTACTTTTTATCTTTTTTACTGGATATTTAATTACATCTACGGCATGTGCTGATGAAAGATTTGAATTAAATTATCCATGTAGAGATGTACAAAAAGAGTGCATATCAAGTGGAACAAGGACAATCGGAGAATATGAGGTATATAGAGATTGCTGGGAGTACCGGGTAGAGAAAATTTGTGATTATCCAAGTAAAGATGATTGTGGTAAATATTCACATTGTTATTTCGTTTCTCTTAGAGAGTGCTTACTCACTGACAGCCTTGGTAATTGCGTTAATAGAGCGGAGGAATATTCCTGCAAAAGATGGGTTCCTGTGATGAAAGAAAGTACCAAGGCAAGATTAAGATTACAGGAGAAAGAAGGGGAGGAGGGTATAATTTGCGAGGGTATTCCATGTATAGACGGAAATTGCGTAGATCATAGATTTTTAACTAATGGTGAGATGATGGATTCTATCTCTAAATTATATGCAGTAAGCGAGATGAAGGCAGGGGATGGAGTAAATATTAATCTGTTTAAGGGGAATAATGAGCATTGCAGTAAAAAGGCTACGAGTTACACTAATTGCTGCGGGACTAGTTTAAAAGGTTGGGGCAGTAATATTGGAGCGAAATGCAGTAAAAATGAGCAGCTACTTATAGAGAAGAGAAAAAAGAATTTATGTGTTTATGTAGGTAAGGAAAGCAACAAAAAGGCAGGAATTATGACTCTTGTCAAACACCATTATTGTTGCTTTGGGACGTTACTTGATAAGGTAGTACAGGTGCAAGCGAGAAAGCAGCTAGGTATAAGTTTTGGTAGCGGCAAGACTCCTGATTGCCGGGGGTTAACACTTGAAGAAATACAGAGAATTAACTGGGATGAGATTGATTTCACCGAATTTATTGAGGACTTAAAGGTTAAATTCTTCTCAAAGTACAAAAAGCCAAGTAGTGATGATTTAAAAGAGCAAATTAATAATAGTTTGCCTGATATCAAAGAATTTGATGGAAATGTACAAAATCAGGATAACAAGGCAAGTGGATGGCAAGTAAAAGAATCGGAATGAGATGCAGCAGAATTAAGAATGTAGCGTGTATTTTGCTTATTTGTATGCAGGCTAGCTCGCTATCTGCTAATGAGTTTTTTCATCAAAGATATAGAGGTTGGTTATGGTTCGAAGAACGTGAACAACAAAAAATAAATGAGGAAATACAGCAAGAATTAGAGAAAGCAAAAAAACAAGAGCAAGAAAGAGCAATAGCAAGGGCGGAGGTAGAGGCATTCAGCAAAGAGCTAGATGACTTAAAATATATGATGATTAGATATCCTGAGAATCTTGACCATGTCTATGCCTATAAAAAGAAAGAAGCTGAGATGTTAGATAGTGCATTAAAATTAGATCATTCATATAGAGTTGTGAATTTACTTCATCCAAACGACGTGAATCATAAAGAAAATCCAGTCAATCTCTACGGTCGTAAAATCCATCAGCAAGAAGAGCAAAAGGCAAAAGAAGAGAAAATAGCTGAGCTTGCAAACAAAATAGAATTGTTTTTTGTATTTAGTAGTGATTGTCCTTATAGCCTGCAGGTAGCACCTGTTGTAAGCCAGTTTGCACAAAAATACAAAATAGAGACAGAGGCACTTAGCACTAATGGAGAGAAATCACAATATTTTAAAACACATTTTAATCAGGAGCTAATAAATATGCTTGGAATAGAGTCAGTACCAAGTTTGATTTTGGTAACTAAGGACGGCAAGACTAGATTTGAGATAGCAAGAGGAGCGTTATCTTTCAGTGAGCTTGAAGAAAAGATGCTTCTTGCTCATGAAATATTAAAAGATCAAGAACTTATATCAAAGCTTGCAGCAGAGCAAGGGGCAAACAGCAACACGAGGTTCAAGAATGATTAGTAAATTTAAAAAAATCACAACTAATCTAACAAAACGAGTAGCCGGCAAAACAAATATTTTACGATTCTTGATTATTTTTGCATTGCTTCAGTCATTTGCAGCATATGCCGGCATTGAAACCCTAATGAAAAGCGTTATGCCGTCTGGAACATTATCCAATAATAGCAAAGCTGCTCTTATTAAGGATCAGTTAGGAGGACATTTAGTTGGTGGTTCTATGATTGTCAAGACGCCTGGTATTGATGATATATCACTAGGTCACTTTACCCCGCCAACTTGCAAATTAGGGGGGCTTCCTTGTAATGCTCATTTTGACTTAAGAATGGGAGCATTTTCATATATCAGCAGTAAAGAGATGATGGAGAGTATGAAGCAAATGGCACAAAATGCTTCAGTATATGGCGGGATCATGCTTGTTAAAACCATGTGTCCGCAATGTGAGAATTTAATGACATGGATGGAATCGGTAGGACGCAGTGTTAGTGACATATTAAACGTCAATTGTGAGCGTATGATGGCACCAAAATTACCGGCACTATGGATAAGCTTGCTAAATCTGCTGAGGCAAAGCGTCAAGCAGATTTGTATTTAAGTGGCAGCTCTAAAGATTCTGCAGAAATAGTACAAAAAGCCAAAAAAGACAGTGATACTGATCCAACATCACATAATCCTGAGCTTAAAACCCAGTTAGGCGAGAATTTCAATTTAGTTTGGAAGGCTCTAAGTAAGTCTGCATCTCAAACGGGTACTACAGAACTTAAAGAGTTACTTATGAGTTTATCTGGAACAATCGTCATACAAAAAGGCTTGCCACCCAAAGTATATAGCTCTCTTGCCCAGCAGGAACTGATCGAGCAATATATGGGAGTAAGTCACAAGAATTCAGGTCAAATTACTTTATACGTTTGTGATGAAGACAAGCTTTGTTTAAATCCAAGTAAGCAGCCAAAAACCTTTGTAAGCAGTGACACGCTACATTCTAAATTATCAAAATTACTTGAATCAATAACGACAAAGATCCAGCAGGATCAAGAAAATCCAGGTTTTACTGAAGAAGAAATGGATTTAATAGATCTCTCGAGTTTGCCTCTGATCCGTAAAATAGAGATGGATCTTGCGATCTTTAAATCTAGTCAGAATATTACTGTTAAAAGTCACGATTTTATAACTCATCTATGTTACGACGTTGTAACTTCGCATCTTGCTAAATTACTTAAGAAAACCGCGGATGCAGTAGAGGAACTATCATATGTGCAAATATCTGATACAGGGATATTCGAGCAATTTGCAAATAACATAAGAGAAATTATGAGAAGTATAGCAAGTGCCAAATCAGCAGCATATAAGCGATATGATCTTATTAATCAAATGAAGATGCGCTTACGTCAAGATGAGAGTTATTTTCAGGTACAGTTTGAAGAATACGATCAAGATAGCAAATTAGCGGAATAATGGAATTAGACCTTATAGTTCAAACAATAGAGAAAAAAGCAAATAAAGATTAATTATTGAGATAAAGGCAAAATAATGGATTTAACGATTCATACATATGGCTATATTGATGCGATGTATAACACCATGCAAGCAATTGCAATGTTCAAGCAAAGTGATGCTTATTGGTACTTGGTACAAGGAGTGTGGTTTTGTATGGGGTGTTTTTATGCGGTCCAGCTTGCAGGTGCTACTAATCTTGGTCAATTCAAGAGCCATATTTATAAAGTGCTTGGGCTTTGCATCATAGTCAACGGACTGCTACTTCCATCAACTCATATGATTATTAAAGATCATATTTCAAAGGATACAGCAAAAGTAGATCATATACCACTTGCTTTTGCAGTCCCAGTCGGGATTCTAGAAGAATTCGGCTATATCATAACAAGAGGTTTTGAGCAAGCTTTTAGACCATTTAGTAATCAGAGCTTTGATTATTTTAATTATGGTTTGCTTTTTGGACAGAGATTAAAGCAGGAAGTTAAAAATGTCCGCATCAAAGACCCTGTAAATGTTAATAACATGCGTGAGTTTGTTAAAAGATGCGTAGTACTGCCTGCGATGATTGGCTACAGATTCACTAAAGAAGAGTTATTTGCCACAGATAATATTTGGAAGCTAGTTAAAGACAATGCAGGCGGGCTAAGAAGGGTTGAGTTATTTGAGCCAGTAACCCGCAAATATGAATCAATGACTTGCAAAGAAGGAGCGGCGTATCTTGAGAAACATTTGTTTCCACAAGAGGAGGAAAGAATATTAGTTAAATTCTCTAATAGAATATTTAACCAAGCAAACGACAAAGGGGTGTATTTCACATATGCCGAAAAAGGACAGCCAAGAAACCTGGATTTAGAAGCGAGCTTATATCTTAAACATTATTTCAAAAATAACATTAAAAAAGCTTATGGCGTGGGTAGCGCGGAAGATTTATTGAAACAGCAAATGATGATTAATGCTATATCAAATTTCAAAAGCGGATCATATTCTGTCGCAAGAGCACGCATGCAGCATGAGAGTAGTAGTTTAATTTCAAGTGATATGGCAAGTATTTACCTACCGTTAATGCTTGTTGTATTCAAGTGCATTGTATATGGAGCATTTATATTTGTTGTGCCGATGATTTTAATGAGCGGCGGCTTTGCTAAATATATGACGTATCTAGTAATTATTGTATCCTTGCAGCTATGGCCGGCATTAAATGCAATACTTAATATGATCATGGAGACCTATAGTGATTTAGCTGAAGGCTCAAGGCAAGTAATTAACTACGCCGCTATATCTACAATGTACAAGAAGATAGATACGATAGTGACTATTGCCGCCTCACTTCAGATGTTAGTACCATTTTTATCATTTTGGTTAACCAAGCTTGGAGGTGACGGCATTATGCATTTAGCAGGCAATATCGTTGGAGGCGTGCAGTCTGTATCAGGAGGTATTGGATCAGAAGTTGCAACCAACAACAAGAGCTTTGACAATTATAGTAGCGGTAACCAGCAATACGCAAATACTAATGCTAACAAAATAGATACCGGTATGCAGTATTTTGATGGCACTAATAGAGCTCAATATGCAGATGGTACAAGTGAGTTTATTACGCAATCAGGTGAGCAAGTATTCTCAGGGGGTAGTGGTTATACTGCATCAGTAGGCAATAGGAAGCTCAGCGAAGCAGATGACACCCAAGCACAGCTCAGTCAAGGTACGCAACTCATGGATACCATAGCAGAATCAGATAGATGCAGCTACAGCGACGCTAAAAGTACGACAATGTCTAGAACCTCAGACTATGTCCAAAATGTGCTTGATAAAATGCAGCAAGGACAAAACTTTAATTTTGAGGAATTAGGAGAACAAGGTAAGTCGGCAAGAAAGGTTATAGATCATGCACAAAGCTTATCCAAGAATTATGGATATGATAATCGTCAAGCCGCTGAGGCTGCTGTGAAAGCTTCTGCTTCTTTTAGTACTCCTTTGATGGGGATCACTGGTAGTGGTATATCAGTAAGTGCAGAAGGAGGCATAAGCGCCTCTAACGTAACAAATCAGGCATTAGAAGATAAAGTTAGTGATTCTAAAGGACAAAGCACTAGTGAAGATTATAACAATCTAATTAAAGTAGCATCAAATGAGAATTGGTCACGAGAGCAGGGCATAGATCAAAGTTTAAGCCAGGGAGTACACTCTGCATCGATGGAGGAACAAAGAGCAGAAAGACAGCTTGCTATTAGTCAAGAAAGGGCAGATCAATATCATAGAGCAGAAAATATGCAAAGAACACAATCGGCAAGTGCTAATAATGATGTACGTCATGAAGTTCAGAAAGATTTAGAGCGAATGCATGGTGTATCCTCTAAAGAAGCTCACGATATGATTGAGCGGAACGACCCAAGATTTAGACAGCTATGGCAGAATCGAATCAACCATAAGGTAGCAGATGTTTTAGCTTCAGTAGCAGCAGGTCATAGCCGAGTAACAGGAGATAGTGCATCTGCTAGGTTGAACGCAGCAAGCAGTAATTATGAGCAGCAAGTAGATAAGCAAGCTGGTCAAAATTTCGCTACTACTAAGAATACTGCCTATAACAAGATGGGAGGTATAAGCTATGATCAGATGCAAGAAAATATCAATACTAAAGAGCAGCAACTAAAAGGACAGTTTCAAAAGATGCAATATGAAAATAGCGGCACATATAAAGCTGTACAGGAGGCAAATCTAGAATCTGCTCAGGAAAAGCAGGAAGAAGTAAATATACGTGAAGAAGATAGAATAGGGCAGGGATGGACTGCAAATAATTTAGTTAGTGGTGGCAAAGTATTTGATGATGGCATAGGAGGAGTTAAAAACCCCTCAACTATACCACAGGACAATAAAAAGTAGAATGCTAATTAATGATATCTATTGCCAGACATATAATAATAACGTGGGCTAGTGCGATGTTCGTCAATAATGCTTGTGGTGCGACTATATGACGCGACGTATTGACCTTTTGGCGGTTTAGCAGTCCAAATGTTTTTATTAAACAACCAGCTAATAGGACATTGTAATACAACGAAATATAAACAAGCAGGAGCAAACAGTATGAATGAACAAAAAGTGTCAAAAATAAACTCCGGTAAATTATATTTATTTTTAAAAGCAGAAACTATCATCACACCAAAGGCTATTAGTAATACGAGCCATACTAAAGAACTAGGGTGCTTATTTTTTAATGATTGCCCTTCACTATTTAAAAAGATTTTTGCTTCAGGGTCATACTTAACTGGGTTATTTCTAACAACAATAAAAGGTATTAAAATGAATGTTAACCACATAATGGAAGTAGATAGAAACTGCAAGTGTAATACTTTACTTATAATTAAGGATAAACTAAAACCGATAGACATACCGAGCCAGAAAACAAGGTTCCAAAAATTATCCTTGCTTATAGGTTTTTTAAAGATACTATATTGTTTTTTGCTATTCGTCATATCATACCTAAAAGTTAAATATCATACATATATCTTACCTTGTTTAGCCAGTAGACTCAAACTAATAAAGTACTGCCTATTATATTTTACTATCAATGCTTACTGTCATGCCAGTTTTGCATCCGATATGCCACAGCTGATACAAAAAATAGAAGCAGATCATCAAATCCCAAGCGGATTACTTGCAGCAATTGCAGAAGTTGAGTCCGGTTTTAAACCCTATGCGATCGCCGTATCAGGTAAATCTATTAAATCAAGCTCCAAAGAGGAAGCAAAGAAAATCATCAAGGAGTATTTAGCCAAAGGTATTACTAATATTGATATAGGTATTATGCAGATTAACTGGCGATGGCATGCTCAAGAGTTTGGTAATAACCTGGATAATATGCTCTCACCAAAACAAAATATCATTTATGCCGCTCAGCTACTCAAATCACTCCACCAAAAACATCAGAGCTGGCAGAAAGCGGTAAGGTATTATCACTCTGCAAAGGATTAGTATCACCGTAAATACTCAAAAGCGGTATTAGTATCATGGTTAAAACAAAATTAAAGTACATATAGAACAAAAAACAACATAGGTAAAATAGGTACTAAAATGTTAGATGATTACACTAGGGGCGGACAGATATTCATCCATAAAGTAAGGATGTTTAGACAGGTTATTGGCATATCTACATTTTGGTCTTTTGTTATTGCAGCTCTTTTAGTGATTTTGATAACTTTGCCGCAATACAAAGCAATTAATATGTTTGCTGCCAAAACATATATAAGAGCGTCCTTTGTAGACTTCATTTGGGATATTACGCCTAAAATATCTGAAGATTCAAAGAGGCGACAGCCAAGGATAGATATATACGATATGTCTGTAGATAGAGCATATCGTAATGTTAAAGTTGCAACTATATTAAATACGCCAAAATACAAGCAATCATATATGATGCTTAAACAATATATAGCAGCTACCTTGTTATTAGCTGCTGGCGCTACTATCTTTTTAGTGTTTCTAGTGTTTGTAGTATGGAGCAAGTTCGGCAAAACAGCAAGAACGACCAAACACATAAGTGGTAGCACCATTAAAACTGCAGCAGAAGTAAAGAAATATCTTAAAAAGCATAATTTAATAGGTAATTTCCGCATTGGTGACATGCCTTTAATCAAGGACACAGAAACTAGACATTTCTTAGTGACAGGTAGCACTGGTAGCGGAAAAACTAATCTCATTAATACAGTACTGCCGCAAGTACGAGATGTAAAGCATCCGGCTATCATAGTGGATCAGACAGGAGAAATGATAGAGCGGTACTATGATCCAAACAGAGGTGATATTATTTTTAACCCGTTAGATGTTCGTTCTCATTCTTGGGATTTTTGGCAGGATGCTACATCTAATAATATAGTAGTAGGAGAAATAGACCCATGCCTTGAAAAATTCGCTAAAGTACTATTTTCTTTTGACAAACGAGCTACTGGAAATAGTAATGATCAGTTTTGGCAAAATAGTGCTGAGATACTTTTTACCTCATGCGTAGAGAGTTTAATCAAGAAAGATTATCGTACTATTACTGCTCTTAAAAACATATTGACTAAAGTAAATAGGAAAGATTTAGCAAATTTACTGCAAGGAACGAGAGCCGCTAGATATTTCTCAAAAAACAATAATACTACTGCAGAATCTATTTTATCTGTCATGACTACTTCGGTTAGACCAATTTGTCTGCTGCAAGATACTCAGAAGTGTTTTTCTTTAAAGCAGTATTTTCAAAATATAGAAAGCGGTAGTAATAGCTGGCTTTTCTTATCGAGTAGCCCGTCACAGCGAGAAGTGACGCTACCGCTTCTTGCATGCATATTAGAGCTTGCAGCTTCTTATTTGGTTGAGCAAGGCATTAATGAGCAAAGACGTATATGGTTTGTAATAGATGAGCTTGCAAGTCTTGGTAGATTAAATTCCCTTTCGACGCTTCTTGCCGAAAGCAGAAAATATGGTGGTTGCGTGATAGCAGCTACGCAGTCTTTGAATCAAATCTTTGACAAATATGGTCATTATGCCGGCAGTACTTTATTTGATCAGTTCGCTACTAAATTCATGTTTAGAAGTACCGATCCAAGCACTGCTCGTTTAATTACTGATATTTTTGGAAATATTGAATATCAGTCACAACAAAAAAATACCTCATATGGAGCACATGAACATAGAGATGGTGTTTCATATACAGAGCAGGAAAAAAGAAAATCATTAATCACAACGAATGATATAGCAAGCCTTAAAGACCTTGAATGTTTTGTAGGTCTTCCTGATCCGCAAATTAGAATAACGAAATTACAACTTTCGCCTGCAAATGTAGCACGCATCAACAAAGGCTATGTGTCTTTGGATTTGCCTGAAGAGACAGAATTAGAGAAAGAATTAAAAAACAAAATACTAAGTAATGATCAAGCGGCTGAAAATACCCAACTAGGTTCTATGGCGAGTACTGGTCACGATATTAATGAAATATCTGATGAAGAGTATGCAAAAGAACTAGAAGAGGCACGCCCAAGCAAAATCACTTTGCAATGAAACTAAAGCATAAATATTAACAATAAAAATGAGGATAAATATGATAAAAGAATCAAATAATCAAAACCGAACTTCAGAGGCAAAACAAAATATAGTAGAGGTAGAGGAAAATACCCAAAATACAGAAAATAGTGTAGAATCATTGCAATTAGCAACTGATCTCAATGCAGAGCACAGCATTGATACCGATACAGTGAATAAATTAAAGAATCAGATTAGTTTTACTACTAAAGCACTAGAGAAGCAGCAGCAAGAATTGAGTAAAATTCTCTCTAGTAGTGCAGACCAACTTAATGATGCGGTTAAAACGTTTGACCGAACTATTGCTGCACAGCAAAATCAATATGAGATGCTGCAAAATGAAGTTGGAGTTTTAACTATATTGCCGGAACAGCTTAAAAAAGAAATCAGTAATATTCTGCCTAATATGGCAAAACATATTGATGCTGTATATCAGGAAAAGCTGCAAGCATTAAACAATGCACATAATGATACGGTATCTGCAAATAGAGACTTGATCTGCACACTGGATAAAAAACTAGATGAATATAGTACAAAACTCTCTGCTAGAGCAGCACATGTTACAGAATGTAGCAACATAAGTTTTCTAAAAAGTATGTGTCTAGTGGTATTATTTTCAGCGATCATATCTGGAGTTACTTCATATTTAGTCACGACTAAGTTTCCAAGACATTTTAATGTTACTGGAGCAAGCAGTGTTACTATTTATGATAGTAATGTACACGTACTAGGTGGTAAACCAGTAAATAAAGAACATGCAAATAATAAAAATACAAAAAAATAACTAACACCCTATTTTTTTATTTAAAATATGTTATAATAATTTATTATAAATGAAGTAGGTTCATGTAATGAGTGATAATACAAACATAAATTTCGATATAGAAGAATTATTACCTTTAGAAATTCCTAAAAAACATATTAATTATAGTAAACTTGCTCACCTAGGAGTAAATTTAGCATATAAAACAGATAACATTAATAGATATGCTGGAGAAGCCTTAAAAATAGATGGGACTAAATTAATAGGTAGCAGTTGGCATATATTAGCTAGTTCGTGTGATAAATCCACTACTTCTGCCTATGGTTATAAAGCTGTAGCATTTATAAATGAAGATACCAAGAGGATTCATATTGCTAGTGCTGGAACAAAAGCCGATATAAATGATATATGGGATGATGCATTAATTACGTTTAATTATACTCCTAATAAACTTCCTGTAGCTCAAGAGTTTATTAATGAAATAATTAATAAGATAGGTGGAATCGAAGAAGCAAAGAATTATACTTTTGGTACTAGTGGTCATTCTCTTGGTGCAATAATTGCAGATTTAACAGCAGTAGAATTACATTCACGTAATTTAAACTTTGACAAGTCTATTACTTTTGATAGCCCTGGTTCAAGAGAAATAATCAAATATGCTATTGATCAAAAGTTATTTACTGGTGAAGTTACAACTCCTATAGAAAAATTAGCTGAATGTGCAGAGATATATAATGCAACACCTAATATTATAAATACTACTAATTATCATTTAGGGGCAACAAAAGAAGTACTTCCACAAATAAAAGCTGATATAGAGCAAGAATCATTACAAACATCAGGTTTATTAGTACGAAACTTGCAAATCTACAGCAACTAAAAAAAGATCGTATAGCGGAAATAGAAGCTAAACTTTTAAAACAACAAACTCAATTGCTACAAAAACGCAAAGAAGAGTTGTTTGATCTGTTTCAAGCCTGTGGGACCTTAACATTAGACGATAAGTTGTTGCTTGGTTTCCTGAAGTTTGTGAAAAATCCTGATAACCAAAACCATTCTATTTTGAATGAGTTTAAAGAGCTTGGAAAAAAAACTAAAATCCCCAGTAAACCAAAATCAGATAACTCAAAAACTACTTAAATCTATTGTAAAAAAACTATGGTATACTCGTATGCAATTACAAAAAGCAGTAGCCTTCGATCGTAAATCTGACACTAGAAAAAAGATTATGCTTGGGGGATTATTTGTCAAAGCAGGTCTTGATTATCTACACCCAGATAATGCCCATATTCTCTACGGAATGCTACTCGATTGTAAAGAGCAATTAATACTTAACCCTAAAATTATTGATAAATGGAAAATCAAAGGACAATCACTCCTTATAAAATAATTATTAACTATAATTATCAGGTTCTTATATGCAGCAATTCTTCATCACCCTTGGATTATTTATAACCACCATTGGACTTATCTATCCTCTCATCCCTTATCTTAAACTTGGACGTCTACCAGGCGACTTATTCTTTCAAAAAGGTAATTTCTCTTTTTTCTGCCCTCTAACCTCTTGCCTGCTCTTTAGTATCTTCATCTCTTTGCTCATATTCCTATTCGATAAACATTTCTAATCCTTAACTCTAAACATTATTGCTCTAATAAAAAGAGTAATAAATAACCTTGAAACTAAAAAATCTTATTATTATATTTATAATTTAAACCATAAACATATATTCAACAATTTTTGCCTATGATTGATTACACTACTAGTACACATACTACTTCTAAAACTCATGATGAAGGTCTAAGACAATTTATGTTAAAGGTTTATAACCTTATGGCTGCAGCTCTTCTATTAACTGGTAGTACTGCTATTGTCACAATTTCTTGGACACCACTTGTAAACTTAATGTTTAATACTACTTTTGGCCCTATTGTTGCTTTTGCCCCTTTAGCTATTGCTCTATATTTCTTCTTTGGCTTCTCTAAATTATCTATTCAATCGGCACAAATCTTATTCTGGATATACGCAGTTCTAGTGGGCATGTCTTTATCTTACCTATTTCTTATTTATACTGCTGTATCTATTGCTAGAACTTTCTTTATCTGTGCTGCTGTCTTTGGTATGATGAGCTTATATGGATATAACACTAATAAGGATCTCACTTCTTGGGGCTCTTTCTTTTTAATGGGACTTATTGGATTACTTCTTACTTCACTTGTTAATCTTTTCTTGCAAAGTCCTGCTATATATTTTGCTTCTTCTTTTCTAGGAGTAATCATCTTTATTGGACTAATAGCTTGGGATACTCAAAAAAATTAAATCTTTCTACTTCACTAATACTAACTATCATTTGGCACAAAAAATGTCTATTGTAGCTGCTTTTAACTTATATCTAGACTTTATCAATCTATTTCTACACCTTATTAGATTCCTAGAAGGATATAAACGTCAGCAATAATTACTTGAATTTTTCTATTCTAAAACTATATCTAATTTAGATATATAATTATGTTACGATTCTATAAGTTAAATTTATATGTTATATAGTCAAATTGAAGTAAAAGAAGGTAATTATGTTATACAACAATATTAAATTATATTTAATAACTTGCATTACTGTCATTTTATTGGCTAATCCAACAATTGCAGCTGAGGATAAAAAAACATCAAATAATAATCATTATACTATTTATTTACGTCATCCATTAGATTTTATTAATCGTCCTTTCTCTGCCTTTGATTATTACTGGAATAGTATATTTAATGATAGATTATCTATCTATGACTCAAGTACTATAAAAAGTAAATTCATTACTCAAGACAAACAATATATCCTAATCCTAGAAGTACCAGGCTATGATAAAAGTCACATTAAACTTAAAGTAAATAATCATAAGCTTTTTATTGAAGGTAACATTGACGATACTAAAGCAAATAGTACTACTGATCATTTAAATAAAAACTTTAATTATGTTATGTCTCTATATGATGATATTGATCAAAAGGCTATTTCTTCTAAGCTAAAAAATGGCATCTTGACCATTACTTTGCCTAGAATTGAACTCAAAGACCAAAATGCTAAAGAAATACCTGTTCAGTAAAGAGAATATAACGAGTAATTAAAACTTTTTTGATTATTAATTTATTTTTAATTTTATTTAACTTAAATAGGAGGTTTTTATGACTTTTAATTTACCACGTATTAGAAATAAATCAGAATTACAAAATAACTCTAATAAAAAAAGTTATATTGATGATGTCTTTAATAACTTTTTTAATGAAATCGCTTCTTTTTCTTATCCTTCCTCTTACAACAATGAAAGAATGTTATCACCGCAAACTGATATTATGGAAAATGACTCTGAGTATAATCTAGAAATGGAATTACCAGGCATCACACAAGATAATATTGATCTAAAAATCGACAGTAACATCCTAACTATTGAAGGTAAAAAAGAACAATCTACTGAAAAAAAAGATCATAATTATCATATGCAGGAACGATATTATGGCTCTTTCTACCGTTCTATTAGTTTACCATCTAATATTGATGAAGAACATATAGAAGCACAATTTAAGGATGGTATCTTATCTATTAAAATACCGAAAAAAGAACAAAGTAAAGCTAAAAAAATTACAATAACTTAAAGAATCTATATTATATAATGTAAAAATGTAAATAGTAGAACCCATACTCTGGGTTCTACTTAAATACAAGGTTCCTTGCACCTTGCTTTACGGCAGATGGGAATATAAATATCAATCAACAACATCTACGCAATTATTTTTATAACTTACTTATCTTATATTTTGTGTTATAATATAATGCACATACAAATATTGGTAACTAATCATGGCAGTTTCAAAGTTCCTAGATCCTAAAAATGATGTCGCCTTCAAGAAAATCTTTGGTTCTGAAAAAAACAAAGATATTCTTATCCACTTCATCAATGATATCATGGGATTTAAAGGTGATGAACAAATACAGGATGTTACTTTCTTAACTCCTATTCAAGACCCTGATATTGCTTATAAAAAGCAATCTCTTGTTGATGTCCTTTGTAAAGCTCAAAATGGCACGCAAATCATCGTAGAAATGCAAGTATCTCCTGCTAAAGGCTTTGAGAAAAGAGCTCAATATTATGCTGCTAAAGCCTATTCCCGACAACTATACCAAGGACAAAAACAAGACGGTCTCTATGCTAACCTTAAGGAAGTCATCTTTATTGCTATTAGTGATTATATTATCTTCCCTGATAAAGCTGATTATATCTCTCATCATGTCATCCTTGATAAAGTTACTTTTGAACATGACTTAAAGGATTTCTCTTTTAGCTTTATTGAACTACCTAAATTTAATATAGATAAAATTGAAGACTTAAAAACTATTACCGAAAAATGGTGCTATTTCTTTAAATATGCTGCTAACACAAGTGAAGCTGACCTGCAGAAAATTATAGGTAGTGATCTTGTAGTAGGGCGTGCTTATGAAGCATTAAATCAGTTTAACTGGAATGAAGCAGAACTCCTTGCTTATGAGCAGGAAATTAAACGCATCATGGATAACAAAGCTGTCGAAGATTTCATGATTGAAGCCGCTGAAGCTAGAGGAAAAGCTGAAGGCGAATATACTAAATCAATAGAAGTGGCAAAAAATATGCTTTCAGCTGACTCTGATCCTGATTTTATTTCCAAGGTTACTGGTTTATCTATTGCTGAAATCAACAAACTAAGAAACGAGTAGTAAAACGTTATGCAAACTGCAAGATCTACATTGAAGCTTAAAATACCGATACAAGCTATTCTACCTCAGCTACCACAAAAACAAGTAGTAGTCATCGATAAGCATGCATTACAGCAAAAAACTGGTAGTACCCAACCTACTAACAGTGTCAAACCTAATGCTCAACACAATAAAGTTGCAAAAGTCCAAGCATTAACTGCTGAGCAACAAGAAGCTGTCCAAGCTAAACTGACACGATGGAAAAAAGAATACAAACAAGTTTTAAAATTATTACAAACAAAATACCCTCTATGTTTCGCAATGAAAGCAAAACCTTTAGCTATAGGTATTCACAAGGAAATTATAGATACAGAAAAAGAGAATTTCTCAAAACAACAAATTCACAGATTCTTTAGAAGATATTGCTCTGATAAAAGATACAAAAAATTACTAGTCGAAGGTAAACAACGCTTTAACCTAGATGGCACCCCTGCTACTTTAGTGACTAAAGAAGAAGTGCCGCCAAAAACTAACAAATTCTTTAAACCTAAAAAATCTTAATTATCTGACATCTACAGAGTTCCTTTTCATCTGTATTTTACATAAATAATTATTAGGATCTAAAATATGCAATTATCCCGCTCATATGATACTACTAGCATCATCGATAAAAACACAGATATAAAAACAGAGAACAATATTACCTACAATTATAAAAAAAGACGTGAAGAATTAAATCAAGTAGTAAAACATCACATAGAACGACAAAAGCAAAAAGTAGTAAAAAAGAGCAAAACTCTATATGTCTAAAAACGAACGTTTCCGTACACCCCTTATTCCTATGTTGTAGTAGTTGACACGGGCTGTTGAAAAAATCAACAAGGTTGCAAATACTTTAATATTTTTTTATCTTTAATAGCAGTAGATAAAAAAACCAAAAAATAATTTTAAGTATCCGTTTAAAATTTTGTACTATCGCAATCATCAGTATTTGAATCTGTGTTTTCTGTACACTTCTAAATTTTGCTCCTCGTAAACCATGATTCTCCTTAGCTTCACCAAATAGACCTTCTATTTTCCACTTTCTCTCAATTAGTTTTTTCTTAAAATCAATTCTATTCTGTCTGACCTTTACCTCATCTATTTCATCCTGATAAGGATTACGATAAATAAATCGTCCTCTATTACTATAATTATCAGAAATACAACCTGATTTTAGAGAGCAATTTTTACAATGCCCTCCTGTAATACGATAACGTTTTATTTGTTTTTTATCTAATTTATCATACGGATAAAGATAATGTCCCTGTGGACACTTATATCTATCCTGTTCTCTATCATATTGAAATTCCCCCCTACTTATTTTTCCTTCACCAAGATTATCTACATGTAAAGGTATATAAGTTGTAATTCCAAGTAATTTAAAATATCCATAGGTTGGACCTCTACCATAACCTTTGTCTGCTATCCATTCTTTTACTCTAAAAGAAAAATTATTTAATATATTCCAAACTCTACTTGGAAGTACAATACACTCATGTTGTGATCCTGTACTTACATAACAATCTATTATAATACGTGAATCTGAATCAATTGAGTAGTGGGTCTTATAACATAGCTTTTTATAACCATTAGTTCTTGATACAAGACTACAATCAGGATCTGTCCTACTGACATGAGTTTGATTAGATATTTTCCTTACTTTTTTCCCTTCTCGGAAATCATGATAACGACGTTCATATTTTTTTAATTCTCTCTTTTGTGAATCACCTTGATCTTTTCTTAATATTAGGCTATTCATAGAGGCATTAGATTCAACTAAAGAGGCATCTGAAATAATTGTTTCTCCTTTTATAATATCTAGTTCATACCATTGCTTAATCAAGCTTATAAATATTTCTTGAAATAGTTCTACCCCAAATCTATCTCTTATCCTACTTAATGATGAATGATCCGGTACTTTATCCTCTAAACTTAAACCACAAAACCACCTATATGCTATATTTAACTGAATTTCTTTACATAATCGTCTATTTGACTTTATACCATATAAGTAACTTATTATTTGCATCCTAAAAAATAATACAGGATCAATTGATGGACGTCCGTAATTAGCACAATAACGATTCTTAGTTATTTCATAGATAAAAGAAAACTCTAATTCTTTAGCTTCATGAATCCTCACTAATAAATGATCATTAGGTATCATGTGCCTTAAGCTAAGGCTATTACATCTCACACTTTGATCAAGCTTATAACCCTGCATCTTTACACCTTCATTTAAGCATAAAAATACAGCTTATTCCTTAGATTAACTCTTTTCTACTTCTTTTTATAACTTTTTCAACAGCCCGCCTTGACTTCTACACTGCATGAACTACTTCATACAATGGGTTTACTATTAGTTTGAGTGTGCCAAAGCTTAGCATATATACCTTGCTGCTGTAATAGTTCCGCGTGACTGCCTTGTTGGACAATCATGCCTTGATCTAGCACCAGAATGCGATTAGCATACTTAATAGTATTTAACCTATGAGCAATAGTAATTACTGTACGACCATAAGCTATTTTAGCCATATTAGCTTGGATTACAGATTGTGATTCATCATCCAAACTACTTGTTGCTTCATCAAAAATTAGTATTTTAGGTTCAATCAATAAGGCTCTAGCAATGGCAATGCGTTGACGCTGTCCTCCTGATAACGAACTACCACCTTCAGCAATAACTGTATCATAACCAAGTGGCAAACGTAAAATAAACTCATGAGCTCCAGCAAGTTTAGCAGCTCTAATTACTGCCTCTAAAGGAGTTTGTGGCTGTGATATTGCTATATTATCACGAACAGTACTATTAAAGAGGTAATTTTCCTGCAGTACTACTGCCATTTGTTTTCGTAAATGGTATGCATCTAAATTATTTAATAACTCTTTATCCAATAATATTTGCCCTTGTTCTGGCAAAAAGAGTCGTAATAATAAATGAGCTAGTGTACTTTTACCAGAGCCTGACTCACCTACTATACCGATTTGCTCACCAGCTGGAATATATAATGAAATGTCTTGTAGTACTAACGGAGCTGTTGGTTGATAACGGAAACTAATTTGCCTTAGGGTAATTTCACCTTGTAAATTAGTTTTCTTACCTGCAAATTCTTGTTCTACTGGTAAATTCAAACTGTCACCAAGTATATCTATTGCTACTCGTGCTTGGATAAATTTACGCCATAACTCAACTAATTTAGCTAAAGGCTGAGCAAAATGCTGCGATAGCATATTAAATGCAATTAATTGACCAAGAGTAATCTCCAGATTAATCACTGCTCTAGCTCCACACCATAAAATTAGAGTACTTGTTACCTTACCAACTCCCTGAACTAAATGTTCAGATAAAGAAGAGAATATTTGTGTTTGATAACTAGTGCTTACTAAGTTTCGCGTCTGCTCTTCCCAGCGTCCCGTTAAACGTGACTCTATTGCTAAACTTTTAACTGTTTCGGCTCCAGCTATAGTTTCAGTGAGAAAGGCAGTATTAACTGCACTGTAGCGAAACTGAGTCTCTAATTTTGCTTGCAATGGCTTAGTAAACCACCAAGCTACTATGACATAAAAAGGTATAGAAATAAGTACTATTACAGTTAATGTCGGGGATATTAACCACATTACTGCTAAAAATACACCCATAAAGCTAATATCAACAAATAGAGTAAATAGTGAGCTACTTAAAAATTCCCTGATACTATCTAATTCACGAACGCGAGCTACTAATGAACCAACTGAGCGATTTTTGAAATAAATTAAAGGGAGTCCAAGCAGATGCTTTACTAATTTAATACCAAGTAAAATATCAATACGTTTTGCTGTATGATTATATTGATATTCTCGTAATCCTTTTAATAAAACCTCAAAAATACTAGTAACTGCTAAACCAAACACTAATACATCTAGTGTAGCTGTAACTTGATACGCTAAAACCTTATCCATCACTATTTGAAAGAATAAAGGTAATACCAATCCCAGTAACTGTAATACTAGTGAAAAGAGCAGTATTTCAGCTAAGATATAGCGATATTGCCAAAAAACTGGTACAAACCATGATATGTTGAATTTAAGTGATGGAGTAGATAAGATAATTACTGCACCACTCCATTGGTGGCATAGTTGCTCCTTAGACCACAACTCAGTATTAGACTTAAATGGATGTTGCACTAAAGCATTATCTTGATCCATCTTAGCAAGTACTATATACTCTCCATCATTAGCAAGAAATGCTAATGGTAAATTTTTAATAGTTAGTTTATTATAAACTAGTCTCTTCTGTCGTAGCTTTACATTGTAAGTCTTACTCAGCTTTGTCAAACTAGTGCTGATAGCCTGAGAAGAACCCAAATCACTACTCTGACTAGAGTGCTGAATTACGTCCTCGGTAACCTTAATCCCCACTAACTGCAATAGTAACCTACTACATGCCATAGCTGTTTTTACATTTTCTGTCATACCCCCATAAATCATAAGTTATATTGACAGCATTTTGTTATAACTATTACCTATCTAATAAGATCAGTACTTCTTATTTATTTACACTATCTGTAATACATAAATCACATGCTACTTAGCTTGCTAATAACATCTAAACCTAGGCAAATACTTTAATAACCTCATTATGATAATTTGGGTTCTGGCCTAAATATGATGGCACTATATTGGTAGATTCTGCATTAGAGAATCCAACGTTACCATTACTACTATTCATTGCTGACATTTGTTCTACTAAATTACTTATTACATAATGATCTTTATTTAATTTATTATTACTGCTATCTACACTGCTTAGGTTATTAGATAGCAATTTTATTATTTCATCTTTAATATTTTGAGGCATCGAACTTTCTGCAACACTATTGAAAGGAGAATTTCTTGCAGTTTTATTTTTTATTATAGCTCCTTCAGATATCAAGACTTTTATTAACTCCAAATGCCCATTATAAGAAGCTATATTAATAGCAGTTTCTCCATCATTATCTTCTCTATTAACATCCGCTCCATACTCTATTAAAAGTTTTACCAACTCAGTACTACAATTATTACTTACAGCTCTCATAAGCAGAGTCATACCTCCACGAGAAAAAGTATTAGCATCTTTTCCTGCTTCAAGATATGCTTTTAGCATTTTCAAATTATTATCCTTGATTGTTGAAATTATATCATCACTATCCTGATCATTATTATTAACATTCATAGAGTTATTTTGCTTAACATGCTGATGATGAATTGGATTGATATTTTTTTCTATTTCATCTTGACTCTCTTCCTTAGATTCTGCTAGATCCTCTAGTAATGCTTGAAGGTTCTCATTTAATATTTCAATCATTTCAGTACTAGCAGTAGAAAGGCTACTTAACTTACTTATTGCTTCTTGGTGATCTATTAAAGCATATTCAGCCCACTGTAGCTCTTTGCTACTTACGCTAGGTTTTAAGTATTGTAATAATTCTTTAATCTTATTAATTTGAGCATTCCAATCATCCAATTGTTGATCAGTTATCTCAACAATAAGATGATACCTGGTTTCCTCTTCTACAGTAGGTTGATACCATTGATAAAATTTTCTTACTTGACGCAATATAACACTTCCTAACATCAAATTACTATCTAAGCTATCAAACAAACGTGGTTGAATATTTGGAGCATAGATTAGGTTTGTATGATTTCCTTTACAATATACTGATGGACGTCCATAAAACTCGACAGGACGACAATTTTTATAACTATCACCTCCTATAGAATAATCTTTATCTTGAACAAAATTAGAGCTTTGATGAATGTTACTAAAGACCTTAGTTTGTCCACTGAGTGATGTACAACTCATAGTATCCCTAACATATTTTTTACTCTCAATATCCCAACTATAAGGCACACAATATACATCTTGATTTTTAGTACTAGATGGTGGAGTTGCATATTCATGGCTATTAGAATTATGTTGTGATCTTGTGTTATTCCCCATGTTACTTGGATAAGGTTTAAAACTGTTACCTAACTTTGTTGTATCATTAGTGTTGGATAAAGATTGTGCTCCTTTTTCAAAAGAGTTAGAACTTAAATAATTCACTGCATCTATCACTATTGACCACGTACTTTTAACTAAATTAATCGGCCAAAATTCTAATCTAGATACACTAGAAGACATAGGGTGAGCATGATCATTATTTTTATAAGAAAATAATGATTGTTCCTGGTTATTTTCTATATTAATTTCACGATGATTACGTTGATGCTTAGTACTATCGTTTATAGTTTCTTTTAATCCTGGTCCCTCAGCACTTAGGTAGTCGTCATCTAAGTAATTTTGCACTAAATATTCTGCCGCATCTTCATCAGCCTCAACTTCTTCTACAGAAGTATCTACAAGATACTCTGACTTACCACATTCAGTATATAGCTGTTGTGCATCTGCGTTCTGTCCCCCTAATAAGGTAGCAGATCCTGCAACCATAGTCATTACTTGTAATGGAATCATTCTTGCTCTTTCCTCAGGATGGTAAAAAAACTCAGGATTAAGTGGACGATTTTGATGCCGATACCATACTATACCAACAATAGGGAGCATAACCAAAGCTATACCTCCCACTACTTTTGTAATTGATGGTAAATAATTACTGTAGGATGTTTCCTTTTCCACATATTCAGCTACTTGCACCTCTAAATGACTGTGTTTAATATGATGTTGTATTCTAGACTCAGACCCATCAGACACATAACCTACATCATCTCCTTGGTAATCATGATTTAAAGTATCGTTATTCTCTTGAATTATTTCATCAATTCTAGAAATAATCGGTATTTCTAGTAAGATGCTTCTTATAATAATCATATATTTTTCTATGTAATCAGACCCATAATCGTGTAATAGTAAACTACTAGTTAATTTACTCGAATATTTTGACAGTAAATCAACACCTTTATTTTTAACAACATGTTTTAATTCAGTTAACGTGTCTTTCTCAAAATTACAATCTTGAATAAAGTTAATTTGATCTTGTAATGAGGCAAAACCTAAAGTTATATGAGCTTCAGTAATGTTTACGCTATTAATTGATATTATACATCTCAAAATATACTCTATATTAGGATTTATCAAAGATTCCATTTCTTTGTTTGTTTTATATAATTGTGTAGCATAAGAGATTTTATTTATCAAAGAGGATGAAGAGCAACTATCTTTATCTAATTTATGAATTCTTATTGGATTCAAACCTAAATCAAACTCTAGTATAGAAACTCTATATTTCTCAGAAATACACCAATTTTTTATATTTGCAGTGCGACGAGAGTCTTTATCATTAAGTACTAAATCGTTGCCACTTAAAAACACCCTAATTTGTTCTGGAGAAATATTCTTTAGTATTATTATTCCTATTTTTTCCTTATCTGATGCTAAAGAAGTTAAGGTACCATTTTCATTCGGTTCTTGGTTGTGACTAATTCCAATAGAACGCCTAAAATCTATAATGTATTCTTTCACAACACTTTCATGTTCTTTATAATATAAAGCTTCACGAGATTTTTGTAGCAACTCAATATAATTATCATAATCACCATTATTATTACGTGAATAAATCTTATGGTCTTTCCATTGAGATAAGTTGGAATAAAAATCTTTAAGTATTACAGCTAAAGGATTAGGGTTCTCACCTATATCCTTTTCTAATAATAAAAGATCTTTACTATCCCTATAGAATTCTATATCTTCTAAATCATTATCAATTACAGCTTGTTTTACACTTACCGGTAGCGTAAATACATTCTCACCACTGCTAGCATGATAAAAAGGTACTAATACAACATCCTTACTTAACTCAAAAGGTATAAAAGAATTTCGATTTTTATCTACCAATAGCAGATGTTTATATTCATTCCCTAAAAAATAATTCTCTACTACAATAGTATCTATTCCAGTCGTATGGTTAACTTTTTTTTCAATGAAGAAACTTAAATCATCACCCTCCTGTTCTAAGGAAACATCATCAATAGATCGTACACTTAAAATATCAAATTTTTTATCTTCTGATTTATTATTAATGGTTACTGTACTCTCACCTGAAGTATTACTAACTATATACACATCCTGCCCTTCTCCACCTTCGGCAAATACAGTTTGCTTATCAAGATTAATGACATCAGTGCCAGAGGAACCAATAAGCATCTTATAGAATTCTTCACCATTATTTTCTGGCACACTACTAATAACACCGAAAATTTGATAATCTTTTTCTGTATATGAAATTTTTCTATAATAATCCTTAGCAATGTTAAAATTATCCAGAGAATGTCTTGCATGCAGTTCAAACCTATTAATAATAGTGGAATTGTTATCCAGTTTAGGGATAATATTACTACCATATTTATCCATTAATACAAAACTAGTGTTTCTACTAAGATAATTTGTAACATCAAGAGTAAAAGTTCCGTTTTGAAGTAATATTTCAAAAGATAACGTTTTACTTTTTTTTGAGGAATAAATGATTTTTTTACAATCTTCTAATAAACTAATTTTTGGAAAGATAATAGTACAATTTCCTCTCACATGAATACTTGAGTTTGAAATTATACCTTCATATCCTTCAGTTCTTACATAGAAAGTGTAAGTACTATTTACACCTATAATGTTAGTATAGGGATAAATGGTAGCTCTATTACAATTGCTTATAAAATCTCTTTGATTATTACTAAGTCCACCACCACTATCTATAAAAATCTCTGGATAACTTATATCACCCTCACCTAAGAAGACAAAAGTACGACGTTGACAAATTACTTCATCTATCTTATACTTTCTACCAAAGTAATAAAGGTTAAAATTATATGAAGAAAAGAAACCACGTACAAGATTATTAGATGATGTTGATAAAGCGAAAACTGGAACTGGTTGAGGAAATAATGTAGTAAAGAACGAATCACTATGAGAAGGTCCCATCCCGAGTTTAGCAATATGGCTTCTGATTAATTCTTTTGTCACTATAGGAAAATCATAGGTAATTTCTAACTTAATAAAAGAATTTCTAACTAATTGTGCTGTGCTTAATATATTAGTAGAGTTGCCTAAATAAATATTTCCAGAAAATTCATTATTTGAGTCTGTAAAAATGAATTTATTATTTTTATTAGCTCCACCAACGATTTCTGTATTACCTTCAAAAAGTAAAAAAATATTGTGTAACTTATTGCTGCCAAGTATTTTACCTTGATTTATATATTTCATATCATAGATAATCCATTGATTATTATTATAGTTTTTTCTCTGATCATGAATCATTACTACTGCATTATCACATTCATAAATCGCATCAGCTCTTGATTGGCTTAGTCCCTTCTCATAGTCATATTCTGTAATCTTAGGCAGACAGATCATTGTAGCACCCTGTATAGGATCAGGTAAAACACGTGAAAGGTTCTCTGTATTAGTACTCTTATTATGCATATGAATAGCTGCAGAACTACTATCCATAATAGTTGTATAATCACATTTATGTATTAACAATAATGGTACCACTCTACAACTTTTTGTTATATATTTTATTTGTCCTAAACCAGTAGCATAGGCAACTATATCGTCAGAACTAGCTTCTAAATTTTTCCAAGCATCTTTAGTTATCTTATTAACCATTTCAGTTCTGTCTGCTAAATGTTGTATATCTTTTGCCATATCTTGAAACAATATAGTACGCCAAAAAATACTCCAATTTTCACCATGTGTCGTATCATATTTCTCTTCATACTCTATAATGTTACTAACACCGCTATATATTGCATAACCCACCATTAATCCTAAACCAACTCCTGTAGCTGCTAATGAAGCACCTGCAACTGTAAGACCTACTCCTGCAATAAATGAAACACTAGAAAAAGTTATGGATGCTATGTTATCTCTTATTTCTTTATCGCTACAGGAATCATTACTATCTTTTCTATTAGCACATAGTACTAAAGCATTAGATGATATTACTATATCAATAATATCAAATGCTCCTGCTAGAACTCCTGCTGCACCTCTTGCCATTTTTATACCATATTTCATTCCTCCTATTTGGATAACAAACTTTGTGTTATAACCTAAGACTCTTGGGACAAGCTTACCAGCAGTACTTGCAGCTTTACTTACGATTTTAGGTGTAATCTTTACCATTATATTTTCAATTGGTTGTGATAGAAAAGAATAACCAAGTCCGCTTACACTTAATGCACAATATCCTTCACTTCCATCTTGACAAGTAGCAATTGTGCTATGTATTCCTCTTATTAATTGAATTCTACCTGCAGCATTTAATAGTCTTTGCTTTAATTTAGGATTGATTTTTCGAGCATCACTCTTTGAAAAATCACTTGCTAAATATTTCATGCGATCATTTTGAATATAACTATTATATCCTCCATCTTGCATAACATTATTTAATAAATACTTATACTTACCAACAATATTGTTATCACTCATTGCAAGTCTTTCCTTAGCTAACTCTAACAGTTGAGAATTTTTATTTTCATCTTGGATATTTTTGGTATATTCTAGAAACTTTTTGCTATCAATTTTTATCTCATCTATATTTCTTTTATTTTGTTGTTCTGTATTAAACTCATCTATATCATCCCATGAATACAGACAACCATTAACACTTCTTTTACCCCTGCTTCCATGTAAGCATTGCGATGAAGATACTTGTGAGTCTGATGTAGAATCTGTACTTCTACTCTGAGAACTATCTATTTGTGCTTGATTATCATGTAGAACTTGTGAAAATCCTTTTCTCTTATCTATAAAATATTGTTCACTATTCCTACTAAGTCTTTCAGGAGCTAGTTGTGCTCTAAGCCAAACTAAATCCCTATTCTCCCGTAACATAGTGTTAATGTCTCTAGCATTCTCAAGTGCCCAAAGACCACAATTGTAACCATCTATTTGTTGACGAATACGAATATCATGGATATTATTATCAGATACTTGGATTTGTTGCAAAATTTGACGAATATTATCTGGTATCTGGCTACCTAATGAGTCCACATAATATCCATGATATTGTCCATTTTGCTGAGCAATAACTAAAGTAGTCCAATGGTCACCACCTTGGTTAATAATAAATGTTCGTGTTGCTGTTGTTCCTTGTTGCTGTGCTATTCTGTTATTAGCAACATTGTCTATAAATTGACGTATCTGTTCACGTAATTCTCCAGTGTTTATGTCATGATCACGATCTGTAACTACAACAAGTCCTCTGCCACTAGTGTCATAGTTATTATTCATAGCATGTACATCAAACATATTGCTATATGTATTATCTAAATTAGCAATTCTTCTAATGTCTTGATCTGATAACCAATATCTGTAATCAGGATTCTGTTGTAACGTCACACTTTCAAGAGTTTGTTTACTTCGCTGTACGCTTCTGCCTAGTTGATGAACCTGACCAATGAAACTACGTTCAATATCATAAGCAACAAATTGTTCCCTTGTCATTACTAAAACATTAGGAGTTTCGGCACGACTAACAAAGCCAACAGGTAACGTTATAAAAAAATTGGCTCCTTCAGTTATCGCTCTTATATTACGACTTATCCCATATCTTCTTAGTTGCACTTTTTCAGCTTTTTCAAGTGTTCTCTCCATACTATCTACAGTGGCTCTACCGTCACCATATTTTAATTCTAAACCAATTAACACATCACTATCAACAGGATTCTTGCTCATCACATTGATGAATAAATCAATTCTCTCACCACCCCCTACTTGAAATTCAGGTCTTACGTTAATTTTAAAGTCCCCTTGATCAAATTCAATATCACTGTAACTGTTAAGCAATCCAGATAAAACTGCTGCAAAATACGCTTCACTTGTAATTAAAGACTTAACAGAGAATAGATTTTTTCCTATATTAGCAAACATATCACCATAAGACCCTAAATCTACTTTATTGTTCTGATCTCTTTGAGGTTGATAACTCATGCCTGCATCAAGTGCTTTCTTTAGATTGCCAGCTTGATTAAAATCCGGCATATTGTGTATTTCCCAATGATTAGCAACATTTGCCTGGAAATAATCATTTACAGAATTAGTAAAATCTTGAATTATTACACCATTATCCTCTGTTAGAAAATTCAAAGAACCATCATTGCCAGATCTAGCATCAACATATAATTCTATTACTTCCTTACAATTAGCTTGGTTTATTATTCCATTAAGAGGAACTCTTAGTGTTGGATCATTAATATCAACGTTACTACGTCCTCCTTCATGAAAATGTACAACTAATACTCTACTATCTCCTGTATTACTTCCTGCTATTGTTCTTTCAACAAATACGGATGTAGTAATATCATGGCTACGACGTGTTCCCCTAGTTATTTGCTGTAATTTCTTATAGGTCAGTACATGCTTATCTATTCTAGTTTCATCATTCTCAATCGTGTTTAGAATTGAATGTCCAATAAACAATCTACTTAAATATTGTGGTTCGCTTGAACCTTGCACACCTGGTGATAATTTATAAATTTTCTTTAATTGATTTGTGATAGTCGTTCTTATGACATCAGCATCACCATTATTGATGCTCTCAAAGATAGTCCTAATAATAGGAGCTGGGGGTTGTAACTCAGCCATGCTTATTTCAATAGGATTAGCATAATCCATATTAAAACCAACACGTACTACTCGATCAGCAAGTGTAACAAAAGGTCTATTATTCTGCCGTAAACCTTGCGTATAGCTTTCAGCCTCTCTTAACGCCTGCTGAGGATTTGTCCTACCACCTTGTTCCTGCCCAGTTTTTATTTCCATAAGAATTGGCATAGCCTTCTTAACACGCTGACTTCCACGTACTAATAAAGCTATATCAATATATCCTTCTATTCCTAATAATAATTCTAAATATAACTCTAAATTATAGCGATATTTAAAGTTTATTAAAGCACCAGCTGTAAACCCATGATCAGCTGCTTCTAATGCTCCTTGAATATTCGGTAATCTTGTGTGATATTTTCTATTAATATCATATATATACTCAAACAGTTTCTTAGCATCTCTTTCCATTGCTTGTACAATCTTTATATCTTTAACAGGATTATTTACAGTCTCTTTACTAAGATTCTTTATAACATCTTCTAAAAGATTTGATTTATACTCACCTGTTTTATGCTTTTGATGTTTCTCTATTCTTCTAAATTTAACTCTCATTCTTTCAGGAAGTGCTTGATCTGTCAGTTGTTCTGCTCTTACATTCACTCTATCTCTGTTATTTCTTTTACTGATTATTATTACAGCACCAGATTTAAATTCTATCTCATCAGCTCTTGTGTGAGCTCTGGATCTTAGATGATACGTATCATCTCCTTCACTAAATAGTAATCTACTTTCTTCTAACCACCTCCTATCATCTCTACTAAATATTGCTCCCATAATTTGTCTGCTATATCTCTTCTCAGAAATAACAAAAACATATTCTTCTAATTTTTTAGTAGTAGGTTCTTCAGTAATAGCCACAACTTTTAAAAATGGCACTTCATCAGCATCACTTATAGTACAAAGCTTAAAATGAAGCTCCGCTAATCCTAACCTATCAAAAAGTTCTGTATTTTTTAAAGTAGTAAACATCCCAGCAAAAAAATTCACATAAAATCCTTTCTTTGCTGGTGCTGCACCTACACCACTTGGTCTTGGTATTTGATCTAAAAATGATTGAAACCTTTGTTTGAAATTATTATTTTCGTCTATTTGAAAGAGGTGATCCACTAATTCAGGCACAACATCATTAGTAATTTGTTGATAAAGATTTCTTTCTAAACCAAAATTATAATGATTACGTTCATTACCTTGACTCGCACTTCTTGCTGCATTTACATGATATAATCTTATTGGAATGTCACCATTCCCACGAGTATGTGTTGTTCCACCGGCATCTACCTCAATGGTTGCACCAAACATACGACCCATTGCTTCTATTTCAGGCTCACCACCCCAAGAGTTTTGATCCCTCATATAATTCAGGTACTCATTAAAGCTACGTTCACTTTCACCTTCAACAAAAGCTCTGAAATCATTTTCATGGGACGATATATAATTAACTATTCTAGTACGTAATACTCTTGTCACTAACCTATTAAAAATTCTATCACTACGAACATTATTTGAAAATGGATCATATTCTTTAATTAACTCCCTTATATGTTTTATGTTCCCAGATTCTTCTTCTCCAAATAATCTTTTAAACCTCTCTGAAAAAGCAGTAGAATTATCTTCAACTGGCAGTAAATAAGCTAAAGTAGTAGCCCAGAACAAACAACTACCATCCCCTGGTACATCAACAGGCACAAATGTGCTTGGTGGTTGATTGTTATCACCATTGGCACGGCGATACCTTATAAGATTTTGTGGATTTTCTTGTGTCGGAGACTCAGCAAACTCTAAGTCATTATTGAGATTATTTTTTGTGGTGGGATTTAATGATAACTTCCTATTATCATTGACAATGTTTCCTTCCTTTAGATGCCACTTTTTGTTCCAGCTACTACTCTCCATGGTCTTCATAACTACCTCCACACCTTTATGCAACAAAAATAATTTTGCTTGTTAATGAGAGTGTCACATAAATTTTATAAAAGTACAACTTAATTTTTTAAGAAAAAAATATTTACTAAAGTTAAGAAAACAAAATCACAACCTACTTAAAAAAGAGATAACAGTGCTAAGCTTATTATTAAAACTATTTACTATTAACTATTAACTGTTAGTAAATTCAGCACTATATCCTTCTCCCATCACTAATACTTCAGTATCCAATGAACCACTATCATCTTGTGAAGCATCATGGTGATCGCTATCACTAGAGTTATAAAATAGGGACTCTTTATATGATTTCTGCGTATTAGCAATCATATTACTTAATTTATTTGACATTGCCTGATCTATTTTATATAAAATTTTCCCTCCCTTAGCATCACCAAGTATATCACATAATAGCTTTTCTAGTGATTGCCTATCATACTGCTTGTAAAAATTAAATGCTTGCAAAGAAACTGAAACATCATCACTTGCACAACTATCACCTTCTCCTTTATAAGAAGCTAGTTTCTTATCAAACACACCCTCTAATTTTTGCAGTACATCTTGGTCTAATTTTTCTAAAAACTTTTTAGTAGGTTTTTTAACAGTAGTTTTAATAGAACTTAAAAGTTTTTGTAATAACTTTCCTTCATTTTGAGTGTATAAACTGTAACAAACATTATTTCCTTCTTGGCACGTTAGAGTAAATAATTTAGTATGAAAACTATCCATTGAATTAAGGATTTTATGAACAGGTTCTAATACCCCAATTTTTATAAGATCACCTAATATACTAGATGTTGTCTCTACAGTGTCATAAAAATGTTGTTGATGACTTTCATAACCTGGTAAATCCCACAGCCAAGTTAAAAACTGTACTGCTTGATCAAATACAGCCCTAGGACCAGAAACTATATTCTTACATGTAAACCAAGTTAATTCCTCATACTCTTTCTTAGGAAAATCACTCGGCTTTAAATGCTTCATTACTTTTTCTATATGTTTATAAAAATAATTTTGTTCTAAACTAGCCATAACATGAGAATAATTATCATGATATATAGTATTCTTTACCAAATCGTCTTTCATAAGTTTCCTAAAGATATCTGGTTGTCCACAAGAATCTAGTTGCTCAACACAAAAAGCTGCAATGTAAGAATGACTAGGGGCATAACTACTGCTTTTAGTATTTATTGCTGTCTCTATTAGAATCTCTAGATTCTTATTAGGTAGTTTATTCCAAAAAAATTCTACCGCTTCCTTACTGCCTCGTGCTACTGCACAATCAATCCCATATCTATACAAAACTTGCTTATCTTCTATATCACCTGCTAGTTTCTTAAACTTACTAACCATCTCTGGATTAGGGTTTTCAACATTAATAACATTTGCATGATAATACCAAAAAATTTTCAGATTTGGTAATTTAGTAGCACTACGTATATATTCTTCTATAGGATATCCTTCTTTTTTACTTTCCTCAAATATATTATTGATCTCATCTTCTAAGCAAAACTGACAAGCAATATGGTATAACTCAAAACCCTCCAACTTTTCACCATCTGACCTTTTAGATATCATTAATTTTTTTGCAATAGCAGTTCTATTAAGCTCAAAACCATTCCAACATTCACTATCAGATAGTATGTTGTAGATAGTTTCAACCATATAACCACTTGGGTGTTTTATCTGTTTATTAAGAAAACGTGTATGATATTCAAACCATTTCTTTATTTCAAAACGTTTTACGTCACAATATGAATCATTATCTGCTACAGAACTTGCCAAAAACCTTTCGACTACAGTCCACTTCTGATATTCACTATTACTAGGAATGAGTGCATCTGCTTCAGCTAATTTATTCTTTACCTCCTGAAATTTTGCTTCTACTTCCTTATTATATTTATCATCAGCTTTAGCTATTGCTAATTTCCATGCTTCATGCGATATCTGTTTGGCTTCTTTATATAACTTATTTGCAGCTTGCTCTTTTTTCAAATCCTCTATACTTATTCTCTTCATTCGCATTCTCCTAGTTTTATTTAATGAATATAAAATTCTTAAGTTTAATTATCTTTTAATTTGTAAATACCCACATTAAAAACGACATCAACTTGTCGTAAATTATTTCTTACTTATTTAGTATAACTAAATAATATTTTCCTTGTTAAGTGTTATTAATTATAATTACTAATTAATTTTAGTCACTGGAGAAATTATGCAACAATTAACTGGTAATATTTCATTAGTAAAGGGACTGTTGCGAGGTGAATTTTTTGTTTAAAATTTTCTAATTTTAGAACGAAAATATCATGGTTTCAGGGTATGTATTTTATAATATTATCAAAAATTTTTCATCTCGCAACAGTCCATTAAAAAGTTTCTTCCCTTAAATAATTATTTTTAGTTTTTCTAAGTTGATGTAAGATAAATTAGAACAAAAGCTACTTTGGCAATACATAAAGTTTCTGACAGACCTATAAAAATCTATAACATATATTTATTAGCTTATGTAACTTTTTTACTGTTATTAAATCATCTGCTTCTCTATTCACCAAAATTGAGAAATACTTAGCCACATCAATGCTACTTAGTATATCCTCTTCCTGTGCTTGCTCTTTCATCTCATTGCTCTCCGGTCGGGTAGAAACCATAACATTTACTCCATATTTTAATTAAATTAGTTCCATGCTATGGTAACCCCCACAGAACCGTGCTTGCGATTTTCCCGCACACGGCTCCTCAATGAAACATTTACTATAAAGCTAGAATTAATACATTGCATTACATATCCTCGGTGTTGGTAGTGGATTCCACTGTAGATAATTTTGATACTCTTTGACATTCATACTCTTTTTCTGACTGCGACGATTTATCCACTTGAATACTATCCAAAAGATCGACTTATAAAATTTATAGAGACAGCGATAATTACCACTCACTCCAAAATAATTATAATGGCCCGTTAATTTAGATTTAAGTACTGGCCACCATGCTTTAAGACACAATTTATTACGTATATTCTTTAACCATTCCTTAGTTTCCTTAAGCTTCTGACAAAGATTCTCCTTACTCGTCTTATGACCCATAACGAAATACCCTTGTCTACTCTTACCGCAATAATGCGTAAACCCAAGAAAGGTAAAAGTTTCTACTTTTTCTTTACTTCCCTGAGCATGTTTCCAAACTTTTCGTCCAAATTTAAGAACTCTAGTCTTATCTTCTGATACCTGTAGACCAAACTTTTCTAACCTTACATGTAGCAGATCTAGAAAATTCTTTGCATCTTTCTCACTTTCACAACATACTACAAAGTCATCACAGTAGCGTATTAGCTCCATGTGTCCTTTTGCTTGTGATTTAACTTTCTTAAACCATAAGTCTAGTACATAATGAAGATAGATGTTTGCAAGTAATGGACTAATCACTCCTCCTTGAGGAGTGCCTACCTCCGTTACTAACTGCTTTCCATCCTCAACTACTCCAGCTTTTAAGAATTTTCTTACTAACCACAATAAATTACGATCAACAATTTTCTCCTCTAAGCAACGTTGTAGCCAATAGTGATTAACATTATCAAAGAACCCTTTAATATCTACTTCCACAATGTAATTAATTGGCTTAGTCATAACCGTTTTGTGTAATGCTCTTATTGCATCGTGACAGCTTAACTTAGGTCTGAATCCATAAGACATATCCAAAAACTCAGCTTCATAAATCTGTTCTAAGATTTGCTTTAGCATAATTTGAACTAACTTATCTTCAACTGATGGTATACCAAGGCCACGCTTCTCATTCTTACCAGCTTTTGGGATATATACCCTCTTTACTGGTTTAGGACGATATTGCTTCAACTTTATCGATTCCACTAATTGATTAAGCCTATCTTCTAGATTAATACCGTATGCTTCCACTGTCTCACCATCAATCCCACAAGCTTTATTACGCTTGAGCACTTGATAGCATTCTGCAAGATTAGCCTCATTAACATGATGTATTAATGATGTGAATTTTAGCCTTTTATCTTGCTTCGCTCTTTTAGCTATTTGATTGAGTTTAACCTGCATCACTATAATAACCTCAGCGTGTTATCTTGAACGGTACTCAACCAAGCTTTCCATTGCTGACCGCTTCCCCATGTACATAGCTTTCCTATACTCCGAGTACTATCAGTCAGTCCGACTTCTTCTGTATCATTTGTCAGTTCTTGCCTATTTTGACTTGTCCCAACATACTCTTTCGAGAATACAGAAGATCTCCCAAGTTTACGTAAACTCCATCTCATACCATGCCACCGGACTCCGACCCCGATAGAGTGAGTTGTGACTTACCATTACGTCACCCTTCATGCTGCCTTCCGCACTATGAAAAACGTCGGCCTCTATAATGTTGGATATTTCGGGGCTCAACACCTTCACTTGCGTTGCAGCCTGGTATGTCGCTTCTACTGGCTTCATCACATTTGTCGCCTCCTGTAATGCAATAGTTGCTTCTATGCTGTTGGTTAGACTTTGCATAGGTGGGATTTTCACCAACTGATTTTTACGCACTTTCCTTGGCGCACTCATAGCTTATACTCCTAATGCCACTTCACATCTTAGATGCCGCTCATAGCTTTAATAACTTCAATCACCCCATATCCCCCTAAGAATCCAATACCGGCTACTTTTGATCGCTCTCTTAAATCACCTTGTGTTCCAAGTGCTAAACCTCCTCCTGCTGCTATACCGATAATCACTGACACCCAATCTTTAAATGCCTTAGCTACAGGGGTTATGATACTGTCCCCAATCTGCTTACTTAGATCCCATGCTGCATTTGCATCAAATCCTATTAATATCACTGCTCCAGCTATTAACATATATTTTATTACTGCACCTTTGTTGCTCTTATTATCTAATCTCTGCATAATTTTTACTCTTTTTTGATTAAAATTATTTTTCATATTTTATTGCTCTACTCATACCACAATAAATTAATTAGCATTTCTGTGTGTATATCATCATTTTTTATACACCATTACTTGCTTTGCATTCCTTATCACATATTTGCCATATTTTTCATATACGTCATAACGACGTACGTAGCTTTTTTTATGACGTACGTCACACGTTTTAGTAGTATTATGCTATTCTTATTATATTTCAGATTACATATAAAGATGTGTTTTTAGTGCATCGCTATATCCTGCAATCCCAGTTTAAATAAGAGTTTGATACAATACAAAGGTTAGGAAGATTCTAAATATTGAGTGATGTTATTAATTTTTTCTTTGATTCTAATAATATGCATAGATTTTTTAGAAAAAGATTGCATGGCAAGCTCCAATGCTCTGTGATAATTGCTTATGGCAGCTTTATCCTCACTTAATAGCATCTTTAAATCACCCATTAATTCAAAAGACCGATAACTTTCTGGATGCATATTTCGTACTAAAATATTACTGGCTCTTGTTAATACCTCTTCTGCTCTGTTAAAGTCTTTGGTCAATATGTATAATCGACCTAAATGATTTAGTACTTTACCCGTCTCTATGTGCTCATTGCCATAATTACGTTCATAATCTATAAGACTTTTCTCTAATAACTCTTGTGATCTTTTATTATCTTGCAACTCACCATAAATTATCCCTAAATTCATTACATTCCTACCTATATCAGGATGATCTATAGGTCTGATATTTTTATAAATTTCTATACTCTCTTCTAATAACCCTTTTGCCGTATGATACTGTCCCATCATTCTATCAGTGATCGCTAAATGTGCTAAAGTCCCGGCATATACCGAATTATATTTAGGATACTTAAAACGATCATACAGTCTCTTTGCTTCCTCTAAACATTCTCTTGCCTTAATAAGATCCCCTGCCTCACGATATGCTACTCCTAAATATCCCAATGCTCTTATTTCTCCTACTGATACCGCTTCGTGCTGATGGTAAATAGCAACACTCCTTCCTAAGATCTTTATTGCTTCAGATAAATTCCCCAGGGTCCTATGCGTATTACCCAAATGCATTAATGCTAAACCTATTCTTGTATCCGCTATCACACTGCTCTCATAGATCCTTATTGCTTCCTGCAAATATGATATAGCTTTGTCATAATTTTGACCTAACTTCCTATATATCGCTCCTAAATGAGTTAATATAAATGCTCTGTCTTCTAAACTATTATTTAAACTTAAATTGCCCTCTAATATTTCTCTTGCTTCCTGATCTTGCCCTAAATAGTAACTAATAATACCCAAATCATTCCTTAGTGAAGTAATAGATATTGTACTTAGTAAATTCTCTTTGCTTAATAAAGCCTTACAATGTCTTATGATATTTTTTAAACGTGCAGTGTTTTCTAAATCAATTTGATGTAATATATATGACTGGATGTTATATAAGATATTCTTTATATATTCTTCTCTTTGACTTCTACTTAGCAAATTTATCATTTCTACTAATATATTATTTTGTGTACTACGATGCATAGAAAAGCTTCGAATATTATCCGGTACTTCAAAATGCGTGCTGATAATTAAAGACTGTTTCCTTAAATTCTGTATAAAATGATTAGTGATATATTTGTCTTTATTCCAAAATAATAACTCTTTTGGAATCTCTTGCGAATCAAGTAAAGATATTAATAATACTAGTTCCTTAAATTCTTCATGTGATCTCAGTATTTCATGTAGTGCTAGCGTTATTATACTATAACGTGTTTTGCTATATTGACTCACCTCATCTAATACTGAAGCTTGCAACTCATTAAATTCAGCGTTTGATAGCTTTATTTCTTCTAAATATTCAGCAAATCCTATATTTGTTGATTTTATATAATGTGCTGCTGTTGTCACATCTAAAGGAAATGATGGTATTGCAGCTAAAAATTGTTCTATTTCTCTTTCATTAAAAGTATATATCATAGATGGAGTGCCAATTACCTTATAAAATAACTCTATCTTCTCTGACGTACTTATCTCACCAACATTAATAACATTATTCTCATCTATGAAGTCATTATTAACTATATTACTGTCTCTAGTCGTAATAATTACTTTACCCTCGCCCCAAGACTCCTGACTCAATGGTAAATAAACCAAAATATCCTTTAATAACTGAACATTATCATAAATAACTATCCATCTTCCTAATTGCTTTAACTGCTTCTGCGTAAATAGCAATAATTGCTCCTCTTGCTTTACAAAATCTTTGATATCTAAAATATTACGTAACTCTTGCCGATCATTATTATTGTTACATAATGCGTATGCCAGAGCCTCAAATGAGGATAATATACTATGCTTTGTCTCTGCGTTGATTTCCCATATTATAGAGGCTTTACGACCCTTGCCATATTGTCTTGCTATAGTGCTCTTTCCTGCACCGCCAATCCCTAACAACACAGCTACATTGATGCCATCGGATCTTGATAAAATATTCTCTAATTGCTTGTCTATGGTCCTCCTACTAAGTAATACTTTCTGATCCGGAAGAAAAAAATTGATACTCATGGCTGTTGATACATTGTGTTTATGTGTGAACATTGCAAATATTATCCCTATACTTAATGCAACAATTAAAATTCCAATTATAATCCGAGTATTATTTAATGTTTTCTTCCCTAGTTTCCTATTTTCTTGTAACTCCTCATATGATAAAGCTATTTTTAAATTGATAATTTGCTTACTTTGTTTATTAAAATTCTCAACATCTTGATTTAAATTAATATCTGGTGCTAGTACCTGTATTATCTTAAATATTGCACTATATGTTTGATTTGGTTCAAAACAATCTATGATTTTAATGCTAGTAAATTTTTCTAAAAACTTATCCCTTAATCCCTTATCAAAACATACAAATATTCTATTATGTAAACTCTTGCCGCTCGTTAATTCTAACAAGTGTTCTTCCCTTAAAACTACTATAGTTAGCTTTTTGTGTGCATCATGATTATCAGCAATATTGCTAATCTTAATTTTTGCTAATTTTAAATAATGAATGATATCTTCTAAAAACTTTATATCCTCACATTTTACTTGGCATAATATTTCTCTAAATTGTATCTGCGATGCTACTTTTGCAATCTGTACTAAAAATAATTTCCTCAGTAATAAACTAATATAATGTTGCTGTATTAATGCTAACTTATCTGATTTACCTACAAAATCTTTAATGGCATCTTGAGAATTACCATCTATCTTAATAAGAATATTTTTAATGTGCACTTCTACAGTACGTGGCGATATATTTAAAATGTCAGCAATTCTCTTCCGACCATTAACATTCATAATACACGCAATAATATCTATTTCTCGCGTCGTAAATATTATTCCGTGTATCTTATGATCTATTGTTTGATACATTTATAATTACTGAAGTTTAATCTCTGACTATTATTTACCGCCCCATCCCTGAAGATTTTGGCTTAGTGCTATTAGTGCCAATCACATTTTGTTTTAATGTTTCAGCAGCAATGCTATTGTTGTCACAGTTTGCAGTCTTACCACTTAGCTTGCTTCTTAAATCTATCCGCTATACAGTGCGTAACGTATCTGCCTACTTTTTTAGATTGCTCTATTGCCTGCTGTTTTACATAATTCTTAAAAACACCTTGCTTTAAACTTTCTAACACAACATTAAAACCAAATTTTCCACCTGCTATTAAGACACCTTTAATTTTTCCCATTGTGGACTTAGCACTATTCTTACTATTTTCTGCTTCGAACCCCTTACAGCCTATATTCTTCATGATTTCAGCAAGCTCCTTTAAAGCCTTTCCGCCGTCTGCTTCTTCTAAATATGTCTGATGGTGTAACTTAATATGCTGCTCTGCCGTTTTTCTGATATACGGCTCAAACTCCTTGTATTTAGGATCTCCCAGGTTCCTTGATTGAACAGTTTCATGTATGCTGACGACCCATACCCCGCCGGATAATAGTATTAAACTCACCATATCGCTTAACACATCATCGACAGTGTCAGCTTCCGGCATTAATCAAAGTTCTCGAGGCTCTCTTGTCGTTCACTTTCGTTTCGGCCTACATTCACCCTGTTTACGCTTCAGTTAATACATTACTTTGCTACCTGCAAAACTCGATTCTAGCCGGTTAGTTACTCCTTGGCTAAAGAGACATATCACCTCCTTATTCAACCAGATTTCTCCTGGCACACCGATTGCTTCTTCGTATTTTCCGAGATCGTATAGGCTATTGCCTTCGTTGTAATACTCTGACACTTCTTCATTTCTTCTAAGTTCTTTTTCTTGCTTTTTTATCTTCTGATACTCCTATGATTAATTTTATTTTTTAATTACTTTAATAACTATTGCAGATGTACGATAATTCTCCGTACACCGCATTTACTCCTAGATAACTAGCTGCAGGTACAAAATATTCCCGTGTTTCTTTTATTGCCTTTCTGATCTTTAATTTTGGCTTGTAATAAATAGTTCTGATGTTGTCTAATCGATCAAATAGCTTAATTAGCAATATTTCATCCCTACCACTTGTACGTAGACTTTCTACTATTTCTGAACTGCTGATTTTGCTACCATCCTCTTTAATCCTCGTTAAAGACTCCACATTATCTGCTATATTTCTGCCAAATATTGCTGCTATTTCCTCATAAGTTAGTTCTGTATCTTCTAATGTGTCATGCAGTATGCTAGTTACTATCATGTCCGTCCTAAATAAGTAATCTGATACCATATATGCCACTTCTAACGGATGGCTATAAAATGGCTCTCCTGAATGCCTTAACTGTCCTTCATGATACTTTTGAGCAAAAAAAATAGCCTCTTTGATTTGCTTAATATCCACCAGGGTTTTTCCTTGTTTTGTAGCTCTTCTATTAAATCTAACCAGCTTATCTATTAATCTTTTTGCATATATGCATTTTTCCTGATTCATAGCAGACCCCCATATAAATTCACCTTAAGTTTTAATAATCCTTGTTCTGGCTTTTTCTTTACTTTATTTAACTTGAAATTACCTTTTATTATATCTTTCATTGCCTGCATAAAGTCTGTATTGTGCTTTATAATATTATCCCCTAGTAAATCAGGCATAGGTTGAAAGGTAGGTGGCGGTGGTGGAGCTGACGGCATCAACGGAGGATTTGGTACTACACCTAGAGGAAGTTGTGGCACTACATCCAGTAAAGAGCTACTTAAGTGAATAGCTTCAAATGTTGATTCTTTCTTCTTACCTGATGATGCCTCTTTTTGTAACTCAATACTATCTGATGCCTCTACTTCTACTGCGGTCGCAAGAAGACCTAGTGATACTAATACTATTGATGCTACTTGTGCTATTTTGCTGTGTTTAGATTGAGGCTTAAGATTGTTGACGCTATATTTTCTGCTGTAGTAGCTCTCCCTCCTATTGCTAGATAGGAAGTAGTCGGGAGTTAGGTATTGGGGGGTGCTGTTAAAAACATTGTATTTTTCAAATACTTCTGTGAATGCTCCTCTAGAGCATGTTAGTTTGTTTTTCTGTGTCATATGTGTAATGTCAAGTCGATGTTTACAGTAAGTACATTTGCTTCAACATATTTGTACTTACATGTATATAATGTAAACTTATTGAATAAGTATGTCAATAAAAATTCTTATTAAATAGGAATTTATTTTTAATTTGTTTTATTTTTTGTAGTAATATATATTAATACAAATGTAGTATATTTTGCACTATATTTGTATTAACATAAAATGATTTAATATGAAAATTATTGCTGTAATTAATCAGAAAGGAGGAGTTGGAAAGTCTACTATTAGTGCAAACTTAGCATATTCAATTGCATATTTGAATTATAGTACACTTATTATAGATATGGATCCGCAGGCTCATAGTTGCGAGATTTTTAAAAGTGATTTACATATTAAATATACTATCAAGGATCTTTTTTCTCAGCCTTCTACTAATATTGAACAAATTATATATCCAGCCAAAATCAAAGATGTATTTATAAAAAATCTTGACGTAATTCATAGCAATATTCTTTTTTCTAAAGCATCAGAATCAGTGACTTTTCGTAATCATCGTGAAAAAATCTTAATAAATAGTATTAAAAATTTGCATAAATATGAATATGTTATTTTAGATTGTCCTCCTAATTTAGGTGTTATTACAGTGAATGCAATATATTCTGCTAATATTATAATAATACCAATAACTTATGATAAAGCAGCACTAGATGGTACTGCTGATTTAATACATACAGCTAGAGAAATAAAAGAAGGAACTAATATTAATTATTACATAGTTCGTAACATGTATGATGTACGTAATAAACAGACTAATTATTACATAGAAAATGAATTATCTACATTCAAAGACAAGGTTTTACAAACAAGGATTAGAAAATTTGAAGTTATCAATCAGTCTCGTATTGCACAAATACCAATTCATATATATGACCCTACCTGTAAAGCAGTATCTGATTATAGTTCTTTAGCACATGAGGTTATAAATATACAATGACTAAGTTAGTAGATAGAGCACAACATAGTAAGCTATCTAGTATTAAACAAATAGATAGTATTCAATATAATGAAAGTATTGTTAGACAGACAAATTTTAAAGAATATCCTAGGAGTTATAGATTAGACCAATGTACACTAGATATATTAAAAGGAACTCAAAATCGTATTAGTTCTACATTAGGAAGAAAAATTAGTGAGTCAAGGCTTATTAAGGCATTAATATTGCACTCTAAAGATCTTAGTAATGATAAGTTAATAAGGGTTTTAAAAGATAGTTTGTAGTATAATAATGCACTACAATTGTAGTGTGTATTTGCACTACTTTCTTCCTATTAGTTCATCTATTGTTGTTTCTAAATAGTTAGATAGACCAATTACGCTTTTTAAACTAAGTAGTTTCTTACTGGAGTTTACTTGAATTAACTCCTTTATACTATTTTCTGCTATTCCTATGTTTTTCGATAAATCAACAGGCTTAATTTGTTTGTGTTTGATTAGCTCCCTTATATTATCTTTTAAATTATTCGATATTTGATCTTGTGTAAGCTTCTTATATACAAACCTTTTATTATTATTTTTATCACTACCTAACACCATTGCTATTGAACAGTTAAAATAGTCTGCTATTTTCACTATACTTATCAAGTGAGGGTTAACTTTTCTTTCATTTATTAACCCTGACACTACTGAGGGAGGGACGCCACCATCTTTGATTAATTTTTGTCTAAGCGAAGCATCCATTTCAAACTTAGTTTGTAAAAATTTCCTTATATTTTGTACAACTGACACAGTTTTACTATAACCTATAAATATTCTTATTTAATAAGAATATAGTTGACATTATTTAAATTAATATATAATTTTGATTGAGTATAAGAGTGACGATCTTATGTAAGAAAAAAAACAGTAAGTACAAATATGTTGAAGCAAATGTACTTACTGTAAACATCGACTTGACATTACAGTA